>NZ_JAIOUP010000025.1 GCF_019931165.1 Schnuerera sp. xch1
ACTCCGAATCTTTGTGCTAATATAAAGAATGTATCTCCAGCTCTTATAGTATAAAGAAATCCATTTGGACAAGGTGGTTGCATAGTTCCAGGTATGCATATTATCTGTCCAACTCGAAGATTATTTGGATCAATTCCTGGATTTAATCGTTGAATAGCTGATACGGTAGTGTTAAATCTTTGAGCTAATACAAATAGAGTATCCCCTGCTCTAATTGTATAAGAAAAGCTTCCTTGAGGGCATCTTTGTTCTATATTATAATTTTCGTTCATGTTAATCACCTTTCTACATATATTTTATTCTGCAATATATAATATGCAGAAAGGAATATAGGTGTTAAAAAGTTAATCCATATTTCTTGCCCTGGTATGAATTTCTTGTCTTTAATTCCCTATCGATTCCAGATAATACTTTCAACTTATCTAAGCTCCACCTAGGCCCATATAATAAATCCCTTTTTCCATCCCCCGTTACTCTATGGATTACCATATTTTTAGGTAAAAGTTCTAACCCATCCACTACTAAAGGTATATATTCATCCCTGTTCAATAGATGAAAAGGATTTTTTATATAATAATTATAAAGATCCGTTCCCTTTTGTATATATAATAGGTGAAATTTTACTCCCCAAGTATTTGTATCAGCTACATACTTAATTGAATCCAAAATATCTCTTCTGGATTCAGTGGGAAGTCCAAATATCAAGTGAGTGACCACCTTTATACCCCTTTTCCCTAATTCTTTTATAGCTTCGCTATAAACTTTCAAAGGATAACCTCTTCTAATAAACTTGGCTGTTCTTTCGTGTATTGTCTGAAGTCCCAACTCTATCCAAAGGTAAGTCTTTTTGTTTATCTCATCTAAAAGGTGTAAAACTTCTTCTGACAAGCAATCAGGTCTTGTTGCTATAGCCAACCCTACGATACCTTCTTCTGATAGAGCAGAATAATATTTCTCTTTCAAGTCCTCACAAAAAGAGTAGGTATTGGTGAAGTTTTGAAAATAAGCAATATATTTATCTGTGTCCCATTTATTTGACATAAACTCTTTCTGTTCTTTAATCTGCTCATTTATATCCAAAGCTCGTGAACCGGCAAACTCTCCAGAACCTTCTTCTCCACAAAATATACATCCTCTTCTACCAATTGTCCCATCCCTATTAGGACAAGTAAAACCTCCATCTAAGGATAATTTTATTACCTTTTGCCCAAATATTTTTCTTAATTCATAATTTAAAGTATGATATCTTTTATCTCCCCACATTTAATTGACTCCTCTATCAAAAATTGTTATATACTATTATATGTTACCACAATTAAAGTCTGGGTAATATAATATATAGTATTTTATCTACAGAGAGAAACGGAGTGAACATTATGACTGCTAAAACTTGTATTGAGCTAGTCCCAATATTTAGCACTTTGACTTCTGACGAGATGATGGAAATCGCTAAGATCACAGTTAGCAATACATATAAAAAGGGTGAAATGGTTTATTTAGCTGGAGAAAGAAAGAAACAACTATTTGTAATACATGAAGGTAAGGTTAAAATAACCAGACTTTCCAGCTCTGGGAAGGAACAAATCATTAGAGTCCTAGGTCCAGGAAATTTTATGGGAGAACTATCTCTTTTTAGTGATGCACCCATGATCAACAATGCAGAAGTATTAGATGACACTACAGTTTGTATTATTGATGGAGAAAAGTTAAAGACCCTTATGATCAAGTATCCCGCTATAGCTTTTAAGATATTGGAAGAATTAAGCACTAGATTGGAAAAAGCTGAAACTCTAATTGAAAATTTAGGTATCAATAATGTGGAAACTAGAATTGCTCAAGTGCTTTTAAACTTAGTCAATGAACGAGGAGAGGTTGTACTCGATACAAGTAAAAGAGATTTAGCTTCATATATAGGTATGAGTCAGGAAACATTGAGTAGAAAACTATCTTACTTTCAAGAAAAAGGCTGGATAAAGTTAATGGGCCATAGAAGAATCATTTTGTTGTCGAAAGAAAATCTGAGAAATTTACTTTAGCTTATATCCTAAATAGAAATTTTAATGGTAATTGTAATACTTTTAGGTAATAATATAGATGTTCACATTTTAAAAACATAGGAGGCAGTAATATGGCAATAAAAATAACTGACAAAGTTACTTGGGTAGGGAAAATAGACTGGGAACTGAGAAATTTTCACGGAGAAGAATATACCACTCATAGAGGTTCATCCTATAATTCCTATTTGATCCACGATGATAAAACTGTCCTTATAGACACCGTATGGGAACCTTTTGCAGAGGAATTTGTAGAGAATTTAAAGAAAGAAATAGACTTAAATGAAATAGACTACATAGTAGCTAACCATGGGGAAGTAGACCATAGCGGGGCATTACCACTACTTATGAAGGAAATACCAAACGTACCAATCTATTGTACCGTTAATGGTGCTAAAATACTAAAGGCTCATTACCACCAAGATTGGAACTTTGAAACGGTAAAGACTGGAGACGAACTAGAAATTGGTAAGGATAATAAGCTAATATTTATTGAAGCTAAAATGCTTCATTGGCCAGATAGCATGTTTACCTACATGACCGGTGAAAGTATACTGTTTAGTAACGATGCCTTTGGTCAGCACTACGCTTCTGATAAACTATATAACGATTTAGTTGACCAAGCAGAATTGTATCAGGAGGCTATAAAATACTATGCAAATATATTAACCCCTTTTAGCCCCCTTGTGACAAATAAGATAAAGGAAGTGTTAGATTTCAATCTTCCTGTTAATATGATAGCTACAAGTCACGGTGTCATATGGAGAAACAATCCAACGCAAATAATTGAGAAGTATTTGAAATGGGCAGATGCATATCAAGAGAATCAGATTACAATAGTCTATGAAACAATGTGGCATGCTACCAGAAAAATGGCTGAAGCAATTGCAGACGGTATAAAATCTGTTGATAATGATGTGTCTGTCAAACTATATAATTCAGCTACTTCTGATAAAAATGATGTAATAACGGAACTATTTAAGTCCAAAGCAATGCTAATTGGTTGCTCCACAGTCAACAGGAGCATAATGCATGCAACTTCAGGACTTTTAGGAATGATAAAGGGAATTGGATTTAAAAATAAAAAAGCTGCAGCCTTCGGTTCCTACGGCTGGGGTGGGGAATCTGTTAAAATAATTACTGAAGGACTAAAAGAATCTAAATTGGAAGTAGTAGATGATGGAATAAGAGTACTTTGGCAGCCAGATGAAGATTCTGTAGAACGATGTAAGGAATATGGAAGAAAATTTGTAAAGAAATTATAAAGTAATGTTAAAGCCAGACATCTGTCTGGCTTTAACATTATCATTCTGAGCAACAGCGAAAAATGATAATCTACTTAACTTATTCAGATAATAATCTCTTTTCTCCTTCAATTTCCTGTATAGGCTTGATATTCTGAGTAAACTCTAGTGTTCCTAAATACTCTCCATTCTTATCCCTTACAGCAAAATATCTAATATATACATATACATCTCCCATCTTAATCCAGAAACTTTCTTCATCCTTTTTACCCGATTTAAAATCTTCTAGTATCTTCTCCACTACATGTACACTAGCTGGAGGGTGACAGTTCTGTACAGTTCTGCCTATAACGGTCTTGGTACGGGCAAATATTCTTTCCTTTCCTTGAGAGAAGTATTTTACTACGTCATCTTTATCTATAAACGTCATATCCCCAGGCACAGTATTTAACATGGATTCCAGTTCTTCAATGGATAAAACTCCTGTTTCAAACTTTATACTTCCTTCTTCTGAAACAGTTTCTCCTTTAGTCGTTATTGCTCTTTTTACTTCCCATTCAGTTTGAGGCTCAATTAATGTATAACCAATCTCATCACTATCATTATAGACACTAATCCACTCATCTTCAGATAGGGTTTCAAGAGCCATAGGAAATAGTATCTTTTCTTCCTTATATACCATTTCATTTATTTCATATACAACATTTTCAACTTTTTCAACAACTTCATCTTTATTGCCTCTATAATCTGTAAGCATCAACTTTATTTCTTTTAACATAGTTCTTATTTCATCATCTACTCCCCACATTACCTTAGGAGGCGTTATAATCTCGTATTTTTCTAAGTAAGGGAATACTAAATTTTCCTTTCTACTATAGTGTTTATCAATATCCCATAATAGATCAATATCCTGTTTTAAACTATTTATATTTTCCTTGCTATCTTCTTCCTTAAATTTTTCTAAATTTGGATTTATGTGTTCTTCAATATATTTTTTTATGGCTTCATTTTCTTCCCTTAAAGTATATATTGGATGACCTGGTACCTGATCAGGATGGTGTATCTCTTCAATAGAACCTTTAAATACTGCAGCATGAACGTTACATAATCGTTGGATCTCCTCTACTGGCAGACCTTCCTTCACCAATTGCCCCTCTATGGCAGTTATCTCAGATGGGGAAACCCCTTTTATAGCTTCTGCAAATTTACCCTTTACATCATCTACAGTGGCCCCTTTATGGAGTTCTTTGATTACTTCCTTCACCATTTTCTTTCTATGTTCTCTATTGTTGATCAATTCACTCAAATTTATCACCTCATAATCTTGTTATCCCTTATAATACCCACATATTGGACAATAAATAATTTTATTTTAATTTACCTTTTTTCTCCATAGCCTAATAATCTTACAGCATTTATTATTACCAATAATACACTTAATTCATGTATCAACATTCCTGAAGACATAAATACTACTTTGCCCAATACTCCTAATAGAAGTACTGCCGCAATGAATACTGCAAAATAGATATTTTGTTTTATATTCCTTACAGTAGCCCTGCTTAATCCTATAGCATAGGATAGTCTCTTTATCTCATCGGACATCAATACCACATCAGCCGTCTCCATGGCCACATCTGCTCCAGCACCTCCTATGGCTATACCTAAATCAGCTGAGGCTAATGCGGGTGCATCGTTTACACCATCTCCTACCATGGCAGTAGGTCCATATTTCTCTTGCAATGTTTCTAGAGCCTGAACCTTCTCTTCTGGTAGAAGTTCTGCATAATATTCATAAATTCCTAATTCCTTTGATATGGCTGATGCCGCTCTTTCATTATCTCCAGTTAACATTACTACTTTTTTTATGCCTTGTTTTTTCAAATCCTTTATAAGTTCTTTTGCATCTTCTCGTATAGTATCAGCTATGGATATAGCCCCTAACATTTTCCCCTTAGTTGCTACAATAACTACTGTCTGACCATGTTCTTCTTCGTCCCTTATATAGTTTTCTCCTTCAGTTATTGATACCCCATTTTCTCGTAATAATTTTCTGTTACCTATTAAATATTCATTACCTTGAACTTTAACCTTAAGTCCTTGTCCTGTAACGATGTCAGCTTTCTCTGTAGTTTCCTTTAACTTCCCAAATTTTTCTTCTGCAAAAGAAATAATTGCTTTAGCCAGTGGATGTTCAGAATAGCTTTCTCCAATTGCTGCTATTTTCAATAGTTCATCTTCATTCATCTCAAAGGATTTGACTTTTGTAACTTTAGGCTTCCCTTCTGTTAAGGTTCCAGTCTTATCAAATGCTAGTACTTTTGTTTTCCCCAAATCCTCCATTATTTCTCCACCTTTTACTAATACTCCATGTTTAGCTCCATTTCCAATTCCTGCTACTATCGAAACAGGTGTGGAAATTACTAAGGCACCTGGACATGCTATTACTAATAATGTGATGGATAATACTAAATCTCTGGTAAATATAAATAGTAGTATTGAAAGTACTATTATAGAAGGAGTATAGTATTTGGAAAACACCTCTAAGAATTTTTGAGTCTTAGCTTTTTTGTCTTGAGCTTCCTCTACCATTTCCAATATTCTAGCAAAGGTAGTATCATCACCTACTCTATCCGCTCTAATCTTTAAGTATCCTGACTCGATAATTGTTCCAGAAAACACTGTATCCTCTTCTTTTCTATCCACTGGAATTGATTCTCCCGTAATGGCTGATTGGTTTATATAGGCGTTCCCTTCTATAATAGTTCCATCGACTGAAATTTTCTCTCCTGGTTTTACTATTACGATATCCCCTTGTTCTACTTTATCTGGTGAAATCAATACTTCTTTCCCATCCTTTATGATTCTAGCCTCATCTGGTGCTAAATCCAATAATGCTTTGATTGATGACCTGGTCTTTTCCAATGTTCTGGATTCTAGATAATCTCCTAGCATAAATAGGAAGGTTACTGCTGCAGCTTCCCAATATTCCCCTAAGAACAGAGCACCGATCACAGCGATGGTTACCAATGCGTCTATACCTAAAATCTTATATCTTAGTGAAGAAACAGCATTTTTTATTATTGGTAATCCTGCTACAATAGCTGCAGCTATCATAAATATATTTGCATACCATTCACTTAAATCTGTACGTTGTAATATGAAAGATATTACAATAAATACTCCAGATATTATAACTCTCTTCCCTTTAGTTATTCTCACTACATTCCCCCCTCCTAAAAAATCTATTTAACCTTTAATACTCTATAGCCTAACCTTTCAATTACATCCTTTATATCTTCAGCATTTACCACTGATTCATCAAATGTCACTTTTGCCTTGCTAGAATTAAACAATACCTCTGATTTCTCTATACCTTCAGTTTTCTTCAAAGCACCTTCAATCTTTGCCATGCAAGATGGGCATGTTAATGTTTCTAGTTTATAAGTTTTTGTTGCCATTATAAAATCCTCCTTTTAATATTGTTTTATTTATTCTGTACCTTTATTATAGAAAATATTAAATCATAATACTTTGACCTAAATCAAAATTTGAAATAATTATGAAAAATAAAAATTTTAATAGTTAAATAGTAGCTAGTTTTATGTTTAATGTTTAATGTTTAATCTTTAAAGAATCACCAAATTGAATCAATAGAAAAACCATATCAATTAGAAATTTTGATATGGCCTTTGTTCTCTAAATATTCTTTTTATTAGCTAATTCAACTTTTATTTTTACACCCTTTATTCTCTTTCCATTTAATTTTTTTATCACCTTATTGGAATATTCATCGGGAACCTCGACGAAAGTAAATTTATCATACATATCAATATCTCCTACAGCTTTTCTAGGTATATTTGTTTCTCCCATTATTGCTCCTAATATATGTCTTGGTCTCACACCTTTTCTTTTTCCAACATTGATATATATTCTTGTCATTGCATTGATACCTGTTCCTCCATAATCTATTGCATCTAATTTGTTATGCTTATCTAATCGATCATTTTTTAAATAAGATTTTAATAGAGCAGCTGCTATATCAAAAGAACTGTAATCTTGCTCTAATAAAACATTGAGTATTTTTTCATACTTGCCCAATTGTCCTCTATCTATTTCCTCTTTTATATTTTCCAATAGTATGTCACTTTGCCTATCTTTAATATCTTTTAGTGTAGGAAGATCTTTCCTTCTAATCTTAGTTTTTGTATATTTCTCAATATCTTTAATCCTATATCTTTCCCTGCCTACTACTAAATTAATTGCCATTCCTTCTCTTCCTGCTCTAGCGGTTCTACCAATTCTATGGACATAATATTCATTATCTTGGGGCACATCATAGTTAAAAACTATATCCACATCGTCTACATCTATACCTCTTGCTGCTACATCTGTAGCCACTAGAATATCAATATTTCCATTTCTAAATTTAGACATTACTTTATCTCTTTGAGATTGTTTTAAATCTCCATGAAGTCCATCGACAAAATAACCTCTACCTTGTAATTCTATGGTCAATTCATCAACTTTTTTCTTAGTATTACAAAATACTAATGAAAGTTTAGGGTTGTATATGTCTATAAGTCTAGATAATATTTCAATCTTCATATGTTCTTTCAATTCAAAATAATACTGTTCTACCCTTGGTACAGTTAATTCCTTATGCACTACCTTTATTATCTCAGGATTATTTTGATATTTCTTAGCAAAATCGACTATCTTTTTAGGCATAGTTGCAGAAAAAAAGATGGTTTGTCTTTGTCTTGGCATTTTATCTATGATAAATGCTATATCATCTCTAAATCCCATATCAAACATCTCATCAGCTTCATCTAATACTATCATTTTTATGTTATTTAGCTTTAAAGTTTTCCTCTTTATATGGTCTATAACTCTTCCTGGAGTTCCAGTTACTATTTGAACTCCCTTTTTTAAAGCCTTTATCTGTCTATTAATAGGTTGCCCACCATATATAGGTAGAACAAATATATCCTTTTTATATTTTGATAATCTTTTTATCTCCTCGGCAACTTGAATAGAAAGCTCTCTTGTCGGGCACAACACAATACCCTGTAAAACCCTATCTTCACCTTCACATTTCTCAATCATTGGTATTCCAAAAGCAGCAGTTTTCCCAGTTCCCGTCTGAGCTTGACCAATAATGTCTTTATCCTCTAATAAATTGGGTATAGCTCGAGACTGTATAGGTGTCATCTCCTCAAATCCCATATCTTCTACAGCCCTATATATTTCCGTAGATAGGTTTATCTCCTTAAATTTTGTCTCTCTCATTAATTTTTACATCCTTCCTTGTTCTTCCTCCTAGTATTTCTAACTTTTCTAGTATATATGTAATATGGCTTTTTTGCAAGGAAAATATAACAAGAGTTTTACTAAAGCAATTGGTAAATCGGAGACAATAGTATTTCGTGCTACTAAATATAATTATTGAATTTATTTCTTATTCACTGTATTATATTATTAAATGAATCCACAGAAGAAGAACAGCTCAATATATTAGAAACATCTATTCAGGATGCAGGTCAAGTTATAGTAGATATATATAGTAGATTTATATTTGAAAAAGAATTGTTTGAAAGAAGAAAAGAGCATTCTCTTTCTGTAAACGAATTGAAGCAAATGATGATTTCCTTCGTGCTATCGGCAAAAACAATATTGTGGATGTAGCTAAGATAATAGATATAGACATTCATTCATCAGATTTCTTTAGAAACTCTTTAGGATTAGTTCAAAAAGATATAGAAAAATTTATTGAATTAGTCGATAAAATAAAATAGAATTAAGCATTAAGGACAGTTCAAAACTATTAGAAAAGTAACAATATATTATAAACTTTAATTAAAGTTTATAATATAGCCAAAACATTGATAAAGGGAGGTTTTAATATGAACATATTATCAAATTATAATAATAATGAAATAGTCTTTTTAATATACTTACTGGTAATTAACTTGATATCATTTTCAGCATTTATGATAGATAAGTTTAAGGCTAGAAAGAATGGTTGGAGGATTAGTGAAATATCATTAATAGTTTTAGCTTTAGTAGGTGGCTCCATTGGAGCACTATTAGGAATGATAATGTTTAAACATAAGACAAACAAAACTAAGTTCTCCATAGGCATACCGTTAATCTTAATTATCAATAAAATAGCTGAATTAGCTATATTCAATTATTTTAAGTGAGATAAATTTTTATGTTATGGGAGGAGGTTTTTTATGATTAAGACAAATAAGGATAGACTTGTTATGCAATCTGTACAAGGCAAAATACATAGTCCAATTACCTCTAATAATCCGTATAGAATCGACAGAGAAGGATCAGCCCACATACTTCCTGCAACTGGAGGCATTTGCTACAATATTCAAATAGGAGATTCCTGTATGAAATGGGTAGCTGATCATGTTGAACCTGGAGTAAGCATTAAAAATAATGATACTGCAGAAAACAAAGCCCTAATGCTTTTATCCTGTATAGGAAATGAAGCAAAAGTAGTTTCAGGTGAAGCTAGAGGAACTAAGGGTTTTGTAACAGGTATGCATGGAGGAATAGACCATACATTGATATATTTCAAGAAAAGCGATCTCGAAAATATGACTATTGGAGACACAATACTTGTAAAAGCCTATGGTCAAGGTTTGGCTATAGAAGGACATAATGATATAAAGTGTATGAATATAGATCCTGATCTATTTGAAAAATTAAATATAAAGGAAAATAATAAAAGCATTTTAGAAATTCCAGTAGTAACAGAAATACCTGCTTATTTAATGGGTTCTGGTATAGGAAGTGCTACTGCCTATTCTGGAGACTACGATATAATGACTGGAGACAAAAATGCAAATAAAGAATTTAGAATAGACAAGCTTAAGTTTGGTGATTTAGTACTATTAAGAGATTGCGATAACAATAACGGTCGTCAATATTTAAAAGGCTCTGTGTCTATAGGAGTAATAGTTCATAGTGATTGTATTAAATCAGGTCATGGTCCAGGTGTTACTGTTATCATGAGTTCTAAGACACCAAATATAAATGGTATTATAGATGAAAAAGCTAATATAGGACATTATCTAGGAATACTTTAGTATAGTAAAGCTTATGGTGGTGTTCACATAGCATAAGCTTTTTTACTATATACGATTAACTATTAATATAATTATCTCTAATATAAGTATTGAGCATCCTTATCTTTAATTTATTTAAATATTTCATAATAATCTCTAACTCATCTTCGTCAATAGGATCTTCTCTACTACTCTCTATTGCTGTTATAATCTTTTGCAAGTTTTGTATTAGAAATGTAAGAAATAATAAACTATTTTCTTCTTCAATCACATTCTTTGAAAAGTCATTATATAAATTTTCAATAATATTTAATTTATTTTTTGAACTTTGGAGAATCTTTATTAATTTTTCTTTATAATCTCTGCCATCACTATGTAATCCTATTTTATTGAAAGTTTTTTGTGTCTTTCTTTTTATTCTCTCATTCTGTAGATTAATAATCATCATTTATTCCTCCTCTTCAGGTCTTATAAAATTATATGAAAACAAAAATAACTTAGAATGAAAATTTATTCTAAGTTATTAATATTTACATTGTTTCCTTAATATATACGATTTAGAAAGATTAAAAAACGATAATATTACATAAACCGGTGAGAAGTTATATTATTTTATAAAAAATACCCCATTTCTCCGATATTTATATCCATTGCTTTGTCTCTATAAATTTTCTATTCCCTATATAGATTTTAACACAAAGGTGACAGCATTAAGATATTCAATATATTAAAAAAATATTTAATATATTAGTTATTCATTAAATACAATGTATAATAATAGTAGTAAAAAAAGAAAAGGAGGGAATAATAATGATTTCATTGATTAGTCCCGATAACACTTGGGCATTATGGGCAATTTTAGTTAGTATTACAGCAATCAGTATTTACTTAGAGCAAACTTATAAGTGGGCTTCAAAGATAACTGGTGCAATTATTGGATTAGTACTTGCAATGTTTCTTGCTAATATCAGAATAATACCTACAGATGCGCCTACTTATGACAATGTATGGGGCTATGTTGTACCTTTGGGAATACCTTTATTGCTATTTAATGCTAATATCAAAAAGATATGGCGAGAAAGCGGTAGAATATTAATAATGTTCTTATTAAGCTCAGTTGGAACCCTTGTGGGAGTTTTTATATCTTTTATTCTTCTTAGAAATCACATCCCAGATCTTTATAGGATGGCTGCAATGATGACTGGTTCATATATTGGAGGTGGAGTAAACTTTGCTGCTATGGCGCAGTCTTTTGGCACTGATGCAGAATGGGTTTCTGCTCTAGTAGTTGCCGATAATTTACTTATGGCACTATATTTCTTTGTACTATTGGCAATTCCTTCAATTAATCTCTTTAGAAAGAAGTTTAGTCACCCCCATGTAGATGAAATAGAAGGAAAAGTTGATGTTGAAGAAGGAGAAACATTAGCTGCCCAGTACTGGGGAAGAAAGGAGATATCTTTAAGAGATATTGCTTTTGGAGTAGCAATGTCCTTTGTAATAGTATGGATATCTACAGAAATAGCAAACTATTTAGGCAGTGTAATACCTACTGGAAACTTCTTCTTAAACTTACTTAATGGTTTTCTGGGCAATGAGTATTTATTAATAACTACAATAACTATGCTTTTGGCTACCTTTGCACCAAATTTCATGAGTAATATTCATGGTGCACAGGAAATTGGAACCTTTTTAATCTATATATTCCTAGTTGTTATAGGAGTACCAGCATCGCTGCAATTAATACTTACCAGAGCACCACTGCTTCTATTATTTACAGCTATAATTGTTATAATAAATATGATAATATCTTTTATACTAGGAAAGTTATTTAAATTCAACCTAGAAGATATACTATTGGCTTCAAATGCTAATATAGGTGGCCCAACTACAGCAGCTGCAATGGCAATTGCTAAAGGCTGGAATAAGTTAATAGGACCAATTATATTAGCAGGAATTTTTGGATATGTAATTGGCAACTATCTAGGAATATTCATGGGTAATCTTTTACAGCTTCTATAACATAGGGCACATACCTTGTGCCCTTTAAATTTTGGAGGTGAACTATGTTAATAGACATACATGGAGACATATGGACAGATGTGACAGTGAAGAGAAGCCTAGGAGAAAGAGATATAATTAAAAGATATCATCTGGATAGGTTTAAAAAAAGTGGAATAGTAGGAGGTACCTTTATAGTATGGATTGACCCTCCTCATGATGAAAGACCTAAGGAAAGGTTTGAGGAAAGTGTAAAGTATATGTCTGCTGAAATTTGGGAAAATCAAGATATTCTAAAGGTCATTTATAACACGAAAGATTTTTATAAGGCTATAGATGAAGGGAAGTTGGCGGTTTTATTAGGGTTAGAAGGGATTAGCCCTCTCGGAAAGGATGTGGAAGGTATATATACTCTATATCAGCTTGGATTTAGACAAATAAGCTTAACTTGGAATGAACAAAATGCCTTTGGGACAGGAGCTAGAGGAGATAAGAATAGAGGACTAACTAATGTAGGGAAAGAGGCTGTGAAGGTAATAGAGAATTTGGGTATAATTCTTGATGTGTCTCATGCAAACAATAAGACATTTTGGGATATATATGATATAGCAACAAAACCTATTATAGCATCCCATTCAAATGCAAGAGCTCTATGTAATGTACCTAGGAATATTACTGATGAGCAGATAAAAGCCATAGGAGAAAGCAATGGATTAATAGGAATTAATGCTTTTAATGAATTTATTCATGTGGACAAGGATAAGAGAAATGTAGACTGCCTAATAAACCATATTGAGCATATAGTCGAATTAATAGGTATTAACCATGTAGCTTTTGGATTTGACTTCTTTGAATATCTGGAGGAGGACACATCTAATACATTTATAGAAGATTCATATAGAGGCACACCAGGAATAGAAGATATATCTAGAGCTCCCAATTTACTAAAAAAGCTAAAGGAAAGGGGTTTCTCAAAGGAGGATATTGAAAAGATAAGCTATAAGAATTTTCTAAACTTAATAAACAGAGTCTGCGGATCTAGATAAACCGCAACTATGTAAAACTCCCTTCTAATCTTTGTACAAAGATTGGAAGGGAGTGATTTCATTCCAAATATTTCAAAGGCCGTGTTAAAAATGTTTGACTTCTCTAGATTTAAAAATATTAAAACCTGTAAATTCCTATTGATAATTAAAATTTAATGTGATAGCATTTTTGGTATATAATTAGTATATGGACAATAATAATTTAAATGAAAACATATAAAACATTTTTTAAAGTATTTGATTGTAAAGTGATAACCTTATGGGGAGGAATAAAATGAAAACAAATGTTTATGTACTTTTAGGTGGAAAATCAGCAGAACATGAAGTGTCTTTAAAAAGCGCTTCAGCTATTTTAAATGCTTTAGACAAAAATAAATATAATGTATATCCAGTGTTTATAACAAAAGAAGGCATTTGGTGTAGCTTAGGATTATTGAAAAAGGAAATAAAAAGCGTAGATGAATTACAGGTTGAGTCTAAAGATTCAATATCTACATCCATAGGCAAATTTTTAATGGAAATATTTAAAGACGATGAAAAAAGTATTATTTTTCCAGCAATACATGGTACAAATGGAGAAGACGGAACTATCCAAGGACTTTTAGAATTAATAGATGTACCCTATGTTGGAAATGAAGTTTTATCTTCTTCAGTAGGTATGGACAAGGTGATAATGAAAGATGTATTTTCAAAACACAACCTACCTCAAACAAAATATGTTTCTATCAGACTACATAGGTGGAAAGAAGATGAGAAAAAAGTCTATAAAAAGGTTGAAGAACAACTAAAATATCCTTATTATGTAAAACCTGCTAATTTAGGTTCTAGTGTAGGTATAAACAGAGTAGAAAATTATGAAGAGCTTGAAGAGGCTTTTAAAGAAGCATTCAAATATGATACCAAAATAATTGTAGAGGAAGAAGTAATAGCTAGAGAAATGCAGATATCTGTTATTGGAAATGATGATCCTAAAGTTTCAGTTCCAGGAGAATTTATTATGGAAAGACCTTTCTTTGACTATAATGCTAAATATATTGATGGAAAAATAATTCCAGTAATACCTGCTAGATTAGCACCAGAAGTAAGTGATAAAGTTAGAGAATTAGCTGTTAAAGCCTTTAAGATACTTAACTGTCATGGCCTTGCAAGAGTTGATATATTCGTAACTGATGATAATGAAATACTTATAAATGAAGTAAATACAATGCCTGGATTTACAGCAGTAAGCATGACCCCTGTATTGTGGAAAGCTACCGATGGAACTACCTACCCTGAATTAATTGAAGAATTAATAAGTCTAGCTTTTGAAAGATATGAACAAAAGAAGTCCATACTAAGAACGAGGTGAAAAAATTGATAAAGCGTTCTTTAAAAGATATACAATTCATGACCAATGGTCACGGATTAAGAGAAGAATATAATAATATTTACGTAAAAGGTGTATCTACAGATTCTAGAAAAATAAAAAAAGATCAATTATTTGTTCCCTTAACAGGAGAAAATTTTAATGGTCACAAATTTATTAAACAGGTGATTGATAAGGGAGCAGTAGCCACATTATGGAATAAAAATGAACCTTTACCTAGTATAAATATGAATTTCCCTTTTATATTAGTAGATGATACCTTATTGGCTCTTCAACAACTAGCTAAAGAATATCGAAATCAACTTGATATTAAAATAGTAGGCATAACTGGAAGCAATGGGAAAACTTCTACCAAAGATATTGTAGCAAGTTTGCTTAACACTAAATATAATACAAAGAAAACAATGGGTAATTTGAATAATCTTATTGGAGTCCCACTTACAATTCTCAAATTAAGTGAAGATACAGAAATAGCTGTTGTCGAAATGGCCACTGACAAATTTGGAGAATTATCCACATTGACCTCTATTGTTAAACCGGACATAGCTATCTTAACCAGTATAGGTGAAGCTCATTTAGAAGACTTATTGACCAAAGAAAATGTGGCTAAAGCAAAGCTAGAGATCTTAGAAGGATTGAATCCGAATGGATTATTTATATATTTCGGAGATGACCCTATATTAAAAAAAGAATTGAAAAATTATGATATTAAACATAAAACGTTAACTTATGGGACAGAGAAACATAATGATTATCAATGTACGTTGAACATGATGGGTAAAAATGACATCTTCTTTACGTTAAATACTCCTAGCTTGCAGAATTTTTTCTTGCCTATGTTAGGTAAGCATAATATGTATAATGCTACAGCAGCTATAGTAGTAGCCAGATATTTTGACATACCTTTTGATTTAATACAAGAAGGTTTTTATCATATTGAAAAAACAGGTATGAGAAACGAATTAGTCTATGCAGAAGGATTTACTATATTAAATGATTCATATAAGTCAAATCCTGATAGTGTACTAGCAGCTTTAGATACACTTTATGACATGGATACCTATAAGCAAAAAATTGTTGTTCTAGGTGACATGCTAGGATTAGGTGAAAATGAAGTAAAAATGCATGAGAAAATTGGGGAAAAAATTGATGAAAGTCAAATCGATTATATATTTACAATTGGTTCTCTAGCTAAATATATTGGTGAAGCTGCAAGAAACAAATTTGAAAACGACAAGATAATACACTGCGATAATAAGACACAACTAATTATAAATTTGAAAAAAGTTATCACACCAAAATCTATAATTTTAGTAAAGGCATCTAGATCCATGGAATTAGAAGAAGTTGTTGAAGATCTTAAAAAAGAAGTTAAGTTTCCTGAAGATAAAGTTATATAAAAGGGGCTGTTTCATAACTTATTTATAAGTTATGAAACGCCTCTTTTTCTATATTCTAGTTGTCAACTATATTTCAT
>NZ_JAIOUP010000026.1 GCF_019931165.1 Schnuerera sp. xch1
AATCGGTGAGGAGTTATATTATTTTATGAAAAAATATCCCGTATTTATACGGGTTTTGGCGTTTCGCAAACGCCTAACTATATTATAGATGTAAGGAGAAAAGAAATTGGAAAGAATTGCTGAAATATGTTGTGATAGTTTAGAGGATGCTTTAATTACCCAAAGAGCAGGAGCCGACAGAATAGAACTTAATAATAGTACCCATATGGGAGGACTTACTCCTTCTATAGGTACTATTAAACTGGTGGTAGAAAACTGCCAGATTCCAATTGTTGTAATGGTAAGACCTCGTGGTGCTGGATTCTATTATAATGAGTATGAATTTAATACTATGCTATCAGATATAGAATTCATTGTGGAATATGATATTGAAGGTATTGCTTTTGGATGTTTAGATGAAAATAGGGAGATAGATAAGGTGAAGAATAAAAAAATAGTTGATATACTTGATAAGCACAATAAAGATGCAATATTTCATAGAGCATTTGACTGTGTGAAAGATCCCTATAAATCCATAGAGACACTCATAGATTTAGGCGTTAAGAGGGTATTGACCAGTGGATTAAAGCCTAAAGCTATAGAAGCTATAGACCTATTATCTGAGCTTCAGAATAAATATGGAGATAAAATTGAGATATTAGCAGGTAGTGGAGTAAATGCATTAAATTGTAAAAGGTTAATGGATGAGACTGGCATCCTACAATATCATAGTTCATGCAAAATCTGGAGAAAGGATCCAACCACAGTAAGTAATGTTTCCTATGCTTACGCAGATAATCCAAATGAAGAATATCATAATATTGTGAGCTACGAGAAAGCTCTTGAATTTGTAAAGGCTGTAAATGAAAAATAATTACAATAGAATATTATTATAGCTTAAAAGATGAATCTTTATTTTTGTCAGGCTTTGTGTGATTAGAAATATAGCAATTTTTACTTATAATATTAGTTTTCGAAGTAAATTATGTATCAGAATATTAGAAAGGTTGACGAAGATATTGTTGTATTTTTAAAAAATGGTGTATCTATAAACTTCGTTCTTTTACTATTATTGTCATAGAGATAGTTTAATTTTAAATTTATATTCGTTAAGAATATAAAAACTATATGGAATTGAAAGTTAATATATGAGGAAATGCAAAATTTAATAAACAATTTTATTATGCAATTTCCTCATATATTAATAGTTATAATAAATCTTTCAATTTACTTAATGGGTTACGATCGTCATCATTTTCATTTGCAAATGATGATATTGCAAGAAATTTTTCATATACGGAAGTATTCTTAGAAATGATATTATAAAAAAATATGTCAAATAGTTGTAATATTAATATTTCTCTTGAGATTGAATTACTATTTTCTAATAAGTTTGTTTTGGGAATTAAGAAAACTAAATCGGAATATCTAGAACATAGAGATTTTTCATAATTTGAAATTAAAGCAATATAACTTTTATTTTTATGGAAGCATTCCATTAATTTAGAAAGCTTTATGCGATTTCCAGATAAGCTTATCACAATAATTAAATCACTTGAAGTAGAAGTTTGAGAATAAATTTTCAAAGCATCATATGTGGTTATAGATTGAAAATTTAGGCCTAGATTCATAAATTTGTGTGTAAGTAACCCTGAAATATAAGTATTGGTATCTACCCCAACAATAAAAATTCTAGATGATTTTGTAATTTTTTCACACAATAAATCAATTTCGTTTGGATTAAATAAGGAAAATAAAGAATCAGTTAGAAGCTTGTATTCATTACATAACAATGAATATCCTTTTTTTTCTTTTTTTTCTGTGGTATAATTTAGTTCACGTTGTAATGTATATTTAAGCTCACTAAGACCAGAGTAACCAATTTTTTGAGCAAATCGAATTATGCTTGCATCAGAGATACCTATTTCGCTAGCAAGTTGTTGTGTACTATTATTTATAAATTTTTCTGTATTATTTTTCATGAATTGTACAATTTTCCAATCTGTTTTTGTAAATTGACTTAACATACTATTGATTCTTGAAGTTAATCCAAATATATCTTGTGAGTTATTCATGTATATCACTCCTCTTTATTTTCATATAGGATATTTTAAAAGATCTATTTAAATATCGAAGTTTTAAAAATTCATATAGTTTAAATTATATTAAGAATGAAAGAATGAAATATTAAATATTAAATATATTTATAACACATTTTTAGTGTGGAAATAGAACTAAATTCTTAATATAATAAAAGTATTTAAATTATTTTGAAATAATCCTTTTATTAATAATCTTACAAAAAAAAAACTTAAATTTCAACTTAAATTGCTACTTTAAACATCTGACAATGAAATAAATATAGTTATTAATGAAATGAGTTTTTTAAAGAAGATATAGATACACTATAAAAATACTACTTATGAAGTTGTATTTGTCAACTCAAAACTGGTTTTCTTGCAAATTGGGTGGTCTTAATGTAACTCTATTAGGAATAAGATATATGCTGGTTATTTATCGAAATATTTCCTATGACTAAGTATCTTTATTCTAAATAGATTGAATTTACATCGTCCATAATTTATAAGCTTAATTTCTTTTGCTTTTATCATTCGGTAATTTGTTTTCTGAAAACATATCTTTATATAGAAATATTTTTATCTTTTTTTAATTTCATTTTTATCATAATTTACGTTTTGCCTTATCTTATTTTTGCTTATATAAGAAGAAATGAATACTTGAATCCAACTTGCTTCTCTTTACTTTTCCAATAAACCAATGTACAGGTTTTTTAGCAACTAGGTATTTTTTATGATTGTCCTTGACATTGAATAATTCCTAGCAAATTGTTTTATAGATATATCAGATTTATTTTTTATCTCTATCATAAGATTTCATTTAATAGATATTTTTTATTCTCTAATTTTAGTGTATTACTATTAATTTCAATTTTAGAGATTTGATTTTCTAAATTGCTTTTATTTGTTTACTGAATCTAGAGATTTTTGATCAGATGAAATTTATCAGAAATTTGTTTTGCTTTTGTTAAAGGTTTTTGTATTGCAGACTCATAAATTATATAACTATCTCTATTTACTAATTTAATGTGAATGTACAATAATCTTTGCCTTTTTTGAAAGCAAAATCATCTACTCCTATATTAGCAACAATTTTATTAAAATTTTCGATAACTTTCTCAAAATTAGTATTATGGTATCATGCGAAATATTAATTTTAAATTTGTACATTATTGTGGGAATTTTTTTCGCATTGATTGAAGCCCTAGTAATCTAATTGTTTCAATTATATTATTGGGTAACCATGCGTAAGAATTAATAAAAAATCTTTCGATAAATATTTTCTGACTGCAAAATGTTTCTTTGCATTTAAATTTTCTAACTATTAATATAATTTCTTGTGGACTTTTATCTAAAGAACCATTAAATATTTTTATTGTGTATTTAGAATGTATTCTATTTGAAATTATTCCGTAATTAGGAAATTTGCAATACCTTTAATACTTTTAACTATAATAAATTATTATTATTCTCTTTAAACTAGTGCATTATTCTTATATCTTTCATTTGGAATTTCCTTTAGCATGACTATAATTAAATTATATTATATTACAAAGAAGTATCAAATCATTGCTAAATATTTTTCATTTTTATCATTACTAAATTTGCAAGAGAACCACTTTTAGATTAACAGAAACAGAAGATACGTAATAGGTGATAAAAATATTGACTTACAAAATGTAGTATGCTACAATTAAATTAGAAAAAATGAAATATAATACAGAAAGGAGGGAATCGATGAGTGAGACTAAGATTTTATTACTGACGCATGGTGGATGGGGGATGTCATTAGTTAGAGGAGTTGAAATGATATTAGGTAAAATTGATTTTGTAAAGGAAGTTCCACTTTTGCCAAACGATACACTGCTTGACTATAAGAAAAAGGTAATTGCAATTTCAGAAAAAATGTCTGAAGATTCATTAATTTTAACAGATGTACTGGGAGGAACTACAACAAATGTTGCAGCGGTTGTTGGTAGACAACGTGGAATAAAAGTTATTTGTGGTCTAAATGCACCCTTGTTAATTACAGCTTCATCTTCAATAATATTCAGTAATAAACTTGATTTTGAACACCTTTTAAATGAAGGAAAAGTCTCAATAAAGGATGTTATAGAAGAAGCAAATAAGTTATTAATGGAAAAGGATGGATAACTATGGCAGAAATAGTATTATGTAGAATTGACAGTAGGTTAATCCATGGTCAAGTTATGACAAAATGGGTAAACCAATCTCAAGCAAATAGGATTATTGTTATAAGTGATGAATTAGTTAAAGATGAGTTCATGAAAGAAATTTATTTGATGAGTGCTCCCCAAGGTATCAAAGTTAATGTGATGAGTAGGGATGAGGCGATTAAAACATGGAAAGAAAATAAATTTGGTTCAGGAAAAGTATTGTTATTATTGCCAGACATAGCCTATATAGAATATGTATATAACCAGGGTATTAAGGTTGATACCATACAAATAGGCGGTTTGGGAGGAGCTCCGAATAGAAAAGTAGTATTTCAGAATATAACTTTAGACGACAATGATATTGAAAGGTTGAAACGTTTATATAAACAAAATGTAAACATTATTTTTCAAACAATACCAGAAGATTCTCCACAAACATTTGAAAATATTTTGAAGAAGTATTAATTTAATAGTAAAGGAGTGTGGAAAATGAGCACATTAGGTATTTCAATTTTCATGGGATTTTATTATTGGTTTTCAAGATTAAGACTAGGGTATACCTTTTCAAGTATGTTGTTACAACCTGTTGTTATTGGGGTATTTGTAGGATTGATTACTGAAAACATGGTATTAGCTATGCAAATAGGTGCGGCGTTACAATTAGTTTATTTAGGAGTAACATCTACTCCTGGCGGAAATGTTCCTAGTGATCCAGCGTTAGCTGGATGTATTGCAATTCCACTAGGTGTACTTGCGAATATAGAGCCTCAGGTGGCAATTGCGTTTGCTATTCCATTTGGTGTTTTGGGAGTATTTGTGGATCAATTAAGAAGAACAACAAACGCAATTTGGGTGCATATGGCGGATGATTATGCAACTCAGGCTAATACAAAAGGAATTATGCGGTGTGCCTTTATTTATCCAGCATTGATGGGATGGATTATTAGATTTCCAGTAGTTTTTGCGATAGTATATTATGGTGTTGAGGCTGTTGAAAAACTTATGAAAATTATACCTGAGTGGTTAATGCATTCATTTGAGATTATGGGAGGGATACTTCCAGCATTAGGATTTGCAATAACACTTACGGTAATTGGGAAAAATAAGCTTATTCCATTTTTTATTATTGGATTTTTTGCTGTTGCATATCTAGGCTTGCCTACAATGGCTGTAGCTATTATTGGGACATGTATTGCGTTGCTACTTAATTTATTTACATTGAAAGATGAGGTGGCTTAATTATGGAAACTCATAAAGATGTTATTTTGAGAAGTGAAAGTAAACTAACTAAAAAAGATATTAATAAATCCATGTGGATTTATTATGCAGGGGCAGAATTATCAAACTCATATGAAAGACTACAAAGTTTAGTGTTCTGTGCCTCCATGACACCTATTTTGAAAAAGTTGTATTCAACTGATGAAGAATTGAGTGAAGCATTAAAAAGACATCTTGTATTTTTTAATACAGAAGGTATATTTGGTTCGATTATTCAAGGGATAACAATTGCAATGGAAGAAGAAAAATCATTAGGTGAAAAGATAGATAGCAATGCAATTAATGGTATTAAAACTGGGTTAATGGGGCCTATTGCAGGTATGGGGGATTCAATTATATGGGCTGCATTAATGCCAATTATTATATCTATATTTTTACCATTTGCAAATAATGGATCAGCAATTGGTGGGATTATGCCATTAATTTTATATCCATTAATAACAATACTCATCTCTTATTTTCTCATTCATAATGGTTATACTTTAGGAAAGAAGTCAGTTGTGACATTAATGCGAACCGGTAGTATGAAACAAATTATATTTACAGCTAATGTAATTGGATTAATAATGATGGGAGCATTATCTGCAAGCTACATAAGTTTAACTACTCCATTGAAATTTAACTTTTCTGGAGGAACAACGATTGTTATTCAAGAAATTTTAGATACAATTGCACCTAATTTGTTATCTTTAGCTACTGTATTTATTATTTATGGTTATATTAAGAAAAGAGGACCACAATATACTAAAATTTTAATTTCAATTGTATTAGTTTCAATTATTACATCTGTTTTAGGACTCTTCTAATTTATTAATAGAATTGGAACTAGGTTAAAATTAAAATATAGCCTTTTTCTGATTCTATAGTTATTTTACCGTCTGTTTCTAGAGTAATAGGAAAGGGTATAAGGCGTAAAATAATATTCGCAAGTTTTTTGAAGTAATAGCATAAATAAGGAGAGAGGAATCTAGGGTTAACCTTTATGATTCTTCTCTTAATTTAAAGGGGTTGTAGTTATGAATATATATGAAAATATGGGACTGAAAAAGGTGATTAATGCTAGTGGTAAGATGACAACATTAGGAGTATCTACTATTGATAAAAATGTTGGAGATTATATGAAAGAAGCTGCAATGAATTTTGTAAAAATGGATAATCTAATAAAAAAATCTGGAGATATTTTATCTCAATATACTGGTGGAGAAGGGTCATGTGTTACTTTAGGATCATCCGCAGGAATAGCCATATCTATTGCAGCATGTATAACTGGTAAAGATATAGCGAAAATCGAAAAGCTTCCTTTAAATGAAGGTTTAAAAAATGAAGTTATTATTCAAAAAGGACATGCAATAAATTTTGGTGCACCAATTATTCAAATGATTAGATTAGGCGGAGGTATACCTATAGAGGTAGGCCAGTCAAATAAAGTAGAACCATTTCATATAGAAGAAGCAATAAATGAAAAAACAGCGGCCCTTATCTATATAAAATCTCATCATACAGTACAGAAAGGCATGACATCCATAAAAGATATGGTGAATATAGCAAAAGAATACCAGATACCACTAATTATTGATGCAGCTGCAGAAGAGGATCTAAAAAAATATATTGGATTAGGTGCAGATTTAGTAATATACAGTGGCGGTAAAGCAATTGAAGGGCCTACATCAGGGTTTATCACTGGAAGAAAAGATCTTATAGAGTGCTGCCAGTTACAGTACAAAGGAATAGGGCGTGCAATGAAAACAGGAAAAGAAAATATTATGGGTTTATTGAAGGCAATTGAAATATATAATCAAAAAGACATGGAAGCATCAATAAAAGTACAAAAACAACGTATGGAGTGGTTAATAAAGCAAATTAATACTATAAATGGATTGGAGGCATCTGTAATTCAAGATGAAGCAGGAAGGTGTATATACAGGGCAAAGGTAAAAATAAATTCAGATATATTGGGAGTGGATGCTTATTACATTATAAGAGAATTAGAGAATGGGAATCCTAGTATATATACAAGAAACCATTATGCAAACATAGGAATAATAAATATTGATCCAAGACCATTAAAAGATGGAGAAGAAAAAATTATATTTGAAAGATTAAAAGACATAATAAAAAATTTAGGATAATTAGGAGGTAGAAGCTAAATGGAATTAGATAAATTGAGGTTTTATAAAGATAGAGTTGCAATAAATTTACTTGCTAAGAATATAGACAATGCAAAAGATATTTTAGAGGTGTTAGACGGTAACGGAGTAATAGGTATATTGTCAAAAAAATTTAACAATATAGATGAAGGCGTGAAATATGTAAAGGAATTTCAAAAATATATTCCAACAATATCTATAGGATTAGGTGCTGGAGATCCGAATCAATGGAAAAAAGCGGCGGTGATAGCAGCTGAAACAGATCCTGGACATGTAAATCAAGTATTTGCTACGGCAGGATATACAGTGGGATTATTAAAGGGTAAAGGTTGTAAAAATACATTAGTAAATGCACTTATAAGTCCAACAGGAACAGTAGGGATGGCAAAAATATCCACAGGTTCATTTAGCGCACAAAAAGAAGCTGCAATAGTTGATATAGATACAGCTCTTTGCATGTTAAAAGATTTTGGAATTAATTCATTAAAATTTTTTAATATACGTGGTGCTAAACATTTAGATGAGCTTAGGGAAGCTGCAAAGGCATGCGTACGTATAGGCATACCAGTAATAGAACCTACCGGAGGTATAACAACGGAGAATATATATGATGTAGTAAAAGTGTGTATAGATGCAGGGTGCCAAAAAGTGATTCCACATGTCTATAGTTCAGCTATAGACAAGGAAACTGGACTAACAGATATAAATGTTGTAAAGCAATTATACGTAAACATAAAAAAAATAATTTAATAGAGGTGGGACATTGTCTTATAAACTTGTATCAATAGATATGGATGGTACATTGTTGAATGATGAACAATTCATATCTAAGGAAAACATAAAAAAAATATTACAATGTATCCGAGAAGAGATAGATGTAGTTTTAGCTACTGGGAGGACATTTAAATCTGCACAATACTATGCAAAGATTCTGAATGTAAATATTCCTATTATAGCTTATAATGGAGCACTTATAAAACAATCTGTTGGTGAAAATACAATCTTCTCTTCTAAAATACAAATGGAACATGTGAAACGATTTTTAAAATTATCAGAAAAGTATAATATGTATACTAAAGTATATATCGACGACATTTTATATGTAGCTGAAGAATCTAAAGAAGCCAGGAAATTTTCTAAAGAGCATAGGATAGAATATAGAGTAGTCGGTAAATTAAGCAATCAAATAAACTCATCTCCTTATATGATAGTTATAAAAGAGTCTGAAGTAAGATTAGATTATTTTATTAACCGATTAAAATCAGAAGCAGATTTACCTATAAGCATAACAATGTCGACACCTAATTCTTTAGAGATAATGGCTTATAATATATCAAAATCAAATTCATTAAAAATATTGTCTCATAAAATGAATGTAAATAATAACTTGATTTTGACAATAGGCAATAGCTTAAATGATTATCATATGATAAAAGATGCAGGATTAGGCATAGCAATGAAAAATTCAGATAAAAAACTTCTAGAAAGATGGGATATAGTGTCAGAACATGATAATAATGAGGATGGGGTAGCACACATATTAGATAAATATGTGTTAAAAGCGACTGCTACAGATATTGATGTAACATAACAGAATCATGGGATGCCTTTTCAACGTCCAAATGATGTTCTTAATGTAAGAGAGCGGCGGAAATAGATATAATGGCATGGCAAATGGCCTTCTCTGAACCTAAATTTTACCATTAGAAGTGAGTGATTTAGAAAACTTAAAAGAAGAAATAGAAAAAATTAGACATAGATTATATCAAGATATTTCTAATAATAGTAAAGAAGAAATATTAAAAACAAGTAAAGAATTAGATGAAGCTATAATAAAGTATCTGAAAAATCAATTAAACCGCAATAAAAGTTAGCTCTTCTGTGTATTCAGGAGAGCTTTTTAAGTGTGCCCGGCATAGGCAGCAACTTGATGGTGAGAGTTCACTAGGGCTTGGTAGAATAGTTCAGTGCTTGTGAAGGCTTCGAAAAACTCCTATAAATCATTGGTTTTGTAATAACATGCATTAAAAGGTTAAGATGGTTGTATTCTTAACTTTTTATATAATTAATTTTTCAGAATCCATATAAAATATGGTTAATAAATATATGATAAACGTTGAGATATGGAAGGTTGAGGGCATATGCTAGGCAAAAACAGAGGGCAAGTTGATGTGTTTGATCATATGATTCTCGAGAAATTGATTCCTAAAGATTATTTACTAGTTAAAATAGATCCTATCGTTGTTTTTTTATTCGTATACGATAAAGCTAAAGATAAATATGGCACAATGGACAGGGGTTCTAACGATCCAATTATAATGCTAAAGATATTACTTCCTGAGTACTTATACAAGCTTTCAGATGTAGAAGTTGTTAATAGAATCAAAACAGATATTGCCTTCCATTGGTTTTTAAAATTAAGCATAGATGATCCTGTTCCAGATGATACAACTATTAGCCACTTTAGAATTAAGCGGCGAGGAATGGAACATTATGATAAATTCTTTAATGAGATTGCTAAGCAATGAATTAAAAATGATTTAGTAAAAACTAAGCGATATATTATAGGTTCTACCGATGTAGCCGCAAATGTTAATTACCCTTCTTATAAGAAATTAATAAGAAATGCATATAGAAATGTAATTAAAGAAATAGATAAATTTGATGAAACTCTAGCCAAAGATTATATGAAGAAATTTGAAATAGAGATAGAATAAGAATATAAGGACAACGAAAAGGTAAGTGCTAAAAAAACATTATGAAATAGCAGAAAAACATTTGGGCGATCTATAATATCAAGATATACGATGAACTTCGTAAAAATGATAAATATGAGGAAGCATATGGTGTATGTTATGATATTATAGGCCAATTCATAATAAGTAATTGTGAAACTCTTTTTAAAAACTGAATAATAGGAATATAGATCCTTCAAAAATAAGTTTCAAGAATAGAAAGTGGAATCTAAATGAAAGTTTAGCGAGAACTAAAAGTTGTCCTTAAAAAGGATACAGATTAGGTGATTCTGAATTCTCCACAATTCTTTCTATATACATTGAAAATCTCCAGAACGGGATAGGGAAATAGCAGGTGCATTTGACTTCTAAAAAAATATAAAATTAAGCTCTAAAAATCAAAAAACGAAAATTTTGATACACAATTGACACACAAAGGTGAAAATTCATAAAATTTTAGTATACTTGACACAACAAAAAAACATGCTATAATATAGTAGTGTTAAATCTTACAACAATTGAATGGGAGTAGATGAGTGCTGGTGTGCTCTCTGGTCTTCAAAACCAGCGCGAGGCGTTAGTAGCGTCTTGGGTGGGTTCGATTCCCACATACTCCCGCCATTGAATATTAGCGACTTTTGCCGCTTTTTTATTTTTTATTTTTATAAATCCTTTATTTGCCTTGTATTTAAAATCAATTTATAGATAAAATAAATAAGAATAATCATACTTTAGAGAGGTGAATAAAGTGGCTAAAAGAACGATTGATTCAAATGCAAGAAAAGCTTTAGATGAATTAAAATTGGAAATAGCTAATGAACTAGGGGTTTCAGATGATTTTACTAATAAAGATGAATCTAATCCTGTAACTAATATATTTGATTCTGGCCGTGTAGGAGGACTTATGACAAGAAAGTTGGTTGAAACAGGAGAGAAAGATCTAATGGATGATGAATAGGATAGCTTAAATAAGCTATCCTATTTTATATATAAAAAACTATGAATAAAAATATATAGCTTGATATTATTTTTGCTTTTTATGATATAATTAAATCGGTATCACTCTGTAAAGGGGGATCTTAATGAAAAGAAATAATGTTATGGTGTGTGTTACTCAGCAAAAGACTTGTGAAAGATTGATATTAGGAGGCCATGAATTAATAAAAAGTGAAAATGATAAATTATATGTGATACATGTAGTAAATGAAAAAGAAAAATTTTTAACAGATGTTGATGACGGAGAAGCATTAGAATACCTATTTGAAGTATCAAAAAAAGCAGGAGCAGATTTAACTGTATTGAGATCAAAAAATGTATTAGAAACCATGATTGATTTTGCAAAAAATCATAATATTACTCATATTGTCATGGGCAATTCACCAAAAAATGAAGGTTTTAATACTTATAATATAGGTTCTAAATTAAAAGAAGCTTTACCACATGTTGAATTTAAAAAATTATAAAAACACTTCTTTTGGGAAGTGTTTTTTCTTTTTTGCACATAATAAATATAATGGAATAAATTATTACTATAATCAATTAAGAGGAGGTTTTTTAGTGAAAGATATCAGAAGAATGTTCTTTGGAGGCAATACGGCAAATGGGTTTTATTCATTCCATGACAATATAGTTGATGATGATAGAACAATGTTATATATTTTGAAAGGAATGCCAGGTGGTGGCAAATCGTCATTGATGAAAAGAATAGGAAAGTATATGAAAGAAGAAGGTTTTACCATAGAATTTCATCATTGTCCTTCTGATCCTGAGTCTTTAGATAGTATATTAATAAAAGAGCTTAGAATAGCTATAGTAGATGGAACTGCACCACATACAATGGATCCAGTTTACCCTGGATTAAAGGATAAGATTATAGATTTAGGCCAATTTATTGATTCGCAGAAATTAGCAAAGAATAAGGATAAGATTATAGAAGCAAAATTAAACAATAAGAGAGCATACTCCAGAACTTTCTCGTACTTAAATTCAGCTAAATCCATATACGAGTTGATAGTTGAGAATAATAAATCCGGAGTGGATTTTGAGAAGGTAAACAATGAAACTAGATCTGTGGTAGATAAAATATTTTCTCAAAAAGATATAAACAAACAGGAAATAATGTTCAAGGAGAGACATTCTTTTTCAACGGCCAATACTCCTAAGGGATTTGTAGACTATACTGATACTATTTTAGAAGGAGTTGAGAATATATATTTCATTGACGGAGAAATAGGAACAGGAAAATCAACATTGATCAATAAAGTAATAGAAGAATGTAGGATAAAAGGATATAGTATGGAATATTACCACGATTCTACTATTCCTGAAAAGGTAGAATCCTTAATTATTAAGGAATTGAATACTTGTATAACTTCAAACAAAACTGCAATGGAATTTTCGCATAGAAGAATTAACTTAAATAAATACTTTAAGGAGACGGTGAAAATTAAAGATGACTATGAAACCTATGAACTTTTAAAGAAAAAGGCTATCTCCAATTTATCAGAAGCGAAAGAAAATCATAAAATATTAGAAGAGATGTATAGGCCAAATATAGATTATAGTAGTATAGACAAAGTGAGAGATAAGTTATTAGATGAGATTTTAACATATGCAAAATAATGGGGCTGTTTCAAAATAAAAAGCCCAAAAAAGTAAAACAGGTCTTAGAGCGCTAGCGCTAAGACCTGTTTTTTAGTATAATTTAATACTATGAAAAACCATACTAAATTTAATCATAAAGCAAAAATCAAAAAAATGCAACTAATTTTTAGTTTTGATTTGGCTAATAATTTTGATATGGATGATGAGGTTTTCCTGGTGCA
>NZ_JAIOUP010000027.1 GCF_019931165.1 Schnuerera sp. xch1
TTCTTCCCATAAAAAACCTCCTAGTAGAAAATCTAATTTTAATTAATTAGACTGTCTACTTTGGAAGTATCATATCACATTGGTCGCCTTTTTTTTAATACTAAATGATGATAAAATATACTTTAAGAAATTCGTAAGAATTATATTAGCTATATTTTAAGATTACCATACTACTATATAAATATAGGCGAAGGGAATAGAAAGAGGTGCGTTTATGTGGATCAAGTGAATATATTAGTGGTTGATGATGACAGAGAAATAGCAAATGCAATCCAAAAGCTTTTAGAATTTGAAGGATACAAGGTTATTAAGGCATATAATGGTATGGAAGCTTTAGATGTACTGGTTACAAATAACATTCAATTAATATTATTAGATGTAATGATGCCAAAGCTGGATGGACTTTCAACTACAATGAGGATTCGACAGGATAAAAACATTCCAATTATAATCCTATCGGCCAAAACTGAAGACAGTGACAAGATATTAGGTCTGTCCATGGGAGCTGATGACTATGTAACAAAGCCATTTAATCCTCAGGAGTTAGTAGCCAGGGTAAAAAGTCAGCTAAGAAGATATATGCAGCTTGGTGATATGGGAAATATAAAAAATTCATCTCAGATTGTAGTTGGAGGTTTAAACATTGATACAGAAACTAAACAATTTAAAGTTGATGGAGAATATGTTAAGCTAACTCCTACAGAATTTAAGATTATGGAATTTTTGATGAGCAATGCTGGGATTGTATTTTCTGCAGAGCAAATATACGAAAGGGTTTGGCATGAAGAAGCCTATTCAGTGGAAAATACTGTAATGGTCCATATAAGACGCATCAGAGAAAAAATCGAAATTAATCCTAAGGAGCCTAAATATTTAAAGGTGGTGTGGGGCATTGGATACAAAATTGAGAAATGTTAGCAGAAATAAAGCAACAAAATTAATAGCATTTATTTTAACTGTAATACTGATTACTGCAGCAATGCTACAAATACAATATGTTTCGTATTTGGATATGACGTTTGAGTCATTATTTGTAGAGAAATATAAGGATAGTGAGTATTTCTTTTATAAAGATGTGGATCAAGCATTGAATAGAATTCTTTATTTTGATTTAATAGAAAATAAAGATGAAATAAAGAAGTTACCACAGAATTTGAACTACTATTATTATATAAGTGACGGAGAAACAACATTTACAAATGCTGAGAATAAAGATAAAAGCTTTTTTGAACAAAATGATAAAGCCTTTTACGCTTATGAAAATGGCAGATGGTCTTTTGGAGAAAACACCAATGGCCAGTGGCTACACTCCAATAGATTTAATGATGAATATACAATATACATTGCCTTCCCAGACGAATATATGGAAGCAAATCAACAGGAATGGGAAAATAATAAAAATACAATTTTTCCATTTTTAGTTTTAATCATAGTATGTGTTGTATTAGCCTTTATACTTACAATCTATTTAATGTTTGTAACAGGTAGAAAAGAAGATGGTGAGCTTCATCTATGGAGAATTGATAAAGTATATACAGAGATACATGTAATTGCTTTAATGAGTATTATAGCAATTTGGTTTTCAGTTAGATTTGATGTGCTTAACATATATTCAAATATAGCAAATGGTTTAAGTATGGATCAAATCTATTCTTTAGTTATGTTTGGAGTAACAACTGCTATTATGTCATCATTAGGTCTAGTCATACTCCTTTCTATGGTTAGAAACATGAAGGCTAGAAAGTTAATGAAGCAGAGTATGATTTATGTAGCATATTATAAGATAAAAGATTTTCTGAAGAGTCTATTTGATGGAAGAAAATTTAAGAAGTTCCCTCTAACCAGGGCTTTGTTCTATAGACAGCTGGCATTTATAATTACTAGTGCAGTATTAGTATTGTTAACATTTATATTCATAATTGTTCCTCCTCTTATTATAATACCGCCAATTATTGAAATGGTAATTATATACTGGTATATTAAATACAATAATAGAACCTACGAAGAAATCAATAAAGGATTTGATGAGAGCTTGGAGGATCAGATGAAATCAGAAAGAACCAAGGTAGAACTGATAACAAATGTTTCTCATGATTTAAAAACGCCTCTGACTTCAATAATAAGCTATATAGACCTGTTGTCGAAGGAGGAAGATTTATCTGAAACTGCAAGAGATTATGTGAATATATTATCTGACAAATCCAATAGGCTTAAAAATATTGTTTCAGACTTGTTTGACCTAGCTAAAAGTACAAGCGGAGATATTAACCTTGATTTGGAAGAATTGGACTTGAAGAAGTTAATTGAACAGACTCTAGGTGATATGGAAGGTGAAATAGAGAAATCAGGATTACAAATTAGAACAAAACTGCCAGATAAACCTGTAAATATAATGTCAGACGGTAAAAGACTATATAGGGTATTTCAAAATGTAATAGACAACGCTTTAAAATACTCCCTTAAAGGAACAAGAATATATGTAGAATTAGAAGAGATTAAAGGTAAAGCAGTAGCTACAATTAAAAATATAGCAGGCTACGAAATGGACTTTACAGCTGAAGATATACTCCAGAGATTCAATAGAGGAGATAAATCCAGAACAACAGATGGCAGTGGTTTAGGCTTATCCATAGCCCAAAGCTTTACAAATGTATGTGGTGGAGACTTTAAGGTAGATATAGATGGAGATTTATTTAAGGTAATAATTAAGTTTAATATTGAAAAGTAGAGCGACCTTTATGTTGTACTAAATTTTAAAAGAGAAGGAAATTAAATTATTAAAAAACAATTCTCTGACGTTAGAGAATTGTTTTTTAATTCCATATTTGATAAAAAATATTATTAATTAAAGAGGAATTTGTATAAGTTTGTAGAATAAATATATCACAGAATCAGTTTACTAAAAAATCAATGAAGATAAATTGTAATGCGGAAATCTCCATTGATAGGTACAGGTAAATGTGGGAGAGTCTTGTTGTCTTATACATAAGATAAATTTAGTAAGTAGAGGTGAATTAGTATATGAGATATTTTATTGATAAGCTGAATGTTAAATATTGGGATCAAATTAAAGATATTTATATACAAGGAATTGAAACAGGAAAATCAACTTTAGAAACAGAAGCTCCAGATTGGGAAAAGTGGGATGAAAGCCATATTGATTCATGTCGAATAGTTGCTAGAAATGGAGATACTATATATGGTTGGGCTGTATTAAGGGCTGCTTCTAACAGACGTGTCTATAGTGGTGTAGCAGAAGTAAGCATTTATGTTGGTTTAAAATATCAAGGCAAGGGAATTGGGACAAGTTTATTACAAAAGTTAATAGAGTTATCAGAAGAACATGGATTTTGGACATTACAGTCTATTATATTTCGTGAAAATGAAGCAAGCATATCATTGCATAAAAAGTGTGGTTTTAGAGTAGTAGGAATTAGAAAGAAGCTAGGAAAGAGAAAAAATGGAAACTGGCAAGATGTAGTATTGATGGAAAGAAGAAGTACTAAGGTTGGTATTGAGTAATATTCTCGAACCTTGATTCAGAAATACAGTTAAGATTGGAGGAAAGTATGTTTGAGGTCAGAACAATTAAACCAGAAATGACTTATAAAATTAGGCACAATGTCCTACGCCCGTACCAAACAATTGAAGATTGTAAATATGATACAGATAACGAGGATAAGGCATTTCATGTTGGAGCATTCTATCTAGGAAAGCTGATAAGCGTTGCCTCCTTTTGTGTCGAGAGGAATCCTGATTTTCCTATTGAAAAACAATATCGATTGAGAGCAATGGCAACCATTGAGGATTTTCGAAAGTTAGGGGCTGGAAGAACAGTAGTTAACTATGCTGAAAATTTGATTAAAAAACAGGGTTTTAACTTTTTATGGTGTAAAGGAAGAACTAATGTACTAGGATATTATAATAAATTAGGTTTTAAAGTATACGGTGAAGTATTTGATTATCCGTCTATCGGTCCCCACATCATTATGTATAAAGAATTAGGTGTTATCAAAGAAAGACATCACAAATACTAAAACGTTATAAGAAATGGGAAGAAGTGTAAAGTTAGCAGTTTTAGGAGGAATTCTGATTAATCTCATCTATTTTAGCTGCCAATATAAAATCATTCTCATGCAGGCCACCAATCTTATGAGTCCATAATTTTATTATAACTTTTCCCCATGAAAGATATATATCAGGATGATGACCTTCTTTTTCAGCTAATATTCCTACTTTATTTGTAAAATCCAATGCTTCCTTGAAATTTTTAAACTTATATGTTTTTTCTAGTTGCTTATTATCTATAACTTTCCAACCGTCTTTAAGAGATTTATACAGTTCTTTTATTTCTTCTTCCACTAAAGTTGGAGCACCAATACTACATGGAATACACCTTTTATTAGTTAAATTAGCCATTATTCCACCAACTTTCTAAAGAATATATATGTTTATATATACCCTTAACTATAAACAGTTATCAGAAATATTGGATTTTATATGCATTATAATTTTTTATCGTTCATAAATGAATGATAAAATAAAAAAGACTAGTGGTATAAAAAATTATAAGGAGCTGAGATGTTTATGAAATATAAGAATTCAATTACTGTATTAGTTTTATTTATTGCTATAGTTGCAATTATAGCTACTACTTTGGGAATATTTTCTAATAAAGGCAATGTATAACATCCTTAGTACTTTCCGTATTAATTCTTAGAAGTATTAAAGTAGATACCGTTACTAACCAGTAAACTATTATATGTGGAGGATAATTTAATGGAAATGGGAATTGCATATACATCAAATGGTGCTATAGAATATACTTTAAAGGGGAATGGACCAGTTATATTAAATTTACATGGTGGCCATTCTAATTGCCAAGAAAAATTGGGCTATAATTCTTTAATAAAATCTGGTTATTCTGTTTTAACTCCTTCTAGACCTGGTTATGGAAAAACTGCATCTTTAGTTGGTGAGACTCCAGAAAGAACAGCGGATTCTATGATTGCCTTATTAGATTATTTACATTTGGATCAAGTATTTGTTATTGGTGTTTCCGCTGGAGGACCAACAGCTATTGTATTAGCATCAAAATATCCCAATAGAGTTAAAAAACTTATTTTGGAATCAGCAATAACTAAAACATGGCTTACTAAGAATGATGTAACCTATAAAGTGGCAAAGATAATTTTCAATCCAAAACTACAAAAGTTAACGTGGTTTTTGATTAAAACTTTTAATAATTTATTTCCAAAGTTTTTTGCAAAGATGTACTTATCTCAATTTTCAACACTCAATAATAAAGAAATCATGAGTAGAATGACAGAAGAAGATATAGAAGAAATAAGAAAATTAAATAATAGATATTCATCAGATAAAGGATTTATTATTGATTTGGGACATGATGTTGAACAAAAGAATTTAAAAAATATAATTATTCCAACCTTAATAATTCATAGTAAATACGATAAATCTGTCCCTTTTGAACATGCAGAATATGCACATAAAAATATTAAAGACTCAAAATTATACATGAATGATTTTTGGGGACATTTAATATGGATTGGAAAGGGAAAAGAGAAAAGAAATAAAATTTTAATTGAGTTTCTAAACGAAAAGGGAAACGAAAAGTGAGCTTTTTGGAACCATTGAGATTATGACAGATAAAAATTATTCTTATCAAAAGGGTTCACATTACTAAAAACTTTAAAAAAGGATGGTAAATAAATGAAACAGAACTATGACTATGAGCATTTTAAAGCAAGTGCAGATTATATACTTAATAAAATTGACTATAAACCAAAAGTAGCCATTATATTGGGCACAGCCTTAGGATCACTGGCAAATGATATCAAAGATCCTGTAGTTATAGATTATAAGGATATACCAAATTTCTTGGTTTCAACAGTAGAATCTCATGCAGGGAAACTAATATTAGGTGAATTGAATGGTAAAAAGATAGTATGTATGTCAGGCAGATTTCACTACTATGAAGGGTATGATTTTGAGCAATTAGTAATTCCAATAAGAGTATTACATTTGTTAGGAGTAAATACAATAATACTTACAAATGCATCAGGAGCTGTCAACACTTCATATAAACCCGGTGAAATAATGATTATTAAAGACCATATCAAACTTATGGGTGCTAGTCCTTTGAGAGGACCAAATATTGAAGAATTTGGACCAAGATTTTTTGACGTTTCAGATATGTACACAAAAGAATTAAGAGAATTGGCTAAGAAATGTGCTGAGAAAGTTGGTATGAAATTAAATGAAGGCGTATATTTTTTCTGGCCAGGGCCACAATTTGAAACACCTTCTGAGATTAAAGCAATTAGAAGTTTAGGAGGAGATGCAGTAGGAATGTCTACAGTAACAGAAGCTTTAACAGCAGCACATTGTGGCATGAAAGTCTTAGGATTATCTTTTATCAGCAATATGGCAGCAGGTATTCTGAAACAGCCAATAACATCAGAAGAAGTCGATGAAACAGCAAAGCAGTTTTCAAAAAAATTCAAACAGCTAGTTGGAGAGATTATTAAAAAAATGTAAATAGTAACCAAAGAATAAATATTTAAAGGAGAGATTACGTGCTAAGAGAAGACCATGATTTAGCTTTTATGCTTAGATATGAAAATGTTGCATGGTATGAAAATGGAAAAGTTAAAATATTGGATAGAAGAGTGTATCCAACAGAAGTGAAATTTGTGATATGTAATACTCATGTAGAAGTAGCACATGCTATTGCTGATATGGTGACACAAAGTGCAGGACCATATACAGCAGCCGGAATGGGTATGGCTTTAGCAGCCTATGAATGTAAGAATATGGGCAAAGAGGATATGTGGAAGTACCTTGAAAAGGCAGCGTACACATTAGCCCATGCAAGACCTACAACTGTTAATAGAATGAGCCAAGTGACAAGGGGATGCTTAAGAGCTGCTAAAACTGCAATTGAAGAAGATGGAAAAGTAGATGAAGAAATATTTGAACACACCATAGATTCATTAAACCGCAGATATTCTACAATGGAGAAGGTAGCAGAGTATCTTGTAGATATGTTTCCTCATAAAGGAAATGTTATGACTCAATGTTTTGGAGAAACTATAGTTGGTATGATGCTAAGAGTAACTAAAAAAAGAAACAAGGAGATTAAATTATTCGTGCCTGAAACCAGACCATATCTTCAAGGTGCAAGGCTTACTGCAAGTGTCGCATATGATCAGGGATTTGATACGACAGTAATCACTGACAATATGCCAGCATATACTATGGTTACTAAAAAGATTGATTTATTCACATCTGCAGCAGATGCAATCTGCATGGATGGACATGTGGTCAATAAGATAGGGACATATCAGATAGCCATTGTAGCGAAGTATCATGGAATACCTTATTTTGTAACTGGTATACCTGATGCAGAATATGAAACCATCTCAGAAGTTACCATCGAGGAAAGAAACCCTAATCTGGTATTAGAAGCGAGAGGAAAAAAGAACACCATGGAAGGAGTCAAAGGATACTACCCATCATTTGATATTACGCCACCAAGTTTAGTAAGTGGAGTGGTTACCGATAGAGGTATTTTTGTACCCTATGATCTTCATAGGTATTTTGAAGATGAAACCGGTGAATTCTACTAATAGGTATTAGAAAAGGGGCAGAAATCAATAGGTCTATTATAGAAATAAGGATTTTACCTTTAATATGTATTATTATTCTAATTTGTAAAATACTAGAATTAGAATATAATATGGAGGTATGATATGGCTAAAATAATGAGAACTATGGATGGAAATGAAGCCGCTGCCTATATTTCCTATGCTTTTACAGAGGTAGCAGCTATATATCCAATTACGCCGTCTTCGCCTATGGCTGAATTGGTAGATGCCTGGTCTAGTACTGGAAAGAAGAATTTATTTGATCAAGAAGTGAAGGTCATAGAAATGCAATCAGAAGCAGGAGCTTCTGGGGCAATACATGGGTCTTTGCAAGGAGGAGCATTGACTACTACATATACATCATCCCAAGGACTCTTACTTATGATACCAAATATGTATAAAATTACTGGAGAATTGTTGCCAGGAGTTTTTCATGTAGCGGCGAGAGCGCTATCTGCCCATGCTTTAAGTATATTTGGTGATCATCAGGATGTAATGGCAACTAGACCAACTGGATTTGCAATGCTATGCTCAAATAGCGTTCAGGAATCAATGGATTTAGCAGGAGTAGCCCATCTTTCTGCTATAAAGGGAAGAGTACCTTTCTTGCATTTTTTTGATGGATTTAGAACTAGTCACGAAATACAGAAGATAGAAGTCATAGAATATGATGATTTGAAAAATCTATTGGATATCAATGCAGTAGATGAATTTAGAAATAGGTCCTTAAATCCAGAAAGGCCTGTACTAAGAGGTACTGCTCAAAACCCTGATATATATTTTCAACAAAGAGAATCAGCAAACCCCTATTTTGAAAGAATACCAGATATAGTAGAAGATTATATGAATGAAATCAGTAATATTACTGGTAGAGACTATAAACCATTTAATTACTATGGAGATCCGGAAGCTGAAAGAATAATAGTTGCCATGGGTTCTGTATGTGAAACCATTGAGGAAGTAATAGATTATTTAAGTGACAAAGGTGGAAAAGTAGGATTAATTAAGATACACCTTTATAGGCCATTCTCAGCAAAGCATTTCTTCAATGTATTGCCAAAAACAGTGAAGAAAATTGCAGTACTTGATATGACCAAAGAACCTGGCTCTATAGGAGAACCCCTATACCTGGAGGTTAAGTCGTTGTTCTACAATTCTAATATGAACCCATTAATAGTAGGAGGAAGATATGGATTAGGGCAGAAAGATACTACATCTGCACAGATAATTGCAGTATATGAAAATTTAAATAATTCAAATCCAAAGGATAGATTTACTATAGGTATAGTAGACGACATATCCAATACATCATTGGAAATAGAAAAGAAAATAGATACATCTCCTGTAGGCAATATCAGATGTAAATTCTGGGGATTAGGCTCTGATGGTACAGTAGGAGCCAATAAAATGGCAATTAAGATAATAGGTGATAATACCGATATGTATGCCCAAGGATATTTTGAATATGATAGTAAAAAATCTGGGGGAACCACGATTTCTCATCTAAGATTTGGGAAAACACCTATTAAATCTGAATACTTAATATACGATGCGGATTATGTATCCTGTCACAATAAATCATATTTGTATCATTATGATATATTGAAGGGTTTAAAGGATGGAGGAACCTTTGTATTAAACTGTCCCTGGAAGGTAGATGAACTTGATGAACATTTACCAGCGCAGATAAAGAAATTTATTAAACAACATAATATAGATTTTTACATTATAGATGCAGAAAAAATTGCACAAGATATTGGGTTAGGTAAAAGGATAAATATGATAATGCAAGCAGCATTCTTTAAACTTATAAATGTTATGCCAGTAGAAGAAGCTGTAAAACATTTAAAGGAGTTTGTTGTAAAGACATATGGAAGAAAAGGGGAAGAGATAGTTGAATTAAATTACCAGGCCATTGATAAGGGTATAGACGGATTGGTTAAAGTAAATATACCAGATAGTTGGACTGATGTAGAAGAAGTAGAAGAGGAAGGGATAAAGGATGAGCCTGAGTTTGTAAAGAGAATACAAAGACCAATGGCTAGACATGATGGAGACGACCTTCCAACTTCAGCATTTGTTGGCATGGAAGATGGAACATTTCCACTAGGAACTTCTGCATATGAAAAAAGAGGGATTGCATTAATGATTCCTCAGTGGCAAACTGAAAATTGTATACAATGTAACCAATGTTCCTATGCATGCCCGCACGCTGTAATTAGACCATTTTTATTGGATGAAGAGGAAAAGAAAAATGCTCCCGAAACGTTTGAAACTAAGAAAGCAGTAGGAAGAGGATTAGAAAACTTAGAGTTTAGAATACAGCTTAGTCCATTAGACTGCACAGGGTGTGGAAACTGTGCTGACGTATGTCCTGCTCCAGAAAAGGCATTGGTAATGGTAGATGCAGATAAAGAAATAGAAAGACAAAGGGATAATTGGGAATATGTAGCTAGAAATGTTACTTATAAAGATCACCTAATGCCTAAGACTATGTTAAAAGGTAGTCAGTTTGCTAAACCTTTGTTAGAATTTCACGGAGCTTGTGCTGGATGTGGAGAGCCAGCATATCTAATATTAGCTACTCAACTATTTGGTGATAGGATGATGATAGCTAATGCAACAGGATGTTCTTCCATTTGGGGGGCAAGTGCACCAAGTATCACATATACAAAGAATCACAACGAAAAAGGACCTAGCTGGGGTAGCTCACTATTTGAAGATAATGCTGAATATGGTCTTGGGATGCATCTGGCAGTAAAACAGATTAGAGACAAGATTAAGAAACTGATGGAAGAAGTAATTGCTGCAAATATAAGTGATGAATTAACCCAGATTTTCACTGAATGGATAGAAAATATTGATGATGGTGAAAAAACTAAACAGTTATATCAGAAGATTATTGACACTTTAAATAAGAAAGAGTATAAGGATGATAAAGTTATTCGGGAGATACTTAAGAGAAAGGATTTTCTAGTTAAGAAGAGTATGTGGATAGTAGGAGGAGACGGTTGGGCCTATGATATAGGATATTCAGGATTAGACCACGTATTAGCTTCTGGTGAAGATGTGAATATACTGGTATATGATACGGAGGTGTATTCAAATACAGGAGGTCAATCCTCAAAAGCCACACCTACTGGTTCGGCAGCTAAATTTGCATATTCAGGAAAGAAAACCAAGAAAAAGGATCTAGGGCTGATGGCAGCAACCTATGGGTATGTTTATGTAGCGCAGGTTTCATTAGGAGCAAATATGAATCATACATTAAAAGCCATAGTAGAAGCAGAATCCTATAAAGGACCATCCTTGATAATTGCTTATGCCCCTTGTGTAAATCATGGTATAAAACTAGGTATGGGTAAATCCGTTGCAGAAGAGAAGAGAGCAGTTGAAGCTGGGTATTGGCATCTTTATAGATATGATCCAAGACTTAAAGAGCAGGGAAGAAATCCATTTGTATTGGATTCGAAAGAACCAAATGCTTCTTACAGAGATTTCATATTAGGAGAAGTAAGATATTCACAAAATAAGAATACATTCCCTGAATTAGCAGAAGAGCTATATAAAAAATCAGAGGAAGATGCAAAAGCAAGATACGAACTCTATAAGAAGTTGTCAGAAATAAAATGAAAATGAATGCTTAATTAGAATGAGAAATGTATTATATTAATATTAAATTTGATAAATTTTTGATATAATGCTATAATGTAAAAAAATAATATTCCTTCAGGGCGGGGTGCGATTCCCCACCGGCGGTAGAGCCCGCGAGCCGATATTCGGTTGACTTGGTGAGATTCCAAGGCCGACAGTATAGTCTGGATGAAAGAAGGCAATAAATAACTATAAAATGATTATATAATAATTATTTTTGCAATATCAAAAATGGTAATTAAGCCCTGAAATTTATTTCAGGGCTTTTAATTATTTTTGGAGGTATAGATATTATGAATGATGAACATTTTATGAGACAAGCTTTAGACTTAGCACAAAAGGGAATGGGATTTACAAGCCCTAATCCTCTTGTAGGGGCAGTGATTGTAAAAGATGGAATTGTAATTGCTAGAGGATATCATGAAAGATATGGAGAAAGTCATGCAGAGGCCAATGCAATAAATAGCGCAGATCAAGAT
>NZ_JAIOUP010000028.1 GCF_019931165.1 Schnuerera sp. xch1
TTGGAAGTATCATATCAGAGCTAGCGCTCTTCGACCTGTTTTTCTTTTAAGGCTTTTCTATTTTGAAACAGCCCCTTACTTATATCTATACTCTTTTAGTTTTCCATATACCTTTATTATAATGATATAAAGTTACGAAAATTTCTCCTATTTCAGCAGCTAAAAAGCTTAGCCAAACAAAGATAACGGAAAGATTTAGTAATTTTGAAGTAACAAAGAGCATAGGAACTTGAATACACCATCTAGAGAAAATGCTAGCTAATAAGAAAGGAAAGTTATGTCCTGAACCTGTGAATACACAGCCTAAGCCTATTGCAAATCCAGCCAATGTTAAAGAAGGAATCAATATTCTTATCATAGGTATACCTATATTAATAACAGCAGGATCATCTATGAAAGCTTTCATTATTTGTTCTGGTATTATTATAGAAATAATTGCGACAATTCCCATCATAACTACATCTACTAAGGCAGCAAATTTTGCTGTACTCTTTGCTTTTTCTATTTTATCGGCGCCTAAAGCTTGACCTACTATGGTACTAGAGCCCATAGATATTCCTATTATAGGAGTAAAAGCAAAGTTAAATAATTTGCTACCTATACCCATTGCAGCTACAGTATTTGTACCATATATAGATACAAATTTTAATGTAGCCATACTTGCTAGATTTCTCATCAAAACTTCTATACCTGTTGGAAAACCTATAGTCAAAAGTTTCTTATCTATTTCCCAGTCTAATTTAAATAGTCCTTTAAATGTAATATTTATTTTGCTATTTCCTTTAAGCAATATAAAAAGCCCTATTGAAAAAGCTATAATAGTAGATATGACTGTAGCAAGAGCAGCACCAAATACTCCGAAGTTAAATCCGGGTATGTCGGTTCCAGGAATATATTTAAACATAAATATAGGGTCTAGGATAATATTGGTCATAGAAGATATAATCATTATTTTCATAGGAGTTTTTGCATTTCCTAGGCATCTTAATGCAGTATTTACAGAATATGAAGCAAACATAACAGGGAGAAAGAACATTCTTATGTATCCATAATCTAAAGCAGCTTCAACAACTGCTTTATCTTTTGAAAAGAACCATAATAATGGTTCCAATATTATAGAGATAATGATTGCAGCTATTATAGCCACTAACACTTTAAAGGTTAAAGTTTGCTCTATTATTCTCCTAGTTCGTTCAAAGTCTTTTTTTCCATAACTTTGAGTAATCAATGAGATAGAACTAGCTCCTATGATTTCATTTAATACAACAACTATCCAAAATATTGTAGAAAATATAGTAACTCCTGCTACCGTAGAAGATGAAATACGGCCAACCCACATCATATCTACCATGTCGTATACGGATTGTAATGCAAAACCCAAGCTGGTAGGAAGTGCTAATTTAAGTAGATTTTTTTTAAAATTACCTGTTAGCAATTCGTTTTTTTCTATTTTATCCATTTCGCTCCCCCTAGAAGATAATTAGATACTCTAAAAGATATATATATATTAATACTTTTTTACATGAAATACAATCAATATTGTGAATATATTTAGCTGGATTTTAAAAATATTGATATAATATATATATATTAAAAAGAGGGGGTATATAATGAAAATATATATAAGTGCTGATATAGAGGGAATTACTGGAGTTACACATTGGAATGAGACTAAAAAACAAGAAGCAGACTATAAGCGATTTGTTAATCAAATGACATTAGAAGTAAAGTCTGCCTGTGAAGGAGCTATAAATGCAGGAGCAGATGAAATATGGATTAAAGATGCCCATGACAGTGGAAGAAACATAGATCACAATCTTTTACCTAAAAATACTAAGCTGATAAGAGGTTGGAGCGGGCATATGTATTCTATGGTACAGGAATTGGATGATAGTTTTGATGCATTATTATTCATTGGTTATCATTCTGCTGGAGGAACTAATACCAATCCACTATCCCACAGCATGAATACAGGAATAGATTATTTGAAATTAAACGGAGAGTATTTAAGTGAATTTCTACTTCACTCATATATAGCCACTTGTTTAAATGTACCAGTCGTATTTTTAAGTGGAGATGAAGGATTATGTAATGAGGTGAGTAAGGTAGATAAGAATATAATTACTGTACCTGTAAAAAAAGGGATAGGAGATTCTACCATCAATATTCATCCTCAATTAGCATTGGATTTAATAAAGGATGGAGTGGAAGAGAGTTTAAAAAAAGATCTATCTTCATATAAGATTGAATTACCTGAAGAATTTGAGCTGGAGATAAAGTACAATGAGCATTCAGAAGCTTTTAAAGCTATAAATTATTCTAATGTAGAACAGGTTAGTTCTAAAGTTGTTAGATTAAGTACTAAAGATTTTATGGAAGTGGCTACAGCGATAAGCTTTTTAGTATAGTTGGAGCTGAATATAATGAATGATATAGAAATAGCTAAAAAGATTTTAGAAGAAAAGGACTTACGTTTGGTGGTAGTAAGAGATGGAAAATTAATATTTAAAAGCAATGATAGAGGTATTAAACCCATGTATATTTTAGCTACTAAAATGTCAGAGAATACAAAGGGAGCCTCTATAGCTGATAGAGTAATTGGCAAAGGGGCTGCAATGTTATGTAGATATATAGGAGTAAATGAAGTCTATGGACAATTGATGTCCAATACAGCTATTAAAGTTTTAAAAGAAAGCAATATAACATATACCTATAATGGAGTTTGTCCCTATATTAAAAACAGAGATAAAACTGGTATGTGCCCAATAGAGAAAATTTCATTAGAAATTGAAGATATGAATCTTTTATTAGAAAGAATAAAGGAATTTTTAAGTAATATTAATAAAAATTAGATATAATGTTAAGGAGTGATCTTGTGAACATACTTATTAAAGATGTAACTGTACTTCCTATGGGTGGTAAAAAAGAGTTAATAGAAAATACCAATATATATATTGAAGGTAATACAATAGTTCATATTGGTCAACTAAGCGAAAACTTAAAAGTTGATATAATAATTGATGGAAAGAATAAAGTTGCTATGCCAGGACTTATTAATGCTCATACTCATCTGGGTATGTCTTTGTTTAGAAACTATGCCGATGATTTACCATTACAGAAATGGCTAACCCAAAAGATATGGCCAGCAGAGGATAAATTAACAGCCAGTGATGTTTACTGGGGTTCTTTATTGAGCATGGTTGAAATGATTCAATCAGGAACTACTACATTTTGTGATATGTATTTCTTTATGGAAGAAGTAGGCAAGGGGTTAGTAGAATCCGGAATGAGGGGAGTTTTGACACGGGGTATAATAGAAGAAGAAAAGCAAAAAACTGAAAAAATTGAATATACGAGAAATTTATATGATAATTGGAATAATAATCAAGATGGAAGAATTAAGGTGATGGTAGCACCTCATGCGCCTTATACTTGTAGCCCAGCATATTTAGAAGAAATACTTGATTTGGCAATAGAATTAGATTCTGAAATTCATATTCATTTATCAGAAACGAAAAAGGAAGTGGAGGATAGCTTTAAAAATTATGGAAAATCCCCAATAAAGCATGTATATGATTTAGGTTTATTTAATCGGCCAACTGTTGCTGCCCATTGTGTTCATGTGGATGATGAAGATATTAATATATTAAAAAAGAACAATGTAAGTCCAGTTAATAATCCTACTAGCAATTTGAAATTAGCAAGTGGGTTTGCACCTATAGATAAAATGCTTAAATCTGGAATAAATGTGACATTAGGAACAGATGGCTCATCGAGCAATAATAATTTAAATATGTTTGAAGAAATCCATTTAGCTTCAATTATAAATAAAGCAGTAAATATGGATGCTGTATCTGTACCTGCTATGGATGCATTAAAAATGGCTACTATAAATGGAGCTAAAGCATTAAACTGGGATGAAGAAATTGGTTCAATAGAAGAGAATAAAAAGGCAGATATAATATTAATAGATATGAATAAACCTCATCTCTATCCTTTGCATAATATAGTTTCAGCTTTAGCATATTCTGTACAAGGTTCTGACGTAGATACAGTAATTGTAGACGGTAATATTATTATGGAGAAAAGGGAAATTAAGACTTTAGACATAGAGAAGATAATGTATAATGCACAAAAAGCTATTAATAATCTAATAAATAGATAAAATATGAAATCATTATTGTAGTATAATGTAGCTGAAAGGAGATGTGCTATGTATTACAAAAATATAAATTTAGATGAAAATATAATAATAAAAAATAGGATACCACTGCTAATAGATAATGAAAATTGGATAGAGTTATTTCAAAATACGGATAATAAAAATATTCAACAGAATAGGGATGAATTAATTGAATTAGTAAAAAGACAAAAGAATATGGAAAAAGAAGAAATAACACTTAAAAAAGAAAAAAATATTGCTATGAAAATGATCTTAGGTATTTCTGATGCTATAAATAACGGAAATAAAACTCAAAATCTTGACTTACTAGACGAATACAAAGAAAAGATGGAAAATACAAATGAAAGATTGGATGATATAGCTTATAAATTAGAAGGTATTTTTCAACAAATCAGGGAAACAAATTTCAATCTATTAAAGGCTACTGTTTACTATGGATATAAAGAGCTTAAGCAAAAGGAGAAAGAATTAAAAACTATTACAGATGAGTTAGAAAGTATTAGAGAAAAGACAAGAACATTAATAAATCAGAAATATGATTATGAGGAATGGATAAATTCTACCTATTCTTTTTTACATGGTATGTTAGGCAATGATGAAATGGAAAAATTGGATGAGCAAATACTTGGATAGAGGAGAGTATTTATGACTATAGTTAATGGAGTGGATATAATTAAGGTATCAAGAATAGAAAATTTGTTGAATAAAGAAAGAGATAGATTTTTAAATAAAATATTTACCCAAGATGAAATTGAATATATAAAAATCAAAGACTATAATTCACAAACAGTATCTGGATTGTTTGCTGCTAAAGAGGCTATATCAAAATTATTAGGTACTGGAGTAGGAAAAGTTAATTGGAAGCACATGGAGATTTTACATGATAAAAAAGGTAAGCCGTTGGTAAAGTTACATAACAAAGGTTACAAAATATCAAAAGCATTAAATATAGAAAATATTAAACTTTCTATAACTCATGAGAATGAATATGCCTTAGCTTTTGTAACAGGTGAAACGATCAAATGTCAAAAGGATATAATTATTCCTAAATATATAAAAAGGATGTTACCTAAAAGAGAAAAAGATTCTCATAAAGGAACTTATGGAAGAGTTGGAATAATAGCGGGTAGCAAAGGAATGACGGGAGCGCCTTATCTATCTGCTATGGCTGCTTTAAGAAGTGGTAGTGGTTTGGTATATGCTATTGTACCAGATGCTATAAGTAATATTCTTTCTGTTAAATTAACTGAAGCTATAATTAAGCCTATAGGGAATAATATAGATCATTTCACTATGGATTCAGTGAAAGAAATATTGAAAGCAATTGAAGGGATGGAAGCATTAGCAATTGGACCTGGCATGGGAACTGATGAAGAAAGAATAGAGTTGGTCAAAGAGATATTGTTAACTTTTCATAAACCAGTAGTAATAGATGCAGACGGTATAAATTGCATATCCAAAGATAATCCGGATGTATTATTAAATAGACAGGAGCCCACCATAATTACCCCTCATCCTGGAGAGATGTCCAAATTGGTTAAGACACGCATAGAAGACATTCAGAAAAATCGAGTAGAATATTCTAAATATGTATCGAATAGATATAAAATAATAACAGTATTAAAGGGAGCAGGTACCATAGTAAGTAGTGAAAAAGGAGAAGTATATGTCAACACTACAGGTAATGCAGGCATGGCTACAGCTGGTAGTGGAGATGTATTAACTGGTGTAATTGCTGGATTTTTAGGCCAAAATATTGATCCTTATAAAGCAGCAATACTAGGCGTATATTGCCATGGATTAGCTGGAGATTTGGCAGAAATTGATAAAGGACAATATGGTATGATTGCAAGAGACATACTACAAAATATTCCTAAAAGTATTAATAAAATTCAACCTCTATAAAAAGACAGAAAATATAAAAATTTTGATAAAAAAAGAAGGAATTTGGCTTTTGAAAATAGAATATATTTAATAATCAAACTATAAAAGATAAATAGAGGTGTTAATATGCGTGCTCTAGATGAAGTAAGGCCTGCTTGGGCAGAAATAAATCTAGATAATTTGGCTCATAATATTAAAGAAGTGAGAAAAAATACTAGAGAAGGAACATTAGTAACTGCGGTGGTTAAGGCAAATGCTTATGGACATGGTTCCATTAAAGCTGCTGAGACCTTTCTACAAAATGGAGGGGATAGGTTAGCGGTGGCTACCTTATCTGAAGGAATTGAGATTAGAAATGCTAATATTGATGTGCCAATACTTATATTAGGATATACTCCTCAAAGTCAATTTTCATTAGCTATAAAATACGATATTACGCAAGCAATATATAACTATGAAAGTGCTAAATCTTTTTCGGAAGCTGCAATTAATTTAGGCAAAACTGGAATTATACATTTAAAGATCGATAGTGGAATGGGTAGAATTGGCTTTTTACCTACAGATGAATCTATGGAACAGATAATAAAAATTTCAAAATTACCAAATATAAAAATTGAAGGGGCTTTCACCCATTTTGCAACTGCAGATGAGGCTGATAAGACTTATACAAGGTTACAATATAAGAGGTTTTCGACTTTTATAGAAAGAATAGAAAAAAGAGGTATTTCTATTCCAATAAAGCATATATCAAATAGTGCTGCAATAATTGATTTTCCTGAATATAATTTAGATATGGTAAGAGCAGGTATAATTTTATATGGATTTTATCCTTCTGATGAAGTCAATAAAAATAAAGTTAAATTAAAACCTGCGATGAATTTAAAAGCTAAGATTTCCAATATCAAAACTGTTACTGAAGGTACAGGGATAAGCTATGGGCAGATATTTGTTACAAAAAGAAAATCTAAAATCGCTACTATTCCTATAGGATATGCAGACGGATTTACGAGACTTTTAACTTCTAAAGGAGAAGTTTATATAAAAGGGAAGAGAGCACCTATAGTAGGGAAAATATGTATGGATCAATGTATGATAGATGTAACCGATATAGAAGATGTAGCTATAGGTGATGAAGTAATACTTTTTGGTTATGAAGAAGGATACCCTCATGTAAATGAATTAGCTGAAACATTAGGAACTATCAATTATGAAATAGTATGTATGGTAGGCAGAAGGGTTCCTAGAGTATATTTCCAAAATGGAGAAATAATTCAGATTGATGATTATTTATTGAAATAAGTTAAATTTTGTATAAATAGATACTCATATTGACACAATTAATGTATAGCATATATAATTTATGTATATTGTTATTTTGAGTTTATTTATACATTTATAAGTGAAATACTCTATCTTGGAGGTGCAAGGTTAATGGCTGAAACGAAGAGAATCATGGTTAGCTTACCAGATAGTTTATTAAAAGAAGTGGATTTTATTGTGTCTATGGAGAAGAAGAATAGAAACGAGTTTGTGAAAGAAGCTATGAAATTTTATATTCGTGAAAAAATGCGAATGGAAATTTCTGAAAAACTTAAGGATGGATATGTAGAAATGAGTAAAATTAACTTGGCTCTTGCTGAAATAGGTTTTGAACAAGATATGATAGAATTAAATATGTACGAAACAAATCTTACTGGATGTGAAAAGGCGTGAATATAAAAAGAGGGGATGTATTTTATGCTGATTTGAGTCCTGTTATAGGTTCGGAACAAGGTGGAGTAAGACCTGTTCTTGTAATACAGAATGATATAGGGAATAAGTATAGTCCCACAATAATTGTGGCGGCTATTACTTCTCAAATCAATAAAGCCAAGCTACCTACTCACGTCGAAATAAGTGCCCCTCAATATGGTCTTCCTAAAGATTCTGTGGTTTTGTTAGAGCAAATTAGAACCATTGATAAGAAGAGATTACGTGAGAAGATAGGGAAATTCAATGAAGATATGATGATCAAAGTAGATGAATCTTTGAAAATTAGTTTAGGCATAATAGATTTATAAAAATAAGCATTGAAAGGAGATGCTTATTTTTTATTATTTAAACTTTGTCAATCTATAATATATATAGTATAATCAAATGAAGAATATAGAGTTTATTAAAAAAGAAGGTGTTGAAATTTGATTAATAAGCAAGATATTACTTATGTATGTAAATTAACTAGTGAGATTACAGATGCAGAAATGAATGATTTTATTAATATTTTCAATAAGGTTTTCGAACACAATGCAGATAAAATATGGTTCGATTGGAAGTATACAGATAATATTTATGGAGATTCCTACATTGTTTTAGCTTATCATAAAGATAAAGCAATAGGTGCTAGAGCATTTTGGAGGAATGATATAGACGATAATCTGTCATACCAACCTTGTGATACTGCAGTACTTAAAGAATTTAGAGGCATGGGTATATTTACTAAAATGACTTTGATAGCCTTGGAAAATACAAAAGGAGCATTTATATATAATTACCCAAATGAAAATTCTAGACCAGGTTATTTAAAATTGGGATGGAGTATAAATAAATGTTTTTACTTAAAACCTGTTCTAAATAAGAGTAAATTAAAGGACGAATCAAAGTTTATTGAGGACGATTATTTGGTTTGGAAATTTGGAAAATCCCCAATTAATAAATATTTCTATTATAAAAAGAATGGGGAATCATACCTACTTTACAATAGGGAAAAAAATATCTATTATATACTAGGGAGATTTAATGATAAATATAATGATTATTTTACTAGGGTAGAATCTCCAATTTTATTTAATTATACAGATCATAAGGGTGCCATAAACAAAGTATTTAAAAATAAAGCAACTGTAGTTTCTTTTAATAATGGAATTAAAAATGAAAGTAAAATTGATATTCACATATCTAAAGCTGATTACTTTTAATATATGAAAAATTAAAGGGAGGAAGTCAAATGAAAAGTAATAAATTTAGAAAGACTGTATTAACATTAGGATTAGGGATAGCACTATTAGGAACAACCTTTGTTTTTTCAGCCCCAGGGGCAGAAGATGATCCTTTAGTATCTCTAAGTTATCTAGATAAGAGAATAGAAGAGTTAGAATCTAATATAGATAAAAAATTGGCTACAATAATGGATAGTACAGAGAATGAACAGACTAGTAGTCTTGAAGTAGTCAAAATATCAGCCGGACAATCTATTATTGGACAAAATGGTACTGAAATCATTCTAAGAGGTGGAAAAGCTAAGACTATTGCTGGTGAATTGGGAGGTTTGTCAGATGTAACTATGGGTAAGGATTTAAAGATGGATGAACAGGTGCCATCCAATCATTTACTTATAATACCTAGAGACGATGGAAGAGGAGTTCATGCTATAGAAGATGCTATTTTTATGGTAAGAGGGAAGTACGAGGTAAGATAAGGCGCATATAGAGGGTGTGAATTTATGATTAAGAAAATAGTTAAAAAAGTGCTTAAGTATCCTATAAGGTTATTAAATAGTATATACACTTACTTTTATTATAAAAACAGTTTAAAAAGGGATAAATATGAAATTGACGATATGATAACTACAAAAAAGGAGAAGATACTGGTTTTTTCTCCACATGTAGATGATGAAACTATTGGGCTAGGAGCAACTTTATTAAAATATAAAGCAAAGGATAATCAGATGGCATTAGTATATATGACAGATGGTGGAGGAAGTACTACCAGTTTATCAAGGGATAAATTAGTGGAAGAAAGAAGAAAAGAAGGCTATAATGTTAAAAAAACATATGGGTTTGATAGAGGTCACTGAAAAACATTAAGTGTTTTCTAGATTTATAATCTAAAGTAATAAAATTAAAACGAACTAGTAATATAT
>NZ_JAIOUP010000029.1 GCF_019931165.1 Schnuerera sp. xch1
TTTTATTATAGTATCTACTTCTACACTATATCCCCCTGTCCTTTTTTCGCCTCTAGTCACCACTACATATATTTCTTTATCTAATCTACAAGTTAGTGCTTTCTCTTCTGATAAATAGTTGGGAAGTATCTCTTTTATCTTTTCTGGAATTTCAGATGACTCTAAAACCTTAAACTTCACCGCATCATCACCCTTATTCAATATTTTTGTAGTTATAAAAGCAGCTAACAACAATATGATAACTATTCCAATAATTATATATCTTTTCTTCACATAAATCCCTCCTACCTAAGTCTCTCTTATATCATCATATTCCCAAAGGCAGAAGTTTATGTTCTTTTAGACAAAATAGCACCAAAATATGCTAGTGTTATAATATATTCATTATTCACTTACTCAGACAATACTTTTTTAACTTTATCAACGATATTTTCTACATTAAGTCCATATTTCTTCAATAGTTCATTTCCATCCCCAGATTCTCCAAATATATCTGTAACACCTATTCTTTCCATATGAACAGGAGTACTTTCAACTAATACTTCTGCTACTGCACTACCTAATCCTCCAATTATACTATGTTCTTCTACAGTAATTATCCCTTTTGTTTCTTTAGCTGCTTTAATTATTATATCTTTATCTATCGGTTTAATAGTAGACATGTTGATAACTCTAGCTGATATGTTTTCCCTATCAAGTACTTCAGCTGCCTCTAATGCTTTTGCCACCATAACTCCTGTAGCTATTATAGTTATATCTTCTCCTTTTTTTAACTGCACACCCCTACCTATTTCAAATTTATAATCTTCATCAAGTATTATTGGCACTTTACTTCTCCCTAGCCTAATATAAACAGGCCCATTATGTTCTGATGCCTTATATATACATTGCTCTGCTTCTACTGCGTCTACAGGATTTAAAACTACCATATTGGGTAAACTTCTCATAAGACTTATATCTTCAAGTGCTTGATGTGTAGCTCCATCTTCTCCTACTGTTAATCCCGCATGAGTAGCTGCGATTTTTACGTTTAACTTTGGATATGCAATTGAATTTCTTATTACCTCATAAGCTCTTCCTGTAGCAAATACAGCAAAAGTACTAGCAAAAGGTACCTTTCCTGCTGTAGCTAAGCCCGCTGCTGTAGCCATTAAATTTTGTTCTGCTATTCCTATATTAAAAAATCTTTCTGGATAAACTTCCTTGAACATAGCAGTTTTTGTTGAACCTGAAAGGTCTGCATCCAATACTACAATATCTTTATTTATTTTACCTAATTTTTTTAATGCTTCACCATATGCATTTCTAGTCGCTATCATATTAGTCATTTAAGTTCCCTCCTAGTTCGCCAATCGCTCTTTTAGATTCCTCTTGTGAAGGTGCCTTACCATGCCATCCTGCTTGATTTTCCATAAACGATACACCTTTCCCTTTAAAGGTTTTTGCGATAATCATGGTTGGTTTCTTCTTAGTATTTTTTGCTTCTTCTATAGCGTTGAATATTTCTTCAAAAGAATGTCCATTTATATTTATTACATGCCAACCAAAAGCCTTAAATTTCTTATCTATTGGTTCTATATTCATTACATCTTTATTAAATCCGTCTATTTGTAATCCATTATGATCCATAAAAACTATAAGGTTATCTAGCTCATAATGAGATGCTAGCATTGCTGCTTCCCATATTATACCTTCTTGTGATTCTCCGTCTCCTATTAATGCATATACTCTATAATTCTTATTATCAATCTTTCCGGCCAATGCCATACCATTAGCTGTCGCTAATCCCTGACCTAAGGAACCAGTAGTCATATCTATACCTGGAGTTCCTTTCATATCAGGATGCCCTTGCAACATTGCCCCTATCTTTCTCAATTTCATCAATTCTTCTTTCGGAAAATATCCCTTTTCTGCTAAAACTGCATAGAGAACAGGAGCAGCATGTCCTTTAGAAAGTACAAATCTATCTCTTTCATCCCAATGAGGATCATTACTATCTACATTCATTTCCTTAAAATAAAGAGCTGTAAGTATTTCACAAATTGACAACGAGCCTCCAGGATGACCTGATTTTGATTCTTCAAGCATATTTATTATGTTGATTCTTAATCTGTTAGCAATAGTTTTTAAATCTTTATATGTATCCATTTTAAACCTCCCACTAATTTTCTATTTGTTTAAATCCTTCACCCAATACTTCAGAAAGTTCTGTAACCATTATAAAAGCATTTGGATCAATTTCATGGACAATATTCTTAGTTTTAGTAAATTGATATCTATTTACTACACAAAGCAAAACATCTCTTTCTTCTTTAGTATACATACCTTTTCCTCTTAATAAAGTAACTCCCCTATCTAAATCCTCTATAATTCTATTACTGATTTCTTCTGGCTTATTGCTTATTATAAGGAATGCTTTTACATATGTCATTCCTTCTAAAATTAAATCTATTACTTTAACAGTAATAAACAATGCAATTACAGAATAGAGAGCAGTTTCAACTCTTTTGTCTACTATCCCAGCAAATATAACTACAATTAAGTCTAAAGCCATCATAAAAGTTGACACACTAAAACCAGGTAATATCTTATTGAATATAGACCCTGCTAAATCTGTGCCTCCAGTAGTACCACCAACCTTGAATACTATTCCCAAACCTACTCCAGATATTAACCCCCCAAATATTGAAGCTAAAAGTAAATCCGTTGTTATCTCATTGATGGGAATAATTTTTAAAAAAACTGACAGAAGTACAGTAGCATATAATGTTTTCCATCCAAAATTTTTACCTAAAATTATAATCCCAGTAATAAATAAAGGTATATTTATAACTAAATTGGTTATATAAACAGGTATGTTAGTAACCTGTTTCAACACTATAGCAAAGCCTGTTACTCCTCCTGGTGCAATCGTATTTGGCTCTAAAAACAATGCCAATCCAACTGCTAATAAAAATGTCCCTAAAGCCAAACCTATTAATGATTTAAATAGTTCGTATAACTTTCTTTGAGTCATAAAAAACCTCCCTTAATTATTCAACTATATCCTTATTAAATAACACAGATAAGATAAATTTAGGTAGTACGATTTGTCGTCTGATACGGGAAGGTTCTTGTACTAATCTGTAGAACCATTCTAATCCTAATCTTTGGAATACTTCTGGTGCTCTATTGGTACTTCCTGAAAGTATATCTATTGTACCGCCATTACCAATTATAATATTTCCATTAAGTCTATCCTTGTTTTCAGATATCCAAATTTCCTGTTTAGGAAATCCCAACCCAACAAATATAATATCTGGTTTCAATTCATTTATTTCATCAAGTACTTTTAGTTCTTCTTCATGGTTATTATACCCAATATGGCAACCTTTAAAATATCCATGATGAGACCCTAATAATTTAATATTCGGGTATTGTTTCACAATATTTTCTCCAGCTTTTTGAGCTATTCCCTCTTTACCACCAAGCAAAAATATACTATATCCTTCCTTGTTAGCAATCTCAAGAATTTTTATAGATAAATCAAATCCTGTTACTCGCTCCTTTAAAGGTTTATTTCCTATTCTAGAACCATAGATAAGTCCAATACCATCTGGAATTACTAAATCATTTTTATTTATAAGATCACGTAAACTATCGTCTTCTTTAGCTGCCATTACTATCTCAGTATTTGGAGTACATATGGTATTTAATTTATTCTCTTTAAAGAAATCTTTCACAATTTCAGTCGCCTCATCAAATGTAACATTATCTATTTCAACCCCAAAAATCTTTACTTTTTCCATAACATATCACCTACTATTTAAAAGCTCCAATGCCATATCTACATTCTTCAATGCTTCTTGTCTCATCACTTTATCATATTCACTTAATCTACTTTTTATATTTTCCTTGTTTCTCCATACAAAGTTAATATTTTCAATTAGCTGCGAATACACTACGGTTTCAACTTGACACATATGATCCATTTTTATTGATCTTAAGAATCCTTCAATTTTAGGATCATATACAATTCCTACCATTGGTATTTCCTGAGTTGCTGCATATATTAAGGAATGAAGTCTCATGGCAATTATTATCTCTAATCTCTTTATAATACCCATGATATCCTCTACACTATATTTATTTGAGATAAGGTAACATCCTTTCTTGGTTACCTTACCCGATAGACTTTCACTTATAGATAAATCTTCTGGGTAATGCATGGGAATCAAAACCACATTCACACCGTATTTAGATATTATATTATCTATGGCCTTTGCTAAATTGTTTATTAATCTTTCTTTATTATTCCAATTCCTTATGGAAACTCCAACTAAAGGCTTATCAAGCGGTATTCCTTCTTTTACAAATATTTTATTAACAATTATATCCTCACTAGGTTCTAAGGTAAATACTGGATCTGCTGTTACATGAATATTTCGATTTTTAATTTTTAAACCTTCTAAAAATATTTTCGAATTTTCATCTCTTAATGTTATTAAATCCACTTTATTTAAAATATTCCTAGTTAAAATTTTATTTATATTCTTATTGATTGGCCCTACTCCATTAGCATATACCATTATTGTTTTTCTATATATTTTAGCTAATCTCATAAGAGCTATATAATATAATAAAGACCGAGTACTAGTTATATCTTGTAGCAAACTGCCACCGCCACTTATAAATAAATCACAATCTTTGATGGCCTTTAAAACATCCTTCATTTTAAACCTATTTACTGCATGTATACCATATATCTTCTCTGTAAAAGGTGGATTATTGGATAAAGCAGTTATTTTTATAGAACCATTAGCTTTTTTTATATCCTTAACTATAGCTTTTAATATAGCATCATCTCCACTATTATTAAATCCATAATATCCAGATATAAGAATTCGTTTATTTATATCCATGAGTATTCTCCTTTTTAACCAATCTCCTCAGGTTTGTCTGAAATTCTCATAAGACTCAATATTAGTGCAACCAATATCCAAAAAGTAGTAATTATTCGAGGTATATATAATATGTTTTCTACTAATCCCTGAGCCAATACAGCTGCTAGCCCTGATAATAGCCCTGCTGACATTATTTTTATATATCTATCATTTCCTTTTACTAATCTTTTGATTGAATACTTATACAATATAAATATAAAAACTACAAAAACTATAAATCCTAGTATACCCATTTCAGCCATAGTTTCCAAATAAGTGTTATGAGAATGGTAAGTAGGCATTGTCCTAATATAGGTTTCAAATGTTTGCTTAAAAGGAAGATGTCCAAATCCAACTCCTACAAGCCAATTATCTCTAATTATATCCAAGGTAATGCTCCATAGTCTAATTCTATATGAATTTGATGAATCTGCCAAGTTTACTATACTCATTAATCTGTTTAAAATAGTAGGAGGCAAGAAAAATACCCCTCCTATTGCTACTGGTATGCCTAATAAAAGTAATCTCTTTTCAATTAATAATAAAAATACAAAAATTCCAAATGCAAATCCTACCCATCCGCCTCTTGACATTGTCAATATCAAAGCCAGTGTCAAAATTAAACTGGTTATTAAAAATATTGCTTTTTTATGAAATTTTGTAGAAAACCAGAATAGCGATAGTGATATAGGAATAATCATTATTAAATATTCAGCAAATATATTAGGGTTACCAAACACAGAATAAATCCTTGTTTGCACATCCGGATTAGTTGTATCATCAACCCATTTATCTTCCATTTCGATTGCTCCATTTGTATACTGATAAAATCCATACATTGCTACCAAAGTGGCTGAAATAACTAAAAAAACTACTAGTTTATTAAAATCCCTTTTAGTGTGTATGCTATTTACTATCACAAACAAAAATCCAATAGATGTAAAGTGGATTGATAAATCTCTAAAACTACCAGTAGGATCAATAGATGTAATAGTAGAAATTAAAATAAATATTATATATAATATTATGGATATATCTATGTTCTGTTTAGTTAAAGGATTTGACTTGTTAAACAAAATTTTAAATACATATACTCCTACTAAAAAAATCATGAATAATAAATTAAACATATCCGGCATGAATGGAAAAATAAAAGCACCTACGAATATCCCAATTCTTATATCATATAGTACCAATACTATTCCTATGAACCCAAATAGAATAAGGGCAAAATATTCTAAAGACAATCTAGAGTATAATAGAGAAAATATCACCCCTAATACTATAGGAAAGATCATTTCCTTTCTTTTTAAATGTTCTACCACCACTGATCCACCTCCTCATCTATATCGAATATATCCTTTACAAAGTTAAAAACATAGCTTCCTTTTAAAACTTTTCCATAATTTTCTCCAATTATCAATCCAATTAAAGAAAAAACTATTAACAATATGGAAATTAAGTAAGATCTTCCAGAATAAAATCCTCTCACAATATTGTTCACGATAATACTCATACCAAAAGCTAAGAAAAATATACAAAATGTATTTTTAAACTGAATCTCAGTATCAAAAAGGTCATGGATACCATTGTATATAAAACTTTGTGAACTTAAATTTTCGATGCGTTTTCTCATTGTTTTTATAATTTTATTTATTAAATCAACAATCTTTCTATATAAAGTATAAAATGTGCTCTCTTCTAATAAGTTCCTATCAGATGTAAATAAAGCTATAGTATAGGAGCCCTTAGATAATAATCTTAAACCTCTTTTAAATATACCAAGAAACTTCTTTAAAATACTGTTATTATATCCTCCAATAAATACATTCCATATCCTAACTAGTTCTCGGACTACAATACTATTATACATAGAACCACCCCTAGTCCACTTATTCTACTTCAACTCCAAGAATTGTTCCCATCACAGCTACATTTCTATTTTTAAGTCTAAATTGAGTTCCAATTCTAATCTGTTCTCCGCCTGCTATTACCACATCAGAATTTTCTCTTACATTTGCTTCTACTGTCAAAGTAACCACATATTTTTCAGGAACTTCCGCTAACACCCATTTGCCGTCTCCACTTTCAACAGGCTCCTTATAAGGCTCTACTTTCTTATCTACAATTGTACCTAATAATTCTCCCTTATCATAATGATATACTGGATCTCCAATAACAAGCCCTTCTACACTAGGGGTTCTTACATCCGGAACTTCTACAGTTATCTCAGCTTTCTTCGCCTCCGTAGTAGAAGTAGGTCTTTGTCTCATGCGTAAAATCCCTCCAATAATCAATAGTCCAATCAACAATATAACAATCAAATCTATTATATTTACAATACCAAATAATTTTCCCTTTTCATTTATTATTTTCAACTATATTACCTCCTGTTCTTCACTATTCGCTCATAGATTTTTTGATGTTCTTCTGCCATATTTCGAGAAGAAAAATCCTTTTTAACAGTTTTGTATAAGTTATCTCCCATAATCTGTATTTCATCTTTATTATTAATAAAATATAGTATTTTCTCTGCTAAAGTTTCGTTATCTTTAACTTTTATTAGCCATCCATTATAACCATCTTCAATCAAATGATGAATCCCACCTACATTTGTACTGATTACAGGTTTTTTAAGCCTAGCTCCTTCTAATATAACATATGGAAAACTTTCACTAATTGAAGTTAACACATTTATGTCTATAGCGTTAAAGAAAGAATATTGGTCGTCTACATGTCCCAAAAAATAAACATGGTCTTCAATTTCTATCTCACTTACTAGAGACTTTATTCTATTTTCATCTTTGCCTGTACCGGCAATTAAAAATATAATATCTTTTCTTTTTTGAAGAATTTTAGAGGCAGCTTTAATAAAAGTTTCATGATCTTTGACTAAATCCAATCTCGCAATAATTCCGACTATAATCTTACCTTCTGCATCAATATTGTATCTATTTAGAAATTCTGATTTACTTACATATTCAAACTCAGTTTCAAAATCTATACCATTATATACAATAAAAATTTCTTCCTCTTTAAATCCTCGATTTATTAATATCTTCTTGAATTCTTCAGAAATTGCTATATAGTAGTCAAATCTTCTCAATGCTATTGCATTCATAGGAGTATACACCATTTTTTTATAAAAATTATCATTAAAATCTAGTTTATAATCACTATGCACAGTTGTTATCATAGGCTTGTTTATTTTGCTTTTTAGAAACATACCAATAAAATTAGCTCTAGCCCCATGACAATGCACCACATCATAATTTTTATTATTTATCTCCTCTGCTAATCTATTTATTACTGACATATCAGTTCTACTTTTCTGTTTGAACACCTCAATTTTTATTCCTGCTTCTATAGCATCTTCATAAAATGTATCCTTTATAAAGCAAATAACTTTAGCATCAATCAGTCTATTTAATTGTTTCATAAGCGAAATAATATGGGTTTTCGCTCCACCTGTATCTCCGCCACTAATTAAATGAAGTACTTTCATTATAGTTAGCCCTAATTCAGAGCTTCCTCCTTTCATAACTAATAAAACAGTCTTGAATTATTATACCATAAATACTATTCTTCTGTAACTTGTGAAGCTAATATGTTCTTTGCCTTATAACTATATTTTTTCTTCAAATCCCCATTAGTTTTAAATGAAGATAGCAAAGTATACTCACTACTTAACTGTCTAAAGAACCCAGGTTTGAAATCTTCTTCCTTTAACATATCCTCTATTCTCTGTAACAATTTTACATCTACTCTAATAAAGGTTTCTGCACCATATATTTCATATGAGTTTTCGCCAATCTCAGCAATAAGACTTTTTCGCTTATCCAATAATCTAAAAGAATCAAATCCCATAGCCCATTGAGAACTAAATATATGGTACATATCTCCTTTTTTATCATATAGATCTCGATCCATAATACTTAAAGAATTTACTAACTCTGGAAGTATAGGACAATTCACTTCATACATATAAATCTTATCAAACTCTTTGTTCCATAATTTTAAGGCCCTTAAAACAGATCTTGTGGTTTCAACATGATCATTATGTCCATCTATTAAAAATGGTGTATATATAATAGTGGGTTGTTCTTCATCTAATATATTTAGTATCTTTTCTACTACCTCTTGTTTAGATGAGCTTAATCTACCATCTAATTCATCTAAAAAATAGATTGTATCAAACC
>NZ_JAIOUP010000002.1 GCF_019931165.1 Schnuerera sp. xch1
CTTTAACTTAAATTTCATGCGGATTTTAAGTATCATAGGGTATTAATCCCGGTTTCCCGAGGCTATCCCCTTGTAGAAGGCAGGTTCCTCACGCGTTACTCACCCGTCCGCCGCTAAGATACTTGCATCTTCATCCCGAAGGAATCTGTCGCAAGCACTTCGCTCGACTTGCATGTGTTAGGCACGCCGCCAGCGTTCGTCCTGAGCCAGGATCAAACTCTCATTGAAAATCTTAAGTTTGTCGGCTCTCGCTGACTTTTTTCTTACTCAAAGTACTTCACACTGTTTAGTTTTCTAGGTTCTTTTTCGTCAGCTACTTTTTTTCACCGACTTATATAATATATCATAATTCAACACTGTTGTCAAGGAAATTTTTAAAGTTTTTCTAAAATAATCCTTTAAATAATTAATGTTTCATTTTCTACAGTCTTCCCTGACAGCTATTTTAATATACCAGGATTTTGATCATTTGTCAACAGTTTTTTAGTAAAATTTTTGTTTTCATTTTATCTATATCTCTGATAAAATAGAGTATACAAGTAAAATATTTTAAGAAAGGATTGTTTTTAATTGGATCTAAGACAACTAGAAACTTTTATTCAAGTATCAAATTTACAAAGCTTTTCTAAAGCTGCAAAAAAATTATATATAACTCAACCTACGGTGACTAACCATATCCAAAATTTAGAAAAAGAATTGGGTACTTTACTAATTAATCGTTCAGGCAAGAACATTTCTTTAACAGATGCAGGAAGTTTATTTTATAAATATGCTATTAATATAGTTAATTCCTGTGAGATGGCAAGGTTTGATTTAGAAGCCTATAAGGGACGTATCCAAGGTCATCTTCATATCTATTCTAGCTCAGTACCAAGAAAATATATATTGCCTAAAATATTGGATAATTTTCTACAAGAATATCCTGATGTAACCTTTACCTTATCTGATACAGACTCAAAAAGTGTAATTAATAGTATATTAGATGGTGATACTGACTTTGGTATTGTAGGAGCTAAATACCCCTCAAATAAATTGGATTATATTGAACTTATGATAGATAGATTAGTCACAATTACCCCTAATTCTTCTCATTTTTCAAAACCAAATTATTCGTATTTAACTAAAGACGAAATTGTTAAACAAAAGATATTGTTTAGAGAAAAAGGTTCTGGTACTAGAGATCTATTGGTCAGGGAGTTTGTGAAAAATAAAATTGATATAGACGATTTGAACATAGTAGCTTATATTGAGGATACTGAAGTTATTAAAAAGTTGGTATCTCTAAAAATGGGAATAAGCTTTATATCTCAAAAAGGTATAACTGACGATATCAAATTAGGCAAATATAAGGCTTATTATATTGATGGGATTGATTTAAGTAGAAAGTTTTATTTTGTATATCATAATAAAAGACAACTTTCTCCTTTAAATGAAACTTTTAAATCATTTATATTAAATTATATTAAAAAATATCCATTATAATATGATACTTAAAAATCATATATTTAAAGAAACCAAAGAGATAACCTTGGTTTCTTATATTTTCTTAATGTTATTTTTAAATGCAAATATTGCAGCTTGTATTCTATCATTCACTTCAATTTTCTTAAATATGCTTGAAACATGATTCTTTACAGTCTTTTCACTAATAAAGAGTTTACTCGCAATATCTTTATTGTTTAATCCTTCAGCTATTAACATTAACACCTCGTATTCTCTCTTTGTTAATGATTCAATTTTCTTTACTTCGTCATCTTGTTCGTTATCATCTTTATTCATTCCGTCAACTAACATGGATGCAATACTTGGTTGTATATAAGTTTTACCTTTTATAACATTTCTTATTGCTTTTATTAAACTGTCAGCATCTGAATCCTTTAATACATATCCATTTGCTCCTATTTTCATAGTTTCAAACAAGTATTCTCTATCATCATGAATAGTAAGCATTATAACCTTAGAATTTAATCCTAAATCTTTCATTCTTCTCAAAACATCGATACCAGTCATTTGAGGCATATTTATATCCAATAGTATTACATCTGGCTCATCTTGCAAAATTTTATCTAATGCTTCTTCGCCATTTCCAGCTTGGGATATAACTTCTATATCTTCTTCTAATTCAAGTAACTGTTTTAATCCTTCCCTCATTAAAATATGATCATCAACTACCATCACAAATATTTTATCTCTATTTCTCATTCTCATTTCCCTCCTCAGGTAATACTATATAGATAATTATTTTGGTGCCTTTACCTAAAGTAGATTTCACTTTTAGAACTCCTTCTAAAAGTTCCACCCTTTCCTTCATATTGATTAACCCATAACCCCCAGTATCAATACCTTGTTTTTTGTAAACTTCATTATAATCAAAGCCAATCCCATTGTCAATTATTGATATGTTTAGACGTCTAAAAGAAAATTCAATTATAATTTTAACTTCAGTCGCTTGAGAATGTTTGTTTATATTGCTTAAAGCTTCTTGTATTACCCTGAAAACAGCTATTTCTATTGTTGAATTTAAAGAAATCACCTTGCCTAACACTTCTAAATCAACATATATTCCAGTATATTCAATAAAATTATGTATATATCGTTCTAAAGTAGGAATTAAACCTAAATCATCTAAGGACATCGGCCGTAAATCATATATTATCTTTCTTATATCTTTTAATGTAATCTTGACTAAATCTTTTAAATTTCGTAACTCTTTTTTAGATTTATCCTTATCAATATCCATTAATTTTTCACATAATTCTGCCTTAATAACTAAACTTGCCATAGATTGAGCTGGTCCATCATGTATATCTCTAGCTAATCTTTGTCTTTCTTCTTCTTGTGCTTCAACTATTTTTATACCTAAAGCCTGTCTTTTATTCAAGTGATCTACAGTAAACAATATCTCATCTATATTTCCTCTTAAATATTCTGTGACTACATTTATTGATTTCCAAGCTTTTTCAGCCCTATTGCAAACTTCTATAGCAGATTTCAATCTTAACTCCTGGCTTCTACGTTTTGTTATCAGATTTTTTTCCTCTTCTCTTTTTACGAATAATTCAATTCTTGCGGCATTAGCTTTATCATAAGTTTCTTTTAAATCATCTTCAGAATATATATGAAAATTCTTATTTACATTTGATAGATAAGCTCTACTTTTTTTATCTTTAATTTCCAACATATCTACTTCTTTTATTGTCTTTTCAACTTGTTCGTTAATTTCATTAAGTTCATCCCGGGCTATTTTAACATCAGCTCTTGCCTTCTCAACAATATCAATTATTTCATCTTTACTACTTTCTATAGAAGAAATGGTATTTTGAAATATTTCATTTATCCTTTCAACACGTTGCTTAGTACTTTTTGTCATTTATCCACCCCATCTTTACATTTCCATTTCTCTTATTTTAGATTTTTCCTTATCCGTTAATACATTATGTAAATTTAATAGGATTAATAACCTTTCCTCATCTATCTTCCCTATAGCAGTTATAAACCTTTTATCAATTTGTGAAATTACACCTGGTGCAGGTTCTATATTATCATCATTTAATCTAATAGTTTGAGAAGCTTGATCTACAACAAAACCAATTTCTTTATCTTCTAAGTTGATTACTATTATTCTTGTTTCTTTTGTTATTTCAGTAGTATTCATATCAAATCTTTTCTTTAAATTAATTATCGGAATTACTCCTCCCCTATAGTTGATTATCCCATCAATAAAATCAGGAGTCTTAGGCACATTCGTAGATTCTTTATATGGAATGATTTCCTTTACTTTCATTATATCTATTCCAAATTCCTCTTTACCTAAATTGAAAACCACATATTGTTTTTCTGACATACCAAAACCGCCTCTCTCAATTTTTGTATACTTTATACTATTCTATAAAAGTAAAGTTTCTCCTTCTTTATTTTTATATTTCTGCAATATTTTCGAAAAAAAGTTAAATATATTTAACTTTTTATAAATTAATATAAGAAAAGCTTCTATTGACATATTTAATAATTGAAGATGTTTCTTTAATATAAGCCATAAAAAGACTTTTAGTTTAAAAGGTACCTTTTAAACTAAAAGTCCGTTTCTATATAATCTAATAGAAGTAAGTCAAATATAATTCTATAATATTTTACCAGATTTTTCAAATACTATTCTGCCGTTCTTTATAACTTTATCAGTATGATTTATTCCATAATGATATATTATATATTCAAAATTCGGTGCATCAAATATTACTAAATCTGCATTTTTACCACTTTCTATACTTCCTATTCTATCTTCCAATTTCAAAGAAGCAGCTCCATTAATAGTTGCCCCAGTTATAACCTCTTCAGGAGTCATCTTCATAATGATTGAAGCAAAACTCATAATAAGTTGCATATTTTCTGTAGGACAACTACCTGGATTATAATCTGTCGATAATGCAACTGGCACTCCTTCCTTGATCATCTTTTTAGATTCAGCAAATTTATTTGCTTGTAAGTTGAATGATGTTCCAGGAAGCAAATTAGCTATTACTCCTTTTTCAGCCATCATTTTAATACCTCTATCACTTGCTGCAACTAAATGGTCAGCTGTAACGCACCCTATTTCTGCTGCCAATTCTGCTCCACCAAGCGGTTCTATTTCATCCGCATGTACTTTGGGAAGCAATCCATATTTTAAACCTGTTTCTAATATTTCTCTTGTTTCTTCTATTGTAAAAACTCCTTTTTCACAAAAAACATCACAAAACTTAGCTAATTTTCTATTCGCTACCTCCGGTATCATATCATTGATTATTATATCAACAAATTCTCTTGAATTCTCCTTATATTTTGATGGTATAGCATGAGCTCCTAAAAATGTAGATATCACATCTATGTGATGATCTTTATTTAACTTATTGGCTACTTCTAACTGTTTTATTTCAGTATTAAAATCATCTAATCCATATCCACTTTTTGCTTCTACAGTTGTAACTCCAAATTCCAGCATAGTATCTAAACTCCTGCTGGCTTTTTCATATAACTGCTCAAATTTCGAATTTTTAGTAGCCTCTACAGTACTGTGTATTCCTCCCCCAGCTTCTAATATGTCTAAATATGGAACTCCTTTCAACTTCATAGCTAATTCATTCTCCCTTGAACCTCCATGCACAAGATGTGTATGAGAGTCTACTAAACCTGGAGTTACTATTTTACCTTTACCATCTATAAAAACAGTATTTTCGTGCCTTTTTATATCATCGGGTAATTCTCCTTTTCCTACATAAATTATCTTATCGTTTTTTATTGCAATTATTCCATTCTTTATTAATCCTACTTCCTTCATTTCTTCTTTAATTCTAGGTCTATTTGGTCCCTTTAAAGTCAATAAATTATCTATATTTTTAATTACTAAGTCAGCTTTCATATCATCACCTTATTCAAACATTCTTTTTTCAAGTATCTGATCGGAACTAAATTCTTCTAATCTCAAGTAATAATCAGCTACATCTATTAATGCTTGCATAGGAACTAATCCAATGATTTCACTCCCTATAACATTTACCCCATATCGTCTTGCCTCTCTTTCTATAGTATCGAATACTCTAAATAGAGAAGTTTTCGTATAGTCTACCATATTCATGGATACTTGAACAATATCTCTTTCAGTTATTTCTAATCCTAATGCCTTACAATACGTAAATCCGCCAGTTTTAGCTCTTACCACTTTGGCTATTTTCTTGGCAATTTTTATATTATTTGTATCTAAATTAACATTGAATGCTACCAATGGTGCTCTGGCTCCTACTGCTGTTACTCCTGCTTTTATATTTAATTCTATAGGCCCAAAATCTGGTGTCCATTCTTTTTGTTTTATTTTTTCTTTCATTCCTTCATATTGCCCTCTTCTAACATCAGCTAGATTTTCTCTTAAGACTGATGTTGCAGATTTCTCATATAAAAATACTGGAATATTTAATTGTTCACCTATTCTTTTAGCTAAACTTTTAGAGTAATTTATACATTCTTCTACAGTTACATCTGATATTGGTACTAGAGGTATAACATCCGTTGCTCCCATTCTCGGATGTTCACCAGTATGCTTTGACATATCTATCAACTCAGAAGCAACCTTGGCAGCATTAAACGCTGCCTCTATTACCTTTTCTGGTTCTCCAACAAAGGTCACTACTGAACGATTATGGTCCTTATCCATAGAATAATCCAACAATTTTACTTCATCTACTTTTCTTATTTCATCTACAATTTTTTCTACTACTTCTTTATTTCTTCCCTCACTAAAATTAGGTATACATTCAATTAATCTAGCCATTCGAATCCCCTTTCTATTTTTCTACATCTTCTTCGTATCTTTGATCAACCAATTTCTTAATTAAACCTTCATCAGGTATATATGGAATAGTAATATGGTCTGTATCTTTAAATTTCTTGTTATATTCAATAGACGTTTCTATTGAATTTTCATTTCTTGCCCAAGAACGTCTTGCTACTCCTACCATTACATCCCAAGGCATTGCTGTTCTTATAATGTTGTCCACTCTTTCGCTACCATCTAATGCTAAACCAAACCCACCATTTATGGCTTTTCCTATTCCTACTCCACCACCATTATGAAGAGATACTAAACTCATTCCTCTTGCTGCATTTCCAGCAAAACAGTGAGTTGCCATATCAGCCATAATATTACTACCATCACTTATATTTGCCGTTTCTCTAAATGGTGAATCTGTTCCTCCTGTATCATGATGATCTCTTCCTATCATTACAGGTCCTATTTCTCCATTTCTTACCATTTCATTAAACTTCAACGCTATATTCATTCTTCCTAATGCATCTTGATAGAGTATTCTTGCCTGAGTTCCTACTACCAATTTGTTTTTATCCGCATCTCTTATCCATACCCAATTATCTCTATCTTGGAATCTCCTGTTTGGATCTATACAGTCCATAGCAGCTTTATCTGTCTTCATTAAATCTTCATGTTTGCCACTTAAACATACCCATCTAAATGGTCCATATCCATAATCAAATAACATTGGTCCCATTATATCTTCTACATAGGATGGGAATATAAATCCTTCACTTTCATCTTTTCCATTCCTTGCTATATCCTTAGCTCCTGCATCATATACTGCTTTCATAAAACTATTGCCATAATCGAAGAAATATGTTCCTCTATTTACTAGTTCTTTTATTAACTCAAAGTGATGCACTAACGATCTGTCTACTAATTCTTTAAACTTTTTCTTATCCGTTTTTAACAATTCTGTTCTCTGTTCAAATGTAAGGCCTTGTGGGCAGTATCCTCCATCATATGGTACATGACAGGAGGTTTGATCTGATAATAATTCTATATGTTTGTCATTTTCTACCGCATATTCTAACAGATCTACTATATTGCCATGATATGCTATAGCTATTGGTTCCTCTTTTTCTTGATATTCTTTTGCTTTGTTAAATACTTCTTCTATATCTTCTATTACTGTATCTATCCAACCTTGTTCTAATCTTGTTTGTATTCTTGATGAATCTACTTCGGCAATAATTCCTACTCCTCTAGCAATTTTTACTGCCTTTCCTTGAGCTCCACTCATCCCTCCTAGTCCAGAGCTAACAAATATATGTCCCCTTAAATCTTGATCTCCCTTTATTCCTAATTTGATTCTTCCTGCATTTAATATAGTATTATATGTTCCATGTACTATTCCTTGTGGTCCAATATACATCCATCCACCAGCTGTCATCTGTCCATAGTTTGCTACTCCCATTGCTTGAGCTTTAATCCAATGTTCTTGATTATCAAACATTCCGACCATTAACGCATTTGTTATTATTACTCTTGGACTATTAGGTGTTGACTTAAATAGTCCTAACGGATGTCCAGATGCTACTACAAGTGTTTGTTCTTCTGTTAACTCTTCAAGATATTTTTTTAATAACCTATACTGCATCCAATTTTGACATACCTGCCCTGTTTCTCCATAGGTAACTAGTTCATAGGGATATAAGGCTACATCGAAGTCTAAATTATTATCTATCATCACCTGAAAGGCTTTTCCTTCTATACAATTTCCTTTGTATTCGTCAATTGATTTCCCTTTTATTCTTCCTTCTGGTCTAAATCTGTAGCCATATATCCTTCCTCTTGTAAGTAGTTCTTCTAGAAATTCTGGTGCTAATTTTTCATGCCATTCCTCTGGGATATATCTAAGCGCATTCTTCAGTGCAACTTCTGTCTCTTTCTTTGATAGATTGAACTCCCTTTTTGGAGCACGTCTTATTCCTTTCTCAAACTTTGGCATAGATGGTAATTCAGGAAATATTTCTGCTAGTTTTACTCGCATAGCATTAGAAACTTCAATGTTTTTAACCATAAAATCTCCTCCTTTATAATAATTTATTTAAATTATTTTCAACACTAACAAGTAATTGGTTTGATTTAATTATTTCTTCACATTTGTCTATTTCTTTGTACATTATTTTATCATCTTCAACAGTTGATACATGTTTTCTAACTATATTATAGGCTATTTCCGTACCTTTTCCTAGTTTTTTCTTACCCCTTAAATCAATTGCTTGACAGGCAGCAAAGAGTTCCATTGCAATTACCTTCCTAGTGTTTTGTAGTATTTCTCTAGCTTTTCTTGCGGCAATAGTTCCCATAGATACATGATCTTCTTGATTAGCTGAAGATGGTATTGAATCTACACTAGCTGGATGAGCTAATACTTTATTTTCCGATACTAAAGAAGCTGCTGAATATTGCACTATCATAAAACCTGAATTTAGTCCTCCTTTTTTGGTTAAAAATGCAGGTAGCTCACTTAATGCAGGATTTACTAGTCTTTCTATTCTCCTTTCAGATAAATTTGCTAATTCAGACAATGCAATACCTAAAAAATCAAAGCTTAATGCCATAGGTTGTCCATGGAAATTCCCCCCAGATATAACATCTTTAGAATCTAAGAATATTAATGGATTATCAGTTGCAGAATTAATTTCAATATTTACTTTTTCCAAAACATATTGGAAAGCATCTTTACTAGCCCCATGAATTTGTGGAATACATCTTAAAGAGTATGCATCCTGAACCCTCATCTCTCCTTGTTTAGTCGTCATTTTACTGTTCTGCAATAGTTTTAGTAAATTCTTAGCTGAATTCATTTGCCCTTGATGTGGTCTCACTTTATGAACCTTTTCATCAAATGCATCAACTACTCCATTTAATGCTTCTATGGTAAGAGATGCTGCTATATCTGCCACTCTGCTTAAACAAATACTATCATAGGTTGTTAATGCTCCAATGGCAGTCATTACTTGAGTACCATTTATTAAAGCCAGCCCTTCTTTTGAAGTTAATTCAATAATCGATATTCCAGCCCTCTCCATAGCTTGTTTCCCCGACATAAGCTCTCCGTTATAATTAGCTTCTCCTTCACCAATCATAACTAATACCATATGTGCTAAAGGTGCTAAGTCTCCACTAGAACCTAAAGAACCTTTCTCTGGAACTACTGGGTGAACTCTCTTATTGAGCATTTCTATTAATGTTTTTAATGTGGATAATCTTATGCCAGAATAACCTTTTGCTAATGCATTAGCTCTTAAAAGCATTATCCCCCTTACAATTTCTTCATCTAATGGTCTGCCTACTCCACAAGCATGACTCATTATTAAGTTTCTTTGTAAATCTTTGGTTTCCTCTTTTGAAATTGATACATCACTAAATTTACCAAATCCTGTAGTAATTCCATATACTACTTTTTCTTCTTCTACAAATTCGTCTACAAGTTCTCTTGATCTTTCCACCTTTTCCATTGCTCCTTTTGCCATCTCTACTTCATATCCAAACCTTACAATATTGATAAATTCCTCTAAACTTAAACTATTTCCATCAATTAAAACCTTGTTCATTATTATCTCCTCCATTCTTTAATTATATTTGATTTTATGCATTAACAAATTAAAGTGTAAAAAAACCACAGTGATTATCTGTGGTTATACTCATTATTATGACTATCATATTTGAAATTATAAGATTTTATTGGAGTATACACTCTTTTTCTCATAATTACCTCACTTTTCATAAGAACTAAATTATTTAATAAATAGTGATTACCTAATTCATTCTTAACAAGCTTTTTAAATTGATCGAAATCTAAATTGGATATCACCTTTCTACCTAAAGTTATATGAGGATTAAATCTTCTTTTTTCCATTGTAAAACCAATATCATTCATCTTGTTTTCTATTATATCATAAATTATATTTAATTTCTCTATCTCGCCTCCTAAACCTACCCATATCACATTATATTTATCTTTTCTTTTATTAAAACAACCTAATTTATTAAGATTAACAGTTATAGGTGTATTGTTTAATACTATATCCTTGAGAACTTTATCTATATGATATACATATTTATTATCTATTTCTCTTAAAAATTTTAATGTCAAATGAAAATTAGACATAGATGTCCAGCTTCCATTCTTTGAATTTTTTTTAGAATACTTTGGATCTTAAATAATTTATCTTTTAATTCATCCTCAAAATCAATGCCAATAAACGCTCTCATAAACACACCACCATGTTAAGTAAAAAATTATTATTTAATTTCTCTGCAGCTTTCCCTCTTTATTAGTTGAATTGGAAGATACGTATTTTCTTCCTCTGACTCATCTCCATCTGTTTTCTTTATTATTCTCCTAGCTGCAACAGCTCCTATATCATAATAAGGTTCTTTAATTGTTGTAAGTCTTGGACGATAAATTGATGCTATCTTTATGTCCCCATAACCACAAATAGAAATATCATTTGGCACTTTAATATCACTATCATAACAATAACTCATAAATCCTATAGCTAATTCATCCTGACTGCAAAATACTGCAGTAATATCATTCTCTTTAACAATATTGATTATTGAATCTCCCATATTATATCCATCTTTGATTGAAAATCCTGTTGTAGAATACAAATAATCTTTACATCCATTTTGGGCTTTAATAGCATTACTAAATCCATCTATTTTATACTTTTCTATGGAATTATCTTTATCGTCTTTTGCAGATACAAATAATATATTTTTATGTCCTAACTCTATTAGATATTTAGTCATCTTATTACTTGCTTCGTAATTATCTATAGATACAGAGGGTAAGTTTAAATTATCATAATATTTATTTATATATATGTGTGGAATATTAAAGTTTTTAATCTCATCTATAGCTTGATCATCGTTTTTTTCAGAAATTAATATTATTCCCTCTACTTGCTTACTCATTAAAAGATGTGCAAACTTTGTCTCAGTATCTGAATCTCCATAACTACTTGATAAAAGAATATCATATTTATACATTCTCCCTATTTCTTCTATTCCTCTAACCATTTCAGCTATATAGTGATTACCAATATCCGTTACTATTACTCCAATTAAGTTGGATTTTCTTGTAACAAGGCTCCTGGCTACTTGATTAGGTTTATAACCAAGTTCTTTTATAGCATCCAAGACTCTTTTTTTTGCTTCTGGACTTACTGGCTTAGAGTTATTAATAACTCTTGAAACTGTAGAGATAGATACTTCGGCAAGTCTAGCTACATCTTTTATCGTTACCGTCATGCTTTACCCTCCTCATTATTCACGCTAAGATATTTATATTATATCATATCTTTTTGAACTATAAAACGAAATGCGAAAAATCAACTACTTCATAAAAACTACTATGTTTATTACTTTTCAACATTCTATCTATTTTAAACCTATTATATACCAATTTCATGTTAATTTCTAACCTTTCCATTTTAGATCATAGAATAAATTTACTAATCATCTTTCATAGCATTATATAAAAATTTAAATCCTTCATTTAAAGATATCTTTTGTTCTTCTGTTAATCCTTGCATTTTTAGATCCAAAAATTTTACACGTTTCTCTAAAACTTTTTCTACTATTTTATGTCCTTTAGACAATACCACAACTCTGACTACTCTTTTGTCCTTTTCATCCTTTTTTCTGGCCACAAGTTGGTTTTTTTCCATTCTATCGACTAAATCGGTTATTGTACTACATGCTAATGCCATTCTTTGACTTAATTCTCCTACAGTCAATTCCCCATGACTAATAAGAATTTGTAATGCTGTAAATTGTGGAATTGTAATATTAAAATCACTTAATATCTCTCTTCCTTTTAAACGAATAATATTATCAACTTTTCTTAAATATTTCTCTATACTAATTATATTTTTTGATATATTGTTTTCTTTCAAAGTAACACCTCCTAATCCTATCTATTTAATATAATGGCTTATAATTTAAGGTACGAATATTTCAAAATTCTTTGGTAACACCTTATAAACTGCTGGTAATTTACCTCCATATTCTCCATCAACATCTATAGTAATATCTTCGCTATCAACAGTCTGTACAGATATTTCTTTCGTTTTAAAATACACTACATTAGGATGATTAATATGTTCTCCTTTGAATATATTAATAAATATCTGTGCTAAATCTTGTACTTCAGACTTTTTGATTACAATAACATCTAAGTATCCATCGGTTACCTCTGCATCAGGAGCAATTTTCTTAAATCCACCTATAGAAGCAGTATTGGAAATTAAAAACAATAATACATCATCTTCTTTCGTGTATTCTTTGCTTTTAAATTGTATTCTAATAGTTCTAAATTTATTTTTTGGAATTTCTCTCAGACCTTCCATGTAATAGGCCATCCTACCAAATATACTTTTTATTTCAGAAGACACTTTGTAACCAATATTTGTTAAAAGTCCACTTGCTGCTACATTTATGAAATATTCATCATTTACTTTTCCTAGATCCACATTAATTGTCTTTCCATTTTTTATCATCTTAAAAAAAACATCTATATTTCTAGGCAAGCCCATATAATTTGCAAAATCATTAACTGTTCCAGTTGAAAGAATCCCTACAGGTATTATTCTATTGCCTTTTACTATTCCTTTAGCAACTTCATTTATAGTGCCATCCCCTCCACAAACAATAATAGCATCCCAATCTTCTTGACAAGTTCTTATTGTTTCATACATTGCATCATCTTTTTTCTCTGTATTAAATTTACCGACAATATAACCTTCATTTATCAAAAGATTACATAGATAATCAATCCTTCTCTGCGTTATTTGCCTTCCAGAAGACGGATTATATATAATCTTAACCCTTCGCATCTATATCAACCTCTCCTAATCTATATAATTAATATACTTCCACGTTTATATAATGATTATTGTATGTTTACTCCTTATAGGTTATGAGTATACTATCATAATCTTATAAACCTACTATATATAGTATATCAATAGTAAGTTTTTTGGCAATATGCTAGAGTAAAAGAATACATATATATATTTATATCACTTTCGTTTTAAATTATTGAAGAGGACTCAGCTGAGTCCTCTTCAATAATTTAGTGTTTTTTGAATGCATTCTTAACTATCTCTATTATGTCCATAATTAATTCTACGTAATCACTTAAATTTCTAACATTATCTTCAATTGTAGAAGCTGTTATACTTAAACTATCACTTACTGTATCAATAGCATTAAAGACCTTACCACTGGTATCATCTAATCTCTCTGAAATTTTATTTGCATTGCCGACTAAGCCATTTATTTCTGAATATGTTGATTCAACAAGTTCTTTTGTATCATTGGTTATAGAATTTATATTTTTAGAAATTTCAGGAAGCTGCTTTAAGGTTGTATCAATTTCCTTTTCATTTTTTTGTAATAATCTTCTAGCTTGAGATATTAAACTATTTGCATTTTTTATCATTATTATTAAATAGCTTAATACTCCTATACCTAATAAACATAGAATGAAAATAAATAGGTCTTGAATTGTTAGAGTAGCTGTCATGTCTGTCACCTTCTACTCTTCTTCATCAGTATCAAGTTCTATTTCATCAATATCGACTTCTTTACTTTCTAATTCTACTTCAAACATATCTCTATCCTTTATTTCTTTCACCTTATCCTTTATATCTTCCATTACTTTTTCCTGTACATTTTTAATTGTATCTGCTGAATCCTTAATAGACTTCTTAGCAGTTTCTGCAGCCTCTTTAGTTTTATTTGATATATCTTCTCTAGTTTCCTTACCAGATTTAGGAGCCAAAAGAATTCCAGCTACAGCTCCAATTATAGTTCCTAAAGCTAATTTCCTTACAGTGTCTTTTTGTTGTTGTTTCCTTTCTCTCTTCTTTTTTTCTCTTAATAAATCAGATATCCTCATAAGACATCTCCCCTCTTCGTATTTTCTTTATTAAAGTTATTTTAACATAAAATACCCTAATAATCTTCTTTTAATTAAAATATAGTTCTGTTTTTACTTGGTTAAGGGGAAAAATTTTTAACTATTTAACTATGGTCTAGCTTTTTTAACATATCCTGTAGCTTTCTAGCCTGATACCCTGACTCCTCAGCAAAATTTCTGAATAAATCTGCAACTTCCGTATCTTGAACATTTTTTGCATACATTTCATAATCTCTAACCATTTCTTGAGCATCCAATATCTTCTTCTTTAATACTTCTTTTGCATCTAACTCCATCATAATACCTCCTATAATTCAATATTTAAGTATCCTTTATATTTTTGCCAATATTTTATACAACTATACTGTTGTTATATGAATGTATTTCAAATTTTATAAACATTATAATTATATACTTTAAAATTTCGCATTTTAGTATATATTAATATTCTTTTCTTTCTATGGAATAATTTCCCCTATGACCACAATTAGGACACTGAAATACATGAACACATTCATCTCTTCTAACTCCATCAACTTCATCAGATATTTCATCTAATAAATAGGGACTATAGTCATCATAGTAATTGACCTTAGCCCCTTTATCTTCCATTATTGTGTTACATTTAACGCATTTATATTCTATTTTATATAATCCATTACACAATGGACATACCAATTTCATATTACAACCACCTACTACTCTATAAATTTCTTTACATTTATTATTTCATTAAATAAAACTTAATATACAAAAGCTCCTCAGAATAATATCCCAAGGAGCTTTATTATTCCCGCAATGCCGCTTCCGAACTAATTCACACCCGCCTCTCACAAGGTGGGTGCCCTGTCAACAACTTTGAGCTTCCATCCTATGAAGGCCTGCCCTACACTGCTGAACTCGAACTCCCTTATCTACTATGTCGGTTGAATTAATCGGTCTACGTACATCGCAGAATTATTATCTATGTTTATTATACCCTTAATAAACATAATATTCAAGTTTCAATAATAATCCTAATTAAGAATTTATGGTCAATTAGCCAATATTTGATCTATTTGCTCTTCATTTAATGATTCTTTTACTATTAATTCATTTGCTATTAAATCTAAATATTTTTTATTCTCAATTAAAATATTTTTAGTTTCATTATAAAGATTTTCTAGCATTTCCTTTGCCCTTTCAATCAATGAAACATCTGTAGTTAAATTATTATTTACTACGACATCATAATTTATTAACCCTAATTTTTCATCCATGCCATAAGATCCAATCATTAATATAGTCATTTCCGTAGCTTTTTGAAGGTCAGATGACGCTCCTGTAGTTATATTATCGCTACCAAATATAATATCTTCTGCTACCCTTCCTCCTAATGCAATCATAATATTTGATAAAATATCTTTTTTTGTCTGATACATTCTATCTGGTGGTATATTTAAACTAAAACCACCCATCCCTTTAGTGCTTGGAATAATACTTACCTTTGTAACGCGATTTAGTTTGGATAACTTCTTTGAAACTAAAGCATGTCCAGCTTCATGATAAGCAGTAATTTTTTTATCTTCGATAGAAATACTGCTCCTGTCCTTCTTCTCTTCTCCTACTAATACATTAAAATAAGCTTTGTCTATATGTTTCATAGTTATTTTTTTATCGCGTTCTCTAGCTGCAATCATAGCAGATTCATTCATTAGATTCTCAAGTTTTGCTCCACTAAAATACACCGTTTCACAAGCTATCTTCTGTAAATCCACATCTTCTGACATGGGTTTATTTTGGCTATGAAGTCTTAAAATAGCAAGCCTTGCATTTATATCAGGAAGTCCTACTTCTATCTGTCTATCAAATCTTCCTGGCCTCAATAATGCTTCATCTAATGTATCAATTCTATTCGTTGCCGCTATTACTACTATTCCCTCATTACCTTTAAACCCTGACATTTCAGTTAATAAGGCATTTAAAGTTCTCTCTCCTTCTTCGCTATTACCATTGAAATTTCCGCCTTTTCTAGCTTTTCCTAAAGAATCAAGTTCGTCGATAAAAATTACACTTTTACCATTCGCTTTTGCTCTTTTAAATAGTTCTCTTATTCTACTTGCACCTAATCCAGCATAGACTTGAACAAAATCCGATCCAGATACTGCGTAATAAGGAACATTTGCTTCTGACGCCAACGCTCTAGCTAATAGAGTTTTTCCAGTTCCAGGAGGGCCGTACAATAATACGCCTTTTGGTAATCTGGCTCCATATTTAGCATATTTTTCTGGTTCTTTTATAAAATCAACTAATTCTTTCAAAGATTCTTTAGCTTCTTCATTCCCAGCAATATCATCAAAGGTAACCTTATCTATTGATGATGCTGGTGTATCTAAATTTGCCATATTAGCCATTTCCCTCTGAGCTAGTTTTGAACCATTGTTTACTAAATATGCTACAACCCCTATTCCTCCTATCATAAGAATAATTGGTATTATTTTGCTTGCAATTCCATTACTATCATCATCTTCTACCACATCAATATTATATAAAAGTAATTTTTCTTTAAAATTTTCTACACGAGGATTATCTGTCATAAATTTAGTTCCATCCTTTAATTCCCCGGTAAACTTTGATGAATCACTAATTTCAACTTTTGTAACTAACCCTTTTTCAACTTGATCTAAAAATAATTTATATGACATTTCCTTATATTCTTTATTTTGATTGATTAAAAAGTAAATACTTGAAAACAATACGATGGATATAAATAAAACTATTAATAGCTTTATTCTTCCATTTATTTTCATATCAATTTCCTCCTTAGTTTACATAATACTATCATAAATTATAACATCAATTATTTTGCTTGTCTATTTGATAAATTTTACAGTGAAAAATAAGAGATTCTACACTTTTAATTTTATTTTCAATATTAAATATAAAATTTAAGTGAAGAATCTCTTTTTTAAATTAAAAGCACTAGTAACTAATTATAGGTACAGAACTTAGACTCTTATATTATTTTTTAACCACTAGTGCATAAGTCCCCCATCTTCTAAAAATAGGAGATGTAAACACCGAAAAATTAATGATTCAATATCATTCATTTTATGATATAATAGTTCTTTGATAACTGGATATATAAGGTTGCAAGAAGAATCCAACAATAGCGAAAACCAAGCATTGCCTTTCTTGCGTAAAATATCTAATACACTAAAGAAACCGATAATATCGACATCTACCCTCGATCCGAGGGGAAGTTAAGCCTGTGGAGAGCCATATAAGACCTTGCTAATACAATATAGAAAGGCACAGCTCTAAAAAACAGGAAAAATTCTAGTACATGATATTAGAAGCTTCCACTTCTGCGTGAGTAAGTGGTAAGTAGTTCACTTATATATTATTAATCCCTACCTAACGCTTGTAATATTTTATCTAGCTTATCTTGTTGTTCTTCATTAAGCATTGGTCTTATAGCTTCCAATTTTTCGAAAATTGCCTCATATTCCTCAGGTTCCATTTCAGATTCTATTTTCTCATTGGCTTTAATTATTTCAATAAATATATCATCTTCAGATTTATTGGAGTATTTATCTGCTAATTCTTCAATTTTATCAATTTGTTCTTTCCCTGGTTCAAAATCTTTAAATCCTTCAACTACTTTTTTGATATTGTTTTCTTCATTCATACTTACTACCTCCTTAATACATTCTAATCTAATTTATGAATTAATATCGTTATATATTACAATAAAAACTTGTAACCTTTTTCACAACAAAAGCATAATATAAATTATATCTATTTGCTTTTAGGGGGATTTTAAATGAATAGTGGAATTATTTTATTTCTAATGACAACTCTAATCAATAATGACCAAAGAAAACCTCTTACACATTTAAACTATAATAGAGCTCTTATAGATGTAGATACATCGTATGCAATGGAAAAGATAAGAGTTATTAAGAAAATCGGTCCTTATTTTCCTGAAGAATACATACCAATTATAAACAAAGCTATAATTATTGTAGAGAAAATTATAAAAATGCATGAAACATTAGAATTTATGCAAGCTAAAGAATCCAATTATATTGAAAAGGTTCTTCCTGTTAAGAATAATCAAGAAAGAATAAGTTACATAGCAAATACAATAAAAAAAGATTTTCCCGAAGAAGATATCAAAAAAATGGGTTCAACAATAGAAACAATATTAAAGGTTGATAAATACAATAAATTATTTAACACGTTAAATACTCTATTATCCAATCTAGATAATTTGAATGATACAGATAATCTGATAAAATTAATGAAGCCATTTATGCACGATAAGGATGGAAAAGAATTAAGCAAAATTAAAGATATGAGCAAAATGTTTGAGATCTTGCAAACTTTAGATTCTCCAATAAAAGAAGAGAATAATGATAAAAATCTTTAAAACTTAGTACTAAGTTTTAAAAACCTTTATCATCACCATTTTTTCTCAAATGTTGGACAAGTTTTTTAATATCATCTGGAAGAGGTGCTTTAAATTCCTTTACTTTTTTAATTCTAGGGAGATTTACTTTTAAATAATATGAGTGTAATGCTTGTCTTTCTATATTATTGTCAGGTTTGTAATATAATGTATCTCCAATTATAGGATGTCCTATATGATTTAAATGTACTCTAATTTGATGATTTTTCCCTGTAAATATTTGTACCTCCAAAAGTGTTGCATTCAAATATCTTTCTATTACCTTATACTTAGTTATTGATTCCTTTCCATTTTCTGTTACAATATTTTTTATATTTTTTCCCCCTTTTTCTATAGGCAAATCTATAATATCCTCGTCTTTTTCTACTACTCCTGCTACTAATGCAATGTATTTTTTTTCAACTTCATTTCTTTCAAATTGTAATGCCATCTGTTGATGTGCAAAAGAAGATTTTGCTACAACTAATATTCCCGATGTATTCATGTCTAATCTATTCACAAATCTTATTTTCTTTTTAATTCCATTAGATTTAAAGTAGTAACTAATTCCATTGGCAATAGTATTGTTTTGATTGTTTTTGGTAGGATGGACTATAGTATAGGGATGTTTATTTATTAATATTAAATCAAAGTCTTCATATATAATATCCAAAGGAATAGGCTCTGGGTTTATACTTTCTTCTTCATCTTCCATGACTAATGATATTATATCTCCTTTTTTAAGGGATCTGTTTTTTTTAGCTAGATTTCCATTAACAAATATGTTCTTTTGTTTATATAATCTTCTAAATAGTCTCCCTGATATCTCTTTATTAGATAAGAACTCTTCTAATGATTTTTTATCATTTTTTACATTAAAAATGATTACACTTTCACTTTCTTTAAATAAATTCATAGAACCCTCCAAATATTAAAATTTTTAATGTATAATATATATGTGCATATAACTATAAATAATTATATCAGAATTAATATACATTTAAAGGACTTTACAATTTGGAGGATGATTTTTTGAATCTTGATGAGAAAAGAATTATAAATATAATATCAAATAATGATGAAGCTTCAATAAAAACTTCTAAGTTACTGATAAAGAAATTAAACAATAAAGGGTTTATAGTTCCTCAAAAATACGATAGAAATGCTGAACTGAATATTTGTATTGGTGGAGATGGGGCTTTTCTAAGAACTATACATAAATATAAATTTTCGGATATTCCCTTTACCGGAATTAATACTGGACATCTAGGTTTTTTTCAAGAAATACTTCCTAAAAACATCGATGAATTCATCAATAAATATATTGAACATGATTATGTAATTGAAAATATTTTTTTAGTAAATGCTAATATTTACACTAAAACTAATTGTTTTAAATTATTTGGTGTTAATGAAATAGTCCTTAAAGGAATCAAATCTAAGGTAGTACACTTAGAAATTTTTATTGATGATAATCATTTAGAGAAGTTTTCTGGTGATGGTATAATAATTTCTACTCCTGCAGGTAGTACTGCTTATAATTTTTCAAGTGGTGGCAGTATAGTATATCCTTCTTTAAAAACATTACAGATAACTCCACTATCTCCTATTAGTTCTAGAGTTTATCGTTCTTTACTTAATAGCATAATTGTGCCAGGAGGTTTTACAGTAACTATAAAACCTGAATATCGTTATGAAAATTCCATTTTAGCCGTTGTAGATGGAATAGAATTAAAATATGATGATATAATAAAAGTTGATTTCATTGTTCCCACAAAAACTATATCCAAGTTAAACTTTGATAAAAATATGTATTGGAATAATTTAAAAAGTAAATTTCTATAATGGTATTAGGGCAGGATTTGAATCCTACCCTAATAAAAATGCTCACCTATATTAGTTTATCCATTTCATCTACTAATTGTCTAAATAATTTTAATGCATTATCTACTGGCTCTTCTATTGTCATATCTACTCCTGCAGCTTTAAGTACATTTATTGGGTAATCAGAACTACCACTCTTTAAAAAGTTTAGATATCTTTGAACAGCATTATCCCCTTCTTTAAGAATCTGTTGTGACAAAGTTACTGCAGCTGAAAATCCTGTAGCATATTGGAATACATAAAAATTATAATAGAAATGAGGTATTCTTGCCCATTCTATAGCTATTTCTTCATCAATTTCAACATCTACTCCATAATATTTTTCATTTAATTCCTTATATACCTGGCTTAAATAATCGGCAGTTAATCCTCCACCTTTTTCAGCATATTCATAAATTATCTTCTCAAATTCAGCAAACATTGTTTGCCTAAATACAGTAGTTCTAAATTGTTCTAAATAATGATTTAGCAAATATAGTTTTTCCCTATCATTATTTGTATTCTTAAGCATATAATCTAGCAATAATGATTCATTAGCTGTTGAAGCTACTTCTGCCAAGAAAATACTATATCCACTATATACATACGGTTGCTTTTGTTTCGAAAAATAGCTATGTATTGAGTGTCCCATTTCATGTGCAACAGTAAACACACTATCTAAAGTATCGTGATAATTAGTCAATATGAAAGGTTTTGAATCATATGTACCACCAGAATATGCTCCAGATTTCTTTCCCTTGTTTTCATAAACATCAATCCAGCGATCACTAAAACCTTCTTTAACGACATTTATATATTCATCTTTTAATGGTTGTAACGCCTTTATAATTATATCTCTCCCTTCATCATAAGAAATATTAAAATCGACATCCTTGACTATTGGAGTATATAAATCATACATGTGAAGCTTATCTAGGCCTAGTGCTCTTTTCCTTATTTTCATATATTTATACATACTGTCTAAATTGCTATGAACGGATTTCAATAAATTTTCGTACACCCTTATTGGTATATTATTTTCATTTAAAGAAGCTTCTATAGCCGAATTGTATTTCCTCACTCTTGCATTAAATATATTTGCCTTAGTATTTCCATTTAAAGATTGAGCAAAGGTATTTTTTAAACTGTTATAAGTATTATAAAACCCCTTAAAAGCCTTTTCTCTTACATCTCTATCTTTGCTTTCCATAAGAGGGATAAAATTTCCCTGTGTTATTTCGACATCTGCTCCATTTTTATCTTCAATAGTTGGAAATTTTAAATCAGCATCATTTAACATAGCATAAATTTGTTGTGGAGAGTTGGCTAATTCCTCCATTTGTGCCAATAAATTTTCTTCTTGAGAAGAAAGTGTATGATCTTTCTTTCTTAATAAGTTCTTCAAATAATGTTCATATAGCTGTAAACCCTCATTTTCTTTCAAATAAGTGTCTAAAGTTTTTTTATCAATTTGAAGTATCTCTGGTACCATAAAAGAAGTTTTTTCTTGAATCTTAACATATGCTCCTAAACCCCTGTCAGCTAAAGCTTGAGAGCTACTAACTCTTGTATCTTCATCAAGCTTCATGCTTGCATAAGAATAGACATTGGATACTTTTCTATAAAGTTCTCCCATATCTTCTAAAGTATTCAATAATTTTTCACTGGATTGACTAATATTTCCTTTATGCTTCTTAAACTCCTCAGCCTGTTTTAATACATCTAATAAATCTTTTTCCCAAGTTTCTTCGTTCTCATACATTGACTCTATATCCCAAGTATTTTCAACTGGTACATCCTTTCTTTCTATTGTTTCTACTTTTTCTCTGCCCATAATATATAAGATTCTCCTTTCCATAATTAATTAATGGTATTTAAAGTTTCTAACATTATATTTCTTGCAATTGGTGCTGCAGCTTGCCCGCCTGATGAACCTTCCTCTTCTAGAATAACTGCTATGGCTATCTTAGGCTCTTCTGCTGGAGCAAATCCAATAAACCAAGCGTGGTCTTTTCCTGAAGAATTTTGTGCAGTTCCAGTTTTACCCGCAACTTCAACACTATCTATACTTGCATTTTTAGATGTACCTCTTTTTACCCCTTCTACCATCATATTTTTTATTTTACTGGCAATAGATATTTCAGTTCCTTTAGAAATAATTTGAGTTTTATTAGAATCTATTACTCTACCTTTTGGAGATATAGTTTCCTTAACTAAAATCGGTTTCACAACGTCCCCTCCATTTGCAATGCCTGAAGCTACCATTGCCATGTTTAAAGGAGTCATCAAAACTTCACCTTGCCCAATACTTGCAGCTGCAATATCTGTTTTACCAGCACTACCTTTATAAGGAAATGAAGATTTATCAACTTGAAGGTCAAATGGAATTTTCTTATTTATAAAAAACCTCTCTGCTACTTCTCCTAGTTTTTCCTTACCAATCTCCACTCCTCTTTCAGCAAAATAGGTATTACATGAATAAACTAAAGCATCTTCTAAATCTATATTGCCATGGCCTTTCTCGTTATAATCCTTAAAATTGTATCCATCAATTTTTGTACTTCCAGTACATTTATATTTTTCATCTACATTACCTTTTTCAATTGCCGCAATAGATGTCAATACTTTGAACGTAGAACCAGGCTGGTATAGCCCAGATATAGCTCTATTTAATAATGGACTATTCTCATCTTCTACAATATTATCCCAATCTTCTTTTAATGTAGATGGATTAAAGTCAGGCATACTCACCATAGAGTAAATTTCGCCTGTAGTTGGATTTATTGCCACTATAGAACCTTTCTTCCCCTTTAGAAAATTTCTTGAATATTCTTGTATGTGATGATCTATCGTTAATTGTAATGTATTCCCTTCAGTATTTGGAACTATTATATTCTTTAGCTCATTTAAAGTAGTGGATTCACTAATATTTAATAACGCATTATTGTACTCTAACTCCAATCCTGCCTTTCCGTACTCTCTATGATTATATCCTATAATATGACTGTATAAATTCTCATAATTATAAATCCTATTATAGCTTCCATCTCTTTTTTCACTATAAGCCAATATTTTTCCATTTCTGTCCATTATGGAACCTCTTAATATTTTTTCTTCACCTATCCATAATCTTTTATTATAACTATTCATCTTTACAGATTCAGCTTTAAATATTTGAAAATAGCTAATATAAATAACTAAACTAACAAAAAGGATGCAAATTCCAATCAATATAGTAATTATCCTTTTAACTTCTTTCTCCATACTATTCCTCCTCAAAATCTAACTCTTCTGAAGCAACCTGAAGAATGCCGAGTGCTATAAAACTAGACAGCATTGAACTACCACCATAACTAACAAAAGGTATAGTAATACCAGTAAGAGGAATCATCTTTAATACCCCACCAAATATTATAAATGACTGAATTCCAAATAATATGCTTATCCCTAAAGCCACTATCCTAAAAAACTCATTTCTTTGCTTTATGGATATTTTAAATCCTCTATATACAAGTATTAGAAATAATATGATAATACCTATTCCAGTAAATATACCCATTTCTTCACATATTGCTGAAAAAATAAAATCTGTATGAGCTTCCGGAATAAACTCTGGATGTCCTAAGCCGAGCCCAGTTCCAAAAAATCCTCCTTCTGCTATTGCAAATAATGATTGAGTTATCTGGTATCCTTTAGTATCTATAGTCTTCCATGGGTTTAACCAGATCTCAACTCTACTCATAACATGGGGAAATATAAAATATCCTATTACCGCACTTACTGATAAAATTAGTATATTTAATAATACTAGTTTCCTATTTTCTTCATATATGAATTGAAGGCAAAGAAATATTGCAGAAAATATCAAAACACTTCCCAAGTCCTTTTGTAAAAACAGAAACAAAGTGAATAAATACATTATTCCTATTAAATAATAACTTCCAAACTTCATTTTTTTAAATTTATCATAATTTGTATAATAAGAACTGATCGTAAAGATAGTTGCTATCTTTATGATTTCAGATGGTTGAATGCTAATTCCACCTATTGAAATCCAATTCACAGCTCCCTTTACTCTGCTTCCCAAAATCAAAGTTAAGATAAATAATAAAATAGAACTAATTACATATATTAGGAACCAATTCTCCCATCCTTTAATCTTTTTTATTAAAAAATAAGTAATAAAGAATAATATTATTCCTAATCCAATCCAAAATATCTGTTTCATACCTAAAGTCGAGTCTATTCTATATATCATAATGCCACCAATACTAACTAGCATTGTAACTATTAAGAATATAAAATTATCTCCCGTTGATATACGCAATAACATAAAATTAGAAATATATACTATAAAAACAAGCATTAATCCAGAAAATATAGTAAACTTATCCAAATCATGTCTATAATATATGAAAAGAAGAAATAAAGACATCAACTCAAATATAAATAAAAAATTTCGTGGTAATCTATAATTTATTTTTCTATTAAACATAACTTTTACTCCTATTCTTTATTTACAAATAAAAATTCAACTTGACCTACTCTAATTCTATCACCATTCTCTAATCGCACAACATCCATTATTTTATCTCCATTCAAATAAGTGCCATTAGCACTATTAAAATCCTCCAAATAATAATCTCCTTCATCTTTTACTATCTTTAAATGTCTCTTAGATATATATGGATCTTTTATTACAATTTGATTATTATTATCTCTGCCTAATAAAATTTCATCATCTAAAGGATAATATTCCTTTACTTTAAATGGCAAAGAATCTTTTCTGTTTATAAGCTTAAAATATGAGGTATTATCCAATGATGTTGGGTGTATTCCTCTTATATCAAGATATATCAATCTAATTACACTAAGAATAAATAAATAAAAGATAATAATAAAAACATATTTAAATATTATAGAAATTATATTAAACATATTTGCCTCCTGAGTTTATTCTATCCTTTAAATAATATTATCATAAACATCATCTATTGTGAATAATTTTAATTACAACTCCTATTCAACTTTAATCTTTTATTTGATAAAATAAATATGAGAGGAGGGACCTATTAAATGAGCAATAAATTGAAAAGATCAAAAGCTGATAGAATTATCGCTGGAGTTTGCGGTGGAATAGGCGAATATTTTAATATTGATCCAGTAATTATACGTATAATCTGGGTTGTATTCACTTTAATGCCTGGTACCCCTGGATTATTAGCTTATATAATCTGCATGTTTGTTATTCCTGAAGATGATGGAATAATTTATCATAATAATAATAGCTCTAACATAAACACTAGTAGTACATCAATATTTATAGGTATTGCCCTAGTAGTTATAGGAGGACTTATGTTGCTTAGGATTATATTTCCCAAATTCTATAATATCTTTAATATCTTTAGATATTGGCCAATACTCTTAATTATAGCAGGCATTTATATTATATATAATCAAAGAAAAAGATGACAAATAATTATAGGGAAATACAACTATGTAAATATAATAGTTTATTTGTGTATTTTTTACTTTCTACTGGAAATAATATGAACAACATTGTTAGCCAAAGGAAGGTAGTGATATAGTGAGAATACCTAAGCATATAGGTATCATCCCTGATGGAAATAGAAGATGGGCTGTAAATAAAGGGCTCTCAAAAGAAAAAGGCTATGATAAAGGCTTAAACCCAGGTTTACAATTATTTAAATTATGTGAAGAAATAGGTGTAGAAGAAATAACATATTATGGATTTACTATGGATAATACAAAACGACCGAAAATACAGAGATTATCCTTTACTAAAGCTTGTATAGATGCGGTCAAAATGTTAACATCTGAGAATGCTTCTCTATTAGTTGTAGGAAATACAGAATCTGAAATGTTTCCCAAATCTTTAATACCATTCACTTTAAAAAGACGAGATTTTGGGAAAGGTGGAATCAAAGTTAATTTTCTTGTTAATTATGGATGGCAATGGGATCTAAGAGACTATTTCACTTTAAATAATAAAAATACTAATATAACTAATATGATTAAATCAAGGGATATATCAAGAATTGATCTTGTAATTAGATGGGGAGGAAGAAGAAGATTAAGTGGATTTCCTCCTCTTCAAACAGTATATTCTGATATATATGTCATTGACGATTATTGGCCAGATTTTAAACCAGAACATTTCTACCAAGCACTTGAATGGTACGATAAACAGGATATAACTTTAGGAGGATGATCCTCCTTTTTTGTTGCTTTAATATAAACAAAGTGCTAAAATTAAAAGACATAGATTTAGGAGGTTAGGCATGAAAAATTATGGTGTATTTGACATTATTGGTCCAACTATGATTGGTCCATCTAGTTCTCATACAGCTGGTGCTGTCAGAATTGGGAAAATTGCAAGGAGCTTAGTTGACGATTCCTTTTTTAAAGTTTCATTTCATCTACATGGTTCCTTTGCGAAAACTTATAAAGGTCATGGTACTGATAGAGCCTTAGTAGGAGGAATACTTGGCATGAACCCTTATGACGAAAGAATAAAAAGTTCATTTGATATTGCTGAAAAGAACAATATTCAAATAGAGTTTATTGAAGATGATTTAGGGTATGTACATCCAAATACTGTAAAAATAGTTTTTCAATACAAAGAAAAAGATAATTATTATATAATAGGCTCGTCTATTGGTGGTGGAAATATTCTTATCACCAATATAAATGGAAATGAAGTTGAGTTTTCAGGAAATTATCCAACTATCCTAGTGAAGTATAATGATAGAAAAGGTTCAATAAGTAGAATTAGTTCCATACTTTCAAATAATGATATAAATATAGCTACAATGAAAGTATCAAGAAAAGAGAAGATAGCCACCATGTTAATTGAATTGGACAGTCCTATAGAAAACAAAATAATAAACAAAATATCTTTATTAGATGAAATTATATATATTACTGGAATTAACTCTATTGAGAGGTGAAAAAATGTTTAACAAAGGATCAGAACTTTTAAAATTATGCAAAGATAATGATAAAAAAATTTCTGAAATAGTAATAAAAAGTGAAATGGAAAGTTCCGATATTACGTATGATGAATTGATGAACAAAATGAAAGAAGTACTAAAAACTATGGACAAGTCTGCTAATTCTGCTTTGAATAAAGAAATCATTTCTGTTAGTAAAATTAGTGGTGGTAATGCTAAAAAAATAGAAAATTATAAAGATAATGGTAAAACAATCAGTGGAGATTTAATTAATTCAGCTATGGCAAAAGCATTATCAACTTCAGAAATTAATGCATCCATGGGAAAAATTGTAGCTGCACCAACTGCAGGAGCATCTGGAATACTACCAAGTGCTTTATTAACCGTTAAAGAAAAATTTAATCTTTCAGATGAAAACTTAATCCATGGACTATTTGCAGCAGCAGGAATAGGCGAAATAGTATCTAAAAATGCAACTGTATCGGGTGCAGAAGGAGGCTGTCAAGCAGAATGTGGAGTTGCAAGTGCTATGGCAGCTGCAGCTATTGTAGAATTAGTAGGCGGAGATGTAGAATCTTCTTTTCATGCTGCTTCATTTGCTTTAATTAATATTATGGGTTTGGTTTGTGATCCTATAGCTGGTCTAGTAGAATTTCCCTGTGCATTACGTAATGCTTCTGGAGTAGCGAATGCCTTAATATCCGCAGATTTAGCCATGGCAGGAATCAAATCTATAGTACCATTTGACGAAGTAGTAGATGCTATGTATAAAGTAGGAAAGGCAATGCCTGAATCTTTAAGAGAGACAGCCCTAGGTGGTATAGCAGCAACCTTTACAGGAAATGAGATTAAAAAAAGATTTGAATAAAATTAAAAAGCTGTCTAAAACCTTATAGAAATTCTCTATAAGGTTTTAGATTATGAACAAGATGAATAACCATGAAATCATCTTATTAATTATATTTTAGTTATCTTACCTTTTATTGCAAAGATAGCTGCTACCTTAGGAGAAGCTAGATATATTTGTCCTCGTCTATCACCCATTCTCCCCATCGTATTTCTAGGTGTAGTTGTTACTATAATATCTTCTTTGCTTATAACCCCTTGATGAATACCTGAACAAGCTCCACAGCCAGGGTTAATAATTACACCTCCACTGCTTCTAATTATTTGGCTATATCCTAGCCTATCCATGTCATTTGCTATTTTTCTTGATGCTGGACATATTATTAATGTTATATCGTGATGTATTTTCTTACTTAACAATACTTTTGCTACCTGTTCCATATCATCAAGCCTACCATTTGTACAGCCTCCAATATATACTTGAGATATCTTTACTTCTTCAACATCTTGTACGCTTACTATATTTTCTACAGAACCAGGTAATACAATAAAAGATGTTATTTCACTTACATCAAAACTATATACATCATCATCTATTCTATTCTCTTCAAAAAAATATACTGTTTTAGCCCCTATTTCTCCTAGCATATTTCCTATAACCATTTTTTGGCTCTCACTAAGCTGTTTTAAAACATCTCCACATAGTAGTATAGCATTGTTTTTTAATTCAATACTTCCTAATTTCTTAATTAAAAACAAGCTTATATCTTTTCCGCTAATTTTAGTCTTATTTTCATTATCATAATTAAAATTTCCAGTTAATCCAATCTTTATTACTTTAGGAACCGTAAGAGTATATTTCCCTGTTGTTAATACCGATACCATTTCATTAGCAGTAATAGAAAAAGGAATTGCACCTAATCCAGCTGATGTACACATATGACCATCTACTCCTACTATTATTCTATCTTTAAGTGTATTACCAAATTTCTCAACTATTACTTGATGCAATATCCCTTCACCGTTATCATATAAATGAATTTCGTATTTTTCACAGAATTTTTTTATCATTTGATAATTCTCTCTAGATTTAATATCAGGTGCAGGAAGAAAATGATCGACGGTTACATAAAGTTTATCCCAGCAGATTATATATTGATCAGAAGCTAAATTCTTAAATTCTTCTATAATTTTTAACATAGATCCATCATGAGCCAAACCTAAGTCTACATTAATTTTTATCTCTTGTCCACATTTTATTTTACCTAAGTTGGCCGAACTTGCCAGTAATTCATATATTATGTTCATAATTGTTCCTCCTAAAACATTATAGGGGATGGGTTTTATCCCCTATAATGTTTTACTTTATATAATTCCTATACCCCATAGAATCCAAGTAGCAACAAAGCATACAATTCCACCTACTAATGTAGCTCCACCATAAGATAGTAATGCCTCCTTTAATTTCATCTTAGACAAGGATGTACATACCCAAAAATAACTACTATTGACATATTTAATAATAATTGAACCTGATGCTCCAGCTAACATAGCAGCTTCTGGTGATAAACCTAATTTTGAAAGCATTGGAGCAACAAGTGATGCTGCTGTAATACATCCAACAGTAGTAGAACCTGTTATCATGTTACCGATGATGCCTATAATAAACGGTAATAAGATTGCAGGCATTCCGGTTGATGCAACCCAATTAACAATAGCATCAACCGCTGGAGTTCCCTTAAGAATTTCGCTTAATGAACCTCCCATTCCTGTTACTATTATAATCATTGCAGATGTTCGTAAGCCTTCTTCTACCCATTCATTTTTAGCTGATTCTTTATGAGATTTGCTTGTAATATTAATATAAGATAAACCTACTCCAATAGCTAAAGCAACTACTGGCCATCCGAGAAATTTCATAATTGTCTTAACCATTCCATCTCCTGGTAAGAATAAATCTATCACACTTTGGACAGCAATTAAAACTATTGGTACTATAATAGGTAGATAAGACCTTAATGTAGATGGTAATTTTATATCTTCTTCAGTTGTTGCTGCTTCCTCATCAAGGAAAGTTGTTCCAATAAATTCTTCTGAAGGAGGTGCATCTAGTCTTGGACCCACAACATATTGTCCCCAAGCCCATGATGCAATTGAACCAAATAGGCCACAAACACTTCCCCAAATTATGACTTTGCCAATATCCGCACCAATTAATGCTGCTGCAGCTATAGGTCCAGGTGTAGGAGGTACAATAGCGTGAGTTATTTGTAATGCACCTACTAATCCAGTTGACATAGTAGCCATAGACTCACCCATTGTTGCTGCTGCCGAATGTATCAATGGATTCAATATAACATACGCTACATCTGAAAATACAGCTATACCTAAAACAAATCCAGAAAAAGTTAAAGCCAATGGCATTCTTTTTCTTCCTACAAGATTAATCATAGATTTTGTTATCACTTGAATTGCACCAGTATATTTAAGAGCTTCAGCCATAATTGAGCCAAGCACTATAACAACTGCAATACTTTCTAATGTGCCACCAAAACCTGCTTCAAAAGCATTAATAAATTTATCAATATTAACCTCCGGTAAAAGTGCAAACGCCATTATTGGTAACAACATTGCAAAGAATACATGCCACTTGAATTTTGCTATAAAAAACATTAAGAAAAAGACTATGCCAAGAAAACCGACTAAAGTAATCGTAACATTATCAATAATCATATTTTTATCCCCCTTTATTTCTTTATTTTAAGTTAACCCATTCAATAAGATCCCATTTCTGATTAAACTATTACTTTCCAAACATATATTGTGGTTAATGTTGTATAAACCATTTGTACAACAACTATCATATAAACATCTCTATTATGAATAAACTTAAGTATATCTTATTATGGCGTTAAGAATTTTAGATAAAATTATTTCAAATTATAAATTGTTAATTATATCTTTTACAGATTCTATAACATAGTTAATATGAGATTCATCAATACCCCAATGTGTTACCATTCTGAATGACGTTTTTGAAATCCTTTTAGCCTTAATCCCTTTATTCAATAACTTTGATAAAAAATCTTCAATAGTAATAGGTAACATTTCAATTGAACCAGAAATAATATTAGTGTGTATTCGTGTTATATCCACTATTAATCCTTTTATGTTAGATAATCCATTTCCTAGTAATTTAGCATTATCGTGGTCTATGGAAATTCGTGGTATCATAGTCTTTAATGCAATTATTCCCGATGCTGCAACAAATCCTGCTTGTCTATATCCTCCACCAATACGTTGTTTAATCCATCTTGCCTTTTTAATAAATTTCTTATTACCTAACAATACAGCACCAAAAGGAGCAGCTAAACCTTTGGTTAGTGCAAACATAACTGCATCCACATTTTTAACAATCTCTTTTACATCAATATCTAAAGCTACTGCTGCATTAAATATTCTTGCACCATCCATATAAACAGGAATACCGTTCCCCTCAGCTAAATTACAAACTTCATTAATATTGTGCAAAGGTACTACTAAACCAGCATTTAAATTATTAGTGTTTTCTATACATATTAATCCAGTTTTCGGTGCTTGAATCCCTTCTTCCTGAATTAATTCTTCCATAAATTCTATATCATAAATGCCATTAGGAACAGATATAGGTCTAGTTTGAACTTGAGATAAAGCTGCAAGCCCTCCCACCTCTAAATTGTATATGTGGGATGTGTCTCCAACTATAACTTCTTCTCCCCTATTGGTAAAAGTCATAACTGCTATCTGATTAGCCATAGTTCCAGAGCTAACGAATAATCCATCTTCTTTACCTAACATTTCCGCTGCTAGAGATTCCAATTGCTTTACCGTAGGATCTTCCCCTAATATATCATCACCTACAACAGCATTATAAATTGCTTCTCTCATCTCTTGGGTTGGTTGAGTAACTGTATCTGACCGTAGATCAATAATCTGTTTCATTAAATCACCTCGCACCATTATTAATATTTTGAATATTATGAAAATTTTATGTATTGCTCTAGATGGTTTGTGTGTTTTTTAAATTTTATTAATATAAAATAAGAACCATACGAATGAATTAGCCTTAACTTATACATGATAATATCAACGTTATATTCCAATAATATAATTATTAATCATTATCCATCTTTCTATATGTTTTAATATGTGCGTCATGAATAATTCAGTCTCGTTCTGTAACGCTTAGCTTTGCCATCTCTTCTAAAATTGCAGCAACTCTAACAGGATTGACTATTCCACAATGGCATTGACTAGCTAACTCCTCTGCAGCTTCTTTCGCAGTCTTTTTTCCCATTTTTATCATTTCAGCCATATATTCAATCAAATTAAAAGCAATCATCCCGTGTCCACACATAGTATTGATTTGCAATACTTTTTCAGTAGGCAATTTTTTTGTATTTCCTAATATCCCTAAAGAATTTTCTACTGTATGTCTTTGAATACCCGCTTCACTACAACATTTATCTACGTGTTTTAAAATACCTGAAACTACAATTGAAAGACCTAAATTAGCTTCCTTCAAATCCTTTAATACTTTTACTACTGTTTCTACATCGGTAAATACAGCATGAAATATGGAATTATCCTTAGTACCATTTTCAATTACACTTTTTGATAATGAATACATATTTCCTGTAACCATGTCGCCTATATTTACAGGATCATACTTATTTACGATATTGTAAAAATCTTGAAACAATGGTGCTGTTCCTTTTGCATTAACAGTTTGTGCTGCAATTGCAAATATTACATAATCATTTTTCAAGTTTTCATAAGTTCCACGTCTATGTAATGTATGTGTCATTTATTCTCCCTCCTTAAATAAAGGTCTACCTAATCCTACATTAGTCTTACCTGTAATATAAGGTTCAAATCCTAATTTTTTCGCAATAGATTCTGCAGGAGATGTGTTATCTTGATCTAATCTACATGCTAAATCCACACTAAAAACTGTATCTACATTATTTGCTACTTGTTTTGTTGCTAATAAAACTTTCTCTAGTTTATCTATATCTACATCAAACTCAACTATTGCAGATAATACTTTTTCATTTAATACATCATCTTTGATTTTTCCTGTAGCTTTATTCACCATTAAGTCTGTTACTGGATTAAACATTTCAAAGGTGACTCCAATAAGGGCAACTGCCATAGCAACTTTTTCAACATCTATAAATCGAGTTCCTGTCCCAGGGCGACCCAATTCTATCGCTACTCCTACATGTCCCCTTCTAAATCTACCAGTTACATCATTTGTTTTCATTTCCTCTGTCCCACGGCCGGGTACAGATGTGGTTTTATGAGGAATTAACGGATTGGAAAAGGTTTGTCTTAGTTTTCTCATTTCATCTAGTTCTTGTTGTTTTAATGCATCTGTAGTACATACATTTGAACGCAAACAAATACCACATTCAACACACTCATCTAAATCTATTTCACACTTTCTTTGATTTTCGTTATAGTTGATACATTCCATAGGACAGTAAAGTTGGCAACGTTTGCAGCCAATGCAAATTTCTTTTTCAATTATCATTTTAACCCTCCTCCATAATATTTCAGTAATAAATATTTTAAAATTTACTTATTTATATATCATATGGATAGAGAGCTGTAGGTGAAATTCTACAGCTCTTTTATTTTATTATCTATATCTGTCAAATAATTCATCTATGGTCTTAATATCAGAACCTATTCCAACATCTTTTGCAATCTTTATCATCTTAGCTTGTATTCCTTCTGCAACAGGAATTCCTGTCTCTTTTATCTTTTCGGCTCTTAAGAATTCTATTTCACCTGGAATATATATTTCTTCTACTCCTACAGCTTTTTCCGTATTCTTCATTGTTTCTATATATTCATCCATAGATTTCTTAAATGTATTTAAATCTAAGAACTTAGAAATATCTATAGCAAGCATGAAATGTCCTATTTTTTCTGGTTTTGTACAATCAGGATCAAATTTATTTCCAATATCCAATCCATAAGCTGACTGTGACAAAACTGCCGAAAGGATGTCTATAACCATAGCCAAACCGTAACCTTTATACCCTCCAATTGGTAATAATGAACCATTCAATGCTTCATTTGGATCTTCCGTAGGCTTTCCATCTTTATCAACTGCCCATCCTAAAGGAATCTTTTTACCTTCTTCTGCAGCTTTTCTAATTTTACCAAATGCTACAACGCTAGTAGCCATATCTAAAACTAGAGGATAATGTTTTCCTGCTGGAATTGCTATAGTAACTGGATTTGTACCTATCATAGATACACTTCCTCCAGTTGGAGCTACATTAGGAGTACTATTTGTCATAGTCATCCCTATAAGATTAGCCTCTGCAAACTTCCATCCATAATAATTTCCGACACCGTAGTGGTTACTATTCTTTATTGATACAGCTGCAAATCCATGTTTTTTTGCTGCTTCTATACACATGTTTATAGCTGTTGGTCCTACTACATTCCCTGGACCATTGTCTCCATCTAAAGCTATTAGATTTTCTGATTCATTTGTTTGTCTAATATTTGGAGTTGGATTTACAGCTTTTTGTTGTAATCTTCTTACATACATCGGCATACGAGCCAAACCATGAGTATTAACACCAGTAACATCCGACTGCACTACTACATCTGCAGCTAACTTAGCATCTTCTTCTCTTACTCCTAGATGTTTAAAAACATCTGTAACAAACTTATGTTCAACTTTTTTGTTAGTATAATACATCATAACCCCTCCATTTCGTAACATTTAAAATATTTTTATTATAGTTTTCTTACTTTTAAGCTAACGTTCTAGATTATTGTTCGTTTAAAAAAACTCCTGATACTGTTTTAGCTGCCGTTCCTAATTCTACCTTATATCCTAATTCAAATAATGCTATTTCTACAGCAGACATTATTGCGTAAATATCTGTCTTATGAAGAGAACCTAAATGTCCAATTCTAAATATTTTCCCTTTGAGTTTTTGTAAACCTCCTCCTATAACAACTCCATATTTTGTATTCAATATATCAGCAAATTCTTTGTATTTAATACCTTGTGGTACTTCAATTGCAGTAACAGAATTTGATTGATATCCTTCTTCAGCAAATAAACTTAATCCCATAGCTTTAGCCGCTTCTCTTATTGCTGTAGCTATTAGTTCATGTCTTTTAAATACATTTTCTAAACCTTCCTCTTCTAAAATATCAAGAGCTTCACTTAACCCAAATAACAATGTAGTTGATGGTGTATAAGGGAATTGTTTTATCTCCATCCTTTTTTTAACAGCCTTATAATCCCAATACCATTTTGGCATTGTTGACTTTTCTACTAATTTCCAAGCTTTAGGACTAATTGATACAATTCCCATTCCTGGTGGAAGCATTAATCCTTTTTGAGAACCGGTCACAACAACATCTACTCCCCAAGCATCAGTTTCAAGAGGCATACATGCTAAAGAACTTACTGCATCAACTACTAATATAGCTGGATGGTTGGTTTCCTTTATAGCTTTAGAAACCCCTTCTATATCGTTTACAACGGCAGAGGCAGTTTCATTATGTGGTAAACAAACTCCTTTAACCTTTTTGTCTACATCCTTTTCTAAAACTTCCCTAACATCTTTAGGTTTAACTGATTCTCCCCATTCTTTTGTTATTCTAATTACATTTAACTCATATTTTTCAGCAATGGTGGCTACTCTTTCACTAAATACTCCCATGGAAGATGCTACTATCGTATCTCCTGGTGAAAATAAATTTACTATTGCAGATTCTAATGTACCACTACCTGAGCTTGGAAATATCAGTACATCATTTTCTGTGTTATAGACCTTTTTAAGGCCTTCAACACACCTTGTAACTAACTTTTCAAACTCTTGACCTCTGTGATTGATGACCGGTTGTGCTAAACTCCTTAATATTCTGTCAGGAATATTTGTTGGTCCTGGTATCTGTAGATATGTTCTTCTTTCCATATGAAATCCCTCCTATTTATAAATATGTAAATATATCTTTATAGCCTTACAACATATCCTTTATTTCATTAGATAACCTTATATCAACTACCTTTATATAAAGCAAAAGCCATGCCAACTAATATGGCATAGCTTTAATTCGATAAAATGAACATTGTATATATGCACATTAAATTTATCTATGTTTCACTTATATTTTATTATGTAACACATCAAATGATTAAGTTTCATCTTGAAACCTGAATGTTATATTTTTTCATCTTCCTCCATAAGGTTGTTCTTGATATTCCTAATTCTTTTGCAGCATTCATTATACTTCCGTTAGAATCTCTTAGAGCAAGTTTTATATTTACCTTTTCCATATTATCCAGATTTAAGGTATGTTCAAACAAGTTATTGTTTGCTCTAAATATATCAATAGGTTTATCCCGTTTATTATGGTTAACCTCAATATTCAAAACTTGGTTGGTGATGTCCTCAAGTAAAATCTTTGTCTTTGTTGTCATTACCGTCAATCGTTCACAAAAATTTCTAAGTTCACGAACATTACCTGGCCAACTATACTTTGATAAATATTCTGTGGCTTCAGAAGAAAAAGTCATAGTATTTTTCCCCAATTTGTCGCAATAAATTTTTATAAAATAATTAAGTAGATAAGGTATGTCTTCCCTTCTATTTCTTAAAGGTACCAATTTCATTCTGAGAACATTGAGTCTATAATATAAATCGTCTCTAAATTTTCCAGAACTAACGAGAGTATGTAAATTTTTATTCGTAGCTGCAATAACTCTTACATCAATAGGAATAAGCTTATTATCCCCTACTCTCATTACTTGCTTCTCTTGAAGAACTCTAAGCAATCTTCCTTGTAATAATTGATTCATTTCAGATATTTCATCTAAAAATATAGTACCTGTATGGGCTTGTTCAAACAATCCTCTTTTACCTTTACGATCAGCTCCAGTAAATGCACCAGGAGCATACCCAAATAGTTCAGATTCTAATAAGTTTTCTGGAAGTGCTGCACAATTAACTGCAACAAATGGTTTATTGGATCTATTACTATGTTTATGGATGCTTTGTGCTATAATCTCTTTACCTGTGCCAGTTTCTCCTTCAATTAAAACAGTTGAATTAACTTTTGCATATTCTTTTCCTATTCTGATTGTCTCTTTAGTAGCTTCACTACATCCTATTACATCATCAAAAGTATATTTGGCACAGTGACCTGTTATTGCTATATCCTGTCGTATCTTTTCCTCCGCCTTTTGTATCTCATCTATATCTCTTAGAATAGCTACTGTATTTACTATCTCATTGTCGACAACAATAGGTATTTTAGAAATCATAAATTTGGTACCTTTGAGATTTTTAATAACTTCTGTCTCCGTTATACCACTAAATAGAGTATCTTCAAGTTGAAGTTCAGGTAAAATAAAACCTATCTTCTTCCCTATCAACTTATTATGATGATACTTAAGTAATTTTCGTGCAGAATCATTAAATATGGTTATATAACCTTTCTTATCTATGCATATTATCCCTTCATAAGAATGTTCTATAATAGCTTTAATCCTCTCTTTGCCTTTTTTTTCTTTTCTTGTAGCAATAGTAATTCTCTTAGCTTCCTTAATAGTAGATATAAAAGCTTCTTTACCCGATTTAATCACTATAGGCGTTAAACCATACAAAGGAGCATATTTAGCTATAATGCCTAAACCAACTATTACCTTCTTACCTTCTTCTGCAAGTTTCTTTATCTTCTGTTCAACTTCTAATTCATTTTTAACCTGAAACATTTTAAAATCTCTACCACTAATTCGTATATAACTTTCAATTGCTGAAATCATATTGTCAGACACAACCAATGATATATCTTCACTAATTTTCTCTGCCTCATTAATAGCTTCAAAAACATCCACCGGTGTTATTGGAACTGATAAAATTGGTATATTAATACTAGATTGCATTAGTAAAATCTGAGTCCCACCCCTTGCAATTATAACATCATAGCCAAGATCTTCTAGTTGTTTAGCTAACCTAACTCCTTCAGCCATAGATCCTTGTAAAATAGTTATTTCTTCTTCAAATTTTTCTGCAGCTAATTTAGCAGTACTCACTGTATCTTTAGGAACTATTATAGCAATTTTAATCAAAGTAATCCCCCCATTACTTTAATGCATCCTAACTTGTAACTTAATATCAATTTTGTCTCCTCTTTTTTGTGAACCTGCTGTTGAAAAGGTAAACCATATAATATAATATATTCTATTCTAAATATTATAAATTAATTATTATATATATAAGAAATCCATACTTTCCAAGCATAATAAAACAGACCATAAGTATTAATTAATACTTATGGTCTGTTAATAAACACATTCACCTATGCATTAGATGACTGGCTATTTTTTTCCTTTATATATTTATCGATACTTTCTGCTGCTTTTTTACCTGCTCCCATAGCAAGTATTACAGTTGCAGATCCAGTAACTGCATCTCCACCTGAAAATACACCTTCTCTTGTAGTTTGTCCACTTTCATCAGCTATAATGCATTTACGTTCATTAACTTCTAACCCTTCAGTAGTTGAAGCAATAAGAGGATTTGGTGAAGTACCTAATGCCATTATAACTGTATCTACATCAAATTCAAATTCTGACCCTTCTATAGGTTTAGGTCTTCTTCTTCCAGATTTATCTGGCTCACCTAATTCCATTCTCTGGCATCTAATTGCTTTTACCCATCCATCTTCATTTCCTATAACTTCTACAGGACTAGTTAATAATTCAAATTTAACTCCTTCTTCCATCGCATGGTGCACTTCTTCTACTCTTGCTGGGAGTTCTTTCTCAGTTCTTCTATATACTATCCATACATCTGCTCCAAGTCTTAATGCAGTTCTTGCAGCATCCATTGCAACATTTCCGCCACCTATAACTGCAACTTTATCGCCAACTTTAATTGGTGTATCATGATCTTCTCTAAAAGCTTTCATAAGGTTGTTACGAGTTAAGAATTCGTTTGCAGAAAATACTCCATTTAGATTCTCTCCTGGAATTCCCATGAATTTTGGAAGTCCTGCACCAGAACCTACAAATACTGCATCAAATCCTTCTTCTTCTATAAGAGAATCAATAGTAACAGTTCTACCAATAATTACGTTTGTTTCTATTTTAACTCCTAATTTCTTCAAATTTTCAATTTCAGGTTTTACAACTTTGTCCTTAGGAAGTCTAAACTCAGGGATACCATATACTAAAACTCCACCTGTTTCATGAAGAGCTTCAAATATAGTTACATCATAGCCTTCTTTTGCTAAATCTCCAGCACAGGTAACTCCAGCAGGTCCAGATCCTATAACTGCTACTTTAAATCCATTCTTTTCTTTTGTCTTGCCTACTTCAACATTATGTTCTCTTGCCCAATCTGCAGCAAATCTTTCAAGTTTACCTATAGATACAGCTTCACCCTTTATACCACGTACACATACCTTTTCACATTGTTCTTCTTGAGGGCAAACCCTTCCACAAACTGCAGGTAGAGCACTATATTCTGCTAAAACATGAGCTGCTTGTTCAAATTCACCTTCAGCTATATGCTTAATAAATCTTGGTATATCAATACTTACTGGGCAATTTCCAACACAAGGATGATGTTTACACTGTAGACATCTACTTGCTTCAGCCATAGCCTCTTCTTCAGTATAACCTAAACAAACTTCATCAAAGTTTGTCGCTCTTTCCTTAGGATCTTGTTCAGTAATGGGTACTCTTTTAAACATATCCATTAATTAGCACCTCCATGTTCATGTTGGCAAGTACAAATTTTTTGCTCGCCTCTTTCTGCCAATTCAGCTTCTTCTTTCTTATATTGAGCTTGTCTCTTTAATGCTTCATCAAAATCTACAAGATGACCATCAAACTCTGGTCCATCAACACATGCAAATTTTGTCTCATCTCCTACTGTTACCCTACAAGCACCGCACATACCAGTACCATCTACCATGATTGGGTTAAGGCTAACAATAGTTTTAATTCCAAGTTTTTTAGTAAGCAAGCATACAAATTTCATCATTATCATAGGTCCTATTGATACTATTAGATCATATTCCTTTCCTTGATTTTTAACAAGATCTTCAATAAGTCCAGTTACCATTCCATTAAATCCATAGCTACCATCATCTGTAGCAATATAAAGTTTTCCTGCTACTTTCTTCATTTCATTTTCAAGTATTATTAATTCTTTAGTCTTTGCGCCAATTATTACATCAACATCAATATCATGGTCTCTAAACCATTTTACTTGAGGATATACAGGAGCTGCTCCAACACCACCTGCTACAAATAAAATCTTTTTCTTCTTAACTTCTTCTATATCTTCATTTATATACTCTGATGGTTCTCCAAGAGGGCCTACAACATCTTTAAGGTAGTCTCCTTCATTAAGAACTGCTATTCTCTTTGTAGAAGCACCAGCAGTTTGAACAACAATATTGACTGTCCCTTTTTCTCTGTCATAGTCACAAATAGTTAGGGGAATTCTCTCTCCTATTTCGTCAACTATTACAATTAGAAATTGACCTGGTTGAGCAGAATCCGCAACCCTTGGAGCTAAAATATCCATTGAAAAAATATTAGGGGCTAGGTCTTTTTTCTTAACAATTTTATACAATAGTAACTCCTCCCTTATTAAAAACTTTATCGTTTTAATTTTATACCATTTAAAATGGATATAAAAGTATAATTATTTATACGACTAGCTGAATATATTACTTTAAAAATTTTAATAAGTACTTAATACATTCCTTGTCATATAATTAACGATTTCTTTCAAACTAAATATACCATAAAAGATTTTATAATTCAATAGATTAACAAATTTATTTTCCCTAAACATAGCCTTTTCCATTTATTAATTTGATGTATATATACAAAATAATATACTTTCCCAGATTAAAAAGTTCCTCACTAAATGTACATTTAGTGAGGAACCTTTTTAGTAACCTCCATCTGTCCCCATATCTACTTGAATAAAGTGTTTTAGTCCATCGTTAGTTAATTCTACATATTTTTCGTTAGCAGGAACTCCATCTATTACTATACTATTTATTCCCTTATTCACACTATTTTGATTTCTTATTTCTATATTATATGTGGTATTTTTGTATTTATATTTCATTTTAAACCCTTTCCAACCTTTAGGAATACATGGGTTTATAAATAATTTACCCTCTTCTATTTTAAATCCTAATATATCCTCTAATCCTACTCTAAACATCCATCCTGAAGATCCTGTATACCAGGTCCATCCACCTCTACCTAAATGTTGAGGATTGGTATAGACATCAGCTGCCAAAACATAAGGTTCTACCTTATACTTAACAGATTCTATTGAAGTTCTAGAATGATTTATTGGATTTATTAATCTAAATAAATTATACGCCTTATCTCCTTCTCCTAACATAGCAAAGGCTTTTATAACCCAAGTTGCTGCATGAGTATATTGACCTCCATTTTCTCTTACTCCTGGTACATAGGATTTAATATATCCTGGGTTATGCTCAGTATTATCAAAAGCTGGAGTTAATAGGGATATTATCCCCTCTTTCTCATTTATCAAGTGTTTCTCCACTGACTTTAAAGCTGTTCTAGTTCGTTTATCATCCCCTAATTCAGATATTACAGACCAGGATTGAGCTATAGAATCTATTATACATTCGCTATTTTCTTTTGATCCTAGTGGAGTACCATCATCAAAGAAAGCTCTTTTATACCATTCTCCATCCCAAGCATTTTTTTCCAATGCCTCTTTTAACTGAGATATAATACTTTCATACCTATCAACTCTATTACTATCTCCCATTATCTCACAAACTGGTATAAAATTCTTTAATACTGTTGCTAAAAACCATCCTAACCAAACGGATTCCCCTCTGCCTTTGTATCCTACTTTATTCATACCATCGTTCCAATCTCCTCCACTCATAAGTGGAATATTTTTATCTCCAAATCTTAGAGATCTATCGATAGCTCTGATACAGTGTTCATATACAGTTCCTATATCACTAGAAATATCAGGCACTTCATATCTTTCTTCTTCTGTTTCTTCCAAAGCAGGACTTTCTATAAAGGGAACTTTCTCTTGTAGCACACCATCATCCCCTGTAACCTTAATATATTTAGCTACTCCTAATGGTAACCACAGCGAGTCATCAGAATACTTGCTTCTAATCCCTTTATGAGCTTCACTTCCAGGTATAGGATGCCACCAATGCTGTATATCTCCTTCTCTATATTGGTGAGCACAATTCCTTATTATCTGTTTTCTAGTCATTTCAGGTATATGGTAAATAGCATTTATTACATCTTGCATCTGATCTCTTGCTCCAAAAGCTCCACCTACTTGATAAAAACCTGCTCTCGCCCATATTCTACAGACTATAGTTTGGTACATCAGCCAATTGTTCATCATATAATTCATAGTATCATCTGGAGTTTGTATCTGAATTGTGGATAAAGTTTTTTCCCAAAACTCTTTTACCTTTTGTAATGAATTTTTTGAAATTTGAATATCCTTATATTTATTTATTAAATTACATCCACTTTCTATATCAGTTTGCTCTCCTAAAAGAAAAACCACTTCTTTTTTTTCATTTACTGGTATATTAATCTTAATTTCTATTGCTGAACAAGGATTATACCCTAAGCCAACAGTATTGGACAATCTTTCTCTTCTTATTCCTTCTGGTTCTTCATAATTTGGAATGGCTCCTAAAAATTCTTTTCTGTCTCCCGTATAGGATTGTATCTCTTCAGATGCACTTAAAAACAGTGTGCTATTTTCGAACTCACTATTGGTCGAATTCTTTACAATAAATATATCTTCATCTATATCTGTTTCCAATAGATTTTCAGTTTCTTCATCCGAAACTCCTAATACTGGTCTAATATAATAATATAAGCTTATATTTTTGTCGTTATTGGATAAATTGTTAAGTTTTATTAAATTGATTTTTATATTATCTTCTGTTGGTGTAAAAGTTATAAGCTTTTGTTCTATACCATTGTTATGGTGATAAAATTCTGTATAACCTAGACCATGAGTTACAATATAGTCATTATCATCTCTAATAGGTTTCGGTGTTATATTCCAAATTTCTCCTGTTTCATTATCCCTTAGATAGATTACTTCTCCTGGATTGTTCATGATTGGATCATTATACCAAGGAGTTAATTTATTTTCCCTACTATTTCGAGACCAAGTAAACCCTGTGCCAAGTTCAGTTATTACAAACCCAAATTTTTTATTAGCTATTACATTTGCCCATGGTAATGGAGTATTTAAATCTTTAGAAAGTTTAATGACGTACTCTCTACCATCCTTTGAAAATCCACCGTATTCATTAAAATAGTTTAAATCTACATCTATTTCTTTCAAAGAATATTTTTGTTTTTGTTTATTAAATTGTTTATAAGGTATATCTGTTTTATCAGACTTCTTATTTATAAACCCTTCTTCTGCCTCTATTATTATAGTTGCATATTTATATAATAGGCTTTCATCTTCGTCTAAAAGGGTGTTTTTATTTATTATAAATATTCCACCAGGTTCACCTACTACATTTCCTCTTCTATCATAAATTTCTTCTCTTATGTTTTCATACAGCGGTTGATAATAGGCACTTTCATCTTCATTTACGACAACTAAATCTATTATCAGCCCTTTATATGACCAATATTCATGAGCATTTATTATTTTAGTTAAATTTGTTATGCCTTCCATGGATTTTACGATTACAAGGATTATAGGGTTATCTCCTGATATACCTTTGGACCATAACCCTTCTTTGCCCTTAATATTTTGCTTTAATATACTGTCATATTTATATTTAATATTATCCTCCAAATAGAATAGATTAGGCAATAGTTCTTCATAAGGTTTTATATTTGAATGACTTAAATTCAAATATCCCATTTCAGTCTGTGACTTCGTTTTAGAAAGATCTATTGCAACTTTAATATTATCTTTATTATCATATTTATTTAGAATATTGTAAGCTTCATTTTTGCTATGAGCTATGGATGTTAAATAGTATATATCAGCTTTTTTCTTAGGAGGTATTCTTAATTTTTTAGCTATACTCATTATAGGGTCCAGTACTACTCCTGTAGTATTAGTAAGGCCCTTGATTATTGCTCCTGGATTACTTAACTTATTTCCTCTATCTACAAAATTAAACCTACTTGTTTCATACTGAAACTTTTCTTCTCCATATTCAAAAACCTTTACACCATGAAGTATCCAATTATCCTGTTGTTTATCTTCCCTTTTTCTTCTGCAAGCAAGTAACCCTTCATTTTCTTCTAAAGCTTCTGTCCTTATAAATAGATTACTAAAAACAGGATGAGCTAAATCTGAATTTAGCATTTCCCCTACTACTTCGAAATAACTTATAGTCTCAAGTAATGCTTCTTCTTCACCATCATTTATAAGTCTTATCCTTCTAATCTCTCCTAGCTCTTCAGGTAATAGGTAGATATCCATTTTGGTCTCAATTTCTCCATCTTTTCTCCTGAAACTAGCTTTGTAATTTGAAAACTCGACATTATAAAAGTCTGGTTCTTTATATACTGGAGCATAGGTTGCTGACCATAAATTATTATTCTTTATGTCCTTAATATAGACAAACTGTCCATAAGGATTTAATAGGTAATCCTTACGCCATCTATTGATAAACAGATTTTCATTTTTAGAAAACCCCTCTCCTCTATTGGTAATCATTAATGTGTATGTTCCAGAGGATAATAGATGACACTTAATTTCCGTTAACTGCTCTTTTGAATAAACCTTTTTCTGCCAGTTATCTTTTCTCTTATTTGAAATATCTACCTCCTGTAAATCCTCTCTTTCCTTTGTAATAACCGGATTTAATGGAATCCTTTCTTGTAATAACAGTTCTCCACATTTCATTTGAGGATCCCTATGAAATCTTTCTACAAGTATATCATTGTTTATAAAATTATTTATAGCCGCTAATATCATTCCTTGATGATGACTCATGTAGGATTTTACTATACCTTTATCTAAATGAGATGGTAACCTTTTTATTGAATAATCTATAGCTTCATAAAACCCATATGGTCCTTCTAATCCTTCTTCTTTTAACCTTTTTATATTATTTAAAACTCCCTTATAATCAAATTTCAAAGCCATAAAAGTAGAATAGGGAGATACTACTAATTCTTCCTTAAGTCCTCTTTTAAAACCTAATGCTGGAACTCCAAAGGCTTTATACTGATAATTAAGTTGACTATCGAAGGCAAAAAAACCTGATTCAGAAATTCCCCATGGTACATTATTTTTGCTTCCATAGTTTTTCTGTATGTTTATAGATGTTTTATAAGTCTCATCTAACAACGTATTTTTATAATTTTTCAATACTAATGAAGGCATCAAATATTCAAACATAGTTCCAGACCAAGAAGCAAGACTTATTTGATTATTTGCCATGATTAAAGACTTTCCTAACCTATTCCAGTGCTTTAAAGGTACTTCTTTCCTGGATATAGCAATATAACTTGATACTCTAGCTTCTGATGCTAATAAATCATAATAATTGTTTAAAACTTTATCTTCTCCTACATTATAACCTATATAAAACAGATTCTTTGATTTATCGTATAGAGGTTCAAAATTAGTATTATCAATTATCTTTTTAATTCTATAGATTAAATGCTTAATTCTAGTCTTTTGTTTAGCGTCATCTATATATTCCTTTAATCCCTCCTTAAGTACTATTAAATACGATATAAAATTTCCACTATCTACTGTCGATATAAATATGGGTCTTAAAGGCTCTAGATTTGTCGTATCATACCAATTATATAGATGTCCTTCCCATTTCTTTAATTTTTCAATAGTATTCATTGTCAATTCAATTGAATCTATCATCTCTGATGTAGTTATGAAATCTAAATCTCTACTAGACAATATTGATAATAGGTAAAATCCTATATTTGTAGGGGAAGTTCTATTAGCAACCCCATTATATGGGTACTCCTGGAAATTATCTGGTGGAAGATAATTATTACTAGAGTCTGTGAGTTCTTTGTAATACCTCCATGTTTTCTCAGCTATATTTTTGAGTAACTCTATATCTCTTTCTTCTATCCTTACTGTTTCTCTATATTCTTTACTTATTTTATAAGCTGTGCTTGGTCCTAATAGCCATAACAATCCAATAACTGTACTGATAAGAAAATTATTAGGATTAAAAATTATAGTTAAAGCTATCAATAATATAGATGCAATGATATTTGCCTTCATTAGACTAAAATAACTTGAAATATCATTCTTTAGTTTCTTTTCCATATCAAAAGCAGTGGTCCATTCAAGTAGATTTTTCTTAGATACATATACCCTATAGAGAGTTCTAACTATTGCATCTGCCATCATAAGAGCTTCACTAGGCAAGAACATAAGATATAAAGTCGCTTGATAGAAAATATTTTTATATCCAACTATTATATTTCCATTTAATCTTACATTCTGAATCCTAAACCGTTTATTAAATAAATCATCTATAGCTTTTGTAATAATTGGAAAAAATAAATTTAATAAAACTACTCCAATCCATAATAAAACATTTCCAGGAAAAAAGGCTAATCCAAGAAATAAAGAGAGAAGTAAAAATACTGGCAACATACTTCTTCTCATATTCTCTAATATCTTCCATTTTGATAATGGAGAAATATTTTTCCCATATCCGCCAATTAACCATCTTATTAGTTGCCAATCTCCTCTTACCCATCTATGCTGTCGTTTAATATAAGAACTGTATTTTTCGGGGTAACCATCTACCAATCCAATATTAGTTGCTAATCCAACCCTAGTATAGCTACCCTCTAATAGATCATGACTTAATACAGTATTTTCCGGTATAGAAGTATCTAAACACCTTTGAAATGCTTGTATATCGTATATACCCTTCCCAGTAAATATTCCTTCTCCAAATAAATCCTGATATATATCTGAAACTGCAGTACTATAAGGATCCATTCCTCCTTGACCTGCAAATATTTGAGTAAATATGGATTTATTGCTACTTTCAATATCCACAAGTATTCTTGGTTGAATAATTCCATATCCCTCTTTTACTATGTTCTTTTCCTCATCTATTACAGCTCTGTTTAATGGATGAGAAATTGCACCTATCAATTGTTTAGCACCATCTATTGGCAGCTTAGTATCGGCATCTAGTGTAATTATATACTTTATCTTTTCTTTAACCTCAGAAATATTCCCAGATACTACGTTAAAACTAGTATCTTTATTTCCTAATAATAGATTATTTAACTCTATTAGTGCACCTCTTTTTCTTTCCCATCCCATCCAACTTTCCTGGGTTTCTGAATATACTCTTTTTCTATGAAAATAGTAAAATATATCTTCAGAAGAAGCATACTTTTCGTTTAATTCATCTATTAACTCTATACCTTTATCAATTATCTTATCATCTTCATCAGTAATTTCTTTGTCAGCATCTTTAAAGTCACCAACTATCCCAAAATAAATATTTTTTTCTTTGTTAGCTTGATAATGCACTTCTAATTTTTTTACTAATTCATGGATTCTCTCTTCATTGCTTATAAGAGTAGGAACAACTACTAAAGTAGCAGAATCTTCAGGTATATCTTCATCATATTCTATTTTGGGTATAACCTTTGGTCTAAACCTTTTGGAATAGAAATAGTTAAGCATGTTTATTATAATAGTCTCTATTGGAATAAATGCTACAACAAAAATTAATATATTTAAATAAGTATATCTTTGTCTATATCCATATACACTAAATAGATAAGTTATTAAAATAGACATAAACATTATTGGGAAAAAATAATAACTAAACTTCTCCAAGTAAATGCTAGTATTTTTGTCACTATGTCCAAAAAATTTAAATAATTTTTCTCTTCCTGCATCTATAAGATAATACCCTACATGAGCCCTTTTGTCTCTGCAACCTTTATTCCATTCTTCTTTTGCAAATTCCAATACTTTCTTAGATAATAATATCTCTCGGACGTTAAATTTATTTGCTAGTTTTTGAATATTATATTTGTAATAATCTTTTGATTGAGAGTCCATATTCTCATATACTTCAAGAGGATCCTCTCTTAAAACCTTTTCTATACTTCTTATAGAATCAAATATTGTTTCCCAATTAAAAGCTGAAGTATTCCTTAAAGATGTTACCCCATAACCGAGCGATATCTTGTTTTTGGATTGAAACATATATTCCTTCTCTAAAATATCTTCGATACTTCGACCTATATAATCTAATTTCTTCTTTATTCTTTCTAGTATCTGTTGATAGTCTTCTTTATCCTCCCTTATTTTTCTTATTAGTCTTTCTATCTTGACAGAATCCATAGTATCTATATTTTCTATAATTTGTTCCATATTTTCCTTTAACGATAAATCAGTGCTCTCGACCATATCCCATGCTTTTTTAATTTTTAACAAATTCAAAGAAATATTTTTTATATATTCCATTAAACCTAATGTTAAATATTTAGGGAAATAAGCTATTTCTTCTAATGAAAGAATTTCTTCTTTTTGAAAGTCATTTACAAATCTAATAAGATTTTCTTCTGTAATATTTCCTGTTGAATGATAAATCAACTCTAGAGCTAAAGTATATATTCTAGGATAGCCTTTATACTGACCATCTGTAATAATATTTAAAGTTACTTTTTTTTCTTTCTTAATATCTGCTTTTAGTCGCTTGTATGTTAGCTCAATCAAATAAAAATTGTCTAAAAGCCAATCAGCCCCTTTAGGTAAAGATTTATTTTTAGCTGTATCATTGTTGAGCCTTAAATATACTCTTTCAATTTCTTTAAAGCTTTTATCTAATCTATTCAATATGAATCGTTTTGTATTAGATTTTTTATTGGATTTGTATAGAGTATGGACTTCTTCCCCTTGTACTGGTAATCTATCTATATTTCTCATTCTCATACTCTTAAACCTTCCTTTCATAATTAAGCTTCTAAATTTTAAGTCTTCATCAAGTTCTTTACTTTTTTATCATATTTTGTCCAAAGTTCTTCTGCATATTCTTCATTATAACCTTCTATATATAAGTTAAACTTAGGCTTTTCATCATCTGGTATAACTAAAACCCATCCCTTATCGTCTATAAATCTAACTCCTTGTTTAAGCTCAATTCCTTTCTTCCTATCTTCAGTTAATCTTCTAATTACTTTGCCTTTGTCAGTCCATTTACAGGGAATTTCTTTTTTAAAATAGTAGTATTCTGGTAGCTCCTGTAATAATTCGTTTATTGTAACATCATTACCTATTAAATAATCAATTATCTTTCCTGTAGCCCAGATAGAATCAAAGTTTACTATATATTGAAAATCAATACTTTTATCCATAACAGTTTTAATAATCTCTGAAATATTGGATTTACTATATATGGTTCTTCCCTTATACTCTTTAGCTAATTTCTCCACTATTCTTGGATAATTATAAGGAATTACCACTTCTTTAAGCATGCCAGTTTTAAATCCTATCAATAGAGTTAACAGGTAATATTTATCATCTTCCACAATATTATATCCATCTGTTAAAGCTATTTTTTCACCATCACTACTATATAAAATACCTAAATATCCATCTTCATCTAATACCTTGTTCCTAATATCTTCTATTATCAATTGATTATTAAATTCAACTACCTTAACTTTACAGCCTATATCCATCAAATACTTTTCCGCTAATCTCGATATATTTTTCGATGGAGATGATATAATTAGTTTAGGTTTTTTACTTTTTATTTCTTTTCCATTCTTCAAATGTTGTATTCCTTCTTTTAGGTATATTTGGGAAAAATTATATATATTTACTACATCTTTGATTTCATTTCCCAAACATCTTTTAAAGTTTTCTAAAACAAAACAACTTTCAACTTTTCTTTCTATACCTTTATTTATATTTGCTCCTTTAGCATCAATAAATTCAATATAGACCATATTCTCATTAGAACAATTAGTTCTAATTTGTATACCTCCATCTGCTTTGAAATATTTTACTCCAAATCTACACATTGGCATAGTACTGTTTTTAATATCTATTACCAATGATCCTGTAGATAAAATACCTGATACTATTGAATTTTTCACAGATTTAGAAGTATTATATTCATCACTATTAACAACAAAAGTTCCTTTTTCTTTAATAACCGTAGCAAAAGAAACCCCTAATTTAGTTACAATTTCTGGAGTTATTGTTTCATTAAATTTGCCAGATATATTCCTATATCCAAATAATTTCTTTGTTGCTCTTTCTTCCCATACTAAATTATCTGTTACAATCATATTTTCCTCTATTGTTTTGTATGGCCATATTTTGACTTTTGGTTTAATTGTACTGTTCTTGGATATTTTTGAATGTGCACCAATTGCAACACCTTCGAATATCCTGCTTTGTTTCTCTATATTTACATTGTTACAAATAACCGATTTTCTAATCTCACAATTCTTAGATATATTTACACTATCCCAAAGAATACTTCTCTTTATAGATGACCCTTCTCCAATGAAACAGTTTTTCCCAATTATTGTATATGGTTCTATAATTGTTCCTGCTTTTATTGTAGAATTTTCACCTATAAATATTGGAGGATATATCTTGGTTCCCTTTTCAATAGTACTACCTTCTCCTATCCAAATACCATTACCTTGATTTGCTCCAATTAAATAATGTTTATCCGCATCAGACAATATATCTGTATGGGTTTGTATGTAACTATTTAAATCTCCAACATCACACCAGTATTCGTCTGCTATATATCCATACATAGGTATATTGTCTTCCAATAATTTTGGAAATAAATCTTTACTAAAATCAAAATTTTGGCCTTTCTCATAATAATTAAATACCTCTGGTTCTAAAATATATATACCGGTATTAATAGTATCGCTAAATACCTCTCCCCAACTAGGTTTTTCTAGGAACCTGATTATTTTTCCTTCTTCATCTGTTATAACCACTCCATATTCTAAAGGTACTGATTCTCTTTTTAATATCAAAGTCGCTTTAGAATCTTTCTTCTTATGAAATTCATAAGCTTTTTTCAAATTTATATTAGTAAAAGCATCACCGCTTATAACAATCAAAGTATCATCTAGAAATTCTTGGGCATTTTTTACACTTCCACCAGTACCTAAAGGTTTATCTTCTATATAATAATTGATATCTACATCAAATTTTCTACCATCCTCAAAATAATCTATAATCATATTAGGTAAGTAATGTAATGTAACTGCTATATCTTCTATTTTGTTTTTCTTTAGTAAGTCAACGGCATATTCCATTACAGGCTTGTTAAAAATTGGTACCATTGGCTTAGGAAGATCACAAGTTAAAGGTCTAAGCCTGGTACCAATTCCTCCTGACATTATAATTCCTTTGATGATAACCACTCCTTTACCCTAATATTGATATAGGACTATTTTGTGAATTAGCTTGGTTTTTTATACATATAAAAAGTCTTCACAATAGCTAATGTACTGTAAAGACTTTTCATTCATTATTATTTTACTGATTTAATCTTATTCATAATAGCTTTTTCGATATCCTTAATCTTCTTTTCTGATAAAGTTTTATCATCTGCTTTTGAATATATATATTTTTTTATCTTTGGTTCTGTCCCCGATGGTCTTATAGCATACCATGAACCATCATCAAGGAAATACTTCAATACGTTGGATTTCGGAGTGTCTGTCTTATCCTTTAAATAATCTATAGTATTAGTCAGCTTCATACCTTCTATAGCTATAATTGGATCTTCCCTAAAGGAATCCATGATTCTTTGAATTCTTTTGCTGCCTTCAATTCCTTCTAATACTATAGATATTAAATTGCTCGAATAATATCCATGTTCTTGATAAATTTCTTCTAACACATCTAACAAAGATTTTCCTGCTTTTTTATAATAAGCTGTCATTTCAGCTATCAACATTGATGAGATGACTCCATCTTTATCTCTAACAAAATTACTATATACATATCCTATACTCTCTTCGTAACCAAATATAAACGTATTTTCTTTAGTCCTATCAAATTCATTAGCTTTATTACATATATGTTTAAATCCTGTAAGAGTTTCTATTGTTTTTACATCATATTTATCAGCTATGGCTCTACTTAAATCATCAGTCACTATGCTCTTAACTATAACTCCATTTTCCGGTATATTTTTCTTTTCATATCTTGATGATAATATGTAATTTACCAATAATGCTCCTATTTGATTTCCATTTAATCCTATATAACTTTTATCATTACCCTTTACCATACATGATACTCTATCACAATCTGGATCTGTTGCTATTAATACATCTGCATTTTTTTCCTTTCCTAACTTTTTAGCATATTCAAAAGCTTTTACGTCTTCAGGATTTGGATATCCTACTGTTTTAAAATCTGGATCAGGATTTTCCTGCTCTGGTACTACAAATACATTTGTAAATCCCCTTTCGCTTAATACCCTTCTTACTAATTTATTACCTGTACCATTTAAAGGAGTATATACAATATTTATATCCTTATCTATATCATCATTTAATCTTAAACTTTTTACTCTCTCTATATATTCATCATCTATCTCTTTCGCTATATATGTTATTAAACCTTTATTTAATCCTTCATCTATATCAATTAATTTTATCCTGGAGAAGTCTTCAATCTTATTGATATTATCAAGTATTTCTGAAGCCATATCATCTAAAATTTGAGATCCTTCTTCCCAATACACCTTATATCCATTATAATCTTTGGGATTATGGCTAGCAGTTATTACTATTCCGGATATAGTGTTTAACCTTCTTATAGTATACGATAAAAGAGGTGTAGGTCTAATATCATCAAATAGATAAACTTTTATTCCATTAGCAGCTAAAACTCTTGCAGCTATATGTGCAAATTCTTTAGAAAAATGTCTTACATCATATGCAATTGCAACTCCTCTTTTTATAGCTTCATTACCTTTATCAATAATTGTAGTTGCTAATCCTTGAGTAGCTAAAGATACAGTATATCTATTCATTCTATTAGTTCCTGCTCCAATAATTCCCCTTAACCCTGCTGTTCCAAAGGTAAGATCCTTATAGAATCTACTCTTTATTTCTTCTTCATCATTTTTAATTAATTCTAGTTCTTCTTTAGTATTTACATCAAAATATTCATTATTTGCCCAGTACTTGTATTTTTCTAAATAGTCCATTTTACAGTCCTCCCTAAATCTATTTATTCAAAAATTCTAATGCATTCTTTACTTGTAATAATATTCCTGTAGATAGACAATCTTCATCTATATCAAATAAAGATGTATGTCCAGTATGTATTATACCTTTATTCATATTGCCTGATCCTAATTGAAAAAATGCAGCAGGTCTTGTTTCAGCAAAATATGCAAAATCTTCGACTCCATAGCTTGGATAAGGTATCTTATATATACTATCGTTTCCAAATAGTTCTTTGGCATTTTGTTTTACTATATTCAACATATTATCATCATTTATTAATGCTGGATAACCTTCTGTCCTTATTAATTCTCCCAAACCTTCCATGGATTTAGATATGCCTTCCACTATAGATTGAACTCTATTTAACATTAATCTTCGTGATTCCTTATTTAATGTTCTAATTATACCTTCTATTTCTACTTTATCTGCAATTATATTCCTCCCATATCCTCCTTGTATAGTTCCCAGGGTCAATACAGCTGAACTTCTAGGATCTATATTTCTACTTATTGTCGTTTGCAGAGCTACTATCACTTGTCCGGCTATTGCAATAGCATCTATCCCATTTTGAGGATAAGCCCCATGACTATTTTTCCCATGAATAATTATTTTTATCATATCGGATGCTGCCTTCATCTGGCCATACTTGATGCCAATTTGACCAGTTTGTAAACTATTATCTACATGAAGTCCAAAAACTCCATCTACATAGGGATTCTCCATTACTCCCTCTCTTATCATAGGTTCTGCTCCTCCAACCGTTTCTTCGGCGGGTTGAAAGAACAATTTAATATTTCCCTTTATATTATCCTTCATACTTTTTAATATCTTAGCTGCACCTAATAAAATAGCCATATGGACATCATGACCACAGGCATGCATTTTCCCCTTTATCTTTGATCTATAAGGAACATCCTTTTTATCTTCCATAGGTAATGCATCCATATCTGCTCTTAATCCTACAGTTTTTCCCTTATCTTTTCCTCTAATTATTGCTACTACCCCTGTATTTGCAACTATTTTATTTTCAATTTCCATTTTATTTAAATAATCAATAATCTTATCTCTTGTTCTATATTCTTTCATCCCTAACTCTGGAAACTGATGAAAGTCCCTTCTAATATCTATTACCCAATTTTCTACTTCAGATACTTTAGACTTCAATAAATCATTATCCAGCATAATTTTCCTCCTGATTGACTTTTATATATTATAACATAAAATAAAAACTCCTTTCTAAATACTTTTATGTTTAGAAAGGAGTTTTATTAATTTATAATGCACTAATTTGCTTCTGATTCTTATATACTTTTAAGGCTTTTTCTAGTATTTTCATAGCTTTCTTCAGATCTTCTTCTTTCAACACATAGGATATTCTAACTTCATCTCTTCCAAGGCCTTCTGTAGCATAAAATCCTTCTGCCGGAGCCATCATTACTGTCTCATTGTCAATATCAAAATCTTTTAATAACCAGACAACAAAGTCTTCTGCATTTTCAACAGGTAATTTAGCTACTACATAAAAAGCTCCGTGGGGTTGTTCACATATAACTCCGTCCATTTTACTTAATGAATTATAAACAATATCTCTGCGCTTTTTATATTCTTCAGCTACATCTTCGAAATATTTATCTTGAACATCAACTAAAGCTGCTGCCCCCATTTGCTCAATAGTAGGTACGCAAAGTCTACTTTGGCATAACTTTAATATTTGGGCTATTAAATCTTTATTTTTTGATGCAATACAACCTATTCTAGCACCACAAGCACTATATCTTTTAGATATACTATCCGTAATAATTACCCTATCCTTTATATCATCAATTTGAGCAAAACTCTTATACTCTAATCCATCATATATAAATTCTCTATATACTTCATCTGCTATAATATATAGATTATGTTCCTTTACGATATCCGTTAGCATATTCATTTCGTCCATAGTATATACTGTACCTGTAGGATTGCTTGGATTTGATACTAAAATCGCTCTAGTTTTATCAGTAACTAGCTTTTCTATTTCTTCTTTACTTGGTAGATGGAACCCATCTTCAGCTTTAGTAGTAATAGGAACTACTTTTATTCCTGCTGTGTTCCCAAATCCATTATAATTTGTATAGAATGGTTCAGGAACAAGAATTTCATCTCCATTATCACATATAGCTAATAAAGTAAAAAGTAAAGCTTCACTTCCACCATTTGTTACAAGGATATCATCAACTTCAAAATCGATGCCATATTTTTTATAATATTTACTGAAACTATTTCTTAATTCTGGTATTCCTTCAGAACCTGCATATGCCAAAACTTCTTCATCAAAATTTTTAACTGCATCAAAAAATACTCTTGGTGTAGGAATATCAGGTTGTCCTATATTTAGATGATATACCTTCTTACCACCTTTTTTCGCCTCTGTTGCAATTGGCGTAAGTTTTCTTATAGGTGATTCTTGCATTGATTGAATCCTGTTAGAAAATTTCACTTCACAACCTCCTTTAAACTTTTATATTATTAAAAATTAAATTCTATATATAGGATAACATATTTTTAACTTTTTTGTATCAATATTGTCGGAATATTGTTAAATATTTTTAATTATTTTGTCTTCTAATACCAGTATAAAATATTCTTTCTAATTTCATTATAAATAAATTTTAAAAAAGATAGTCTCAAATTTTGAGACTATCTCTAAGTTAACTTATTTAATTAATTCTCTTGTAAGAGTAATAACTCCTTTACCTAAAACATCTTCAATTCCCAATCTGCGTAATGTCCTTTCAATAGCTGATATAGTTGATATCAGATAGTGAGTATCTATGTTACCCATATGTCCTAATCTGAACATCTTACCTGCATATTCTCCTAACCCGCCAGCTACTACTGCTCCTTCTTCTGCTAATACCTTTCTAAACTCTCCATCGTCTATTCCGTCCATGTATAGTACATTTGATAATGTTACTGCTCTGTGCTCTTTTTCTGCTAATATCTTGAATCCTAACTCTTCTAATGCTGCTTGCATTGCTCTTGCTACTTTTATATGTCTTTCGTATCTGTTTTCTATTCCTTCTTCTTTTATTATTCTTAATGATTCTTGTAATGCCCATATCATATTTACTGCTGGTGTTGCAAAGTATTTAGATGGGTCATTCATAATTGGAATCCATTTTTCAAAGTCTATATAATAATCTCTAATAGTTCCTAATGACTTTCTTCTCTCTATAGCTTTAGGACCAGCTAATACGATTGCGAGTCCTGGAGCCACTCCAAATGCCTTTTGTGATCCTGTAATAAGTACGTCTATTTCCATTTCATCTAAGTACTCTGGTTCTGCTGCTGTTGCACATACTCCGTCTACTATCAATATAGTGTCTTCAAATTTCTTAACCACTTCTCCTATTTCAGCTACTGGAGCACATACTCCTGTTGATGTGTCTACGTGAGTAACTGTAATAGCTTTATAATTTTTTTCACTCAATTTCTTTTCAATCTCACTTGCTGAAACTGTGGTACCCCATTCTGCAGATAATACATCTACATTCAAATCCTTTCTTTCACATAACTCTACATAACGATCTCCAAAGAATCCATTGGAGACTACTAATACATTATCTCCTTCTTTTACAACATTAGATATTCCCATTTCCATTGCAAGAGTACCTGTTCCTGCAACGATAAAAGCTTCACCTTCTGTTTTAAATATTTCCTTTAAACTCTTTATTACTTCTTTAAAATCATTGATAAAATCTGGATCACCAAAAGCAACAGTATCTCTTCCCATCTGGTCTTGTATCGACCGTGTGACGGGTGTTGGACCTGGAATCATGACGAGCTTTTTATTTTTCATATTTATCAATCCCCCTATTATTTTGATAGTATTTATATAATCTTTTATTGTACAAATTCTTGTTTAAATACAATTTACCAATAGTAAATTATACTTCTCTTTGTTAAATTTATTATATTCTACTTAAGATTACAAGTCAATGTGAACTTAAAGTAATAGTAACAAACTGTTTTATAAAAATAATTCAATAACTATTAACTTATAATTCTCTCATACATTTATATCAATAAATTGTCGACTGATTTGTCATCTCAAAAATGACCTCCTACTATTGCGAGAAGCCATTTTTGATAAACTAACATTCCTTGTAATATAGCAACATTTTTTATGATTAACCTCTAAACTATGAAATCAAATGTGAATAAATATGGACATAATCCAAACCACTATCATGGCAGCAACACTACCAAGGGCAGTCGGCACAGAAACAACCTCATAACCTTCATTTATTGGTATATCATCATTACATTTTAATACAACCCAGAAATGACTACCGTTTGCATGGTAGAAGAAGGATGAACCTGCTGCAATCGCTAACGTCGCAATAACTGGTGATAATCCTAGTGAAGGCATCAAAGGTAAAATGATTGCTGAACCAGTTAATAGTGAGACTGTTGCTGAACCATTTGAAACAGATAGCAACAATGATACTAGGAATGGTACAAATACTTCTGGCAATGGAGTCTGCGTGATCAAATTGCCAAGATAAGTTCCAACTCCAGATGCTTTCAATACTCCACCAAAAGCACCAGCGGCACCAGTTGCTAAAATAATAAATCCAGATCTGTCTACAGCATTATTAAACCATTTATTACATTGCACCTTACTAAAACGATCTTTACCCATTATTAGAGCAATCAACACCCCCATGAATAATGCAAAAACAGGATCCCCTATGAATGTCAAATAACGTAATGCTTCAGATGCTGAATCAAGGAACATAGCAGCAAATGAATTAACACAAATCAATATAACTGGTACCAAAATGCTACCAAATGCTAATAATGCACTAGGAAGTGGCTTTCCATCAGGACTAGATAAGGTATAATCATCACCAATAGCTGTTTCTACATTTGCCACTTTAGCTAATCCAGGATATTTATTAGTCATATATTTGCTACCACACCATAAAGTAGCAACATAAGTATATGCCGCAGAACTTATCAGTCCTAAAACTATTAAAAATCCAAGATCAGCACCTAATGTACCTGCAGCAGCAAGAGGACCAGGTGTTGGTGGTACCATAGTATGAGTTGCCAAAATACCACCATTTAATGCTCCTAAAAGTGCAACTAATGGCAAACCACTACGTGCAGATAAAGCACGAGCAACTGGAGACATGATAACGATTGCAGAATCACTGAATACAGGAATAGAAACTAAATATCCTGATAATGCCATGGCTAGTTTAGAATGTCTCTTGCCTACAAACTTAAGAATAGTGTTTGCAAGCACTAATGCTCCACCTGTATCCTCTAATATAACACCAATTGTAGTACCTAATATGATTACAATACCAATACTACCAATAGTACTACCAAATCCCCCTGTAACAAGAGTGAATACTTCTTCTAACGGAAATCCAAATCCAATAGCTCCAAAGATAGCAACAATAATCAAAGTAAACACAGGATGAATTTTGAATTTCATAATCATAACGAGCAAGCCAATAAGACAGGCAATCATAACGATCAAAGAACTAAAGCCAGCTTCCACAATAAATCCCCCTTTTTATATTATTTCTTAGTCTATATTTTAGGTTCTAGCACAATTCCATATGTCTATCAATATATAGCAATCCTCATTTCAAAGTATCAATGTAATACTTAAAAATCTACAGTAACTAAATTTCACATTTAGTTATACAGTATAAGCATAATAAATTCTAAATCTTCCTCTCCAATTACTTCAATAGAATGAGATTCTCCATCCCTACATATAGTTAAATCTCCTGGCTCTAATATTACTTCTTTACCATTATCATTGTACAAAGCTCTTCCATTTAGAATATAATAGGCTTCTTGATCTCCTTCATGAGTATGATATCCTATAGAACTTCCAGGCTTTATAATTGTTTTACCAAACAATCTTCCATTACCAAGAAACTCTTCCATTTCGAAAAAATTTACAATTGTTACATATCCCCTTCCACCCTTTAATCCTTCTACTTTTTCTACTTTATATTTATTAGATTTTCTTATCATATTATCATTCCTCTCTTTAATTAATACTATATATTATTTTGTATCATGAATTTATATTCCTAAATATCGTATATATCCAGAATTGCTTCGATAGCTAACCTAAAATCAACTTTGTACCCTTGTTGCATAAGTGCATCTCCCAATGCATTTAATAAAAGAATCACATTATTTCTTTTAGATGATTCTCCCATTAGCCCTACTCTCCATACTTTTCCTTTAAAATCGCCAAGACCCCCTCCAATTTCAATACCATATTTATCTAGAAGGTAACTTCTTACTTGATAATCATCTATTTCATCAGGTATCTTTACTGCATTAAGAGTTGGCAGTCGATATTCTTTTTCTTCAACTGCCATTTTCATTCCCATAGCTTCTATACCTGCTACAAAAGCATTTGAATTCAGTTGATGTCTTCTAAATCTTTCATCTAATCCTTCTTCATACACCATTAATAACGCTTCTCTCAAAGCATATATCATATTTATTGGTGCTGTATGATGGTATACTCTTTCTTTGCTCCAATAATTCTTTATCATACTCAAATCCAAATACCAACTTTGTACTTTTGTTTTTCTGTTATCAATAACCTCTAATGCTTTGACTCCCATAGTTAATGGAGATAATCCAGGCGGACAGCTTAATGCTTTTTGACTTCCACTATAACAAGCATCAATTCCCCATTCGTCAATTTTTAAATCTACTCCGCCTAAAGAAGTAACTGCATCAACAACCATAAGCGCATCATGTTCCTTAACTATTTGGGAAATTTCTTCAATAGGTTGTTTTACTCCAGTAGAAGTTTCTGCATGTACAATACCTACTAATTTTACCTTTCCTGGTGCTTCCTTAAAAGCTCTTCTAACATCTTCAGGATCTATAACCTTACCCCACGGAGCCTCAACAGATATTACTTCAGCTCCACATCTACTAGCTACATCCCTCATCCTCTCACCAAAAACTCCATTAACACAGATTATAGCCCTATCCCCTTCTTCTAGTAAATTTACCATCACAGTTTCCATGCCTGCACTACCTGTTCCTGACATTGGTAGTGTAAGCTGATTTTCGGTTTGAAATGTATATCTAAGTAGTTTCATAGTTTCGTTTGTAATTTCTAGAAACTTGGGATCTAAATGTCCATATAAAGGATTAGACATAACATTTAGTACACGTGATGCTACTTCTACTGGTCCAGGACCTAATAACAAACGATATTTAGGCGCTAATTTCTCATAATCTTTCCCCATAAAAATACCTCCTATATAATTTTTATAAACAATTTAAATGTTTCTACAACATTTAATATATTTACTCTTATTAAATCTACTTTATTATTGTTAAATATATTATATGTCAATTCTATAACAATATGAATGTAAATTAGAATAAAATAAATAAAGTTTCTTTAAATACTTAAGTATTTAAAGAAACTTTATTTAAATGTATCTCATCATTCATTTAATCGTATTAAGGTAATTTGTAGCTTGTTTAGATATCTTCAAAACATCTTTTAACCATCTTTCTTTATTTTTTTTAGAAAACCTTGATGTTGGCCCTGATATTGTAATACAAGCTATTGTTTCATTGTTTAAGTCGAAAATAGGAGCACCTATACAGCTAACACCTAATTCCCTTTCTTCATTATCAAATCCATATCCCTTACTCCTTATTTCCTTCAATTCTTTAATAAGATCTTCTTTGTTTACTATAGTATTGTCCGTATATTTAGTTAATTCAATCTTACTCAATATTGAATCTTGAACTTCTTTAGGTTTAAAGGCTAAAAACACTTTTCCAGCAGAAGTGCAATGTAGTGGAGCTGTTGCCCCTGTCCTTGTGAACATCTTGACTAGTCTTTCACTTTCTTCTTGAGCAATGTATACAATTTGATAATTGTCCATAATTGTAAGATTAACAGTCTCACCAGTAAGCTCCTTTAACTCCTTTAAGTATGGCCTCAATATAACTGATATATGATTTTGATCATAAGCTAGCATTCCAATTTGCCAAAGTTTCAATCCAAGCTTGAATTTTTTAGTTGCTTTGTTTTGCACTATTATATTGCATTCTTTTAGAGTATTTAATAAATGATAAGTTGCACTAACACCATAATTTAATCCATTGCTAATTTCAGTAACTCCAACTCCTCTCTCTGAATTTGCAATAAATTCTATTACCTCTACCGCTTTAATAACAGACCCTATTGTCTTTTTTTCTTTGTTTGTTTTATTCCGTTCCACTATTGTCCCTCCAACCTGATTACTATAGGTATTGTGGTTTTACTAATAGTAACTATATTTTTATATTATTGTATATTTCATCCTTTTTATTAGTTAAAGTCAATATTTAAAATAGATTAACGAGTATATAATATATTCTAATGATAACATCAGGTTTATATTGTATTTATTCAATATATTCCTTTAATATTTATTATATACTTTCTTTTACCAAAAATAAAAAGGCATCTATTAAAATATTAATATATTTAAGGAAGCCTTTTTTGAAATCCATTTCACAAAAAGTTTATATTATAGTAAAATTAGACTTTGTTATTCTATGTATCGTTTATATCGTTCATTATATTTTAAAACATTAATCTTTGTTGCTTCAATTTCCTCACTATTAACTTCCCTAACTACTTTGCTTGGAATTCCTAATACTAGAGAATTAGAAGGAATAATCTTACCCTCCGTCACGACAGCTCCTGCTCCTATTATACAGTTATCACCAATAATTACATTATTTAAAATAATTGCTCCCATACCGATAAGACAGTTATCGCCAATTTTACATCCATGTAGTATTGCACTATGTCCAATTACAGTATAATCACCAATTATAGTTGGTACACCAGCTTCTGTATGTAAAACAGAATTGTCTTGAATATTAGAGAATTTACCAATAGTAATATTATCTATATCCCCTCTTAACACTGCTCCAAACCATATGCTTGAACCTTCGCCAATGTTTACATTTCCTATTACTGTAGCATTATCCGCTATGAAAGTATCTTCATGTATATTTGGAAGTATTCCATCAAAATTTTTTATCATATGTGCTTCTCCTTTATATGTGTCTTACAAATGTATTATACGCAAAGTTTTATCATAATTTGCATAATAATGTCAACTTACATAAATAGTATAGCTATACCAGCAACTGATATTATTGCTCCAAATATTTCTTTTGGTTTAATCTTTTCCTTAAATATGATTATCGAAAAAGGTATTATAATCACTGGCATTATTGATGTTAAAGTTGATGAAATGCCAGCACTTGTATGTTTTAAAGAAACTAATGATAAAGTTACACCTAAAAATGGCCCAAAAAAGGAACCTACTGCTATATTCCTCATTGCTATTCTGTTTTTAAATGCTAATTTTACATCTCCATATTTTTTAGTCGCAAAAAATAATATTGTAAAACTAATTAATCCTGATATTATCCTTATCTGAGTGGCTGCAAATGGATTATAGTCTCCCATCCCAATTTTACTCACTATAAGACCAAGTGCTTGTCCAAAAGCTCCTAGAAAAGCATATATTAATCCTTTTTTAGAATGGGTTAGCTTAATTTTTTTCTCGTCTTTTTCCTTGTTTAATATAACTATTGCTATGCCTGACACTGTAACAAACATCCCTATTATGCTAATTAAGCCTAACTTTTCTCTTAAAAATATGAATCCAAGCAAAGCTGTAATTGGGGGACTCGATGCCATTATTAATAAAGATATTCTCGCTCCTATTTCTACATAGGATTGAAAAAGAAATAAATCTCCCAAAAAAAAGCCAATAAATCCTGAAAACATAAGCCAAGTCCAATTATTTGTTGTAGCATCCATGGGCAGGAACATTCCTCTAGCAAAGAAACAATATACACTAACAAAAATAAAACCTAAAATTAACTTTAAATAATTTACTACTAGAGAACCTACTCTTTTGCTTGCATCTTCAAAAACTATTCCATTTATTGTCCAACATAACGCTGTAGCCAATGCAGCTAGCTCTCCTAAATTTTGCTTAATCATTACCCTCACCACCTTCTGTCTATACTAGCTGAATATAATATACTACTTTGCTATTATATTGTAAATAGGAGAATTATAATATCCTGTTTTTAATCTATATTTTTAATCAAATACTTTTTTATAAAATACAGTATTATATATATTATTGTTAAACAAACACCTGCTATTAAGCCATAGCCTTGACCTTCTACTAACGGCATACTTAATATTATAATTATTATGCTTATAATCGCTATCCATGAAGAATAAGGATATCCCGGCAATTGGCATTTCCCGCTTGGTGGACAGCCATGTCTTTTTCTAAAACTATAATGCGTAAGCATGATTACTAAATAAGTAAATAACAAGGAATATCCGCCGGAACTAGCTAAAAAAGTATATACTTCTGCAGGTAAAATAAAACTTAAAAACAATGCCACTATCATAGCTGCTCCAGAAAATATGATCCCTTTATAAGGAATATCTCCTTTATCCTTTAGCCATAATGGGGCATGCCCTTTGACTGCAAGGGAACGAACCATCCTTCCAAGACTAAACATTGAAGCTAACATTGTAGAAAAAATAGCTATTATTAATACGATATTCATTATGCCTCCTACCCAACTTAAATTCCACCTGGTCAAAGCCAATACCATAGGACTTCTTTCTTCTGTAAGTATATTTGTAGGAATCAGTAATAAAATTACTATAACAGCTGATATATATAATCCTACAAGCCCTAATACTGTATACATTATCGCTTTTGGAACAGTCTTATGAGGGTCACTAGTTTCGGAAGCTGCTAATCCAATAATTTCAAATCCGGCATATGATAACATTACAAGTAACATGCTTCCAGCAATTCCTCCAATACCACCAGGCAACCAAGGCTCTTCATTTAAAACGCTTAGACCAACACTAGATGTATTCGGAAATAATCCAAATACTAAGATTAATCCTAATATTATAAATCCTACTATTGCTAATAATTTTGCAGCAGCTAAATTACTCTCTAGGCTGCTTAATTTTTCTGCGCCTAGTAAATTCAATAGTGTTGTCACAATTATTATAATTGAACCAATTAGAACAATAGACATATCCGGAACCCATTTCTGCAATAAGGTAGATGCAGCAACTGCTTCACTAGAAATTGCTAATGTAATTCCTGTCCAGTAAACCCATCCTACTATGAAACCTAAACCTGGCCCATATTCCTTTTCAGCAAATGTACGAAAGGATCCTGGATCAGGATCAGCTACAGTCATCTCAGATAATGCAAAAAGAATAAAATATACTAAAATACCAGAAAGTATGTATGAAATAACAACAGCTCGACCAGCAGCATTAATAGGTATACCAGCCCCAAGAAAAAAAGACCCTCCTACTACTGAACCAAGAGCCATCATAGTCAATTGCCATGCCGTTAACCCTTTATGATACTTTTCCATTTACTACACCTCCTAAACTATTTATTGATTAGTATAGACGTATTAATGCTAAACTACTCATAATTTGAAAAGTTTCATATATATAAAATAGCTCTGAATAATATTATTCAGAGCTATTTTATATTATTTATATTTATCATAGCACACTATTTCTTCAAGTTCTTTCCTTGGCGTTGGAATAGGAGATTCATCAGAATATCCTAATGGAGTAATAGAGACTACTCTTACCTTTTCTGGAATTCCTAATATCTCCTTAACCTTATTTTCATCAAAACTTCCAAGCCAGCAAGTACCTAATCCCTGTTCATATGCCTCTAATATCATATATGCAGTTGCAATAGATAAATCTACAGTATAACGTGGCTGACCACATCTCATAATGCTGTCTGGTTTTGTACCGCAGCAGACTAAAATTACTGGTGCTTGACCAACAAAAGGTTGACCAATAGCATATTCAACAAGTTTCTTTCTAATTTCAGAGTCCTTAACAACAACAAATTTCCAGTTTTGCTTATTTATAGCTGATGGTGCAAGTCTAGCTGCTTCTAAAACTTTATGTAGTTTTTCATCTTCTACAGGCTTATCACTGTACTTTCTTATGCTTCTTCTTCCCTTAATTGCAGATAAAACATCCATCGATACCCCTCCTTGAAAATTTTTCTAGATACATTATATCAAATAAACTGAATATTATAAACATATCCATTTTATACAAAGGAGTCTACACAGACTTCATGGCATTATAAAATCCTTGATTAAATTTGTAACTTAAACCATATATTTGTATTACAAAGCTATAATTTTACCTTTTTAAACAAAGTTGCCTTATTAGTAAACTTTAGTAGCTTTTATTTATCATATGTATAATTATTTTAAAGAAATCATCAATCTACACCCAAAGCTTTAAATACCGCATCTTTTGGATCCTGGTAAAATGAAACTTGAAACTTTGAAAATAGATCTGGCGGTACAGTTGATATATCGCTAGCAGAAGACATTGGAAGTAATATCTTTTTTGCTTCTGCGTCAAAACATACTTGCAATGTACTGGCTAATTCCTCTACCTTCTTTATTGTACCTCCTATACTCATCGTTCCTAATACTACCATTTGACTTTGCACAGGTCTTTTCAAAGCACCTGAACACATAGCAATAAATGCTGCTAAAGATAATTCTGAAGTTATTCCTATTCCCTGTAAATCTGCAATGTGCATTAAATAGTCATTGTTCTGTAATGAAATAGTACCGCTAATATTTTTTTTATTAGCTTTAAAATAATTAAATGCTGTGTTGATACTTTCCTTGGCTTCCCTGCTTGAACCAAGTCCAGTTTTCTCAAATTTACCTGAGCCAGATACAACCTCAGTTTCTATTTTAAATACACCTATCATGCCTGTTTGTCCACGGCCTACAACATATATATGTCCTGGGTTGCTCATTCCTTCTGGTATTAGTTTTCCTCCACCTTGTTCTGGTACAGATACAAATTCTTCCTCAAAATCTTCTTTATCTATGTAAGAGAAATGTACATCATAAAATTCCATCCCGCCAATTTTTTTTAGTTGCTCCTTTACTCTCCTTCTACCTATTAAAGCATATCTTAGCATCTCCTCAATACTTTCCTTAGTATATTCTCCATTGGGATATATCAATTTCACAAGTCCAGATACTGTCTTTCTTACTGCGATTACATCTCTTTGATTGAGATTGTTACCAAAGTTAAAATATTTATCTATAACATCAGAAAATGATTTCTTTCTCATCTCTCTAAAAAATTCAGATAGATAATCAGTAATAAATCCATATTCATTAGTAAAAAATTCTGGCCTAAACTTTGGTATCTCCCATCCAGGAATATAATAATGCATTCTATCGAAAAAAGCAGAATCATAAGCTATGGCCTCTGGAAAGGGATCAAAAAGGTGGGAAGTCTTCAACAATACATCTACACTTTGATTTATATTTCCTACAAAAACCATTGATGCTGAAGCGTTCTTTTCTTCTCTACCTCTAGCAAAAGAACCTGAAGCCATATAGTCCTTCATTATTTGTATTCCATCTTTATCCTTAAATGTAATACCTGCAACCTCATCAAATGCAACAGTATCCCACATACCAACCAACCCAATAGTTTTTCTGGCCATATTATAGAATAAATTGGCAACTGTAGTTTGTCCACCAGAAACTAGTATGGAATTAGGAGATATTTCCTTATAAATATGAGATTTACCTGTATTCCTAGGTCCTAATTCGCATAGATTATAATTGTTTTCAACCAAAGGGATCATTCTAGCTAGAAGATGCCATTTAACATTGTTTTCTAATTGAGTTGGTTCCATCCCTATAGACCTTAACAATACATCAATCCATTCATCCTTTGTAAACTGCCTTCTTCCATCAAGTATTTCTTCCATATCTAGATTCGGCATTTGTATAGGAGTCAAATTACTAATATTAAATGGACTCATATCTCTTATTTCCTCATCATAAAAATAGCTCATCTTTAATATACACCAAATACCTCCAGAGAGTAACTTATCATATTCTTTAACATAGTGAGGAGCAATATCAACTCCTTTTAGTCCCAAATTAGAAAACTCTGCTTCATAAATATCCTTTTTTTCATTTAATTTTACAGTTATTTTATCTATAACTGTATAGTGACCAAGTTCCCTTATTTTAGACTTTACCTTTTCTGCCTCATCTGGACGTACAAAATTATCAGAAAGTATCTTCTTAACCCTCTCTACTCCATCATTGATTCCGTCTTCATCATCTGTAGCACAATACATTCCCAATAGATATTCTAATACATATACTGGGACATTGGCTCCCTCTTTTATCTTTTTTGTCAAGTCCTTACGAACTACACGTCCTGCAAAATATTTATTGAGTTTACTGTTTAATTCATCCATTTAAATCCCTCGATTCTTTAAAATCCAAAATCATTTGTAATTGCTAAATCAATTATAAATGGTGTCTTACTATAAATATTTTCTACAGTTTCATTTTCATCTTCCATTACTAGATAATACTTCTTGCCTTTATCATAAGATTGGTCTTTGAGAGTAAACTTTTCTCTAAATGTACGTTCTTCAGGTTTAGATGATCTGCTATCTGCAATAATAATGTTTTCGTTCGATATGCGGTTACCTTCATCATCTTCAAAATATAGTTTTAAGTTTATAGGCAGTTTTTTATCTTCTACTTTTCCAGTTTGGAAAAATTCCAAGTATGTGATTCTATTTGTAATCTTTCTAGAAATATTGGTCAGTTTTACTTCTACTTTAGAAGATTTAAACTCATCTTTTCTTATATTCTTAAACTTAATTACTGGTATTATTATCTCCTGTAATGATGTGCCTCCATGTACATAATTGTCTCCAGCACCTTGAACTTTGAATCTTGTATTGCCTTTAGGAACTATTGCATTTAATTTTGTATTTTCTATTAAATAGTTCAATGGTATATTTAGAATTCCCTTTTCATCAGAAACTTCTTCTGTCAGTATAAATCTTCTACTTTCTTCAATAGATGAAACGTTCATCTTGGATAACTTATTATTCTCCATCAACTTGGATCTTCTATATATGAAGCCATGGTCTGCAGTTATATAAATATTTGTGGCGCTTACATTATTAACTAAGCTTCTAATGATATCGTTTAAATCATTAAATGTCCTTTCTACACCTTCAAACACTTCCCTTTCAGTCAAAGACGTATCTCCTAATGCATCTATTACATTGTGATAAATATAGACTAGTTTCTTACCAGTAAAGACTTCTTTATATTCATCTCTTTTCATATCCTTAATGTCGTTATATTGAATAGCTACTGATTCACTGCTGTAATTTAATATTATCTTCTGCCTATTTTGTGTTCCTTGACTATCAACTCCGTCAACTTTAACTCTTCCTTGATTATCTATATCTATTGCTTTATGAGGCAATAGAGTTGCCATGCCTAGTTTTGTATATGAGGGGATGCTTCCTTGCATATAAGCTAATTCAGTACTTCCTCTTCTCTCTTTATTCAATATATCATTAAACTCTACTGCAGCTTCATATCTAAATGCGTCCGATACTATTACAAATACTCTCTCATTTTTTTCTACATGTGGCCTAATGAAGTTATTGTAAAAGTCCTTCTGCTGAGTGAGACCTTGAACTCTAATGTCGTCTTTTAACTCATCTTCAATAATAGCTGACCATTTGATTGATAGTTCATCTAAATACCAGTTTGTATATGTATTCTCGATAATTTCCAACATGCTATTAAATAATTCTTTATTCTCTCTAATACTGTCATAGGATAAATAAAACTTTCTATAATAGTAATCGAATAGATAATACTTTTCTGCATAATTGTTTACCATTTCAAATGCATTAGAGCCTATCAATGTCTTTTGTAATTGAACTTGTAGCTTTAATATTTCCATTGCATAATAAATTGCATTATATTCTTGTTCAAAGTCATTGTACCAATGAGTAGTCCTTCTTTTATTTATGATTTTTCTATATTTTTCATACTCTCCTACGTTTTCTACTAGATTATTTATTAATCTTGAAATTATCTCTAAATCAAAAGACTTAAATGTGTCACAGGATATATAATCATCTATATCCCATTTTTTGATATAATCTTCTAAATTAAGTCTATCTTCAATTCTATTGGCCAATACATTAAATACTTCTCTGTCATCCTTATGACTCATGAAGTGATCTAGTAGTATGATTGAATTAGCCCTTTCATTGGAAATAAACTTCTCCCATGCCTTAGGTAGTTCAGCATCTAGATTATAACTCAAATTTGTTATCATAAACATTATCATAAGGGACTCTAAATCTCTTTCTTCCATATGATATCCATATCTAGTCTCTATTAACTTCCAAAAAGCATCTATATCTCCGAACTTTTCTATATCTTTTATATACTTGTTTTCTTCTTTTGCTTCTTCCATTAAAACTGACTTAACTACCAATTCAAAATCTAAAACTGATAATTTGCATAAGGTGGATAGCACAGCAATATCAATCTTTTCTTCTGTATAGTTTTCAATATTATATGAAGCAAATTTGTTTAATCTTTCTTTGTTGTTAAAGAACTTTGTGTATTTTTTAAATATAGATTTTAAAGTATCGTCTTCAATTCCTAAACTTCTCATATTTACAGTTGCCTTGTCCGTAAAGAACTCCTCACTGTATTTGAATATATCTAACAACCAATTTTCTCTAGGATTTGGTTTAGGCTTTGATGAGTATATAAGATAATTGGATTCAGTATCTTCTTTTTCTAATGAATATTTAATATAAAAACTATTATTGTCTTCGAGTTTAATTATTTTTGTATTTTCTAATTCCAACTCATCAATATCTTTGATAAATTCTCCTTCATCGTCATACCAAAACACTATATTTCTTTTTTTCCCATCTGATGGTTCTTTGTTTAAGTTTTCTTCTAATATTCTTTTTACTTCATTTGAATTCATCCTATCACCTACTTTTCTACAACTTTGCTAACAAGTCTGCTTTTAGTGGTTTCTTGCCATCTCCCCTTGGTATTTCTACCTTTTGGAACTTAGCATAGTTAACTTTTACTCCATCATCCAAATCTATATCAATTCTTTGGTTGGCAATATGAGCGATCACTTGATCGTATTCTTTGCATTCCTCTAATTGTTTTGACACTTTATCTCTTTGTTTTCTTGCTGCTGATTTTTCCCTTGCTGATACATCAGAATCTATTATTCTTTCTAATCTGCTTATTTCAGCTTCATATTTTTTTTGTAGTTCATGCAAATAATCTGTTCTAACCCTTGCTACAAGTGATGGTTCATATCTATGCAGATATACAAGTGCCTTAAACCCATCTTGTCTACCAGAATCAAACATCCAGTATATTGGTGTTTTACTATATGTTTTTTCATGGTCTTTATAGAAGCCTGATTTCTTAGTGAAATAATTTCTTATTGCTTGTCTCGATGTTTCACTGGATTTTTTGCCTATAGTCTCCGCTATATAATCTAGATTTTCTTCCAATGCTTCTTCTCCAAATGTTATCTTGACGAATTCTACAAACATGCTTACTATGTCCTCTTCAAAATAATCATCAGTTGTTATTGGAATTATGTTATCCTTTACTGGTTTAAACTTATTGTATCTATTTGAATCAAACTCTCCGCCTGCATATATCAATCCTTCTTCATCTAGTGAGTAACGACCAAACATGCAGCCTACTGCGTAGGATATAAAGGATTTGATGTCCCTTTCTCTATCTGCTTTTCTGATTGTGATGTCTTTATCTTCTACTTCTGGTGTTAGTTCGTCTTGAAGTCCATATATCTCTATGAAGATTCTGTTTAGTTCTTCTTCGTTTTGTTTTAGTTGGTTGAATTGGCTTTGTGTGAAGTCTGACCAATTGTCAAATGATTCTTTTATTAGAGTAGAGTCTTTTTTATATTCTATAATAGGATGCTTTTTGAAATCCCATGATGTTTCAAATGAGTCCCAGTCTCTCTTGCTTATATTATAATTATTCATTGTTAAATAATTGATTCTTTCCAGTATTTTATCACTACTAAACAATACTGGAAACTTTGCAACTTGACCTGATTGAAAATTCATAGTTGGATTAAAATTACCAAATATATAATGAAAAACCTTAGAATTTAATAATGAAAGATAATATTTTTTAAATTTAGTATCAGTAAATAGACAACAGCCCCCGTTATCAAAAATAAACCCTTTTCCAAACATTCTTATGCTAAATCTTTTAGAAGAAACAGTAGACCATGTTAACCCATCTTTCATAAAGTAATCATAATTGGCTACTACAGCAGTAGGGATTTCCCTAATTGCTTCTCCATCATTTTTCCAATCTATAACAAATTCGTTATTTCCATACCACTTTCTATATCCTCCACCTTTATTATAAGGAAACCATCTATTAATAACTGTATCTTCTTTTATTATTTTATCTTTATTAAAGTTAATTTTATTTATATTAACTTCAAACCAGTGTTTAAGAAACCTGTCATTGTTAGAAGTTGAATTGCCTTTTCTTGGTGAGGCAATTTCCCCTAATGATTCACCATCTTCAAATATACTTTTAATATCTTTACTAACCCAATATGCTATAGATTTACCCGGTATCCTATTAAAGTCTCTAATATTCGATATATACATATTCTTATTATTACCTTCTATTATTGCTGTTCTTGTCATAATTTCTTTTTGCTTTGCATTATTTATATCTACTAATCGTATATATTTCCCATTATATTTATTAAAGTTACTCTTTCTTATAATAAAAGATGTTGACTGCACAACTTCTCCACTAATTTCTTCAAAAGTGTGAGGTCCTAAATGAATCATATTACATATTACCCTTGTGTTAACAATTTCTTCTCTTAAATTTTCAAAACTAGATAAGAACATCCAAGAGTGTTGGTTTATCATAGCCATAAACCCATTATCTTTTGTATAATATTTGTCAAGTTCCATAAATACAGCAAATAAGTCCGTTTTACAATTAGGATAATTATGTTTAATGAATTTTAGTAGTTTATTATTCATGTTTTTATATCCCATATAAGGAGGATTAGTGCATACCACATCATACTTATCACTCATAATCTTTGCCTGTTTAATTAATGCTGGTAGCTTTTTTAAAATAACATTCTTATGCCCTTGATCAAACATCGCTACCTGTTCTTCTCTTATTCCTTCTAGTCTATCTTCTAGTGCTACAAAGTCTACTCTCTTCACCTCTAATATTGACCCATATTCTTTAGCATCATTAAAAACTTCTACTAAATAGTTACTATCCGTTTTTATTTTCTTATCACCATTAGCAAAGAATTCAATCGCTTCTTTTGAAATTCCGTTGCTCTCTTGTATTGAACGCACGTTTAAATCTATCTTTCTTCTAAAAATTCTTCTATTCTTGCTTCTTGCTTTCATAAGTAAGGCAAAAGTCGCTAATTGTGCTGCTCTATCATCTATATCTAATCCATAAAGGTTCTTTTCTAGTATAAGCTTAGGTATCTTTCTCTCTGGATATCCTGCTTTTAAATAGATATCATAAAGTACATCAAAACAGTATACAAGTATATGGCCTGATCCCATAGCAGGGTCTAATACTTTTATTTCTTCAGGATCTAAGTCAGGGTTTTTTAATTCATCTAATTTCTTCTGTACTTCTGGGTCTTGCTCTGCTTCTTCTAGATAATACTTCCACTGTTCTTTCAATCCATCATCAGGATGTGATTCCAACCATAGTCTTCCTAGTGAATTCTCCACCATATACTTAACTATCCATTTTGGTGTGAATAATTGGGTTGCAGCAGGTATATTTTCTTTAGTAATCTTTTTATTCTTCTTTAATCCAGCAAATACTTCATCTTTCTTTTCGGAAATATAGTATTGATACATCCAACCTATAATTTCTACCTGGTCCTTATAATCTTCTTCATCAATAGATTCTACCAAATCTCTAATTACAGAACCTTCTGCTAGTAAATTATCTGAAAGCAATAATTCAGTGCAATCTGCTATTTTTTCAAAAACTGTAGGCATAATTTCTCCAAGTTTATTGCATTGTTTAATCAATAAGTATTTATATAGTTCATCTGTTTCATTGTTATCTTGAAGGTTATATACTATTTCCTCATCTATGTCTAAATCTACATTTATAGCCTCTTTAATTATATCTGGTTCTGTCTTTTTATCTTCTGAAGACAAAACTCTAACCCCTGTTGGTAAATAGTCATTTACTTCCATGAATCTTAGAGCAATGAATCTATTGAACCAAGTATATGCTACTTCTTCTACTACCTGTTCAAATCCTCTATTCTTTATTTTATTGATTAAATCACTTCTCTTTTCTTTAATTATCTTTTCTACCTTTTCTGGTGGATAATATTTTATAGTTCTCTTTATATCTGTTCCTTCAACTTGAAATCCACCTTCAAAGGTTTCTATATTCTTTATTTCTTTTTCTGTAATTCCTAATTCATAGGCTTTCTGCATTATATCTTCAATTAACTTATTTCTTGCTCTTATTGCAAAGTTCTTAATAGCAGTCTTATTCACTGATGATTCCTCCATTCTATATAAGTCTTATCTCAGTGTCTTCATCCAATTCCTCTTCCAGCCTTTTTCTAATCTGGTCTAGAAGTTCTTCAATATCTTTCTTTGATTCAATAGTTTTGGCTCCGTGTAGAAGATTAGCGATACTAATGTTTCGTGTTTTTTTAGTCTTATACACAGGTATATTTCCAGCCCCTACAGTAATAGGATCATCTTCTGTTGGTTTTCTTTTTCTAGCTAATTCCTTTTTCTTTCTTTCTATTTCATCAAAACAACGGATTTTTATTCTATCGGATTCTTCTTTCATTGCTATTGCTTCATAGAAATCATTAACGCTATCTAATCTATTAAGTAAATCTTTAAACCTTTTGTTAAACGATGCTTTAAACTCATCTTCAAAAGTGTATATTTGTAATTCTTTTAAGACCTTTTGTCGGTCACTTTCGATTACTTCTCTAACCGGTCTACATTCTTCTTCTAATAGTTCTGTAAATTTAATTACAAATTCATCTATTAAATCAGGTAATTTTTGTATATTGTCATAAGGCTCTTTTGATTTTACTATATCTTCTATCCGTTTTATAAGATCAATAGCTTTATTATCTATAACATAGGTTTTGTTTTTTTCATATATATTTAACTGATGTAATCCCTTGTCAAATTGTTCCTGTTGATTTTTGAAAAACATTTTTACATCATAAACATCTTCTTCGTAATCCAACAAATCAGCTTTAAGCTCATATAATCTTTCATAAAAGACTTTAACATCCCTTATATTAATAATCTCCTCAAATAGTTCCTTTCCAGATTCAAGAACATCCTTCCCTGGATATCTATTCCGTTTATATTCTACTAATAATTCTCTAATGTTGGCTAATTCATTTTTAGAAAGGTCAATAAATCTATTCATCAGCCCATCTTCATCGCTAGGCATTGAGCTGAGATTGAATAAATCTTTGCTTAATTCTTTAACATTTTTAATGTATTTTGGTGGAGTCTTTTCTCTTTTTTTGATTACTAGTCTTTCTTTATATTCTCTCCTTGTCAGATAATCTATAAGGTCTTTATCGGATGTATTTAGATATTCATTACCTAATTGTAACTTTATCTCTTGGCTTTTAAAAAGTTTAAGTATAATACCTTCAACATCTAATTCCTTCCAACCATATGGAGCCTTAGTATAATCATCTAGTAATGTTTTCAATGTTATTGGTATATTTCTATCGGTTTTCCTAGTTATTGCTCTATTTACCTCATCTACTGCTAGTTTATTAGGAGTATCATCTATTAATTTCATTTGTACATCTGCTTCTTGTAAAATATCATTTAGTTCCTTTTTACTTTCAATGAAAGTGGTAATGTAATTAAGCTTGTCAAATTTATTGTTTATAAGGGTTTTGAAGCCTTCATTAATTCTCTCCATTGGGTTTTTAGATTTTATATTTAGTTTTTGAGAACTTGCATATATATCTGCATATTTTATAGCCTCAATTAGTAAATTATTAACTCTTTCCTTCCTTTCACTAACTTCTCTTGATTTTCTGATTCTTATTTCCTCTTTTTCAGAAGTAGTTTTGTTTCCTCCCTTTCTTCTCAAGTAAGTCTCTATCTTCAATATTTCTTCTATTTCTTCTAAGAAAGTTGTATCACTAGGTAAATTGACTATTAAATTATCTTCTCTAGTGGAAATCATTTTAAGTTCCTGCTCTGTTATTTCTACACCTGTATCAAAATAAGGAGTAATTATCTTTAATCCAATCTCTCCTTTTTGTGATGAAATAAGCTTATCATCAATGATTTTATTATAATCAAAATTATATATTGCATTGTATCTAAATCTCTTTTCCGTATATATGCCACCAAATATTTCTTCACCTAGTTTTTGAATGATTTCATTAACATCAACGTGAATGTTTTGGATTTCCCTGTTTACATCCTGCTCTTGGTCTGTAAGGAAAATATATTCATCACCATTCTTTTGAATAAGGGTCTCCTTCATTAATCTATTCAAAGATTCTTCTATTTCCTTTTTTATTTCTAACTTATCATCATCTATGTTTTTAACCATTAAAGTAGCAAGATTTTCTATATTAGAAGGCATTTCTTTAACATATTTTACTAGGAATAATAATTTTAATACTTCTACGTCTTTATCAATAAGTCTTTTATTGTCCTGTGCATGAATAATTACAGTACGAATATTTGAGTCAAGAAAAGATTCTATTGTCTCAAAGAATGCTGAAAAGGGTATTAATGTTCCTTCTTCTTTATCAACATATTGCAAAGCTGCTTCTTGGAAGGCTCCTAATAGTGATCTCTCTCCTTCAGCTAAGTGCTTGCCACTCGCTCCATGAAGTCTTATACCTGTGAATACAGATTGTAATAGGTTGAATTGATATGGTATGAAAGGATATACCTTAATAAAATCTTCCTCTGATTCATAAGCCTTCATCTCTGGAGTATCTGACGAAAAGGTTATGAGGTTTTTTATGATGGATTCTTTGTTTTGATAGAGTAATTTTAGAGTATCCATTGCCACATCTTTTTTTCTAAGAATACGTTTTTCTATTACTTCATCTACATTGGCGGATGACAAATTAAGCCTTGTATTGAAACGACCTTGTATCTTAGAGAAGTCACTGCCTTTAACTTTTGTTATTGAATCTATATCCTGTTGTGATGTTACAATTACCCATGCCTTTCCTCCACAATATGTTCCTAAATCTTCTACTACTGTTTGAAGGTTTAGCATTAGACCTACATCCTCTCCTACATATTGCCCTACCTCATCTACTAAGAAAATAACATGGTGGTCTCCACCTTTAGATTCGATATATTCTTTAACTCTATTAGCAAATTTTTCAACACTTAGTGAGTAAGTATCTTCTGCCTTGTCGTACCAATTTCTTGCAGATTCTTCACTCATTTTTGTTGTTTCAGTAAGAGCCTTTATTATATTTTCTTCTTCAAAGAAAAAGTCCTCTCTGCTTTCTTCCCATGTGCTGCCTGACAATTCTTTAAACCTAGTCTTGAAAGCTTCATATCCTCCATTCTTTACCATGCCATGCTCCAATTCAGCCAACCAAGGAATTGATCCACAGAAACCTTGCATTTCGTTGAAGACTTTCATAAATACTTTAACTATAGCATCTTTGTTGGCCTTTGAATCAGAGTCAGATTTTGAATCTATATTAAACAGTATAACATCTGCATTTGTATCTCCAGCTAATTTCATATCTGCTAAAATCATAGGGTCTTTTATTTTATCATCAAAATACTCTATAGCATTTCTATTATCTACTTCTCTATTCTCTAGTAGGTAGGATAATATCTTTAGGAAGTGCGACTTACCAGACCCAAAAAATCCGGATATCCACACACCCATCTTATCTGTATGCTTGTTTATTCCTCTTTTATAGGCTTCAAAGAAGTCATCGAAGTGATTGCCTAATTCTCTAGTTACAACATATTCCCTTAATTCATTTTCAACATTTACTTCATCATCTTGGCCTATTTTTATTACTCCTTTGATATCCCTTTCGATATCTTGATAAAACATCTTTTTTAGCTTCACAGTTAATCTCCCCTCTCCCCTTTATTAATCAACTAATTTAAAAGCTCTATAATAGTTATCATCTTTTATTTCGTTAAACAATTGTAAATCTTGTCCACTGTATGTTCCTGGGAAGAACATAATAAGTGGTACTTGATCAATAACTGCATGAAGTGTATTAAGTACAGTATGAGATCTGATAATTGGCCATGCTTTTCCTACTCCTGTTAAAAATACTATATGATTTTTTTCTACTCTACTTTTTATATAATCTATTAATAAGTCATTCTTTTGAGTTAGTCGTAAGCTTCTTTTTATTGGCATAATTATTTTATCTCTACCTTTTTTCTTTTCCATATCAAATGTTTTCTCGAGATAACCCTTTTCTTCTAGTATTTCTAACATTATTTCATATAGATCAAACTCAATGATTTCTATATCTGAACTGTCGTTATTCACTTTTTCTTTTAAGAATTTAATGTGCTCTCTAACTATCATTTCATGTTTAGGATCATAGTCAAATATATGGTAACCAATTTCATTACCCAAGCCCTTACTTTCTCTGAAACTCTTATCTAATAATTTGGGTAATATTTTATCCAATCTTTTATATATACTCATTCTAAATCTCTCCTAACATAGCCTCAATATATGCTTTATCATTCTTTTCAATCAAGTGATCAATTACCTCTTTTTCAATAATTGGTGGTTTTATTTCTAAACCTTTGTCAATTTTTTTGATAAATCCTGCATCATATAGTATTCTTATATATACTTGTTTCAATTTGTAATATGTATAATCCTTCCAAGACGCAACTCTTTCACTTTGTTCTGATTTCCTTTGGAAAAATAGATTGAAGTCTTTGTCTGTTATATAGTAATCATTTAATAGAATTTTTTCTCTATATACTTCTTGCATAAACTCAAAAAACAACAGATCTGTTTTTAGCAATGTATATAAAGCTATTTGTTTGCTTGTTTCTAATGTTCCATTTGCAATTTTATCCATTAAAAACTCATCTAAAACTTGTATTCTATTTAAAATTGTTGAAGCAATTTCCTTTTTTCTGTTCTCGCTATTCATTGAAAAGATGTTTTCTTCTATCGCTTTTTCTCTTATTTCACTATCATTGAGTCCTTGCAACTTTAGTAATAAAGCCTTTTTTAGTTCTAAGTATAAATATGGTCTTGATTTTATAGTCGATGAATATTTTAACATATTTGCAAGTTTTCCCCTTTCATATTGGCCAGTTCTTTAGATTAATTATATCATTCTTTAGTGTGCATGCAAAAATATTTTCAGTAATACGCTTTATATTTCTATAACATCATATTGAATTGAATTATTATTAAATGGAATTGTGAAAGATAGTGATAATTAAATATAAATTTTCCTTGAATTATATGTTTATTAGACCTATAATATATATAGAACTTATGTTCGTATTAATATAAGGAGGTTTCGTTATGCTTGAAACAGAAAAAGCTTATATCGCAGGTATACTTGATGGTGAAGGTAGCATTATGCTTACAAAGTTCCATAAAAATCAATATCCATCGCCTTGTATTTCTATTTCATCAACAGATATTGAACTACTAACATGGATAAAGAATACTACAAAAATGGGAAAAATCATACATAAAAAAAATTATAATAAAGAAAAACATTTAGATTGTTATGCATATAAAGTAATATATAATGATGCACTTACTCTATTAGAAGAAATACAACCTTATCTCATTATCAAAAGGAAAAAACTAAGAACAGAACATATTTTAGACAATTATAAAAATGTAACTCCTAGAAATGGAAAGTATTCCAATGAGATGAAAAAGAAAAAAGAACAATTTTATATAGACTTCATGGCATTATAAAAGCCTTGACTAGAACTAATCTAATCAAGGCTTTATCCTTATGGTGGAGGCGGTGGGACATGTTATCCAATAGTTTCCTAAAGGCACTGACTATATCTTGAGGTCTATTGACCTCCCTGGCGTATTATGAAAGATATATGGTCAGGGAATGTCCCCTTGCTGTCTTGTCGTCTTCCATCCTAGTACCGCATATCAATTGACTTAGCAGCCTATGAGTCGATACAGGGCTGTTGGATTTCTCCACATACCCCTCGGTATTAGCATAGATTTCTCTTTAGCCTTCACCGATTAAGCCAGATTTTCACCTACAGATCGCTCCATAGGGCGACTCCTTGCGAATCGAACCCACGTCCGAAAATACTCCCACAGAAGTTTCTCCGAGTGCAGTCAGTATTTTTTCATTCCCTCCACTTGACTCCTACTGACAGGATTCAAGCTTTAGTAGCTTCATGTATTCCGTTCCTAGCTCAAAGCTTTGCTAGGCTCGGTTCCCCACTAATTTGGCGCCCTATCCCCAGGCGTGGGATTCTCGGGTAGGACGAGCTACCTTAATTAGGCAGCTAATGCGTAATTATTATCTGCGTTTAATTTAAGTTGCCAATTTTAACGTTGTTTGGCGACAACGACTCGCTACTCCTGTTTCCATATCCCCGTCGATACCAAATTCGCCCCCATATTATTTTTTGTGCAATATTTATTATAACAAAAACGACATATTATGTCAACCATCAGAGATTAACACTAATAACTATAGAATAAAAATATACCCTCGAACTCGTAAATATAAAAATATATTTTTATATTTATTATATATAATAGTACTACATTCATCCTTAAAAAACAACAAACTAAGAAAATTTAAGGTTATCCCAGTTGTTATCACGATTTCCTTGTTCAACTTTAAATTTTATATGAAAAATAGCTCCCTGTAGTGTAGACAAGTTTTCTACCTATACTATAGGGAGCATGTCATAAACATTAAAACGAATATTCAAGTTCTAGATATTTTTTACTAACTTTAATTGTTTGTAGAGTGTTGTGAAACGAACTTTCTTATACTTTATCTCATTAATTATATATAGTCTTAATTTCTAAAAACTCTTCAAACCCCTCAACTCCACCTTCTCTACCTATTCCTGAGTGTTTATATCCACCAAATGGAGCATCCAAATCCCATTCTCCTTCATTTACGTATATAGAACCTGTCCTTATCTTTCTTGCTACTTCATTTGCTTTGTCTTCAGGGCCAAATACAGCACCAGCCAATCCATATATACTATCATTAGCAATCTCTATAGATTCTTCTTCTGTAGAATATGGAATAACAACTAATACTGGCCCAAATATTTCTTCCTGTGCAATAACCATATCATTTGAAACATTTGTAAAGACCACTGGCCCTACATAATACCCATTATCATCATTATCAGGAATTTCTCCAACTAACATTTCTGCACCTTCCTCTAAACCTGTTTCTATATATCTTTTTACTTTATCAAATTGTTTTTTAGATGCCAAAGGTCCTACATCTACACTTTTATCTGATGGATCTCCAAATTTATAGTTTTTAGTCTCTTCAACTATTAATTTTTCTACTTCTTTTAGATCATCTTTTGGTACTAATAACCTTGTATATGCATTACATGTTTGTCCTGTATTTAGATATACCGTATCCAATGTAGATTTAACTGCCAGTTTGTAATCCCCACCTTTCAATATTATTGTTGCAGATTTACCGCCTAATTCCAATACTACTTTTTTAATGCTTTGAGCTGCTAGTTTAGACACTTCTCTTCCGCCTGTTGTAGAACCTGTAAATGATATCATGTCTACATCTTCGTGCGATGCTAATGCATTACCTACTTCTCCACCTTTCCCTGATACTAAATTAAATACTCCTTTTGGAAATCCTGCTTTATCTACTATATCTGATAATATATATGCTGTTAATGGTGTAGTTTGGCTTGGTTTTAAAATTACACAATTACCTGCTAATATTGCTGGTATAACCTTTTTTACTATTTGCTCTAATGGGAAATTCCATGGTGTTAAACATCCAATCACCCCTACTGGTTCTCTTCTTACTACAGATTTACTTAATTTTTTTTCAAAATTATATTCCTTAGCTATCTTTATATAGTTTTCTGCTTCCATAACAAAGTCCTTAATATGAGTTTCTTTTGAAAATTTATAACCACAGCCTAATTCTTTTACTACTGTTTCTGCCATATATTCTATATTGTTCTTTAATCCATCTACTACCTTTTGCATAATAGCTATTCTTTCTTCTAGAGAAGAAAATTGCCAAGTAACAAAAGCATCTTTAGCTGCTTTTACTGCTTTATCAACATCCTCTTTGTTCCCTCTTGGAACCCTTGCTATTATAGTTTTATTAGCTGGGTTTTCAACTTCTATAAACTCTCCACTCGTACTATCAATCCATTCTCCATTAATATAAATTTTATTAAAATCCATTTTTACCCTCCTATTTTTTATAATATTTTCACTATATAATTAAATTTACTTTCCTTCTGCTGATACTATTCTAGATATTTAGCTTCTACTTCCTCTATTTCTTCCATAGGTTACTTAACATCTTATAATAAATCAATACTTTTAATTGAATTGACATCTTTAAAATCCTGATTTTCCCCTACCATTGACCAAATAATATCGTATCTTTTAGTTCCTACTGCGCTGTGAATCGACCAGCTAGGAGAAATAACTGCTTGTTCGTTTTTTACGATAATGTGTCTTGTTTCATTAGGCTCTCCCATTACGTGAAATGCAATATGGTCTTCACACATATTACAATATAGGTATACCTCTGTTCTTCTACTATGTATATGACAAGGCATTGTATTCCAAAGATTATTGGGCTCAAGTACTGTAACTCCCATTACTAATTGACAACTTTGACACATAGTAGGATAAATGTATTTATAGATTTTTCTTTCATTTAATTGAGCAGGATGACCTTGAAACTCAGGTTTGACATTTGATGCGTCTATTTTTACAGTAGGATATTTTTTATGTGCTGGTGCATTATTTATATAAAATTTAGCAGGTTTTTCAGAATTTAAACTTTTAAATATTATTGTATTTGATCCTTTTCCTATATATAGACCATCATTATAACCTAATTCTATAGCTTGTTCATCTATAACAGCTATACCTGAGCCCCCTATATTTATAATTCCTAGTTCCCTATTATCTAATATAGAATCATGTCCTAAACTTTTCTTATCAATTACACATTGGTTTTCTTTAGGACATGCACTTCCTATTATAAGCCTATCCTCATGGCTATAAACTAATTTTAGCTTGTTTTCCTCAAATAAATCATCTATGAGAAAATTTTCTCTCAATCTCTCAGTATCATAGCGTTTTATATCTGTGGGATTTGTACTATAGTATGTTTTCATAACAACCTCCCAGCTTTGATAATGTAATATGGCCATTATTATATACCAGTATATTTTATACATAATATCCAAAACCTGCTATTGTATAGTCTGAAAAGCGGAGAAAATTCTCCGCTATATTAATCATATGTTAACTAAATCAAAATGCATATTTTAGTTCCTGGTATTTTGCAACAAAAGCTTCAACATCTTTCGATATCACATCTACATCTTCGTTGTCTATTAAAACTCTCCTAAATAGTTCTGCTATATAATCCATATCCTCTTCTGTCATTCCTCTTCTTGTAACTTCAGGAGTTCCTACCCTGATTTGAGGACTTGCTCCTGAGAAGTCATCAGAACATAGTATCTTTGCCCTTTCTAAAAGCTTACCTGGCATTTGACTGCAGTATTCTCCTACATCTACCAGAATTAAGTGTGTTTCGGTATATCCTCTATCAGCTCCTAAAACGTTGAACCCCCTTTTAGTCATAGCCTTTGCTAAAGCTTTAGAGTTTTTAATTATTTGAACTCCGTATTCATGTCCATATTCTTTCATTTCCAATAAGGATGCTGCAAATGCTGGAATTCTGTTTAGATGATGGCTTGTTACTAATGAAGGTGACAATGTATTTCCAATCTTTTCAATGAGGTCTTTTCTGTTGGATACTATGAATCCACCTTGAGGACCTGGAAAAGATTTATGTGTACTTCCAAACATTATATCAGCACCTTCATTTAAAGGATTTGGAAATACTTTTCCTGCTATAAGGCCTGTTACATGAGATGCATCATAAGCCAATATTATTCCATACTCATCTGCTATTTGTCTAAGTTCTCTCACTGGCTCTGGGAATAGGGTACCTGAACCTCCAAATATTATTAATTTTGGTTTTAGCTCTTTCGCCATCTTCTTTAATGCTTCAGCATCTACAGCTCTATCCTGATCAAACTTCATATATTCTACCTTTATAGTTTCTCCAAATTGAGATACTTGTCTCATTGGGCCTACTAGGCCATGACCCCAGTCTTCAAGGCTAACTTCTATTACTAATTCATGAGGTTCAAGAATCCCTAAAACTACAGCCATACCTGCCATATGTCCACTAATTGGTCTGAGGTCAGCGTATTTACCTCCAAATACATCCTTAGCCAATTTCTGTGTGTTCATCTCTATTTCATGTATATATTTATTTCCTGTATATTCCCTATCTGATGGATCCTCAGTAGTATAGCATCCATATCTATTACCTAAATCACTAGATAAGTAGCTCCTTACTATTTCACTTGAATAGTTTTCTGAAGCTATTAAGTTTAAACATCCTTTTCTGTATTCCGTATGCTTTTTTAGTAAATTGTCAATATCTTTTATTGTTTTAAACATTATAATAACCCTCCCTGATGTTAATATATTACTATGTTAAATATAAATAAGTATATTAGTCATTAGAAAGAGGTTCAACCTCCTCCTAACGGTCTAATTATCTTGATTTCATCTTCTTCATTTATAATATAAGTTGAGTATTCCTTCTCAAGAAGCTGCTTGTTATTAACCCATACTCCTACCCAGTTGTTGTATCTTTCCATATACAATAAATCCTCTATTGTTGTATTTTCTTTAACTATTTTGGGTTTACCATTGACTATTACATTCATAGGACATTCCCCTTTAAAATAGAATTTTATTTAATCAGCCAACCTAAGGATAACTTCTTTAAAATAGATTCTGTAGGATTTCCTGTATCTTTACCCCATCCTGCAAAAATATAGTATAGTTCTTTAGCTTCATTAAACTTCTCTTCATTTAACTGGATACCTTCTGATGGTCCATCAGGCATTTTTTCAAATATCCTTTTAGGCAATTTATCATCTTCTTTAGTAAATCCTGCCCTAGCATTAAAATATCTCATCATATTAATGCGACGTTCTCCTATTCGCATTAATTCAAATAAAGATGTATTCCATCCTAATCCAAGCTTACATAATTCAAGTAATTCATCAGGACCACAAAGTTCCCAAGATGGCCCCCATACAAACTGGCATAAATTTAGTGTATCCAATATTGAGAAATAACATTGAGTATCAAAGGCAAATCTAACTTTATCATCATCTATAGTAAATGGATCTTTATAAGTCTTATATGTGCCTATTTGCCCTAATCTTTGTATAGGTTGACTATCTTTTGGTAAATTCAAGAACACATCATGTTCACTTGATTGATGATCGGCACCAAAAGGATTAACTGCATATATAAGCCCTACCATAGGTTTATACTGTGGCATATGAGCAGGAAGTTCTTGTCCCTTTACTTCTATTGTAAAACATTCTGTTCCTTTACCTATTATTTGTGCAGCTCTCTTGCTTCCTTCTGCTAACAAATTACCAATGCCTTCTCTATTAGCAATCTTCTCAATTAACTCTGGAAGAATTTTATCATTTCCGAATTTAAGCTCTAATCCATCCGTATCTTTTTTAGTCAACATACCCTTTTCGTAGCACTCCATAGCAAAAGCTATTGTAGCACCACAGGAAATTGTATCTATGCCGTACATATTGCAGAGTTGATTAGCCAAGGAAACTGCCTTTAAATCGTTAATACCGCAATATGACCCAAAAGCTGCAGCAGTTTCATATTCTGGACCACCATATAATGGATTTACTATTCCAGGTACTTCAACTACCCTTTTACATCTTACCGCACAACCATAGCAAGTATCTCTTTTCTTTAATATAGTCTCACTCATAGTAGTTCCTGTAATCTCTGTAGCACCTTCAGGAAAATATCCTGTAGTCCAATTTTTAGTCGGTAAAAATCCTTCATCGCTAAATTCTTCCAAGTCGCCATCAGTACCATGTTCTCCTAATCCTTCAATGTTTGGATTTTCACTTATCATTTTGACTACTTTCTTTGAAAACTGGCTGAATTTTTCTTTATTATATGGTTTTAAAGCCTTCCCTTTTTTCACAACTAGTGCTTTTAAGTTTTTAGAACCCATTACAGCACCAGTTCCATTTCTTCCATTGGCTCTGTTACACATATTTATTATCGATGCATATTTTACTAAGTTTTCACCGCCTGGACCTATTTGTGCAATTTCTACATTTTTTTCTCCTAATTCTTGCCTAACTATTTTTTCAACTTCTCCAGTTACTTTCCCCCATATGTTCTTTGCATCTTTTAGTTCTACATTATCTCCATCTATATATAGATAAACTGGCTTTTCTGATTTTCCTCTGAATAGTACAGAATCCCAATCATTTGCTTTAAGGTGCATAGGGAAGAACCCACCTGCTTGACTATCTCCAATAGTGCCTGTAAGTGGACTTTTAGTAGTTACTGTTACTCTACTAGTTCCACTAATAGGAAGACCTGTTAATGGAGACACAGAAAATATTAACATATTTTCTGAAGACAAAGGTTCTACTTTTGGATCCATATCTTGAAGAATTAAATATAATCCTAATGCTGAACCGCCTGGATAAAGTCTATATATGTCTCCAGGAATTGTCCTAATATTTATCTCACTTTTTGTCAAGTCAACATCTAAAATTCTAGCATTAGAAAATCTATCATACATGTTCCCGCCCCCTTATAATAATTAATTTCATTTATTACTCTTATTCTTTTTTATCTTCTAATTTACCTATTTCTTCTATAAGAGTATTTAATATAACTTCTCCATCTTCTCCAACCATTTGTACGTATTTATCATAAGCTGATTGGCTAGCTTCTCTAAACATTTCTCTTTCTTCATCAGTTAAAGTAACTACCTCTATATCACTTACCTCTTGTATCATTTCTAAAGCTCTTCCATTTAATTCTTCCTGTATCTCAAAAGAATAATCTTGCACTTCATCTGCTGTTTCTAAAATCATCTGTTGATATTCCTCAGGTAAACCATTGAAGAAATCTGGATTTATACATGTACAAGTCATATATAAATTTGAACTTGCTAAAGTTAAATAATCTTGTACCTCATAAAACTTCATCTCTTCAATAGCTGAAATTGGATTTTCCTGACCTTCTATCATATTTAGCTGCAATCCACTATATACCTCCATATATGGGACTGGTGTAGGATTAGCTCCATAGGCCTCATAAGATGCTACAGTTATTGGAGAAGGCATAACTCTAAACTTAACTCCATTCCATTTATCTGGTGTATTAACTGGCCTATTAGTAGTCCATTCCATAGTTCCCTCTGTCCAATAAGATAAAACTTGTATGCTTTTTTCCATATATTTTCCTGATAACATCTCATTTAAAGCTTCACTTTCCTTAAATATCTTTTGATTTATTTCCATATCATTTGAAAATAGAAAATGTAAAGATAATAATTGATTTTCCGGAACGAGCGTTCCTGTATTCCCAGGTGAAACTATAGCGAATTCTATACCACCATTTTGCAACAACTCAGCTTGCTGAGTAGCATCTCCTATTTGTCCGACAGGGTATATATCTACTTTGATTTTTCCATTTGATTTTTCTTCTAGGGTTTCAACGAATTTTTTTACATAAACATCTTGAATACTTCCATTGTTTTCTTCATGTGCAAATCTCCAGTGATAAATCACCTCTTCATTTCCATCAGAGGTTACAGTTTCTTCCTCACTACATCCTGCTAAAAGTGTTATTATTAACATTAAGGATACTACACTCAGAATGATTCTTTTCATTACTTACTCCTCCTTAATTTTGACTATTTAGGAAATTTAAGGCCGTTCTTATATGCATCTCTACACCATATTTTAAAGTATCTTCATCAATATTAAACAGTGAATGATGATGAGGATAATGAGTACCTTTTTCCTTATTACCGTTTCCTATAAAATAAAAAGCACTAGGTACCCTTTGAGAAAACTCTGCAAAATCCTCTCCTGCCATAGATCTATAATCTACAAAATTATCTTCTACTCCGAAAGTTTCATAAGCCGCCTTTTTAACATAGTTAACCATGTTAGAGTTGTTAAGAAGTGAAGGGTTACTAGGAAAATATTTTAATTCATATTTTACATTCATTGCTTCACATATTCCCCTTATAACTCTTTCAAACTTATCTATCAAAAGCTTCTTTTCTCTTTTTTCATCATCAAATAAGAATCTTATAGTTCCTCCCATTTCCACTTTATCAGCTATTATATTACGTCCAGTTCCACCGTGTACCTTACCTATCATAATAGTTATGGGATACAGTGGATTGATCTCTCTTGTTTGAATAGATTGTACAGACTGAATTATATTGGTTGACGCTAAAATAGGATCAATTGCTTCATGCGGGGAACCTGTATGCCCACTTCTACCATAAATAGTCAATTCAAACTCCTCTAATGCAGCCATTACTGCACCTAGGTTTAAACCTATTTCTCCACTCTTCAAGGGAGTCCAAAGGTGAGCAGCAAAAGCACCATCAACTTTTGGGTCCTCAAGTATTCCTTTATTTATCATATCTAGAGCCCCTGCTTCCTCCTCATTTGGTTGAAATATGAATTTTATATTTCCTTTTATTTTATCCTTATGGTTTACTAATACTTTTGCTGCTACAAGCAACATAGCAATATGTCCATCGTGACCACATGCGTGCATTACCCCTTTATTGACAGAAGCATATGATAAACCAGTTTCCTCAGTTACAGGTAAAGCATCTATATCCGCTCTAAGTGCTACAGTTTTCCCTGGATTTTTCCCCCTTAAGAGTCCAACAACTCCGGTTTTCACTACCTTCTTTACTTCCAATCCTAAATTCTCTAAATAATCATATATTATCTGTGATGTTCTATACTCTTCATATCCTAATTCGGGATGCATGTGAAAATCTCTTCTCAATTCTATAACTTCATCTTCAAGTGAGATTACTTCCCTAGATATATCGTCCATAAATACTAGCCCTCCAATCTTATGAAATTAAAAATGTTGATATTTGTGGAAATGCAATAATCAATACTGTTACTACTAACAAAATTACCAAATATATTGGAATCTTTCTTACAACTTTAGCATATGGCTGTTCAAAAACTGCACTTGCAGTAAATATATTACATCCAAATGGTGGACTAACTGATGCTATAGCTGCTTGTAACACAATCAATATACCTAACTGAATTGGATCTACCCCTGCTGCAACTGCTGGTGCATAAAAAATAGGTGTTAATATTACAATTGCAACTAATGAATCTACAAACATTCCAGCTACGAAGAAAAATATTGTTGTAGTGATAAGTACCCTTAAAGCACTAGGATTTGTTCCCAAAACTAACTCTGCAATAAACTGTGGTAACCTAGCATATGATATAACCCATGATAATAAAGCACCTGCTGCTACTAATACGAATACAGCTGTTGTAACAACACCTGATGAAAGTGCAATATCCTTAAAATCTTTAAATTTTACTGATTTAAATAAAAACACTTCACATATTATCGCATATAATACAGATATTGCCGCTGCTTCTGTAGGGCTAAATAATCCTAAAAATATTCCAACAAATATAATAATCGGGAAACCTAATGGAGCCAACCCATTTTTAAATGCTGATTTAATCTCCTTTAATGTTGCTTTTTTTGTTCTTGGAGTATCATTTTTCTTTGCTAGAAAATAACTATATACTGAAAATAAAAATAGCATAATCAATCCTGGTACGACACCTGATATAAATAAATCAGCAACAGATGTACCAGTTACAACACAATACATTATCATAGAAATACTCGGTGGAATCAATAATGCTATTATAGAAGAAGATTCTATCAATGCTAGTGAATCTTCATTTTTATAACCAGATTCATCTAATCTCCCGTACATCGGCCTTCCTATAGCTACTAATGTGGCTTGAGTAGAACCTGATATAGCTCCAAAGAATGTACAAGCTGCAACAGTAGTTATAGCTAATCCTCCACGAATATGACCAACAAATACTTCTACTAAGTCTAATAATCTGCCCGAAATTTGTCCTGATGACATAATGTCCGCAGCAAATATAAACAATGGGACAGCTAACAATACTTGTGTTGAAACTCCTGCAATAAGCTGCTGAATTATTAAATACGGTTCAACATTTGGGAAAAATGTCATTAATACAATTAAAGGTGGCACTATTAATGCTAGATACATAGGAAAATTAAGTGCAAACATCACAACCATTATTACTCCTAAAACGACAAGCATTTCCATACTTTAACCCTCCCTTTCCTGAATGCTACTTCCATCATCAACTTCACTAGTTTTATCAATGTTAACTTCACTAGATAAATACACATCATCTTCATTTTTAATATTCATTATAAATATCCTAAGGTACTCTATTGTTCCAAAGAAGAATCCAATCGTAACAGATATATAAAACCAAAACATAGGTATATTTAACGCTGGGCTTGTCCTCCCAAAATTAAATACCGACATTATATACTGTAACGATAATATTCCCAATACTGCTGTAATGATAGTTGATAAACCGCTTATTAAAATCATCATTTTTCTTTTATTCTTTTTATTAACAGCATCAAAAATGATAGACATGTTAATATGTTTATTCTTTCTAACACAGAAACCTATACCAAAGAAAGATACTATTATCAAAAGAAATTGTCCTAATTCTTCAGAAAAAGTTAAACTATGATTAAAAAAAACTCTCATAATAACACTAACTATCAACAAAATAGCCATAAGAATTACAGATAAACTTATAACCCACTCTTCAATTTTCTCAACAACATTTTCAACCTTTTTAAACACTACTTTCACCATCCCTTAAGAGTAGTTTTTCTCGAAGGGAAAAAGTTTGATAAACTCAACTTTAATACCCTTCGATAATGTTACAAACTTGCCTATTCAATAACAACTTTTAAAAAATGAAGATAACTATATTCCAGCTATAGCACCAGCGCTTTCCCTTACCAGTAATTTTCTAGGATAAGATGTAAACAGCTCAACTCCATCTTCTGTAACTCTAAATGATTCACTAATATCTACACCACAATCATCAAGCCAAATTCCTGGTATCATATGAAATGTCATATTAGGTTTCAATACCGTTTTATCTCCTGGTCTTAAACTTGCAGTATGTTCTCCCCAATCTGGTGGATAATTCAATCCCATCGAATATCCAATTCTTGAATCCTTGATAAATCCACTTTTCTCAATGCTTCTAGCCCATACTCTTTCAAGTTCTTCACAGCTAGCACCTGGTTTAACAGCATCTAGTGCAGCAGTTAGCCCTTCTACTACAACAGCAGCTAAATCCCTTACCTTCTGTGGTGCATCTCCTAGAATTAAAGTTCTTGATAGAGGACAATGATATCTCCTGTAGTTTCCTGCAAGTTCAAGTATTACAGTATCCCCATCCTTATATGGCTCATCTGTCCAACTTAAATGAGGAGTTGAAGTTCTTTCACCAGCTGGCATTAATGGAATGATAGAAGCATAGTCTCCACCAAACTCTTCAGTTCCACTTATGAGAGCATGGAAAACCTTTGCAGCAGCATCACATTGTCTTACTCCTACATCAATCGAATCATAAGCAGTTTGCATGCCCTTTTCTACAATTTTTGCTGCTTTTCTCATGTATTCTATTTCAGCATCTGACTTAATGATTTTAACCCAACTTACTAAAAGATTTCCGTCTTTAAATTTTGCATTTGGTAGACTAGCTTCAAGCCTTTCTTGACATTTAGCTGTGTAGTAATACGCATCCATTTCTGTAGCAATAGTTTTCTTATGATAGCCTTTTCCTTTTATAATGTCAGCTACAAACTCCATAGGATGTTTCACTAAAGAATGAACATAATCATCAGTATAGGACATTATATTATCGTCATCTAGCCAAGTTGTAATTCTTGCTGCATTTGCATCTTGTCCTCTTCCAACCCAAATAGGTTGTTCCCTATCTACCATTACAATTAAACATTGGTGCACATAGAATGACCATCCATCAAATCCTGTTAGATAATTAATATTTGCAGGATCAGTAACTATTAAAACTTCTATCCCTTTTTCATTCATTGATTTTTGGACATTTTTCATCCTTTGTTTATACTCTTCAACAGTAAAATTTAACATTTTAGACCCTCCTTTGTATTTAGTGATAGTCGCAATAAACAATAGTTATGTATACAGTATATTGTCGACATTATTTAATATTCTACTTGTTTCACCTCCTTTTGCTTAATATTATTTTCTATCTTTGAAATAATTCTTTCTCACGCCATCTTGACTATAACTTATTATATGGTTCTTCAATGCTTTTTTACACTTCTCTATATCTTCAGATTTTAAATATTTAATAATATCATAATGATCACTTGCTGTAACTTCTAAATCCCCTGTCATTTCTGTATCAATAATCATTGCAAGCTTAAGTTGATAAAAGAGATCTGTAAGTATCTTTACTCTCCTCAGACTATCAGATTTTTTCCAGATAAATTTATGAAATTCCATATCTTTTTCATTAATATTTATCAATTTTTCTAGGACGGGCTTATCATTTTTCGCTATCGCTACCATTTCATCTACTATTTGAGTTAACTTATCAAAGTCAGTTTGGGTTAGTTTTTTTTCATTTATCAATATTTCAATAATATCATTTTCTAATAATAACCTAATATCAAAAACTTCATTGACGTCATCTTTAGTCATCTCAGTAACAAAATTACCTTTCCTTGGAACATACTTTATTAATCCTTGATTTTGTAGTTCAATTATACCTTCTCTTACTGGAGCCCTACTAATATCCAATTCCATAGCAATTTTAGATTCAAGAATACGATCTCCTTCTTTGTATTCCTTTGTCAATATTTTTTTTGTTACATAGTCTATTACAATTTCACTCAAATTCTTTTTCGAATATTTTTCATTTTGAATCATATTTTAATCTCTCCAATAAACATCTATCTTGTACATTTGACATTATATATTATATGTTGTTGATTGTCAACAATATACATCTTAAATAAATCATAATAAATGTATGATAAAGTAACTATCTAAAGTGATATGACATTATTAATGTCATTCTCTATATTTTTCAATTGAATATCTTTCTATTCTCCTTTGAGCATCCCTTTTAGCTATATCCTGTCTTTTATCATATAGTTTTTTACCTTTAGCTATTGCTAACTCTAATTTTACTAATCCATTGCTTATATACACTCGTAATGGGACTAATGTATATCCTTTTTGCATAATAGATGAATTTAATTTTCTAATCTCCCTTTTATGAAGTAGTAATTTTCTCTTTCTAACTGGATCCACATTATAAATATTTCCTTGTTCATAAGGGCTTATATGCATACCATAAATAAATACTTCTCCATTTTCTATGGTGGCGTAACTTTCTTTTACATTTATCTTACCCTGTCTAATAGATTTAACCTCTGTTCCTTTTAACACTAGTCCCACTTCAATAGTATCATCTATAAAGTATTCATGTTTTGCTTTTCTGTTGGTAGCTACTACTTTCACATTTTCGTTTTTCATAAATAAATCACCACACTTCTTCTTAAGTCTAAACAAAAGTTTATCAACCTTTTTTATGACTGTCAATAGCTTATTAACTTCACTTAGCCAATTTTCTAATGTACTAGCATAAAATCTATTGTTCTCTTGATTAAATTAGTATCTACTACTCGCACTTTTACAACATCCCCTAACCTATACTTCTTTCCAGTATTCTGGCCAATCATATAATAGTTATCTTCATCAAATTCATAATAATCATCTATCATGTTTTCAAAATGGACTAATCCTTCTATTGTGTTTTCTAACTGTACGTACATTCCATAGTGCATTAATGAAGAAATAATACCCTCATATACATTTCCAACTCTTTCAGACATATATTCTGTCATCTTTAAATCATCTACTTCTCTTTCAGCTTCTTCTGCTATTTTTTCTGTTTTTGAAGTATGATCTGCTACTTTAGGTAATATTGAATCTAGCCTAGCTTGCTCTTTAGAACTCAATCTCCCTTTATTAAAACTCTTAATGATTCTATGAATTTGTAAGTCTGGATATCTTCTAATTGGTGAAGTAAAATGTGTATAGTATTGAGCTGCCAATCCAAAATGAGCATTATGTTCGCTGCTATATCGGGCCTTTTTAAGTGACCTTAACATAATAGTGTTAATCAATGTCTCTTCCTTTTTTCCTTTGACTTCTTTTGTAATCCGTTGCAATTCCTTTGGATGAATTTCTTGACTACCTTTGATCATATAGCCAAAGTTATGAATAATTTTATTAAAGCTATTAATTTTCTCATCATCAGGCTCTTCATGAATCCTAAATAAAAATGGTACTTCAGCCCAATACATTTGCTCAGCTACAGTTTCGTTGCAAACCAACATGAATTCTTCTATCATCCTGTTAGCTATTCTCCTATCTTCCTTTACAATATCTATAGGCTTACCTTTATCATCAAGTATTATCCTAGCTTCTGAAAAATCAAAATCAATACTTCCTCTTCTCTCTCTTCTTTCATTTAAAATATTACATAATTCATTCATCAGCTTTAAGTCGTCAACTATCTTTTCTAATCCCTCGAAAGCTTTATTATCATTTTTTTCTAACAAGTCTGATACTTCATCATAAATTAATCTTGCTTTACTTCTTATAACTCCTTCTACTATTTCATGCTTTATTACATTGCCTTCTGAATCAATCTCCATAAATACTGACATAGTCAATCTGTCTACATTTGGATTCAAACTACAGATCCCATTTGATAATTCCTCTGGTAACATAGGTATTACTCTATCTATTAAATATATACTATTTCCTCTTTTATAAGCCTCTCTGTCTAAAGCAGATTTTTCCTTAACATAATGAGAGACATCTGCTATATGTACTCCCAATCTATAATTATTTTCAACTTTTTCTATAGAAACAGCATCATCAAAATCTTTAGCATCTGGTCCATCTATGGTGAAGGTATTTAAATCTCTTAAATCTACTCTGTTTTTGATTTCCTCTTCACTTATCTCTTCCTCAATTATATTTGCCTGTTGTTTAACCTTTGGCGGAAATTCTTCTGGTAGCTTAAATTGTTTTATTATCGATAATATATCTACACCTTTTTCTCCTACACACCCTAATATATCCACTATTTTGCCTTCTGGATTCCTTCTCTTCTCTGGCCATCTCACTATCTCAACTACTACTTTTTGATTGTTTTTGGCTCCATTAATATGCTCTTTTGGTATAAACACATCATAAGCTATTTTTGTATCATCAGGTATTACGAATCCAAAATTTTTACTACTTTCGTAGGTTCCTACTATAGTATTATTTGCTCTCTCTAATATTCTGATGACTTCTCCTTCATCTCTCCTATCTTTAGATCCCATATTTGTTATCTTTACAACAACTCTATCTTCATGCATTGCACCATTAGTTCCTTCAGCTGGTATAAATATATCTTCCATTCCTCTATCATCAGGAATGAAAAAGGCAAAGCCCCTTTCATTTCCTTGTAACTTTCCTACTACTAGGTTCATTTTCGATACAAGGCCATACCTTTCATTCCTAATCTTTATTATACTTCCTTCTCTTTCCATTTCATTTAATATTTTATAAAATTCTTTTGTCTCTCTTTCTTCTATTCCAAACTGAACAGCTAACTCTTCTTTAAGCATAGGTTTATATAGTTTTTCCTCCATAAAATCAATTATATTAGTTTTTATTCTCATGTTTATTTCCTCCATTCTTTATCTCTTTGTTTATTATTTTGTTATAGCTTTAAACCTTCTCACTTCTAATTTTCATGCTTCCTAAGTTTACCTTATTAAATAAATCTGCTTCATAAGTATACATATTTTTATTTTTATCTTCATGTACCTTTATTGCAATATTAATCATTTCATCTATCAATTTTTTCATAGGATATCCTTTATCTTCCCATAAATAAAATGCTATAGAACCAGGTAGAGTATTTATTTCATTGATATAAATATTTTCTTCTTCATCTATTAAAAAATCTACCCTAGAATTTCCTCTTCCATCAATTACTATAAAGGACTTTATGGCTATTTTTTCTATTTTTTCTCTTATATCATCATTGATATCAGCAGGAATGATTCTACGACTATTCTCTTTTCCTGCTCCTTTAACATTACTTCTTATATATTTATCCTCAAATGTTAGTATTTCTTTCCAGCCCAAAGGTTCTTCACATAGTGACGCTAATACATTATCATCATATCCCAATACAGCACAATTAATTTCCCTTGCATTTTCAACTGCCTTTTCAACAATAATTTTTCTATCATATCTTATAGCTACTTCAATGGCATCAATTAAACTATCTCTATCTTTAGCTTTTGAAATCCCTATGCTGGATCCTAAATTAGCAGGCTTTACAAATAATGGGTATCCAAGATCTTCTTCAATTCTTTTTATTATTTCTTCTTGTTTTTCAAACCATTTATTTCTGTAAAACCATGCGTAATCTACTATTGGCAAATCGTTTGCTTTAAAAACATCCTTCATTATTATCTTATCCATACCTACTGATGAAGCTATTATTCCTCCACCTACATATGGTATATTTATTAGTTCAAATACTCCTTGTATTGTTCCATCTTCTCCATTAACACCATGTATTGTAGGAAATACAATATCTATCTCATCAATTACTTTTCTGGAAAGTAGTCTTGCACTACTTGGATTAAGATATAAGTTATATTCATCAGTATTCAATGATAATAATACAGGCTTTAAATCTACAAGATTATTGTTCTTAAAGTTTTTAAATTCTCTTAAACTATCACCAGTAAACCATTTGCCTTTTTTATCTATATAAATAGGTATCGTATCATATTTCTGCTTATCAATATTTTCTAATACTTGTAACCCTGTTATTACTGAAACGTCATGTTCTACACTACGCCCCCCAAAAACAATAGCCACTTTCTTTTTCATTTTTACCCCTCCTGACTACTCATAATAATTATCGGGCAAATCATTTTCAAATAATATTACATCCTTTGGTCTTGCAATTTTCTCAATTTCTAATTTAGCTTCATCCAAATCATTTACAATAAAAATATTTTTCTCATTATAACCTTCTTTTAATAAACCTTCATAAATAGGTATAGTTATATCTTTACCTACCAAGATAACATAATCACATACCTTAGCAATATTCATCCCAAACTCCTTATTTGCTTCTTTTTCTATTTTACCTAGTTCTACCATTCCTGGAGTTACAATTATTTTTCTGCCTTCTTTAAATTGATCTAGTACTTCTAATGCTGCTTTTGCCCCTATGGGATTAGAATTAAAAGCATCGTCAATTATTATAATTCCAGTACCAGGATCTATTATATTAAGTCTATGAGGTATTGGTTTTACCTTTTTTATACCTCTCTTTATCTCTTCTAAATCTAATCCTAATGCAATAGATATACTAACTGCAGCTAATATGTTATATATATTATGTTTACCCAATAATTTTGTCGTACATTGTATACTTCTCCCATATTTATCTTTGATTGTGAAAGTAGATCCATCTTTTGTAACTTCTATGTCTTCAGCATATATGTCTAATTTATCAAAATCATTCATACCATACAAGATTTTTCTCTTAAAGGTTTTATCTGCTAATTTCCTTAAACATTCATTATCATAGTTGAATATTGCCACTCCATCAGCTGAAAGTTCAGCAATCAACTCATACTTTGTCTTCGCTATATTATCTATATTTTTGAATGTATCAAGATGAGTAGGACCTATAGATGTAACAACTCCTATATCAGGCCTAGTTAACTCTGCTAATTCCTTAATATCCCCTATATTCCTAGCACCCATTTCTGCGATAAATACTTGATACTTGTCATTTAGCTGTTCATTTATTATCTTGCTCAATCCCATTGGAGTATTATAACTCTCTGGAGTATTTAATACCTTATATTTTTGCTTTAATATAGTTGCCGTAATAAATTTAGTACTCGTCTTTCCAAGACTTCCTGTAATTCCTATTACCTGCAAATCTTCTAGAGAATTAATTTTTTCTTGTGCTTTTTCAAAAAAATAATTATTTATGCTATTCTCAATAGGTTTAATTATTATATTGGATATATATATAGAATATGATTGAAAATAATAAAGAACAGTCCCCACAAATAATACTATTGGAAAGTAGACTAAGTCATTATCATAGAGGTTTATATAAATAATAAAAACTGCTACTACTAATATTAAATTCAACATAAAATTGGCTATAAAAAGCCTTTTTGCTCTACTTGTGAATATTAAAGGCTTTTTCTTTTTTTTGTTCTTTGTCTTTAATGTTAGTATCATATGGAATAGCCAAAGTATATTATATAAAATCCACATTAATAACTGAATTCCTTTATTATTTATCAATAAGGCAATAACAATTATATATAATATAGTCATTATAAGTATAAAGGTTGAATTCTTTCTAAGCATTCTTGTATACGCCCTGTTACTTTTCTGCAGCCATCTTATATACTGTTCTTGTTTGTATCCTTCTAATTGCATCATATGCAAAAAGAACTTAGATCTTCTTACAATTAAATATAACAGTACTATTATCAAGAACAAAATCATTAAACTATACAAACCTATTCACCTCCTAATCACTACAGCAGCTAATTATTTATCTTCAGTCAATAAAAAAGCTTTTAGTATCATTGAAAATTCATTGAAATTATCTAAATAAGAATAATGTCCAGCACCTTCAAGAATTACCAACCCACTATCTTGTATCTCCCTTTCCATGATTTTTCCCATATAAAGAGGTGTATCAGTATCCTCATTCCCCCATATTAATAATGTTGGAAATTGTATATCTTTAAGCATTGGTTTTAAATCTTCATTTACTACATTAACAAGTATTTTTCTCATTATACCAGTTGAATCTTTATAATCAGTTGAACCAAACTTCTTATAAAATTTCTCTATCTTCATATTATCTTCTATCCAGAAAAAAATTATTTTATATAAAAATTTAAGTGCTTTAAAAGCATAGACTTTTAAGTAATATTTAAGTCCTCTTTTTGGGATCAATCCTGCACTATCTATCAATACTATTTTTTCTATTATTTCAGGATAATGTGTACTCAATATTATAGATATTTTACCACCAAATGAATGTCCTATTAATATAATTTTATCAATCCCCATGGTGTCAATAAATTTTTTAACAACTCTAGCATAATCTTTTGAGTTAAATGCTTGCTTCGGTTCCTGACTTTGCCCAAAACCTGGTAAATCTAAAGCATATACATTAAAATTATGCTTTAAGAGATTTACTATTGGTAGAATTGTAACCATTCTAGCTCCCCAGCCATGGAGCACTAATACATTTCTACCTTCTCCTACATTTATATAGTTAATTTCCATACCTTCAATCTTAATCTTCATCTGATATCTTCCTTCTATCTTCATAATAAATATTATTAACTATATATATGCGAATATAACACTTTATGTTAATTATTTATTATTACTAGCCGGTTATGTCACACATACCTGTGATATTATAATAAAAAAAGCTCTCCATAGGAGAGCTTTTTTATCAGATTCCATTAAAACAATATTCCACCATAATTTACAAATAATTGTGCAAATATTAATGCAACTATAGTCATTAATTTTATTAAAATGTTTAATGAAGGTCCAGATGTATCTTTGAACGGATCACCTACTGTATCTCCGACTACTGCTGCACCATGAGCTTCGCTGCCTTTTCCTCCATGATGTCCTTCTTCTATATATTTTTTAGCATTATCCCAAGCTCCACCTGCATTTGCCATAAATATAGCCATCAACACTCCAGTAACCAATGAACCTGCTAATAAACCACCCAAAGCTTCTGCTCCTAATAGTAATCCAACTAGTACAGGTGCTACTATTGCCATAACTCCCGGTATAATCATTTCTCTTAAAGCTGCTTTTGTACTTATATCAACACATGTCTTATATTCAGGGGTAGTCTTACCTTCCATTATACCTGGAATATCCCTGAACTGTCTTCTTACTTCTTCAATCATATCATTAGCTGCTTTTCCTACTGCATCCATAGTCATAGCTGCAAATAAGAAAGGCAACATTCCACCTATAAATAATCCTGCAATAACTGTAGGCTCAGTTAAATCTATCCCACTTAGATTTACCGCTTGAGTATAGGATGAAAATAATGCTAAAGCAGTTAATGCAGCTGAACCTATTGCAAATCCTTTACCTACAGCTGCAGTAGTGTTACCAACAGCATCTAATTTATCAGTAATATCTCTTACTCCTTCAGGTAACTCACACATCTCAGCGATACCGCCTGCATTATCAGCTATTGGACCATAAGCATCTACTGCTATAGTCATTCCTGCTGTTGAAAGCATTCCTACTGCTGCTAATGCTATACCGTATAATCCTGAAGTTATATCGTTTATTCCACCAGAAGCATAAAAAGCAACTATAATACCTATAGCTATAACTATTATTGGTCCTCCTGTAGATAACATACCTACAGATAAACCACTAATAATATTGGTACTTGAACCTGTTTCAGATTCATCTGCAATCTTCTTTACTGGTTTATAATCAGCAGATGTATAGTACTCTGTAATTCTTCCTATTATCAATCCAACTAGCAATCCAGCTACAATTGCTATAAAAGGTTTAAGTGAACCTAAAATGCTATTGCTTAATATTGCAGCTCCAACCATTGTAATAATTGAGCTTGCTAAAGTCCCATTGTTAAGTGATTTTTGAGGATCTTTGTCTCCTCTTACAAAGAAAACACCTATTATTGAAGCTATTATTCCTACTGCTGCTAATGCTAATGTAAATTTAACACCTTCATCTCCATGAGCCACTAATCCTAATGTAATTGCAGATATTATGGCTCCTACATACGATTCAAATAAATCAGCTCCCATACCTGCTACGTCACCAACATTATCACCAACATTATCTGCTATTACAGCAGGGTTTCTTGGGTCATCCTCTGGTATTCCTGCTTCAACTTTACCTACTAAATCAGCTCCTACGTCAGCAGCCTTAGTATATATTCCACCACCAACACGAGCAAATAAAGCTATTGATGAAGCTCCTAAACTAAATCCTGTAACAATTGATGGATCTTCGAATACTATGTATAGTATTCCAGCACCCAGTAATCCTAATCCAACAACACTCATTCCCATAACTGCTCCACCAGAAAATGCAACATTTAGCGCTTTGTTCATTCCATCTTCTTTTGCGGAATTAGCTGTTCTAACATTTGCTTTTGTAGCTATTTTCATCCCATTATATCCTGCAAGAATTGAGAATATTGCACCTACTAAAAAAGAAACAGCAGTTTGCCAATCTATAGCAAATATTAAGATGACAAATAGAACAACAACAAATATAGATACTGATCTATATTCTCTCTGCAAGAAAGCCATTGCCCCTTCTTCAATGTATGAAGCTATTTCTTTCATCCTATCATTGCCAGAATTTATATTACTTATATAGTTAGATTTATACATAGCAAAAATTAGAGCTATTATACCGACTACTGGAGCAGCTATTAGTATATAGTCCATTTAAACATACCTCCCTTAAATATTTTAAATTGCTACTAGAATTATTGCAGATATCATAAACACAATTGCTGAAATTGTGGTTATTTTACGAAGTATTTCTTCTTTACTTCTATTCCCTGATTTACTGAAAAAGTTATTATTGTCTCCTCCGCTTATAGCGCCTAATCCTTCTGATTTACTTTCTTGTAATAATACAGCAACAATTAAAGATATACTTGATATTAGAAAAATTATTGAAAATAAAATTGTCATTCTTACACCCCCCATATCTTAAATGGAAATATATATTTTTATTATAGCCATAAACAAGAATATTTTAACATAGTACGTGTATAAAATCAATATAATTAATAATTTCAACAGTAATAAAGAAATAGTAAGGTGCACCTTACTATTTCTTTAAATTATAGAATATATCCTTTCCTTTGTATTCACTAGTAAATCCAAGAAAATCTTCTATTCGTAATAACTGATTATACTTAGATACCCTATCAGTTCTTGATGGTGCTCCTGTTTTTATCTGTCCTGCGTTGGTTGCAACTACTAAGTCAGCTATTGTAGTATCTTCTGTCTCTCCAGATCTATGGGATACTACTGCCGTATATCCATTGACCTTTGCCATTTCTATTGTATTTAGTGTTTCTGTTAAAGTACCTATTTGATTTAGTTTAACTAAAACTGAATTAGATACTCCTAACTCTATTCCTTTTTCTAATCGTTTAGTATTGGTTACAAACAAGTCATCTCCTACTAACTGTATCTTATTCCCTAATCTATCAGTAAGCTTTTTCCAGCCACTCCAATCATCTTCTGATAAGCCATCTTCTATAGAAATAATGGGGTATTTTTCTATTAAGTTTGCATAGTAATCTATCATCTCATCAACTGTTAATTCTCTACCTTCGCTTTCAAGTTTATATACATTTTTTTTCTCATCATAAATTTCTGTAGCAGCTACATCTAAAGCTAAAACTACTTCTTCCCCAGGTTTATAGCCTGCCGTTTCAATAGCTTCTATTATTGTCCTAAGAGCTTCTTCATTACTAGATAGATCTGGTGCAAATCCACCTTCATCACCAACAGCAGTATTTAATCCTTTTCCTTTTAATACAGATTTTAAATTATGGAATATCTCAGCTCCCATTCTCAATGCTTCTCTAAAGTTTAAGGCTCCAACAGGCATTATCATAAATTCTTGAATATCAACATTATTATCAGCATGCTTTCCACCATTTAAAATGTTCATCATTGGTACTGGAAGTACTTTTGCATTTACTCCTCCAATATATTGATAAAGAGGCATTCCCAGTTCATCTGCTGCTGCTTTGGCTACCGCTAATGACACTCCTAATATAGCATTCGCCCCTAATTTCCCTTTATTTTTAGTACCATCTAATTCTATAAGCATATTATCTATACCTAATTGATCATATACATCCATTCCAATAAGTTCTTCTGTGATAATATTGTTAACATTTTCAACTGCTTTTAAAACGCCTTTGCCTAAAAATCTTTCTTTATCTCCATCTCTTAATTCTACAGCTTCAAATGCACCAGTACTGGCTCCTGATGGTACCATAGCTTTACCATAAGCATCTAATTCTGTCCAAACTTCAACTTCAACTGTTGGATTACCTCTAGAATCCAATACTTCTCTAGCATATACATCCGTAATTAAACTCATCCTTATTCCTCCTCTTTTATCAATTAATAATTTCTACAGTCTAACAATCCTTCGCCTTCAGCGAAGGATGACAAGGTATAAATGATTGTTAAAATCTTATAAGACTTTCACCTGTCATTTCATTTGGTTTTTCAAGTCCCATCATGTCTAATAGAGTAGGTGCCAAATCCGCTAATATTCCTTCCTTTAATCTAACATTTTCTTCACCAATTAGTATCAATGGTACCTTATTAATTGTATGGGATGTAACTGGACTACCGTTTTTTTCATCTATCAACATTTCAGCATTGCCATGATCTGCTGTGATCAATGCCTTACCATCTTTCTTTAATAATACATCTATTATTTCACCTAAACAGTCATCCACAGTTTCTACTGCTTTTATTGTCGCATCTATTATACCAGTGTGGCCAACCATATCAGGATTTGCAAAGTTTAAGATTATTAAATCATACTTATCCTGATTCAATTTGCTTAACATCTCATTTTTTACTTCTATAGCACTCATTTCAGGTTTTAAATCATAAGTAGTCACCTTAGGTGAAGGTATTAATATTCTATCTTCATTTTTAAAAGACTCTTCTCTTCCTCCATTGAAGAAAAAAGTCACATGAGCATACTTTTCTGTCTCTGCAATTCTTAACTGATTAAGACCTTGATCACTCACATATTCTCCTAAAGTATTGTTTGGTGTTTCAGTCTTAAATGCAACATGAACATTTTCTATGGTCTTATCATATTCAGTCATAGTTACAAAGAACGTATCTACTTCCTTATCTCTAACAAATCCTGTAAAATTCTCATCTACTATTGCTCTTGTAATCTGTCTTGCTCTATCTGGCCTAAAGTTAAAAAATATTATTGAGTCGTTATTATCAATAGTAGTAACGGGTTTCCCATTTTCAGTTATTACAGTAGGAATTACAAATTCATCATTTACACCATCATCATAGGATTTTTGTACTGTATCTGTTGGCGATTCATTCATATTACCTTTTCCTAGTATCATAGCTTCATATGCTAATTTAACTCTATCCCATCTCTTGTCTCTGTCCATAGCATAGTATCTACCAGACACAGTAGCAATCTTTCCAGCACCAATTTCATCTATTTTCTCTCGAAGCTCTAATATATGTTGTTTCCCAACAGTAGGTGGCACATCTCTTCCGTCTAGAAATACATGAATGTATACATCATTAAATTCCTCTTCTGCACAAAGATCTAACAATGCATATAGATGAGTATTATGGCTATGAACTCCTCCATCAGATACCAATCCCATTAAATGAAGTTTAGAATTATTCTCTTTTGCATTATTAATTGCGCATAAAAATTCGTCTTTCTTAAAAAAATTTCCGTCTTCGATTGATTTAGTTATTTTAGTTAGCTCTTGATATATTATTCTACCAGAACCAATATTCAAATGCCCAACTTCCGAATTACCCATTTGCCCCTCAGGTAGCCCAACAGCCAATCCACTTGCTTTTAATTGAGTATTAGGGTATTCCTTCATGAGTCTATCAAAATTGGGTGTATGTGCCAAATAGATAGCATTACCATCATAATCCTTTCCAATACCCCAACCATCTAATACTATTAGCATTACTGGTTTTTTAGTCATATTTAAATCCTCCATTTAATAGTTTACTATCTTAATGAAATCTTCAGCTCTTAAACTAGCTCCACCTACTAATGCACCATCAATATTATCCTTATTCATTAATTCTCTTATATTGTTTGGCTTTACACTTCCTCCATATTGAATTCTTATAGATTCTTTAATCTCTTCGCCATATTTGTCAGCAATAGTTTTTCTAATAAAGCTACACATCTTATTGGCATCATTACTTGACGCTGTTTTGCCCGTACCTATTGCCCAAATAGGTTCATAAGCTATTATAATATCTTTAACACTTTTTTTATCTATATCTTGTAGGCCTTTTAATATTTGTCTTCCAACTATTTCTTCTTCTCTTCCACTTTCTCTTTCTTCTAATGTTTCTCCTACACATACTATAGGTTTAATATTATTGTTTAGAGCCGATTCAATCTTTTTATTTACAGTTTCATCTATTTCATTGAAATACTTTCTTCTTTCAGAATGTCCAATTATACAATAGTCAACTCCAATCTCCTTTAACATCAACGGAGACACTTCACCAGTAAAAGCTCCTTTATCTTCCCAATGCATATTTTGTGCAGCTAATTTTATGTTTGTTCCCTCTAGGACTTTTTTCACTTCACTTAAACTGGTATATGGAACTGCCACTACTGTTTCTACATTTTCATTTAAATTCTGCTCCTTTATTTCACTTATTAATGTAAGGGATTCAGATATAGTATTGTTCATTTTCCAATTTCCAGCAACTATTGGTACACGCATGTTTATCACTCCTTATTTATCGTCGATAGCGGCAATCCCTGGCAACATCTTGCCTTCAAAGAATTCTAAAGATGCTCCTCCACCAGTTGAAATATGGGTCATTTTTTCAGCATATCCTGCCTTTTCAACAGCTGAAGCACTATCTCCACCACCTACTATTGTAGTTGCTTGAGACTCTGCCATTGATTTAGCTATTGCATCTGTACCTTTCTTAAAGTTCTCCATTTCAAATACTCCCATCGGACCATTCCAGATAACAGTTTTGGCATTTATAATCTCTTCTGAAAATGCTCTTATGCTTTCCCCTCCCATGTCCATCCCCATCATATTCTCAGGGATTTCATTTATGGAAACTGTTTTAAACTCAGTATCATTATCAAATTCTTTAGCCACCACAATATCCACTGGTAATAATAGCTTCACATTTTTTTCTTCCGCTTTTTTGAGTAACTCATTGGCTAAATCTAGCTTATCTTCTTCTACTATAGATGTTCCAATCTCAAGCCCTTGAGCTTTTAAAAAAGTATAGGCCATACCTCCACCTATTATTATGGAATCCACTTTATTGAGTAGATTTTCTATCACTCCAATTTTATCTGAAACTTTTGCTCCTCCTAATATTGCAACAAAAGGTCTTTTGGGGTTTTCCAAAGCTTTACCCATCACATCTATTTCTTTTTCTACTAAGTATCCTACTGCAGATGGTAATTGATCTGAAATACCTACATTTGAAGCATGTGATCTATGGCAAGTACCAAATGCATCATTTATAAATAAGTCTCCTAACGAAGCTAATTCTTTAGCAAAAGTTACTTCATTTTTCTTCTCTTCTTTTCTAAATCTGGTATTTTCTAATAAAACTATGTCTCCATCTTTCATATTTGAAACCATTTTTTCTACCTTTTTGCTAACTATTCTATCATCATTTGTAAATGACACTTCTTTGTTTAATAGTTCTGATAATCTTTTAGCTACTGGTTTTAAACTAAATTTAGGACTGGGTTCCCCCTTTGGTCTCCCAAGATGGGACATTAGAATAACTTTTGCTCCATTTTCAATCAAATACTTTATAGTAGGTAATGAACTGATTATTCTTCTGTCATCAGTAATATTTCTATTGTCATCCATAGGAACATTAAAATCACATCTCACTAATACTCTTTTTCCCTTTACATCTAAGTCTTTCAATGTTTTTTTATTCAACATAATATCACCTCTTATAAAAAGTGTATCATAAATTAGTAGAAATTCACGACATATTTGGGAAGAACGCCACCTCCACTCCAAGATTCGAAGATGCCGTTCTTTATAAATATGTCGTAACCTATCACTAAAGTACGACTCATAATCCTACTTATTTGCAACCTTTGTTACAAGATCCACAACTCTTGCTGAATATCCCCATTCATTATCATACCAAGAAACAACCTTAACCATGTTGTCTATTACCATAGTTGAAAGTCCATCAACTATTGAAGAACGCGAATCTCCTCTATAATCTATAGATACTAATGGTTCTTCTGAAAATCCTAGTATACCTTTCATTTCTCCTTCACTTGCTTCTCTTAATGCTTGGTTTACTTCTTCTGCTGTTGTATTGTTTTCAACTTCAAATACTACGTCTACTATTGAAACTGTTGGAGTTGGAACTCTCATAGCAAATCCATTTATTTTCCCTTTTAACTCTGGAATTACAACAGCTGCTGCTTTAGCCGCTCCAGTCGTTGTTGGAATAATTGATTCTGCTGCTGCCCTTGATCTTCTTAAATCTTTATGTCTTTTATCCAATATTTGCTGGTCATTTGTATATGAATGGACAGTTGTCATTAATGCTTTCTTAACTCCAAATTTGTCTACTATAACCTTTGAAACTGGTGCAAGACAATTTGTAGTACAAGAAGCATTTGAAATAATGTTATGTTTTTTTGGGTCATAATCCTTATCATTAACTCCCATTACTATAGTAATATCTCCATTTTTAGCTGGGGCAGTAAGAATTACTTTCTTAGCTCCTGCATCAATATGTTTTGATAAACCCTCTCTATCTCTAAAAGCTCCTGTAGAATCGATTGCAAGTTCCACTCCTAATTCTTTCCATGGAATCTCTGCTGGGTCCCTATGTGCAATTACTTTTATCTTTTTACCATTAATAACAAACCCATCATCTACTACTTCTATAGTTCCATTAAACTTTCCATAAAGAGAATCATATTTGAATAAATGTGCTAAAGTGTTTAAATCTCCTGATGCATTTAATGCTACTATGTCAAAATCTTCTGTATGATTTTCTTCAAAGTAAATTCTTAATACATCTCTTCCAATTCTACCAAATCCACTTAATCCAACTTTCATAGTCATTAATATTCCTCCTTGTTTTAAAATAAATATTATATATTAAAAGCTACTCTGTAGCTTTATCAACAATTTTTATTATTTTTCTCGCAGCTGCTTCATCTGTTATTATAGTAATATCGTTTCTCAAAGAAGCCACTGCCATTATTGCTTCTGATTTATTTTCTCCACCAGCAACCCCTATAATAGTGTCAATACTATTATATGCTTTTAAATTTATACCTACTGTTAATGATTCATATATGTCATTTCCTTCAATATCAAAATAATGACCAAAGGCTTCTCCAACAGCTCCTTTTTCAATCATTCTTTTTTTCTGTTTCTCAGGCAATTGTCTTCTTTCAGCCATTGTATCTGCTCTTCCTATTCCAAATATTAATATGTTCATCTTATCTATTAGCTCTATTACTTCTTTTATATCTGTAATTTTTAATACTGCTTCCAAGGTTTCTCTGTCTATATTATCAGGCACATGGAGAAGTTTATAACTACCTTGTAATTTTTTCGCCAATTTGGCTGCAATACTATTAGATTGAGTTTCTACATCTTTCCCTAAACCACCTCTCGCAGGTATTACTAATATATTATCTGCAACTTTATTGGCAGGAACTTCTTCAGCAATTTTAGCCATTGTTGTTCCTCCAGTAATCCCTATTATAAAATTATCTTGTATTATTTTCCTTAAATACATGGAAGTAGTTTTTCCCATATCCTTTAGTACTAATCCATTTTTATCGGAATTACCTGGAACTATTATTATATTTTCTATATTTAATACTCTTTTTAATCTTTTCTCTAGTTCAGATATGCCTCTCAATTCTCTTATTATATCTTCTAGATTTTCAATAACTCTTTTCCCTTCTTCTGTTACATACATACCCACGCTTTCAACATTTAATAAGCCCTGTTTTTTTAAAATGTTCACTTCGGTTCGTATTGTTCTTTCTCCAATATTTATTTTATTAGAAAGCCCTCTTCTCCCAATAGGCTGGTTATAATAAATATTTCTTAAAATATTGTACCTTATATCCAGAATATCAAAAATTTCAGGGGCTATCTTCTTTTCAATTTCAATTAAATCCATATAAAAGCACCTCTTAAAATCAATTATTTCTTAGTATATGGAAAAACATAATATTTATATATTGAGGGTCTATTACTGTCCCCAATGTATATTTTTTGTCCCGGAATAGATAAAAAAATATATCATTATCTCCTGCAAGTACATTATAAACTATATGTTTTTAATTTTCAAGGACAATTACGATAGAAATTCCTGTCTTTAATTAAAGACAGGAGTTTCTATCTAACTTTCTATATAACTTTTATTTTTATCCAGCAAGTATTGGCCCAACAAGTGACCATATTATAACCCAGATCCATAGTGCAGCAGCACCTATCCAACATACTTTTAAAACTTCCTTCATATTTGTACAACGTGCAATACCCATTTGCCCAGCAAGATTTGCAGTTGGATAGACAGATCCTGTTATTCTTGTAGCAGCTAATAGAGCAGTAGCCCAAATTTCTATTGGTAAACCAACTGAATTAACTAAGTCTATAAACATTTCGTGTACTAAAGTAATTTCAGCAACAGCAGCCGCTTCTATACCAAACCCTCCAATTAAAGATGCTATTATTAAAACTAAAGCCTTTCCTCCGCCTTCTACCAAATTTGTTAAAAGATTGCCTAATGCTTCAAATCCACCACCGAGATTAATTAAAAAAAACATAACTTCAAAGAAAATAAATATAAAAAACATGTTTACCATTTTCATTGCACCTTCAACGAATGTATCAATTGCAGAATCAATTTCCATTCTACTGCTTATTATAAGTACCGCAGATAGAACTAACATAACAATTATAGCATAATTTGTACCTTGTCCTGTAATAACACCAAAGCCAACTAGTAAAAAGAATGCTAAAAGAAATAAAATAGTTGTACGCTTTTGCTCTTTAGTTATGACCATTTCATTGATATCTATCATCTCATCAGTTATCTCATATGTTTCCACACCTTTTAGCTTTTTTTGAATTCTACCTGCTGAAAACATTGTAGAACCGATCCATACAATACTAAATGGAATAACTGCCCATAACATTAACTCGCCATAGGATAAACCAGTAACTCCCATAGTAGCAAGAGTAACTCCAGTCAATGGACCTACCATTAGCCCAACTTCACCACCAACTCTAAGTAACGATGTAACTGCACTTGGTGTTAATCCAACTGTGGCAACAAGAGGAATTACAACAGGAGCTATGATCGCATTTCCACCTGCTAACGTTCCCAACAGTCCACATATTACAATAGAACTAACTACAACTGCTATCATACCTTTTTTTTCACTATCTACACCAATTCCTTTTACTATCCAGTATACAAGCGTTTGACTAACTTTTGTTTTATTCATTAAGTAACCAAGACCACTTCCAAACATAATTATAATTCCAATTATCGCTAAAAAAGAGCCTAGAGAGTTAGCAAAGATACCAGCTAAACTTGCAATTCCTTGTCCAGTTAGAATTGCTCCTACAATCACACCAACTATTAATCCAGCTAAGTTAGATTTATTTTTAAAGACCATAATAAGATAAGCTAATAATGGTAGTAATGCCAATAATGATGATTCTGATACTAATGCGTATTTTCCTAGTTCCATCTTTATCCCCCCTTAATTTAATAACATATAGCTCTGTACCATTTAATTATACTTTTTATATGTTAATGTCTATAAGTTACACCATGTATCTCTCTGAATCCAAAGCCAGGGTCATCTGTTAATGTAATCCTATAATTCTCAAATATGGCACCTCCATCGATTGGATCTTCTTTACATAATACTGGACCATCCAAATCAATTTTAGTAATTATGCTTTTAGCAGCAGCTAAATGGACAGCCGCAGTAACACTTACCTTAGCTTCTAGCATACATCCTAACATACACTCTATTCCATATACTTCAGCCATAGAACATATCTTTAGTGCATTATGTATACCACCTGTTTTCATTAACTTTATATTAACTAAATCAGCTGCATGCATTTGCATGATAGTCATGGCATCCTTAGGTGAAAAAACGCTTTCATCTGCCATCACAGGAATATTAACATTATCAGTTACCAGTTTTAGTCCTTCAAAATCATGAGCTGGTACAGGTTGCTCTACAAGCTCTATATTCAAACCTGCATCTTCCATCTTTCTTAAAGTGTATATAGCTTCTTTAGCATTCCACCCCTGATTTGCATCTATTCTTAAATCCACGTCATATCCAACAGCATCTCTAATAGCTTTCATACGTTTTAAATCTAGTGTTGAATTTTTACCGACTTTAATCTTAAGTGTTTTATATCCTTGATTTACAGCTTCAACACTATCTTGAGCCATTTCTTCCGGATCATTAACACTTATGGTTATATCAGTTACTATTTCCTTACTATAACCTCCTAGTAACTTATAAACTGGCGCTTTGTATAACTGTCCATACAGATCATAAATGGCTATATCCACTGCTGCTTTAGCACTTGTATTTTTCACAATAGAGTTATCTAATTTTAACATTATTTCTTCTATATTTTCTATATCCATACCAATTAAATGTTTCTTTATATGATCTTCTATTGCACCTATTATAGCCCCCGTTGTATCTCCCGTTATTACTCCCGTTGGTGGTGCTTCTCCATATCCAATATAACCAGTATCGGTTTCAATTCTTACTATGATATCGTCCACGCTATTAACTGTTCTCAAAGCAGTCTTGAAGGGCTTTTTAAGTGGAACAGATATATGTCCAAGCTTTATATCCTTAATTTTCATTTAATACTCCCCTTTACAATAATATTTTGATTTAACTTCTAAATATTTTTTTAATGCATCTTTATAGGCTATTACTATTGCTTTTTGTGAAGAACCAAAATATCTTTTCATTATTTCATTTTCTAGATCTTCATAATATTTATCAAATTTCCTATCCATAAATATACTGACAATAAACTCTCTAGTGGTAAATATTGTTGAAGAACATGAAAGATCAATAACCTTATCAGTTTCAGTATCAATAACAAATCCTATAAAAAATATCTTAAATTGTTCTGTAATAGCATTATCTTTATTGGTTTTGCCGTGTCCAATTACATATACAGTATTTTTATCATACATTTTTACCACCTATCCAATTATATACTAATTATTAGGTAATTCATTCTGCAATATAAACTCCCTTGCTCCATATAAAACTTCTAGGTAAGTCTTATAAATATCATCTGAAAGTCTTAATATACTTAGTGGGGTAACTGCAACTTCCCATACATTTTTATAAACTACCTCACCATCAATTTCAGTATAGAAACCTGAAAAATCATGAATCGCATAATATTCTCCTTTATACTCTCCTAGATAAAGCATCGCATGACCATCCATATACAAACCTATTCCAGGTCCTAACTTATCCAATATTTTTTCTCTTTCATCCAATGTCATTTTTTCTGAAAATTCATGGAATACACCTGTTGCTAATTTCCCTTGTTCTGATGCATTTCTAGGAAGTTTTACTCCAAAAGTTCTATATATATCCATCATTAATGCGGAACAATCTCTAGCATTAAACATACCGCCCCATCCATAACGTTCACCTTGGAATTTAAAAGCTTGATTAATAATATTTTCTCTTGTATATGGTAGATAACCTAAATTTATATCTGCTAACCTCGAAATCAAAGCATAATCAAATTCTAAGGTTCCTTCTTTATTCCTAATGGGTAGCTTTACAACAAAATTACCTGCAGGATTTTGTCCATAAAAATCTTCTCGTATTTCATCTTCTATTGCTAATGGAATTCTTACACCCATATCTAATTGAAGTTCTGATATCTGTGGTTTTAAATAATTATAATTTGTATGTATTCTTCTACCTGTAACAACTAGAAAATCTTCTCTGTTTACATAGTTAAATAATGTATCTTTATCAGTTATGGCAACATCCTTAGCAGGTAACCATCCCAAATAATTATATATTTGAGCAAAATACCATTCACCATCTGTACTCTCAGATAAAATCACCATTGGTTCTATAGGATAAACTGCTGTTTCCATTGATCTATCAATATTATAGTCATTAGGAGAACTATACAGTCTATCATAAGTTGGAAAAGTTCTCATTTCAGTTCTTCTTACTGTTATTCCATATCTAACTTCATTAACCGTATCTAAATTTTTTAAATTTAAATTTTTAATCAATTCATCATAATATTCTTTTCCTACTTGCTCCCCCTTATTATTATATCTAGGGCTACTAGAAGGTTTACTTATACCTTCGATTAACTGTGTTAATTCTTCTTTAGTAAAACTTTCTTGGTAATTCTCTAAATTTACAACAGGTTCACATATATCAACGTTTTCTCTATTATAGGCTTCTATTTCCTCAGGCGTATTTAAAACTTTTTTAACCTTTGATGCATTTTTAATCCAAAATTCTGGATATAACATGTCTTCAGTTACTTTGGGTATATTAGATTGAAACTGTTTATACTTTTCATTATCATTACTGTTAGGATTTTTAGCACAACTTATTGAATTGAAATTAAAAGTAAATAATAGTAAAATCACTAAAATCATTTTTAATTTTTTCATATTTCATCCCTCCATAATATTTCTTAGTTTATTTCTTCTTTAATATAAAATAGAAGAATGTTACTAATGAGTTCCAGAAAGCAATCTAATTTTAACAATTACAAATTTATAGCTACTACTACAATTTTAGAATTATTAATTTATATATAGTTATATATTCATCTTGTCTATATTTAATGTCTAATTAGCTTAAAAATTTCCATCTCCAATTACATATACAATTTCCTTATAATACAATTTAGTCACGATGTAATAAAATATTTTTTGAAAATTCCTGATATACTAGTTTTGAAATTTTGCCGATTATTTCTCTTCCATCTTTATTTGATATATTATTATCTGTCAGAACACAAATGATATAGTGATTATTTTCTAAACATACTATACCTGCATCATGTTCTAGATAATCTAAATCACCAGTCTTATGAGCTATTATAATTTCTTCAGGTAGGTATAAATCTAATCTTCCTGTTACTTGTTGTCTTTTTAAAATCTCTATCATAAACCTAGAACTTTCTCTATCAATAAGTATTCCTTTATATAAATAGTCAAAAAATTTCAATACATCTTTTGTACTAGTAAAGTTTTGTTTTCCTGCTTTTGCAGCCTTAAAATCCATCATTTTTCTCTGCAATACAGTAGAATCAAAACCCATTGTTCTTATAAAATCATTGATATTCTCCATTCCTATTAAATCAATAATAATATTGGCAGCAGTATTATCACTAATAATAATCATCAATATTAATAATTCTTCTACAGTAAGTTTATGTCCTGAATTCAGCTCCTTTAGTATTCCATCTCCTCCTACTTTAACTTCATCCGTTAAAAGTATTTTTTGAGAAAGCTTTATTTTATTTTCTTTCATTTGGCGACATGCCTCAGCAAGTGTATATAATTTTATTAAACTAGCGGAAGGAAATATTCTATCCTCATTTATTGATATAATATCTTGATTATTCAACGTTTTTACTGCTACTCCCACATTAGCTTCTGTCGAATTAATAATATTATCTATTTTTTCTCTTAAACCCATTTATTTCACTCCTCAAATCTTTTTATAGAATTTAATTAACTAAAGATAGATCTAATCAATACTAATATTACAGTAGCAATTGTAAGGGTTATACCAAATTTGACCATGTTCTTTAAATCTTTAGATCTTGCAAGTCCCATTTGACCAAGCATATCTGCTTCTGGATAAGCAAAAGAGGTTATTTGAGAGCCTACTAATAAAATTAAAGCCCATAAAGTAGTTGAAATTCCTAAGTTATTAGCTAAAGTGCTGAACATATTATCCATTACAACTGTTTGAGCAGCGGCTGCTCCTCCAATTCCAAATATTCCTGTTAAGGTAGCAATAAAAGAGAATAATATTGAACTTTCTGATGCTAATAGAGGTTGAAGTAACTCTACTAAAGCATCAAATGCTCCAGCTTCTGAAATAAAAGTTATAAATGGATAAAATAGAACAAACATGATAAAAAGCGATACCATTTTGCTAGCACCTTCTACCAAAGTTTCAAATATGACGTTTGGACTTAATTTACCTGCAATACCTGTTAAAATAGCAGTTGTAAACATTACGACTATGGCATAAGATGACCCGCCTTGAGTAATAATTCCATAAGCAACTAATACAATAAGTGATAAAAAGAATACTATTGTAGCTCTTTTAGTTTCAGAAGTTGAATTATAGTCTGTATTCGGTTTTTCAACATCATCATATGCATATACATTTCTAGTTTTATTTTGAATTCTTTGTGACATTAATAATGTTACTATCCAACAGACTAAAGCTAATGGTATCCCTACACCAGATAAGTATACTCCATAGCTAAGTCCAGTAACTTCCATTATAGTCACAACTTGAGGGGAATATGGGCCTATGAATAGTCCAGTTGCTCCTGCTCCCTGAAATATAACAGCTAAAGTAGATGGTGTTAATCCAATTGTTGCCACTAAAGGAATAACAATAGGTGCAATAATAGCATTTGCCCCCGCAAGGGTTCCAAGCAAAGTTACTAAAATACAAGAACAAATCATAACTGCTAAAATTGCTTTTCTTTCACTATTAATACCTATTCTGTTCATAAACGTTAATACTATATATTCTGCTACACCTGTTCTCTTTAAAATTTCTCCTAAAGCTGCTCCTAACATTATAATAAATCCTATCATTGCTAAAAAAGATCCTAATGCTTCATTAATTACATTTCCCATCTCCATTAAAGGTTGTTTCGTAATAATAGCACTTAATAATACACAAATAGTAACATTCAAGATTGCATTAATGTCCTTAAAAGCTAGAATTATGTAGATAACTAATGGCACCAAAGCGAAGATTGGCGATAAGTCAAATAACATAAACATACCCCCTTTGTTTTTTATAAATACTAGAACTTAATGAACACAGTTCTATTTATTAATCACCCTAATCACCCCAATAAGTACTAATAATATAACAAAAAACAAGGCCATAGAAATACTATACGAATATAGCAAATGCAAAAATTCCTAATGACCTTGCTTATGACAATGTGCATATATCACATCTGAATAAACAAGTGACATGCAACAATTTTCTAAATATTCATTTTCTTACATTTTTTATTATATACTATATATATTTAATTTTCAAGAAAATTTGGCAAATTTTATATAAGTTGAAAAGTAAAATAACAAATTATTATCATAATTCAAACTAAAAGAACATAAATCAATATCTTTTTCTTACTGATGATGAAGAAATTTTTAATTCATCTCTATATTTTGCAACAGTTCTTCTAGATATATTTATTCCTCTTTTCTTCAAAATATTAGATATTTTTTGATCACTATAGGGTTTGCTTGGATCTTCTCCTTCTATAATTTCTTTAATAATTGCTTTGATACTAGTAGAAGATATGTCCTCTCCTTGATTAGTTGAAATGCCACTGCAGAAGAAATATTTTAGCTCATATAGTCCTCTAGGTGTTTGTACATACTTACCATTAGTAGCCCTACTTACAGTTGATTCATGCATATTAATGTCTTCTGCTACTTCTTTTAATGTCAAAGGTTTTAACCCTTTTTCTCCTATTTCAAAAAAGTTCATTTGAAACTTCAATATGGATTTTACAACGTTGTAGATTGTCATCCTTCTTTGTTCAATACTCCTAATAATCCACAAAGCAGAGTTCAACTTTTCGTTTAAAAATTCAGTTGCTTCAGATTCATTTTCTTTTCTTAACATTTCCCTATAAAATTTATTGATATTCAATCTAGGAGCAGTTACATCATTTAATAATATAATATACTCTCCATCAACAAATTCAATAGTTGCATCTGGAATGATATATTTTACATTATCTGAATTATCACTAAAGCACCTACCAGGTTTCGGCTCTAAAGTCTTTATATAATCGTAAATTTCTTGTACCTCTTTTAATTCTATATTAAGCTCTTTTGCTATCTTTGATAATCTATTATTAGCCAAATCCTTTAAGTACTTTTTAATTATTTTATCTGCATTTGGATTTCTAGATTTATCATTATTTATTTGGATTAATAAACATTCTTCTAAATTTCTACTCCCTATTCCTACAGGGTCAAATGTTTGAATAATAGATAAAACGTTTTCAACTTTTTGAACCTCAACATTTAAATCCATAGCTATTTGATTAATATCAGAAATTAAATATCCATTTTTATCAATATTTTCTATTATAATTTCTCCAATTCTTAAATCTTCTTCATTAACTACTGAAACATTCAGTTGAAATAATAAATTTTCTCTTAAAGAAAGTGAATAGCCGATAAAATTTTCATAATTATATTCTTTAGCATTCTTATCCTTTTGCGGCATGTAACCAACATCATCATATTTATCAATATACTCTTTCCAATCAATTTCATCTTTTTCACTACTATAATTATCTATATTTTCATATTCCAACTCGTCATTTACTGGATCTAACATAGGATTTTCTTCAATTCGTTCTTTTAAATACTCATTGAGTTCTTGGCTGTTAAATTGAAGCAATTGTATAGCTTGTCTTAATTCTGGAGTCATTATTAACTTCTGAACTTGCTCAAGTGCCAAATTGTATCCTAATTTCATTGAGCTCACTCCCAAGATTATTATTATAGATAATATTAATACATATTTATTAAGTTATTAACATTATTATACCAAAATAAATGATTAAGTACAAAATCATTTGTTCATATAAAAACTTTTAGCCTCACATGAGGCTAAAAGTTTTTAAGCTTGATTCTTCTCATAGGGTTGTCCATTTGCAGCTGGTCCGTTCGATTCCCCTACAAATAGCATCAACACTATTAATGTTATTATATATGGCAACATAGCTAACAACTGAGAAGATATTCCAAGAGTAGTACCTCCTAAATAAATTGAAAGACCCTGAGCTGCACCAAATAATAAGCATCCCCACATAGCTCCCTGTGGTCTCCATTTTCCAAAAATCATAGCTGCTAAAGCTATAAAACCTTGACCTGATATTAGAGCTGCTCTAAAATTAGACACCACTGCAATACTCATTGCAGCACCGCCAAGTCCTGCCAATACTCCTGATAAAATAACTGCCAAGTATTTCACTGCATATACATTTATACCCAGGGTATCTGCGGCTCTTGGGTGCTCACCTACAGAACGAATTCTTAATCCAATCTTGGTTTTGTAAAGTACAAACCAAATAACAAATACCAATATAAACGCAATATAGACAGTAGCATATTGATTGAATATCGAATCTAAGGTACCAACAATTTCTTTTAATATATCATTTGAAACTGAAATTGATGAAAAAAATCCATTTAATGGTCTTGGAATCTTATGATCTAAATCTAAAGGTATAGTCATAGCTGCACCGTCAAAAAAAATTTTAGTTAAAAATAAGGCTAAGCCTGGACCAATAAAATTAATAGCAATCCCTGAAACCACATGATCAGCTGTAAATGTTACACATGCAACTGCATGTAACAATGCCAATAGTCCTCCTGCTATAGCAGCTGCTACAAATCCAATCCATGGATTTTGAGTAAAATAAGCTACAGCTGCTCCAGCAAAAGCGCCTATTGTCATCATGCCTTCAAGCCCTATATTTACAACTCCAGAATTTTCTGATAAAACTCCACCTAATGAAGTATATAATAAAGGTGCTGAGTACATTAAACTTATACCAATTATTCCTCCTAAATCACTTAGTATCGTCAACTTCTACACCTCTCTTTCTTCTGCTAACAAATGAAGTTATTATTTGAATAAGCTTTGGCATAGCAATAAAGAACACTATTACCCCTATAGTTATATTGATTACTTCCATCGGTGCTCCTATATTAGGTTGTAATTTACTGCCTGCATATTTTAATCCACCAAATAATAATCCCGCAGGTATAGATGCAATAGGATGATTACTCGCTATCAATGCAACAGCTATTCCATCAAAACCATAGCCTTCTGTAGTTGCTAATATAGCTGTCTCTTTGGATACTCCTAATACCTGAGTGGCGCCTGCTACTCCTGCTATTGCTCCTGCTATCGCCATAGATATTATCATCTTTTTCTTAACATCTATTCCACCATATTCTGCTGCATCTTTATTAAAACCTACTGCTTTTAATTGATATCCCAATGTAGTATGTTTTAATATGTACCATACTAGAATTGCTATTAATACTGCAATTATAAATCCAAAATTAATAGGTGGATTTAAAAAGTCTTTCAAAAACTCGTTACTATTTAAAACCTCTTTTCCTGCATCAGAAATTTTCCACTTTTCTAGTATCTCTATACTTGCAGTATCTAATATTTTTTGAGAGGCATCTCTGTTAGGCCTTTTAAATGGTTCCCAAAATACTACAAAATTGCTAAAATATAAGGCTGTCCAATTTAACATTATAGTTGTGATGACCTCATTGATTCCAAATTTTGCCTTAAGAAGCCCTGCAATTCCTCCCCATATAGCTGCAGCTAAACAACCTGCTAATATGGCAACAATTGCATGTATTATTATTGGCGCTTCCAAAAAATAACCCACTAAAGTGGCTGCTAAACTTCCTATTATATATTGACCTTCTGCTCCTATATTAAAAAGTCCTGTTTTAAAAGCAAATGCTACAGATATTCCTGTTAATATAAGAGGAGTTGACCTTACTATAGTCCATGCAATATATTTAGGACTACCGAATATACCATTAAACATTATTCCGTAAGCTTCTATAGGATTAAATCCAGCTATTAATAATGCAATGCCACCTACTAATAATCCTAATATAATGGATATTAAAGTTATTAAAATCTTACTCTGTTTCATTACTAGAACCTCCTCCAGCCATTAAAAGACCAATAGTTTTCTCATCTGCATCATCTGCATCATTTGCATCTATTATATCTACTATTTTGCCATCATAAATAATAGCAATTCTGTCTGAAACATCCATTATCTCATCCAATTCAAAAGAAACTAGTATAACAGCTTTTTCCTTATTTCTTTGCTCGATTAAATATCTATGAACATATTCTATAGCTCCTACATCCAAACCTCTAGTTGGTTGAGCTGCTATTAAAACTTCTGGATCATTAGTGATCTCTCTAGCAAGAATTACCTTTTGTTGATTTCCACCAGATAGCTCTCCAGCTAACTGCTTATCATTTCGTGGCCTGATGTCAAATTTCTCCATCAATTCAATTGCATGACCACTAATTTTTTTATGATTTAACCTACCTTTTTGAGAAAAAGGTTTCTCATGGTAATTTTCTAATATTAAATTCTCAGCTACAGTAAAATCTAAAACTAATCCTCTTTTTTGTCTATCTTCTGGTATATTATTGATACCACTATCTATAATCTCTCTAGGAGATAAATTGGCAATATTCCTTCCATTCATTGTAACTTGTCCACTTGAACTCCCGCATGGAATCCATAATCAAACCCCCAGATAATGTCTCCTGCAACTCCACCAACAAAACCAACGTTGTTAGATTCAGTCATATGACCTGCAATATAACCTACTAAGAAAGATGGTTGTTCAGCTTTAAACATAACATTTACTACGTTGTCTGGAGTTTCATCTCCAAATGAGTGGTCAACAATTGCATATTTCTGATCTGGATTATTTGTTGCAGCATCCTTTATAGCATCTGCTAGCTTAAATCCAACCCCCCAGATAAGATCATTGTCTGCTTCAAGCAAAGTTTCTAAATTCGGTGCAAAATCTCCATCTTGTTGAGATTCTACATATGAAGGGTCTATGCCTAGTTCCTCTTCAGCAAGCTCTAACCCTTCCCACGCTGACTGATTAAAGGATTGGTCATGTACTCCGCCTTCATCTGTAACCATCCCAATTTTTAATGCTTCTCCTGATGATGTTTCATTATCTGCAGTTTCTTCATCTGCAGGCTCTCCATCTGTGGGTTCTTGATCCGTTCCTGTACATCCTGCAAGTGTGAAGACCAAAGTTCCAATTAACAGTAATGCTAATAATCTTTTTTTCAATTTTAACTCCCCCTTCTTTTTGAAGTGCTTTTTAATAAGTACTTATATATAAATTACTATTCATAATTTATATATATATATATTATTTTATGTCGTTAATGCTTTAATTTTAAATACATTAACAAGAATATTATATAATATTCTATTCCATTTTTCAATGTATAATGTGTACAATGAGTTAAAGATATAAAAAACACTCCAGACTTTTTAAGCCTTTGGAGTGTTTTCCTCATTAACAAGGATCGCCTTTATCAGCTACATATCCTTCTTTGCTTAATACCTCCATTGATTTAGATAATTTTTCTCCACTTACCATTACTACTGGACCGGTACAGCCCATTCCGCTTTCTGCATATATTCCTTCCTTCCATAGCGCTCTAACTGCATCCTCTAAGTCCATTATATCTATCCCTGTAATACCTTCTGTTACTGTTTCACTTGGTGGTACTTCTACTTCTTCATTGTCTTCTGCTTTCTTAGTGTCTTTAGTTATGTCTGCTAATATATCTTTAAGTCCTGCTTTGTTAGCTTTATTATATTCGGTCTTTGCTATTTCCTTTATATTACCCTTAATAACACTTGCTGCATAGCTTATAGCATTTGCAACAACTGGTACACCAGATGCTCTTGAAAGTATTAATATTATTCTATCATAATCTTCCCCTATCCCAGGTCCATAACCATAACCTTGAGATTCATAGCTTCCACCTGTTGTAAAAGATGAAAATACTTTCATTAAGATATTTCCTGTTAATGTATCTGTAACCATCACATCTGGAACTCCTGCTAGTAGATCATTACCTCTCATAACACTTCCACCGTCAGCTCTAATGGATTCAGTAAGGTTTATTTCATAACCTTTATTATTCAATTCATTAAATACTCTTTCTACTTGCCTTGCACCATCAATATTTAAAATACCAACTGTTGGATTTTGTATTCCTAAAGCTTTAGCTGTAATGATTCCACTAATTCCATTTTTTATCATAGCTTCAACTCTATGAGGAGAAGAAGTTCCTGTAGTAGTTGCTAAAATCATCTCTTTACCTTTTCCTGGGGTTACAGTTCTACCTACTGTTGAAACTCCTATAGGAAAGCTATAATGCATTGTAACACATGAATCTATCTCTCCATTATCAAGCAATTCTTCCATCTTCTTATAACCTTCATCTTCTGTTTCAGCAATTACTTGAGTCAATTTCGAATCAGATTTTGGTCCAATTAGTACTACTTCTATAGAAGGGTCCTTTTCTTGAGCTAACTCTGCTCCCTTTATTACATTATCTACACCATGTTCACTTCCTAAAGTCGTAATTCCTACTCTTACTTTTTCTCCAAATTGACCAGTTTCTATTGCATCCGCTATATCATTAAAAACTTTGCCAATCATATTTTTAATATTATTATCTGACATTTTATCACCTCTAATCCTTAAGTAGATGAGAAGAAAAATCTCTCATAGCTTCAGCTACAAGTTTTCTAACCTCTTCTTCAGATACACCTTTTTCCTCATCTGCTTTCCCCGGATTCTTTTCTACAATTATTGATACACCATCAAATAAATTGGTCATTCTACCTAAGAATAAACTACCTTTTCCTACTATCATAGCTCTATTAATGTTGCCCTCTAATATATCCTCTTTGGCAAAACCTAAATATGGTACTCCTGATGGAATATGTCCTTGAGTCGGAGCCCATCCTACCATACCATGTTTTTCAATAAAATCATTTATCTGAGATCTTTCAAGTTGTTTTTTCATTACTGCTAATGCACCAATCATCTTAAAATTAGCTAGAGGGACATCCCCAGCTCCTGCTGGTTTTGTAATCTCAGGATTTTGCATTTCTACTGAATACTTATCTATATCTGTAATTTTTAAGCCTGCTTCTTCAAGTGGGTTAGCTATTAAAGCACCTATTACTGCTTGTGGTGAAGAACCTGTTCCTACTGTATGTCTTCCTATGATATCAGTTCTTAGTATTGGATTAACACCGTCATTTTCACCTACTAAAACTGCAAATCCTCCTATGGTATCCTCTAGAACTGGCATATCTTTTTCGACATGATTCTTACCATTCATTCCAAGCTTTGCTGTAGAACCACCTGCTAGAACAACAACATTTTTAGCCGCACCAGATTGTACTAGTGAAGAAGCTACTATTAATGCATGAGTTGGAGCAGCACAGAATCCTCTGGTGTCTGAGCCTGTAGCATTCTTGAATCCAACCATTTCAGCAATGGCCTTGGCAAAATTTCCTCCACCTCTTTGATTCATATCTCCACAAGCCTCTTCTGAACATTCTATTACGTAATCTACATCATCTGGATTAATATCATTTTTTGCTACTAGATTTAATCCTGCTAAAACTCCTGAAGCTTTAACTACAAGATTTTCAAATAATACGTGTGCATTCAAGTTTTGATCAACATCATGAGCTCTTTTTACACAGCCAACAACTTCTCCTTCAGTAATTATTGCTTCTGCACCTTGCTCATCAATTAACTTTTTAATATCTTTTACATCGTCACCAGTTTTTAATCTAGCAATTAAATCTTCTCTTATTAAAGGATGAGCTTCTAATTTAGCTTTTACTTCTTCAGTAAATTCTTCAGTTAATTTTACCAAATCAAATGTATCTACAATTTTCATTAGCCCTATAAACTCATCTTCTGGCATTATCTCTCCATATTTACCATTTCTATCTGCATCCTTTATAGGATTTTTGTACCAAGGTTGTTCATGATTTTTTAAATCCTCTGGTTTGTAGTTTCCTATATAAACCTGATTCGGAAAATAACCTACAGCTTCATCGAACTCACGTAAATGTTTTGGTAACTTTTTTAGGTATTCTGAATCAGGGTTAATTACTCTTTCTGTTGATTGAGTTGTTCCATTGTTTATTACCATATCTTTAGCATGTACTAAAATATAACCTGCTCCTTTTATTACAGAATAATTCATATTTCCACCTCCGACGTTTATCTAAACATATTTTTATTTAGTTTGAAAATGGGTGATATATATATCACCCATTTTCAGATTGTATATTAATCTTCAAATACAGTTTGATCTTCAACTTCAGTTTCTAGAGCCTTTAATGCTTTTTCAACTAATTTTCTTCTTAGAGATTTTTCTTCTTCAGGCTCTAAATTTGGATTTCCTAGTGGATGAGGTATAGCAATTGCTGGTACTATTCTATTAGCTCCTACTGTTAATGAAATTGGTACTACAGTACATACATGAACTACAGGTAATCCTGCACGTTCAATTTCTTTTACCATTGTTGCACCGCAACGTGTACAAGTACCTCAAGTAGAAGTTAATATAACTGCATCTACTCCGTCAGCTACCAATTCTTTACCAATCTCTTCTGCAAACTTTTTAGCACTTGCTACAGCAGTACCATTACCTACAGTAGTATAGAAATATCTATGAAGTTTGCCGATCTTACCTTCTTTTTCCATATCCCTTAATACATCTACTGGTAAAACTCTATCTGGATCTTCATTAGCATATACTGGATCATATCCACCGTGTGCTGTCTCATGATCAGCACTTGTTAAATTTGTAAATCCTTCTATATCATACTTCCCATATTTTGAAGCAGATGAAGATTCAATATGATCTGGGTTTCCCTTTGGTACTATACCACCAGATGTTACAACAGCTATTGTTGCTTTTGACAAATCCTTTACTGCTGCATTCGGTTCAACTCTATCAAAATCTGGCATTGGATACTCAGTTAAGAATTCCTCACCTTTAAGTTTTTTAACAAGCATGTCTATTGCTCTTTCTGAACCTCTCTTATTTGCAAAGTAATTCTTTCTAATACCTCTTGAAATATATCCTTCTTGTTCAGGAGATCCTATTTCCTCACCTTTTGCAACTTTTAAAGCTAATGGTGCCATCTTCTTAACTGCATCTCTCATACCGGCAGCACTATTTTTTGTAGACACGATGTATACACTCTTCTTATACATATCTGCTCCAGGATTTTCTTCATACATTCCAGTTAAAGCTGGAATTCCTAATTCATTTTGAACTGCATCCGTTATTGTACCACAGGCAACTCCATATCTACCTGCATTGAATGCTGGTCCTGCAATGAATAAATCTGGATTGTATTTCTTAACCATCTTTAGCACTTCTGACTTTGCTTCTTCCATATTTTCGCCAAAATAACTGTCTCCACATATAACTGTGGCAACTATCTCAGCTTCACCTTTAAACTGTGCATTTAAAGCCATCCCTGGTCCTATAGCTTCTTCTCTAACTTCTGGTTGGAAATCAGCCTTTTCTTCTCCACCTATGCCAGCAAAGAATTGATTTATATAATGGACAATTTTTATTTTACCCATTAGATTCCCCCCTCTCCGTTTTTTTAAATTTTATGGGAATTAATCATTGAATTTAGTATATTCATCTCTTATGCTTTTAACTTCTTCTATTATTTCATCAACATCTAGAACCATTTCCATCATACCTATTTGTTCGTCATAAACACTTGAATCTACAGCTTCTTTGAATTCTGGTTCTACTGCATGATAAACTCTAAGTCCTAACTGGACTCCTGCTAATGGACCTGCAAAAGTTGGGTCTCCTGCTGTAACTGTTTCAGCTGCTAATCCAGCTGCTTCAGCTTCAGCTCCACCTATTAATACGATCATGTTCTCAGCACCATATTTTTCAGTAAGTTCTTTAACCCTCTTTTGATTTTCTAAGTCCATTGCTCCTGCAGCAGTTCAGACAAAACATTCAGTTGATGAAAATACTACTTCAGCGTCTGTAGTTTTTATACATTCTTCCATAGCTGGTCCTGGAATACCATCCCTATCGCCAATTATGATTACTTTTTTATCTGCATCAAATAATGACATTTGAACACTTCCTTTCTTTAATTTTTTCATTTATTTTAAACCAATTTTAGAATCCTTGTGCGGACATCTTATTATATCCTAATTCATTTGTTGCGCCAGTTATAGCTTGGATTTCTACTATTATACTGCCATCTTCTTTTAAACTACCATCAAATCCTCCAGCTATAGTATCAGCAACATCAATATGTCCTATTACTTTATCCATTGGGGGTAATTCTATAACTTCATTAGCATTTCCTCCAGTTACAACTGCATCTGCTAGTGGATCTGCATCCGCTAGTGATTGGCTCGCACCATCTCTACCAGCATACTCGTCAGTTATTATAACTGTTTTAACGCCTTTTTGTTCTATTTTCTTACAATTCATTATTAGGTCAGTATCTGGATTTCCAAATCCTTCTTGAGATATTACAGCTCCATCTAATCCAAGATATTCTGTATATTTAGCAGTCCAATTTGATGATCTTTCTTTATCTGCTAGATATACATTTTCATTGGTTATTATAACACCAAGGAAGTTAATTTCTTTTCCATGTTTAGCATAAAGATCTTTAACTACCGGGTTATTTAAGTGATGATAAGTTGTATTCTTGTCGCAAGCTGATACACAATTACCACTTATTATAGCCCCATCCATTATTTCAGTTGGATATAGAATTGTAGGAACTATTTGTTTTGCATCTACTCCATATACGTATGTATCATGAAGTAAGCCTTGTGATTGAAGCATTTGAACATACGCAACCTTAGGTAATTCTGGATATTTTTGTACGCTCTCAAGTAGCGGCAATGTCTCATACACTTCTACATTATCAGGATTTAATTCTTTAGCAACTTCAGCTAAATATGCTGCAGCTTTTAATCCTGCAAATCTAACTGCCTTTTCATGATTGTGTTGTTTTAAATCATCCACAGGTTCACATCTTAGAACTAAATTATTTAGTTTTGAGAATGGAGTATATTCTGCTCCTGGACCTGTCATATCGATGATACCTTCTTGGAATCCTACAATCTTTCCTGTAGTAACTACTGCACATCCTTTTAGTACATTAGTCTTTCCACTTCCAACAACATCAACCTTTGATAATACGCCTGGAAATACTCCTCCTTGTCCGTCAACTTTAACTCTTGGCTCTATAACGTCTTTTACAGGAGTAATTCTTACACTTTCACCAGGTTTTGCAATATCTACGTCTACTTCTTTTAGGTGCTCATCTTCCTTAATCAAATCAATCAATTCTTTTTTATTTACATAAAGCACACCATTGTCAATTTTAGTTTCATCACCAAATTGAACATCCTTTATAAGCACTTGGCCTAATTCAAGACGCATATAGTTCACCTCCCCTTATTTTTAAGCATGTATCTCAACCCTAAGTTAACCTTAGAATTAAAATCAATATTAAGCGTATTTTTTAACCATTTCTTCTACTGATGTTGCAGTAGCTTCAGATTCTGCTACTCTTTCTACTTCTGCTCCATCTTTATAAATAATAATAGCTGGTAATCCCATGACCTTTTGTTTTATTGCTAATCTTCTAGCTTTTGTTATGTCTAATGAAGCAAATTTAACTTTATCTCCATATTTTTCTTCTAATGCATGAACATGTGGCATTAATGCTTTACATGGTTCGCATGTTGGTCCCCAAAAATCTACTAATACAGGACCTTCTACATTTAAAACCTCTTCCTCAAAGTTCTTCTTAGTTAATTCTAACATCATTATCCCTCCTAGAATATTTTTTAATCATTTAATGTTTCATTTATATATTTTTCAGCTTGAACAGCTGCAATAGCCCCATCAGCTGTTGCTGTAACTACCTGTCTTAAGGATTTAGCTCTACAATCTCCTGCAGCAAATACTCCTGGAATATTTGTTTTCATATTCTCATCAGTTACGATATATCCTCGTTCTAAATCAAGTTTTCCTTCAAAAAGTTCAGTAGTTGGAACATATCCTATAAATACAAATATTCCAAAAGTACCATCTTCTTCATCAGCAAATATTTCAGTTTCTTCACCAGTCTTTTTATTCTTCACTATCATGGATTCAACTATTCCATCACCTTTTATTTCTTTAACCACTGAATCCCACATAAATTCAATTTTATCATTTGCAAATGCCTTTTCCTGAATTGATTTAGCTGCTCTTAGTTCATCTCTTCTATGGATTATAGTTACTTTTCTAGCAAATTTAGTCAAATATATTCCTTCTTCTACTGCTGTATCCCCACCTCCTACTACGTATACTTCCATGTCTTCAAAGAAAGCAGCATCACATGTTCCACAATAGGAAACTCCTCTTCCTCTTAATTCTTTTTCTCCTGGGCATCCTATTGGTCTTGGATTTGCCCCAGTTGCAACGATCACAGTTTTAGCTTGATATTCACCTTTTTCTCCCTTTAATACTTTAGTTTTCCCTTCAAGTTCTACTTCTTTAATTGTATCAAGCTTTACCTCTGCACCAAATTCATTTGCCTGTTTAACCATTCTATCTATTAATGATGGTCCACTTGCATTTTCAACAGAGCCAGGATAATTCGCTACTTCATCTGTTGTAACTATTTGTCCTCCAGCTTTTTCTTTTTCAATTATTAAAGTATTTAATCTTGCTCTTGCAGCATATATTCCTGCCGCTAATCCTGCTGGTCCTTCTCCTATAATAACAACATCATAAATTTCTGACATTTTTTCTCCTCCTTTGAATCCATTATTTAGTTAACTACTTTTATGGTTACGCTTATTCATACTAAATATACATTATGTAATGCCAACGTTTATGTCAGACAATTTCAGTATGAATATAATACGCACAAATATATTTTACCCAAATTTAGTGATTCTAAATACTAAATAAGAATTTTGTTGAATAATAAATTTTAAAATTTAATTTTGTCATAAAAAAACAGACTAGAAGAAACAATCAATAATGCCTTCTACTCTGTCGTCAAACCTGAGAGTTTCCCCATAAAAATGGATTGCTCCTTCGGCGCTTTCGCTTTTCAGAGTTTCGTCAAAGTACGGTCCTTTTGCCTGAGATCATCATCATAAAACGGCAGATCTTATGACTTATTCCTTCGGCGCCAATGCTATATTGGTCTCTTCCGCACTTCTCATCCGCCATATTTAATTGTATTGATATTTTCTTAACACTTTATTGACATTATAATATATAAAATTTATTAATACAACCCTTTTTTTGTTAATTTTTATATATTCATTATTCTTCATCAAGTCTGTCTAGTACATAAAGAGCAATATTTGAAGAATGATCAGATATTCTTTCAAAATTACTCAATAAATCTAAGAAAATTACACCTGAATGTGGAGAACATAACATATTATTTAACCTATATATATGACTATTTCTATAACTTTTCTCTAATTCATCAATCATTTCTTCTAATCTCAATACTTCTTTTGCCTTTGTAAAATCTACATCATTTAATGATTCTATTGCATTATGAAATACTTCATGACTTTTACTTGATATGTTGTTGAATTCTTCCATTGCCTGATCACTAAATTGTAAGTCATCCTCAATTGCTGCTTGAGTTAATTCAGCTATATTATCTGCATGATCACCAACTCTTTCAATATCATTTATTACATTCATCAATACATTCACTTGAGTATACTGTTCTTCGGTTAAAGATTCGTTAGACAATTGCACTAAAAACTCAACAATATCTGTTTCCAATCTATTAATTATTTTCTCCTGAGAAAAAACTTGACGAGTCAATCTTTCATCTTTATTTTTAAATGCTTGAGAAGACATAATTAAATTTTTCTGAACTATCTGTCCCATTCTATATACTTCTTTTTCAGCTTGCCCTAAAGCTATTGATGGAGTCTCTATAATTCTTGCATCTAAAAACTTCAATCCTGCTTCTTCCATTTTTATATCGTCACCAGGAACCAATTTCATAGCTGCCTTAACTAATAAATTAGCAAATGGAAATTGTATAATTACATTTACTAAATTAAATAATGTATGAGCATTGGCAATTTGTCTTTGTATATCTCCAGATGAAACCTTTAAAACAATAGCTTGTATAGGAATTCTCAATATTGTAATAAAAATAATTGTACCTATTAAATTAAAAATAAAGTGTACTACTGCTGCCCTTTTTGCCGTTTTGTTTGCTCCTATACTAGATATTAATGCTGTAGTAGTTGTCCCAATGTTATCTCCAAATAATATAGGGAAAGCAAGATTTAAAGAAATAAGTCCTTGTGAAGCTAAAGCTTGTAATAAGCCGACGGAAGCACTACTACTCTGTAATATAGTTGTTAATCCAAGTCCAACTAATACACCTAGAAATGGATCATTTAAACTCTGCATAATATTTGCAAAAGCAGGATTGTCTGCTAATGGTTTTAAACCACTCCCCATCATGTCCATTCCAATAAATAAAATACCAAATCCTATCAACACCTCAGCTAAACTTTTTAAATTTTTCTTAGAAGTAACAAGCCAAATTGCCACACCAATTGCAACTGCTAATGGAGCTATATCTGTAAGATTAAATGCAATTAATTGTGCAGTTATTGTTGTACCAATATTTGCTCCCATTATGACTCCTACAGCTTGAGTTAAAGTCATAAAGCCAGCATTTACAAATCCAACAACCATAACAGTAGTAGCACTGCTACTTTGTATAACCATAGTGACTAACGCTCCAATTATTACTCCCATTAATCTATTACTAGTTAAAACTTCAATCAACTTTTTTAACCTTTCTCCCGCAGCTTTTTCTAGTCCTGATCCCATTATATTCATGCCATATAGAAAAAGCCCTAGACCACCTAATACTGGTAATGCAATTTCCATTTACATCCTCCTAACCTCAGGTTATTTAGTATAGTTTACTTATACTTATTAGATTATTCTAAATATGGAAAATCTAGTTGTCTTAATGCCTCAAATAATATTACGTTTACAGAATTTGCTAAATTTAATGATCTTTTTATTCCCTGTTTCATTGGAATCTTTATTGTCTTGTCCCAATTTTTATTTAATATCTCATCAGGTAATCCTTTGGTTTCCTTCCCAAATACTATAAAACTATCACTAAAATATTTAACATCAGTATAATACTTTTTCCCTTTAGTAGTAGCATAAAAAAACTGTTTACTATTGTACTTTTTCATTAATTCGTTAAAGTTCTCGTAATAGTGAATATTTACTAAATCCCAATAGTCTAATCCTGCTCTTTTCAAATACTTATCACTAACAGAAAAACCTAAAGGTTTAACAAGATGAAGAACTGTATTAGTTAAGGCACAAGTTCTTGCTATATTCCCTGTGTTTTGTGGTATTTCAGGTTCTACAAGTACGATGTTTAAGGTCATATACGCTCTCCTTTACTAATCATTTAATACATACCTTTCAATTGCATTTGCTACTCCATCTTCATCGTTGTTAGTAGTTATTACATCAGCATATTCTCTAATAGTTTTATCACCATTTGCCATAGCAACTGCTAACCCTGCGACTTTAAACATAGACATATCATTTTCATTATCTCCTATAGCGACAACTTGGGAACTATCGATATTTAAAGCTTCAGTTAGATATTCTAATCCACTGCCTTTAGACACACCTTCATTCATCACTTCTATATTGTTATTCCATGAACTAGAAACACTTATTCCTGTAACATTCTCTAATTTCTTCCTAAAAGCCGATAGTTTATTTGTATCATCCTCTATTAATACAAATTTATAAATCTTAGGATTGATACGATTTAAAATATTTAAAGGATTATCGAAACTTTTTAAATTTACGTTTTGTCTTCTAAAATTGTCTTCATAATATTTATAATACTGCATATAAACATCATAATTTTTTTTATAATAAAATGTATCCCTATCATAAAAATGATAATATATATTGTTTTCTTCTGCTAATCTAATTATTTCTTTGGATAATTCAGTCTTAATAGCATTTTCATATATAATTTTATCGCCGTCATTTGAGACAATCATAGCCCCGTTACAAGCTATTATAGGATTACGTATTCCAATATATTCACTATAATGTAAAGCTGATCTGAATATTCTTCCCGTTGCTAAGATTATAAATATATCTTGTCCTATAGCTTTAGATAATATCATCTTATTTCTTTCAGATATTTCATCGTTACTATTTAATAATGTTCCATCCATGTCTATAGCTATTAACTTGTACTTCATCTATTTTCCTCCTAATCTGTTTGCCAAGTTTAATATATCATAAAAACATAAATAGTCAACAAAAAACTCCAATTTTTATCAGATAAAAGTTGGAGTTTTTCGAATAATTAATAATCCCTTTCATCTATCCTTCCCTAATTAACCTCCACTGGTCCATAAGCATACTTTTTAATATAGAATTAGAATTAATATTTTTATTAGATTTAACTGTACTAAACCATTTTAAAGCTTTATCTTTGTGTCCCAATCTTCTATTAATTTCCCCTATTAAATACCCCAATTTCATTTCATCCATATTTATATCTACTAATGATTCATTATGAAAACCTTCTTCATACAGGTTCTTAGTTAACCTTAAAAATCGCATTTCTTCATCCTTATTCCCATTAATTCTGTATAACCATGCTAAATTTAAGGATAAAGACCCTAATTCTATTTTTTTATAGTCTAATAATTGGCCAATATAAATTGCCAGCTTAAAGGTTTCAATTGCAGTTTCTATAGTCCTTTTATCTCCATAGCTTCTTTTATTCCATTTTGAAGTAATTTCATTTAAAATTATTCTTTTCTTATTTGAAGTAATTAAACTATATTTACTCTCTGTTGCAGCAAAACCACAATTAGGGCATACAAATATGTTATACTTTATTGGATTTTCTCCTTTATAATAAGACAAAAAATCTTCATCTCTTTTTATCAATTTCAACCTTGAAATCCTTACCTTCTTTGTTATAAACTCATAATTACATACAGAACATTTTACTTTCTTGTCATACAACTCATCTATGTCTTGCAATACTATTCTCCTTTCAATCAATCATTTATATTGCCATTTTCATTATATACCTCATCTGATTCAGTATCCGCTGGTACATCTTTTCCTACTTTATAAATTGCATTTCTTGGCTTATAAAAATCCTTATTGATCAATTCTCTATTTACAATTTTCCCATCTTTAAGTATAGATTTATAAGCGTTTACTCTATATCCAGTTCTTCCTTTTTGAACTAAAACTTTATTACCTGGCTTTAAAGCACTATCTCTTATAATTTCATCTTCTGGGTGAATAATTTCTACAATTTCTGATTCGATTTTTACTGTATAGTCCCTATTATTCGCATCCCCATACACATAAAAATATACTCTGTCTCCAATTATTTTTGAATCAAAATATATAGGATAGTCAAAATCATTTCTAAATTTTAAGTCCAAAACTCCATAGGCTACAGCCGCATCTTGGCCCAAATCGACATAGTTTGCCGGTATTGAATGAGGTGATCTTTCTAGTATGGTTACATCAGCCAACAGTAAGGCATTGTAAAGAGTAGTAGATGTCTGACATACTCCACCACCTACGCCAGGAGTATATTCACCAGACAAAATTACACTAGCTTCCCTATAACCAAATTCCTTTTCACGTGGTCCAGTAGTTTCATTAAACGACATAGATTCTCCAGGCATTAATATCTTACCCTTTATTGCGTCAGCAGAAAGTCTAATATTTTCAATCCTATTTTGAGAGCTTCCTTTAAATGAAGTAGAAAATTCACCAATTGCTCCATTTATTCTACTTAACAAATCTTTAGATAATCTAGGTATAATACTATTTACAGGTATCTTAATAATATTTAATTTGCTAATATTTTCTTTAATCATATTAAACAATTTCTCTTTGTCTACTTTCTTACCTATCACTTCACTAACTACCTTGATATTTCCATTATCTAAATGAATTTCTGCATCTTTTGATTCTACATCTATGTCCTCAGCTACTGTATCTACAATTTGTTTTATCTTTTGTCCATCAGCATTTGAATCTAGTGGTATTTTTACTCCATTAATTCGAATATCCATAATATCTTTAAGTCTTTTAAATATATTTCCTTCCCTTCCAGCTAAATAAGCTTTATCAATAGCCTCACTATAGTTATAATCAAACCCTAAATCCATCATTGAAATAGAGTATTCTTTATCTTGATATGTAAGTTTAATGTTCTTTTCTATTATACCTCTTTTTTTATCTCTAACAAAATTTAATGCATCTTCTTTAGTCATTTGAGATACTTCAAATTCATCGACCTTAACCCCCGTATGTATTAGGTCCGTATTCAATACATTAAAATGAATATATAATCCTAATCCAGTTAAACTAGCAAATAATATAATTGCTAAAATTAAAATCACATGCTTGTTTTTATTGACTTCTTTCATACTTAGCCTCCATGAAATAGATTATAGTGATATATTATAAATATATGTATTTTCTTATATTACAATACTATTCAGTCCAATATAATTCTATTACATCATCATTCTTCAATGGGGCTAAATACTCTACATCCTTTCCATTTAACTTTAATTTTAAATTTCCTTTAGCTTTTGTTAAGTCAAAATTGATATGATCAAATATATCCACAAATACGAAATCTTCTTTATTATACTCAATTATTTTTTCTTTCCCGTTAATCATTAACCTAATGTTTCTCTTGTAATTTACTGTAACCTTGTCATTCTCTTTCAATAATAATGATTCTTCAATTACTTCATTTCCATTAACAAAAATATCAGAAACTGAAACATCTTCCCCCATATATTCTAATAGATCAGCTACTGTTCTAATTTCTAAAACTTCAATGTTATCTCTTTCTACTAAAATAGGATTGTCTTCAACTTTTACTCCATTTAATCTAATCTCTTTGATCAAATTAACTTTATTATTATTGAAACTTATTATTCTCCGTATAGGTACACAGTCATTTAAATGTGGTATCCTCTTTCCTCCTTTTGTGGCTTTTATAATTGTTATTTTATCATTATCTTTTACAGGTGTATTAAGATCTCCTTTTTGGCTATTTACATATATTTCAGCATGCTTCCCTTCTTTTCCTACTATTTCCCTCTTTTCCCCATTCAAATAATATATAAAACTTTCGCCAGATTTAGATATTAAATCTCTTGGGTTAAATCCAGTTAACACTAATATATCTGAAATCTTGATATCTCTGGTATTGAAAATTCTGATTTCTCTGCCATTAAACTCAACTTGTAAAAAGTCATTATTTCTTTTAGTAACACCTTCTATTGCTATACCAATAGGAGTAACAATATCTGGTCCATTAATATCTTTATTTATACCTTCTATATTTTCTATAAAGCTAGTATCTCTAATGGATACCCTTTCTTTAGGTAAGCCTAATTTTTCTGCAATACATTCCTTTAATCCTGGCATCTGACTACTTCCACCAATAATAAATACTGCACTTGGTGGCTTCTCGTTATATTCTATTATCTTCTTTGCTATATCATCTGAAATTTCTATTATCGTTTCATATATACTCTTTACTATTTCCTTCGTAGATAACCTATGTTCCACTCCTACTACATCCATAAATTTATGCTCATTTTGAGAACTGAGTCCAATCTTTAATCTTTCCCCAGAATTGAAATCCAGTAGATATTCTTTAGATATAGCTTCTGTAATTTCATCTCCTGCTTTTGAAATCATTGCATATGCTACAATCTTTCCTTCTTTTGTAATAGCAATATCTGAAGTCCCAGCTCCTATATCTATTAATGCTAAATTCAACAACCTTAATTCTTCTTTTATAGCCACATTGATTGCTGCTATTGGTTCAAGAGCAATATTATCAACCTCAAGCCCTGCCTTTGCTATTACTGAATAAAGACTTTCTATAACCATATGAGGTAAAAATGTGGCAAGTAAATTTACTCCTATTTTATCTCCTCTATGGCCTTCTAATTTGTTCATCAGATTATCATCAAGATAATAATTAATGACACTATATCCGATATTATAATACTTTAACCCACTTTGTTTTTCGCTAGTAGTTATCATTTGTTGAGCTTTTTGAATAGCCTCTAATTCTAATATTTCTATCATATTTTTGTTAATCTCGGATGTACTATCTATTTCTTTATCAACCTTTGCCTTACAAGTTTTTAATGACCTACCAGCAGCCGCTATTGAGACTCTTTTTAGCCTTGTCCCCAATCGTTCCTCCAATTCTTCTTTTATGCTTACAACAATTTTAGTTACACCATCTATATCATGTATTTGACCATCATACATGTTTCTTTTATCATGCTCTTTTATACAATAATCTAAAATTATAAACTTTTCATTCCTTGTATATTGCCCCACAATTCCAATGATGGTTCTTGTTCCTATATCAAGAGAAAAAATCAAATTATCTTTCGAATCTTTTAACTGTTTCATAGTAACAGCCCTTTCCTTTATTCATTAACTTCTTCCTTAAAATAAAGACAGTAATCGGTTAATGGACATTTCTCACATAAAGGTCTTCTTGCCTTACAAATTCTACGTCCATGAAATATCAATAAATGATGTGTTTTTGACCAAAGTTCCTTATCAATATTATTCATTAAATCCTTTTCAGTATCTAATACCTTGTCACTATTAGCTAATCCAATCCTATTTGATACTCTAAAAACATGAGTATCTACTCCTATAGCTGGCTTTCCAAAAGCATTACTTATAACAACATTAGCAGTCTTTCTTCCAACTCCTGGAAGGTCAATCAGCTCTTCTAAAGTGTCAGGAACTTTTCCATCATATTTTTCAATTAACAATCTACAGGTAGCTAAAATATTCTTACTTTTGTTCTTATAAAACCCACAACTTTTAATCTTTTTCCCTAATTCCTGTTGTGTTAATTTTAAATAGTCCTCAGGAGTTTTATAATCTTTAAAAAGTCTTTCTGTAACCTTATTGACCTGTACATCAGTACATTGAGCAGATAAAATAGTGGCTATCAGCAGCTCAAATGGATTAGAATATTCTAATTCAGGTCTTGCATCTGGATACAATTTAAGTAAAATATCTATTACTTTCTTTACTTCTTCTTTACTCAACTTTTTCATTTAATCACCTACATAATTTCAATGTTATAGTCTAATACTTCAATTCTACTGTCTCCATCTATAAATTTTAACACCCTTGAGATAACTTTATTAGCATGGTTTGTGTCATTAGTTACACAGGCAAATCCAATAATTGAGGTTCTCCAACTATCATTTAATCCTACTTCAGCTATAGAAACATTGAATCTCGATTGAATTTTCCCAATTAATCCTTTTATAATATGTCTTTTGTCTTTTAACGAATTCGATTCATAAATCATTAATTTTATATCACAAATACCTACTATCATAGAATCACCTCAATATATTTACTATTCTATTTTAACCCATCCATTATAGAAAAAAAGAGGACTAAGTCCTCTTTTTATAGTATCCTCATTTCTTCTCCAACTTTTTTGAAGGTATCTACGGCTCTATCTAATTGTTCTTTAGTATGACCCGCAGTTACCATACATCTAACCCTACCTGTGCCTCTAGGTACAGTTGGGAATACTATAGCTGATACAAATACCCCATTTTCTAATAATTTTTGACTAAACTCCATGGTTTTAGCTTCTTCTCCAATTATAACTGGTGTAATTGGAGTTTCGCTATGTCCTGTGTCGAATCCTAATGTTCCAAGTTTCTCTTTAAAATATTTAGCATTATCCCATAATCTATCAGTGTATTCTGTAGATTCCATCAACATCTTAAGAGCTTCTATTATAGCACCTGCTGCTGCTGGTGGCATAGTTGTACTAAATAGTACCGGTCTTGCTCTATGATTTAGCCACTCATACATAGTCTTTGACCCTGCTACATATCCGCCTACAACACCTATAGCTTTCGAAAGAGTTCCTATACTAAAGTCAACTCTTCCATGTAATCCAAAATGGTCTACTGTACCTCTACCACTTTCTCCTAATACTCCTGAACCATGAGCATCATCAACATAAGTCATAGCTTCATATTTTTCTGCCAAGTCAACAATTTCAGGTAACTTAGCTATATCACCGTCCATGCTAAATACACCGTCAGTAATAATTAGCGCATTTCTATATTTATCTCTATTTTCTTTAAGTACTCTTTCTAAATCATCTATATCTGAATGCTTAAATATCTTCTTATCTGCTTTACTAAGTCTAACACCATCTATTATAGAGGCATGATTTAATTCATCCGAAATAATTAAATCTCCCTTTTCAGTTATAGCTTGAATTGTACCAGCATTACAATTAAATCCTGATTGATATATAAACGCTGCTTCTTCTCTTTTAAATCTAGTTAATATTTCTTCTAATTCCTCATGAATTGACATATTCCCAACAATAGTTCTTACTGCACCAGCGCCAGCTCCATATTTTTCAACAGCTTCTATAGCTGCCTTCTTAAGTCTTGGATGATTTGCAAATCCAAGATAATTATTGGAGGATAAATTGATTACTTTTTCCCCATTTAAAATTATTTCAGCTTCATTTCCCCCTTCTAATATCGGTAACTTTCTATACACGCCTTCCTTCTTTAAATCTTCAATTTTTTCTTTTAAATAGTTTAGCTCATGTACATTAGTCACAGCATTCCCCTCCTTATTGGATTTTAATTTTGCACAGTTATAGTATATCATAAGTTTATCTATTATTAAGTGCATTGTAAAAAATATTTATTGTGTGATTTTTTTAATAGCCCAAGCAACATATTCCCTTATCATTGGACTTGAATCTTTTAACAATGGTTTTAATATTTTTAAATTATTCTTATCTTTCATATTCCCTAACGTAACAATCCCATTTCTCTTTAAAATATTTTTGCCTCTCCAACTTCCAGCCATTAACCCATATTTCTCTTTGAACTGTCTATTGGAAATAGATAAAAGTTCCTCTATATTCATATATCCTTTTGTATTTTGAGGCAAAAATTCTTCATGACTTATTTTACTTGTATCTTTATTTTTAGGACATACAAGCTGACAAGTATCGCACCCATACACTTTATATCCCATTTTATCTCTTAGTTCACTAGGAATTATCTCTTTTGTCTGGGTTAAATAGGATATACATTTTTTTGGATTAACCTTATAAGGATCTTCTAAAGCTCCTGTGGGACAAGATTTAATACAAATATTACAATTCCCACATTTGTTTTCCACTAAAGATGAATAGTCATTAATATCTAAATCCGTCAAAATATAGCCCAAAAATATAAATGAACCATACTTATCATTGATTATAGAACAATTCTTACCATAATATCCTATGCCAGATTTTTTAGCTATTTCTCTGTCTACAAGCGGTCCTGTATCAACAAAATATTTGTAGTTGAAATCCGTCACTTTTTTAATTTCCTCAATTAAATTTTTCATCCTATTTTTTAATACTATGTGATAGTCTATTCCCCAAGAAGATCTAGAAAGTATACCAGCCAATCTATAGTCTACCCTTTTATTAAAGTTATTATTATAAGATAATCCAATTGAAATTATTGCCTTGCACTGAGGTAATGTCAACTTTGGATTAATTCTCTTTTCAATATCTTTCTCTTCAAATTCTGTTTGCCTATTTTCTTTTTTTCTATTTATTAGATAATCCTTTACATCATATAAAGGCTCACAGTCTGTAAAACCTATTAAATCTATATTTAGTTCTTTTGATTTATCTATTATATATTGTTTTATATCCACGGTTAGTCTCCTTTGTAATCCATTTTCATTAGTATAATTGATAATTTAATACAACTACATTATATCATTATCTACTAAATAAAAAACCAATCAAATAGGTATTGAATTATCTCAAATGTATTCTTCATACATATTTTTTAACAATTCTATCTCTTCCTTATGTCCATCCAATTCATTAGGTGTTTCCAAATAGAAAGGTAAACTCTTTAATGCCGGTTGGTTTATTATATTTTTAAAAGTCTCTAACCCGAGAGTACCTTCTCCTATTTTCGCATGTCTATCCTTGTTGCTACCATATTCAACCATACTATCATTTAAGTGGATAGCTTTTAACTTCTCTAGGCCAATTACATTATCGAATTCGTCTAATACTCCGTCTAAATCATTTACTATATCATAGCCAGCAGAGTAAATATGACAAGTATCGAGACAAACTCCTACCAGCTCACTATACTTTACTCCATCAATAATATTCTTTATTTCTTCAAAGTTACGCCCTAACTCTGTCCCCTTTCCAGACATGGTCTCTAATAAAAGCATAGTACTCTCTTCGCCAGTTATAATTTCATTCAGTGCATCTGTAATTCTTTGGATTCCATATTCTATTTCTTTGCCAACATGATTTCCTGGATGAAATGTAAAATAAGGTATAGAAATATCATTTAATCTTTTATAATCTTCTTTTAATATCATTTTAGCCATCCCATAAATATTCTTTTTATGAGAACCTAAATTTAAAATATATGGGGCATGAGCTAATAATGGTCCAAAATTATTTTGACGTAATACTTTTTTCATCTCTTGCACATCCGCCATATCGAAATTTTTATAAGAAGATCCTCTTGGATTCCTGCTAAAAAACTGAAACACATTTGCACCTATATCTAAAGCTGCCTGGGCAGCTTTTTTATATCCTTTTGCAACAGATAAATGACAACCAATATACATTTAATCACCCTTTCATATGTATATATTATACATTACTCTATAATAGAATATCAATTTGTCTATGTTATCTATTTGAAATATGTTATAATTTATTTAGCATTATGTAAAGGAGCATAAAAATGTTTAATTTAAAAAGAAAATCATTTAAAAAACTTGATTTTATATTACTCACAAGTGTTTTATTACTTTGTATATATGGGATTATAATGGTTAAGTCGGCAACTCTATCCTATGAAAATAACCGTTATGTAACAGTTCAAATCTTATCTACTATTTTAGGCTTTGTCGGTATCCTAATTTTAGTAGCGATGGACTATCAAATAATAGGAAAATTATATATTCCTACATACATTTTTTCTGTAATACTATTATTAGCAGTGGTATTATTTGGAACTGGCAAGAATCAATGGGGAGCTAATAGTTGGCTATCTATTGGAGGTTTTACCTTTCAGCCCGCAGAAATATCAAAAGTTGGTATAATCATTTTTCTAGCAAAATTTATAGATAATAACAAAAATGAAATTAACCTCCCCAGAACATTGTTAAAGATATTAGTCCTCGCTGGACTCCCAATTTTACTTATAGCTTTACAACCAGACTTGGGGACTGCAGTAGTTTTTATATTTTTCGTAGTAATCATGTTATTTGTATCAGGACTGAATTGGAAATACTTTGGATATGCATTTCTTGCTGGTATTGTTAGTTTACCAATATTATGGTTTAAACTTGAAGACTATCAACGAAATAGAATATTTAATTTTTTACATCCTGAAAGGGATCTTTCAGGTTCTGGATATCAAGCTATGCAATCTAAAATAGCTATTGGCTCAGGAAAAGTATTTGGTAGAGGATTATTTGGAGGAGTTCAAACCCAATATGGATATATACCTGAAAAGCACACAGACTTTATATTTTCTGTTATAGGAGAAGAATTAGGATTAATAGGTGGATTACTACTCATAATATTATATTCTATTTTGCTTTATAGACTTATTAAAATAGCTAAAAATAGTTCTGATACATTTGGATCTTTAATGGTTATAGGATTTTCTGCAATGTTTGTAGTACACATATGGGAAAATATCGGCATGACAATAGGCCTTATGCCTATAACAGGTATTCCACTTCCATTCATGAGCTATGGTGGAACCTTTAATCTAATCAATTTAATATGTATAGGCATTGCACTAAGCGTAAGTGTTCACAAGGAAGGTCTTAATTTCTAGCTGCAAATATTGCAGCTATTTTTTTATTAACATCTTGTATTGTAAGATAACGTAATATATAATATAGTAAATTAATTTAACAAAAGTCTCAAGAAGATTCCTCAGGAAAATACTATAGCATTACATAAAAATGCGAGAATACAATTGAAAAATTAATAGATGAATGGGATAATTTTATAATTAATGTTAATGAGATAATAAGGGGTGATTTTAATGAATAGAGTTGAATTTATTAAAGACCTACAAAATGAATTAAAAAGTGTACCCGAAAATGAAATAGCGGATATTTTATATGATTGCGAAGAACATTTCGAAGTAGAACTCTCTAAAGGGAAAAGCGAAGAAGAAATTATAAAAGAATTAGGCAATTCTAAAAGTATTGCTAAATCCTATAAAGTTTCATCTAAAATAAACAAAGCTGAAAAAAATCCATCTACTAAGAATTTATTTAGGGCTATTTGGTCTGCAATGACTCTAGGGCTCTTCAATTTAATATTTATTCTAGGCTCATTTATTTTAGTAATAGGTTTTCTATTTGGTCTTTATGCTATTGCTATAAGCTTCATTGTTGGAGGTATTAGTTCATTCTTCAGCATAATTCTTTCTCCTTTCCTTCCAGAAAATATACATATAGCTGTTCATCCCATAACATCTATTTCATTTGGCACATGTTTTATGTCCTTAGGAATATTACTGTTTATGAGTAGTGCTTACTTGACAAAACTTATTTATCAGATAATCATCAAATATTTAAGGTGGAACATAGATATGATTATTACATAGGAGGTGAAAAATTAATATGAAGAGGTCAGTTTCCATATTAACAGGTATAGTATTAATAAGCTCTGGCATTGGATTATTATCATTAAAACATTATGGTTTTAGTATTAAAAATTATAAGGGTGTAAATACTGATTTGAATAATATAGGTATAAATTCCAATAAATCCTCAGTAGAAATTGGCTCTGATGGAGTTTATATCAAAGATAAAAATAATCGTATAAGTGTAAACACCTATGGGATTGATATTCGAGATGGTAAAAATGACACTAATATTAAAGTAGAACCAGGATTCAATTTTAAAATCGGTAATTTCTTTAATAACTTTAATATAACTAATTCGGATCTAGTTGAAAAAAATGTGAATCAGAAAAAATTCGAAAGCATGGATGGAATAAACTTTATAGATATAGCAACTCCATTTATAAATGTAAATATAATACCTGAAGAAAGAGAAGACATAAAAATTCATTATAATGGATATCTCAAATCCAATTATATTCCTGAATTAGAAACTAAGAGATTAGGTAATATACTTTATATAACCTTTAAAAGAAATAATTCAAATTCGTATAGTGTTAGCAATTCTGATATAAAACTTAATATATATATCCCAAATAATTATGAAGATAGAATAAAGGTTATTACATCTTCTGGAGATATAAATGTTTCTAAATTAGAACTTTCTCAACTGAATTTAACCACCAATTCTGGAGATATAATAGTTAAAGATGTAACATTAGATACAATATCAACAGAAACTTCTTCAGGAAATCAAATAATTAAAAGTATTACTTCCACTAAAAGCAATTTGATAGCTAGTTCTGGAGATATAAATGTATATAATTTTATTGGAGATATGGTTGTTGAGACTAGCTCAGGTGAAATCAAATTAAATTACAACGAATTTAATAAGGATATAAATGCAACTACTAGTTCGGGAAATGTGAAAATAGTGTTGCCGGAAAGTTCTCAGTTTAATATCGATGCATATGCCTCTTCAGGAAATATAACAACTGAATTTCCAGTAACTATTATGGATAAGCAAAAATGTAATCTAACTGGAAAGGTAGGCAACAGCTCAAATAACATAGAAATTATAACAAGTTTAGGGGATATAGAAATCAAAAATAAATAACACAATTCACGATGCATAATTTCTGCAATTGAACTTTAAGATATTGATTTAAAAGATAAAGCCACCAAAAGTGGGCTTTATCTTTTAAATTCTTTCAATTTTTTTAGTATCTGTTTATATTCTCTATCTAAAGCCTCCACGTCATCATCTTTTGACGGCATAGATAGCTTGCCTACTACTTGTGACATTCTATATTCAAGTACAGCCTTTTTTTCCATTGTCTGCTCTACATCTTCATCTTTAGATTTTCTTTTTCTACTCTCAAATTCCTTTAATGTGCCACTAAAAGTTTTAATTTTTTTATCTTCAATAGATATAATATTATCCGCTACCTTTTCTATAAACCTTCTATCATGGGATACAAATAATATGGTTCCATTATAATCTATTAAGGCTTCCTCTATTGCTTCAATTGAGTAAATATCTAAATAATTAGTTGGTTCATCAAGTATAAGTATATTGAAATCGGACATTAATATTTTGGCTAAAGACACTTTAACTCTTTCTCCTCCACTCAATACATTAACTTTTTTGTATACATCATTTCTTTTAAATAAGAATCTTGCAAGTATTGTTCTTATAGTTGTTTCGTCATATATACTAGAATCCATTATATTGTCAATTATTGATTTTTCTTCATCCAATATACTTAAATCTTGATTGAAGTAACCTATTTTTGCTTTCTTGGAAATATTGATTTTCTCATCTTCGTTAATAATCATATTCAAAAGAGTTGTTTTACCGCTTCCATTTGCTCCTATTAAAGCAGTTTTTCTACCATTATATATTTGAAAATCGCCATTATGAAATAATAATCTATCTCCAAAAGACTTGGCTACTTTTTCCCCTTCAATGATTATTTTAGAATGAATTTCAGCTCCTGAGATATCTACCTTTATCTTGTCAATATCCTTTGCTTTCTCCTTCACTTCTAGCTTTTCTAATCTTGTTTTTATAGCTTTCGCTTTCTTATCCAAAGCTCTCTTTGCACTCTGGCTGCCCATCTTGTGAATTCTAGCTTCAGAATTTCCCATACGCTTAGGTGTTGTTTTAATACTTTTTGACTTACTTTTAGTTTCTATTGCAGCTCTTCTTAATCTTTTCTTCTCTTTAATATATTTTTCATATTCAGCTTCTTTGGTTTTTATTTCTAATTCTTTCTGTTTCTTATAATCAGAATAATTGCCTTCATATATCTTTATATGCCCATCTTGAATCTCTAATATCTTGTTACAAACCTTATCCAGTAAATCCCTATCATGAGAAACCATCAATAAAGCCCCATCAAATTTAAATAAACTTTTCGTAAATTTATCAATACCTTCAAAATCAAGATTAGAAGTTGGCTCATCAGCAAGGAGTAAGACAGGATTTTCGCTTAAAGATTTAGCTATCTTAAGGCGTGTTATCTCTCCTCCACTCATGAATTCTTCATTTTTATCTTTTACTCCAAATTCAGATATATACTTTCCATATGTTAATTTTTTATCCACAATTTCTAATTGCCTGATATATGACATATTACCAATTACTTTTATATATCCTTTCTCTGGCTCTATATCCTTTGATATCAAGTTTAATAAAGTTGTTTTACCACTGCCGTTTAGACCTACTATTCCTATTCTATCTTTTTTATATACTTTAAAATTTTTAATATCCAATATCTTTCTAATTCCATAGTATTTCTTTAAATTATCAATTTCTAAAACTAACATAAAAAATCCCTCCTTGAAACTGGAAGGGATTATCTATCATACAAAAGAATAGCATATTGAAAACATTGTTTAACAACTAGCTTTAAACAAAATTCTAAGAATATATAATATATGATACAATAACCCTCTTCCAAACACTTAAGCATCACAAAATTACCTATTTAAATAGGTTGATTAAAAAATAAATCTTGTGTTTTGTTGATATAAAAGGGTTATTTGCGCATTATTATATATTTCCATCCTTTCTTATTTATTTAATAATATATTAACAGAAATTAATCTTAAATTCAAGTGAAATCGCTAAAGCCCAATTTCCATTATCTTTTTGTAAGATATTTATTCATAGTCTACCTTCAATTCACAATTTTTTAATGGTTTTTTAGAAACCATTCAATTAATTGCGAGCCTATACTTAAAGATTTATTATACTTTCCGAGAATTTCATCTTTAGAGAACCAATCTGCATGTACTATCTCTTCTCCATCTTCTTCTATTTCTCCTTCTAGATATTCTGCTGTGAATCCTATCATCATTGAATTAGGAAAAGGCCAAGGCTGAGATCCAAAATACTTTATGTTTTTTATCTTAATTCCAACTTCCTCATATACTTCTCTTCTAACACACTCTTCAAAAGTCTCTCCATATTCAACAAAACCCGCTATCACACTATACTTTCTATTAGGAAATTGTTTATTATGTGCTAATAAAAGCTTATCTCCATTAATAACAGCTACGATAATAGCTGGTGATGTTCTGGGCCATGTTGTATTGCCACAATTAGAACAAACTAAAGCTCTCTCTGTATAGCTATCTTTTAAGTACGTCTTTGAACCACAAATGCCACAATATTGATTTAGCTTTAGCCAATTTAATAGTAGCTTCCCTCTAATTGTTAACATATAAAGATATTTGTCCATTTTCTTCGATACATCTATTAACTCTAGAAATTCAATATTTTTTCTTTCAATTATTTCTATAATCTCTCCACAATAACAATTTTGATTTTTATATCCTCCTATACACTGAATACTGTGCACATTAATATCTAATTCTTTTATATCTCTCCATTTAACAACACTATATTTTCCTCTCTCATTAAGTAACATTAATTTATTATCTTTAAATAAAAACCAAAAATCATCATTGTCCTGCTCGTATAAAGGTTTTACTGACGGTTTGAATACTAGATAATCTCTCATAACTCGTCCCCTTTATTCATTATCAAATATCTTTTTCTTTTCGTCTAAAAAACATTTTCTACACAATGGCTCATATTCATCAGATGCACCAATTTTAATTCTTTCTTGATCTTTTGACTTTCTATGGCTAACCCAACCATCACTACCACATCTTACACATACAGCATGATGTTTATATAAGTAATCTGCTATAGGCATCAATTCTTTTACTATTTCAAAAGGTGTTCCAGTAAAATCCATGTCTAAACCTGCAACTACAACAGTTATGTCTTTGCTGAGCAATTCATTAATACTTAAAATGATTTCTTCAACTGGCCCTTCTAAAAATTGAATTTCATCTATAGCTATTACGTCTGGATTTAATTCATAGCAATATTCCATTAATTCATCTATATTTCTTACAAGTATGCAATCCATCGAAGTCGAATCATGAGTCACAATTTCATTTCTTTTATACCTATTATCAACAGTTGGTTTAAAAGCAATAGTTTTATATCCTGCAATATTAAATCTTTTAATATCTTTTTCTAGACTAGATGTCTTACCTGAAAACATTGATCCAGTATGAATTATTAATTTTCCTTTGTATTGATGCAAAATTTTTCCTCCTCCTATACTTAACTTTTATCATTATATCATGTTTTTATCAAATTTGTCTTAAAAACTCCTTTATCTATTCACATTAAAATTTCTGACGAATATTATAAAGTATCACTAATGTCCATTAAAGGAGAGTTGCCTATGAGCAAAAACTCAGTAGTACAAGTTAATAATATAGGTATGACCTATCACAGGTTAAATGGCGAAATAGAAGCCATTAAAAACATAGATTTCGAAGTATATCAAGGTGAAATTGTTGGCATAGTAGGCCCTAGTGGTTGTGGTAAATCCACTTTACTTTCAATAATTGCAGGATTAATCAAACCTTCCTTTGGGGAAGTTCTTGTTAATGGAAAAAAAGTAGCTGGTCATTCAGAAGATATAGGCTATATGTTTCAAAGTGATCAGTTATTTGAATGGAGAACCATACTTCAAAATGTATTATTAGGCTTAGAAATACAAGGTAATATTGATGAAAAATCTATACGAGCTGCAGAAGAACTCCTTGATGTCTATGGACTAGGAGACTTTAAAAACAATTACCCAAATCAACTATCTGGAGGAATGAGACAAAGAGCTGCATTGATTAGAACTTTGGTCGTTAAACCTAACTTATTATTACTAGATGAACCATTCTCTGCATTAGACTATCAAACAAGACTAGCTATAGCAGACGAAGTTGGGCTAATTTTAAAAAAGGAAAAAAAGACTACTCTTCTAGTGACCCACGACATTTCTGAAGCCATATCTCTTTCTGATAGAATTATTGTTCTTACAAATAGACCTGCAACTATTAAAGATATTATTCAAATTAAGCTAACTTGTCCTGAAGGAACATGGAGTCCGATCAACTGCAGAGAAGCACCTGAATTTAGATACTATTTTAATAAGATATGGAAGGAGCTTGATGTTCATGTCAAATAAAATAATATCGAAAGAACACATTGAGTATCTAGAAACAATAAAGAGAAGAAAACGAACTATTCTTATAACACAAATATCTGTCTTAGTAATTGGTTTAACTTTATGGGAATTAGCTGCCAAGCTCAATTTAATAGATACTTTCTTAACTAGTAGTCCTACGGATATATGGAACATGCTTGTAGAATATACTCAGAATGGCGATCTATTTCATCACGTTGGTATATCCGTTTTAGAAACAATCGTCGGATTTACAGTTGGAACTGTTCTAGGAGTTATTGTCGCCATAGGTTTATGGTGGTCCAATTTCTTAGCAAAGGTTCTTGAACCGTACTTGGTAATACTAAATAGTTTACCTAAAACAGCATTAGCTCCTATCATAATAATCTGGATAGGCACGGGTTATACCGGCATAATTGTTACGGCTATTACAGTATCAATAATAATTACAATTATGAATATGTTTAATAGTTTTATGTCAGTTGATGAAGATAAAATTAAACTTTTAGAAACCTTCGGAGCAACTAAGTTTCAAATTCTTCAAAAGGTAATCCTTCCATATTCCATCCCAGCAATGATAAACACTTTAAAGGTAAATATTGGACTATCATGGGTAGGAGTTATTGTGGGTGAATTTTTAGTCTCTAGAGCAGGAATTGGTTATTTGTTAGTATATGGAATGCAAGTATTTCAATTTGATTTAGTCATGCTAGGTGTATTCATCCTCGCTATGATTTCAGCATTAATGTATAAAAGTGTTTCTATCATTGAAAACAAATTTATTAAATGGCATAAATAATATAAAGGATCAGGTTTATTAACTTAAACCTGATCCTCATATCATTCTTCTACTTCTCCATTATCGATTTTTTTATTTTCATTCTGTTGTAAGTATACATTTGCCACTTTTATACCCTTAACAAGAAGGAAAATGATTAAAACTTCTTTTATTATTCCTAAGACAACTCCCAAAACACCAATAAACCCATAAGCATTCATAGTATTCACTATAACCCATCCTCTCTTTTTTAAATAAGTAACTCAACTGTTTCCATTATAACTGACTTCATAAATTTATTATTTTATATATCTCTACAGTTATAATATTATCTACCATAAATATACATTTTATTTTTTTGAAATAGTATTCCCATCAAAAACTGCCTTCACTACTCCTTTTATTTTATAAATCTCATCTAAAAATTTATCATTGTCAAGATTTTTAGGTATTTTAATTGTAAAATGAATCTCTAAAATTGTACTATCATTATCAGAATCATCATAATCAGTATTTGGAATGAAAATATCCTTTATAGAAATATCGTATTTACCTAGTAATATGCCTATCTCGCCAATGAGTCCAGGTCTATTAGTGCTTACGACTTCTAATATCTTGTAATTCGTTTTAAACACCTTCTTTTCAAAGCTACCCAAACTCATCAATGCTATAAGAACAATACTTGCTGTGAATATCCCTCCTAAATAATAGCCATTGCCAATTGCTAAACCGATACCAGCACAGACCCATAAACTAGCAGCAGTTGTAAGCCCTTTAATATCATTTTTGGTTCTCATTATAGTTCCAGCTCCTAAAAATCCAACTCCACTTACAACTTGTGCTGCTAACCTAGCTGGATCACCATCTGTAAATCCTGTTCTTATGTTATTAAACCCATCTATAGAAACTAGCATTATTAAAGCAGAACCTACACTAACTAAAATATGGGTTCTCAATCCTGCAGGTCTATTATTTACTTCTCTTTCTATTCCTATCAAGCCACCAATTATAGCTGAAAGAATAATTCTTAAAATTATCTCACCTATATCAATCATGTATATACCCTCTTTAATTTTACAAAAAATATTTACAAAAATCTATTACAAAAATATTTTATTCATTTATTATCTCTGCACTTTTAATTTTGCTTAACCGATCCTTTAAATATTTTCCAATATTATCTGAATTAGTTGCATTTTTTCCTCATATTTTATCTTTCAAATATGGAATAAATTAAGCGAATATAAATCGCATCTTTAAAAGCAATTGCATTCCTTGTTTTCTTATATATTTAATATTGTTTTACCATCTATTAAAATGTACTTTGGTTTCATCATATCTATCTATAGGTTTTTTATCCTCAACTTTAGTTCCTACAACAACCATACCTATGGGAACTATATGTCCTGGTAACTTTAGTAACTTTGACATGGATTCTACCAGATTATCAGCTGAATAAATCCCACACCAAACAGCTCCAAGCCCTAATCCATGAGCTGTTAATAGCATATTCTGTATTGAAGCAGAACAATCCTCTACTAAAAATCCTATATTAGATTGTTTTTCTTTATCACCGCAAACAGCTATTGCACATCCAGCTTTAGGTAACATCTTTGTATACTGGTGAAACTCCGTAATTTTCCTTATGATTTCTGTATCCTTTATTACTACATAATCTCTAGGTTGTATGTTGTGAGCAGATGGAGCCTGAAATCCAGCCTTAAGTATTGTCTTTAAGTTTTCATCACTTATAACTTCTCCAGTAAATTTTCTTATACTTCTTCTTGAATTTATAGCCTCTAATATATCCATAATAACTCTCCTTTCTATTTATTCTTTTGTATATTTTTCTATACATGATCTACATATACATGCTTTTCCCTTTTTATCATCTGGAATTAAATCCAGGATATACTCTGGTACTATTACTCTTTCACACCAACAGTTTCCCTCATCATGTTGACAATTATTAGGTTTTCCACAAATAGGACATATTTTTTCTTCTTTTATTAATGCCAATCCCTTACCCCCTTTATTCATATAAAGATTAAATTACCACCTTCTACTAATCATATATTAATAATTATATCATACTTCTATATCACCTATTTTACATTTTGAAATATGATATAATTATAAAGTTGAAATATTAAATATTATATGGTTCTTAGGAGGGAATACACTATGGATAAAATAATTAAAAAATGTAAAGCATGCCCTATTGGCTGCGAATTAATAATAACTGAAGATAAATCTAACCCTTCAGGGTTTACAGTTGAAGGAAATAGCTGTGGCAGAGGTTTAGAATTTGGGATTAACTTAATAACCAAACCCGCTAAAGTCTTAAACGGTAAAGTTCTATTGAAGAATGGATCTATGGGACATCTACCTGTTAAAACAACAGATGTGGTTCCCAAAAATAGAGTGGAAGATTGTTTAAAGATAATAAATTCCACAGAGGTTTCTGCTCCTGTTAAAAAAGGAGATGTAATTATAAAAAATATTTTAGGATTAGAAGTAGATGTAGTTGCTGCAAGAAAAGTAGTATAAAATAATTATATTATTAATTAAGTAGGATCTTGGCATTTTCACCAAGATCCTACTAACTTTATATAAACTTTAGAGCATATTAAGATTTGACTAATCTAATATAACTGCTCCAAAGATATTAGATGGCTTGCTAGAGTCTTCTAGCAGCCCTTCATAAGTAGCATGTATTTTTAGAAATATAGATAGCTTTGTATCTTTATCTTCTGTATCTTTCATCTGTTACTTTCTCATTTGTTATTTCTTAATTCATTCTTAGAAACGCTAGAACAAGATAATAGTTTCTTTTTTATTTTTCTCTAATTTTATGATACTAAGATTTTGTTTACACAACTTCGTAAATTTATTTTACTATCAGTATCTTATCACCCCCTCCACGTTCTCACATTTAAAATATTCACTTTAATAACTTAGTGCCCCATTACACTTATTAATGACCTTCTGTAAAAGATTATATTTCAATATTATTTCTTAACCTTTTCCAAATATTTAACTTTTGTTTCAAAATTATTAAAAATTGTTACAAGACTCTTTGTTTCTGAATTATCTTTTTATTAGACTGTCTTCAAGATTTGTATTTTAGAGCTTTTACTACAATATTTTTGAAAACAGAAATTGAATTTGAAGATTAAACTCAAACTCTCAGCTTACTAGATTAATATAAGCTTTAATGATATAATTAGTAATCAATATAATGAAGTTTTAATAATCTCAATTCATAATCTAATCCTTTAAACTTGGAATATAGCAATGGAGGTGATAATATTGCAACATTCAGCAAAAATTTTAGTTGTTGATGATGATCCAAATATATTGGAGTTAATAAAATTATATGCTGAAATGGAAGATTTCGAAGTTATAGGTGTGAAAAATGGAGATCTTGCATTATCTGCCTTTAATCAAGAAAACCCTGATGTAATTATACTAGATATTATGCTCCCTGGAGCAGACGGTATAACATTATGTCGTAATTTCAGAGAAATACGTATGGTCCCAATTATCATGCTTACAGCTAAAGGAGAAGAGGCAGATCGCGTGTTAGGATTAGAGATGGGTGCTGATGACTATGTATCAAAGCCTTTTAGTCCTAGAGAATTAATAGCTAGAATTAAAGCAATCTTGCGTCGAACTAAAATATTGGACACGTCAGAACATTTAAATATTAAATATCCAGGATTAGAAATTATGTCTGATCTTAGAAAAATCCTCGTTAATGATGAAGAGGTAGAAATGACACCAAAAGAATTTGATTTAATATGTTATCTTGCACAAAATCCTTTACGTGTCTTCTCTAGAGAAAATCTTTTATCTGCTGTCTGGGGATGTGATTATTTTGGTGATCAGCGTACAGTAGATGTGCATGTGAGGAGATTAAGAAAAAAATTAGCTCCTTTAGATCATGAATATCTAACAACAATTTGGGGTGTAGGCTATAAATTTACACCACCATTAAAAGTAAAGGAAGTATCATATGAATAGCTATATACCACAGTGGGAAAACTGGATTAGAAAACTTTTTCGAAATTTTAAAAAATTGGGATTAGATTTTAAACGCTTTTTATTTAAACAGTTTAATAAGAATATATATACTCGAATATTATTTATAAATATAGTATGTTTTGTAATCAGTTTTATTGCTCTAACAACATTCTATGATTTTTCAGTAAAGCAAATAACTTACAAACAAATTCAACAAGAACTAATGCAAAAAGCAAAACGAGTAAACTATGCGTTACTACAACAAGAAAATTGGGAGTCACTTATACATTCTAAAAATAACGATAGCAATTTTGACAAAACTCAATACGAACAAATCAAGTTTTTATCTGATATTTTTGATGTGAAAGTTACAATTTTCGACAAGTTGGGTAATATCGTAGTAACATCTGCCCAACAAGAAATCGTTCCAGGTGCTGAAGTAGATAAAAATTTTACTGAAATCATTTCTAGTGGTGAAACTCTAACTACAAAAGTTACGGATCCTGAAACAGACGAATTAACTTTTATTGCAGCTGTCCCTATGGGAGATAGTAAAGATATTATTATTAATGGTATTTTATTAGAATTCACTCCATCTAAGCTTGATTATAATATAGCTAGTATGCGATTATATTTAATGTTAACAGGAATATTCTTACTTATTATTATTATTTTTATTTCAGTATCCCAAGCCATGCATATTTCTAAGCCTATTTCTAAATTAAGCACGTACATGGCTGATCTTAACAATGGAAATTATGTTAAACAAGAAAATCGTATTGCTTTAGATGAGATTAAAACGCTGACTGAACAGTTTAATAAATTAGTACAAAAAATGCAAAACATACAGGAACAAAATCAAAATATAGAAAAGGAAAAAACAAAACTATTTGCAGATATATCTCACGAACTACGTACCCCACTAACCACTGTTCAAGGTTTTGTAGAAGCTATCCAAGACGGTGTGATTAAAGATAAAGATTTAATAGATAAATATATTGAAATTATCTATACACAAACTATACACATTAATAGATTAATTGATGATATGTTGCAATTAAGCCGTTTAGAAAGTGGTACTATGCGATTAGAAAAGATTCCATTAAATTTAACAACTGTAGCATATAATGTTGTTGAATCTATGGAAAATGTGGCTCAATCTATGAATATAAATATTACCTTTGAAAAAAATAAAAATCAAATAATGATAATGGGAGATATTGATAAGATCGAACAAATACTTAAGAATCTAATACAAAATGCTATAAATGCTTCAGAAAACGGTACTATTAAAATTAAAGTAGAAACTTTTAAAGATGAAGTTATTCTATCAATTAAAGATAATGGTGTTGGTATACCAAATGAAGACTTACCACATATTTGGGAAAGATTTTATCAAAGTAAAGCTCAAAGAAGCAATACTAAATCAAAACAAGGTAGTGGCTTAGGTTTATCTATAGTAAAACATCTTGTACAATTACATGAAGGGAAAATCGAAGTCGAGAGTCAGCTTGGTATAGGGACTACCTTCTATATACGCTTTCCTGCTCTATAATACAATATGGGTAAAGCTATTTACCTTTGCACATAATAGGAATAGCTTTACCCATATTTATTTAAATAGATTTATTCACTTACTTATTCCCTCATATATCCTAGGTTAAATACAATAATATACCTACAAAATGTAATGCAGTACCTGCTAATACAAATATATGCCAAATAGCATGATTATATGGTATTGATTTTTTACTATAAAATATAGTCCCTAAGCTGTATATTATTCCTCCTCCTAAAATCCACAATATGAAATTTATAGAAGTCATCTCAATTACAGGCTTTAAAGTGAATACAACAATCCACCCCATAGCTATATATGTAATCAAGGATAACGCCTTGTATTTATCAAAATTCCCTACAGTTATTATTTTAAACACTACCCCAAATATAGCAATAAACCATATTACAATCATAACACCCAGTCTTAATCCATCATTCATCGTTAGTAATGCTATAGGTGTATAAGTTCCAGAAATAAAAAGATATATTGAGGAATGATCAAATACCCTTAATATATTTTTAGTTTTTTCATTTCTAATACTATGATAAAGAGTTGATGATAGATACATAAATATTAAACAAAATCCATATATGCTAAATGCAACTATAGAAAGAGTATCTTTTTTTCTTATAGCAAAAATCAATAGGACAACCAATGCAACTATACCAAATATTATACCTGCTCCATGTGTAATTCCATTAACTATCTCTTCTCCTTTAGTATATTTTTTATTATCCAAATTTATCCATCTCCTTTTTTAATTAATACAGGTAATTAAAGGTAGGCCCTATTTATGCATTTAGTATACATAGTACTCTACTCTTGATCTGTTATTATTATTGGACCATCCTTTGTTATGGCTAAAGTATGCTCATATTGTGTTGACAGTTTGCCATCAATAGTTCTAGCTGTCCACTTATTATCATCTATAGTACTTTCATATCTACCAATATTCACCATAGGCTCTATTGTTAAAACCATACCTTCCATAAGCCTTGGTCCTCTTCCTGGACTGCCAAAATGAGGTACTTGAGGTTCTTCATGCATATTTCTTCCTATACCATGCCCTACGAAATCTCTAACAACAGAAAATCCTTCAGATTCTACATATGTTTGAATGGCATGAGAAATATCTCCAACTCTATTTCCAATTACTGCTTTTTCTATTCCAATATATAAAGCTTTTTTAGTTATATCTAATAGCTTTTTTGCCTCATCTGAAATGTTTCCCACTCCATAGCTCCAAGCTGAATCCGCAAGCCACCCACCTAAATTGACCACCATATCTATAGTAACAATATCCCCGTCTTTCAAAGGTGATCTCCTTGGAAAACCGTGACATATTTCATCATTAATAGAAGCACATGTAGCAAACTGATATCCTTGATATCCTTTTTGCTCAGCTGTTGCTCCATTTTTCTTTAAATACTCTTCCACAAATTGGTCTATTTCATAAGTACTTATTCCAGGTTTAATCATTTTAGCAATTTCCTTGTGTACTCTTGCCAACAACTCTCCAGCTTTTTTCATCTTCTCTATTTCTTGTCTTGTCTTTATAATAATCATATACCATTTCCTTTCTATTACAATTGTATTATATTTATATCAAAATTATCTTCTTATATTAATTATACTCATCTACTTGATTAATTAGATTAATAAATCTTTTATCATTGCGAAGATTATTTAAATCCGTGTCCACTTTAATCATCTCAATTATCTTTGGATATAAGACTATAGATTTTCTCAAGTCTTTTATAGCTTTACCTATTTCATTTAATCTAGCATAACAGCAAGCTCTATTATAATACAAATACTTTGCATAAGTATTATATTCTATACCCTCTGTCAATGTTTTTATCGCTTTTTCTAATTCGCCTTCTTCAATATATATTGCTGATTTATTTAAGTATGAATCAGAATACTCATTATTGTTTTCTATAGATTTATTATAATACTCTATAGCTTTTTTGTTATCGCCTAATTTCTTATATATAACTCCCATATTAAACAATGCTCTATAATAATCTGAATTTAACTCTAAACTTTTCTTTATCATCTCAAAAGCCTTATTATATTCTCCTCTTTCTTCATATATAGACCCTATATTATTATATGCCATATAATCATCAGGTTTAAGGTTGATTACTTTTTGATAATAACATATAGCTTTTTCATCATCACCTTTTTCATCATAAATATTAGCTATATAAAAATACGCCCTATCATATTCTGGATCTATTTTGATTGCTTTAAAATATGAATCCAACGCTTTTTCCATATCTTCTAATCTCTCATACATAGTTGCTGCACCATAAAAAGCTCCTGCTTGACCTTCATCTATATCTATAATTTTTTCATACGTTTCTAAGGCTTTTTCTGGAATATCTAATTCATCGTAGATAATTGCTATATTATATAAAATTTGTACATTATCCTCATTGTTCCCTGCAAATTGTAATGCCTTTTTGTAAAATTTAATAGCTTTTTTCCTTTCTCCACCTAAATAGGCATTTTCTGCAAGAATAACATAGTTCTCTCTTCTATCATACTGATTTAAATGTTTATTCATTTTTGTTTACACCCTCTAATAGATTGATTGCTAATTATAGTTTAACACAATATTGATAAAAATGATGATTTTTATCAATATAAATAATATATACCATCAATACTAAATCTTAATTTTTTTACTAGATTTAAAAAAAATTAATCATATGTCTTACATAGGTAATTAAATATACATACACTATAATACCAGAACCTACTCCTATTATTATTCCCGCTACTACATCAGTTGGATAATGTACACCTAAATATATTCTAGAAATACCAATTAAAAAGGCAATACTTATAGCAAACAAAGATAATTCAGGTATATTAAGTACAATAATAGTAGCAACTGAAAAGCTAGCAGAAGTATGTCCTGAAGGGAAAGAATAATCTTTTAAAATTATACCAAATGTATTTAAATTTTTCAGTATATTATAAGGTCGTTCTCTACTTAGTAAACTCTTTAAACTATACGTAATAGTCTGACTAATACACAATGTTATAGCACTTTGAGTACCTATAGTTCTAGCTTCTTTATTCCCTAATATTATCAATACAAAGATAAATGGGAATATGAACATAACACTTCCTAAGTTAGTAATCCTTAACATAACTTTATCCAAGAATTTAGATTTCATCTTGTCATTGATAAGTTTAATCAATTTTTCATCAAACCACTTAAATCTATTTTTCATATTGCATTCTCCTCAATACATTATTATTTCAAGTATATTTATATATTAATCTATTATTACCTTGGGAAATAAGATATTATATATACTATAATATATACTTTTTTTATACCAAAATCTATGATAATATGTATAAGATTGATTAAGTAGGTGTTTATATGAATCTGAGTAAAGAACAAAAGAAAGCTATCTATCATACAAATGGACCAGCGTTAATATTAGCTGTCCCTGGAGCTGGGAAAACTACCGTTTTAATTCATAGAACTGCAAATCTGATTATTAACTATAATATTAGTCCTGAAAAAATACTTTCAATTACCTTTAGCAAATCTTCTGCTAAAGATATGAAGGATCGATTTAATAAATTATATGGAAATATTTCTAAGATGCCAGTTCGTTTTTCAACAATTCATAGTTTTAGCTATAGCTTAATAAGAGAATATGCTTTTAAAAATAAAATTAGGTACATTCTTATCGAAGATCAAAAGAAAAAATTAAATAAATTTAACATACTTAAAAAGATTTATTTTTCAACAAATAATGATTATATTTCAGAAGAAAAACTAGAAGCATTAATTAATTCTATTGGATATATAAAAAACATGTTAATTACCCCAAGAGAATTTTTATCTAAATCCAAAATTGAAATTAAAAATTTTAAAGATATATTCGAAAAATATGAAAGTTATAAGAGGGATAACAAATTAATAGATTTTGACGATATGCTTACACTTTCCCTAAAAATACTACAAAATGATATGTACATATTAGATAAATATAGAAGTAAATATGAATATATACAAGTGGATGAAGGACAAGATACTTCAAAAGTTCAAATGGAAATTATTAAACTATTGTCTCAACCTAAAAACAATCTCTTCATAGTAGCAGATGATGATCAATCAATTTATGGATTTAGAGGAGCCTATCCTATGGGATTGTTTGAGTTTAATAAAATTTATGATAATAGTAAAATCTTTTATATGGAGCAAAATTATCGTTCTACTAAAAATATAGTTTCTGTATGTAATAAATTTATTAAAAAAAATACATTAAGATATAGTAAAAATATATTTACACAAAATTCCTTTTTAGAACCAATTAATATTGTTAAAGTAAATACTTTAGAAGATCAATATGAATTTATAATAAATGGACTTAAAAATAGTAATTATAATAACACAGCTATTTTATATACGAATAATATTTCATCTATTGGAATAATAGAGTATTTGCAAAGAAACAATATTCCATTCTATATGAAAGATACAAAAATTAAATTTTTTAATCATTGGATAGTACAAGATATAATTCACTTCTTTATACTATCTCAAGATAATTCTAATATAGAATCTTTTAAAAATATATACTTTAAGATGAATGGATTTATATCTAAAAAGCAGCTAAATTACATAAAAACATTGAATCATAATCAATCAATATTCAATAAGTTGTTAGATATTCCAGGAATCACTCAGTTTTATAGAAAAAACTTTTTAGATCTGAAATTAGCTTTTAAAAAATTATCTAAAATGAAACCCTTAGATGCTATTAATCATATTGAAAAAAACTTAGGATATGAAGATTATTTAAAAGAAAGCTGCATGAAATTTGGACATACATTTGATACCTTGAGAACTATATTAAATTATACAAAAATAATAGCTTCAAAAACAAAAGATTTTAATGATTTTATAGAAAGATTAAAATATCTACAATATCTCTGTACTCAATCTAAAGGAGTAAAAGAAGGAATCACTCTCTCTACAATACATTCTGCAAAAGGATTAGAATTCGAAAGAGTTTATATTATAGATCTAGTTGAAGGCGATTTTCCTACTATAAGCAGTATAGATGCTTTTAATAGAGGAAATATCGAAGCGTTAGAAGAAGAAAGAAGACTTTTTTATGTAGGTATGACTAGAGCAAAAAATCATTTGATACTATTAACCATTGATAATAAAAACAGCAAAAAAATGGAAGTCTCTAGATTTTTAAAAGAGTTAGAAGAACTTGAGGTTTAACTTATAGTATTACATTAACTATTGCAAAACTACAAATTCAGCCAATTCTAACTTAAAGTTAAAGATTAAGATCAACTGAAATTTAAAATATTATACCTTACTTTAATAATATCTTTTTTATGTAATAAATACAATGACTTTTAAGCATAATAAATTTAGCTAATTTTATATTATTTTTTATAAAATTAGGAATACTATATGAAGAGGAAACATATTAAAAGATTTTAAAGAGGAGGTTTATCGTGGCTAAAAACAGAAATAACAACAATAGAAATGACAACAAAAACAATAATAACAACAATAGGAATGACAACAACAGAAACAACAAGAATAATAACAACAAGGATAGCAACAATAGGAATGACAATAGAAACGATAACAAAAACTTTTAGTTAATATTAAAGAGCCCATCAGATGGGCTCTTTAATATTAACTATTTAATTAGTCCATTAGATGAAAATAAATTATAATATTTCAACATCTGATTTTAACTTATAAATTACATCTTTTCTCTCTATAATTATAGTGATTTTATTACAAAGGTTCTCGTCTTTTCTAATATCTAATAAAAATTTTCTATTTGGATTTATTGCAACAGGATTACCTACTATCTGTAACATAGATAAATCTCCTGTAGTATCTCCGTAAGCATAACTCTTCTTTAAATCAACATTATATTTATCAAGAAATTTTGCTAAAGTTTTCTGTTTGTTATCTGAATTCCACATCTTCTTTATTTTTCCTGTAAAATTATTGTTTTCGTCAACTAAGTATGTTGTACCTCTATATTCTGTTGCTCCATATTTTTCTGCCATTTTTGAAACAAGAAAATCAGGACTTCCAGATATAAAAAACACCTTATGTTTTTGACTTTTATGCCATTCTATTCTATCCCTTGAATATCTATATACCATATCTCCATTTATATTTATAACCTGAGAAGCAATAAATTCAATATAAGATTTATTTACTCCTTTCAATTCATCTATATACACTCTCCCTAAAGCTTCTAAATAATCATCAAAATCACCATATCTTTTATCCCATTCTTCAAAAACAGGTTTTATCTTGTTATACCATATGGATGGATCTATAACCTCGTACTTTATCAATTTTTTAAAGTGTTCTATCATCAATGAATTTCTAAAAAGTGTTCCATCTATATCAAAAAAAGCCGCAATATTATTCACATTATCACCTATTTCCTTTTATTTATACTATATACCCTAATTATCAAGGTAGTAAATATAGAATAAAATATAATATACGAAAAACTTAGGAGGATTAGTATGTATATTGGCTGTTTAATATTGCTGATAACAGCAACATTCTTATTTATTATATTTGCATTTGTTGGATCTATTATTACCATAAGTTTAATATTTGAAACTTTACCAATAATAATTATAATATTCATATTACATTTTATATTCATCAAAAATAAATCTAAGAAATAAATTTTACTGTATTATAGTAATACCAATTCTAATTCCTAATTGGATAATGATAAAGCCTCGTGGCTTATAGCTATGAGGCTTTATCATTAATCTTATTTAATATTAAAATTAAGTTCTTGTTCCAAATTTAGTATGGCATTTAGGACAAGTAATAACTATTTTCCCTTTGCCTTTTGGAACTCTTAACTGTTGTCTACATTGAGGACATTTTAAATAGCGATGAGTCTTTCTTCCTTTAATTCGGTTAATAAAATTTCTACCCTTTATCTTTATAGGATTCCACCATTGTAAGAATTTCATGTTTTCTTGATATCGTTTATTAACATTCTTAGAAAATACTCTAAACATGGCGAAAAATAAAAACAATAAACCAATTGTACTAAGTATATTCCAGCCTGTAATTATACTAATTAAGGTTAGAATAATACTACTTATAACTAAGGCATTATAAAATTGATCTACGCCATAACGTCCTACCATAAATTTTTGAAATCGATTCATTACCATACCCCTATCAAATCATATTAATTTATTTTATATAATTAAAAGCTTGTAACTATCAAGTTACAAGCTATAAATGGTGCTCCTTCAGGGACTCGAACCCTGGACACCCTGATTAAGAGTCAGGTGCTCTAGCCAACTGAGCTAAAGGAGCTTATTCAATCAACAGTAAATATTATACTACTATCAATTGAATTTGTCCATAGTTATTTTTGCCATTTATCTTATTAGTCTTCATATTAGTCCTCATAATTTTTATCTAAAAAGAATAATGCAATAGTGCCTGGACCAGAGTGAGCCCCTATAGCACAGCCTATTTCATTTATAATGAAATCAATACATCCATATTTTTCTTCAATCATTTTCTTTAATCTTAATGCATTATCTAAATTATCTCCATGACTAATACCTATAGTTTGAGCATTTAAATCTGCTTCCTTAGCTCTATCATCCATTATTTCTAACATTCGTTTCAATACCTTACTTTTTCCTCTAAGTTTTTCTAAAGGTTGCAATTTCCCTTCAACCGATACATCTAAAATAGGTTTAATATTCAATAGCCCTCCTACAAAAGCTTGTGTTCTAGAAACTCTACCACCTCTAAACAAATACTCTATATCATCTACTGTAAATATATGTTCAATATTTCTTATATAAAATTCAAGCATACTTAGTATTTCGTCTTTATTTTTGCCTTCTTTAGCCATTCTTGCAGCTTTATAAACCAATAACCCAAAACCTAAAGATGCAGATTTCGAATCTACTATATCTATGTCAAAATTAGGATACTTTTCTTTTATTGAATTCTTTGCTATTATTGATGCTTGATAGGTTGCTGAAAGTCCGGACGAAAATGATATGTATATTACACTCTCTCCCTTATTAGCTATATCTTCGAATTTATTTTCAAATACTTTTAACGGGACTTGAGCAGTCTTATATACTTGTCCTCCTCTCATATTATCATATAAAACCTTAGGTTTAATAGAAACATTATCTAAGTACTCTTTATCATCATCTATTACCACAAGTGGAATTACATCAATATCATATTCTTCTATTAAGTCCTTAGGTAGATCACAGGCACTATCAGTTAATATCTTTACCGACAAGGCAATTCCTCCTTTTTTCTATATTTTATTATATATTATAATATATCACTAGATATTAACAATTAAAACCTTTAATTTAAAATGATTGCATATATTTAATAATGACTAAATACATTATAATACATAGGTAATAAGGGGTGGTTTTATTGAAATTTTTCTTTATTCGTAAAAAGATACTATTTTGGATTATATGTATAATCATAGCTATAATTGCATTACTACTTTTATACTCTTTTATTTAATCTCTATTAAAATAAATTTGTTGGTTAAATAAAAAATAAGCATAATTAAATATTTAATCATGCTTATTTTTTATTCAATTTTACACTATAATATTTCCCTATGACTTCATCTAACTCTACACTATATTTTAATAATTCATCCTTATCTATTTCTTTATTAATCATTCTATGTAACTCTTTTCTTTTAATTTCTATATCTTTCTTTAATTCTTCCAATAATGATTCTTTTATCATCTTTATCGTTCCTTTCAAAACTTTATCCCTAAGTAATAACTATTCTTTGTTAATATAGACCTTTTTTTATTATGTTTTTAAATTCTACAGTATTAAATTAATGTTTCAAACTATTGTATTTACATTTATTATTTATAATTTTGTTTTACGTAGTAATTATATCAGGAACTTATTTCCCTAATATTACAAAAAGATTAAATTTCAGTTTCGAAGTTTAATCTTTTTCTCTTTTTATAACATCCGATTTAAGATATAATAATAACAATAATATAAAAATACAGGAGGTTTTAAAATGTCAAATATTATGAATAGATTTTTAAAATATGTTAAATATGAGACTACATCAGATGAAAGTTCTAATACTGTACCAAGTACAAAAACTCAATTAGAATTTGCTAAAGTTCTTGTCAAAGAGTTGAAAAAATTAGGACTTGAAGACGTTTCTATTGATGACAAAGGATATTTAATGGCAACATTACCTTCAAATATGGATAGAGAAGTCCCAACTATTGGATTTATCGCACATATGGATACAAGCCCTGATATGTCTGGTAAAAATGTAAATCCAAAAGTGATTAAAAACTATGATGGAAAAGATATTGTATTAAATGAAGAAGAAAACATAATTTTGTCTGTAAAGGATTTTCCTGATGTTAAAAATTATATAGGAGAAACTTTAATCACAACAGATGGAACTACATTGCTTGGCGCAGATAATAAAGCTGGAATTGCTGAAATAATAACTGCTATCGAACATCTAATAAACAATCCTGGTACTCCTCACGGAACTGTAAGAATAGGCTTTACTCCTGATGAAGAAATAGGTAGAGGTGCTGATCATTTTGATGTTGAAAAATTTAATGCTGATTTTGCCTATACTGTAGACGGCGGTCCTATCGGTGAACTAAACTATGAAAATTTCAATGCAGCAGAAGCTAAAATCATAATACAAGGAAATAATATTCATCCAGGTACTGCTAAAAATATGATGGTAAATTCAATGTTAATTGGTATGGAACTAAACAATATGATCCCAGTAAATGAAAAACCTGAATATACAAGCAACTACGAAGGTTTTTATCACTTAGTTGAGTTTACAGGTTCTGTAGAAAAAACAGAAATGACATACATATTGAGAGATCATAACTCAGAAAAATTCAATAAGAAAAAAGAAACCATGAAGGAAATAGTAAAATTCTTAAATAATAAATACAATAATGTAATTACCCTTGATATAAAAGATTCTTATTATAATATGAAAGAAAAAATTGAGCCGTCAATAGAGATTATAGATATTGCTAAAAAAGCTATGGAAGAACTAAATATAGAACCGATAGTTACTCCTATAAGAGGTGGAACAGATGGAGCAAAGCTTTCGTATATGGGATTACCTTGCCCCAATCTATTTGCAGGTGGCTACAATTATCATGGGAAATATGAGTATATCCCTTTAATTGCTATGGAGAAGTCTGTAGAAGTAATATTGAAAATTATAGAATTAAACAGCTTAGGTTTACATTAGGATAAGATACATGGCAGGTTGTAACATAATCTGCCATCTTATTTTATTAATTAATTTCAATGAACATATCTTTTCATTCTTTTGATATTCAATATATTGTATAATTCCCCATTTCTCCAGTATTTCTTCTGTACCAATCCATACATCAGTTTTAACAGGTATATATTCAAATAATTCCTCAACATCCTCATTTATCATTCTGATACAGCCAGCTGAAATATATTTGCCAATGGAAAAAGGAGCTGAATTACCATGGATTCCATAACCTACATATTTTTCTGTAGAAAACCCTAACCATCTCTTCCCTAAAGGATTATTGGGTTCTCCTCCTTTTATAGGCTGAAACTTGCCATTCATTCCTCCCCAATAAGGATCCACAAACTTATTTATTATAGTAAATTTATGATTTGGTGTAGGTGAAGAAGCTTTCCCTAAAGCTACTGGATATTTATTATATATTTCTCCATAATTATATACAGTTAATATCTTTTTTGTTTTATTTATAACTATAAACCATTGCTTTTTTTCAATTTCTTCAGGAACTATATCTATAATATGTTTGTTATCTTCAGTTAATGCTTTATTAGTCATCTCCCCAATTATTCCATCAACTAATAAATTATTCTCTGCTTGAAATTTTAGCACTGCATTTCTTTGTTCTAAGATGCTCCCATTATATCCACTACTTACATACTCCTTTAGAACGGATTCATTCTCTAATGATGTAGTAAAACCAACATTAGTAAAAAAAACAAAAAAAATTATCATTACTATTAAAATGCTTACTGACTTATTGTATCTTAACATTAACATACCCCCTTTCTATATGATATTCAGCTATAGGTAAATAGTTTAAAAATTTTTTATTAATATGGAATAGCTAAAAAGAAGAAGGTTAGACTTGTCGTATCATAATTTCTGAAAGCTATAATGTGCTTACCAAACCAATATACACTATCAAATAATATGCATATGATATGAGGATTGTAAAATGTTTTCTTAAAGTGTAACAATAAAAAATCGTTGGTTAAAATTTATATATGTGGATATTCTAACATTATGAAAGTAAATATATATAATCCAAGTTATACAGCAATGCTTCAGAATATCCTTAGGCTGGAACTTATATTAAACATATAAAGAAGGTGATTCAAATAGAAAGATTAGAAACAACTTATAATCATTTATTGAATAGCATATTTATTATTGCAAACCCAATAAAAAAGTCAATTAAAAAAACTGAATGTAAAGTCCATGTTTATTTAAACTTAAAAGCTTTGATAATACTTTTAAATAACAAATATGTCAAAGAATATAATCTATACAATAGCTATATAGAAAATATTAATAAAGGTGCTATATGGGCAGACCAAGATTTTAAAAGTTCAAATCATTTTTATAATCCTATCAAAAAAAAGGGTTTATTTGGAAGAAAAAATGCTATGGAATTAGCAAAGGAATATTATAGTAAATCAATTAATTTGTGGAATAAAGGAAAAACAAATAAAGCAATGTTTTATTTAGGTGCAACTATTCATCTAATTCAAGATATGACTGTGCCTCAACATGCAAACATACGACTTCTAGATAATCATCATCAATATGAAAAATATGTTAACCGTACTTATAATAATGTAAAAGAATTTAAAATTGAATCAGGAGCATATTTATTAGACTCTATTGAAGATTATATAAGGTTTAATACACGTGTAGCCTTAAAAATTTATAGAAAATTTAAAAGTATAAAAGATGATGAAACTAGATTTTATAGAATAACTAGATGTTCTTTACCATTAGCTACAAGAACCACAGCAGGAGCGCTAATATTGTTCTATAAAGAAATTGATAAAAATGAACAATAAATTAGATCATTAGTAGGAAACAACAATCTTTTATACATATCTTCTATATAGGATATATCAAATCAATTTCATTATCAAACTCAGCCCTAAAAATATCATATCTTTCCTTTATATCCTTATTAGAAGATATAAACTCATTGAAAAAATGTATATTTTTTAAAGTATTAATACTTACATCATGTTCTATCATTTCTGTATCTTTAAGTCGAGTCTCTTCTACTCCAATATTCTTTAAAAATTTATCTATAATTTCATGTCTTTTCAATAGAAAACTTCCTATTAGTTTACCCTCCTTTGTCAGCCTGATTGTCCCATACTTTTCATAATCTATCAGCTCTAGTTTTCTTAACTTTTGAACTATCTTAGTAACCGATGAAGGACGTACATTTAATTTATCAGCTAATTGACTAATACGTGTATAACCTTGTCTAACACAAATACGATAAATCATTTCTAAATAATCCTCCATACTTGAAGTCAAAGATTTATTTTCCATATTTAACATTTGATATCCTCTAACAGTGCGAAATTCTCTTTGCTTTTTCAAACTTTTCGTCTCCTTTTTTTACTTTTTCTATGTAACAAATATAAGCTCTAATTCATACTTTTATTATTAGACATCTCAAATAAAGTTTCCTATGACTAACTTATGCCATAATAAGAAAAAAATTAATAGAAAGGAGTTTTAAAGTGAATAAAAATTTAATTTCTTTAGATAGATTGCCTACAGGTTCATTTGGTATAGTTAAGAAACTCTCGACACAAGGAACAACTCGTAGAAGAATGTTAGATTTAGGAATGATCTATGATACAAAAGTGGAATCCTTGAGAAAAAGTCCAGCAGGTGATCCAATAGCCTACCAGGTGAGGGGAGCTGTTATAGCTTTAAGATCTGAAGAAGCTTCAAAAATATTTGTTGAATCCATTTATCGTAACTAATAGGGAGGTTTAAATATGGGCTTAACTAAACAATCTACAGGTATAAATGCTTTAAATGAAATATTTCAAGTAAACTTGGAATCACCTGATGATTTTGTAATAGCACTGGCTGGTAATCCAAACACTGGGAAAAGCACCGTGTTTAATAGCCTTACAGGTCTTAATCAGCATACTGGCAATTGGCCTGGTAAAACTGTTACTAATACTCAAGGTAAATACACTTATAAAAACAAAAAATATATATTAGTTGATTTACCAGGTACTTATTCTCTATTAGCTAATTCTGTAGAAGAAAAAGTAGCAAGAGATTTTATCTGCTTTGGAAATCCCCATGTCACTGTAATCGTAGCAGATGCTACCTGCTTAGAAAGAAATTTAAACCTGGTTCTTCAAATTATTGAACTCACTGACAAAGTTGTAGTTTGTGTAAATTTAATGGATGAAGCAAAAAGAAAAAAGATCCACATTGATTTGGAAAAGCTATCTAACCTTTTAGGTGTGCCTGTAGTAGGAACCTCTGCAAGAAATGGAATTGGTTTAGAAAAATTGAAAAAAACGATTGAAAGTATTGCTCTTGGCAAAATAAAACCTAGACCCCTGAAAGTAAAGTACGAAAAAATTATAGAGGAATCAATCGAAAAAATTCAACCAAGAATACAAGACTTAGTTGACGACAAGATCAATAGTAAATGGGCAGCTCTTCATCTACTTAATAAAGATAATTTATTATTAGAATCAATTAATGAATACTTAAATATAAACCTAATCGAAGATAAGCCATTGCAAGATAACTTTAATGAAATACAATCTAAATTAATAGAAAAATATAATCAAATAGATAATCTGCAGGATAGGATTGTTTCTAGTATTATAAAGACTGCTGAAAAGATTAGCAATAAGGTTGTTTCTTTAGAAGATAAAACGCATAATAAGTTAGATAGAAAAATTGATGATATAATAACTTCCAAAAGATTTGGAATACCTATCATGACTATTTTTTTAGGAATCATTTTTTGGATTACCATTGAAGGTGCTAATTATCCTTCAGGTTTATTATCAGAAGGCTTGTTTTGGTTTGAAGATAAGTTGACTACTTTTTTCAATTTATTAGATACTCCTAAATGGATACATGACATTTTGGTACTAGGAATGTATCGTACTTTAGCATGGGTTGTTTCAGTAATGTTGCCTCCTATGGCAATATTTTTCCCGCTTTTTACTTTACTGGAGGATCTAGGCTACCTACCTAGAGTTGCCTTCAACTTAGATTACTATTTTAAAAAAGCTTGTGCTCATGGAAAACAAGCATTAACTATGTGTATGGGATTTGGGTGTAATGCTACTGGAATAGTAGCTTGTAGAATTATTGATTCTCCAAGAGAACGATTAATTGCAACCATTACAAACAATTTTGTTCCTTGCAACGGAAGATTCCCAACTTTAATTGCACTTGCAAGTATGTTTGTAGCTGGATCTATCGGAATTTTTTATTCTTTAATTGCAACATTATCAGTACTTATTACTATCATATTAGGTATTATAATTACATTAATTATTTCTAAACTATTATCAAAAACAATTTTAAAAGGATTACCTTCTTCATTTACTTTAGAATTGCCTCCTTATAGAAAACCTCAAATTGGTAGAATAATCGTTCGTTCCATTTTTGACCGGACTCTATTCGTACTAGGTCGTGCAGTAGCTGTTGCTGCACCAGCTGGTTTAATTATATGGATTATGGCTAATATCATCATAGGAGAACTAAGCATATTAGCACACTTTGCACAATTTTTAGATCCATTTGCTAGATTTATAGGGTTAGACGGGTATATCTTAATGGCATTTATATTAGGATTGCCGGCCAACGAAATCGTTATTCCTATTTTAATAATGAGCTATATGTCAGAGGGTGTTATGTTAGAGTTAAATAGCTTAAGTGAAATGAAACAATTATTCATAGATAACGGTTGGACTTGGTTAACGGCAATTTGCATGATGTTATTTTCATTAAACCATTGGCCTTGTGCTACTACACTTTGGACTATACACAAAGAAACCCAGAGCCTAAAATGGACTGGAATTTCCTTTTTAGTGCCAACTATAACCGGAATTTTAACATGTCTTATTGTTGCACAAGGAGCAAGATTACTTGGGTTAATTTAGAAATATAAAAGCCCTAAAAGAGATGTTTTACTTACTCTTATAGGGCTTTACTAATACTCAAGAATTATTCACGACTAATCCTCTAAAGCTTGATTAGAATATAACCTTTGTACAGTTTCTATAGCCTTTAACCATTTATATGCTGAAGTTCTAGGATTATAAAACTTAATCCTATACAATTTATCCATATAAAAAAAGTCTAGATTATTATAAATATGAATATTTAATCTTTCAATATCATCAAAAGAAAAAATATATTGACTCATATCATCGCCTTGAAAAATAATACTTTTATGATCCCATAGTAATTCCCCAGTTGAAACAATCTTGAATGAATTGTCTTTATCAGATACAAACAGTTTCACATGTTCTTGCATTACACTATTCCAGATAAATTTCCAATCTGAATCTAGAATAGTTTCTTCCAAAAGTCTAAGTTGCCATTTATTCCAATCATGAGTTGTTGAAAAATGAATAGGATAATTAATTTGTTTTAATGTCCCTAAAGCCGTATAACAAACCGTATAATTACAATTATGGCATTTAAACATATTCCCACCAGAACGAAGTTGCCCAGGTATCTTACAGTGAGGACATATGAATAAAAATCTTTCTAAATAATTTGCAAGTTCTTTCCCTTTATAAGAAGTATTCCTTTTAGATTGCCACTCCATTTCATCATAAGAAAGTGCTTCAGTTAACTTTTGATAAATGAATTTAATTGATTTATTATGAAGATCTTCTTTATCCCATTTTTTTATTAAAGATATAGAAATCAATCCTTTACGATGTCTATATGCCCATCTAGGATGGCTTAAATGTCCACCAGCAATATTACCAATAACTACAGGAATATTTAGCAATTTAACTAGCTTTGCAGTTGCATAGGTAATCGGCTCTACATGACCATCCCAACTTGAGTTCCCCTCTGGAAATAGGCCAATAACACGATTGCTTCTTTTCGCTTTTAATATCCCTCTTATTGTACGTATATCACTTTTAAATTTTGTTTTTGGAATTACTCCTATATAGTTCAATAATTTTTTTAAAAATGAATTACGAAACAATGATTCAGCAGCTATAAAACAAATAGGTTCATTTACAAAATTATTAATAAAAAACGGATCCCAATTATTAACATGGTTCGATAAAATAATGTAAGGGGGCTTCATTTTTATCGTGTCATTATGCTCAATAACAATATTTGAACGACTTTTTAAAAATATACGTATAGATGTTAATAATATATTTACTACTAACTTATTAGGCTTTTTTTCAATACTCATTTTTCCACATCCTATAAATAGATTATAAATTTATCTATCACACTGCATTTCTACTGACCTACTAAAATTCAAATATATGATAAAATATACTTTCATCATTATATCACAACTTCACATCTAGCAAAATATTTGAAACTTAGACTACTTCTTTGTTTTTTCTGTCACACTATTTCATAATTTTTGTTTCCTAATACTATCAATTGTCACAATAATGTGATATAATGTTATATTTGTAAACAATAATTAAACTTATAGGGGGAACCTAATAATTGATGAATAGAATGAAAGTACTATTAGGTAAAATTTTGAGCTCTATTACAGAGGTAATTTCAATAGTATTGGATATTCTTATTGGTATTATAAATTTTACCGTAACATTAGTTAATACTATTGCACGTGGGTTTATTGCTCTTATCGGTATGGGAGGATGTTTACTATTATTCATGCTTGCAGGTCCATTTGGAATACTTATGCTTCTTAACCCTTATGTTATTCTTACCATATTATTTTTCGTAGTATTCCCATTACTCGGGACCAAATTTGTATCTTATTTAAAATATATAAAATATATGTTAACTGAGTATTTATTTGATAGAGCAAACTATCTCATGTATGGAACTAACAGCAAATATGCTTCATTTTCTGAATATGGATATAGATACAAGAAAGCAGAAGAAGCTCGAAAACGAAAGGAACAACAACAAAGACAAGAGCAACAACGGAAAGAATGGGAAGAAAGGTTTAAACAATGGCAAGAATACCAAAATTCTCAAAGAACCTATGACAATTACAGAGGATATAGACAATATACTGGCTCAAATCAGCAAGCATATAGCAATCCTACAACTGAATTCAAAAAGAAATATGAAGAAAGTTGTGATTTACTAAACGTTTCATATAGTGCTGATAAATATCAAATTAAATTAGCCTACAGAAAAAAAGCAAAAGAATATCATCCTGATATAAATAAATCCGCTAATGCAACAGAAATGTTTCAAAAGGTAAACAATGCCTATGAATTTTTAAACGATGATAATATTAGAAGATATAAAAATATAAATTAGGCCTTTCTAACAGAAGGGCCTAACTTTTATAAAAAAGCATTCATTGAAATGTAGATTTGTCTGTGTTTATTTATTCTTCTTATACACCAAAATTAACTTATCTAAAATATCCATTGGATTTTCTATACCAAACTTTTCTTCTTTATCCAAAGTTTTTGTTTCCTCAATTTCTTTATGCGTTGTTTCTTCTAATTCATCGTTCAGTACCTTATCTTCAATTTCTTTAACCTCTTGGCTATTGTCTTCTTCTGATTCATGTTTCAATATTTCATCTGATTTTTTTATTATTACTGGGTATTCATTATCTTCCATAACTTCACCTCCTACGAACTTTTAGTATTATTTACATTACTTAACCAAATTTTGATATCTTCTTAAATAATCTATAAATTTCTTCTTTATTAAAACCACAATCATCAATTAAATGAGATATAATTTCTTCTGCGTTACTTGAAGTATAAAAATGTTCATTATTAGCTATATCTTCTAATACCTTTTTATATAAAATCTTTTCTTCTGGCGAAAGTATAGAATTCAACTTTTTTTTCATAATTAATTCCCCTCTCTTAATTTAGATATACCAAATATTTTGACCCCGGGCTTTACCTCTACCATCTCAAAATTCTTATCATTTATTGTAATAATTCCTTCTTCATTCATCTTGAAATCTAAATCTAATCCTTCAATATCAAATTTTTCAATATAATATGGACTTATAACTACAAAAATTGAATTCAACTGTATTGGAGAAATATTATTATTATTTGTTAGATTAGCTTGGTTTGAAGCATTTATCATAAAGTTATATACTTTATTATCATCATTATCTAAAACATCTTCCAAGAATTCCTCTGCTTTTTTAGTGTCTTCCACTACCATCCCTCCATATAAAATCATTATAAATATCAATCACTTTTAGTCACTTTTTTATCTGTATATACATATATGTTCTTGTCATTGATTAGCTCCTCATCAATGCCATCAATTGATAAACCTCCATCTTTATCTACACTAATTGAAATAGGAATTTTATCTACTGCTTTTATTGTATTTAAATATTCAAGTCCAAAAATCGTAAAAATGTTGAATTGAGATAGAAATGATTTTCGGCATTTAAATGTGTTGGCTTGATTTGAAAGATTGAAAATTAATGATTGTTTTACCTTTTCCAAAATAGATCACCTCATATAATCAGTCATAATTCTCTTTACTTCTTTATTCTTTTCCTCATTATTTAAAGTTGCATTATTTCGTATCGAATACAGTTTTTCTAGCAACTCTGCAGGATTTTTTAGTTTTTTAATATGCATTGTTATTTCAACATCATTCGTCTTTATTTTACTAATATTAGTATCTATATTAATTTCATTTCCTAATGACTTGCTACTATCTAAATTTTTATCATCCAAGAAAATACCTCCTTTATTAAAACTTTACAGTAGTGATCTCCTTTTTCTCTGGGCTTTCCTCTTCTTTTATTGTAACGAATTCTCCTTTTTTAGCTTTCTTACTTTCTTCTATTATTCTTTGCGTCTCTTCTCCAGAACTTAATTTGTTATGTTGCTCAACATCTATGTTTAAATTTTTATATTTAGATTTTGTTTCATCATATAGTTCGCCATCTACATATACATCACCGTTCATATCAATTCTAAGTTCACTAGGTAGATCTTTATTTTTTTTATTTAATTTTATCTCTATCCACTTTTTATTTTCTTTGTTACTATCTATCAATATTTTAAACCTCCTTTACCCTAGATTTATATTAACTGTAGATGAGTTTTGAGTTACCACACTATATGCAGAAAGGCACATGTTTGATTGCTGATTAGTATTTATCTGATTAACAATCTTGGCACCCATATAAACATTTTCTTTTTTCTTAGAGGATAACTTTTCAGCATTATTAGACATAAATAAACCTCCTATTCTACTTTTCTATTAACATTTTATGAAGCTTAATAATAATGGTTCATCAATAATAAAAAAAGAACTGCCTCAAAGAAAATTTCTCTGAGGCAGAGTTGGATATTACATAACTTTATCTATTATACTTTTCAATACTTCTATCCCTTTTGTCCTGTCTACTTCTCTGATATTTGGTTGTTCAAATACTGACAAAATATTTGAAGCACTAACTGGCTCTACTGGTATATCTGATTCTATTGAGACACCCTTTAAAGGAATATTTAAAGGATTGAATTTTTTTGAATTCAATTTCAAACCATCTTTGGAAAATCCTATTTTCAATCTTATCTCTCCTTTCCCAGTTAAATATATTTATATTAAATTAACATTTTATTGAAAAGGGAAAACCTCTCCAATCCCAACTAAATATCTAGTAAATCATCATCAAGTTGTGCTGCAACTCCAATTTGAGCTTCTATTACACTAGCTATTTGAGCGGCAATTATTGTTAATACTTGTAGTTGAACTTGAGTTACAGTCTTTTGATTAATTACTGATGCAAAAATCTTATCTGCTGACATTGATTTTCACCTCCTAGTCTTCTTCCTCTATATTCTAAGATAGATTAGATATCTAACAGATCATCGTCAGTCTGAACAGTAACTCCAATTTGAGCTTCTATTACACTAGCTATTTGAGCAGCAATTATTGTTAATACTTGTAGTTGAACTTGAGTTACAGTCTTTTGATTAACTACCGATGCAAAAATCTTATCTGCCATTTTTTTCACCTCCTTCTCATTTTCTAGTACATAATATGCATGTACAAAAATTATGCTACAATTATCAATTAAAATTATTAGAGGATATATGTGTTTCTACTACATAAAAACACCCTATAAAGCAACTTTTAATTGCTCTATAAGGTTAATATTTAACAATTTTTATACTTTTTTTATTTATTTTCATAATTCTCATTCTTAGATATCAATATTTTTAATTGTGATAGTTCTGGCGTCGTATTCTACTAATCCATCTTTTCTCATTTTATTCAGTTCTCTGCTCAAAAAGGATCTTTGTATTCCTAATCTTTCAGCTAACTCCTTTTTAGACATATTAAGTTTTATTACTTTATTTCTTTGTATATGAAATTCATATCTTAAATAATCTATTATCTTCTGCCTAATAGTTTTAAGAGATATCATATTGATTTTATCTGTTAAAATAATAGATCTATCAGAAATAATCGTCATTAACTTAACCATAAAATCAACATTATTCTTGCAAAGTTCTAACACTAGATCTCTCTGCATATGTAAAATAATTGTATTATCGATTGACTCTATCGTCATAGGATAATAGTTTCTATTCGAAAACAATAAACTAGCCCCAATAATACCTCTATTTGAAAAAACATTTATAGTTAAAATATTTCCATCTTCATCTATATGTTGAACTACTACTCGTCCATCTATTATAATATCCAAAGTACTGCATAACTCATTTTGAAGATGAATAGTTTGTCCTTTTCTATATTCTCTTATTTGATATTTTAGTGAACTAAATATGATACTCAATTCTTCTTTCGTAAAACTACTAAAAAGACTAATACTAGTTATTGCACCGATATATTTATTTATAATAATCACCTCAATCAGTTACCTTGGTAACTTATTTATTTTCTGATTTCAAGTATACTATAATAAAATACACAATGAAAGGGGTATGTAGGTGTTGAAAAAATCTTTTCAAAAAATTATACAAATTATTTTTCTTGCTCTATTTATATTCATAATAGCCAATGGAAAAGTACAATTATGGGTGAGAGTCTTTTTATCAGGTATTATTGCTTCACTATTATTAGGACGAATATATTGTGGTTGGATATGTCCTATTAATACCGCTATAAAAGGAATTACATGGATTAAAAGGAAACTTCACATTAAAAATATAAAAATTCCAAGATTCATTAAAAAACCTTGGATACGTCTTATATTTTTAGGTTTGTTTATTGGAATATTTATTTTTACTACAAGAACTGATAGAAAACTACCAGTGTTGCCTGCTCTGTTTGCTCTAGGCACACTTATAACCCTATTCTTTCCAGAAGAACTATGGCACCATTATTTATGCCCATATGGAACAATTTTAAGTTTTCCAGCTTCAAAATCATTATATCAGATGAAAATTGATCCGGAACAGTGTATTAACTGTGGAATTTGCAAAAATGTATGTCTAGGTGAAGCTATTGAAGTAAAAAATAGCCAGCATAAGATCAACAAAAATGATTGTCTTATTTGTATGGAATGCTCTAAAAATTGTAGTCAAAATGCTATAAACTATGAGAGATCTAGTAAAATATCAAGTACTAGTTAGACTAAAAAAGGTGTTTCCACTAGAAAACACCTTTAGCTTTTTTAATTAAATATCTCTTTTTATACTTTAGACTAGAGTATTTCCCAATCTTCTTTATAATACTGTAATTAACTACTCCGCCTACAACACCTAAAATTGGAATCCCTTGAATAAACTTTGCAGTTAACATAGCTTCTGATAAAACGTCAGCAGTAATTATCATTTTTTCTTTTAAATTCACTGCAATATCATCATTATTGTCTATGGAACTTCCTAATTTATCAATCCTTTCATTAAATTTTAGCTGCCTATCTCCATTTGACATTGCCCCACAAATCAAAAGAAGAATATAAGCCTTTTCTTCTTTTGATTTATAATTATAACCATAGCTAAGAGCTACTTCATATATAGTCTTCATAATTATTGCTATAAAAAAGGGGATGTCTGGCAAACCAATACCTAGGATTCCTAATACTCCACCTTCTAGTACTGATATGCTAGAATTCAGTCTTTTAGAATATTTAGCTTGTTTATCTAATTTTTTGATGTTTCTTTTACTAATATCATTATCTAAAGCATAATTATTTAATTCATGCTCTAACTGCAATCTATCCTTATTATAAGTTTTTTCTATATATGCATGCCCTCTTTCAAATACCAACTGAAATCCCTTATAAAAAACAATTTCCAAGGTTGATTTTAATTTTTCAGGAATCTTCTCCTGAATTTTATCCATTATAGGATCAATTTTTGCTTTTAATAGTCGATTTTCCCTTCTATTTAAGATCTTTCTCTCCTTTTTATTTATACGTTTCAATTGTTTCTTCAATTCTCGATTCATTTACTATTCTCCTTTGAAAACACAAAGATATGTTTGTCATTTTCAATATTATTACTAATTTAAATTTATTCTATCATTGAATTCTACAAGAAGCAATTGCATTATCCTGTTGTCTCAAAGAATAGTAACTAATTTCACTAAATTCACATGGATATTCCATGTTTTTCAAGTCCCCTTTATAAACTATGTTGCCTTCTAAATGAAGTAAGTTTTGAGGCCTGATAAGATTTCTGGATTTATGAAAATCTACAATACCACTTTCGTTTAAAATATAATATACAAACTCTGAACATAAAAATCTATTACCACAGTATCCTTCTTTATTGAATACGTTATAGAACAATCCCTTATAATTATATTTATAATTATTGCTATTAGATATAAAATGATTTAATAATTTCTTTACCTTTTCATACTGTTTCTTCGATACTTCTAATTCGATTATTATTCCAGGCAGTCTTCTACAAAATCTATAAGCTCCCTTATTGATATTTTCATGTTTAAATCCACCAATAATAGGGTTATAAGTACGTTTTCTGCCAAATCCATACATATGTTTTAATTCTTTATCCAATGAAATAGCTGCATGTGTATATTCATCTTTCTTAAAAATTTGAATAAGCTTGGATATTACTGTATTGGTTCGTGTAAGAACTATATATATATTATATGTTTTCATTTTCGATTTCCCCCTTTACTTCATACATCTATTATGCAATATAAACTTTAAGGATAAATTAAAAAAAGATTAAAAAGAACTTAATTTCCCTTAGATGTTTTTGTCATTAAGATAAAGATATCAATTAAATCTTAAGATATTATTAATTTAATTCTTAAGAAATTCTTAATATGAGCATAATTAAAGTGGCTCTACACAAGAGCCACTTTAATTGCAATCTCATGTTAACCTTTCTGATTCTTGTGCCTATCACTTCCTGTAAGAATTAAAAATAAAAACAATCCAACTCCAGCTAATATAAATACCATCAAAGAACCAATACCAATAAAAATTTCACCAGTAGCAAAACTAGATTCTAATCCTGCAAATATGCCGAAAAGGATTAAACCTATTGATAAAGCATAAAGCCCTGCACGTATCTTATTCATTGCATATTTTTTAATAGTTTCCCTTGTCAGTAAACTATATGTGATCAAAGCTGCTCCTGCAATAATAAAGATTCCACTTCCTACAACTGCTACTCCTGGCAAATTCATAAAATACGCTATTAGTATATTAAATATTCCAAATAATATCAACAAGACTCCAGCAATTATTCCTGCCAGTGAAATACGTGCTGTCATTGTTGTATACACTGCTTTTTTTGCAGTATCTCTACCAATCTTACGCATATCATCTACTAATCCACTTAAGTCCCCCATAGATATGGTTGCCTCTTTAAATGCTTGTTTATCATTCATCCCTTTCGATTGATAATCTGATATTTTTTCCTTAATATTAATTGTCAATTCTTCTTTTAAATCAAATAGTTGTTGGCTTGGCCCTACATCAGCAAATAGATTGTCGATATACTTTTTTATTTTAGCATCAATAGAATCGTTATTTTTCATCATCTAATCCTCCCTTTATTAATCTTTCTAATACTTTTTTTGCAAAATTCCAATCTTCTTTATTTTGTTCATATCGTTCCATTCCTTCATCAGTTATTCTATAATACTTTCTCCTACCTCCTTGTGTTTCATCACCCCAATAAGAAACAATACATCCTTCATTTTGCAGTCGACGAAAAGCAGTATATAATGTTGCTTCCTTTAATTCATACTTATCGTTACTCAATTTAATAATTTTTTTATATATCTCATATCCATAGCTATCCCCTTGTCGAAGTATATTCAATATAATAGTATCAGTATTACCGCGAATAAGATCTGTAGAAATTGTGCTTCCCACAATTCCTCACCTCCTTATGTATATTTTAAACCATATTACTTTGTCTGTCAATGTATTTTTTGTTAAATAAAATTACGTCAGTAAAAAATTAATTGCATCAAAAGTAAATTTATAACATATATTTACTCCTTCATTAGTTTCAGTTTGTTCTGTTGTTTCATATTATAATATAAGGTAAAATACTATTTTGAAATGGAGGCTATATTATGTCTAGAGTACAGCAAATTCCACGAGTTCCCCTATCCTGTCCTCCAGGTTTTTTAGGGCGTTATACTGTTCAGCAGGGAGATACATTCTTTACTATTTCACAGATGTTCAGAGTCAGATTGGAAGCACTTGTAGCAAACAATCCACATATTCCAAATCCCAACCTGATATTCCCAGGAGATGTTCTTTGTGTTCCTGGCCTTATACCCTTTCCTTGTTGTGTTGTTCTAAGGCCCTTAGTTCGTGTACCTTTTGGGACAGGTGGAGTTGCTTTAATCAATTTTGCTCCTAATGGTGGGCAAGCTGTAAATATTACAGCAACATTACCACCACCACAAACATTCGGCAATTTCGATATCTATGTAGGAGAAATATTAATCCCCAACATTGGAGGGTTTGGAAATCAATTATTCCCGACTCCTCAAGATCCACCAAACTGGTCAACTCGAATAGATATCCCTACTGTTGCACAAATTGTACCAAATTCGAGAGTAGTAATACGTCCTTCTAATTCAATAACAGGAGTATCAGGTCCAGTTATATTAGAAGGTATTATAAACATTACAAATTGCAGAAGATAAAAACTCATTTCTAATATGCAATTATCCATCTAACATCGGTTCAAAAACAAAAACAGGTACAAATAAATTTATTTGTGCCTGTTTTTCACAACTATTTCATTCCTATATAGACAAGTACTGCATCTCTAAGAAACTCTGCTGTTCCAGGTTGTTCCTTATCATAGTATGCTTTAAATCTTTCATCATCTATATACATCTGACAAAGTCCAGCATGCGCTTCCTTATCATAATTGTCCCAATAATAATTTAGCCATTGTCGATGTAAGTCTGCTGTTTTCTGGGCTAACTCTCCTGCAGGATTACCAGTTTTAAAGGCCTCACTAAGTGTTTCCCTGAACTCTCTTTCCAAGCTGGTGAGTTTGTCATATTCTTCTTGAGTCATATCTAATAGCTTCTCATTTGATTTCTCAACAGTTTCCTCTCCATATTTCTCACGAATCTCTTTTCCATATTTCTTTTCATTATCTTCAATTAGTTTCTTCTTGAAACCTTCAAATTTTTCTTTATCACTCATATCAATACTCCTTTCCTTCGATAATATAGTTTTACTAACATTTTCAATCAGAAGGTTTAATTGCTCTCTTTTTTCAAGTAACTTTTCATGGTGTTCCTTTAGTGCTTCAAGCTCATTAAAATCAGGTGAATTTAGTATATTTTTTATGCTATTCAAACTCAGACCTAGTTCTCTATAAAAAAGTATTTGCTGTAACCTATCTACCTCTTCTGGACCATAAATCCTATAGCCTGATGAATTTTTCCTTGCTGGCTTAAGAATTCCGATTTCATCATAATACCTCAATGTACGTGGACTTACACCTGCCATTTGAGCTAGTTTCTTTACTGTGTATTCCATATTTTTACCTCCTGATAATTTAACTATATACCTTTACGTTGCGTCAATGTCAATAAAAATTTAAACTTTTTAGATGAAAAACACGGTTCTTATTATTAAAAACCGCGTTTTATACTATTATTTTTATAAATATGAAGGAAGTTAATACTTTAAAAAGTAGTATCAACTTTGTTCTTCTGCTCTATATGCTCTTTTCCAGAGTTAATAGTTTTTTCTTTATATCTATTCCTCCACCATAACCCACAAGTTTACCGTTTACTCCAATAACCCTATGACATGGAATAATGATAGATATAGGATTTCTATTATTTGCCATACCTACAGCTCTATAAGCTTTTGGACACCCTATTTCTTCAGCTATATCCCTATAGCTTCTAGTTTCGCCATAAGGGATTCGTTTCAGAGCTCCCCATACTTTTCTTTGAAATTCTGTACCCTTGTCAATGTGAATAGGTAATTCAAATTTTTTTCGTTTGCTTGTCAAGTATTCTGTGAGTTGAGCTATTGCTTTTTTAGTGAGATCAGTTTCTCTTATAGCTGATTTTTCTGGTTTATCAGTTTCATGAAAAAAAACATCTGTAATTGCAGTACCATTTTCTGCTATTCCAATCCTTCCAATTACAGTATTATAAAAAAATACGTTCTTCATAACAGGCCTCCTGTTTACACGATTGGTTTGCTTTAATTTTATCATAAAGGAAATTAACCCATAATTCAAGACGAAAGAATAAGACTTTACTTTTTATATTTCATTCCAATATCTCTATATATCCTTCCGTTCCATTTACTCGAACTTTTTGTCCGTCTTTTATCAGCTTTGTGGCATTTTCTACTCCTACAATTCCTGGAAGACCATATTCTCGTGTAACAACTGCACCATGAGTAGTAAAACCGCCTACTTCAGTAATTAAGCCTTTTATTGTTACAAAAAGTGGAGTCCAACTAGGATCAGTAAATTGAGTTACTAATATATCTCCCTCTTCAATTTTAGCATCATCTACAGATAAAACTATTCGAGCACGACCTTCTACCACACCTGAAGAAACTGGTATACCGGGAATTGCACCTTCAGGAATATTACTTGATGAAAAACTAGTTGCAGGAACGTGACCATCAGAAGTAATAATACGAGGAGGTGTTAACATTTCATAATGCCTATAATCATCTTTCCTCGCTTCAATAATTGAATAGTCTATCTTATTTGTTTTTACAACTTGACATAGTTCATCAAAATAGAGATAGAAGATATCCTTAGAATCCATAAGCACTTTTTTATCTACCAACCTTCCTGCTTCTTTCATTAAGGCTTTCTTATAAATTTGATAGCGACATACAATGTAATATTTAGGATATTCACGGCACCCTGCAAAATTCCTAAGTAAGCTAATTTTTTTGCTGGTCTTCTTAGCTTTTTTGCTACCTCCCATTTGATTCTTTAAACAACGAATAATCTCATTTTCCTTATCCTTTGCCCCCTTCTTACCTTCCTGAAATTTAATCTTATGCTCACCGGGTTTAAGAACTCGAATATTATTGAGCAATATAGGAATAAGCTGTGTCGGTTTTTCTTCAAATCGTTCTTTAGTAATATCTATCTCACCAGGACAACGCATTCCATATTTGCTTAGAAACTTTTTAAATACTTCACTAGTTTCTCTGCCACCTGGCAGTTTTACCATTCTCTCAAAGAAATTTTTATCATTAGGATTGTTAGAAATGTATTCTATAACACTGGGATATTTACGAATGGTGTCAGCCACATCGCATAATGCCAGCCCCATATCAGTAGTGATATTATGGTCTAATGATTTGGTAAGTATGTCAGCTACATTCTTATCTCCTAACCATTTTTTAATACTCTTATTTAGAGAATCATTTGCTAGTATTGCTGCAATTATAGCTCCCAACATCCTTGGATCATAAGACATAGCTAAAAGTTTATCTCTATCCTTCTCTATAAACTCTAGTGCCTTCACTCCTGATAGTTTTGAAAGCTGATAATCAACTTTCTCTATTTCTTTTTCAAAACACTTAAGCATTTTATCAATAATAGAAGGATCATTTTTTATATATGTTTTTATTGTTTCCATTATAGAGGACACTGTAAATATACCGCCTTTTATATTTCGTTTACCTCGTGGAAGAGAATTCATAAAATCTCTATCTTCCATCAACTTCTTAATGGAATTTTGAATAAGCAAATCCTGTTCCCCAGTTGCCATAACTAGGCGCTTTCGTCCTATCATCGAAGACAAATCATGTGTTATATCAGCATAAAGTCTCCCGCCTACCTTAGTCATAGTAAATTCAGAAATCATTTCAAAAAAGGACATTCCTAGTGGCTTAACCACATCTGTCATCACCTGAGTATGACCTATGGACATATATACACGAGGTTTTTCATAATCCGTTGATTCTGGTATGGGAAACAATGTGGTAATTGAACGACTCTGGACAATATAAAACTCATTATCAACAAGGCACCATTCTATATCCTGAGGAGCCCCAAAGTGTTTTTCTATTTTTTTACCTATAGAAGCAAGGCGCAGTACCTGTGCATCTGACAACGCTTCTTTTTGTTGTTTATCCTTTTCAATCTCATATTCTCTAGTTCCACCACCTTCTACAGGCCTTATTCCCAATTTCTGTGTACCAATATTTTTTTCAACTATATGACCACCTCGTACCTTATAGATATCCGGGTTCACTAGCCCAGATACCAATACCTCCCCAAGTCCAAATCCAGCGTCAATAGATAAAGTTTTTCTATCAGATGTCATTGGATCTGCTGTAAACATAATTCCTGATGCTTCAGACTTTATCATTTTTTGAACAATAACTGAAAGCATTACCCTTCTATGGTGAAAACCATTTTTTATACGATATGTTACTGCACGATCCGTAAAAAGCGATGCCCAACACTTTATAATATACTTCAATACATTATCTAAACCCTTTATATTCAAATAAGTATCTTGCTGACCTGCAAAGGAAGCATTGGGTAAGTCTTCTGCCGTTGCACTCGACCGTATTGCATATTCCTGATCTTTCCCATGTAATGATAATGCTTCTGTAATTTCATTAATAATATCTTTCGGCATCTTAATATTTTCGATAATTGAACGTATACTCTTGCTTATTTCTGAAACTTTGTGTCTATCATCCGCTTCCAATTCTGATAACTTCTCAATCAATCGTTCCAATTCTATATTATTCTCAATGGATTTTCTATAAGCGTTAGTCGTAACACAAAATCCATCAGGTACTCTTATACCATTAATTTTTGATAATTCTCCAAGGTTTAAGCCTTTTCCTCCAACAACCATAAGTTTTTCTTTATCTATTTCCTTAAAATTTAAAACATATAGGTTCATAATATCCCCCCACTAAGGTTTTGAAATTTAGTTTCTTTTGTTTCATAATATATTAGATTTATGTCGTTGTCAATAAGTTTTGAAATGATTCTTGTAATATTTCAAAACAATGTTATAATTAAGTTGGGTGATAAATATGAATGGCTACAAAAGAAGAACTAACGCAAAAAAAGATTCCATTATAAAAACTGCTTGGGAACTATTTAGCGAACGCGGTATAAAGGATGTAAGCATCAAAGAAATTGCAGCAAAGGCTAAAGTTTCACAAGTTTCAATTTATAATTATTTTGGCGATAAGAATAATCTAGCAAAAGAAGCACTCATTTCCTATATAGATAAAGTAATTGAAAGTTATGACGAAATTTTAGAAAGAAATATTCCGTTTTCTGAAAAGTTAAAGATTATTATGGATAAAAAATACTCTGCAGTTGTTGATATAAGTCAGTCCCCTTTTACCAAATATGCACAGAAAGATAAAACCTTACAACAAATATATAAGGAAGCTTCAACCACAAAAGCAATCTCTATATATAAAAAATTTATTAAACTAGGTAAAGAGGAAGGAGCTATTGACCATACCATATCAGACGATGCTATTATGTCATTTCTTCTATCAATAGTATCAATAATGCAACAACCTGACTATCTTAAAACAAGTCTAGAATATAGAATGGATATATTCAGATTATTTCTATATGGTATCTTGGGAAAGGAAGAATAAAATAATGCTCCCTTTAAGGGAGCATATCACTACTTAAGTTACGATTCATCTATTTTATTTCATCCAATATGAATTAACGAATACAGTTTCAAAACCCAACTTTTTCATATTATTATGACTGATAGAACCAAATTCTACATCTGTATATAATTTTTCTAATCCTAACTCCTTAGCTTTACTGATCCTATACATTAACAATGTTTTTTGACTTCCCTTTTCCCTAAAATCCTCAAAAGTATAATCATTAGCAATATATCCTTCCTTACCAGATACAAAAAGCGACCCTATACCTGCAACTTTTCCCCCAATATAGGAAATAAAATTGTAAAAGTTAGGTCCATAAAAATATGGCGCTTTTCTTTCTACTACCGATGCATCAATATCCATACCACCATTGGATTCTATTACTATGTTTATAAATTCTTCAGCATTTCCCTGTGTTACTTCAACTATATCTATTTCTTTTTTAAAGTCTTCATACGTTTTAGGAATTAACTGCATAAATACTATCTGCTCAAAGATTGTATAACCATTATTTAATAATGCTTTTGAAACTTCTCCATTTATGTTATTCGGCGTTATATCGAAACATGGAATTATGTTTTGATTCTTATATATATCCAGTATTTGATCTAGTTTATTTAAATCTTTCATTCCAAATCCCTTTACTCTATTATAGTAAATAGAGTTAGGGCTGTTGGGTTCAAAGATTAATCTGCAGTCTCCTATTTTCCTTATTTCTAATTTTTTATCAATTTTTGAAAGTGCTCTTTTCGAATTAAATGTAGTTAATTGAATTTCCATCTCTTCTATTTTACTGACTTGCTCTAGTATTTTATTATTAGACATTAAAAATCCCTCATTGAATCCATTTAAGTAAGTTAAAATTTTCGGTTTGATTTTTTCTTCTCTTTCAACATCTTTCGAGCACTCTTCATACCACCAAATTCCTTAAAAATTTCATTTAACTTTTCCTTCTCGATTTGCTTAGAATTTAATCCTTCGTATTTCACTTCTTTTTTAAGCTTTAAATAGCTTTCAAATCTTTCCTTTGATAACAAACCATTATTTATAGCCTCCTGCACTGCACACTTCGGTTCGTGAGTATGAGTACAATCATTGAATTTACATTTAGCTGATAACTCTTCAATATCAACAAATGTTTTTGTTAAATCAGCACTTTCAATCCCAAGTTCTCTCATTCCTGGAGTATCAATAACAATACCACCATTTGGAAGAACAAATAACTCTCGTCTAGTGGTAGTATGTCTACCTTTATCATCATCTCTTATTTCCTTAGTCTCAAGGATATTTTCACCAATAAGTCTATTAATTAATGTAGACTTTCCAACACCTGATGAGCCTACAAATGCAATAGTTTTCCCATGGTCAATATATTTTTTAACTGGTAAATATCCATTCTGATTCCTACTTGAAGTAGTAATAACATCGACTCCACATGCAATAGTATTGATTTCTGCTAACTTTCCAGAAAGGTTATTGCATAAGTCAGATTTAGTAAGCACTATAACTGGATTTGCACCACTATCCCATGCAACTCCTAGATACCGTTCTAATCTACGAACATTTAGATCATTATTAAGTGACATACAAATGAATACAGTGTCTATATTTGAAGCTAGAATTTGTTCATCATGGGATGTTCCTGCAGCTCTTCTGATAAGGGCGCTTTTTCTTGTAAGAACATGATGAATAATCGCATTCCCATCAATATCTTCATTTCGATCAATCATAACAAAATCGCCTACAGTAGGATAATCAGACATTGTTTTTACACTGAAACGAAATTTCCCAGATACCTCTGCTGTTATTCCACCATTTTCTGTTACAACCTTGTATAGATTTTTGTACTGGGAAACTATTCTACCAATATAGAGTCCCTCGTATAAAGTAGCCTCAGTAACAAACCTCTGGCTAAGACCTAAATTTTCCATATTTATTTTACTCAATTTTTATCCTCCTAAAGTTTTAGATTTTAACGTTAACTTTTGAGAGGATTACGCACTTGGTTATTTTGCATATCCCTCCCAATCTATTACACTATCCGCAATTCTATTATTCAACATAAAACAACACTCCTTTCTCTATTAATTTATATTACATATAACAAAATTTTATAGTCTTCTTTACATATAACTACTCCTATAAACAAAAAACAAAGGGACGGTTTTTTGAATTGTCCGTCCACTGAGTTTTTAACCTTTATTTAAAATATATTATAATCACAATCATCAGTTATGTCAATAAAGCATTAATTTTTTTCAATTATTGGCTTTAGCGGATCATTCTCCAATATGCTCTCTACTTCTTCATATCCTGGTAAAAATTCATAATTATACCTTGCTGGAAGTGCAAAAACATATTCATTATTACGACCCAGTTCTTTTGGTGGAATGGGTGCTGCACCAACACTTAATTCTTCCTTTTGTATTAAATTCCATTGATCAATTGTAAATATCATTATTGGTATATCTTGTCGTTGATTTTCAGTAGTCCATTTAGGGTGTCTTATAGAAATCATAAGTCCAATTTCACTATCATCTTGAGATTCTTTTATATAATTGCCCTCCCATTCATCATTTACAATTGTATAACCTTCCCAGCTCTCTGGCAGATTAAATTCAAAACTATATTCAGCATTTTTATATACAATTGAGTTAGATTCTTCAAAGTCCCCAATTGCAATTTCATCAATAACCCATCGGTTATTATCCTTTATTGCTGATATTGTAATAGGTTGTTTTGCTGCAGCTCCTCCATTTTCCTTTTCTATACTGGTTACTTCGATTATCTCACCTTTAACTTGGTATTCATCTTCCGAAACTTTTTCAGTATCTAAAACTTCTATACGGTCCGGCCATGGACTTGAAGTTAGTCTTCCTGGAGCATTTTCAGGATCATTCTTCCATTTCTCAAGAAGTGTAGAAGAAACAAATTCACCATAGTTTTCCTCTATACTCTTAACTACTATGTCTTTTGGAGCAAGAAGGGATACCATTTGTAGTTTCTTACCAAAATCTTTAACTAAATTTTCAACATTGTTAATTTCACTTACATTTACAGTTTTTATAATCATAGCCCTTAATGAATTATTCCAATCAACTTGAGCTCCTAAGGTTTCAACAACAAAACGACCTGGAACAAATATTTCATCATCCACAATTTTTGGCTTTACATCTAGTTTTACAATTTCCTTCTTTGAAGTTCCATCAATATTTCTTACTACCTTTGCAGTATCTTCATCAATTTTTAATTCAACAGTTACAACTTCTGTATTGATTTTAATAATTTGTTTTTCATCATCCCAATCAATCTCGGCTTCTAGTCCCTCCACAATTCCAAAAAGAGGCATTAATGTACGGCTATTTTCAATGAATGGTTTTACATCTAACTCAATCCATTTACCATCCACTTGAATTGCAACGCTTCTATCCTTTTTAATGATTTTATTTTCGTAATAAGCTATTGGTACAACAGAATCATCCTTAACAACTCCTATACCTTCAGCACCAAATGCCACTGTTGATGTCAACGTTGTAAAACATATTCCTAATACAATTGTACTTTTAATCTTTGATTTAACCATATATAATTCCTCCTTGTTATTTTAAATTTATTAGTTTTTAATAGCATAAATTATTAAATTTTGTTTACCTACAACGATATGCCCAACTTTTTATTTTGCGATTAATATTTTATACAATTTCTTAGAAAGTCTGCAAAGCTATCTATATATTTAGTGTACCCATTTTTTTACTTAAAGTAGTTACAATATAGTTAAATAACGGTTACAAATATAATAATGTTAATAGACACATATCTAGAAAAGAAAGACACCATAAACATTAGATGTACTACTCAAATGTTATATAATTATTTGCTATATAAGAACAAAGGTAGAAGAATTTTTCTTCTACCTTTGTTCTTTCATTTCCTCTATCATCATCTTAAATGCTGAGTTGTTATACATAAACATAGCTATATCTGCATCACTTTCTCTCATGATATCATCAACATTCATACCTAAATTGTCAATGTGCCTAGGATCTACCAACTGAACTTCTGCAAATACATCTGCAAACAACCATGATGTAGGAGCTTGATAACTATCTCTAAATATAATAATTTTTTTATCAGATATAGATTTTTTATTTCTTATCTTTAGAATAGAACAATCTTTACCAAACATATATGCTCCACCATAAAGTATATCCTCTTTATCTCTTTCTGTCGCTATAACATCCTCCTCTTTAACCTTAACATCTTTCTTTCCATCAAATTTAAAGTACTCATAATCAGATTTATCCTTTGTATGCACATAAGGTATTTCCTCACTCTCATTTACTAGTTTATTTAGATTCATATTATAACTTCCTAAAAAGGATCCTTTATCTAACGTAGTTGTAATATATCTATTCCATGGTATATTTTCTAATATATTCATATTATTAATAATATATTTAAATCCTTCAAACGCACCTATTCCATTCCAATGATGATCTGTTTTAAAATATAAGTCTTCTCTTTCTTCTTCCGTAAATGCTTTTAAAAAATATTCATTTAGGTCTATATATTTAATTGTTTCAGTATCAATATGTTTTTTTAATTTATCCCTATTATTTAAATAATTATCAAGTCCATCAGTATATTGTGGATATAAATGGGATAACATACCATCCTTATGAGGAGTAGACACATAATAAATTTCCTTATTGGTCTCCAATCCTATTTTAGCTAATCTATTTATCTCTTCAGCCAAATTTTCTACTTCCGCATCGGGTATTTCATCACTAGGTGTAGGCATAATCCAGTTATTATCTAATATAAAATAACTTTTCACTTTGTCAAAGCCTAAAGCAAGTTTTGTCTTAGCATACATCTTAAATAACTCTTCTCTAAATGTAAATTGATCAGAAAAATACTCTTCAAATTTATCTGTAAAACTTCCATCCTTAATGTCTTCTATAGTTGGTTTTTGTTGTAGTGTTCTATTTTCCGAAGCACTAACCTCTTTATCTTTACTTATTATATTCATAAAGGACATCGTCATAATTATTATTATAAAAGGAATTGTGATCCATTTCGCTTTATAATTATTCATATATCAAGTCTCCTTAAAATCTAAAATATAAAAATGGGTTATATGTTGAATTTATTATCATTACAACCTCAACAAGCATTAAAGACATTAAACCCACAGAATGTAAGCAACATACTTGATTACTTTCTAATATTCTTTCATTCTTGGTTTCTATAATACTTTTTATTTTTGGAATTATAGGTGTTGCAAATAATATACTTAAAACCACCACATAACCTAGATCATGCATATATTCTAAGATGGAATTATTGTATAATATGGTATTAATACCCATTAATGCCTGTATAAAACCCTTTGCTTGACTTATACTTTCAGCCCTAAAAAACACCATACCTATTGTCACTATTAATAATAGGTATATATGCCTTAACATTCTAGGCAACTTATTCAATAATTCTCCTAAAAATAATTTTTCAATAATTATGAATATCCCATAATATAATCCCCAAATTAGAAAATTCCAATTTGCTCCATGCCAAATACCGGTTAAAGACCAAACTATAAGCAAATTGACACAATGTCTTATCTGGTTAACTCTATTACCTCCTAAAGGTATATATACATAATCTCTAAACCAACTTCCTAGAGATATATGCCATCTTCTCCAAAACTCTGACACAGATTGAGAAATATATGGGTAATTAAAGTTTTCTAAAAAGTCAAATCCAAACATCTTTCCAAGTCCTATTGCCATATCACTATATCCACTAAAATCAAAGTATATCTGAAGTGAATAGCATATAAGCCCAAGCCATGCTTCCAAAGTTGATAACTCCAACACTTGAGCATTAAAAACGCCATCAGCAATAAGCCCAAGTTGATTAGCAAATATTACTTTTTTTGCTAATCCTACTATAAACCTATTGACCCCGACTGCAAACTTGTTCATTGAATGTTCTCTATTGTTAATCTGTTTATCAACAGTTTGATATCGTACAATAGGGCCTGCTATAAGTTGAGGAAATAAACTTATATACAATGCTAAGTTAACTATACTTTCTTGAACTTCTGTATCTCTTCTGTAGACATCAATTATATAGCTAACCATTTGAAAAGTAAAAAATGATATACCCAAGGGTAACGCTATTTGGGGAATGTTTATACTGACTCCGATTGCAGAGTTAATAGTATCTATAATAAAATTTGTATATTTAAAAATGATTAGGATTCCTAGATTAAAAATAATCGAAAACGCAAACCATAATTTTCTAGCTTTACTATTATGTGATATTTTAATACCAAGGATATAATTTATAACTATTGATGCTATCATTAAAAATACATACTTTGGTTCTCCCCAAGCATAAAAAATTAAACTGAATAATAATAATACATAGTTTTTAAATTTATCCTTTGATATATAATAAAGAATTAGAAGCGCTGGTAAAAATAGAAACAAAAATACTAAATTACTAAATATCATATATAACCGCTCCTTATATCAATTTATCTATATAAGGATGATATACCCCCTTTCATATAAAATATAATAATATTATATAATAATATTATATTTTTCTTTGTCTTAGTATAACAAATTCATTTTCTATTGTAAAATGATTTAAATTAGTAAAATAAGTAATCTTTATGAAAAGATCAAATATATCTATATAAAAATACTCTGGTTTTTAAAAACCAGAGTATTTTTATTATTTAAGATGTAACTTTGCCTCTTCAACTAACTTTTTCATTAGATCCTTTACTGACATTATCTCATTTATTTGATAGACATTAGCACCTGCAAAAACAAATCCAGAATTAAGGTTTCCTTTTTGCGCATTAATTAATGCATTTGCTATACAATATTGGACTTCAGTAGGCTTACATGGCTTTAGACAGTTTGTAATACATTTAATAGGTTTTCTGAGCCCATTTTTTGTATCCTCTATAAATTTATTATTTATAGCCCTCCCAATTAATCCTACTGGACTATTAATTTGAACTAAATCTTGTTTTTCTGCATTTACATACGATTCCTTAAAAACATCTGATGCATCACACTCATAAGTTGCTGCAAATCTACTACCTAATTGAACTCCTGATGCCCCTAAATTTATCATCCTAGCTATATCCTTCCCATTCATTATTCCTCCTGCAGCAATTACAGGAATCTTTTTTCCATACTTTTGTTCATATGGTTTTATTGCTTCTAAAACCTTGACTAGTAAATTTTCTAAGTTATTAGAAGGATCTTTTAGTTCCTTTTTCGAAAATCCTAAATGTCCCCCTGCCTTTGGTCCCTCTAGTACAACAGCATCTGGTATTAGACTATACCGTTTATCCCATGTTTTGCATATCAAAGTAGCAGCTCTGTCAGAGGAAACAATAGGTACAACCTTTGTATCAGTTCCTTTAGTGAATCTAGGCAAATTTAATGGTAGCCCGGCACCTGAAAAGATTATATCTATTTTTTCTCTGACAGATTCTATGACTATTTCGTCAAAATTATTTAACACTGCCATTATATTAATTCCAATAATACCCCCTTTTGATATTTCTTTAGCCCTTTTTATATGATACTTTAAGGCCCTTTTATTTGCTTCTTTCTTATTTTTATAATAATCTGACTCATCAAAGCCAATCTCAACACCAGATAATACGCCTATTCCTCCATTCAAGGCAACATTACCTGCTAAATCTGATAAGGAAATGCCAATTCCCATACCACCTTGCACAATCGGTAGCTTAGAAATTAAATTTCCTATTTTAAGTTCTGGTAATTTCATTTCTGCCTCCTATAATAGATATTAAGTTACAAATTTGTAACTTAATACCCATTATATATTTTTTTAATAAAAAAAGATAGTGAAGTCTTGTTAAACATCTTTTCTTTCAAATTGAAAAATCCCAATTAGTGATGTTATAACAATCCATACAAGTAATAAAAGTATACTTGTACTTATACCTAATAGTTCAAAAGACTCCTTTTCAGCTACGCCAGATATACTATGCAATGCTGACACTGGTAATATAGGAATAATTAATCTTTGAATAGTATCAGAGAACATACTAATTAATCCAGGAATAAACATTATTGTTAAAGAAAAAGTAATTGCTCCTCCACTACTTCTAAATATAAATGTAGCCGCTACTGTTAAAAGGCAGTAAAAAACAGGCATATACATACTACCAAAGACAAACTGACGAAACATTGGATCAAAAAATGAAACTGTTGGTAACCCATTAGTTATCAGAACCAATTCCGCTGCTGCACAAGTTAAAAGTGTTACAATTATACTTACTAGTAATGACAATATAAGATAAATTATGAACTTACCAAAAAAGAACTTCTGTCGATTAGGTGTTACAGCTAATGAAACATGAACTAATTTTGTTGAAAACTCTTTTGAAATTGACATACCTGTAAAAATAATTAACATTATTGTAGCTACATCAATTCCCAACATATTAGCTGAAATTATATTCATAGGTGATAATTCAGTAATTGCTTTCCCTTGTGTAACGTTTGTAGTTAATGAAAAAATTAGACCCATTAGTAAACTTATTATAATTAAACATCCAATAAATATCTTGGAAAATTTAAGAAAAAAGATTTTTTGATATTCAGATTGAATCAATTTCCCAAATGAAGCTTTTTTTGATTTAGTTATCATCTTTCAACACCCTCTCTTTTACTAGAATTATCTTCGGAACTATAATCAACTTTACCAACAGTTAACTCTGTAAAAAGTTTTTCTAATGAAGGCTGTACCTTTGTTAGCTCAAATATTGCAATATTATTTTCTTTTGCAATTAGTCCTACCTTTTCCATCTTTACATCTCTAACAGATAGAGTATTTATATTAGCCGATTGGATATGTGCTCCACTTTTCTCTAATAATGTTTTTAGAAACAAATTATTTTCACTTCTTATTCTTAAGTACATACTTAAACTTCTTCGGGACATTTCTTCTATAGTCATATCTGCTATAAGTTTTCCCTGTGCCAAAACAATAATTCTTTCTGCAATAGCCTGAACTTCGCTCATAAGATGGCTTGAAATCAATACAGCTTTTCCCTTTTTAGCCAAATCCTTAGTTAACTTTCGTAACCACTTAATTCCATCAACATCTAACCCATTAAATGGCTCATCTAATATTATAGTTTCAGGATCACCTAAGAGTGCAGCAGCAATTCCTAAACGTTGTTGCATTCCCAAAGAAAATTGTTCAATCTGTTTATCCTTTACTTTTTCTATTCCTGTTTTTTGTAGCATTTCATCTACTCTACTAGTTGAAATACCACTAGCTGTTGCTATTAATTGCAAATGCTGCCTAGCAGTTAATTTAGGATTAACGGTATTAGCATCAATTAAAGCCCCAATTTTAGATATTGGATGTCGTAAGTTATTATATCGTTCATCATCAATCAATACTTCTCCTCGTGTAGGATTTGTCAGATTTAAAATCATACGCATTGTAGTTGATTTCCCTGCACCATTAGGTCCTAGAAATCCTGTAACAACTCCTGGTTGAATCTCTAAAGATAAGTTATCTACAGCAACTTTATCTTTATAAATCTTAGTTAGTTTTTTTAGCTTAATCACTTTTCTCCTCCTTCATCATTGAAATTGGATAAATAATACTTTACCGCTTCATCAATAAATTTATTTGCAAACTCCATTAACCTACGATCTTCCTCTGGCCATTGAGTACGGTTTTTATATGATGTCTTATGTGCTTCCAATAACTCTGGGTCTTCATCAGTTATTTGAGATATCATATTAATCCATTTTCTTGCAAATTTTCTACCTTGTTCACTCTTAGGGTTAACATTATTTAAAATATGTGAAACAGCTTCTACAATAAGTAACTTCCAATTCCAATAGATTTCGATAATTTCTTCAGTATTCTCATAATGATTCATAAAGATATTATTAATATCTTCAGAAAAATTAACATTTTTATACTCAAAAATACTACCTTTATTTAAAGAAATCATTAATTGTACCAATTTCCCAATAGGAAATGACTTATTTCCCTCTATATTTGCCAAACATGCATCGATGAGAGATATATTCATCTTTAAATCATTTAATTTATGATAGAAAATGTCGCGTTGCTTCTCTAAAACTGCAGTAATTTGTTTATTTGTAACTGCTTTTACAATTATCTCCTGAATTTTTTTAATTGGAAGCCCTAATGATTTATAAAATAAAACTTGTTGTAATCTTGTCAAATCAGATTTTCTGTAATATCTATGTCCATTAGTAGTTTCTCTTTTCAATGGAACCAACCCAATATTATCATAATACTGTAATGTTCGAATAGTAACACCTGTTAACTTAGCAATTTCTCCTATAGAAAATTTTCTTTCTTTTCCCATGAAAGTTCCTCCCTATATTATTAAACCATATAACGTGACGTAATATGCAATAATTATAACAAAAATTTTTGTTAATCAAAATTTAAGGACCATCTATTAATAGATGATCCTCTTCTAAAGATTTTTTATTATATATTAATTTCTTTATATTATTATATTTAGTAATACGGGCAACGAAAATATTGATAAAAAAGTAGTTACTACCATAATTATAGTCGCATACTCCTTTAAAACATTAAAATTTTCTGCAAATATTGGAACCATGGCTGCAGATGGCATTGAAGCTAAAATAATTATGGAATTAATAACCATTGAATTGTCATTTAGCGGTACTGAAATAATGTACAAAATAGCTGGTATCAATATTATTTTAATTATTATTCCATAATATATTGTCCAATCCTTTAAATAATTCTTAATATTTACATTTGAAATCATTGCCCCAACTATTACCATAGATAATGGCGCTGTCATATTTCCTATTGAATCAATACTTGATATAATTACATCTGGTAGTTGAATATCAAATGTCATAATTGTTACTCCAAAATACACTGCTATAACTGCTGGATTTAAAAGAGTTTTAACAACTTCTCGCTTTAATTCTTTTCTCTCCATTTTACCTTTAAAAACCATAATCCCATATGTCCATAAAAATATTACAAAAAACATATTAAATACAGAACCATATATAACAGCCTCAGAACCGTATACAACATCTAATATCGGAAAACCAATATATCCAGTGTTGGTAAATACATTAGCAAAATGTAATATAGTTCTTTTATCCCTCTCTATCGGCATAGTTAGTATGTATGAAATAATTATTATTATAACATATGTTATAAAACTATAATAAAAGGTCTTAACAACATTGCTCTTTATGGTATCATTATACGAAAATGCAAAAGAAGAAATAATCATAATTGGTAGTATTATTTTAAGAAGAATATTTATTAAATCTCTATTAATCTTAGGAGTAATAATTTCTTTTTTGCTTGCATAAATTCCAACTAACATTATTAAGAATAAAGAAATAATGCTCTTGGTAATAGTCAGCATTTGCACTACATCGCCTCCGTATACATATCTTATTATATATTATTCTATATTGTTTATAAAAGTCCTTTATTTCACTATGTATTTTAAAAAGTATTTTTTATAGATTCAATAATCACTATAAAACAAGAGAATACTATAGTATAATATTTATATTAAATATAACAAGATTTTTAAAAAGGATGATTATATGGCAAAAAAAGTAATATTAGGCATGAGTGGAGGAGTTGACTCGTCAGTTTCAGCTCTATTACTTAAAAAAGCAGGATATGAAGTCATTGGACTATTTATGAAAAATTGGGACGAAAAAGACGAATATGGTGTTTGTACAGCAACAGAAGATTCTAATGATGCAAGAAGAGTAGCTAGTCAATTAGGTATTCCATATTATACCATTAACTTTGAAAAAGAATATTGGGATAAAGTGTTTACTTACTTCTTGGATGAATATAAAAAAGGACGAACTCCAAATCCTGATGTAATGTGTAATCAAGAAATAAAGTTTAATGCATTCTTGGATTATGCTTTAAAATTAGATGCAGACTATATAGCTATGGGACATTACGCACAGGTTGAAGAAAAAAATGGTGATTATTATCTTCTCAGAGGAAAAGATAAAAATAAAGATCAAAGCTATTTCCTATCAAGAATAGGGCAAAAAGCTCTATCTAAAACCATATTCCCTGTAGGACACTTAGAAAAAAAACAAGTTAGAGAATTAGCTGAAAAGCATAATATATACACTGCCGAAAAAAAGGATTCAACAGGTATATGTTTTATAGGTGAAAGAAATTTTGATAAATTTATAGATAGGTATCTCCTAGCAAAAGAAGGAGATATTGTAGATGTAGACGGGAACAAACTAGGAAAACATAGCGGGCTTATTCACTATACATTAGGTCAAAGAAAAGGAATAGGTTTAGGTGGAATAGGAACAGGAGAACCTTGGTTTGTAGCTGGTAAGAATTTAAAGAAAAATATTCTTTATGTAGCACAAGGAAATCAGCATCCTGCTCTATATTCAGTATCTATGATTGGAGAATCTCCTAAATGGATTCTTGAAAAAGCTCCTAAGTTCCCTCTAAAGTGCACAGCTAAATTTAGATACAGACAATCAGATATACCTGTTACAGTGGATATGTTAGAAGATGGAAATATCCATATAAAATATGATAATCCTGTAAAAGCAGTAACACCAGGTCAAGTAGCAGTATTATATCAAAATGAGATATGTCTTGGTGGATCCATAATAGAATCTATAGAGCCATTGGATAAAAGGTATGCATATTTAAATGAAAGTGTTAAAAACAACATAGAATCAAAAGAAAGATTATAATTAAATCTATGCTTAAATAAAAATAAATGTTCTTATTTCCTATTGACGATATCTTTCTATAATGTTATCATATTTAAAACTTCAAAAAATCCTCATCCTCAAAGGGTGAGGTAGAGGCGCGATTGTTAAGAGTAACTATATTAAGGCCGGAAGCCAATGATATATAGTGAAAGGAACTATCGCCGAAGCATCAGATACCAAAATCTGATGCTGGGACTGCATCGAATAGGTGTAGAACTGTCATCATTGTATTTGCCCAATACTTTGATGTGTGCTATCTCACTAAGGGCCAAAAAAGGAGGATGGGAATGTCTTTTAATTTCGCTATTTCTAAAAGCGCCTGACATACCCGTTAGGTGTTTTTTTATTATCTTAATAATATTAGAACTTAGGAGGTGAAAATTTTGAACAATAACTCAGAGCAATTAACCAAAACAATAGTTTCAGATTTTAGAAAAGAAATTAGTCTATTTGGCGGTGTCAGTATCCTAGGCGGCATTATGGTAGGGTCAGGAATATTCTACTTAGGATCATATGTACTCATGAGAACTGAAATGAACTTAGGCTTATCTCTTTTAAGTTGGATTTTAGGAGGTCTAATTTCATTATTTGGAGGCATTTGTTACGCTGAATTGGGTGCTTCAGATACTCGTGCAGGCGGTTTAGCTGTATATCTGACTAATGCCTACTCACCTTTAATTGGTTTCTTAAATGGATTTAACCTTTGGTTAATCGGTGGTCCAGGTTCAATTGCTGCTATAGCAATTGCATTGCCAAGCGCTTTAACCGTCATCTTCCCTATGGGAGAATGGGCTATTAAGATTGTAGCTATTGCCCTAATTATAGCACTAACTATAGTAAATTATTTTGGAGTTAAATTTGGTTCAAAACTACAAAATGCTTCTATGATTGCAAAATTGATACCTATTGGTATTATAATGATATTAGGGCTTTTATTCGGAAAAGTATCGCCAGATTTGAGCCTAACCCCTAAAACAGGTAATGTAAATTTTAGCTCAATTATTAATATGATAGCCTTTGCTGTTGTTGCTAGCTTATGGGCTTATGAAGGATGGACAAATTTAAATACAGTAGCTGAAGAAGTCAAAAATCCTAAAAAAAACCTACCCCTTGCTATTATTATTTCAATAGTTTCAATAACAGCATTATATGCACTTTTTAATTATTCCATATATAAGGTTATCCCCATTAATGAAATTGAAAATCTTATAGGAAACAATGAATATTATCTAGGTACCTATGCAGCAGAAAAGTTGATGGGCAAATCTGGTAGCATCTTAGTAGCAATAGGAATGTTGGTTGCAATGTTTGGAGCTTTAAACGGCTGTATATTAGCCTTCCCAAGAATGTACTATGCAATGAGCGTAGAAGGTCATTTTTTTAAAGGTTTTGGTAAATTACACCCTAAATATAAAGTACCTCATAATGCTTTAACTGTGCAATGTATAATATCTATTGCACTAGTACTATTAAGAAATTTGGATCAGTTAACTTCTTTAGTTGTATTTACTGGAATGTTATTTAATACATTAGGAGTATTTGCAGTTATAATTTACAGAAAAAAATTCCCTAATTTAAACAGACCTTATAGGGTAATTGGTTATCCTATTACAGTAGTTCTAACAACTCTTGTATTCGTAGGGCTAATGATAAATACATTGATTGAAGATCCTTTAACTTCAATAATAGGTTTATCTGTTCCAGCCATAGGTGTATTATTTTATATTTATTTTGATAGAAAAAATAAAGCTGCCAAGGAAAATAAGGAGATGGTATTTTGAGGACAATTTTAAAAAACGGTAAAATATATGTTGAAAAGAATAACTTCCAAGAAGCTTTGTTCATTCAAGATGGTATTATCAAACAAGTTGGAACCAATGAAAAAATACTTGCAAATAGTGCAGATAATATCATAGATCTCGGATGGAAAACTGTTTTACCTGGTTTTAACGATAGCCATATGCATCTTTCTATGATAGGTGCTGCCATTACATCATGCGACTTAACAAAAGCTAAATCAATAGATGAAATCATTCAATTAGGTAAGGACTTCTTAAAAAATAATAAATATTTAACTGCCTTAGGTGGCCGAGGATGGAATCAAGACCACTTTACTTCAGGTGAAAAGCGCCTATTAACCCGATTTGACCTAGATAAAATATCCACAAAAATCCCAATTGTTTTTGATAGAGTTTGTGCTCATGTTTCAGTTGGAAATACAAAAGCTCTAGAAATATTGGGTATTGATGAAAAGACAACTGTAGATGGTGGAACAATTGAACTTGGAGATGATGGAAAACCAAATGGCGTATTTAACGAGAATGCAGTTCGACTAATACAATCAGCTATCCCAGAAAAGAATAATGATACAATAGAAAAAGAATTTCTAAAAGCCGCTAATTATGCTTTAAGTGTCGGAATAACATCCATTCAATCATGTGATATTATGAACAAAAAATATATAGAAATGTTCAAAATTATTCATAATATATACGATAACAAAAAAACCAAGTTAAGATATAGTCATCAATTTAATTTTCAAGATATAAATGATTTTAAAAATTATTTAAGAACAGAATTTAAAACAGGACAATATGATGAAAAGTTTCTTTCAAAAGGTGCGTTAAAATTATTCAAAGACGGTTCACTCGGAGCAAGAACTGCTCTAATGTTGAAGGATTATGAGGATGTTCCGGGCACCAGAGGTGTAGCCGCATTAAGCGATGAACAATTACAGGATTTATGTGATTTAGCTACAGAAAATGAAATCAAGGTAGTAACTCATGCAATCGGCGATGGTGCTGTAGAAGGTGCCATTAATGCTTATGAAAATACTATGAAGAGTGAGAAAAACAACAATAATCGACTTCGTCATGGAATTGTTCACTGTCAAATCTCCAGTATGGAACAATTAAATAGGATTGCTAAATTAAATATCCCAGTTATGTATCAGCCTATATTTTTAGATTATGATATTCAAATCGTAGAAGATCGTGTTGGAAAAGAATTGGCAAGTACTTCATATGCTTTCAACACCCTTTACAAATTAGGAGCACCGGTAAGTTTAGGAACGGATTCTCCAGTTGAAGACTGCAATCCATTTCCAAATATCTATTGCGCAGTAACAAGACAGAGAATAAATGGAAGTCCACAAGGGGGATTCTATCCAAATGAAAAAATGGGTCTTCAAGATACTATTGATGCGTATACAATTGGAAGTGCCTACAACGAATTTAAGGAAGACTTTAAAGGAAGATTAAAACCTGGGTATGTAGCTGATTTAATAGTATTGAATAGGGATATATTCACTATAGATGAATCTGAAATTAAGGATATTAAAGTTGAAAAAACAATGGTTGACGGAGAATTTGTATTCGAAAGATAAACTTCTCAATATAAAAGCTAGGATGAATGATATGATACTTCCAAAGTAGACAGTCTAATTAATTAAAATTAGATTATCTACTTGGAGGTATTTTTTTATTGGAAGAAAATCACAGTTTAGTAAGGAAATAAAAATACAAGCTTGTAGAGATTATGAAAAAGGTAAGCTTAGTTTTAAGAATATTTCAAAAAAAATTGGTGCTAATAAAAAACTGTTCGTTTATGGTATCTAGCATATAAAGAACATGGACCTAATATATTTGGTGTGATATTCAAAAAATCGCCCTCTTATTTTATATCCACTACTTGTTTTGATAATTTCAATAATTCACGTGTTGCTTCTTTGATATCAACTTGGGCAAAAATTGCAGAAATAACTGCAACACCATCTATGCCACTACCTGAAAGCTCTAGTATATTGTTATTAGATATTCCTCCTATGGCTACAACTGGAATATTCACAGATTTACATATCTCTTTTAAAGTGCTTAAAGAAACATTATCAGCGTCTAATTTTGATGTAGTATTAAATATTGAGCCAACACCAATATAATCAGCACCATTCTTTTCCGCTTCAATTGCTTCTTTAACAGTACTTGCTGATACTCCAATTATCTTATTTATTCCTAATCTTTCTCTAGCAGTTTTGATTCCCTCATCGTCTTGCCCAATATGAACACCATCAGCATCAATAATAGAAGCAATGTCTACATTGTCATTTATAACAAAAGGAACCTTATATTTATCAGTGACAGCTTTAATATCTTTAGCCAATTTAACAAACTCATCAAATGTTATATTCTTTTCACGAAGCTGAACGAATGTTGTTCCTCCTTTTAATGCTTCTTCCACTTCATATGAAAGATTGTGTTGTCTCAACCATCTTCTATCTGTTATTGCATACAAAAGCATTGAATGTTTATCTAATTTCAATTTTTGCACGCTCCTCTAATATTTCTTTGTTTATTCTACTTATATAATCAATTAAATGCACTTTACACGAAGATGTACCACTACTATTTTCTTTCATTTTTTCATATGCTTTTTCTCCACATATACCCATTATAGAAACAGCAGCTACCGTGGCATCAAGAAGTTTATCATAATTCGCTCCACAATAAGCGCCAATTATTGAGGACAACATACAACCAGTACCAGAAATTTTGCTCATTATTGGATGTCCATTCCTTATGACAAAAGCTTTATTATTATAAGCAATAATATCTATTGCTCCAGTTATTGCAATTACTGAACCTATTTTTTTAGATAAATTCTTTGCATATATAACGTATTCATCTAGATTTTTATCTGTTATCTTATCTGAAACACTAGCATCAACTCCTCTACTTTTATTATCGATGCTTTTTTCACCAATTACTTTAATTTCAGAAACATTCCCACGTATAACTGAAAACTTTATTTCTTTAAGTAATCTAAATGTTGTTTCCATTCTTAATTTAGATGCTCCTGCTCCTACAGGATCAAATATAACAGGAATATTAATTTCATTGGCCTTTTTCCCAGCTTTAATCATAGACTCTATAGTTCGTTCATTCAATGTTCCAATATTAATTACTAAAGCATTGCTAATTGATGTAATATCTTCAACTTCTAACACATTATCAGCCATAATAGGAGAACCTCCGCAAGCAAGTAGTGCATTGGCACAATCATTTACAGTTACATAATTTGTTATATTATGTACTAACGGAGAACTGACATTTACATTTTCTAACATTTCCGTAATCATAATTTTTTTCACCCTTTCTTTAATATTTTAAAACCATATATTTTACCTCTTATTCATTTCTATTTGCATAATACTCTTTGAATTATATTAGCCTACTTCTTTGTTTCCTAAGTTCTATTCTATAAACATCCCTGTTTTTTTAAATGTGATAACTAATACAATAGACATAGCTGCTCCAACAACTGAACTAACTCCAAATGGTATAACAAATCCAAATAGAGCTGCTGTTTTTGACATAAACAGAGTTGCTACCGGGTATGCTAATAATGCTCCAATGATTCCAGTTCCTACAATCTCTCCTAAAAATGCCATGATACTTCTTTTAGTATATTTATATAACAATCCGCTCAGCAAAGCACCACACATACTCCCTGGAAATGCAAGTAAGCTTCCAGTACCTATCATAACTCTAATCAGCGATGTTACAAAAGCCATACTCGTTGCATATGCAGGTCCTAATATTACTGCTCCCAACACATTAATAAAATGTTGAACAGGAAAAACTTTAGCTAATCCAATTGGTATATAAAAACTAGAACAGACAACCCCAACAGCAATTAATATCCCTGCCTGAACTAGCTTTTTAATATTTGACATAAGAAATAACCCCCATTTAGTATCAAATAGAATATCGATTAGGCCTGTATAAACATATAAACATAAAAAAGGATGTATCTGCCAGAGAAATACATCCTATAAGTTCAAACTTTTCCCTACGTTGGCATTATCCAAATCAGGTATGGTCGAAACGATCGTTTCCTCTCAGCCTATATAAGCTCCCAAAATATTTATTTTTTATAATAATATCATTATCAATAGCTTTTGTCAAAATTATGTTTTAATAAATACATAATTGATATAAGTGAGTAAAAGTACTCATTTATACCTTATCCATTATAGCTTAAGCCATCATATAATGTAATTGATCAGAATAGCTAATATCTTTTGTGCTCCATTTTCTTAAAGGACATTCAATAACTTTATAGGGAATATCTAATTCGTTAACAAACTCAATAAATTTTTTGTCAAACCAAGGAGGTGTCCAAGCACCTGACCTACAGATATGAATTACCGATACATTTATTTCAGTGTCTAAATCCTTAAATTCTGGATAATCAATATTGTAAATATTATTCATTAACTGAAAATATTTAGGCTCCTCAAACGTAAACGGACTATAAATAATATGAGCTTCCTCTATTTCTTTATTCTTGAAAAGCTTACCAAGCCAATTTGCACAGTTAACTTCAAAATCAAGAGATGAAAGACCTCCATACCCTAAATCTGCATGTGCATCGAAAAGATACACTACATTACAATTGTTATCTTTAGCTATAGTATATGATAATGTATGAGAATCAGAAACATAAACCCTTATATCTTTTTCAAATCTATAAAAGCATTTAATCTTATTCCAAAAATTATTAACTTCTGAAGATAGGTGAAATAAGTCTCGGATATCCTTCCCATATGTCTTCGATTGAATATATCGTTTATACCATAAGTCAATAATAGTTCTTTTATTCTCTATATATGACCCAAAATTTTCACTTTTTGTAGAAACAAAATAATCCCAATCTACAGATAATAAACATCTTTCCATTATATCCCCCCGATATATATGTTTATTTCATTCTGTAATGTATTCAGAACTCCCCCTTAACTTTGATATTATTTTATTATGCTCCTATATAAACTTAAATTATCCCAGCATGAGCTTATTCTAACCTATTAATTTCAGTATATTCTTGTTGTGTCATTTTTTCAAGATTATTATTCGATCCGATAACAGTCTCATTGCAGTTTCTTTCATTTTTAAATCATATTTATCTACTAAATTACCTCACTTTAAAGCTCAAATGTAGAAGAATCTATCCACTTCCAATCCTTCCTCAAATTTTTTATTGAATTCACAAGGTCAAACAAAGCTAAGTCCTTCTTTTTTGCTTCTATCATAATATCTATATCTCTATTAAACGACTTACAAGTCTCTATAAACTCTATAAAATGATCTGCATCAATAAAATCTGCATGTTTTCTATCTTTAGTACCATTCTTTGGACTTGAAAAATGAAGCTTTGGTGGAAGCACTTCCCCATTCCATGTACTAAATATTTCAGGCAATATATTTTTTATATTATTACCATCATTATTACATATGTGATGATGAACATCCAATACCATGGGAACTCCTAAGGTTTTGCACAACTTAAGAGTTTCTTTGGCAGTAAATGTTTTATCATCATTTTCTAAAATCAATTTAGATGTTATTTCATTAGGATAACTTTTAAAATTATCTTCGAATCTTTTAAGAGCTTTCTCTTTACCTCCTGCAGCACTTCCTATATGAAGTACCATTTTGCCAAGGGAATATTTCATATCATTAAACAAGTTGACATGGAACCATAAATTTCTTCTAGTATTTTCTACTACTTTATCATTTACACTGTTGATTACATTAAATTGATCAGGATGAGTATCCACTCTCATATCGTTATCTTTTATCATATCACCAAGAAGTTTAAAGTCTACAGAAAATATCTTTCTATAATCCCAGTTTACATCTGGATGAGTTGCAAGAGGAATAAGAGCAGATGTTATCCTATAAAAATGAATATTGTTTTTAATATTATACTCAAGTATCTTTCTTAAATCTGTAACATTGGAATATGAAACTTTCTTAAGTCTATTTATTCTTTTCTCTTTAGTAGTTAATTTTTTATAATATGTATACGTTACATTGCTTGAAGAAGTAACGTTAGGAAGTCCCAAAGCAATTGCAACATAGCCTAGCCTAACTTTCAAAGGTACACCACCTTAAAGTATTTTATATTTTATACTTTATATTTTGTACTATAAATATAGTTAATAACCAAAAGCTTTATTTCTATACAAAGCAGCATTCTAATAAAATTTAAAATATATGTGCTAGATAACAATACTAAAAATTTTGTAGTTATTACTTATATTTAAAGAGCACTACCAATAAGGTAGTGCTAGCATTAAATTTATATTTTTACTATCATTGTACATTGTACATACCTTTACTCTGCATATAGTTGAAAACACCTTCTCCATGCTGTTGTTCTTCTTTCTGTATATGATTAAGTGCATTACGAATATTTGTATCTCTAAATTCAAATATTGCTGTATCGTATGTGTTTGAAACATACTTTTCTGTCATCAATATGTCATTGCAGAGTGCAGCATCATTTTGATTATCCATTCCTGTTTTACCTGGAGCTTGTGTGCTTGTTTGTTGATTTTGCTGTTGTTGTCCTTGTTGCTGTCCCTGTTGATCCATATTAGGAACCTGCCCTGATAGTATCTGGTTTATTGTATTAAGATGCTGCTGCTCCTGTTCACCATATGTAGTAAACAGCTGTTTCAACTCTGGGTCTTGAGCCTGATTAGCATAATTAGTATACTTTTCTACACATACCTGTTCATGACTCTTTTGATCTTGTAAAAGCATTTTTTCTTTTTGAGTTAAATTAATAGACATCATTAAACACCTCCTAAAGATATTTTTACAAATCAGCAATAATATTATTCATACTGTTTGCTAATCCTAAAAATTATTGTACATAGATTTGTATATCCCTAGGGAACTACTTGAAAATAAATATAATATATTATTCACCAAATCATCTAGCTAAAATAAAATAGCTAATTACTAATATACCTAAAACAATACGATACCAACCAAATACTTTAAAGTCGTTGTTTTTAATATATCTCATTAAAAATCTAATAGCTATTACAGAAACAATAAAAGCTACAATCATACCAACCAATAAAATAATAATCTCCATGCCAGTAAAACTAAATCCAAACTTTACTAGCTTTAATGCACTTGCACCAAACATTACTGGAATAGACAAAAAAAATGAATATTCAGCAGCAATATGCCTTGATGTTCCAAGAATAATCGCACCAAGAATTGTTGCACCTGAACGTGATGTTCCAGGAATCAAAGATAATACCTGAAACATTCCAATTAAAAATGCAGTTTTATAGGTCAAATCATTAAAAGTTTTAATATTGCTTCTACGATATTTGTTGCGATTCTCAATAATAATAAACATAATACCATAAAATATTAGCGTAATTGCAACAGTTTGATAATTATACAAGTGTTCGTTCAACCAATCATCAAATAACAAACCCAATACTGCCGCTGGAATAACTCCTACAATTACTTTATACCAAATCTTTATAGTATCTATTTTTTCTTGTTTCAATTTTTTAAGTGAAAAAGGATTTAATTTGTGAAAATAAAGAAGGACCACAGCCATAATGGCACCTAATTGAATAACTACAAAAAACATTTCTTTAAATGCTTCTGAAGCATTCAGTTCAATGAATTCCTCAACCAAAATCATATGGCCAGTGCTACTAATCGGTAACCATTCTGTAACTCCTTCAACAATTCCCAAAATAACAACCTTCAATAATTCAATAATAGCCACGATATTTTACCTCCATATTACTAATTTTCTAAACAAATGTTAATAATAAAATTCTAAATTACACTTACCTAAACTTTCGTACAAAACTATATCAATTATGGATAAAGAATAAACCTACAAAGACAATCAATCCGTCAAAGCTGTAATTTGAGCAAATCCATATTCATAGCAATAGCCTCTCTCCATAATTATAAATAATATCATTTATTAGTTACTAGTGCAATGTAATGTTTTTATAATTGTTAGATTAGAAACATACACTATCCTATTAATTTATATGTAGATATCCTTATAAAATAACTTATTCCGACTATATAATGAAAGCAAAAATAAATTAAAATTCCACTTGACATTTTGTTAATTTAGAATTATAATTAATTTGTAATCGTTACAATATAGTAATTATTACTGATTTGTCTTTTTGATGTAATCCTAAATATATTAAGGATGTGAAACATATGAATATGACTTTGGAAGAGCTAACAAATAAATTAAAAAAGAAAAAAATTCGTCTCTCTTACCAAAGAATAAAGATTTTAGAATATATCAACAATCATAGGATTCATCCTACTGTCGATCAAATATATAATGATCTACGCAAGGAAGTTCCTACATTATCAAAGACAACAGTTTATAATACTTTAAATACATTGGCAGATTCAAATTTAGTAAAGGTTATAACTATAGGCGATAATGAAGCCAGATATGACGTCACAATTAAAAATCATGGACATTTTAAATGTGAATCTTGTGGTATAATATTTGACTTTAACATAGACTTTAATTCATTTAAAATAGATGGTTTAAGTAATTTTCAAATTAATCAAAAAGACATTTATTTTAAAGGACTATGTCCAAAGTGTATAAAAAAAGATGCTAGTGAATAAAGACAAAATAGTCTTTAAAAATATTAACTAATTTGAAATGGAGGAGATTTAAATGGAAAAAGGCAAAACACTTAATAATCTTATGGAGGCATTTGCTGGAGAATCGCAAGCAAATAGAAAATATTTAGCATATTCTAAAAAAGCTGAAGCTGGTGGAAATACTAATGCAGCTAAATTATTTAAAGCTGCTGCTTATGCTGAAACTCTACATGCACTTAAACATTTTGAGGTAGCAGATAAGGTTAGATCAACACCTGATAATCTTAAGGATGCAGTAGATGGTGAAACATTTGAATTTGAAAGTATGTATCCTGGCTTTATTGAAATAGCTAAGGAAGAAGGAAATAAGGCAGCAGTTCAAACCTTTACTTATGCTATGGAAGCAGAAAAGGTTCATGCAAAGCTATATAAAGAAGCTTTAGAGAATATTGATGAAACAGAAGAAGTATTCTACTATGTATGTCCTGTTTGTGGAAATATTGAAAAGTCAGTACCTGGAAAATGTAGTATCTGTAATGCTGACGGTTCAAAATTTATCAAATATTAATAAAGAAAGCTTCTATCGAAGCATTCGAAGGTAGTTTTTTTGAAACTCATAGACGGAAAGTTCATATTGATTAATGTTTTATAAGTAAGAACTTTTCTATTCGTTATAAAAGAGCTGAGAAACCTCTCAGCTCTTTTTGTATTCAGATCATTTCTGAATTAAAATAAGGAATCTGTCTTCTCATCCACTAGATCATCTGCAATAGCGGAGATAAAAATCCTATTATCCCTCCTAGCAATGCTCCAAGCCAAGTTATTGCTCTCAATTCTCTATGGGCTATTTCAAGTATAAGCTCTTCGGCAAAATCAAAATCATAACTATTTATCTGCTCTTCTACTACTTTAGAAATATTAAACATCTCCACTATATGAACTAATTTATTTTTTATAAAATTATTAAATATATTTATGCAAAATTTAATGATATTTGTAATTGAAGTTTCATTCATATTCTCAGCCATTGATGAAATAGGTTTACTTATTATAATCTCTATAGTATTATCTATAATTGCGTATATATTATTGTATAATGCTTCCGAATTTAGAATTCTTTCAATTTCATTGGATAATAAATTAAGCATATCATTCTGAATTTCTGATTCCTGAGATTTAATTTTTTTACTCATTATATCAAGAACTTCCCTCTGATTTTTTTCATTAGATATATATTCTAATATACTATCAGAAAGCTTTAATATTTCTTCTTCTCCAATTTTGGATAGAATCTCCTTAGATATATTGTCTACTCTGCTTTCCAGCATTTTATCAACTGCTGTCGTAATCATATCTGCAATATTCTCATTTATCTGAGGTTTGTTTATATATTCTTTAATCATACTATATACTTTATCAGAAATTACATCAGAATTCATAAATACAGCTATTATCCTGTTCATATTCTGAGACACATGGTTTTTAATTGATTCTTTAATTTTTATTTCCATTGTTTGATCATTAAACATATCTCTCAATATATTAGTAATATCTTCATCATGTTCTCTAATGAAATATTTAATAGTATTGATAAAATACTCTGGAACAATTTCATATAATGTTCTTTCATCTTGAGTTAATTCGATCAGCTTATCTTCTATACCACTTTTTAATAAATTTCTTGCCCCATTAGAAGTGGGTAGCTCAGATAAAAGCAATCCCAACTTTTCATCTAAAAAAGCATATAAATTTTCTATAGATTTACCTAAAATATTCTCCTTTATTAAATCCATAACTCCTTGCTTAAACTTATCCTTCCTGATTTCAGTACAAATAAAGTCTCCAATTTTATTTTTAATACCATTTAGCATATTATTATAATTGCCATAGCTCAAATTAGAGATAAAATATTTTATAGATCTATCTTCCTTCTTTAACTTATATATATTGGATTCAGCCCATCTTTTGATATAAACTTCTATCCTATTGTCTGATATAGAATTCATAATAATCTCGGGAGATAAAAGATAGACTCCTACCGTCTCTCCTACACTTTTGGCTATTCTGCTTCTTTCCTTAGGAATAAGCCCAGGAGTTAAAGGAATATGAAGTCCTAAAAACCTTTTTTCCTCATGAGGCTTAAATAACATCTTTATAGCTAACCAATTGGTAATATATCCGATAGTTGCTCCTACTAATATTGGTATTATAAATTTCACGCCAACACCTCTCATACTTATTAATATTTCCCCCATTTATATTTAAATTCATGAGATATACGTATTCATTATATAGTAAAAGTAGGTTGTCGCCAAAATCAATAACCTACTTAAAAAATCTTTGCTTATATCTCTTAAAATGTATTTTCCCTAATGCCTGGATATTTTAGGATTTAACTCATCTCATTTTCCTATACAAAAATTTTTAGAACTGATTCTCCAAAGAGATATCCTGCTCCTACAAATACCAGATTCCATACTAAAATGCCCATAGCAGGATATCATCATATTTGTTTTCCTTCATGTTTATTCCTCCATAAGCATTTTATTCGCCTATAACGCTGATTATATTGTGTAAATGCTAATATATACTATCAGTATATACTTAACCAACTCTCTTAGCTATGTAAAATACATAACTATAATATTCTTTAAACCTTGTATACATTTCGGCTTCAATTTTCCCTGCTTCAACAAATTCCTTTACTTCCTTTGAATAATTATATTTATTAATAAAAGCTTCCGACCTTTCAAATATCGGTTTGTAGTAATTATCTATCCAACAATGATCATCCAATGCAAAATGAGTAATCGGAGTATAACCACATTTCTCAATAATAGAAAGTTTTGTATCGATAGTGTCTATTTCAGAATAAGCATTTATCCAATATTCATCAATTTCAGAAGGTCTAGTATCTGTAAGCCATGAAATTTCTGAAACAGCAATATATCCATTATCTTTGAGATATTTTCTCCACTGTGATAGTCCTTTTTCAAAACCTATATTATATATTGCTCCCTCTGACCAGATCACATCAAATGATTTTTCCTCAAAGGGTAAACTGTCCATTGATAGACATTTTGTTCCAACGCGATTATTGAGATTTTTATCATCAATTTTCTTATTTAGCCTCCCTAAAAACTGAGGGAGCATGTCTACTGCTATTATATTTGCATTTGTATTCTGTGCAAGTATCATTGTCTGAGCTCCAGTCCCACAACCAATATCTAATATTTGAGAATGTTCATTTAACTGTGGTATGAAGCTAAGTGCCTTTTTAGTCGCTTCATCACTACCTGGGCCCTGTCGCTTTCCATCTATATGAAAATCTATAATAAGTTCTAATAAATCCATAATAGTCCTCCTTGAAAATTTTCTATTTCATTAATAATATCCTTAAGTATTTCAATCCATTCTCTTATTCGATCCATAAAACATTATTCCTCCCATGTTTAATCTTTTACTTTCCCTAATATACTCAAGCATTATTTTCTAATTAGAATTTATAACTACTTTTAATAATAAGAACCACCTAAAAGTGGTGGCTCTTATTATAATATTCAATTAATAAGCTTTTCCCCAATAAACCATATGTTTGGCTTCTTTTCCACAGCATACACAATGATCAGAAAGGTTCTCTTGCTCAAATGGAATACATCTAGCAGTAGCTCCTGTTTCCTCTTTTATTTCTTTTTCACAAGCTTCATCTCCACACCACATAGTTTTGATAAATCCTGGTTTTTCATTAAGAACCTTTTTAAATTCACCCATGCTTTGAACCACATAAGTATGGGCATCTCTGTGTTTTCTTGCTTTCTCTAATAGATCATTTTGGAATTGTTCTAGTATTTCAACTACTTTTGTTTCCAATTCATCCATAGACACGAATATCTTTTCTCGAGTATCTCTTCGAACCAATATCACTTGATTCTTTTCTATATCTCTAGGTCCTACTTCCAAACGCAAAGGAACACCCTTCATTTCATATTCACTAAATTTCCATCCTGGCTTTTTATCACTATCATCTAATTTTACTCTAGCAACTTTGCTTAATCTTTCTTCTAACTCATTAACTTTTTCCTGTACTCCTTCTTTATGGGCAGCAATTGGAATAATCACCAATTGAGTTGGAGCTATTGCTGGAGGCAATACCAGTCCACTGTTATCCCCATGAACCATGATAATAGCTCCAATAACACGGGTTGTCATTCCCCAAGAAGTCTGATGAACATATTGAAGTTCATTATTTTTGTCTGTATATTGAATTCCAAAAGCTCTGGCAAATCCATCTCCAAAGTTATGGCTAGTTCCAGATTGAAGAGCTTTTCCATCATGCATTAGACTTTCGACCGTATAAGTAGCATGTGCTCCAGCAAATTTTTCTTTTTCCGTCTTTCGTCCTTTTACTACAGGAATTGCTAATACCTTTTCACATACTTCCGCATAAATATTAAGCATCCTTATAGTTTCTTCCTCTGCTTCCTCTGCTGTTGCATGAGCTGTATGACCCTCTTGCCACAAAAATTCAAGAGTTCTTAAGAATGGACGGGTTGTTTTTTCCCATCGGACGACAGAACACCATTGATTATAAAGCTTTGGAAGATCTCGATAAGATTGAATCACATTGCTATAATGTTCACAGAATAAGGTTTCAGAAGTTGGACGGACACAAAGTCGTTCTGTTAACTTTTCACTTCCTCCATGAGTAACCCAAGCTACTTCTGGAGCAAATCCTTCTACGTGACTTTTTTCTTTTTGAAGTAGACTTTCTGGAATAAACATTGGCATATATACATTCTGATGTCCCGTTTCTTTAAACCTTTTATCCAACTGACTTTTAATATGTTCCCAAATGGCAAATCCGTAAGGCTGTATGACCATACATCCTCTTACACTAGAATAATCGATCAATTCTGCTTTCTTTACAATATCTGTGTACCATTGTGGAAAATCCACCTCCATAGACGTAATTTCCTGTACTAGTTTTTTGTCCTTCGCCATATTATAATCTCCTCTCTATATTCCTCATTTAAAAATAAAAAACCTCGAATCCTTATAAAAAGGACCGAGGTTATCGGCGGTACCACCTTAATTGATAATAAAATTATCCTCTTAAACCTAATAACGACAGGCAACCGCTGGTATCTACTATAAATCTCACATTTAAATAGGTTTATTTCTCTATAAATCACTTCGATCCAGAACTCTGAGACGGGTTCAAAATGCTCTTATAGAAATCTTTCAGCCTACGATTTCCTCTCTGAAATAAGGGGACATTTTTACTATTTCTCTTCATTGTTTTTTCAACAATATAACTTTAGTATATAATATGCTAGAAATTCGTTTCTGTCAAGGGATTTTATATCATATATAATATCGAGCATGCTATTCGTCTGTGTTAACTTTATGCATTATTTCTTGGATTACAGATGATTAATATTGGTTCTATGAAGATAGAAGATATCAAAATAGTCCATTTATATTATATTATTCCTCTAATTCCCATAAGTAAATCTCTTACATTTATTAAATGTTGCTACAACTGATCCTTAAATACTATACACTACAAGAGTATCATTCTATTTTTTATTATTGTTTTCTATAAATCTCTTCTTTATAAAAAGAACCCCAGCAACAAAAACAGTACTTGCTAAAATCATAATTGCAATTATAGAATAAAAATCTATATAAAAAACTATTGTTTCCCAAGCCTCTCCTGCAAATCTACCTAAATATATTAATATTACATTCCAAATAAACGTCCCCATTATCGTTAAAAATAAAAATTTACTAAATTTCATCTTAGAAATTCCCGCTGGTATAGATATCAAACTCCGTACAATCGGAATAAATCTACATAAAAATACTGCTTTATTACCATATTTGATAAACCACTTTCCTGCTTTTCTAACATCTCCTCTTTTTAAATGTAATATCCTCCCAAGTTTACTACCAAAAAAATTTTCAAGTCGCTCTATATTTAAAACTCTACCAAAAACATACAATATGACTGCTCCTAAAACTGATCCAATTGTAGCAGATACAACAACTCCCCATCTATCCATACTACTAAATGTAGTCATGAATCCTCCAAAAGTTAAGATTACTTCAGATGGTATTGGTGGGAATATATTTTCAACAGCTATTAGCAAAAAAATGCCAAAGTAACCAAATTGATTTATAATTTCTAAAATAATGTCTTCCATATTATTTCCTCCGTTCATAAATATGCTAATTAATTTGAGAAATTTTCATGTTTTTAACTGGTATTTAAGGTACTTAATATCATTAGGTATACGTAGAAAAATTTTTAATCCTTCAACTGAAAAGAGTTATACCATTTAAAGTAATGCTTTTAGGTAGCATAGCTCTTTTTCTATTAATAAGACATCTTTTTTTTAATAAAAATATCCATTAATTTATACAAAAATAATACAACTATAAAACCGATAGAATATAAATTAAACATAAAATTAATAGCTTTTAGCAAAAAAGAATCCCTTAAAATTGTGTTTGTAAAAATCCCTATTATTACTATTGCAGCTACAAATATTATAATATAACCAATAAGATAATAGTGAACAGGAAGTTCAAAAATTCCGTTATTTTTAGAAAGTGAAGTGAATTCTTTCACTTGAAACTGACCAATAGCAATTTCTATAGCTTCTTCTTCTGTTTTACCCTCTGATTCAAGATCCTTTACAAAATCATTTAAATACTCTTTAAGATCTTCTTTATCTTCTTTTTTCATTACTAGACTATTTACATACGTTTCAATATCATTATTTTTTCTGTATATTACACTAAGCTTTATATGATCAATATAATTTAAAATACTCCATACAAATGCAGTTACAATAGCTGTACCGTATGTTAACAATTCAGTTATTATATCTATATTTGGATTAATCTTATTATTATAAAGTGAAAATATGAAAATCAACATAGATATTATTAATAACCATGGATATCTAATATCTGATAAATCAAATACCTTCTTTACAAATATTTTCATAATCAAACCTCCTAAATAAATATTTCAACTATTTTCACAGTTTCTTTCCAGTCATTAATCAATTGAGATAATCGTTCTTTCCCTGACTCAGTTATTTTATAATATTTCCTACGGCCCCCGCCCGATTCATTTCCCCAATAAAAGTCAATAGCTTTTTGTTTTTCTAATCTCTTTAGGGCTAAGTACATGGTTGCCTCCAAAATCTCAAATAATCCTTCAGTTCGCGTTTTTATTGTCCTTGAAATTTCATAACCATAATTATCACCTTGATTTAAAACACTTAATATAAGAATGTCGATGGTCCCCTTTAACATTTCTTTATTCATAATATCTCCACCTTATATACTACTTAATAGTATTATATACTTAACTGTCATAAGTATACTATAACTACTTAACAATGTAAAGTAGTTTTTTAATTATTTTCATAGAAAATAATTTCATCAACCAATTTATAGCTCTAATTAAGTTATTAACTAAATTAACTCTAAAAACTATCAATAAAGATAATATCAATGTAATCATCAGTAATCAAACTTATTTTATCTACGACTTATATCTAAATCTATCAGCTTCTATTTAATTTTTTTCTATAATATATTCTCATAACTGTAACTATAACTCCAATTAAGAAAACTACAATTAAAAATAACATAACAGCTGGCCAGATACCAAAAACATCCTTAATTGTAGAACTATTGTTTTGTAGGCTTGGAACAATAAAAAACAACCATCCTATAAACAAGACTAAAATTACTTGAGGCATTAAACGAAAATAATATCTCCAAGTAGAGTATTGTTTATGTCTATTCGACCACCCTTTACTTCGTATAATACCTTTTACACCAAAGAACATGTATATTAATGTAATAAATCCAAGTAATAAATCTATTATCTTTGGTATAGGTGCTCTAGTATCGGGTGTTTGTCCTTCGATCAATTGAATAATTCCTGAACTAATCTCATAAGAATGTTCTAAAGTAGTCGTAAAGCTATTAAGCATTACAGCTACAGCATATCCACTAGAAGGTATGATGTCTTGTTGTGCTTGGATAGTTGATAACGCCCCACTATGAGAGATACGTGCTGGCTTAACATTTTGAGAACTTAAAGCCCAGCCAAGGCCGTATTTTTCGCTTCCAGGTTGAGGAGAATAGGATTCTTCTAACAATGATATTGACAGTAACCTTTCTCCATTCACATTTTTCCCATTATTGGTATGCATAGAAAGCCATTTCCCCATGTCAGATGCTGTTGAAATCACTCCTCCAGAACCAGCAAACATTTTTTCAAGCTCCGTCCAGGGAAGTGCAGTACCATATGCTGTTATATATCCTTGAGATAGACCTTTTACAGGATCACCAGAATTTGTAGCTGATAGAGTATCATCCATTCCTAGTGGAGAAAATATATTTTTATCAAGATATTTCGAAAATTCCATACCACTTATTACTTCTACCAATCTAGCAAGTATCCAATAATTAGCATTGCTATAAAAATACTTGTATCCAGGTTGCCACTTAAGTTTCCAGTTATGCAGACGGTCAATACCTGTTTTTATGGTGTTCGCTGGTGGCACAATCGTCGGATTCGGAATTCCTGATGTGTGACTTAACAAGTGTCTTATTGTAACTTTTTGCAATCTGGCATCATCCATAGTAAGCTCTGGTAAATGCTTTACAATTGGATCGTCTAAGCTGATTTTTCCTTCGTCAATCAATTGCAAAACTGAAAAAGCAGTGAACGATTTTGAAACGGAACCTATTCTCATTAACGACCTTTCTGTTAAGGGTTTACCTTCAGAATCATGCCCATATGCTTCTTCGTAAACTACCTTACCATCTTTTACAATTACAATTGAAGCACCAGGTAATCCGTTACGTTCCATGTAATTTGTGACAAACTCATCAATAGCTTCTCTTTCTATGATAGTATCAGCATTAACCGATAAAGGGTAAGAAAATATTGGAATTAAAAATGTTATTAGTACAAAAATAATACATAATCTTTTTTTCATTTAATAGCCTCCTGTCTGTTATAATTATAAATCTGTCACTAAGCGTCTACTATTCATATATAATCAATTATCTTTTAATTCAGTAGAAACTTTAACCTTTATTTTATTTAGATAATAACAATCTAAAGTTTAAAAATTACATCAATAATTAGAAATGAATCCTCAACATATGCTTCAATTTCTCCATTCATTTTGGTAACCAAGTTTTTTACAATAGCCAAACCCAAGCCTGTAGTTTTTTTACTTCTAGATTTATCAGCAATATAAAAGCGCTCGAACAATCTTTCAGCCTCTTCGTTATCTATATTGAGTGCATAATTTTTAAAGCTAATGCATACATGTTTTTCTTCTTTTACTGAAATAGATATATTTCCAGTTCCATGATTTAGATAGTTCTTTATCAAATTTTGAAAAATCCTTGTTAAGGCATCTTTATCTCCATAGATATAAATTGGTGTTGAAGGCATTTGGATGCTTGGTTCTTCGCCTTTTGATATGAAATCATGATAAAACAGAGAAATTACATTTGTAAGCACATTATTTACATTAACTTTTTCAAACTGCAATGGGTATTCATCAGACTCAATTCTAGTGAATTCAAAAAAATCATCCAGCATTGCAATCAATGTTTCTATGCGCCTTGTGATTATGCTATAATACTCAGCCTTCTTTTCTTTAGAAGTTTTCTCTGACTCCAGCATCTGAACATATCCAGCAATAGATGTAAGTGGAGTTCTCAAATCGTGAGATATGTTTGTTATCTCCTCTTTAAATTCATGTTGAGCCTTTGAAATAGCTATTTTTTCAGTTTTATAATAGTCAATGATATGATTTAATTGAATTGCCAGTTCATTAATCTCTTTCATTTTAATTTGGAGGTCAATTTTCATATTTGTATCATTATCTTTAATAAACTGAAGTTTCTTAGCAATATTTCTAATCTCCTTTTTATAAAGCAAAATATAGGCGGATAATACGCCTATTACTAATAGAAGTATAATAATAATTAGCCAAAGCATGAAACTCCCTCCAAATCTATTTTATATCCTGCTTCTTAAAAGTAAACCATCCTATGCCTGAACACAAAATCAGGTAGGATAAAGCTACTGCAATTGCTACCCTTATATCTACTGCCTGTGGATGGGGTAGAGCAGTAGGAGAAAAATTCATAATCAAAAATATTCTTCCCCAATCACTATTCTCAACTAATGTGCTTAAAGGAGGAACTATTACTAAACTTAATAATAAACTTACTGCCATTGTGCTTCCTATGTTTTTAATCAAAAATGCTATCATTAAAAATATAGACCCGTGGGCTGTATACAACAAGTCTTGAATTATCAGCATTCGAATAAGAAGCATCAAATCATATATTGAAAAAGAACCATATATGCCAAAAACAAAAATTGATGTAATTCCTGTAGTAAATATAGCAACAAGTAACATTAAAATTGTACCTATAGATACTGTGATTAATTTAGACATATAAACCTTCGTATGACTAAAGCCTAAGGAAACAGAATCTTTAATTGTTCCTGTGCTATACTCTCCTGTTATAAGCATTGTAATAAATATGGCTTGAAGCGCAGGTATAAAGTATGGTAAAAACGCTTGTTCTTCAAAAAGCATATATATCCAGTGGAATGTACTTGGGTTAAGCTGCTCTTTCATATGGGCGGAGGACTTAAAGTCTATTATAATATAAGCTACAACAAGTGCAATAATCGCCAAACAAATATAAAATGACTTACTGCGTCTTAATTTATATAAATCAGCTCTTAACAAATTAAGCATGATTATTACCCCCCATCAATTTCATAAAATACTCTTCCAAGTCATCACCTTTTGATTCAATGGAATATATTTTTACATCATTTTTTGCAAGCTCTAAGCAGATTTCACCAGACATATCCAATAAATTATAGACCTTAATTATATTGTCTGGTAATACCTCATAGTTTGTTGTTTTAAAAATATCTTCTAAAACGAATGAAGTCTTAGCACTGTCACTTACCTTTAAACTCAGGTACTTTCTACACTTTAGCTGCAATTCCTTATCTGTAAATTCCTCTACTAGTGTTCCGTTATTAATTACTCCATAGCGTGTTGCTAGTTTAGACAGCTCTCCTAATATATGGCTCGAAATTAAAATTGTTATACCTTGTTCTTCATTAAGTTTTTTTAAAAGTTTTCTCATCTCCACAATACCTTCAGGATCAAGTCCATTTATTGGTTCATCAAGTATGAGAAAATCCGGATTCCCAAGTAAGGCAAGAGCTAAGCCTAGACGTTGTCTCATCCCTAAGGAAAAGTTCTTAACCTTTTTCTTGCCCACATCTGATAATCCTACTGTTCCCAATATACTGTTTATAACCTTTTTATCAGGTATTCCTAGTAGCTTGCCGCGAAGTTTCATATTCTCAAATGCCGTAAAATCGGGATATAAGGCAGGATGTTCAATTATACTACCTAGTCTAGGCCGTCCAGCTTTAATATTCTTTTCACCTTTTTGAGAAAATAATTCTATTTCGCCTTTTGTTGGTGTAACAAGTCCTGTAATCATTCTAATAGTTGTTGTTTTTCCAGCACCATTTCTGCCAATAAACCCATATATATCCCCTTTTTTAATCTTCATATTTACATTATAAACTGCAGTATTATTTCCATATTGCTTTGTAAGTCCGAAAGTCTGTAAAATATATTCATCCAACTTAAGCACTCTCCTTATTTAGTTTACGATCTTATTATGAAGTATAGGGTTTAAAAATACATAAAATAAGTCTAAAGAAAGTCTAAAGTTTACTCGCTCATCTTAAATCCAATTCCCCAAACTGTTTGTATATATTCCTCTGAAGGATTTGCTTTCGCAAGCTTTGAACGAATATTGCTAATGTGAACATTTATAGTATTATCATCCCCAAAAAATTCATCATTCCACACATGCTCATAAAGATTTGATTTGGTAAATACCTTTTTAGGATATTTCATCAATAATTCTAGAATTAAAAACTCTCGTTTTGTAAGATTTACAGGAGTATCACTAACCTGTACCGAATAGGTTTCTATATCTATAGTTATATCCTTATAGGTTATTTTATTGTTTTCACTATTAATGCTTGAAGAGCTATTATACCTTCGCAACTGCGCTTCAATTCTTGCCAGCAGCTCATCATTATTAAAGGGCTTTACTATATAATCATCAGCTCCTGACTTCAACAGATTGATTGTTGAGGCTTTATTGCTCTTTGCCGAAAGTCCAATAACTGGAACATTGCTGTGTTTTCTAATTTCCTTAAGTACCATCTCTCCATTAAGCCCTGGAAGCATAAGATCAAGCAGTACCAGATCAATTTTATTATTAAAAACCATTAAAGCTTCAGTACCTGAATAAGCTACTTTTGTATCATAACCATTCTGCTTAAGCAAATCACAAATCATATTGTTTATATCATTATCATCTTCTATAACCAATATTGAAACTCCATTATTCATTACGTTTACACCTACCTAAAGTTAAATATTAATTTATATTAACTTACATTAACAATACTTACAAGCTTCTTTTCTATTTTACCACTATTTTTTACCATAGAACTACAAAAAATTAAGACCTATAAAAAGGCCTTAATAAAAGCTAATTTATCATTGTTCATATCCAATTGTCTCAAGCCATCTTTTGATATCTTCAGATTCAACAGTACCATTTACCGCAATACCAGGTAAAATGATAGATTCTGTACATTCTTTAGCTATATCATTTTCAATTTGACCAAATCCACCGCCTCCATGAGTACAGAAGGGGATTATTGTTTTCCCTTTAAAATCATGTTGCCTAAGAAAACTCAAAACTGGTGGAGATAATGTTTTAAACCAATTCGGTGTACCTATAAAGATTGTTTCATAATCATCTATTGACTCATTACCAGATATTAGCTTAGGACAAAATCCTCGAGAAATTTGATTTCCCACTTCTTTAGTGGCTGTATTATAATTAAAGGAGTAATTTTTATCAGGAATCAATTCTCTCATACTGCCATCAGTCTGTAGTGCTATTTCTAATGCTAAATTCGCTGTGTTTTGAAAAAGCGAATAATAAACAATCAATGTATTTTTCATATATATTACTTCCTTTCGTAAAATTCTTTCTACACTATATTACTTTTATAATGAATATATAATACTCTATATACTTTCGTCATAGTCAAGTATAAATTATAGCAAAATCTAAGCTTTTTCACAAAATCATATCAATATTTATACTGTCTCATTAATTGATATAACCCATCTTCTGAAACTAACATTTCAAGGTTATTAAATATCTTCTCTTCGTCCCAGTTCCACCACTGGATCTTTAACAAAAATTCAATCTTTTCATCACTAAAACGCTTTTTCATAAATTTAGCTGGATTCCCTCCATATATTGTATAGGGTTCAACATTTTTTACTACAGTTGAATTGCTGGCAATAATCGCACCATCACCAATTTTAACTCCCGGCATAATGGTTACATTTTCACCTATCCAAACGTCATTACCAATCACTGTGTCACCCTTGAAGGGCAACTGTTCTATTGTTGGAGTTACCTTTTCCCATCCACCTCCAAAGATATTAAAGGGATAGGTTGTAATTCCATCCATTTTGTGATTTGCACCATTCATAATAAACTTAACACCTTCTGCAATTGCACAAAATTTCCCTATTATGAGCTTATCTCCTAAAAATTCATAATGATGTTCTATATTATCGTAAAATTTCTCAGGAGATTTTTTATTATCACTATAATAAGTGTATTCTCCAATCTCAACATTAGGTCTCTTAGGTAGATTACTTATAAAACAAACTGTCTTCATATTTTCATTTGGGTACAACTTTTTCTTATCTGGTCCTATCATATAGTACTAGCTCCTTTCTAACTTTTATAAAACAATTATTTTTTTCAATACCGTATAATACTCTAGCCTTCTGAATATTTTTATTAGAAACCTATATTTATCCTTCACTACTTTACTGTTATTTCACTTAGAAAATCCTCCATTATTTTAACAAATTCTTTTGGCTTTTCAAAATGAATATCATGACCAGATTTTATTGTTATCATCTTGCTCCCTTCAACTAGATTCTGAACCCGTTCTGCATCCTCGTCACTATTAGCAGCGTAGAGCACTCCATCATCACCGTACATAGTCTGTGCCTTTATATAAGTAGTAGGAACATCAATTTTTGACAATGTATCTTCTTGATTGAAACCTTCAAACCAATCACCTGTATAAAATGCCTCTGAAAATTGTAAATCAAATTCATCCAGATAAAGTGTTCCATGAAGCCACTTATATGGTACATACCATAACTTTAATGGTTCTCCTGGATGCCCTGCTCTATATTTTCTTGCACTATTTGCAAGGAGTGTTCTTAAATCTCCAAATAGTCCCCACATATAGCTGTTCTCCAGAGAGTAAACTACATAGTCCTCTGATTCAGATTGATTCAAAAAACTATGGGCGACCTTCATACTTTCATGCCACACAAATGTGTTCTGCATCTCCTCTGGTTCAACACTGAAAAATGGTGGATCCTCTAAAACAGTTCCCAACACAAGCTCTGGTGCATTCGCAGCAACCCAAGCTGCTAAAATCCCCCCTGAAGAATGGCCTGATACTACAGTTGCTTCACCAATAATATTTTCAATAAACCATATGAAATCCTTACCCATTGCTACTCCTGAGTACTTTGTAATATCATGGCTAGATTTTCCATGCCCATGACAATCTATAGCATATACATGATAATTTTTAGCAAGGTCAGGTAGAACCCTTGAATAATCCTCCCACTTCATCGATTGACCATGTATTAACAAAAGAGGAGGCCCGTTATCCGGTCCTTCTGCATAATTTAAAACTGTTCCATCATTCAACTTAACCCTCTTTTCTTCATAGCCTGCCTTATAGGTTCTTTTCAGTGGCCTTTTATCATAATTCATATTGATATATGCATAAATACTAATAGCAATGATTGTAATCACAATAATTACACCTATAAATATAAAAACTTTCTTCATCATATTATATAATTTCACCTCTTCTTCTTGATCCGTGCTTTTATTATTACCTTCCATTATTTCTTAACAAAAGTACTTTAAAATTTTCAATCCTATTCACTATCTTCATTCATTCCCTGGACCTTTATTATTTCTTGAGCAAAATTCAGAAAAACATCATTCTTAATAACTGCTAAACCTCCCTGTGCCTCATCCCCTAATACTATTAGACTATCTCCCGCTGAGATTTTGAATATATCCCTAGCCTTTTTGGGAATTACAATTTGTCCACGTTCTCCGACCTTCACTAATCCAAATATATGTTTTCCCTTGGGTTGAAGTCCAACACTATCACTTTCTTCATTGTAATTAACTAAATCATCTAATGTGACTCCATATAACTCTGATAGCGCTATGCAATTGTTTATGTCAGGTATTGTTTCTCCATTTTCCCACTTTGCAACAGCTTGTCTAGAAACCCCTATTTTATCAGCAATCTGCTCTTGAGTATATCTATGGGACTTTCGTAACTTTTTTAGATTCATACTTATCATACTTTTACACTCCCCTCTCAATTATTATATCCAATTTATTCAGAATATCCACCAACTTAATATAACATTCAATGTTGTGTTTAGTTTACATTTCACCTAGTCGATTCGTGAATTATTCCTATTATCTAGAAAATTTTACATCTTTCACACAATTTATATACAACTAAGCAACAACTGTCTGTTAGCATGAAAATGTTAGTGATAAATTCTATTATGTCCAAAGAGTTTTATGGACATGGGATAAAGGGGTGTATTTATGATAAATAAAATGAAAATACAATTTGTGCAATACTCCGTACTCTTTCTGGCTGTAGCAGTTTTGGTGATTGGTATATTGAATCGAGAATATGAAGCAGTGTTTAATAAAGCTATAAACATATGTCTGGAGTGTATCGGTATTGGTTAAAAAATTCAAACGTACTATTATACAATGCTTGTCTTCCGTTTTAATGAATGCCAATATCACCGGGTTTTGGAAAGGTAAGATATACACCGGAAGAAGTAAAAACCTCTGCCTACCAATTCTGAACTGTTATTCCTGTCCTGGAGCGCTCGGTGCTTGTCCTATCGGTTCACTCCAAGTATCGGCAGGATGTTCGACTTACGGTATATCCTTTTATGTAATTGGGTTTTTGGCTCTTATGGGAGTATTGTTTGGCAGGCTTCTATGTGGGTTTCTCTGTCCCTTTGGGTTTATACAGGATCTTTTGCATAAAGTTCCCTTTCCAAAACTGAAAATCCCACAAAAGCTTGACCGAATTATGCGGCTTGGCAAGTATCTGGTGCTAGCATTCCTTGTATTGCTGTTGCCATTATTGGTGGCAGATTCCTATGGGTCAACGATCCCGTATTTTTGCAAGTACTTATGTTCCGTAGGTACTTTGGAAGGCGGTATTCCTCTCGTCAGCATGAACAAGCCTTTGCAGGCTACTATTGGCTGGTTATTCTCATGGAAGATATTTGTTTTAGGGATTGTTTTCCTTTCCTCCATGATTATATATAGACCGTTCTGCAAGTACCTTTGTCCCTTGGGAGCTTTTTATGCACTGTTCAATCGTTTTAGTTTTTATCGATATTACATAGACTGGAACAAATGCACTAATTGCGGGGTATGTAGCAAGATTTGTCCAATGAATGTAGTACCTGTGAAATCACCAAATCATGCAGAGTGCATACGTTGTGGTTTATGCAAGAATAAATGTACTCAAAATGCAATCCAAGTAGAAAAAATTACTGGAATACACTTTAAGGAGGAAAATCATGAAAAAAATATTCAAAAGTAAAATTCTTACAACTTTGTTATACGTATTCATGCTCACCATGCTCTTAGCTGGTTGTACACAAGGTGAACATTCGAATGATGACCAGAGCTCATCGCACCAAGTAGATAACTATGATTATACCGGTTATACAGATTATACGGACCATGGCTTGGGCATAACACTGAAACTGCCAAGCAAATATCTCGATAACGAAACTATTATACCAGGGAAATACGAAATCATGTTTGGTGATATTTCTCTGTTAGGTAAGGATATTCCCAAAGATGAAACTGATCCTTCCGACCATATGGATCTATTCTTCATGCCTCAAGAGGGCGAATACTGTCTATTCAGAGTTTTGGCATATCCCGCACAAAAATGGGATGAATGGATAAATTCTGGGGAAAAAGCAACGGACATCACAGGTAGTACGCTCTCTGAGGAAATATGTCGGAAAGACGGAACTGTATATATATATGATCAGCCTATAGTTGATACCTCCACCTTTGATTCCAATATGAAGGAATATTATGACGAGTTCATACAAATGCTCCCAGCTATTAGGGCTAGCATTAAACCCAATACGGTAACGATGAGTGACCTTGGTTCGTTTTATACAAATGATCTCAATGGCGAAACAGTTGACAGCTCCATTTTTTCAGAGTATAAACTTACGATGGTCAATATATGGGCAACCTTCTGTAGGCCATGTATTAAGGAATTGCCCGATTTGCAGAAAATGAGCAAAGCCATGCCGGAGGGCACGCAGCTGATTTCTATTGTAGGCGATGCGAATGATGACGAACACTTGAAACTAGCCCAAAATATTGCCAAGGATACAGACGTTTCTTTTACAAGCATCGTACCTGATAATGCACTGAAGCAATACCTTGACAATAATATGGTTGCCTATCCAACCACATTATTTGTGGACTCGGAGGGAAAAATTGTAGGAGAACCTATCATTGGCGAACGGGATATGTCTGTATACGAAACGATACTGAATGACAGATTAGCTCAAGTAGATTCCCAATCCAATAGATAACACGCTATACGCTAGCATATACTGACATGAAAATATCCCCGTCAAACTTGCGTTTTTTTATTTGGCGGGGATTAAATCTTATATGTCCAAAGTTAGACTCTTCCCAGCAGATCTCCTAACCAGCTTAACAATTCATTTGCGGTTGTTTCAATGGATATATCGCTTTTCTCCCTGATAAAATTAATATTATTATAATATTTAATCCATAATATCTATAAAGAAATATTTCAAGCCTAACCCCTTTTTATTTTATTTGAAAAGATAAACATATAAACTAATATCTTCCTTTTTAATATTATAATCTTTAAAGGGTGTTTCTTTTAATAATGTCTCAAATTCCTCTTTGGTATATGCACCCTTTCTCAGAAAAGTCATAAATGAAAATTTCACGAAATATTTATCAAATCCCTTCATTTCACTTATTTCATTATTAATATCTTCATTTGTTGTCTCACGGTTCATATCGATTATTAAAGATGTTCCTCCTTGTTTTAGTACTCTATGCATTTCACACAGTACCTTAACAGGCTCTTTAAAATTCTTAAATGCAGCACTACAAACAATAAAATCGAAAAAATTATCCTCGCAAGGTAAATTCGATGCATTACCTTCTTTAAAATCTACTGAAACATTTGCTTCTTTTGCATTATTTCTTGCGATTTTTACAAAATCGGGGCTTATCTCTACACCTGTTACATTAAAACCTTTCTTGGCCAATTCAATAGACAAATAACCTGGACCAGGCGCAACTTCCAATATATTAGCATCTGCACTAACATGTGATGTAACTTCATTAGCATATCCTTGCATTTCAACAAGCCTACTTTTACGAGTATTTCTATCATACCATTTTGCAGCTAAGCCATAAATACCGATATCTTTGTTTTTCCTGATATTTTTCATAATAACATTTCACCTTGCTCATTCTATTTACTATACTAATCGCTTAATCTCGCTTTTTGTTTTATTGAAAATCTTATAATAATATAATATAATAAGGTTGCCTAACATCGTTAGATGATTACAATGTTAGTATAACACCTAACATCGTTAGATGCAATATATTTTAAAAAAGTCTTTGAGGTGATTTTATGTCTATAACAAAAGAAGCAATCATAAAAGCATCACTTGATATATTAAATCGTGGTAGAATAGAAAGTTTATCAATGCGCACCCTTGCAAAGGAATTAAATATAAAGGCAGCGTCCTTATATTGGCATATCAAAAGCAAACAGGATCTATACGATTTGATTGCAGAACATATTACTCAAAAAATATCTCTACCCAAAACAATAGATGATCCGAAAGAAGCATTGACTATCCTTGCTCTAGAATTTAGGAGAGTTCTATTAGAAACCAGAGATGCAGTAGATATATTTGCACAGTCTATTCCAAGAACACCAAATAGAATAAAAATCATTAAATTTGTTTTAGATGCACTAACCAAGTACGGGGTTTCTGATAAAAACTGCATAACTGCTGGAAATCTGATAAATAACTATATCCTATCATTTGTAGCTGATGAAATTCGTGCAAAGCATATTTCTCCAGAAGAAGCTAAAAATTTTGAGTTGTTTTGGGGCGAGCAATATGAAATGAATTTGGATTTTGAACAACAATTCCTATATGGATTAAGAGTATTATTTGCCGGGTTACTGGTTAAATAAAATTTAAAGTTATATCAAAATTGAAACTTTGATTGGAATAATTAATATATAATAGAATAAATGGAAAATCGGAGAGTTCTTGCCTTTCACCATGCTTTATCAAATTTTGAAGAATCCGGCATGGAAGTAGCAGAGGTACTGACAAAGTCATATACTTTAATGAAACAGAAGTAGTGGAAATTAGCATTCCGAAGCTAAGTTTTTTCAGAAAGCTACCATTTAAGTAAACAACACAGCATACGTGGTTTTTTAAACCTACGTATGCTATATAACTATACTTTTATTTTATTAACTCAATAACGTCATAAGATACATACCACTTCTCTATATCAAGTTCATCGAATTCACCCGTATATACTATGACTCCGGGAAGTTGGATTTGTTTGCCGTCAACAAAAGCAATATCTTTATTAACCGGGAGTTTTATCTGAATATTACCTTTAGTTACTACAAGAATTGGGTTTTCAGGGTCTTTAGAATCCACTTTTAGGGTTGCACCCTTGGCGGTAAAAGCTTCATAAGCATTGACAAATAATCTTTCTGTTGTTTCCGCTAAGTCTATGTCTAATACCTCTTGCATGTATTTATTTATATCGGCATTGTCAATTACGCCGCAATATCTATATCCTTTTGGGTGGTACATATAAAGTACCACATCATTTCCGGCATGCCCGTGACTGGTCCATCCGAGTAATGCCCGGCTACTGATAATAGGGCCGACAACTTCATCTACCGCATCAGCTTCTGCTGCCGCAATGGCGTGAATTTCATCTTCTGTAAGATCATCAATTCCAAAAAACTCTTTCATAACTTCTGTAATATTTGACCTGTCGCTATTTAGCTTCTTTTCTAGTCCTTCACCAGTAACTTTGGCTTTTTTTAGAGGTTCTATAAAAGCTGAAATATGTTGAATATCATAATCCTCATCCAGGTTCCCTATGCTCATGCCTCCAGTGAAGTGATCAGCGGCAACCACTATCGCTGTATTCTCATCATTTAGAGCAAAGTCTAAAGCAACTTTTACTGCATCATCGAAGGCTATTACATCGCTAATAACACCAACGGGATCGTTAGCATGAGCTGCCCAATCTATTTTACTCCCTTCTACCATAAGGAAAAAGCCGTCAGAATCCTTAGATAGTATTTCAAGAGCTTTTTGAGTCATTTCTGCCAAAGTCGGTTCATGTTCTGGTCTATCTAATTCATAAGCCATATCAACCGGTGCAAACATACCCCAAACTTTGTTGCCTTTGATTTTTGAAAGTTCATCTCTTGTGGTTATATACTCATAACCTCTCTGCTTTAAAGTAGAAAAAAGGTTTTCATTGTCCTTACGCTTTTTTAAATAATCATAACCTCCGCCGAACACTACATCTATACTATTGAATACTTGTTGTTCAATTAATAACTCATAATCATCTCTATCTGGATAATGGGCGGAGAAACCAGCTGGTGTTGCATGAGGAATTTGACAAGTTGCTACAAGACCGGTGGCAAGTCCTTTTAGCTTGGCAGCTTCTAGTATATTAGCTACTGGGCGTCGTTCTTCTCCAGGTTCGATTGGATCAAGACCGGGCATATTAGCTACATCTGGAAGAGTACCAACAAATCCACTGTGTGACTTATGACCTGTGGCCATTACTGTAGCTGCCGGAGCAGAGTCTGTTATGGCTGAATCAGATGCGTGAGTTCTGACAAGGCCGCATGCTATTTCATCCATAGTAAGGAGCTCTCCACCTTTATACCATCTCGCAAGTGTTGTGTGAGGAAGTCCCATTCCATCAGGCACCATCAAAATCATATTTTTAACTTGTTTTTGTTCTGCAGGTATTTCCGGAACACATAACTGTTGGGCTGAACCAATTCCGGTTATAGATAACAAAAGAACTAGGGCTAAAACCATTGCAACCAAACGTTTGTTAAAAAATTTCAACATAATTATTCAACCTCCTAAAAATTTTTTTAAAAAAAGATTGCCTTTAATTTTAAAGGTATGCTAATAATTGGTAATTTATTATAAAATATAAATTCAGACTCATTTATTTAAAGAAAAAATAAAGGCCTTCTACATTGTAGATATTACTGTTATAAGTTTTGGAATAACTTGTTTTTTCAGGATACTCCATAGAACAGATAAAAGTTTTTAAAGGTTATTGCTTCTATAAGTGTTAGCTTCCCATTATACAGAACATCAGATGCAAAATTAGAGTTAATAAAAAGGTCAACGAATTTGTCGACCTTTTTATTCTTACACAATTACTGATACTCCATCGCGAATCACTGTAGTCTTTGCATCTTCCCTTTTTTCTTTTTGACAATCACTAAAACCTCTTCAAGGTTTTTGCATGGGTCATATGCACATCTCTTATTAAGAATATGATAGATTACACTGATTAATGTATTAACCTTTTACTGTACTTATAATATTATCGCATTTACTATAAAAATCTCAATTCCTAGTAATATTGTATATCCCAAGCAATAGGGCACTGTGGAATTTAAAATTTTCCCTTCATTCCCCACTAATCCAGTTGCTGAAGCAGCAATTGCAATACTTTGGGGAGAAATCATTTTCCCCGCTGAAGCCCCAACAGCATTTGCTGCTGCTAGCCACGAAGGATTAGCGCTTATCTCAACCGCTGTTTGCTTTTGTAACTGTCCAAATAATATATTAGCTGAGGTATCACTACCAGTCACAAATGTACCAATAGCACCAATAAGAGGTGAGATGAAGGGATATGCCCTACCTGCTATACTTGCCAGTGAAATAGCTATTATAGATGTCATTCCACTATATCCCATAAGTTTAGCCATTGCTACTATACTAGATACTACTACAATTGTGGGAACTAATTGCTTAATTGTAGCACCAAAGGTTTTTATAAGATCTCTAATCTTCTTGCCTTTTTTCCCTTGAACTAAACCACCAATTACTGCTGAAATAAACATTAATGTTCCCGGAGTAGTAATCCATTGAAAGCTTACAGGCCTTCCACCAGGACCAAAATACAATTGAACTTTTGAAGCTATCTCTTGTAATGACATTAATTGAGGAATAAGATTTACTGACATAATAAGTATAAACAGTACAATATAAGGTGACCATGCTATCAATTGCTGTCTTGCACTAATGTCTTTTATATTATTTTGAGCAGTAGCAATTTCCTGCTGAGCATCTCTTTCCTGTGGAAAGAGCCATACATTTTTAACAGGACGTATTTTTACATATACAACAGTGCAAAGTAGAGAAGCTAGTGAACCCGCAATTGCTGCTAACTCTGGTCCTATATATACAGCTACTAATGTTTGTAATATGGCAAAGGAAAGTCCACTTACTAAAGATACTCCTAAAACCTCCTTTAAGGATTTAAAAGATTTTGTTAATACAAGGATAAGTACTGAAGGCAAAATAATGATAAAAACAATTAATTGATAAGATACAAAAGCTGTCAATTCATTCAACGGTAAGTTTGTTACTTGAGCCAATGTGATAACAGGAATTCCTATTCCTCCAAAGGATACAGGTACCGTATTAGCGATAAGACAAATAACCGCTGCAAATACTGGATTGAAACCAATTCCTGCTAGTAAACTTGCAGGAATTGCAACTGCAGTACCAAAACCAGCTGCTGCTTCTAAAAACCCACCAAAAGCAAAGGCCAGTATTAAGACTTGAATTCTTCTATCAGGTGATATATTAGAAAGAGTTTGATTGATAATATTCATTCCACCGGTTTTAACAGTTATGTTATATGTGAAAATCGACGCAATAATTACCCATATAATAGGCCAAAATGCTGTTAAGATTCCTTCTATGATTGCTTCCCCTGCATAAACAATAGGCATTTTCCAAACTGTTATGCTCAAAACAAATGACAGAATTAGCGCTAGCACTGTAGCTTTATAAGCCTTCATCTTTAAAAAGCCTAAACAAACTAAGACACATAATATAGGTACAAGCGCCAAAAATGTAGAAAAAAACATATTGGATAGCGCATCTCCTATAGGTTGCCACATAATAACCCCTCCTTATAGTATAAAAGTATTTATCTGCACTCTCATTTCTAAGAAAATAAAAATAGTTCAATTTGTTGTACTACTTATCTTAATGAAATTGATCTCTGTCTTAATTACTTAACAAGCATATAGATTAACTTTATAATTGGAGCCAAGTTTTCCTGGATTCATAATCTCATTTGGATCAAAGGCAAGTTTTATCCCTCTGAAAAGTTTCATGCCTTCTTCTCCAAATTCCTCTTCTAGATATGGTATTTTAGCAAATCCAATACCGTGCTCTCCAGAAACTGCCCCTCCCATAGAAAAGGCCTTATTGTACATCTTTTCAAATACTTCTCCAGCTTTTTTATTCCATGTTTTCTCATCCATTTCATCCTTTAAAAGATAAATATGAAGGTTTCCATCTCCAGCATGACCAAAGCTACTAATTCTCATCTCATATTCTTCTTGTAACTTATGAGTATAGATAATAAAATCTCCTACTTTATTTCTAGGTACTACTACATCACATTCATCCATATGAGTAGTAGATGCCTTAATAGCTTCCAAAAACGCTCCTCTGGCTGACCAAATAGAATCATGTCTTTCATCGGTATCTGCGATTAATACATCTAGTGCTCCACACTCAAGACAGATATCTGCAACCTTTTCATAAGCTCTTTCTAATTCTTGCTTTGAATTTCCATCAAATTGCAAAAGCAAATATGCATCCGATGAATTATCTGGGAATTTCTTTCCTAAAAATTCTTCTGCTGCAAGAATTACTTCTCCTTGCATAAATTCTATAGCTGTCGGAATACTTTTAGATTTGATAATTTCTGGTACAGTTTGAATGGCAGTTGGAAGATTTTTAAATGGGATCAATAAACTTAATTTATTCTTAGGAAGGGGTAATAATTTAAGAACAAGTTTGCTAACGACTCCTAAGGTTCCCTCAGAACCCACTACAATATCCTTTAAGCTATAACCAGAACTATTTTTTACAATTTTTCCACCAAACTCCATTACTTTTCCATTGGGAAGTACAAACTCCATACCCCTTACAAAATCCCTTGTTACACCATATTTTACTGCTCGCATACCACCAGCATTTGTGGAAATGTTTCCACCAATAGAAGCACTCTTTTCTCCTGGGTCCGGTGGATAAAAAAGATCATGGGATTCCACAAATTCTGTTAATTCCATTAGTAATACACCAGGCTCAACGGTTACTGTAAGATTTTCTTCATCTAGCTCTAAAATTCGATTCATTTTTTCTGTACTAAGCATGATACCACCACAAAGTGCAACTGCTCCTCCTACCAAGCCAGTTCCCTGTCCTCTTGTGGTAACAGGTATTTTATTCTCATTGGCGTATTGTAATACCTTCGAAATCTCTTGAGTATTCTTTGCATAGATTAGCACTTCAGGGTACTTTTCCATTCCTGCTAATTCGTCTCCGCTATAATCATCATGAATGTTTTCTTCCCCTACAAAAATACTATCTTCTCCCACTACCGATTTCAGATATTGTACATCCTTATCATCTATTTTCTTATAATTCACCATAGTTGTTGTAATCATTTTACCCCTCCTCATTTTATAAAGCTTGTGCAGCTACAGCTTCATCTATTTTTTTACGGTCTAATTTTTCAATTAGTTTAGGTATAATCTCATAAATATCTCCTATTACTGAATAATTTGCGATATCAAAAATAGGTGCCTTAGGATCCGTATTAATAGCTATAATCACATCAGAATTTTCCATACCTGCTCTAAATTGAACAGAGCCACTGACTCCACAGGTAATAATCAGTTTTGGTTTTACCGTTCTCCCAGAAAGCCCAATTTGTGTTTTAGGATCGGTCCATCCTGCTTCTATTAAAGGTCTGGTACTTGCAACCATTCCTCCCAACTTGTCAGCTAACTTATGAACCATTGCTAAATCTTCTTCTTTTTGTATACCTCTACCGGCTACTACTAATACATCAGCATCTTCAATGTATTTTGCCTTTGGTTTTTCCTTATGAGCAAGGACTGTAATTGCTGATTGAAAGGAATTTTTACTAATATAGCATTGAATAATTTCCCCTTTCGCTTTCTTTATTGGTTCAAGGGCAGTAAATATCTTATAGCGAACTGTTGCAAATTGGGGTCTGCTATTTAGAGTTTTAATATGAGCCATAATGTTTCCTCCAAAAGCCGGTCGAATCTGTGATAAATCAGTATTTTCATTAATTTCTAAACTAGTACAATCTGCAGTTAAACCTGTTCTAAATCTAGCAGCCACCCTAGGAGCTAAACTTCTTCCTATTGTAGTACCTCCTACCAGTATCACAGAAGGTTTTTGCTTTTTAATAAAGTCTTCAAAAACTGCTGCATAAGGTTCTATTCTATAGTCCTCAAGCTCCTTATAATCATATACAAATACCTTGTCTGCACCATAATGTAATAACTTTTCGGCTGATTCTATTATGTTGTATCCCGAGAATAATGCTAACACTTCATGACCAATTTTATCAGCTAATTCTCTTGCTTTACCTAATAATTCAAAGGTAACGGGATGAATATTGCCATAGGTATGTTCCACATATACAACCACGTTATTCCAAAGAGATTTATCTATTTCCTTTTTCCATTCATCTTCAACAAACTTAAAATATTCTGCTCTTTGTCTGGTACAAATCTTACAAATCTTACACCCAGAATTGATATCCAATTTCCCGTGCTTAAATTCTATTGCTCCAAAGGGACAAATTTTTGTAATTTCTTGCCCTTCATTAGCCCCTATACTCTCTTTTTGTATCACATCTATTCTTGCCATAATAAACCTCCTATACGATTTTTAGTTCTAGAATTTTTTGGGTTATCCTTTCCGATAGTTCCTCTGCATTTCCTTCCCAAGTCTCAGTTTCTTCATTCGATTCTGGTGGAAATATGCGAACTACTTGTGTAACAGAACCATTCATTCCATATTTTGAATCATCTGGATCTTCAAAATCGTCTACCCCAAAGGTGATAATTTTTTTATTTTGAGTCTTCTTCTTTAGCTTATAGGAAGGAAGTCTAGGTTGGTTAATATCCTTATCTAAGGAAATGAGACACGGTAATTGTATTTCTACTGTTTGTACCATAGTTGGTAGGTCAAAATCTACCACAATAGAGCTTTCTTTTATTTGTTTAACTTCTAATATATTGTTTGCATGGGGGATATCAAGAAATTCAGCAATTTCAGCTCCTACCTGAGCTGTATCTCCATCTGTAGTTTGTTTTCCACAGATAATCAAATCAGCATTTCCTATTTTTTTAATACCTTCAGCTAATGCTTTTGCTGTAGCTAGAACATCAGCGCCAGCACATTTTCTATCTGTAATTAGAAATCCTTTATCTGCTCCCAAAGTAAAGGATTCTTGCAGGACCTCTTCTGCCTGAGGTGGTCCCATTGTAAGAACACTTACACTTGCTTCGATTCTTTCCTTTAACCTAATGGCTTCTTCAATTGCAAATAAATCATAAGGATTGATTTTAGAATCTACACCATCCCGTTTTAGATTGCCTGTTTTTTCGTCAATTTCAACCTCTGAAGTACTGGGAACTTGTTTGATACATACTGTAATATTCATAGTTACCCTCCTTTTTTTATTGATATATACGAACTATTTAGTATGTCTTGAAAACGTTTAAATAAAAGTCATAAGTTTAGCAATTCTTAATCGATCAATTATTGCCTTTGAGGAAATTTATTTACTATAATGTTTCTATAGGTAAAATTATACAGTACAAAAAAATAAAGATAAACGGTCCATAAACCATTTATCTATAATATATGTATTGTTTTTTTGTTTTGTATAACATATAATCGTTATCAATTAACTGAATTTTTTTAATATAAAAGCTGTTCTGAGAACAGTAAAATCTCGAATTTTTCTCATATCATATCCAGTTATTTTATAAAGTTTGTTAATTTTATATTGAAGTGTATTTTTATGGATAAATAGTTCTTCTGAAATTCTTTTTATAGATCCATTATGTTTTTCATATAGTTCTATAATTTTTCCATATTCATTGTATTCTGATTGGGTTAATCCCTTCAGAACTTTATTTGTATATTCATAAATGTAATTAGAAGGAATATTACTTAGAAGTATTTCAAAATCCATTTCATCATAATATGCAACTTCTCTTTTAGTCACTAAAAGAGACCACTTTAGTGCATCATTCGCTTTAATATAGGATTCTTTTAGATTGGATAGCTCTTTTTGTATGTCCCCTATTCCAAATTTTAGATGAAGATTTGTTTTTTGTTTTACAATATTTCGTATATTTTCAATCATATGCTCTATTTGAGCTTTGTTTGTAGTCTTTACTATCATAACAATATTATTTCCTAATAAAGAAATTATTGTATTATCATTTTGTATTGTTCGAAATAATCGAAAGACTTTTTCTTTATTTAAAAGTCTTTTATTTTCATGACCAGCAATGGTTGATACAATTACAATACGTGGAACATGATTTTTAATTCCAAATAAATTTTCATATTTAATAACATAATTTTTATCTAATATATTTTCATTTAATATCAATGAATCTACTAGTATCCTATCTTTTTCAATTTTGTTATTCTCTAAATCTTTGATATAGCCTTCCTTCACTAAAATTTCGGTTAATCGCCTAATGATTTTTACATATTTCTTGACTTCTTCACTATCCCCTGTAATTCCTATAACACCGATAATGGCATCATTTAACTTTACTGGCATATTAATACCTTTTTTCGCTCCCTTATATTCTGCATCACTATTAATGACAAGGTCCTTTCCAGTTTTAGCTACCTTTCTCCCTCCATAATGAAAGTTTCCTAAACGGCTAGGAACAGTAGAAGCGATAATTTTGCCTTTCGGGTTCATAAAAATCAGATCTTGTTCTACAATTTCTCTCATTTCATATAAAATACATTGTAAATAGTTCTCTGATATATAAATATTATCTTGCATAAGAACTCTCCCCCTTATATATAAAAAAGCAATTCCTTATTTTTTCCTTTTTTATTATTTTAACATATAGAATATTTAGAATTGCTGTACAAAAATAAAAAAATACTTACGTAAGAATCATTTTTGTATACTATATATACTATTAAAAAATAGAAGGTTTAATAACAAGGGAGATATTTAATATCGAACCGGGAAGGCGAGAAAAAACATATGCATGATATTTTGTCCCGAATATCTCATTAGCCATATGCTGTCCCTACAAAAATAAAAACCTTCCTTTCGACAGGTTTGTTCTTAACGTTAAACCTCTATTATCTTGTAATTACATAATAATTAATTTTGTATGAATACTTATAATTCTTCTCAATCACTGATCAAAAATGTCTATAATTTTTTATCCAATGCTTCGATGCCTAAATCCAATGAATCCTAACCATGTAAGTGCCGCCGCAATAACTGTTAACACAATCAGTGGAGCAATTGAAAGCTCCTGTATTGGGATACTATAATGGGCATAGGCAAAAGGCGTCCATTGCAGTGCAGACCATCCAACAATTCCGACCTCCCAAAGCATCTCTATGAAGATAAACACTCCCAATATGAGCCAATTGAGAACAGAGGCCATACGGGGCAGCCAGCCGTATAGAAGGACGGCAATGCCAATAATTGTCCAGACGGGAGGGATTTTCGAAAGGCTCATGCCTAACACGCGTGGCAAATGACTGAACTCTCCCGCAGCAATGCTCCATCCCAATTCAGAAGACAAACCGAGGACAAGAAGTATCAATGCGTTGCTTGCAAAAACAACCGTCAAATAGCTTCCCATCCATTTGATCCTGCTCACGGGTTTTGACAATATCAGCTCGGCATAATGCTCCTTTTCTTCCTGCCGCAGACTTTGTACTTTTGTGATGGCAAAGACAGACAAACCTGCCATCAGTCCCAGGATGTAGATTAAAATGGCAATGAAAGCTTCCTGATTGCCCAGCTTTGCTATGGCAGTCCCCCAGGTGTTCATCTGGGCCAGAGTGGAGCTGATAGCTTCAGATATATTGGGCGCAGCCACTCCCATCATCCCTCCAAGCCAAGCCATGTCCAGTTGGTACTGCCACCACCTATATTATTGAGAACCATAGCTACCATGGTTAATCCATATACAGCAAATACACCTCCTCTTGCGCTGCCGCTATGAGCAAAAACCTGGGCACTTAATCCGCCCACCCCAGCAAAGATACAACCGGAAGCGGCAAGGGTTAGTCCAGCCAATAGGGAACCGCTCCCTGCGAAGCCAATCCCTATCAAAACACAGCCGTCAATAAGCCTGCTAACAAGCTCCCTCCACAGGAAAGAAGTAGGGCTGCCGATAGATTAGCATATTTTCCTACGGGTCTTCCTAGTATCAATTCATTTCTTCCAGATATTTCTTCCGTACGGGTATGACGAATCATAGTAAGTGCCGCTCCTATCATAACCGTTATGGAAGCCTGTAGCAATCCCCGCCATAGAATGGCTCCTTCTATATTTAATGGAACAACAGGTCCAAGTAAAGCAGTAACAAGAGGACTTTCTGATAGTTCAGCTATATACACCTGCCAATCTGGCATTGCTTTCACAAAAGACACCTGACCGTTAATCACTATCAAGGCAAGCAATATCCATATAGGCAGAATAATTCTGTCTCGTCGCAAATAAAGCTTAAGCAGCTTGCCTGTACCAGAAAAATGATTTCCTTTCATGTCAGTTCAACTCCTTTCCCTCATGCTTATCTCCGTAGTGACGCATGAACAATTCTTCCAGAGTAGGCGGTTCTGCTATAAGCGATTTAATACCCATTGGTGCAAGCGCATTCATAACTGCGTCGACGGCATTGGTGTCCACTGAAAAACGCCACTTTTCATCCTTTTGGGTTACATCGTGTACCCCTTGTAGTTGTTTTAGATTTGTAGGTTTGTCAAGCTCCACAGTTACGGTTGTGCGTGTCAAATGTCGCAGTTCTTCAAGAGTGCCGGATTCAACGATTTTTCCCTGCCGGATAATCCCTACCCTGTCGCATAGTACCTCTACTTCCGCAAGAATATGACTGGACAAAAAAACAGTTTTTCCCTGCTTTCTTACTTCGAAGATACATTCCTGAAAAACCTGCTCCATTAACGGGTCAAGACCGCTGGTAGGCTCATCTAAAATCAACAACTCTGCATCGGAAAGAAAGGCTGACACCAACGCCACCTTCTGACGGTTTCCTTTAGAATAACTACGGCATTTTTTCTTCGGGTCAAGCTGGAATCTGCCCAACAATTCTTTGCGACGAGAAGAATTGATTTTACCATGCAAGCGGCCTAAAAAATCAATCACCTCACCCCCAGTTAAATTGGGCCACAAGGTCACATCTCCAGGTATATAGACAAGCCGCTGGTGAAGAGCAACAGCGTCCTGCCAAGGGTCGCCGCCCAACAGCTTTGCTTCTCCTGCATCTTTACGAAGCATTCCCAGAAGGATACGAATGGTTGTTGATTTTCCTGCTCCATTTGGTCCAATAAATCCATACACCTCGCCTTGTTTTACGGTCAAGTCAACTCCGCGCAAAGCCTCATACTTACCATAGGACTTAGTAAGTTTTCTTGTCTCAATTACATTCATCATAATACCCTCCAATCATTTATAATAGGTTTTTCGCAATTCATTTAGATAACCATCAAATTCCGTGCGAATTTTTTCAAAATTAAGCTCTGAAATATCTGAACTCCTGAGCTTATCAACTATTTGACCTGCATATCCACTAACAGCCCAAAAAATTAGCTGCTTAGCTTTCTCTATATCCAGCTCACTACGGAAGTATGACGTATCAATATCGCCATAAAATCGTTCAAAACTACTAGTTTCCACCATCTTACGCCTTTTCTTCAGCTCATCCTTTATCACATCAGAATCCGTAAGTACAGCAATTTTAATAAAATCAAAAATCCACGGGTATTTTTGCATCACCTGAATTTTGAGCAAACAGGTTTGTCGAAGTCGCTCAAAAATATCCTTCTCACGTACATCAATTTGATCAAAATATTCTCGGTTCAATATATCTAGACAATAATCGTAAAGAAAGAGAAAAAAATCCTTCTTATTATTGATATAGTGAAACATCAGTGGCTTTGATATGCCAGCTTCTTTGGCAATCACATTAGTCGATGCATCGTCAAAACCTTTACTCGCAAACTCCCTGAGCGCCGCATTCAAAATTGCATTTCGTCTTTTAGGCTCTAACCCCAAAAATTTTGAGAACATTATAATCACCTTCTTGTTATTTTTTATATCATTAGAATGATTTACCTACTAGGTCAATACAATTATTATAACATTATTTACCTAATAGGTCAATAATAATGCATAGATTGTTTATTATGATGCTCTTGCAAGAGAAGGAAAAAAGTTTAATATTAATTTACAATAAATCAAGGGCAATAAGTTCTTTTATCTTTTTCTTAAGATCTCAAATTTCCTTTTTCCAATTTTTTGTTTTTCTAATCGTGTAAATTTTTCATTTCTAACTTTCTGTTTCTTATTCATACAAAGACCTATGATAGTATCTAAACCACAAATTCTATAGAGTGTATCTAATAACTTATCTATAACATTTTCTTCATTCCCTCTCCAATCTACCATATGACCATATGGAACATCAGTAATAATAATATCTGGTTTTGTCTTAAGATTAAGATCCTTTAATACGTCAGACTGAAAAATTTCATATTCAATATTGGTTTTAATTAAACTCTTAAGTGCAATTGCACTATTTTTTGCTTCAATATGTGATTGTTTTTGATAACTTGCTATCATTTGATTAATCTCTATTATCCGTTTATTTATTCCTTCTTCACTCAGTAATGATAAGTTCTTTTTTGCAGTATTAAGTAATTCTATATTTATATCACTTCCAATGATTTTCCCAATCGTATCTTGATTTAAAAATCCCAAAACAGTAAGTAAGTATCCCCCACCACAACAACAATCATATAAGCAAATATTGTTCTCTTTAGGTGAGTATTGTAAGCACCTTCCATATATCTCTTGTGCTAATCTTACTGGGAAGTTTGTCATACCACTTCCATGATACAGAACACGACCACTTGAAAAGTTTTCGTAATTATCGTTTTTGCTGTATTTATATTCCATATGAAGAACCTCCTTCACGTTTAATATTGATTTAATCTAATATCACTTTTGATATTTTAAAAATAATACTTACAGCAACTTCTAAGTATTATTTTCCCACATTTTCATCAAATAGAAAGAACTTTGTTGAAAAAATACTAGAGTTCTAGCAAGTGGATTTCTTAAAAAAAAGCAAGTACTGTCGGTTAAAATTGCTACATCCATATGGATTTGAATTATCAATTATTATTGCCTTTATGTCCTTAAAATTCATTACTACGTTCATAATACTTTACTTAAAGTAATTCGCCAAATCATATGATGCCTATTTTCTCCCCAATAGTTTTTAAGAAAATAATGAGGAGAACCAAATTTCTTAATCCATATTTTTTGAGCATTAGAATACCCACTATCTAAACAAAACTCTTCTATGCCTCTATTTTTCATAGCTTCATATATGGAATTCAAAAGTAAATTACCTATACCTTGTTTTTGATAATCTGGTCTAACAAAAACAGTTCCTACTTCAACGAGATGTTTCAATTCCCCATTAGTACAGCTATCAATCAGGTCACTGGATTGACCATATTCTATGGTACCAATAATATTTTCATTATGTTCTGCTATCAAAAAATATCTGAGTTTACCGTTACTATCTAGGTCATATTGTAAATACTTCTTCTTAAATTTAATTTCCTGTTCAAGATCATATACATTATTTTCAATACCTTCTCTTATAAAGGTATCCTTGATTACTATTTTGAAAAAATTATGTAATTCTTCTTTATCTTTAAGTTTTGGTCTTCTTATCTCAATGTTTAGCAACTTAATCTCCCCTATAGTATAATAAAGATTACTCTATTTCATAGTACCAAAATCAATAACCATTAACAATATACACGCTGAATAATATACCATATTTACTTAAGAATCTTCAAAGCCTTTGATATTAGCCTATTCTTCTCTATCAAGCAAATCATCTCAAATTGTCTTCTGTGCATTTTCTATGTAACAAGATAGCACTTTTAGCTATGCTTAGCATAGTATAATAATAAAAGCTTCTATTGAATCATTAAAAATTAAAGAAGCTTTTCTTGAAACTCACTGACGGAAAGTTCCGTATCTTAAATATTAAAGTAGAATTTTCCTTTTAGTTATAAAAACAATTAATGGAGGGAATGATATGACAATTCAACCATTTATAAATCCGTTACCTATTCCAAAGATACTTCAACCTAAAGAACGTAACAAACACCACACCTATTATGAGGTAAGGATGCAGAAGTTTCTACACCAATTTCATAGTGAGCTTCCACCTACAAGAGTTTGGGGATATGAAGGACAAATTCCAGGTCCCACTATTGAAGTTGAACAAGGAGAAAACATTCATATACAATGGATAAATGAATTACCGGATACTCATTTTTTACCTATAGACCAAACTATACATGGAGCAGGCGAGGGAATGCCAGAAGTAAGAACTGTTGTGCACATACACGGAGCCGAAGTAGAACCAGATAGCGATGGATATCCAGATGCTTGGTTTACAAGAAACTTTGAAAAATGCGGTCCACGATTTGTTAATAGAATTTATAAGTATCCTAACAATCAGAACCCTACTACACTCTGGTATCACGACCATGCTCTTGGTATAACCCGTTTGAATGTGTATGCGGGATTGGCTGGAATGTATATAATCCGTAATGAACAGGAACGTGCACTAAATCTACCTTCTGGTATTTATGAAATACCTTTGGTTATTCAGGATAAAACATTTAATGATGATGGCTCACTTTTCTATCCTAGTACTGTAGACGTGCCAGATCGACCTCCAGATTTTCCTGATGTTTCTATTACTCCAGGTGTTGATGGAGATACTATAATTGTAAACGGTAAAGCTTGGCCTTATCTTGAAGTAGAACAAAGAAAGTATCGATTCCGCATCTTAAATGCTTCAAATGAGAGATTCTATCGTATGAGTCTGGACTCTGGTCAGCAGTTTATTCAAATTGGATCTGATGGCGGCTTGCTTCAACGGCCTGTCAGATTAGATGAGATAACAATAGCTCCTGCAGAACGTATAGATATTGTTATAGACTTTACAAATCAACCCATAGGAACAAATATCATACTTACCAATAGTGCAAGAGTGCCATTCGATTTTGGCGAAGAACCTGATCCAGAAACAACTGGCTTAATCATGGAGTTTAGAGTTAGAGAACGTAATAGTGAAGATAATAGTGTTGTACCTCAGTTTTTAAATGTAATTAAAAGGTTTAATGAATACGACGCAGTTAAGATTAGAGATATCACTTTGGATGTAACTAGAGATAATTTCAACCGCCTGTTATTCCTACTAAACAATCATGAATATATGGATGGAATTACAGAGGACCCAACTATAGGCAACCTAGAGATATGGAGAATTATAAATCAAGGTGCCGCTGTACATCCTATTCACATTCATCAAATTCAGTTTCAAATTCTGGATCGAACACCCTTTGACGTAGACGCTTTTAATCTTACTGGGCAGTTAAGATTTACCGGTGAACCCGAACTCCCTCCAGCAAATGAAAGAGGTTGGAAGGATACAGTTCAAGCCCCTCCAGGATTCGTAACTCGAATAGCCGTACGATTTGGTCCTTATACTGGAAGATATGTATACCACTGCCACATTTTAGAACATGAAGATCATGATATGATGAGACCATTTGATGTATTACCACGAAAACATAAACATATTAAACACGATAATAGTTAAACACAAATAAATCTTATCTAAAGGAGACAGCTAAACAACTAAATGTCTCCATATTTTTTTGATAATTTATACCACATCAAAATAATATCTAATCTCTAAATCCTGCTATCTTTTAAACAGATAATTCCCCAAGCTTTACATTTATGAATATAGACTATTTCTTAATTTTTTAATCCTATTCGATAAATTCTCCATTTCAAGAACTATAATGTTTCAACATTGGATAAGACAAACCGTATCCTCCCATTATGGGTTTTGTTGAGCATCAAATAAAGACTTCATCCTATCGCCCCAATTAGCCAGTGCCTTAAGAGCCGCAATAAGATTTTCTCCGTTATCTGTCAGAGAATATTCGACCCGAAGCGGTATCTCCATAAACTGTTTACGATTGACAACGTCGTAAGACTCCAATTCCTTTAGCGACTGAGTTAGCATCATGTTAGTAATCCCCTGAATATCTCTTTTTAACTCGTTGTATCTCATAGTTTCGTTTTTGTGCAGAGACCAGATAATAGGCAACCTCCACTTACCACCGATAAGGTTTAAGGCAAATGTCAGCGGACAGTTATCAAAGTTGTTTTTATACGATTCTTTACCATTCATAAAATCACTCCAATACTCAGTTTTTTCTTACTTAGGCAGAAAATATTGCATACTTGTTATGATAGTCTCAGCTGATATAATTATAGTTGAAGGCTGATTAATCAGTCAAAATTATTTTATACTTATATGAAAGGGTGATTGATTTGAGTATACATTATGAAGTTATTTCAGAAGATAATATTATTTGTGTTAAAAACTTGTGTAATGATTTAATGGCTTATCAAAAATTAAAGGCACATATCTATCCTGAGTTTTTTGATAATATGTGTTTTGAAACAAGGATGATTCCTTCTATTAAGAGTGCTAAAGCAAATTACATAGTGGTAGCTAAACACGACAATGAAATCGTAGGATATGCCTACAGCACCATTGCCCCTAAGGAAATATACTCTGGTGGCTTTGCCACTTTACAATGTGATACCTTCTTTGACTTTGATTCCGTAAAAACTGATAACGTAGGCAGCCTCTCTCAGTTCTTTATAAAGGATGATTATCGCAATATGGGTATTGGTACAGCAATGTTCAACATGTCTATTGATTGGTTAAATTCATTTGAAGCAATAAATGATTTATTTATCTTTGTATCAAATGGAAATGATAATGCATTAAAATTCTATCAATATAAAGGTTTCAAGGTAAGCCACCAGATACTCAATGGATTTATTACGGTGCTGAGAAACACTTAATCCTTCTCCGCAGACCTCACATCGTCACATATAACCTTTACTTCTTCCTCTCTGTAACAATAATCTTCACGCTGTCGCCTGGCTGTTTGCCAATTTTAGCTCGAATATCCTTACGGAGTCCAATGATGTAGCAAATACTTCCATCGTCATTCTTAATTCCCATATTTACAATGCTCCCATCATATCCCTCTCCGTCAAATGTCGCGTGTACTTTTACTCTGCCTTTTCCAAATTCTTTTCTCACATCGAAGGGTATTTCTATATATGCTCCGTCAATATCAGGAACTTTCTTAATCTCCGCTTCAAACTCATATATTTTCTTCATTACATTCTCCTTTCAGTCTTGTATTGCAAGTTATTTTTTCTTCTCTTTCCAAAGCCTTATGCATTCGTTTTTCATGACTTACTACTTTGTGTATTTGATATAATATCCACTCATATCCGAAAACATCATAAAATATTGCATTTAATGCTTCATAATCAAACAATTTGGTCACCGGTTGCATCTCTTTACCACGATTGACGATGTAATCGACTTCCAATAAAAAAACTATTAAGACAATAGCAAGAAAACACCATATTCCCTGTACAAACAAGTGAGAATAACCGTACAATTGAATATTAATTAGAAATCCACCCCAACAATAACAGAATGATTACCAGAATTCCAGCTGATAACAAGCTAGAAAAATAAGATATATTGCTTAATAAAAAGAATATCGATCCTAATATTAATACAAACAAGCCTAATAGCCAAGGATTAGGAGCTAATTTATTTATGGATTTTGGATGATTATATATACTCATCTTTTTATCCTCATGAAATAATGTAAATCCTAAAACAACAAATATATTAATTAATATTGCGCTAATAATTAATTGTTTAGCTGAAGCAACAAATTGATATTCATATAAAACGCTTAGTCCCATTATAACAGAACCAAGAAAAGACAATATGGCATACATAGTAAAACCAAATCTGCCTAACCACGGTGTAGTTCGATGCCTCCAAAAGAGGGCCTCCGTCATTGCAATAGGGATGCTAATACTCCAGAAAACGTGAATGCTTAGGACATACACCGTCCAGAATGATCCTATACCTAGGCTTGGAATAAATCCATAATTTAGTAGTCCAATTCCAAGATAATTTGGATTAAAAAGAGTTTGAATGACAAATCCTTCTTCTATCAAACCATAGGCTAATGCTAGACAAAAAATTGTTGGCCATCCTCTACCAGTTAGCCGGACTAATTCTCGAATGAACAGTGCCCCACCACCATAAAGCAAAGCCAATAGTGAGAATATTATCAATTGATCTGAAGCTAAATTCCCCTATGAACGGTGATAGTATAAAAAGAAATAGTGCAGCACCAAACCGTGGCAATCTATTTACCCTTGATTTTTGTTTGTTTTCTTGATCTCTCATATCTTTTCTATTCATCAAAATTTTCTTCTAAGTTCAATAATTTTTATTTAATACAGCTAATAGAGCCATTATATATGATAAAGCATGTATATTCAAACATGTTATTAAAAACATAGCCATAAAAAGGTTTATTGTATATTATGATACTCTATAAATTATTTCCTTAAAATAATTGGAGCGTACCAACTTTAAAGCAAAACTTAATAAAATTACAGTTGCGATAATATCAAATTCATATTTTTCAAAATTATGTGCTTTATTCAATTATATTGCTATTTGTCCATGCCAAATATACCTTATATTAATACCAGGACTGACCCTTCCTTTTACTTCTTTTAAAATATCAAAGGAGACGATACGAAAACGTCTCCAATTTTATTATATTACGTTATTTATTTAATATAATTAATAACTAATCTTTCGATTTGCACTAAATCTTCCTTACATATAACTTCACAATTAGTATAAATATTTCTTATAGGATATGAAATATTAGCAACCTTACAATTGCATCCAGCTTTTAGTATTCCTAAAGAATCAGAATGCATATCTTTAGATACTGCTCTTTGAATTAAAATATTAGTATTTTGAGCTATCTTTTCTAAGGATGAAATAATTTCAGTATGACTTATAGTACCATTATCTCTAATAACTAGTACAGGACCCTTACCTAACTTCGTTTTATCTTTTAATGGAATAGCCCCTATACATATAGCTACCGTAGGACGTACACTGTGGGTAGCAACTATTGCTCCTCTTGCATTCAACATTCCATGAACTGAAAATACAAAATAAACATCGTTTTTTACTTCTGGCACAGATTTTATTATGTTTTTAACAATACTACATCCTGCTCTTGGATATAGAGCAACTCCTTTTATATAGTCACTATCTTTCAAATATTCACCATCTAATACACAAACTTTCCCAAGTTTTATTGCTCCATATCTTTTCTCATCTTCTGCAATAGTAGCAATATATAAGTTACTTACATCTAAATCGTTATCCTCTATGCCTTCTTCTTTTAAAATTGTACCCTTTACACCATTTTCAAATAATACAGAAGCATTAACCAATAAGTCTGCATCTACATTACTCAGCATAGAAAATCTATATTTTGTTTGGCCTTCTATATGAGTAACTATAAAACAAATCTGATCCATGGGAACAGATATCATTATTCTTTCTTTATCTATCTTTCCCTTTTTAAAAGCTATTAAATTACCGAGATTATCTACTACTATATCATCAACATTGTTTTTTATTTTATCTTCAATTAACTTTCTAATCTTTTCTTCGTGAGCTGATGTTCCAAATTCTCTTGATATGCTCATTAAGAATTCTTGCATTATAACATCCCTCCATTTTCTATTTCTTTGAGGAATAAATCTAAAAGCTTAACTGTATTTTCAAAATCCGAATAACTAGCAACGGATATAGGTGAATGTATATATCGACATGGAACAGATACTGTTAGACATTTAGCACCATTTCCTGAAACATGAATTGCACCAGCATCATTTCCCCCACCAGTAATTCTTCTTCTTTGATATGGAATTCCATTTTTTTCTGCCAATTCACATATGCCTTCACTTAAGCCAACATTAAAGTAGCTTGTCTTATCAGCAATTGAAATAGCAGGACCATGTCCAATAGATGTTCCGTGTCTATATGCTTCTACCATAGGAGTATCCGAACATACTGTTCCTTCAAGAACTATGCCTATATCTGGATTAATTAAATAAGAAGCTGCATATGAACCTCTATCTCCTATTTCTTCTTGAATAGTAAATACTCCGTAAATAGGAAGATCATAATTACCTTGTAAAATTTCTATAAGAACTTTGCAGCCTGCTCTATCATCTAAAGCCTTGGACTTGACAAGGCCATCTCCAAAATCCTCATATTCTGTAGTAAACATTCCATAGTCTCCTACTTCAACAATTTCTTCAGCTTCATTCTTAGTTTCTACGCCTATGTAAATATAGGAATTTTCATATCCATCTCCTAATCGTATTAGTCCAGGTATTTTATTTTCGCCTATATATACAGTCTTAGATGTCACAACCTTTTCATCTATACCTCCGGATGGTTCAAAGCTAAGGGTTCCATCCTCATTTACGCCTGTTATGATGATACCTACTTCATCCATATGAGCAGCAATCATCACGACGGGTCCTTCTTTTTTGCTATTCTTTTTAGCAATAACGCTACCTAGACCATCGTATGTTATTTCATCCACATAAGGTTCTACTTCACGTTTAATAATTTCCCTTACATCTTTTTCATCACCAGTAACTCCCCATGCCATAGCTAATTCTTTTAAAAGCAACTAAGTTCCCCCCAATCCTTTTTATCCAAAAAATAAATGAAATTTAACAATAATTTAGAAGTATAATCCAAGTCTATATTCTTTACAATTTCAGCAGAAGAATACTTGTACATCACAGGAGTTAGTAAAATAGCTGTTGGTATTCCTCCACAGGCTATTTGAATAGCCCAGGCATCTGTTGGGTTTTTGCCAGATGCAGCCTTTATTTGATATTTAAAGTCATACTCAATATTCTTTGCACACTTAATAAGCCATTTAGTAAGTTTTGAGTCTGCAGTAGGTCCAGAATAAATAGCAGGCCCAAATCCACTTTGTATTTTATTAAGTTTATCCTCTCTTGTTTTACTTGAAACTGAGTCCAAAATCAAAGCTATATCAGGCTTTACTTCATTTGCTGCTACTGTGGCTCCTATAAAGCTATTATAATGTTGCACTCCAAAAACTACATATAATTCCATATCTATATCTTTTAATGCTAACAACGTTTTATATAAAACTGGTATACCTATCCTGTCACATAGAGCTTTAGCACATATTGTATCATCTTTAAACGACATGCATCTTCTCTTAAATGTGACAGTATCACCAATATTTACATACTTCTTAGCCTTTTCCTTTGAAAAGCCTATATCTATTTTCATCTCTTCTAAGGTTACAGGAGCTTTTCTCTCTTTAGCCGACAATATATGAGGCGGCCTTAATCCTAATAGTCCTGGAACTGTTTTTTTGCCCCACACTAAAACTTCTTGCGATGCAAGATCTTTCGGATTAATATCGCCAACTATATCAAAATCTAAAAACCCTTTATCATCAATATTCGTAACTATAAGTCCTGGTTCGTCTATATGTGAAAATATCATGGCTTTTTGTGAATTTTTTTTACCATTTATTTTTAAAATAATATTTCCGATATTATCCATAAATACTTCATGTCCAAATTCATCAAAAATATCTTTAAGCAAATGTGATAATCTAAACTCATCACCACTAACTGCACCAATTTTTGTAACTGATTTTAATAATTCCTCTGCAGTCATATAATATGTCCCTCCTCTATTTGCTAAAAGGGTCCCTAGAAAGGAACCCTTCTTTTCTATAAGAATGTTTTCTCAATTATTGTAGTATATTGTAGAATTTTCATTTTATCTCATAATAAACCCTTTAAATATAATTGTCAATATGATTGAGAATTATTATAATTTTCCGAATCATTGCGATTGGATAAAAAAATCCCCCATGGATATAAAGGGAGACAATTTATTTGAGATCTTTTCATTAAAGGGTCAACTCCCACGTCTCCCCAATAAGGTCTTTGCCAAAGCTATGGTGTTCTTCGTGTTCTACTAGTTTAAATCCGGCTTTATCATAAATGCGACGTGCTTCTACAAGTACGCTATTGGTCCATAAAACAAGCTTCTGGTAACCTGCACGCCTCGCAAAAGTAATACACTCCTGTACTAAACGACTTCCAAGTCCCAATCCACGCGCTTTCGGTTCTACTAAAAGAAGTCGTAATTTCGCTACTGTCTCACTACTTTGAACAACGAATACCGAACCCACAATTTCACTATTCATTTCTGCTATTATGCATCGCTCACGCTCAGGTTTGTAGTTGTTAATGAAATCCGCTGCGATCTGAGCTACAAGAGCCTCAAAACGTTCATCCCAACCATACTCCTGGGCGTACAACACACCATGTCGGTGGGTAACCCAGCCCATATCGCCTGGATGATGACTTCTTAGAAAAAACGCTTCAGAAAATTTAAAGCTTTTCTTATCGAGGATATTTGCAATATCATGCATTGATTTTAAGAGTTTCTGTTGCTCTTCTTCACTAAGTTCGTTTAATATCTCGGCAACTTCATCTCGTGAACGCTGATCTAAAACCGAAAATACTTTCATACCTTCCTGTGTAAGGTGAATAAAAAACTGTCGGCCATCATGCTCTGAACGAACTCTTTCAGTAAGTTCTTTTTCCTCGAAGCGAGTTAGAATGCGGCTGAGATAGCCAGCGTCCAGCCCCAACTCACGACTTAACTTTGTAGCTGTTGGATTATCACTATTGGCAATTTCAAATAAAATCCGTACTTCAGAAAGGGAATAAGAACTGTGTAATAATCCTTCATGCAAGACACCTATCTTTCGTGTATAAATTCGATTGAACTTTCGAACTTGATCAACCTTGTTGTCAAGTGTACTTTTTTTCACAAATATCATCCTTTCATTGTTATTCTTAATTTAAATATATATTAATACACTTGACTTTGTCAATTAATTATTTGACTTTTTCAAATAATATTATCCGTGTCAGACACTAATATATAAATTTATTTTTTCATTGCAATTTTAATGCTTTTCAACCCTTTAACAACAGAATACAGTAATCATAACTCTGAAACCTACAAATGATAAAGAGATTCCCTATTATTTAGCTATTAGAAATTACATGAAAATACTTAGCAATAACGATTATTACCGCCAAATCGTTTACCTCCTTAAGCAAAAACTCCCCCAAACTCATCGTTCAGGGGAATAAAACACACCTAATATTAAACTAAAAAACTTAAAATCCTTTGATTTCAATCCACTTCCTCTCCATCAACAAAACTGTCTCAACGTGTGTTTTGATAGAAAAATGATACTAATACGCATTAATATTCGTTCTGTGTAAAGATATACCTTCTAGAATAATAGGGGTGTAATCTTTTCTAGCTTATACTTTTACACAATATATAGTATGCACCTCATGTATACAGTCATTTTATACCATTAATATAGAATTGATCACTAAGCTTTACTTTATAAATTCAACCTCTGGATATAGTGTTGATGGTGAATCCAATAATGGTTGAGGGATATCTTTTAAATGAAGATCAAAGAATGCGGCTATATAGTTTCTCTGTGCCTCAAACACTTGATTAGATTCAGCTGTACCGATACTTTGTTGAATTACTCTTGGTGAAATACTTAACTTTCTATTAAGTTGTGGAAAAAGAATCTGATAATCAGTAAAGGTATAATGTGCTCCATTAGGTATGGCAAGGTCCAATTTCCATCCAGTTGAATTCTTCCAGAAAGAATTTCTATCCTCTGCAGTTAGATGTGAATCTACTTCCCCATCATCATTATAACCTGCATTCATAAGCATAAATGGACGGTTTAAACCATACTTGGCTACAGGAAGTGGGTAATCAGGCATATATCCCATAGTACCATCCATATCAATACCTGCATCTACTCTGTCATCTTCATACATTACCTGTGCAGAAGTTGCACCACCAGCAGAATGTCCAAATATACCTACCTTCGTAAGATTTAATGCTTTAGCAAGACCTATAGGTAATTCTCGCCGATTGTGATCTGAATTTTTACCACCCTGTATTGCAGCAAGCTGATCAAGTACATATTTCATATCATCAACTCTTACATCCATCATCTTAAGCACAGTCTCTGCATTCATATCTTTTAATTTTCCAGTTTCAACACGTTCATCTGGAAATTCAACTGCAGAAGTTTCATATGTGTGGTCTACTGTAACCACTACGTAGCCTCTGCTTGCTAAATCTTCCACTACTGCAGTACCAAAGTTTCTTGGAACTGTACCTCCCGGAGAATATAAAATTACCGGCCACCCTTCATCACTGTTTGCAACTGGTGCATTAATCCATGCGTTCGTAACTATGCCTGATAAGTCAATTTGTCCAGGATCTAATCCAATAGTTGTAACAGTATTTTCATCATAATGTTTAGCTGCTCCAGGTTTCATATACAATGCTTTTTCTTCGCTTTCTCTCTGTGCAGGATACCAGATACTTACCATAAGCTCCCTTACTTCATCCTTCATCCAAGAATCAACTCGTGTATCATCTACCAGATGTATTTCAGTAGTGCCTATGTCATACTGACCTGTTGGTTCTGGAAGTTCCAAAATAATCTTCTCGCTGGTATAAGGTTCTTCCTTCTCTGCTGGTGGAGTAGTCCAAAGCAATGTTCCAACCAGTGTAATCATAAAGATAAAGACTAAAGCAACTAGTGCCCTAACTACTGGAAGAGATTTACCATTAACTATCTTAGTAGATGAGTTAACTGTAATCCCAAAATAAACTGCATATATAAAACTAAATATAATTACACATAAAACTATAGGCTGAATCAAATTAACTCCTGCTAAATTACTAAAAAATCGTTTGAGGAAGCTTATGATTGCCATATAATGTGCCACACCTATAACTAATGGTAAGCCAAATATAAATGCATTTTGCCTAAGTATGGACATGCTAATATCTCTATTGCTTACCCCTATTTTATTAATAATCTCGTATCGTGATTTATCTGAAGTCACTTCAGATAGTTGTTTAAAATAAATTATGCTGCCCGTTGCCATAATAAAGACTAATCCAAGAAACCCTAATATAAATACGTTAAAGGCTGCACCTTCTATACCTAATCTATATTCCGTATAAAATGTAGACAGCTTAGATTCTGGCGTCTTGATTTCCGCCAATGCGTTTGTAGTTTTCTTTGTAGCCTTTTGACCCTCTACAACATATCCAACATAGTCTACAGTTGAGCTTTGTGCTTCGATTTTATTATAAACCTCATCACTTACTACAATCATAACATCAGGATAGCTCCAGTTTATTACTCTCTCAACAGTCATACCTTCAAACTCAAGAGTTATATCTTCCTTAGGAAGATTAAGAGTAATAGTCTCACCCTTGTAATCAGATGTTTCATAGTCCGTGTACATTGGTCTTATTGCAATTGCTTTTTCATTTTCAATACTAGGTAGAGCAGTTAATCCTAAAATATTTGCAACCTTATTATATTGACCTACAGAGATTATCTTCACAGGATTCTCATCAGCATTTGCTTCTCTTCCTGACAGTATCTTTGAGCTTGAAGCTTCCCCTTTGCTTTTGATTACGGAGATTCTCGTTTGAGCAATAACAGGATGCTCTTCATCTCCTCGGATTATATTATCTACACTCTCATTAAAAGTTTCATCCTGAGAAATATACATATAACTAAAAGGTGTTGCCAATCGAGAGTTTTCTTCAAAACCATAGTACATTCCAACACCAACGCTAACGGCAGATAATGCAACTGCAGATAATAATGATATTACACTTAACATTCTGGAATTACCTTTAATTCGATAAACCAGATTAGATGTAGTTATCAGGTTCATTCCATTATAGTAACTTTTCTTGTTCCGCTTTTTTATTTTAAGCAGCAGAACCACCGCTGAAGAAAACAATAATATAGTCCCTAATATTATTCCTACAAGGGTTATGCCTATATTTCTAAGGACTTCTTCATTATCCGAAAACCTTTGGAATGCAAACCAATATCCTAAAATTAAACAAAGTACAGCCAGTATACCGGAGATAACAGATGCCTTAGGTTCCTGTTCTCCAACCTGTTCTGCTCTAAACAGTTCAATCAGTTTAAATTTATAAATCAATCTATAGTCTTGAATAGACGTAAGCAAAATAATAGATATAAATACAATGGTTGTATTAATAACAGCCTTAAGAGAAAATACCATACCTACATCTACTGCTATTCCAAGGAGTCGTATTAAAATCATGCTGAATAACCTAGATAAAAATGTACCAACTGCAATTCCTATTACTAACACTACAGTACCCATAATAAAGTTTTCATAAAACAGCATTCTACCTATAGTTTTTCTCTGCAGCCCAAGAAGTGAATACAGTCCTACTTCTTTTTTCCGTTTTCTTGCAAAAGTTTTATTTGAATACAGCATAAATACACTTACGAATAGTATCAGTATAACAGACGCCACCAAAAAAATTGACTGCATTGCCTCTGAGGATTCTATGCCCTTTACTATTTCTGTACTATACTGTAAAGAAACGAAGGTATAATAAATAACTACACTAAAAAGCATAGAAATAAAATAAATAAGATAGCTTTTAAAATTTCCTTTCATATTTTTCTTTGCTACATCAAATAATGTCACTCGCACTTCCTCCTAACATATTTAAAACATCCAATAACTTTTTAAAAAAGTCTTTTCGGGATGTATTTCCCTTCACAAGCTCTGTAAATATATTTCCATCTTTTATAAAAAGCACTCTCTTACAATAACTTGCTGCAAAGGCATCATGAGTTACCATAAAAATTGTTGCCTTATCTTGTTCATTAAGTGATTTTAAACTTTCCAAAAGGCCCGCAGCGGACTTTGAATCTAATGCTCCTGTTGGCTCATCAGCTAGTATTAAGCTTGGATTTGATATTATAGCACGTGATGCCGCCGTACGCTGCTTCTGTCCCCCTGAAATTTGATAAGGATACTTTTCAAGTATAGGACGAATACCAAACTTATCTGCAATTTCATCAACTCTGCGTTCCAGCTCTAATACATTCATTTTAGCTATTGCCAAAGGAAGCAGAATATTCTCCTTCACAGTTAATGTATCTAATAAATTATAATCTTGAAAGATGAAACCCAATTTATTCCGTCTAAAAGCAGACAATTGTTCCTCATTCATATTCAATATACTTTCTCCATCTATCACGATATCGCCAGAGGTTGGCTGATCAATGGTAGCTAAAATATTTAAAAGAGTTGTTTTCCCTGATCCGGAAGGGCCCATGATTCCAACAAATTCTCCTTCCTGAACATTCAGGTCAACTCCGTGCAAAACAGGAAAAACAGTTCCCTTTAGACCATACATTTTTTTGATTTTTCTTGCTTCTACAACTGTTTTCATATATTAAATTCCTCCATTTAAATAATTTCTAATCCTGTTTTAATATTAGCATTATAAAATCAAATAATCCCTTTATTAACCTTACGATTTAAAAGTTCAACCTTACAATTTTGTAAGCTGTTTCTAAACCCTTACATTTTTCAGAAAAAGAGGTATAATAAATTCAAGCAGTATTTTAGAACAATTCTCAACCATTGGAGGAATAGAGATGAAGATAATGATTGTAGAGGACGAACCAACTATTAGAGACATGATTGGAGAAAGCATAAGAAAATGGGGATGTGAAACTATAAATTTGGATGACTTTAGCCAGGTACTTGAAGTATTCCTAAAGGAAAATCCACATCTTGTATTAATGGATATAAATCTACCTGTTTACGATGGATTCTACTGGTGCAATAAAATCAGAGACATTTCAAAAGTACCTATTATATTTATTTCATCTCGTAATACACCTATGGATATGGTCATGTCTATGAATATGGGTGGAGATGATTTTATTCAGAAACCCTTCTATGAGGAAGTGCTAATAGCTAAAATAAAGGCTCTACTTCGCAGAACATACTCATATACTGAAACAGTTTCTACAATAATTGAACATGATGGAATTATGCTAAACCTAAATAATGGAGATGTTTTTTATGGAGATAAAAAGGCAGAGCTTACAAAAAACGAATTTAAAATTCTAAATATACTTATGCAAAACAAGGGGTCTGTAGTAAGCCGTGAAAAAATAATGCGCAACCTTTGGGAAGATGAAAGTTTTGTAGATGATAATACTCTGACAGTAAATATCACTCGTATACGTAAGAAGCTTGCTAAACTAGGCAAAGAAAACTATATTACTACTATGAAGGGAGAAGGTTATATAATAAGATGAAATTTTTAAAATATGTAGAAGAGAAACGTTATTTTTTGATACTATTCATAATAATGATGTTGTTTGTAACACTTATGATGATGGTCAGTTCTAGTAAAGAGCAACTTGTAATCAATATTGTATATACAAACTTAGGATGTATATTTCTAGCATCAATTTATATTATTACAGGTTATTTTTATCATAACTCTTTTTATAAACAGCTTAATGAATTGATTAAAAGTGATGAAAAAGAAGTATTGGCAGCAGCTCATCAGCCACAGAACTATGAGCAGGAATTATATATGAAACTGTTAAAAAAGGTGCATAGTAATTATATGGATGATATTGAAAAGCTTCATAATGAGAAAAAAGAACATCAAGATTTTATTATGTCATGGATTCACGAGGTAAAGCTTCCTATTACCGCAAGCCTTATGCTTATGAGAAATAGCGCAGGTAAAACAGTAGATTACCTTGTAGATAAGTTTGAAGATGAATTACACAAAATAGAAAATTATGTGGAGCAGGCATTGTATTATTCTCGTATCGACTCCTTTTCAAAGGACTATTTTATTACAGAAATATCATTGAATAAGGTCATTCGAGAAAGTATAAAAAAGCATTCTAAGTTGTTTATAAATAAACAGATTAACTTCACAATATGGGATGAAGAGCAATTTGTACAAAGTGATAGCAAATGGCTTAGCTTTATAATTGATCAGATTATATCAAATTCTTTAAAGTATACAAATGATGGCGGCTCTATCTTTTTTATATTTGAAGAGAATAGTAAAGAAAAACTACTTCAAATTAAGGACACTGGAATTGGTATCAAGCCCGAGGACATCAACCGTGTATTTGAGAAAGGATTTACAGGCTCAACTGGAAGAAATTACTCCAAATCTACCGGGATGGGACTTTATCTTGCCAAACAAATGGTTTTAAAGCTAGGGCATAATATATCAATTCAATCTGAAGAAGGAAAATACACTATGATTAATATCCATTTTCCTAAAGCTGACAACTATTATTTGCTCTAGTTTTTTCATGGTTAGCCTTAATTAAATGAATTTTTATTCTATACCATAGACAAATATGCAGAACTCTCTTTGGTTTTGCATATTTATTTATTTCTGCGTAATTGTACCACATCAACATCTCTGAAATAGCGAAGTAGCTTATCTACATAACTATCATAAATAGGGTAGTCCAAAGGTTTATGATGGCTACAGTATTTTGTTGTAAAGGTATAGAAGTTTTTCACAGTTCCATTATCCATATCGACTCTGGCAATTTCATTTACTAAAGTTACATCCCCCGTCATCAGTCTCTCATCAATGTTTGAATTTATGATGTGCTTTGCTACTTTAAGCAATAACGGTAAAAAGCATCACTATAAATTACACCCTTATCTTTCAAGTAATCATAATTGTCATTAAGGTATCTCTTAAATTATTGTCTTAGACATTTTATATGTGAATTTCTGATTTTATCCATCACTTAACTCCACTCTCAGCAAGCCAAACAAATGACAGCTGCCTTTCTTTTTCATTATATTTTTTTCTGATTCTACAAAGCTATAAAGTGTCTATTTGCATTTCGTTTTGAATTATCTGGCTATCTAACCAACAACTTGCAATTTGTCATAATGCCAAATCGATGTTTATTTGGCTCTCGATGAATGCTTTAGAAATGAGCATAGCTTGGATTAGGGGTTCAAAGCGATTGAATTGTGAAGTTCCTTTTTCATATTTACTTTGTGCTTTTGTAGTTTTATTTATGATTGAAACCACAGGAGGTAGTGCCTCTCTCAATTCTTTACTTGTATAATTTATTGTTTTATCACCCGTAAGAAGCGCCTCGGAAATATAGAGCGCTTTAATTCTGTTTTTTAAGAGCGAATGTTGAGATGTTCCCTCTGAAAACTTAAGTTGCATTTTTTCGCATTTAGTAATAGTAGAAGATAGTAAGGATATGGCCTTTCCCAATTCTTCTTTTTTAAATTCCATCATGATACCTCCTTATTTCAGTTTCTCTGATATCTTCTTATAATAACTCATTAACTTCAATCATGTTGTCCTCTCCTATCAATAACAATATCAACAACATTGTTATTACATTATATATTCACTCCCAGCTTTAGTCAATTGCAAAAGGAAAACCGCCAACTAAGAGAATTTTATTTCCTGATTGACGGTCGCTGCCAATGTCATGTTTATACATCAATTTCAACACCAGACTTGAATTCAACAGTGAATTTATCATCAAATACCGTAACTTTTTCAATAAGCCGCCTTACCAGTTGCTCATCATATTCCTCCAACTCGCAAAACTGTTCATTCAAGAAGCCTGTCATTTCAGCTATTCGCTGTCTTTTTCCTTCACGCTCTGCATTCTCTACAAGTGCATTTTGCTTCAATTCCCGAAGGAATCAGCAGATCAACCAGCCATGAATTCCTTGTTGGGAACTGTTCTAACAACTAGGCCTTTACCTGGAAGGTTTCAATTAATCGCATTGATGCTTAACATATGTTTCCACTAATGTAACCGCATGATTTTTAGTTTAGATATGTAATTGTGTTTTCTCCTAGTTTTGTTGATTGGTTGCTTTATATATATTTAGGGTAGAGGCAGGAGAATAACCATAAAACCAGCACGCTTGGATCTTATGGCTACTCTGTTTAATCAATTTTCCCATTGTTACCCTAGTGAATCTGTTTTCCCCGAGCATTTTCTTCCTATGTATATATCTTTAGACTACGGTCTATTGGTTAATATTCATTATTAAACCAATCCTCTTTGGGCACATCAATTCCTTGCCTTAGTTTGGCAATATCTCTATCTGTATATTGCTCTCGATTATAGGCGGTTTTTAATAGTCTTTTTATCACAACCATAGTATTTACCTATTTTAGTAAGACTATCGCCAGCTACCAGTTTATCCATAATATCATCTGCATTTATATTTTCCTTAAATGCAGGGTGCTTTTTCATTAAAGTATCGTTGACCTTTTCAAGCTTATCAATACTCTTTTGCATTTCATCTACAAACCAATTTAAACACAATATTTCTTGCACTAAGTCCTCATGCGACATTTCATCAAAATTATAATTTCCGTAGTACTCCATGTTCTTAGCCTCCATTTTCTTAATTCCAACAAACTTTGGAAATATATAAACCTTAAATTACAGTCCTTTTCATTTTGCTGTATCACTAATTTATCCGAACTGTACCATATGAAGAATTTATCCTGCTTTACCTTTTTATTGACTTGATTTTGACTAATTTTAGAAACCAACTAAATACTCACAATTGAATAAAATTTTAACATAATGTGGTAAGTAACTTCTGTTATTCAAATTTGCCAGACTGTATATCGTAAATATTTATAAGGCAGAAGGGGAGATGTTAGCCAAAATCAATCTCGCTGCTATCCTCATATTCCTTCATTTTGCTGTAAAAGTAGAGCGTGATACCCCTAATAGCTTACTTGCCTTAGATATGCTTATCTCATCATTTTTTACAGAAGTGTATTGCTCCGTGAAGTTATCCAATGACTTTTTAGGTCTGCCCTTGTTCTTACCTTGCTGCTTAGCAATTTCAATGTCTTCACGCTGCCGCTGCAACAGACATTCACGCTCAAACTGTGCCAGCCCTGCAAACATAGTAAACATCAATCGTCCCTGTGGTGTTGATGTGTCAATATTTTCTTTTTGGCTGATAAACTGCACTTTTTTCTGATTTAGCTTTTCTACCAAGTCCAGTAAATCCTTTGTGGAATGTGCCAGCCTTGAATAACTCTTAACCACTACGGTATCGCCCTCACGAACAAAGTCCAGCATTGCATTAAGCTATGACCTGTCCGTATTTTTCCCTGATAACATCTCGGTATATAATCTCTCTACCCCTAGGCCTTCCATAATTGCTTTTTGCCGCTGTGTATTTTGCTCTGCGGTTGATACACAAATATATCCTACCTTCATAGCTAATTCCTCCATATAACAAGTATTATTAAAGCTCCAAAACTCTAAAAGTCACCCTGTCTATATGACTATACCCTAATAGAGCAAACTGCCAATATACCCATATGGCGCAAAAGCTGTTCCAATAAAACTATATTGGAATTTTGAAACACCTTTTAGAGTATTGTACTATTTAACACCCTTTTATAATTTTAGAGCAATAATCCTCGATATTTTTGATTTTGGCTATGTTAGCAGAACCCAAACAAACACCGCATAAAGCAATTTATTGTGTCACATTACTATCCATTGCCTTAATTTCTGCTCTTTTTGCTGACACTGTGGTAGTAAAGCATTAAGCATAGAACTAATTTCCTTTATCGAATAACCCTGCTCCGTTAAGTACTTTACCTGTTTTCGAAGGCTGACACCTTTTAATTTTCTGCCCGATTGCATTTTCAAATGTTTCATCAATAAATCCTGATTGGCAAGAAGCTCATCTAATTTTTTATCTATGCCTTCTATGGAGATTTTTTCTACTGTCATCTTTTTATTACACCCTTTCACATATATTTTTTCTATTCCAGCAAATATTTTTCTCTAATAACTAATTTTCTAACTTTACATCCCCATTTTTACACCCATATTAAATCAAATTTTAGTTAGTTGACTAATTTCCTTCTAACTAAAACCTATCTTTGTCATTATTCCGTTGACACATGGCAGAACACACTTATGAAGAATGTCTTTCTCCTTTGAATTAGCAGGGGCAGTCAATTAAAACTGCTTATTTACTTTCACAACCAGTTATAAGAGTGCACCAATTATCCCTGCAATCTTCAATTTCGCCATTTTTCATACCGACTGATAAACTCTTTAATGCCTCTACCTCGCCAAGGAGCTTATCAATTTAATCACCAGAAGCCATGCTGGCAAGACTTTTAAGCCGAACGCTAATTTCAACTAGCTCTTCCAAAGCTTTTGAAAATCCTTCTCTTTCTTTTTTTAGGCAAACCATCTCCCTCACTTGAGATGTTCTACTTTTAAACCGAATGTCGCTCGCCATTGAATTTTCCTTACTGGTTAGCTCCAATATGTCAAGCATAAACCCTGCCGCCTGTCTATCGATCATATTTGTTTTAGTCGTATCGATGCGTATCATTCATTTCACCCCTAATCTCTAAAATCATGTCATGAAATAATTTTTGTGTAGCAACACTTGGATTTTTCAACCTCTTCAATAGTTTTAAGTCATGCTGCAATGATTCATGTGTTACCACGGGCAGCGACTGCAACAAATTGCTCTGTGGAATTGCGAAAAAATAAACATCAAAACTAATCTGTGTCATTATAGTTATTCTTGCTCATTCTTTTACAGCCTTGCCCGTCACAGTAATGGTTTCCTGATCAGTGGCTGCCTGCCAAAGCAGTGATGCACCATTTACTGGCATGATTGCAGATTGATCATAATAAGTAGCATGCAACAGTTCTTCATCATTTTTCTTTGTGTAATATCCAAGGGTGCAGTTTAATGCCAATGCAAGCGACCACATGTGTCGTAGCTATTCTACACAAATATTATGACTTATACCATTTTTATGTCTATAATCTATTAAAAACTTATCATATTTTAAATTTGTACAATTCAAGACTATGACATATAAAAACTCTTTTTTTAAAATTATATTCTACTATTAAACCTAAGGTTTTCATATAACTATTTAGCTCTTCTATGGACAGGTTAAATAATCGGCTCAGGAAGTATTCATCTCTTAGAACAATATTAATACCTCGTTTCGGTATTGATAATAATCCTCTATATCTATCTACATAAACCATATTAAATTCTTTAACTATATGATTACGTATATATAATTTATAATTATACATATATGCTGATTCATCAGGATAACATGTTGCTCACTCATCATAAAATTTTCTATTTCCACCTAAATCATCCCATACAATTTTTACATCTATATTATTTCTTAAATAAGCATGGTTGTATTCTTCTTTAAAAATCCAACCTTTTCTTTTTAGTTTGTATAATACCTATATATTCTTTTTCTGAATTTCTTTTTATATCTAGATCTTCAGAATTTAGTAATGCATTACTAAATTTCTATTAAGAATTTCAAGTATTATTTCCTAGACTAACTTCCCCCAATAAAAAAATACTATAATCATATTAAACATTCTATTTTTACAAGGAAAATCTTAAGATTTTATTATCACTATTTGGAAGTTAGGCCTTTTCATTCTGTTTGTCATGTACTGGAAGTTTTTCCTAGGTTGAACTTAATTACTATAGCCATCTATCAAGATATTATTATCTGATTGGTGGTTTTCATTTAATTTTAAAAAGTATTTTAATCTTGATAAATAAAGAAATTTATGATATTATTTGCATAATGACCAGATGGTCACTAGATGGGATTAGAATAAATAATAGTTATAAGGATGATAAAGATGCCAAGAAAGTCATTTTTTCAATTGAATATAAATAAAAGAAATCGAATTATTAATGCTGGATTAAGTGAGTTTTCTCAATATAGCTATAATGAAGCATCAACAAATAGTATTGTCAAAAAGGCTTATATAAGTAAAGGAAGTTTATTTAAATATTTCATTAATAAAGAAGATCTATATTTTTATATATTGGATTATGTCATAGCTGATTTAAGTAGAAGCCTAAAGGATGAGTTACCAAAGCTTAAAGGAGATCTATTTCAAATAGTTCTCATATATGCTGAGGCTGAATTTAACTGGTACATAGAAAATACTAATAAATATAGACTTTTAAAGCGTGCTTTTAGTGATGATAACTCAAGTATATACATAAAGACTATGGAAAGATATAAACTTATAGGAGATTCATTTTATTATAAAATATTAGAGAATATTGAAACACAAATATTAAATTGGGAAAAAGAAAAGGTTTTAAATATTTTGAAATGGATTCTTGAAGGTCTTAATGAAAAGTTTATGAAAGAAGCAGACCAATATTCTAATATTAATGATATTAAAGACTGTTATTTTAATGAACTTAATCAGTATATTGAAATGCTAAAAAAAGGATTATATAAATAAGGGAGGTATTATAATGTTTTATGAGGCTAAAGAAGGGAATATAAAGGTTGATAGAACTGATATGGACATGTTACTTTTGGGGATGGTCAAAAACCTTTTATTATTATACCAGGTTTAGGGGATAGATTAAAAACTGTTAAAAGAACACAAAAAATATTAGCAAGGGTGTATAAATTATTTGCTGGAGAATATAAAGTATATGTTTTTAGTAGAAAAAATGATATTAAAGAAGGGTACTCAACTAGAGATATGGCATATGATCAGAAGATTGCAATGGGGAATCTAGGCATAAAAAAAGCTCATATAATGAGTGTTTCACAAGGAGGAATGATATCTCAATATATTGCAATCGATTACCCTGATATAGTAGATAAACTTGTTATAGGAGTATCTGTTTCCAAACAGAATAATACTATACAAAATGTAGTAAAAATTTGGATAACATTAGGAGAAAATAATGATTATAGAAACTTAATTATAGATACTATAGAAAAAACTTTTACAGAAGACAAAGTTAAAAAATACAGGATTTTTTATCCGATTATTACAAGAGTTGGGAAACCCAAAGACTTTAAAAGATTTATTATTCAGGCTAATTCATGCCTAACTCACAATGCTTATGATGAACTAGATAAAATCAAATGTCCTACTTTAGTAATAGGTGGTGATAGAGATAATTTTGTATAAAGGTCTTGGGCATGGAGCATATGAAGAGGCTAAGGATTTTAATCAACAAGTGTTAAGGTTTCTAAGATGATATAGGGTAGTTTAAAATAATCTGTGCTTTTAGGAGATAAAATGCTCTTTTCTGACAAGAGTCAAAATAAGATTCAAACTAGAAAAGAGCATTATTTATGGCAACATTACCAAAAGAAACAATTAGTGATTGTGTACAGCCCATTATATCTCTAACTTTGGTCGGCATATCTCCACCAGAGCATAGTACCTATAAACCCAATTGCACTTGTCAGAATTACAATTATAATACTAAAACCTTCGACCATAGCGTTATCACTCCCAGCAAAACCACTTATAAGTGCAGGAACAGCTCATGGAAAATATTCTCCATAACCTGCTATTGCAATAATTTGTGCTAATATAACAATAATTAATATAAATCCAAATGATGATAGATATCCACGTCCAAATCTTGCAAAAAAAGCTGCTGGTGTCGATAATACTAAGGTAAACATGGAACAAATACTCTTCCAAAAATCCAACTGGTATTAAATCCGAATACTATTAACCCACCAATAGACATTGCTTGTGCAAGAAGATTAAGATAGGAAGGCCAATCGGCAGTTCCTACTATTTGCGCCTTAGTAGAAATAATACCTAATCTTTCCGCTAAGACAGGGTCTTTTAAAACAAATACGAAAAATCCACCAGTAAGTGGTACAAGTGTGAGAACAAGCATAGATATCAATGGTACTTTAGATTTGAAAATTTTCTTACTTTCTACTGAAATGCATGTTATTATCCTATTCATTTTACATTCCTCCAGTCTCTTTAATAGATCTTAAAAAATATTTTTCTAAATCTTCATTCTGAACTTTTAATAGTGTCGGAGGATGATCTGAATTTACAAGTAATTGAGCAATTTTATCAGAATTGTTTACAGCATTCTCATTCTCAATTTGCAAAGTAGAGTAACCCTCTGTGTCCCTATGGTAAACTTTATAGCCAGTCTTAGAAAGAACAACTAGATACAAATATTGTAACACCTGAATTTTTTGCTAAATCCAATAGCATTTGACGGACTTTAACAATGCCAGCAGGATCCAATCCATTTATAGGCTCATCAAGTATTAAAATCTTGGGTTTGTGTATAAGTACTTTTGCTATACCAAGCCTTTGTACGTTACCTAGCGACAGGTGCTTTGCTTTCTTAAAGGCATGTTCTTCTAACTTTAGTTTCTTAATAATCCAATTAACACATCTTTTATCTTCAATGTTTCTCAATTTACGAACAATTTCTAAGTTCTCTCTTACTGTTAATTCAGGATAAGAATATGGTGTTTCTACTATATATCCTACATTACGCCAAATATCTATATTGCCAGGGTTTACTTTTTGTCCTTTAAGATAGCACCTACCTGATGTAGGAGATATCATACCTATAACATTCTTATAGTAGTGTGGTTTTACCTGCACCATTAAGGCCTATAAATCCAAATATTTCTCCTTGTTTAACAGATAGATTCACATTGTCAACAGCATGAGTTTTTCCATAAATCTTTGTTAAATTAGTAGTGTTAATAATTTCAGTCATCATTATCCTCCTTAACTATTTGCTGATCAAGACCTCGTATTAAAAGTTTCAGTGCATCATCAAAATTCTTTTCTCCAATTTCCTCAATATGTATCATACTCATAAAAATTGCTCTTAGTGAAGCAGAAACAATGTCTACATCAACATTATCTTTAACTTTTATATAAGAAAAAATCTCCTTTGTAAGTAAATCATCTAAAGAGTGGTGGTTGATAATAAATTCTTTAGGTAATTTTCTCATAAGGAATTCAAATTCCTCATTTTGAATTATATTCATAATAAAAGACGATCTTACATTCTGATATAAGTTATAAATTAGTTCTGTAAATTCATCAACTCCTATATTATCTTTTTTTCTCAGTTTACTATTTAATTCATCTATAATTGATTTTTGATATTCTTCTAATACTGTGAAGAACAAAATTTCCTTTGAATCATAAAAGTTGTAAAAAGACCCCTTTGATATCCCTGTCATTCGAATAATTTGATCAACAGTAGTCTTCCTCACCCCATATTTTAGCAAACAATCATACGTTACTTCTTTTAATTTTTGTCTTATTAATACTTTTTCATTATCACTAAATGCAGTTGCCATAATCCACCCCCATACTCCGTGACTATATTTGTATTTGCAGTCATAAAGTATCATAGCAACAAAACTTTGTCAATAGAATCTATTTCTAATCTTCAATTAACTTTTAAATATTTTTTATTGTATAATTAGCATATTTTTATAATTCAATATTAAATTATAAAAATAATATGGACTATACTTAAAGTCCATATTAGTATTATTGACTCATAATCTCCATTGTACAATTACAAGGGGTTAATATACATATTAAAAATGAAACTACATAGAATTTTTCCTCTTTAGATTTCTATATTTAATTTAGCCCTATATAATAAATGCATCAAGATTTTTTACATCTTAATGCATTTTTGGAATGCTAAATTAATAGACATTCACTTATCTTTTTATTTTATTCTTAATTATTTCAAACAGTGTTGTAAAACTTTTTGTTTGAAATTTACCTTTATGAATTATAATAAGTATGTATATAAAACATTTTCTTGTGTCTACTTACACGACATCCAAACAGCTATTCCTATCTCCAATTCAAAAATAGGCTTTTTATTCCTAAAATCAGGTCCGTTTCTAACAAACTGAAAACTGTCCGAAGCCTTATAAAATCGAGCTATTTCGAAGATCAAACTTTTTGCATCTTTATCACGCACTCCACCGTAGAATGTTGCCAATCCCACTTCGCTATCGCTTGTGCTCTTGGACATTCCTGACATGAGACGTACATCTACTTACAACTCACTTCGTTCCTTGTAAGCATTGTTACGGCTTCAACATGCGGTATCACATTAGTCTTATACAATTTAACAAATCATATAAGAGAAGGGGTAAATACTCAATTCCTATCCTCCCATTTTTACTTCTAAAAGTCTCCATGTGGCTTGAGAGGACTCAATTAATATCTTTCAAATCACAGGTTTTCGGAAACATATCCACTTCATATCAACTTTACCGAATTAGGATCAACTTGTATTAATTTTTATAATATTTAATAATCACTTGATATATTTCGCAAGTAGTATTATACTTATATATAACACTATAATACAATAACACCACTAGTGAAAGGAGGACGCCATGAAGTCAGCTCTGGACAGTAACCGACCCATTTATCTACAAATCAAAGAGATTATTGAGGAGGACATTCTCAACGGGAGGCTGGCACCTGATGAGCAAATACCCTCAAACAGACAGCTTGTCAGCCATTACAACATAAATCCCGTCACTGTACTGAAGGGAATTAATCTTCTGGTAGATGATGGCATAATTTATAAGAAACGCGGGCTTGGAATGTATGTGAGCCCCGATGCCCCTGAAAAGCTTAAAAAACGCTTTTCGCACGCATTTTTTAAGGAACAGATAGAGCCTTTGACGTCTCTCGCAAAACCCTTGGGTTTTTCACTCCAGGAGATTCATGATATGATCGATAGTGCTTGGAAAGGAGAAAAAAATGATTAATTTTGAAAATGTATCGCTTAATTACGGAAATACTCTTGCACTCAATAATGTAAGTTTAAAGCTTCCCGAGCAGGGGATATGCGGGGTGCTTGGCAGAAACGGAGCAGGAAAGACCTCACTTTTGTCGCTGCTCTGCGCCTATCGCAGGCCAACCTCAGGAAAAATAACTATATTCGGCGAAAATCCTTATGAAAACAGGAATATAATGCCACGAATTGCTCTTATCCATGAAGATCAGAGTGGAATAGAAAATGACTTTAAGATAAAAGACCTTTTTAAAATAGCAGCTACGCTCCGCCCCAACTGGGATACCACCTATGCAGAAAAACTTATAAAGCTGTTTGAAATACCGGTGAAGAAGACAATAGGATCCTTAAGTCACGGTATGCGTTCAGCAGTACATGTGATTATCGGCCTAGCCGGACAGACACCGATTACCATATATGACGAGGCATATCTCGGCATGGATGCCGCTATGCGTAAACTGTTTATCAGCGAACTTTTATCAGACTATATGCAGAGGCCTAAGCTTATTTTGTTTTCAACACATTTTCTCAATGAGATGGAGGGGCTTTTTAGCGAAGCCATAATTATTGACAAAGGCCAGGTAATAGCCCACGACGACTGTGATAACCTGCGCTCAAAAGGAACAGCCGTAACAGGATTTAGCGAAGTCGTAGATAGATTCGCAAATGGTCGTGAAATCCTGTCCCAGCGAGCCTTGGGCCGACAGAAAGAGGTTGTATTGTTCGGGGAGTTATCAGAAAACGAGCGCCTTGCTGCAGAAAAAGAAGGTCTTGAACTCTCTCACCCCTCACTGCAGGATTTGTTCATCTATATGACCGAAAAAGGAGGGAAAGAATAATGACGAAAAAAGCTTTGAAGCTTATGCTATCACAACAGACTAAGTCCACATATTGGTTTATAGGTATCTATGCCTTGGTAATGGCTATTCTTCTTATAGTATTTTCTTTTGTAACAATTGATGATACTTCATGGATGCCAATTTCCATCGTGTATGCGCCTAAAATATATCTTCTGGTGATGGGAATTATATATCCTTTGGTTGCAACAAAACTATATGTGTCACAAGGCCTGACCAGAAAGCAGTTCTTTTGGGCTTATACTGTAGCCATAAGCATTATATCACTGTTTCTGTTCATTCCGGTTTTAGCTTCAGTTATTTACTATGATAACTTTTCACTGACGTCTGCAATTACACATTATCTGCAAATGCCCCTATTTTTTCTCATAGGTTGGACTTCTGTGGTTGGTTTTCAAATGAGGAAGTGGTATATGACAATACTTGGGATATTAGGTGCTATAGCTATGTTTCACACCATAACTACAATACCTAGAATCCTTGCATTATCAGACATAGCCGTATTAGGGTCAGTATTATTGCTATTAGCTGCATTGTTACTAATTCTACCACGCATAATTTCTCAAATTCCTTTTAAAAGCTGAGTGGTCTTGGATCAGCCAAATTAGTCAGATTAAAATGAGCAAGGCACTATACGATATTTCACGTAGAGTACCTTGCTTTATTTTAGGTGTAAACCCACAGACAAGCTTGAAAAGTAACTATTTTACCTATTTGGAATATGTTCAGTCTATGATTTCACCCTTGCTTTTGGCTAATTTTTCATGCCATTCGTGTCTATCCGTAGTTGTCAGTTTCGCCCACTCTGTTTCTTCACCAATAATTCTTAAAGGTTCTTGTGAGCGATAAGAACGTGTTAAGTTACCCGGAAATTTTTTATCAGTAAGATTTGGGTCGTTTTCAAATTCACCTGTTGGTTCTATTATATAAACCCGTTCTCTTCCTTCTCCTTTTGCTAATGCTGCTGCAAGTCCTGCACCATTGGCGTTAGCTGTGAAATAAATGTGATTCATTTTAAGCTCAGGCTTGTAATTTGAGATTCCACCCGGTGTCAGTAAATCACCAACCTTTAAATCAGCCTTAGTCCCATGATAAAACGGTCCTTTATCAGAAGGCGCTCCTTTATATAATTCAGATAATTCATAATTTATTTTTGCATTATCTGAGTCACACAATTCCTCATAGCATTTGGCAATGTTTACATACAACGTAGAGTATGCACTCTTTACATTATCATCATTTATATTTAGTGCGCACTGTAAAGATGTTTCCATCCATTTCAATTTGTCTGTAATATTCTTTTGTTGACGAGCTAAATGGTAAGCTGCAATAAATTTTTCATAGTCATCTGTAGCTTCATTCAATGCTTTTTGAAACATAGTGCTTGCTTCTTCTGCTTTCCCACTATCTTCTAAACCCATTCCCATCACACAGAGTTTAATAATAATGTTATTGGGATCAAATTTTATGTTCATCTAATCTTACCTCCAAATTAATAAAATTCATGATTACTTTCCCTTTATTGATAAGTATATTATAGCCAAGGTTGCATTACTTATATCATTATACTGGCATATATCAAATATTATAAGACTATATTTTCCATTTTCCTTGTGTTATAATTAAAGTAGGGAGAGTAATATCGAAGTTTCATTATTTCTCTCCCTGTTCTTTTTGACTTTGTTCTTTCTCAATCAGTGTCAGTGCAACCTTAAGAGCGGCGATTCGCCGTTCATGAAGGGTCTGCTGCGACTTGCCCAGCTTCGCGGCGTCCATCTTCTCACACTTGTGGAGTGTGGACAGTAAGGCGCGATGCGCTTCGCTCAACTCTTCGACTGTATAATCCGCATATTCAATCCTCTGCTTACGTTATTTATCACCGTACAATAACGGCTTTTACTGCATGTTTCTGCTAACAGACTCATGTAAAAAGAGCCGGTTTTTTTCAACATCCAACCTGCTCTCACAACCCCTATAAAATAAGAAAAACATCTAAATCAACCACTCACGAACACCCAACATCTATACTGACCACTCGCCAGACTATGATATCTAAATCGCTCTGCCACTATCATTAAGGCTTGTTTCGATATGTTCCCACGAAGCCTAAAAACAACATTTTTCATACCCTTATTTTCAAACGCAAAAACACACAAACGGCTTATATACTGGGCTTTACGAGCGCCTACTCTTTTACTCTTGACATCAAGACCACACACTCCACATGTGTTGTGATAATAAGATGATAACAATACGCAAAAATAATTCTATCTTTAGAGGGGGCAATCCCCTAGAGCATTTTAGACACCCCCTCGATTTAAAGAAGATTATAATTTCTATTATTCCCTCACTAAATTAAATAAAAAGCATTTTCCTTTGTTCCGCACGTCCTATTCTTCCCATAAAAAATATACTTCCTATCATAATAATTACACAAGTTCTCTATCCTATACCAATAACTGCATAACTGTAATTCCTGGAAAAGCTCTCAAAATCTAAATGCTGATTATAAATATACATTTATCAATATCATTTTATGGTGATTTTATACTATTTTGTAATCAAAAAAGCCGTCCCCAGTGGTTTAGTTAGAATTTTTTAATTTTTCTTTTGATATATTTACAAGATTCAATATTCTAGATATAAGTAGAACCAAACTTCCAATTGCTAAAGTCTCAACAAAAATTAATAATGATGGCCATCCGTATATTAATGTTGTTAATGTAATATCTCTTCCCCCAAATAGAAAGCCTAACATATTTAATAAGAATATTCCTATTAAAATCGAAATTACATAAGTAATATTTCTCATGAGTCTAAACCACCTTCTATGGTAAAATCTCTCTGCCCATTTATTTGCATTTTTAAAACTGTGCACAAAAAATACAATAGCAAATACCGTTAATATTCCTAGCACCATATCTACAATAAATGATACTGGCAATCCAAGTTCTGGAGTTTCATTTTGTACAATAGAAGTCAAACCATCTATAAATGACTGCTGCTCTGCTCCAGATGCCGAGGCACTATTAAACATGATCATAAATGAATATCCGCTTTCTGGAAATAGCGCAGCGTCAGAACTGTATGTGAATAGAGTTCCACCATGCTCGATTCTCTTAGAACCATTTGCAAGTATATCTTGTTCCCATCCATAAGCATAGTCGTTATCAGGTCCCGATGGGGTATGCATTAACTTAATACTTTCATTTGAAATAATTGACTTACCATCTAAAGATCTTCCATGATTGTTCTGCATTGAAATCCACTTAGCCATATCATTTGCACTACTTATAATTCCACCACTACCATTCACAAAATGTGGTAATGTGTTTCGTGCTATTTGTATCCCATAAGAAAATGTGTACCCACATTCAACGTCACTGACATCTTCTGCAAAAGTCATAGAAATTGTGTCATTCATATTAAGAGCACTTAATATATTATCTTTTATATATTGGTTATACGGTTGTCCAGATACTTCTTCCACAAGTCTTGCTAATATATGGTAATTCGGATTATGGTAGTTCCATTGCGTCCCCGGATCTGTAACTAACTTTGAATTACTTAATCTTTTCATTTCTTCACTTAGAGAATGGGGCTGTTTCAAGCTCATCTCCGGAAACCCCTTATCTGCAAGTCCAGAAGATTGATTTAAAAGTTGTGAAACTGTAATGCTTTCCGATCTCTTATCTTTTGTAACATAATCTGAAAGATATGATTTAACAGTTTCTTTAAGTTTTATTTTTCCTTCTTCCACAAGCTGCATAACTGCAAAAGAAGTAAATGATTTACTAACAGAACCAATGTACATCTTTGTATCAGCAGTGATTGGATTTCCCTTTGAGTCCTTTCCGTATCCAGCAGTATATATAACTTTATCATTTTTTGTTATACTTACCGAAACTCCAGGTAATCCAGTTTTTCTTAGATTTGATACCATAAATTCATCTATTAGATCAGAATTTATATGATCATCTGCTTTACTTATATCACGGGATATTGGAATAGGCTTTTGTCCTTGATAAAAACTATATATACTAGCGTATAATATAATTGCTATAAGTAAACCTATTACTAAAAATAATGATTTTGATTTTTTCATTCATACCACTCCTCGCATAAAATCTTTACATGAGCATTATAATATATGTTATTTAAGAATTAATTAATAATAGTCTTAAGAAAATCTTAAGTTTATTGGTAAGTGCTTCAAAAGATGACGTCTAGCTATATCACAATCATTGTGATAAGCTAATGCTATCATTTTTAGATACTCATACACATCCAAAGTATTTGATTTGGCAGATTCCACCAACGTGATTTAACTATATACGATTTAAAAGATGAATTCATAAAAAAACAACCAAGTTATGAAGAGATAATAGCACAGGCTGGAGAAATGCTAGATGTTTATGAGATTAGTTTTAAAGAAGCATCTGTAATTTTAGAACTTGGTAGAGGCGGTAAAATAACTTTATAATTGGATTTTTATTATAATCTTCAATTAACTGCTTAACTAGTTCTATAGAAAACCCTTCTTTATATCTATACCATCTTTGAAGTGGCTTCTTTAAGTCATCAGAGTAGTTCATAATGCTGGAATAGGTAGCATTTTTATTTGTTGGATGTATTACATTAAACTTATCTTCTAATTTCTGGTGCATTTTAAGTCCCTCTTTTTCTCTTTTTTTGTCCTTCTGTCTTCCGGTTTATTTGCATCCTTAGGTATAATCCACATATTGCCCATCTTTTCTGCACCCTCAATTCTGTTTTCTGAACAGAGTATCTGAACACGTCTTTTTGTGATCCCCCATTTATCAGCAGCTTCTTGAGCTGACATGTAATTCATGCTATACACCTCCATGGTCTATTACAATATTATATTCCTTTTCGCGAACATTATCAAGGATAGTTTCTTGAACTTAATGCCACATATCTACCATTTCTTTTGCTAAACGGTTGAACCTTTAAAGCAAAACTGCGTTTACATGGGTGAGCTTAATTCAGCTCTTTTTCCTTAATCCCTTAAAACACACCCAAAATCTATCACTTTACCCACCATCAAAAAATAAATAAACCCCTGAAAATACCGTAAATACGCCATTCTCAAGGGCTTATACATCTATTCTCTTGTCAGCAGACAGACGGTCTCCACGTGCCTTGAAGAGACGATTATGATGCTGCAGGTAGATAGTCCCCCCTTGGTGTCAGATTATATTTTCAATAATTCCAACACTCAACCATTGTTTTTATAAAATAGCTACATAGATTATATCATGACAACTATTATTTTTTGATGTCAAGTTTAGTAAAAATAAAAGCTGCCTACAATAAAACCCTCAGTGTACTGAGGATTTTACTCTAAGCAGGTTTTTAATAGAAACTAATACCATAGATTATACAGGAGAGTTATAGCAAAATCCTTTCTTTTTTATAACTGCTGTCTGTCTTTAAATTAAAATTAATTGCTCTCTGTTTCCAACTCTTATATAAATTGCAACCTTTGGAGTTCTGTTCTCTTTATCTACATTTTCATAATTATTCTTTTTCATGATTCCATCCTTTCTTAGTTTCAATACTTTACTGTTACAATTGATCCTGTAATAAATTCAAAATGATTAATAATATTAATCCACAATCAGATTGTCCTCATTATCCGAGCAGTAACTACTTCCTATATTCTAGTTACTGCTCCTATATTTCTAGTCATAATAATCTACTATCTGTTCCATAACTATCCCTGATTCAAACTGTATCTCCAGTCTTTCACCTTTACTCACTTTGGTGGTTTCAATTAACCTTCGTACCAAGTCCTCATCAAACTCTCTTACCTTTGGATTTACAGTCTTTAAGGTGCTGTCCGCCTCCGTTATTCGTTGCTCGTACATCTCATCCCTTTTCTTCTCTTGTACAAGCCTTATTTTTGCCTTTTTTAGCTCGTTTATCTCTTCGGATATCCTTTTGTATTCATCATCAAAATCTTCTGTTACAGCTCCTTGTTTTGCGTTTTCTTCGATTAATGACAGCATTTCTTTTTGCAGATTTTCTATCTTTACATCATATTCTGTTGAGATATCTTTTGTGGAATAGTTGCCTATGACCCTGATAATATTTTCTCTGAATGCTCCGATAAACTCTCCATTATTTTCTACCACATTATTAATAGCTGTCATTATTGTATGATGCAGTGGTTCTTCTTTAAGGGTAGGTGAGTTTTTACAAGTTGCCTTTACACCATTTTTTAGCCTATTTTCACATCTCCATACTGCACTTTTTTGCCCATATTTTGACCAGACTTGTCTACGATAGGGATGCCCACATTCGGCACATACCAATATTTCTGTTAATGCATATTTAGAGCTGAACTTACTTTTTTCTTTCTTTAGTTTATTTGCTTTTCTTGTGACTGCAGATTTATTAAGGCTGGCACGCCTTGCTTTTTCTTCCTGTACTCTATAAAATATCTCCTTTGGTATAATGGCCTCATGGTTATCTTCAATATAATACTGTGGTACGATCCCATTATTTTTTACTCGCTTCTTTGTCAGAAAGTCTACAGTATAGGTCTTTTGCATTAAAACATCTCCCATATACTTTTCATTAATTAACATTCTTTCAATTACACCAGGATGCCATGTATCTTTTCCTGTTACTGTTTTGATTTTATCTGCTTCTAAGGCTCTAGTAATCTCTAAAATACTAGAACCTTCCAAATACATTCTGAAAATACGCCTTACTATCTCTGCCTGCTCAGGCACTATGACTAGCTCACCTGTTTTTTTATCTTTGGTGTAACCCATAAACTTTTTATGATTAACTGTGATGATTCCATTTTCATATCTTCTAACGATTCCCCATCTTGTATTTTCACTTATATTTCTACTTTCTTCCTGTGCCTGGCTGCTTAAAATGGTGATTAGTAACTCTCCTGAACCCTCTAAGGTATTTACGCCTTCCTTTTCAAATAATATGCCTATATTTTTTTCTTTTAGCTTTCTTATTGTTTGTAAGGCATCTACGGTATTTCTTGCAAATCTGCTGACTGACTTAGTAATTATCATATCTATATTTCCTGCCATACAGTCTTCTACCATGGCATTAAAATCGTCTCTTTTTTTCGTATTAGTTGCAGATATACCATCATCTGCATAGATACCTGCCAGTTTCCAGTTAGGATTACTATTTATCTTCTCTGTATAATAAGCAATCTGGGCTTCATAACTGCCCTCTTGTTGTTCTAACTTTGTACTGACCCTGCAGTAAGCTGCTACTCTTAGGACTTTTAATTCTGGCCTGATACCCTTATTATAAATATTCTGCGCAGGAATAATTGACACTTTCTTCTTTACTGGTACTGCCACCTTTATCCATCCTTTCTTATGTTTTCATAATCTTCCTCCATAGTAATTTCATTTATAAATTCAACTAGGATTTTTCCATCCTTGTGGATGGTTATCTGTTTTATTATGGCTTCAAATAACTCTTCATCAAATTCCATCAGTTCTTCTTTCCCTGTCAGTGCTTGTCTCATTTTTTCAGTACTATAGGCATAATCATCTATTTTACTGATGCTATAATAGGCTTTCGCTCTTTTAAAGATTAGTTCCGATAGCTCCTTAGAAGAAAATTCTTCTTCATCCTCCAGTTCTCTGATTCTTTCTTCTATCTTTCTGATCTCTATAGTTGGCCTTAGAGGTTCTTTTTTCTTTTCTTCATCCAGTAGCCACATTTTTGATAGGACTTTATTGGTCGCTGATATAAATATATTTTCTATCTCTTCACCTGTTAGAAATGGATTTCTGCAGCATACTTTATTCTGATAAATATATCTTTTGCATTGCCAAGTTCTAGTCTCTGATGCTTTTCCGATATTTTTTATATACTCTCGGTAAATGTCTCCACATTCCCCACATATTATTTTCCCACTATATACGGCTTGATTTTTTATTTTATTTACCTGGCTAGTTTTCCCTAACCTAATTGCAATTGACTCCCTACGTTCCTGTACTAGATTGAAGGTTTTTTCATCTATAAGCTGAGGATGCATTGTATCTCCTAAGTATTTAACGTTGACCAATATTCTTCTTACAGATCCATAACTCCAACTAATCTTGTTATTTGCATTAGGTATTCCCTTGCCTATAAGATATTCTGCTATTTTATCCGTAGATACTCCATTCAAATAGTCCTTAAAAATCTTTTTAACTAATTCTGCTTTTTTCTTATCCAAGACTATTTTTCCATTTTTCATCTTATAGCCTATTGTTACATTTCTTCGCATACACCTTCACCTCACTTTCCTACATATACTGTTAGCTCTAAAGTATTAATCAGTCTGAAGGCAATTTCAGGATCTTTCCTTATGAAAATTTTATCTACGGTCTCCATAAATAAATTCTCATCGTAGTCTTCCAATATCTCTGAATTGCATTTGATAATGTCAATTAATCGTAAAGTTCCTTCTATCTCCTTTTCAAATCCATTATTAACTAGTAACTGGTTTCTTCTTTTCCTAGTTTCTTCAATCTCTATAGTCAGTGCATTTTGCTTTTCTATAAAAATAGCAGGGTCAATATATCCTTTTGATACTACTCGATTTAGGATTTGACCCTGCTCTGTTAACTCCATTATTTTATTATTTAATTCTGTTATTTCCTCTCCCTGTTCTTCACTAGTTCTTAGGTTTTTTAAGGAGCCAAGTAGTGGATACAGAATGTCTGTGTAGTTAGTCACTAGTTTATTCCACATGGTTAAGAAAGCTTCTTTTATAATTTCATCTCTCGTAGCCTTTATGCTACATTTTTCTTTATCTCTTATATGCTGAACACAGGACCATTGGACTCTTTCGCTTGGCTTTCCTATGTTCACTTTTTGTCTATGGTATATACCTCCACATTCACTACATATAATTTTACTGCTAAAATCATATCTGTTTTGGGTTTTACCACCCTCTCCTACTCCTATCTGTTTTCTTCTATATTCAAGGATTTCACTTACCATTTGTCCTTCTTCTCTTGTAATAATAGCTTCATGATTATTTTCAATAAAATACTGAGGTAGTTCCCCTTTATTTATTTTCTGCCTAAAGGGAAGTACCTCAGTGCTATATGTTTTTTGTAATAATAAATCACCTTGATAGACGGGATTTTGTAATATATCGTTTATCACACTATGTTTCCATTTTTCTGCTGTTCTAATGGTCGGTATATTATCTTGATTTAGCCCACTGGCAATTACATAAGTCCCTCTGCCATTTAAATACTCTGTGAAAATTCTTCTAATAATTTTAGCTTCATCTTCTTTAATTATCAGCTGTCCATTCTCATCATTCATATATCCATAGGCAGGGGTATTTATTTTATATGTTCCATCTTCAAACTGTTTTCTGATTCCCCACTTAGTGTTAGCTGAAGTATTTTCTGACTCAGTTTGTGCAATGGAACTTAGTATTGTAGGCATTTGTTCACCTTTTTCTGATAAGGTATTGATTTTTTCCTTTTCAAAGTATACTCCTATTCCCAAAAGTCTTAATTTCCTTATTGCCTTAATACTGTCTACTGTATTTCTGGCAAATCTTGTGAATGATTTGGTAATAATCATATCAATCTTACCATCTTCACAATCCTGCATCATTCGTGAAAAGTCATCTCTTCTTTCTACCTGTGTACCACTTCTACCCTCATCAGAATAAATTCCTACATATTCCCAGTCATCCCTTTCTTCTATATAACTTTTATAATACTCCACTTGATAATAAAGGGAATCCTGCTGCTCTATAGAATCTGTACTGACTCTTGCATAAGCACATACCCTTTTTTTAGGCTTTAATTCTAGCATGACCTTCTGATGTATAGGCTCTATTTTCTTGACTTTCTTCACCTTATTTATCATGGTTTTTCCTCCTTCCTTTGATATTTACTACTTCTTAGCAACATACACTACCACAGAAAATCATATATAGCTATTGTTATTAGACATATACTCCAGAAAATTCTGGTAAAAAGGTCTGACGGTTTAGTTCATCAATTTTTTCATATTCATCCTCTGTTATAATCCCTCTGGTAAGCAGTATATTTAGAAGTTTTAAAGCCATCTTATATTCTACTTCCTTAATTGACTGCTCCTTTGTCATATGAATTCCTCCATTCTATGTAATTTGTATTTTAATTCTAATATCTCTCTTCTTAATATCACAAAAATAGGGACCACTATATTTGTAAAACAAAATATATAAACTCTTGCCTTAAATAAGTGATCCCCATTGCTTCTAATATTAAAATTATTAGATACCTAAAAGTATGTGTTGTACTTAGACACTACTATCCCAAACACATAAAGCCTTATATAAGGCTTATAGGGCGATTTCATAAACTGAAGTTGGTTATTCTTCATCATAGGAGTTTCACCTCCACCGGGATCTCCGCTGGCTGCCCCCATTGTGATGTCTATGGCTGGGCAGAAGTATCATTATAGGCTGATAAGGTTATGGCGAACAATCTACCATAGATTGTTTTTAGGAACAGATGGGTACCGCTCTTTACCTTAGAAGGCCGACTTTTATATAAAATATATTTTATACAGGTGGTCCTGGCGCATCTACCTTTGTCGCTTTTCCATTTCTGGTTTATCAGCTAATGTATTTATAAAATCGGATATTTATTTTTCAAAGTACAACCTGTAAAAACAAAAAACAGGGAAGAGAAAAATATCCCTTCACCTGTTTCCACATTTAAAGCCTGTTTTTGAAGTCTAAAATTAAAAGTTTTTTATCTTTTCTTTTAATTTCCTTTTTGCAATGTCTATACTATACTTAACTGCACGTATAGAGCAGTTTTCGATTTTTGCAATTTCTTTTAGTGTAAATCCATAATCATAATATAAAAGTAATCTTCTTCTTTGAATATCAGGTAATTCACCTATGGCCTGCCAAAACAATTTCTTCATCTCTTTTTCTAGAATAAGTTCTTCTATTCCTTTTGGCTTTTTAAAAGATCTCTTAATTAAAGTTTCATCTGTAAGTTCAGAATGTTCTAAATTTCTTTCATCTAATCGTGTAAGATTTCTATCTCTTTTATTTAATTCAAATAAAGCAAAGTAAATATCTTTATTAATCTCTAATCTTTGAAACTCTCCATATCCATCTGTAAATGATACAAAGTATCTATCCTTGTGTTGCCCTTTAATTATATCTAAGCTATAATCATTCATAAAATTTGCCATTTCCATTCCTCCATTTTTTCTTTTTCTGTTTTTTAGAAAAAATTAGAGTCATGGATATCTGGCTATGTAAGTTTCCCAGCGTTTCATACTGCCCTCCTAATTTTGGGCAATAAAAAAGCCGAGAATAACAAAAGTTATTCTCGGCCTTTTTATATGCCGTATTATTGGAAAAGAGCATAAATATAGCCCTGGCAAATCTTTATCTGCCAAGGCTTATTATTTTCTTATTTAATTTATGCCATACTCTTCCATAATACTTAGTATAGGGTAATCCATATCCAAAGTCAGTATGTAGTTAGTATGTAATTAGTCCACAGTTTGTCCACTAATAAAAAAACTCATTTATTACAAATTCTTCTTCAATATCTCCTTTAAATACCTGTCCAAATTTCGGAAGTGCATATCCCCATAATGCTATTCCAAATAGTTTTATTGCCTCTTTTTTCTTTAAATAATAATTAGATCTTTCCATCCCTAGTGCTTCAAGCATTTCTCCTTCCACCATAGGATATGCTGTCACATAAGATTTCGATAAAATCTCATGATAGAGTTTTCCATTGTCATGATATTCATATACCTTTAACATTGCTGTATCAATTAAATCTATCATCCATTTAGTTTCAAAAACACCTGATATTTTCTCCATAAAATCTTCTTTTCTTTCTATAGGAGCAAAATCATGTAAATAAGTTAAAGCCACAGCCAAATCATTACTATAGTAGGCTTCACATATTTCCCTAACATTATCTACTTTTTTTAAAGATGCCCATACCACATCCCTATAATTGGCTAGTAATAGTTTCGCTTTTCGAAAAACTTGTTCTTCGTCAAGTTGCATCCCCTCATACATTCTTGAAATATTTTTCATCATCCGTGTTTTTCTCATAGTTCTCTATCCCCCTTATTTTGCTACTACAAGTTTGTATTATGGTAAAACTTACAACCATAATTTTTGTTGACAATATGTGCAATTTAAAGTAATATGAATATGCAAGTATCTTGCATTAAATTAATTATATGCAATAGAGTTTCTATTGTCAATAGATTTTAGTAATTTTAATGCAATTATATTGCATATTATAATTTGTTAAAGGAGGATGAGTATGAAATTCGGTGAAAAGCTCCACGACCTTCGCAAAAAAAATGGCTTAACCCAAGCTCAATTAGCTGAAAAGGCAGGCATTTCCTTGCGAACAGTTAATTATTATGAGAGTGGCACCACATATCCTAAAAATAGGAAAATCTATACAACCCTTGCCAATATACTAGATGTGGATGTAAATTATCTACGAAATGAAGGCGATATATTTATCACAAGTGCAAGTGAAAAATATGGTTATCGAGGTGCAAAACAAGCAGAAGAACTTGTAACAGAAATCGGGGGATTGTTTGCAGGAGGTGAATTATCTGAATCCGATAAGGATGCAGTTATGCAAGCTTTACAACAGGCTTATTGGAATGCAAAAAAAGAAAATAAAAAGTATACTCCTAAGAAATATAGAAAAGACAACGATTAATATTTAATTTATGGGTAATCATTTAATAGGACAAATAGGGGGTAGTCTTCTTTTTAGGAGGTGCTATTTTGATTGACTCTTTCGGAATATTTAATAAAGCAAATAATATTGTAAAACACATTGGTACAAGGAATACTTTACAAATTGCAAGTGAACTTGGTATTAAAATATATTATGGAGATTATCAAGATCTGCTAGGGATGTATACCTATCGCTGGAAGCAACGAATTGTTTTGCTTAATAATAACTTGGATGATTATTTACGCCAGATGGTTTTAGCACATGAAATAGGTCATGATACCTATCATCGTGACCTAGCTGAAACTGGGCTTAAAGAGTTTACTCTATTTAATATGAAGAATGATACAGAATATGTTGCTAATGCCTTTGCTTCACATTTGCTTTTAGATAATAATGAGGTTTTCGAACTTGCAGTGGATGGCTATGACATAGTTCAAATCGCTAGTTTTTTAAATTCTGATATAAAGTTATTACTGATTAAAATGCAAGAAATGAATAAAATGGGATATAACTTTAATGTACCATGTCATCCAGAAAGGAATTTTCTAAAAAACATTAAGGCATAAAGATAAAAAGCAAAGTATCATGCATCATACTTTGCTTTCTATCTTTTGGCAATATCCAACAAAAGATGTAAACAATTTTAAATATTCAGGATATTCTTCTAGCAACATCTCTGGATGCCATTGTACTCCAACAACAAATCGCTCCCCTTTCATTTCAATTGCTTCAACTATGTTATCTTCAGAAGTCATTGTTGCCTCAAAGTCTTCTCCCATAACTTTTATACCTTGATGATGAAAACTATTTACTGCTATTTTATCCACCGAAAAAATAGCATGTAACTTTGAAAAACGGTTAATGTTAGCCATATGGCTAGGCTCATCTTTAGGGAAAATATTAGTTAATGAATGATTAAACTCTGTCACCTTCTGACCTAATAAGTCTTGATATAAGCTTCCTCCTGCTGCCACATTTAGAATCTGCATTCCCCTACAGATCCCCAAAATTGGAATATCTGTATCTAATAAAATTTTTTTAGCCAAATTTATTTCAAATTTATCTCTAATAGGATCTACTAACCCTAACTCCATATAAGGCATTTCTTCATAATTAAGTGGGCTAATATCTGTTCCGCCCGTAAAAACAATCCCATCTAGTATTTGATTAATCGGATTGATAGTACTTATATTTTCTACCTCACTGAGTACAACTGGACACCCTCCAGCTTTCTCAATAGCCTTTATATACTCTCCTTGAGTTCCTTCACAATTAGTAGCTAATATGCCAATAATGGGTTTCATTCTATCTACCCCCTTTATAATAATTTACACTTATGTTGTTAATATTTTCTTTATTTCTTTTACAGAAAGGGCTTTTCCTACAGACTTGACTTCATCATTGACTACAAATCCAGGAGTGCTCATAACTCCGTAACTAACTAACTCTACCAAATCATCTATCTTTTCTATTGTGGCATCTATATTTAATTCCTTTAAGGCTTTATTAAGGTTTTTCTCTAATTTTTCGCATTTTGAACAACCTGTACCTAATATTTTAATCTCCATCTTTTATATCCCTCCCTCTTTTTACATCAATAATGCTGAAAAGGCATTAAGACCATATCCTACTATGATTATCCCTATGGATACTAAGACTATAAAAGTTCCTAATAACTTTGGTTTTATTACCTTACTTAACATTACCAAAGAAGGTAAAGACATGGTGGTTACACCCATCATAAAGGCTACAACTGTTCCTATTCCTACTCCCTTGGCAACTAAAGCTTCCGCTATGGGTATAGTTCCAAATATATCTGCATATATTGGTACTCCAATAAATGTAGCTATTAATACAGAGAATGGATTGCCACTTCCTAATACCTTTTCTATAATTGACTGGGGTATCCAATTATGGATTCCTGCCCCAATACCAACTCCTATTAAAATATAAGGCCATACTCTACCAAATATGTCCTTTACCTCTCCCTTAGCAAATTCGATCCTATCTTTAGGGGTCATTTCTTCTAATTCTGTTTCCCCAGCTTCCACTCCCCATACATAAGATTCAACATATTCTTCCATTTTCATCTTTTCAATTATGACTCCACCTACTATGGCTATTAATATCCCCGTAACCACATAGGCTATTCCAATCTTGACCCCAAAAGTAGAAATCAATAGCATAAAGGCCGCTAAGTCTACCATGGGAGATGATATTAGAAAAGAAAATGTTGCTCCTAAAGGTAAACCCGCTGAAATAAATCCTATAAAAATTGGAATACTAGAACATGAGCAAAAAGGTGTCAGAATTCCTAATATACCTCCTAATATATTTCCTTTAATACCCTTAATCCCTCCAAGAAGCCTTTTAGTTCTTTCTGGTGGAAAGTAAGATTGTATATATGAGATAGCAAAGATCATAACTGATAGTAGTATAAATATTTTTATTACATCATAGATGAAGAAGTGAACACTTTCCCCTATCCTACTTTCCATAGATAATCTAAATACCTTTACTACCAATTGTTCTACTAGATACCACAGCCACTGCATTTTTAGCAATTGAGCATTTAGCCAGCTAAATACACTCATATTATCACCCCTTTAGATTAATTAGCCTCTTTTATTTCAATATATCTTGCCGCAGCTTTACTTTTTTCTATATCTAATCTTAAAATTGGATACTCTTCCACATTATTTACTATATCTTCAAGTATATTAATAAATAGTTGTTCTTCAAGATTTAGTGAGTAAAAAGTATACTGTTCTTTTCTTTCATCTTTAACAAGGTTCATATCTCTAAGTCTAGCAAGATGCTTTGATACATTCGGTTGAGATATTCCAGTTATACCTGTTATCTGGCATACACAGAATTCATTATGAAATAGAAGAACCATTATTCTAAGTCTAGTTTCATCTGACAGTAATTTGAAATAATTTATTAACTTATTCATCTTTTGCCTCCTATCTTAATTTCATCTCTTTGCCTACCACTTCTTCCCAGGCATTAAATATAGGTCTAATTATTTGAGGTCCAATTCTAGATATTATTACTAGTTCAGACTCTGGAACCTCATTGTCTGTACTTTTATAATCAATTCTCTTGCCTACCACATCTACCTGATTCCAACCATCTTCCAATCTAAAGAATCCTTTTACTCTATAGCAATCCTTTTTAATAATCTCTAAAAACTGTGTAAGTTCTTTCTTAGTTATATCTCCATCATACTTTAAGGTTAACGTTTTTGGTCTGTTTTCAGGTGTATTAGTAGTGTCCTCTACTCCTAGCCAATCTTTCTCTATTAGGTTTTTCTCTAGGAAATTATAATCTATATTGCCATTTATAGATTCTACAATATCTACTCTTTCATTTATTTCTCTAATTTTTGATTTAACTCTATTTAACTTTTCTTCATCTATAAGGTCTACTTTAGAAATAATTACTAAGTGAGCAAATTTAAGTTGTCTCTCTACCGTTTCTATATCTCCTACTTGCTCTAAAAAGTTAACTCCATCCACAATACATATTGCTCCACTATAATCATAAACATCTCCCTTGGCCACTATAACAGAATCTAGAAATTCCCCTATATTTGATGGATCAGCAAGTCCTGAACTTTCGACAAATACATATTCCATTTCCCTATCTGCCATTTCTACTAAAGCAGATACAAAACTAAGCTGTAGACAGGAACAAAATATAGATCCACTGTTTAATTCTACAAGATCCATTCCTTCTTTTTGGACTATGGGTCCATCTATACCTACCTTCCCAAATTCATTCATTATTACTGCTACTTTACTTGTCTGTAAATCATTTAATACATTTGTAAGAAATGTAGTTTTACCTGCTCCTAAAAAACCTGTAAGTAAATATAATTTTGTTTTATTTGACATATATACTCCCCCTCATTATTATCATATTCCGATATGCCTATATGGGAATGTCGGTATATGATAATAATAACTCTTTTATCATTGATTGTCAATAGTTTATCATTAAATATAATTAATTAATTTAAATACTTTTTGCAAAAAGAAAAAGGCTAGCATTAACTAGCCCATCTTTATTATAATTTGATTTCATTATTCTTAATTCTTTCCGCTAAATCTTTTACCTTTTCTTCAATTATCTTAGCTGTTTTAATAAACTCTTCATCACTTTTGCCTGAAGGATCATCCAATCCCCAATCCTCTTCATGTTTAGAAGGCAAAAAAGGGCAAACAACATTGCAACCCATTTTTATGACTATATCAACTTCTGGTATATCATTTAATAACTTGGATTTCTGGGTCTTATTCATATCAATATCATATATATCTTTTATTATCCTCACTGCATCTTGATTAATTTCAGGTTTAGTTTCTGTACCTGCAGAATACGAATCAAAAACCTCTGATGCAAATAGTTTTCCTAGTGCTTCTGCCATTTGAGATCTACATGAATTGTGAACACATATAAATGCTACCTTTTTTTTCATTTAACTTTCACTCCCTATCTAAATAAGTTCATTCTATTATTATTTTATTGCTTCTATAATATATGAACTAACAAAATCCTCCACGTTTCTGTCGGGTGCCCATGACTTAACTATTTCTTTTCCAGTATCCTTTGGTATAAGTTTAATATCTTTAAAGCCAGCTCTATTCATCATGGCTCTAATATTTTCAACATATTCTGCACCAGCAATACAGCCTGTCATCATTGCAATATCCTCTTTTATTTCTTCAGGTATTTCAGCTGTGGCAACTATATCAGAAATAGATAGCCTTCCTCCTATCCTAAGAACCCTATATGCTTCTTTAAAAACCTGCTCTTTATCAAGTGATAAGTTAATTACACAATTTGAAATAATTACATCGATTATTCCATCAGCTACAGGCAAATACTCTATTTCTCCAAGTCTAAAGTCTACATTTGCATACCCATCTTCTTTCGCATTATTTCTTGCTAAATTTATCATATCGGGGGTCATATCAACACCTATGACCAATCCAGATTCTCCAACCCTACTGCTGGCAAGAAAGCAATCAAATCCTCCTCCACAGCCAAGGTCAAGAACTGTTTCTCCTTCTTTTAGACTTGCTATAGCTATAGGATTACCACAGCCTAATCCCATATTAGACCCAACAGGTACATTTAAAATATCATCTTCAGTATACCCTATCATTTTAGATGCTATATTGGCATCAGTTGTAGTGCTATTACAGCAACCACTTGTTGAACAACAGCCTCCTGCTGAACCCTTTGTAGCAATTGAAGCATAATTTTTACGAATAACTTTTCTTGTTTTTTCTTTATCACCCATCATAAAACCTCCAATTAAGAGTCAGTCGCTACTTTACTTAATTATTTCTTAAATTCAAATATACACGCACAAACACCATTTATTGAATAACTCGGATTCTCAAAAATTTTTCATAGTCTTTTCTTTTTCTTATTAAGATAAGGTATTATACATTCTACTTACAATCAAATATGTTCTCATATTATCAACTGGACCTTTAAATGCAACTTTTCCTTCTATAAAGGTAAGTGGTAGTTGATGACCTTTTTCTATAAATCTTTGTTCCTTTGGATAATGATTTAAGTCATTATCATTTAAATCTATAAATGATAATTCAAATTTATCCTTTACATCTGTATCTTCCAGAAATTTCTTAAGCTCTTCATACATTTCAATGGTTGTAGGATCCTCACTAGGACCGCAGCTACTGCTTGGCCCTCAGCCACATGAATCTAAAATTACATCATTTTTATAACCAAACATTTGAATATTAACCTTTTTTGACATTATATTACCTCCATATTTGTTTTTATAGAAGATTACAGAGAGAGTATTATATTATACTCCCTCTACAATTTATAACTTTGTTATTATTTACTCTTTAAATATTACAATTACTGTATTTTTAGCAAATTCTATTCTAAAACCTTACTCAGGTTTTCACCCTTTAATTCTTCTGGTGTCCACTTAATTATCGCTAGATTTCCCTTAGATACTTCATTTATCTTATTTATCCATTGTACTTCATTACTTGCCTTTGCTTTTAATACTTCATTTGTAGTATGAGTTGCATAGAGACTTGAGTTTATAATCCACCATTTACTATGGATACCTGCTCTATCTAAGTCCTCTTGTAATCTCTTTGCTTCATAAAATGGAGTAGCTTCAGCTAATGCTACAATTAATACCTCCGTCAAACTTTGATCTTTTAACTTTGGTAATAGATTTTTAACTGATTCTGGAATGTCACCTTGGGTACGTGCAATTTCATTATTATAACTTTGTGTCGATTCTAATAGTAATAATGTGTGCCCTGTTGGAGCAGTATCTATAACTACTATCTCATCTTCTGAGAGTGCTACTATTTCAGCCAATGCTCTAAATATGGCTATTTCTTGAGTACACGGAGATCTTAAATCTTCCTCTATATAGGCAATATCATCATCATTCATTGTTTCTCTTGCTTTACTAAGGACTTCTTCTGTATATTTTTCCAATTCCTTCTTCTCATCTATTTTACTTATAGTAATCCCATGGGTTTCTTCTAAAACAAATTTTAAATGATCAGCAGGATCAGTAGTTGTAAGATGTACCTTTTTCCCCTTCTTCGCTAATTCTAATGCAATAGTAGCGGCAATAGTAGTTTTTCCCACACCACCCTTACCCATGGTAAATATTACTTTCTTGTCTGTTTTATATAAATCATCTATCACATTATTTAATTTAGGAATATGATTTATAGCTAACTTTTCATCTGAATATTCTATATCTCCACTTTTAAATAATCCTCTTACATTATCTATTCCCGTTATATTATAAGCTCTTAGTGGTATTTCATATGTTTCAAGGGTTTTAAGACCATCTGGAATATTTTCTAATACCTTCTGTTGCATATTATACATCTGGTTAGAAAGGCTATCATCATGTTCTTGCAGCACTCCATTAACCACTAGTAATTGATTGTTTACTCCTATGTCTTGTAGCTCAATGGATGCTCTTTCAGCTTCTATTAAAGTTGATGTCTCAGGACGTGAAATTAGTATTAAGGTAGTCTTTTCTTTATCAGAAAGGTTCTCTACTGCCAGCTTATATGTTTCCTTTTTATCTTCAAGTCCCGATAACTGTCCTAAACATGATGCACCGTGTGTGCTTTCACTGATGAAATTAGTCCAGGCTGAAGGAAGCTCAAGCATTCTAAGTGTATGACCTGTTGGTGCGGTATCAAATATTATATGGTCATATGCTTGTGCTGCTTTTTCATCTGTAATAAAACTAGAAAATTCATTAAAAGCTGCTATTTCAACTGTACATGAACCTGAAAGCTGTTCTTCCATATTTTGCAATACTGCATCTGGTAGCTTTCCTCTATATGGTGCTAAAACACTTTCTTTATATTCTTCAGCTGCTGCTTCCGGCTCAAAATTTGCTACTACTAAGTTTGGAACTTTGTCTATAATTACCCCTTTATTGTCTAATTCTGTTTCAAATACATCTTGAAGGTTAGAGGCTGGATCGGTACTTACAAGCATAATCTTTTTACCTTCATCGGCTAAAGCTACTGCTATAGCACAAGCTGTTGAAGTCTTACCTACCCCACCCTTTCCAGTAAAAAATAAATACTTTGTCAGGTTTATATCATTTAAGTCAAATTCTTTAAACAAGTCTATTCCTCCTCTGTTATGTTAGCAACATCATTATTTTGTTTCATTAATTTTTTTGCTCCCAATCCAGACATTGTATATTCCTCTGGTATCTCCAAAAATTTTATAAATTCTTCATTTGTAGGATATTCCTTAGTCTTCACAACTTCTCCATCTACCATAGTAATAGGAAGTGCATCAACACCTTCATCTATCAAAAATTGATTTACTATCTTATTATCTATATAAGCCTTGGGATTTTCGGAAAGGTTATGCCTTTCTACCTTAACTCCTTTTTTCTCCAGTCTATTTAAAAGTGTAGACACTCTTAAAAGATTTTTATCAACCGATGGTCCACAAACTCCTGTAGAACAACACATTGCTGGATCAAATATTTCCATTCTTTTCATCATTTATCATCCTTTCACTTTGTATTAATGTTTATATTCGATTATACTCATATATGTTATAAAAAATATTCCATATCATACCCAAAATCAACCTTTAATTGTTTAATCTTCTCTTACTGTCTTTGGGAACCAATGCTTAGTATTGTTGGCTATCTTAACAAGAAACAACATTAGGGGTACTTCAGTTAAGACTCCTACTGTTGTTGCAAGTGCAGCTGGTGAATCCATTCCAAACAATGCTATTGCTACTGCAACTGCTAGTTCAAAGAAGTTTGATGCACCTATCATACCTGCCGGTGCTGCTATGTCGAAAGGTAGTTTAAGCCATTTAGCTGCCCCATATGCTATAAAGAAGATTAAAAATGTCTGGATGGTAAGTGGAATAGCTATAAGCAAAATGTGTAATGGATTATTCAATATAGTTTCACCTTGGAATGAAAATAACAACACAAGCATTAACAATAATCCTGCAGTTGTTGCACCATCAAATTTAGGTAAAAACTCATTTTCAAAATAATCAATCCCTTTTTTCTTTGTTACCTGAACTCTAGTTAATATACCACCTGCCAATGGAATTACTACAAAAAGAACAACAGATAATATTAAAGTATCCCATGGAACCACCACATTACTAACTCCTAGTAAAAACTTAACTATAGGAATAAATGCTACCAATATAATTAAATTATTAGTTGCCACTTGAACCACTGTATAAGCTGGATTACCTTTTGTTAATGTACTCCATACGAATACCATTGCTGTACATGGTGCAGCTCCCAGTAAAACTGCTCCTGCTAAATATTCCGTTGCAAGCTCTGGTGTTATAAAGGTTTTGAAAACTACAAATAAGAAAAATGAAGCTATTCCATACATCGTAAAAGGTTTTATAATCCAATTTGTTATCCATGTCACATACAACCCTTTAGGATTTTTCCCTACATTTTTTGTACTTTGAAAATCTACCTTCATCATCATTGGATAAATCATTACCCAAATAAGTATAGCTGTTGGTATTGAGACATTTGCATATTCAAACTTGCCAAAAAATTCAGGTATTGCAGGTAGATATTTACCAATCAATACTCCAGCTACCATACAGATGGCTACCCAAAGTGTTAAATATTTTTGAAAAAAGTTTATTCCTGATTGTATTTCTTTTTTTGCCATTATAATTCCGCCTTTCATTTATTATTTGATTAAGTATCTAATATAGTCACCAACTAACTGGACTTGTAATTTATTGATTGAATAACATTTATTTTTTCCCTGCTTTTCTTCTACTATTAATCCAGATTCCTTTAAAATCTTTATATGATGAGAAATAGTTGGTTGAGTTAACTCTAAATTGCTTTCCATATTCTTAAAAGTAGACTTCCCCTCTTTCAAAAGATATAGAATTTTAATTCTATTATTGTCTGATAAAGCTTTGAAAATTTTTATAATACCTTTTTCTTTCATATTTTTATCACATTAAAATCTCCTTTTTACGTAAAGACAATTGTATCCATTTCTTTTATATTGTCACAATTCAAGCCACTTTCTTTATATTTAGATAATCTATCTAGGTCTCTTATAAATTCATTATTTTGATCCATCTTTTCAATTAGAAACTTATATAATAATTTATTTTCTTTAGTAAACTCTGGGTTTATCTGATAATATGTCCATTGTGCTTTCTTTTCAAAAATAACTATTTCTTCATTCCTAAGCCTAGTTAAATGTCTTGATACATTAGATTGAGTTGTATCTAAGATAATTTCAATCTCACAAACGCATAACTCACCTCTTCGCAGTAAGTTTATTATCCTTAATCTATTTTCATCTCCTAATACTTTAAATAAATTATCCATTAACTTTCACCTCCTAATATGATTATATTCGATTATACTCATATAATATGCTTCTATTCTTTAATTGTCAATCCTTTTTTATTTTTTTTAAAAAGAGTTGACAAAATCAAAACTTATGAATATTATAATATTAAATATATATATCAATTTTTCTTGATATATATATCAAATTTTCTTGATGTATATAGAAAGTAGGTGAATAGGATGGATATGTTAGGTGGATATGTTACATTATTTAACGCTTTATCCGATGAGTTACGCTTAAAAGTTCTCTTATATTTATATGTTAATGGAGAACGGTGTGTGTGTGATATAGAAAGTTTCTTTGATATTAGTCAATCTAGTATTTCTTATCATTTAAAGATACTCTCTGATGCTAGCATTATCAAAAAGAAGAAAGTAGCAGTATGGAACTACTATTCATTAAATGAGAATAGTAATGTTAATAGTATAATAATTGATATTTTTAAAAATATAAATAAAGAGGAGTGGAAAGATAATGTTCCAAATAACTAATCTTGTGGATGTAGGAAAAATGTTTTTATTTCTAATGGGCGAATTATTGCTACTTTTTATAGTTATTAGCTTTATTGTAGCATTAATTCAAATTTACTTATCTAAAGAAAAGATAAAAAAAATACTTACTACACCAAATAAGATCTTAAACAGTATATTAGGTGCTCTTTTAGGTGCTGTAACACCATTTTGTTCTTGCTCAACCGTGCCTATTTTAGTTGGATTATTAAAATCTGGAGCTCCATTTTCCGGTGCAATTTCATTCCTTCTAACTTCTCCTGTATTAAATCCTGCCATCATAATATTGTTTTTAACCTTCTTTGGATTAAAAGCAACTATAATCTATACAGTCTTTACATTTTTTATAGCAGTTGTAATTGGACTATTGCTTGATAAACTCGGCTATCAAAAAGAAGTTAAAAACGTTAGTATCAAAGGAGAAAACGACGATGAATTAGTTTATGAAAATCTTGAAGGAACATTTTTAGAAAAAAACAAAATAGCATTTAAGCATGCATTTACTGAGTCTTTAGTATTACTTAGACAAGTAATACCATACTTACTTCTTGGTGCTGGTATAGGTTCATTTATCTATGAGTTTATACCTCAAGATTTATTATCTAAATTTGCTGGAAAGTCAAATATATTTTCAGTGCCTGTGGCTGCTATAGTTGGAATACCTATGTATATAAGAACAGAAACCATGATACCAATAGCAAGAATACTTATTGATAAAGGTGTAGGCTATGGTACAATGGTAGCACTTATAATAGGTGGTGCAGGAGCAAGCATACCTGAACTATCCATACTAAATTCAATATTTAAAAAGAAAATGATGATTGCATTTGTCCTCTCTATTTTCTTTGTAGCTGTTATAACGGGTTATGTATTTAATATAATTATGTAGGAGGGGGTGTTAAATATGTCCGATAAAAAGAAATCATTCTTCTCTAAAATTCGAAAACCTAAAAAGTCTTCTTGTTGTTCTATGGAAATTGTAGAAGAAATTAATGATGAAGAAAACAAGAATGAAGAACAAGCAAATAAGAAAGATGATTAATAAGAAAAATACAGAAAGAATAATTTTACTATTCTTTCTGTATTTTTCTTATTAATATTATTTTTAATAAATTTAAATCATCCATTATACTCACAACGATAAAACATTGACGCAACAAATTCAGCATGCTTTTTTCCGAGTAATAGTGCTAAGTTTATGATAACTGCCATAGTTCCGCTTCCTGTAATAGAATAGCCAACTAAAGCCATCTTAACTTTTGCTCTAATCGCGGATATTGTCGCCCCATCTAAGGGCACATCTTCGCCCAGTTATATTCTCACTTTCCTATATTCTTTCCCTTATATCTATTGAGCCATTTAGTCATTAACCCTTGATTTACTTGTTCCATATCTTGGAAACCTTCATTAAATAATAAATCAAGTATATGATAAGATTTTTTATCACCCCTACGCATAGATTCTACACATTCTTGACAATAAGTAATTATATATTCTGTTTTTGCTTCTTCAGCTCTTCTCCTAGTATGGGCACTAGCTATTTCATTTTGAGTAACAAATACCATACCACCAGAGCCGCAACAAAGTGTTTTTCCTTTGTTATACTTCATTTCCTCTACCTTAAAACCTAGATCATCTATTATTTTTCTTATGGAACTATGTATTATATCTATATCCCTAGTAGGACATGGATCATGTATGGTAAATTCTTCTGTTACGGTTTTGCCAATACCTTCTCTGCTATTTGGAATCCCTATATCAGCTAATACTTCCCATAGGGAAACTACTTCTATATCCTTACTATTATTTCCTATGGTCATAAAACAGTTTTGACATCCTGTTACTATCCTTTTAATATTTTTATCTTTAAATTCTTTTTCAAGTATAGAATAATATTCTTTAAACTTATTATCTTTTCCCATAAAAGCTGTTGGTTTTCCACAACATTTAGTATATATTCCAATTCCATCTATTTTAGTTCGAAGATAATTATATGCATTTTCTACTATCTTTGGACTATAAGAAAGAAGCCCGCAGCCAGGGAAAAATATAGTATCTGATTGTAGATTTTGGATATCAGATGTAAATAGATTAGAGAAACTAAGCTTTTGATGGAACTCTACTCCGCCAATATTAAGTTCCTTAGGTAATTTACCATCACCCTGATTAACTACATCCCGTCTGAGTTCTAAAAATAAATTCTTTAAATCTACTTCCTTTGGGCATACTTTAGTACAATACCCACATAACATACATGAGTAAGGCAAGGAATATTCAAAATCCACATTAGAGTTAAGCTCACCTAATAATTCCTTTGGAGAATCGCAGAACTTATCTAACATAGGACAACCTTTCATGCACTGTTTACAATCTATGCATTTTTCCTCCTCTTTAATTATCAATTTCATAGTCTTACCTGATATTTGCATATTCTACACCCTTCTTATTAAAGTAATCAAATTAGCCCCATATCTAATGACTCTGGTAATCTATCATAAAAATAGAAGGGTCACCTCTTTTTTTGAAGCAACCCCTGTATAATTTTTATTTTACAGATTTCTTATTCCTATCAGTCCAAATCTTTCTAACAGTATATACTAATGCACTGATTCCAAATAAGAGTAATAACCCTCTTACAAATGTAGATGGATCAGAGGACTTAGCTGAAGCATAGGAATAAACAATAGTTGCTGGCAATTGCCCAAGACCTGTAGCTAAGAAAAACCCACCAAATTTCATAGGTGTTAATCCTGCTGCATAACTAATGGGGTCAAATGGTACAAATGGCAAAAGCCTCGCTACAAGTATAGTGTTTTTTCCGTATTTTTCAAAAAAAACTTCTACATCGTCAAGAGCCATCTTACTAGCAAATTTCTCAGCGACTCCTCTTCCATAAAGTCTTGAAATTCCAAAACATATAGCTGCACCAGCCATGGCACTAGACCAAGATAGTATAGCTCCTCTCCACCATCCCCAAATAGCTGCATTTGCAAAAGTTATAAAAAAGGCAGGTATCGGAGCAGCAATAGATTGCAAAATCATCATCATAAAAGAAATGACTACAGCCCAAACTCCAAAAGATCTAATATATTCCTTTACCGATTCTACATCTTTAAATGCGCCAATCATGTTTTTCAAACCAACATTTAGTGGTTTAACAAAAACAAACAACAGTATCACTACGACTAAAAGTAAAATTTTTATAAACGTAGATTTTTTAATTTTATTCATTTATACCCTCCCAATATCTTTATGGTATCTCTTTGCAATAATTACAAATACTAGGATTGATAATATAAGTCTTATAAATGTCGTTCTCATTTCATAGCTATAGCTATAATAACCTTTCTTTATTGAATAGGATACAGTTGTAAGGATAATCCAAACAATTGAGTTTAGCATATACTTTTTTGAATCTAATTGTATAATCCCAGCAACATAACTGATTAAATCAAAATTTAATGGTAAAATTCTAATAAATACATGTACTAAGCCACTACTTCTCATATAATTGGTTGTGATTTCACTTATATTTAACTTCTTTATGATTAATTCTATTCTGTTAGATAATAAGGTTTTACCAATATCATAACAAATATAAGCTCCGATAATCCTACCTATAAGACTTAAACCAAGTCCAATTAATTCACCAAATACCTTTATGTTTGCAAAAATCATAATTTCATACTTAAAAGGAAAGATCAATGCTTGCAATAACATTAAAGCAATAGAAACTGCTGGTCTAATGATATCATAAGAGTTTAGATATCCTATTATAGACTCTGAACTCTTTGAAGTAAATAACATAACAGTTTCGCTACTGAAAGCCTTAAAGGGCTCATAGGCGATATAAAGTACTGCTGCTGATAATAAAATAGTTAGGTATATATAGCTTTTTTTAGTTCTTCTTGTACTTTCCAACTTTTAATACCCTATGATTAGTTCTCTACTTCATTGTGAACACACCATGTGTTATAGGAACCTTCATAATTTTTTACAACTTCATAATCTAACATTTCCATAATCAATTGTGTATAAGCCGATCTAATTCCAGAAGTACAATAAGCAACTACTTTATCAGTCTTTTTAATATTTGCATTTTCAAATAGCGAAGTAATCTCCTCATTTGATTTTAAATATCCATCAGAATCAAATAAATCTATAAATCTTACTTGAATCGCTCCAGGTAAACGTCCACCTTTTGCTTCTCCATAATGAACTCCACCATTATATTCCTTATCTTCACGGACATCAAGCATTATATAATCATCATATGATACTTCTAATTCTTTTGTATTAATAACATGTTCATAGTCCAATGCATCTATTGCTACTTCTACAGGATCAAGTTTTTTAACATCCTTTGACTTAGGTAACCCAATATCTTGAAGAGCTTTTAATCCTCCATCAACCATCCTTACATTCTCATAACCTGCTGCTCTAAGCGTCCACAGAATTCTACCATCTTCACCCCAACCCTTTGGCCCTTCTGCAAACAAAATTATTTCTTTATCTTTTGATAACCCTAATTCACCTAGTTTTTTAGATAGTACTTCCGGTTCAAGGATTAAACCCCAATCATAATCTCCTTTTTTTGCATTTTCAATATTAGATAGATTTTGCCATGTAGTAGTAATTGCTCCTTCTATTGTACCTTTCTTTGTAGCTTCTTCACCTCTAGCATCCATTAATATAACATTATCGTCTCCATAATGTTCCTTTACATAATTTGCATCTACAATATATTTACCTGTAAATACAGATTCTTTTGATGTTCCTTCATTATTCGTAGCTTGTTCATTACTGCAAGCTACCATTGAAAAAGTTAATACAAATGCTAATACTAAAAATAACAATTTTTTAATCTTCATTAAAGCCATCTCCTTATTTAATTAAGTAAAATATCTGCCCTACTAATTTGAGTTAATTCTTAAGCACCTTCATACATCATCCCCTTTCATGTAAAAATATGACTGTCTTTCCTTCTCTCCTTAACCATTAGATAATATCGTATTATCACCCATAATCTTTTCCAAATAGTCAACTGTATTTTTAGGCAAAACCTTGTCCAAGAAATACCCACTATTTACTTTTTCTTTAAAACTAATTATATCTTCCTTTGTATCAATATCCAGATGCTTACTAACTAGTCCAATACTTAAATCTAAATTATTTGCTATATGCATAGTGCCCTCAAAAACCGATTTTTTACCCCATTTTATACTTTCATCAAACACCTCTTTATATAACCTTTTCATTCCTATTAGATAATAACCGCCATCAAATGTGGTCCCTAGACATATGTCATTGCTCTCTAACATTTCAAATCCTTTAATTATATCCTCTGGTTGCATGCTAGGTATATCAGAGCCTATTAATACAATCTTTTCATATCCCAAGTTAAACACACTCTTAAAAGCATTTTCCATTCTTTCACCTAAAGTCTCTCCTACTTGAGGAAATGATTTGGTATATTTAGGCATAATGTTTTCTATAATATTCAAACTGCCTTCTGGTGTATAGGTTAAATAAATATCAACATCTTCCTTAATGTACTCAAAAATATTGAACAAATCTAACAAAAAGCATTTATGAATTTCCGCACATTCTTCTCTAGTAAATATATCCATTAATCTAGTCTTAGTTTTGCCTGGTATAGGTATTCTTGTCATAAGTATTAGCGCATTCATTATCTGGCCTCCCTATAAATTTTATTGAGTTTAGAAGGAGAGACTCCTAGTACATATAGTATTTTAATCTTATGCATTAGAAGCAAGGTCCTAAGCTGGCCTCCGTTTTTAAACCTTCTTGCTGATGTGCCTATTTTTATATCAAGCAATTTCATATTTCCTTTTTTCTCCATCCTTTTAGATATATCCCAATCTTCCATTAAGTCTATTTCCTCATATCCTTCAATCTCATTAAATATGTCCCTTCTAATAAATAAACCTTGATCTCCAAAGTACAGTCCCAAGTATTTAGCCCTCCAATTAGAAGTTCTAGATAAAAATCTCATGAATTTAGTATCATAGTCATAAAAAAACAGGGAAAAGCCTCCCCCAATATATCCTTCATTAATAGCACTTTCTATCTCATACAGGGAATTTTCAGACACCATAGAATCAGAATGAACAAACCATAGTATATTTCCTTCTGCTATTTTAGCACCTTTATTCATTTGATTAGCTCTTCCTTTTTTGCTTTTCACTACTTTACAAAATTCAGAGGCTATTTCTATTGTATTATCATTGCTACCACCATCAATAACAATTAATTCCTTTTCTCCACTAAGACTATTAAGCTGCTTGAGGAGTTTCTCTATAGTTTTCTCTTCATTCAATGAAGGCACAATTATTGAAACCAAAGTACCACGTCCTTCGATCAAAAAAATAAAATATTATTAAACTCTTATTTCTCTTCACTTATACTTTCTCTTCTCATTTTATATATCTTTTTTATAATAAATGATACTATAAATAATACTATTAGCATGGTTATTGCTTGGTAAAATCCTTTTGAACCAATTTCATTAGCTTTATCTCCAAGGTTTGTATATACAATGATTCCGGGAAGTGAACCAATTACTGTTGCCATAGAAAAATCTTTCAATCTAATGTCAGACAAACCGGCGCTATAGCTAACTACTTTAAAAGGAAATAAAGGTATAAGTCTAAGAATTAGAATCACTAAAAGTCCACCTATTTTATTATCCTTATTAAACAAAACTAAATCATTTTTGATTAACTTTTTTACAGCTTCACGCCCAAGCTTTCTAGATATTATAAATGCAATAATACCTCCAAGAAGTGAACCTATGGACGTAAGAATAGTCCCCCCCACTAATCCATATACCATACCTCCACCTATTACAAGCACTGAATCTGGAAATAATACAAGGGGCAGCAATGCTAACAATATTATATATACTACTGGACCTAAACTTCCCTTGCTTAAAATAAACTCCTTTATATCCCCAGGACCGTAGTCATTAATATTAAATTTATTAAACAAAAATACTATGGAAACAATAATGATTACGAAGATAATTATTTGTAATAAGGACTTATCTACTTTCCTTTCCATCCGCTTCGACGCTCCTTCCTTTTAGTTTGTTGGACCATCTAACCATAAGACTTTGGCGTTCTGGCTAAGTAAGCCCGCCACCACAACTAGAACCAGCTGCGGCTGTACATCCATAACAATGATTTTCAAATACAATTTCTCTATCTAAGGTTTCCACCTCTAACAATTCCTTTAGATTTTGTGGACCATTTGCTTGAAGTCCTAACATTTGATTAAAATCACAGTCATAAATAATTCCTCGGTAATCTACAGAAATCTGACTTCTACACATAATTTTCTTTGCGGCTTCCCCATTATAGTTGTCTTCCAGCGTATTCATATAATCTTCTAATAAATTTTCACTCCTTAAATGCTGTGCAAAACGACCTATAGGAAGGTTGGTAATGGCATAGAGATGGTTGAATTTAATTCCATGGTTTTCTCCTAGAACTTTTTTATATTCATTCTCCAGTTCTTCTTGGCTTCCTGGTAAGAAATCTCCTCCAGGGTTATGTACTAGATTTAGTTCTAGGTCTTCCTCTATTCCATAACCAGCTGCATTGAGATTTTTAAGGACTGAAACACAAGCAGTAAAGGTATCGTCCCCCCTCATGGCATCAGTATTTTCCTTTGTATAGCATGGAAAAGATGCAACCAAGGTTACCTTATTTTTTACATAAAAATCAATATAATCCTTATAGCTCTTCTCTTCTAGGATAGCTAAATTAGTTCTCACTATAATAGTATCCACATAATTTCTTCCATTTTCTATAAGATATTTAAAGTTAGGATTCATGGCTGGTTCTCCCCCAGTGATATCCAATACCTCGAAATTAAACTTTTTTAATACTGCCAGTACCTGATCTACAGTTTTCTTAGACATAACTTCAGATCTGTTAGGTCCAGCATTGACATGGCAGTGGGTACAAGTCAAATTACAAACCTTCCCTAAATTTACTTGTAATGTAGTAATAGAGGTTGTCCTTCTACACGAGTCCTCTATTTTATCTATAAATTTCATTGAATTGTCTCCTACTCTCGTTTAATTTGTAATTTCTCATCCTTAATTTTTCTATACTAGCTATTGTTAATAATATCACATGAATTCTTATGAGTAAATTAGGAAAACTTAATAACAAGGGGTAATGTTATTAATCTTATCTATTCACCAACTCCTTCAACTTGTATAAAGATATCCATCCATCTTATAATACGAACTTTAAAAAACATAATTTTTCTTTATCTAATAATAATTTATATTAATACAACAAATTCATCATACTCTTTTCTATAGTAATAGTGTAGAGTTTATGATAACAACCATAGTTTACGCTTCCTATAATAGAATAGCCATTACTGGATTTAAAGACTATAATGCATCAATTATAATTCCAATAATATTGAAACTTTCAAACTACAAAAACAATAAACTTTATCATTTCTATACTATCTTGTTTTTTCAGGTTCATTTATATATTGATTAAATACAGGAAGGTATATTGTTCTTTTTCTGATGTTATATAAATTCTTAAAGTGAGTCCTTCTTGTAGGTTCACCCTGAACTCCACCTCAGTCCATGTAAAAGACAAACTATCCTCTTGGCGGATAGCTTATCTTCTTCACTTATATCCCATTATTTTTTCAAAAGATATCTATTGGATGAATTACTTCCATTTTCTCTATACCGTGGTTCTTTGGTAAGTAGACCACATCGTATAAGATCAGCTATACCTCGTTTTACTGTACTCCTTGACATGGAAGTTTCCCTTGCAATGGTATTTATAGCTGGCCAGCATTCTCCCTTTGCATCACTTCTATCTTTTAGATACATATATACTGTTTTTGCACGGGTTGGAAGTTCATCCGATGTATAGGAATAAATTGTTCCAAAATAACTCAAACCTTATCCCTCCTATGTTCTTAGTGTCGACCTTCTCTTTTTATTAATTGGATCTATTTTTGATGATGGATTATGTGATATTCCACCACTTTTACTTTTTATATCTCCTGATTCCATTTCTTCAATATCTTCATCTATCCCTTGTTCTTCAATATTTTCTTCTAAGGTTTCTTTATCTGCATATAAAACCCTTCGATGGGATTTTTCATCCATAATATATGGTTTACCAAAAGTGATACCCCAGTCTAAAAACAACCGAAGTACAGTCCTCATTGGATGCACCCCGGTTTTCATGATTACAAAATTTCCCTTTGGTAAAGACTTTAATTCATCGGCTGTTAAAAGTGGCCTCTCCATCATCTGTAAGCTTTGGGAAGGATCATTTTTACCCCTGCTAATACTTCCACTCATAACAGTTCTACTGCCAAGTGCCTTTGATAAGACTTCAGCTGTTTCTGAATTGGGTGCAAATCCTCCAAATATAGTTAACTGACAATTATCAGTTATGATTTCACTACCTTCCTTTCCATAGTTTTTATCAAGCTGTGCAAAGGATTGAATAATGGGTACTAATGATATTTTTCTGGAACGACCTGCACTAAGCATCATTTCAAAAGATTCTATTTTTGGAATTGTACCTATTTCATCTGCATAAATCATTACTCGATTTGGAAGCTTTCCCCCATTTTCATCAGCTACTGTTAACATTTCACGATAGAACTGCTGTAAAAATAAGCTTACCATAAAATACTTCGTATTATCTTCCTCCGGAAGTATTAAAAAAATAGCAGATTTTTTATTACAGAAGGTTTCCGCATCAATTGCTGTATCAAAACACAAAATCTGTTCCATTTCTGTGTCTAAAAATGCATTAAGTCTTGACAGTACTGTAGATAGAACTGATGCCATTGCTTGTTCAGCTGAGTTCAAAGCTGCACCTGCAAACCATCTCGCCTTATGTTCTGGTGGAAGTTTATCCATTAGTAACTGAAATTGACTTTTTCCCTTTACTTTACTTGGTTCCATTAAATCCTGTACCATTTTGAATACACTAATTATATGCCTGGTATCTGCTACTTCACCATCTTCTTTTGTAGGTGGAAGATACTCTGCTATAAGTAAAATAACAGCAGTTAAGAGTCCTTCAGCTGCATCATAAAAGAAGGCATTTTGTCCATAGGCAGAACTATCACCTGTGGAATTTATAATAGTCTTGGAGATAATTTTTGCATATTTTTCAGCCTTTGCTTTTGCTGAGATATCATTATTATCTTCCCTATATTTGTCCATATACTTATTAACCAAATGCAATAAATTGTTGCCATCACTTCGTGTTGGATTTCTTAAATCTATAACTGCAATATTATATCCATAGCATTCTTTAGCAATCCTTCCATAGTTTCTGGCTAGATCTCCTTTTGTATCCGTAGTTATAAAACTCATTCCAGTTGCACAGGCATATTCCAAGTTAGGATAAAGAAAAAATGCAGTTTTTCCTACACCTGCTGCACCAATCATAAGACAATGGACATCTGCAGTATCTACAAGTGCTATTACATTATTTTTAGCTCCCTTACACCCAACTATGATCCCTTGCTCTGTAGGTAAATTCTTTCCTTGCCTCCAATCTGAAACATTAAATGGTACATGCTTATAGGTTTTTAGAATTTCATTCTTAGTAGCAAATCTAGCTGTGCCATGTTGACCATCACCAACTGTTTTTGACTTAATTCCATTTAAGGTATAATAGTGTGCAATTAGTGAAATACCACCTATTACCATAAACATCAAAGCCGCCATTCCCATAAGCCAATATACTTGCGAGTCCATAAATCAACCCCCTTTCATCTTCCGCACTTTAAAATCACATTATAGAATTTATCTTTTCTTCAACTACATAATCATCTCCTTGATTTGATTTTGATCTTGTCTTTGTTCCTGCTTTTGTTCTTGTAGTTCAATCAAAATAATTGCCTTTAAACTATGTTGGGCAATTGCTTCATAAGCTTTTGCAATATTTAATTTTTCATCTTTGGAAATAATTCCTTCAGACCCACTGATTTTTAATATTTCCTGTCCAATCATATCTAAACGATTATTGAGTCTACTGCGATTCTCATATGCTTTAAATCCATGGTAAAATCTATTCTTAACTAGATCTATATCCTGGCTACTTCCTAGTTGCTTATATTCCTTTTCAGCTAAAAGCAAAGAAAAAGCAGATAGTTGTTTTAAAGTTTCAACTATCTGCTCCATATTACTTGTTTTGGTTTTTTGGAATAATTTATTTAACTCTTGTAAAGAAATATCTTTTTCTTTCAGCTGGGATATTAGGTTGTAAATCTCTAAACAGATTTTATCTCGTAAAGGATAATGTGGATGTTCCTCTGCTGGTATTGCAGGAAGATTAAGACTTGCTTTTAGGTCTTCGTTCCAGTCTTTATATTCAGGCATAAGCTTACCACACCCTATTTTCTTATAGGTCAATATATCGTAGAACTTTTCGCTTGTTTCAATACCTGCATTATCATGATCTAAACATAATATTACATAATCAATATGAGGATTTACTTCAAGCATCTTTAACATTGCCTGTTCTGATAATCCACATAATGATATATAACTATTGGACTGCCAATCCTTCTGATATATTGTAATAAAGGATAACATGTCAATAGGTGCCTCAAAGACATAAAGCCTATTACTCTTTCCAATATAATTAAAGCTATAGCATGGATTACTGCCATCAATATTTCCTTTAAAAGGTTTACCAATGCTATATAATCCTTGCTTATGGCCATGTCTTGGAACCTTATTTTCATCGAAACCAACAAATACCGCATTATGATATTCCCTTGTTTTATCCTTTGATAATTCACAGCTTTCATATATTAATTTTTCTTTTGCAAAAAAACTGATTATATCCCTATCTATATGTCTTTTCTTTATTAAATAAGCAAAAACCCTACGCATATTAATATTCTTATTTGGCAAAGCGAAAGGTTTTTTATCTTCTTGTTTATTCTCTTCTGCTCTTTTATATGTTTCCCCATAACCATCTCCTAGCAAGAATGTAACTGCATCCGGGAAACTCATTTGGTAAAAATATTGAACAAAATCAATTGCTAAACCACCTTCCCCATTACTATGATCATACCACCTATTTCCCCTGATAGTTATGCTGCGATCACTGTCTAGTCTTTTTTCTCTTCCTGATTTAAGTAGTTTTTCTCCATGTGCTTCAAGAAAATTTACAAGATCAATTTCATTTGCTCGCTGTTTTTGTTCTTCTGTAAAATGAATATAAGTAGACATTATTATCTCTCCTTTAATCCTATAATTCAAGATTCTGCTCTTCATAGTCATCTTTCTTGTGTCCCTGTGCCATCTTCTTTTCTCTTAGTTTTTTCAATAGCTTGCTATCAATCTTAACTCCAACTCCAGATGACTTTAATGGAACATTATCTTCAAATGTTTTACTCATATGATGAAACATCTTTGATACTGCAAGTGAAACAGATGGGTTATAAAACTTATCCATATTATCTAGAAAAAACTGAGCATATTCATTTCCTTGTTCAGCAGATAATGTAAACCACTTTATTGCTTCTTTCTTATCCCTTGGCACCCCTTCACCCATTAAATATATTTTTCCTAATAAATACTGTCCATATTGATTTCCTTTTTCTGAAGATAACTTAAGCCATTTTACTGCCGATGAAATATCTTTTGTTATGTCTTCTCCCTTCAAATATAATTTACCAAGCTGATATGCTGCATATTCATTTCCTTCTTCTGCTGATAGTTTAAATAATTCCAAAGCTTTCAGTATATTTTTATCTACATACTCCCCATTTAGATGAAGTTTCCCGAGGGAATACTGAGCAAATTGATTTCCAGTGTCCGATGTCTGTTTTAAATAATCAATTGCTTTTTTAACTTCTTCTTTTTCTGGATTTTCCTCTGCAAGAATTAATTTTGCAAGGGAATAACATGCAAATGTATTTCCAAGCCTTGCTGACTTTTCATAATATTCTTTTGCTTTTCCTATATCTTTTTCAGTACCAACTCCATTTTGAAGCATCCAACCAAGCCTATATTGAATTTTATCATCGTGACTTTTCTTTTCTAGTTTTTTAAATCCCATAAAGGCAGATGAGAAATATTTATTTGACTCTTCCTCATTTCTATTAGTTCCAATCCCATCATGATACATCTTTGCCAGTTCGAATTCAGCATAGGGGAAACTCTGTTTTGCAGATTTTAAATATAGCTCAAAGGCTCTTTCACAACTTTGCTCAACACCTTGACCCCTGTAATAAAGACCACCCAGGGAATACTCTGCAAACTTGTATCCTTCCTCTGCTGATAGACTAAGCCAGTATGCTGCTCTTTCATAATCTACTTCTGTTCCAAGTCCTTGTGAGTACATTTTACCTGTACAGTACTCTGTATATTTCCAAGACTTTTTATCTTCTACCTTATGAAAGGCATTAAGAGCTTTTTCATACCATCTATATGATTCTTCCATATCAATTTCTACACCAAGACCATCTGCAAAGATTCTTCCCATATTCAACATGGCCAGGGCATTTCCTTTTTCAGCTTCAGATTGAAATAAATAAAGGGCATCCTTAAAATCTTGTACTATATCATCTGTACCATATAAGAATTTGCAAGCCCTTTTATAATCATCACTCCACCTGACATAAACATCTTCAGCTATATCCTCACTAACTTCTATTTCATTGGTTAAATCTAAGTTGCCGCCTTCTAGCTCAATAAATTCTGTATTTTCTTCAGCTCTATTATCCATTACTTTATCTATTTCTTCATCAACAATATCAATATCATCATTGGTTATTTCTTCAAAGGAAAAGATGCCTTTATTAAAATTATCTGCCTCTTTAATAATCATGTTTTTTACTGATTTAAATTCTTTTTGTTTTGATAATGGTAAAGGCTCTGGTAGGTTATCTATATAGCTATTAAGAACTTCCTTACGCATTTCATACCATAAGCCATATGCCTTGCTTATCCTTTCATCCTTAGCTAGTTCATCTACAATCTCATCTACCATAGCTTTAAGCTTTGGTTGTAAATATCCATACTGTTTCTTTCCTTTGCTGAATTTCAATCTTTCTGCAAACCCTATAAATAATTCTTCTACATTACTGTTTTGAAAAGTATCCTTTTCCATTTCAGAGATTAGCTTTAATAACACTTCCCTTGATTCTTCTTTTAGTTTATCCCTTCTTTTACTTTGTTCTATATAGATTTCTTTTAGCTCTTGACCAAAGATATTTTTTACAAATCCTGATTTCATCTTCTCTATACCTTTTTTAGTTAGGTATCCTTCCTTTGGATCTGTTGAATAACAAATCATATGGATATGGGGATGATGACCCTCATTATGAAAGGCTGCATACCACTGAAAGTTCTCAGGCTTTATCTTTAAAGATTCAGCAATGTCTATAGCATAATAGGAAAGCATATTATGCCAGCTTTCGGCATTATCAAAACCAAGTCTTTTAGCATCTTCTCTTCTAAGTGAAATAATTGGAGTCCAAACATTTCCCTCATGATTTACAACTTCATCTGCAATCCTACTAAGAACTAGGTTATCATCCCCACCAGTAAAGAGACCATGCTTTCCCATTCTTTCTACCCTTGGCCTATTTGCAATATAATCCACATAGTTTTTTCGTTTTCCAATCTTATCGAAATTTTCTTCTATTGCTATGGAAATAAATTCAGAGGCATTTTCTAATGTTGGATTTTTAATATAGTCTTCATACTCAAATAAATTTTTGGTATTTGGAAATTCTTTAATCAGTTGCAATATTAGTTCTTCCTGTTTTGTTGTAGAAGAAAGATTTCCATTCTCTATATTAATTTTTTCTACTCCATCACGAGTAGCTATATAATTTACTAAATTTCCAAGGTGGGCTGATGCTCTTTTACTTCCTCCTTTAAAATAAGGGCATTTTAAAATTAGCCTTGCCATGGACTATCACTCTCCAATTCCTTGCTGAAACTTTACCGCCTCCTCCATGGATATTTTACCTCTTGTTTTTCTTACTTGCTGGACACATCTTCCCCTAAGACTACGAAGTTCTTCATCACTAATTTCTAACCCTGCGGCGAGTATATTCATCATCATACTCATTTCAACTGATAGACGAAATAAATTATTAGCGTTTCTATTTTCTGTTTCTTTAAGTATTCCTTGCATGGCTGAAATTAATATCTTAGACAGATATCCTGTAGTATCTTCACTTAATAAATATCCCATATAAAAGTTTAAAGCCTTATCTATAAATTCACTTCTGCTTTTGCAATTATCCCTTTCTAGTAAACTATCCATCTCTTCCATTGTTTCAGGATATAACCATACTGCTGTCCTTTTCTTTACTGAATTCTTTTTCTCTGTCAATTTATCACACCTCAAACATCTATTATTTTCCCTTGACCACCTATAGGGTACACCTATTAAGTCCTTGTTTTATGGGGTTCTTACTAGATAGTGACCACCTATGACAGCACAAACCCCATTTTCCGACCACCTAGCTTAATTCCTTCAACCCACGGCACTGCCGGGGGATGTGACTGGAAGGTGGAATCTTTTGACCACCTTCCTTTATCCTGCACAGAAATCAATAGGGTGGTTCACCCCTATTATTCTAATAACAATCACCTATAACCCAGTAGTTTAGCCACTTCTATACTATTCGTGGTAGTCGGCACATTCGCCCCAAATTTTGATTTACTTTATATTAGGTATAAACATACCAACCCCTTCCTTTAAAGGGCACACAAGGGCCATGTGGCTCTCAAAAATTGTCTTATTCCTCTTTTATTGATGGTATATTAGCATTTACCTGCTTTTCAGCTGATTTTTTAGGTCTTCTCTTCTTTTTTTCATCTTCTTGCTTTTCATCAATATATTCTCTTACATTGGCTGGAACATATTTCTCATATTGTTTTTGAAGTTGATCCATTAGTTCATCTTCCAGATCCAATTCTTTTTTCTCCATATATAGGTTTATAGCTCTTAATTTTTCGGCATTAAAATCTACCCTAACAATATCTTTTTTCATCTACATTACCCTCCTTAAAAGTCAAATCCTATAAACTCCATCCTTGGCTGTGCTTCTGGTTCTTCCCCAGTAAATTCTTGAATCTGTCCAAATTCATCTGCATATTCTTCTATTTGGTCATCAGTAAGGGATATAAATTCTCCATCTTGGCTATCTCCTACAATAAAAAAAGGACCAGCAATAATATAATTACCAACCCTTCGATTTAATTCCATTCCATTTATTTTTCCTTCTTCATTACATACTAATATGCAATTATCATCTAGATAAATACATTCAAATAATCCTTCGACTTCCCCTTGGATACCCTCTAAATCATTATTTATTTCCTTTTCATAGGGTAGCCTTTGTGGTTCAATTTTTAAGATACGAATTCTCTTTTCTATATTATCCATATATATTCCTCCTACATTTCCATATTTTCAAATGGTTTTATTTCACTCCAATGCTCAATATAAAGCATCATATCAAAGCAATCCTCTCCTATTTCTAGCTCTGCAAGTTCTTCCCTATTTTCTAATTCTGCCAGTACCATTGATCCTATTCCATTGTTTTCCTTTATTATAAGACCATAGTTTTCTTCTATCTCATCAAAGTATATTACCCAACTTCCATTGGAGGTATTTCTCATGGCTTCTTCCATGATTTTATCTACAACCATAGATATCTGCTTATCAATATAAGATTTTATATTTGGCATAAAAGCAGTATTTCTCGGATAGTCATAGCCCTGGCTATCTATTAAAATCCCATCTCCACTATCCATATTAAGTGCCAATAGAGCATGAACTTTCCCAGTGGAATCTATATACATTTCATCTTTCCTATCTTTAATAAAATCTCTGTCCTTTAATAAATCCATACTAAATTCTTTAAATTCCTTTTCATCCATCAATTCAATTCCTTCAATTACACAATCCTCTGTATTAAACCTTGGAATTTTTCTTTCAAATACTCCTTTTGTAATTAACATAGGGTCCTCCTTTTTATTTTAAAATATGTGGTCTTCCATATAAAACTTGCTTATTAGAATCAAATAAATTTCTATATACAACCTTCCCTTTTGAATATGATGCATCGACAACCTTACCACCACCTGCATAAACTCCAACATGAGTAATATTCATAAATCTACCATTTGGTTTATGACTCCAAAATACTAAATCCCCAGGTACTAAGTCTTTTTTTGAAATAGTAATCTTCTTTTTTACACAAAATCTTGCCTGCTCTGCTGCAGTTGCTGGAAGATTAACACCTATCTGTCTATAGCTCCATAAGGTTAAATAGCTGCAGTCAGTATATCTACCTTGTCCCCTTTTTTCTTGTGAATAGGGGTCTCCAAGTCTTGACATGGCTAGCTGTACAATCTTTGAACCCTTATCACTATTAGGTAAATCATTATATAAATCTTCTAATTCTTCAGGAGTTAAACCTTGAACCCAATCTTCCCATTCTGTAAAACCATCACCTTCATTTGGGGCAGGGGTTCCATATTGTATCCTATAATAAATTTCATTAGCATTTGACATGCTTTCATAAGCTACAGAATTTCCCATCTTTTCTTCTATATTTTTATAAACCTCTGATAGATTAGTTATAGCTACTGGCACTATATAAGTCTCTTCGTATTCATTACCTTCATCAGTTACAGTTCTTTTAAGCTCTTCATACTTAATAAAGCAATCTACAAACTTTGCTTTATCTATATTTGACGGTTGATTTTCGCCGAAATACAGAGAATAAAAAATAGCCTTAATCCTAATGGAATCTAGACTATTTCCATCCTCTATTTGCATATTTATATCCCTTATCTTTCCATCAAGCATTGCAAAACTTCTACGCATATCTTCTATATGTCCCCTATATTCTTTTGGAATATTGGCTGATATACTGCTTTCATCAAAAGATAAATACATAGCATTATTGTTATGGTTTGTTGTTCCCGAGAGAAGACTTATTACAACAACAATGATTAATATAAAGGGAGAGAGGATTGCTGCAATAGTCCACCCTATCCCTTTTCTTAGTCTTCCATCTGATAAAGCGGCTAAAGCTGTTTTTACAATAATCCCTAATGTTCCAGGGTCTGCCATTTATATCACCACCATTTCATCCCAAATATATCTCCCTGTTCAACTTCTTCTTTCTTTATTTCTTCAAAGTCTTCCATTTGACTAAGGGTTTTTTCCACTGCATTATATAAAATATCTAAGTCAAATCCTGAATCAATATAACCTTCTTCTATGGTTTTTAAATAGTTATCCGATGGATTTCCAAGTCGATGGCCTTCTGTCATTATATAAACCATGGCTGTGGCTTCATGATCACCTACAATAATATCTACTCCAGATTTCCCATAAAAGCTTGGGTATCCTTCATACCTATCAAGGGCCTTTTCATCTTCTGGCTTTATACTCCACAGTAAAATAGGAACTTTACCACCTTCACATGGTTCAATAGTTGCAACTGCACTATGCTTTGATCCTCGAAATACAAGTTCGTAGTCTTTTAACTCCGAAGCACCTATAACCTTTGCAGTGGGGCATCGGTACTTCATCTGATTTAAATTTAAATTACTTCCATAGGCGATATATAGTTTATAAATTGAATCTTTAGCCATATTTGTTTCTTCCATATTGACCTCCTTTTTAGTTCATAGACATAGTAAAAGCAGGAGAATCTTCCTCCTGCTCATTTATTTCTATATCATTATTTTCGATTTCTATCTCTTCTTCCTGACATAAAAGTTCTAATTCTCTCTTTTTTCTTAGCCTTTCTTTTTGTGCTTCAGCCTGCTCTGGTGACTTCCAAGCAATATTTCCTTCTAGATTATCTAGCAGATGTTTTCTTGCTGTTTTAAATTCATCCCCAATTAGGTTGAGTCTTAAAAGCCATCCTCTAAATGTATATTTCTCATTCTCTGATACAGTTTTTCTTGGACTTGCAGACCTTTGATTATAGGCCTGTGCTGTAATTGCCATACAAAATTGAAGGTAAGCCTTAAGTTTTCCTGCATGAAGTGATCCATTAAAGGCACGAAATTCTATTGTACCTTTTTGGAATACAGAATGTAAATTTAAGCACCTATATCTGCTGTCATGATAATGCTGATGACTTCCATCCCTTCCCTTATACCAAAGATTTTGTACTCCACTGATTGTTTTAGGCTTCTTTTTATTTAATTCTTCTAGAAAATCTTTATCTATCTTTCTGCAATATCTCCTTTCCCTTTCTGAATCTACCTTTAATGCTTTATAGATCATATCTTCTTTTGCTGCTATAATATTCACAAGATTTCTAAGCTGATAAGCCTTAAAGGGAGCTGCATTTATGTGGATATGAATACCACAGGATTTATTACAAAATGCCCCAGCCCTTCTTAATTCTCTTATCATCTCCTGAATATCTTCTATATCTTCATAAAAACATATAGGACTTACTAACTCAACACTATATTCGCCATCTGCTATTTGCTTTCTATTTCCTACTTTCTTTTGGCAGGTGATACTAGCATCCCTTACTAGCTGCCATTTTCTATTTTGATTATCTGTTACAGTATAATTTCCATATCCCCCTCCCATATAATTTACTCTACCATTTAAATATTCGCCTATAACCTGTGCGGCTCTTTTTCTTGTGATACCTGTCATTTCAACTTCTACACCAAATTTTTGCTCCCTAAGATCCATCTTCTCACCACCTTACCATAATCTTTTTTCATTTATAATGTTTATGGCATTTTCATATCCTAGATATTTTACAGAACTAGCTATCAATTCTACAAGTCTTGTATTTCTCCAAGAATCTATTAATTCTCCATAACATTTATCATGAAGTTCATTGATTTTAAAGATGGTATCTCCAATAATCTTTTCAACTTCCTCATCTAAATCATTAGATGCTTTGCTAATAAATCTTACTTTATCAATAAATTCATCTAGAATATTATCTAGCTCTTTTATATCTTTATCTTCATAATAGTTATAGGCTAGGAATGGATTTATATATTTTTCTCCATTAATACATTTCTCTATTTCCTTTAATATTTGGGGTCTATTTTTTTCTTCTGCCTTTAAATATTGCTCCATAAAACATAAAAGGTCATTATCTTTATTTGGGGTATAACTGATACACACCTTTAAATCCCCTATAATATCTTCCTTTTGATTTATAATTGATTTAAATTTTTCAATTATCACTACCTGCCACCTGCCTTTCCAAATAGCTTTTCCTTGTATGAGGGAGCATGGACAGCTAGGTTATATCTTTCATTACCACATTTATATAAGCAGACTCCCCTTTGTGGAAATTTAATTAAATTATATTCTGATTCCTCAAGCTGCAGTGTATCCATGTAAAACTGCTTATCAATATTTCCTGCATTAAATAAAAAAGCGTGTGCTGGAATAGAAAACAGCGGTTTAGTCAGTTCCTTAATTCCTTCTATATTGAAGTCTTCAAGGTTTTGGCTGCTAAGTATCACTGCTGATTCTTTCTTTCGCACTCGCTTCATAAAATTACGAATATACTCAATTGCTGTAAGATTTGTTAGGAATAAATATAATTCATCAATTCCTGCTGCAGTATTTCCTTCTGTTAGTAGCTTATCTGACATAAAGGATAATACATTAAATAGAAGGGCATTTTTAACATTTTTACTAGCTTGAAGTAGACCTTTAACCCCAAATACAATAAACCTATCTGATTTTATATTAGTGTGTCCGTTGAAAAACTTACTCTCTGCCCCTTGGCACATGGAGTGAAGTCCAAGGAGTATTTCCTGTAATAATTCTTTAGTATAGAGTTGGTACTTTTCATCATCATAGCCTTTGTATTCTTCCTCTATTAATAGATGAAAATCTGATAAAATAGGATAGTCCATGGATTCCAGCCTAGTAAAATCTGTACTGTCACTGATCTTATATTTGGTATAAAGCTTTCCCAGCATAATTTCAATTACATCAATATGCTTATCTTCAAAGTCTTTATATGAACGGAAAAAGTCCTTTAAAAAACTAATATGCTGACTTAACTTAGTTGATTGTCTAAATGCAAGAGGGGCATCATTATCATGTGGACTTCCTTCCTCATCCCAAGTTTTAGGTTCTAGCGGATTAATCATATATTCCCCACTCATTAAATCTACAAAGCATCCACCTGTATTTTCAGCTAACTCAACATATTCATGCTCAGGATCTAAACATATTACATTCTTTCCTGATTCTAAAATATTACAGAGGATTAGCTTTAATAAATAGCTTTTCCCCTGCCCGGAATTTCCCAAAATCAGAATACAGGGGTTGGTTTTATCATCATCTCTTTTATCAAAATCTACGATAATATTTGAACCAAATTTATCTCTTCCTAGATAAAATCCATTGCTATCTGTTTTGCCTGAATAGTTAAAAGGATAAAGATTAGCTACAGAAGATGCAGGCAGTACCCTTTCATATCGAGTGTCAAATACATTTCTTCCTGCTGGTCCAACACATAAAAACCCTTGCTGTTGGCGAAGCATTAGCCTATCTACATTTAATTTACTTCTTACCAGTTCAGTTAACACATCTGTCTGAAGTAGTTTTAACTCCTCATAATCATTGGCAATAAGCTCAATATATACTGCACAATGAAATAGTGGCTCCCTATTTCTATGCATGGTAGATACTAGTGTTACCACATCTTGCAGATTACTTTCTGCTGTTACAGTCTGCTGTAAATCATTTGTATTTGAAGTATTCATCCTGTTTTTATTGGCTGCATTATGAATGATTTTCTTTTCCTCATTTGGCGTTACCTGCCTTGTATAGATTCTGAGGGTAACTCCATCCTTTTCTCCAAGGTGACGGAGGATTGCCTGTTCATTTGTATTTGTAGGGTATTCCCTTAAGGCCCATACACATCTAAAGGTATTTCCACAAATAAAGTGATCCGTGTTAAATTTGATAATAGATGGTGCAATCATGTCTATAAAACTTTTGATTTTTTCATCTTCCACTATAGGTATTTTCTTTTTTATCATATTATTATATTACCTCCATTTCATTTTTTACATAAAAAAAGCCCTACACATTAGTGCAAGACTTAATCAATATAATACATAAATCATCTTCCTATTCAATTCCTAACCTATCACAGGAATGAAACATCATGACATCAAATATTTCCCCCTCAATCCTTATGATTTCATCAATAGGAATCGAGGTACCATTGGTCATAAAAATAATATGCTGGTATTCGAGGTCACTGAAAAACATTAAGTGTTTTCTAGATTTATAATCTAAAGTAATAAAATTAAAACGAACTAGTAATATAT
>NZ_JAIOUP010000030.1 GCF_019931165.1 Schnuerera sp. xch1
TTATGAAATATAGTTGACAACTAGAATATAGAAAAAGAGGCGTTTCATAACTTATAAATAAGTTATGAAACAGCCCCATTTTATTTTTCCCAAACATAATTATATAATAGAATAAATGAATAAAGGTTATATATATCTGTTTTTATAGGAGGGGTTCTATGGATTTTAATTGTTTAAATTACAGATTTCCATCACAGAGAATGGTGACTATAGGGAATAGAGGAATGGTGGCAACATCGCAATATTTAGCTGCAAATGCAGGATTAGATATTATAAAAAAAGGAGGCAATGCTATAGATGCTGCTATAGCTACAGCGGCTTGTCTTACAGTAGTAGAGCCTATATCTAATGGCATAGGTGGAGATGCTTTTGCCCTAGTATGGCATAAGGGCAAGATTCATGGATTGGATTCTTGTGGATTTGCACCAGAGAAATTATCCCCTAATAGTTTAGAAGATGAAGGAATAAGGGGAATACCTAAATATGGATGGATTCCTGTAACTGTGCCGGGAGTCCCAGCGGCTTGGAATGAATTATTAAAAAGATTTGGAAGACTCCCACTGTGGGAAGTATTACAACCAGCTATAGATTACGCAATGAACGGATTTACAGTATCTCCAACGGTAGCCTATTATTGGGGAAGAGCTTATAATATGTATAAAAAGGATTTGAAAGGTGAAAAATTTAAATACTGGTTTGAAACATTTACTAAGAACGGAAGACCTCCAAAAGCAGGAGAAATATGGACGTTTCCTGATCACGGTAATACTTTAATGGAATTAGCGGATACAGAGGGAGAATCTTTCTACAAAGGTGATATAGCAAGTAAGATAGATGCCTTTTCAAGGGAAACTGGTGGTTATATTAGAAAGAAGGATTTAGAGAGATATGAACCTAAATGGGTGAATCCTATATCAGTAAACTATAGAGGCTATGATATTTGGGAAATACCACCAAGTGGACAAGGCATTGTAGCATTGATGGCATTGAACATATTGAAAGAATTTCAATTTGTAAATAGAGAAGATCCTATTACATATCATAGACAGATTGAAGCAATAAAGCTTGCATTTGCTGATGCAAAAAAATATGTTACAGAAGAAGAAAAAATGAAAGTAAAAGTAAAGGACCTTCTTTCAGATGTATATGCAAAGAAGAGAATGAAACTGATAGAAGATAAAGCCATAGTGCCAGTTGCTGGTAAGCCTGACAAGGGAGGCACTGTATATTTAGCTACTGCGGATAATGAGGGTAATATGGTTTCATATATACAAAGTAATTATATGGGATTTGGTTCTGGGTTAGTCGTTCCTGGAACAGGAATAGCCCTTCACAATAGGGGACATAATTTTTCAATAGATCCAAATCATGTAAACTGTATTGAACCGGGTAAACGACCTTATCATACTATAATACCAAGTTTTATAACCAAAGACAACATGCCAGTGGGTCCATTTGGAGTCATGGGAGGATTTATGCAACCACAAGGGCATGTTCAAGTAGCGATGAATATGATTGATTTTAAACTAAATCCTCAGGAAGCATTGGATGCACATAGATGGCAATGGCAAGAAGATAAGAAGGTATTAATAGAATCAGGTTTTTCTAATTATATAGCCAAAGAATTGGAAACAATGGGACATGAAATTCATTTCTTAATAAGGAGCGGTGATTTTGGTAGAGGACAGATAATAATAAAACAGAATAAATCATTACTAGGTGGAACAGATAAGAGAGCGGATAGTACTGTTGCAGCATGGTAGTAATTTTCAATAGCCAAAGAATTTAAATTCTTTGGCTTATTTTTTGTTGACAAATGGGAAATATAATTATAGTATATAATTAGCATATGCCAATAACAAAAATGGAGGTGTAAATATGAAAGTATCATTATCATCGAGTGGAAAAGATTTGAATGATAATCTGGATTTAAGATTTGGAAGAAGTCCTTATTTTATTATCTATGATTTAGATACTGATGAGTATCAATCAATAGATAATAAAGGTGAAAAATCCAGTGGCGGTGCTGGGGTTGCTGCAGCACAGCAGATAATAGATGAATCTGTAGAAGTTCTTATCACAAGCAATGTAGGACCTAATGCTTATGAACTGTTAAATAGTTCAGATATCAAAATGTATAAGGGAAAGAGTATTCCCTGTAAACTGTTAATACAAGAATATAAAGAGGGAAAACTAAAAGAAATTAAGGAGGCCGGTCCATCGCATAAGGGAGGATTTTAAATGAACATAGTTGTATTAAGTGGGAAGGGGGGCACAGGTAAAACCACAGTTTCTACCAATCTATCATTGCTTTTAAATGCAAATTACATAGATTGTGATGTAGAAGAACCTAATGGCTTTATTTTTCTAAATCCTGAAAAGATCAATGAAAAACAAGTAAAAGTAGAAATACCTAAAATAGATGATGATAAATGTATTCTATGTGGAAATTGTGTCAAGACCTGTAAATTTAATGCTCTGGCAAAAGGGAAGGACAAGATAATACTATTTGAAAAGCTATGTCATAGCTGTGGAGCTTGTGAATTAGTTTGTCCAACTGGAGCAATAGAGTATATGAAGAGAGTCACGGGGGTAGTAGAAGAGGGAATAAAAGGTAGTATGTTATTAAAAAGAGGAATTCTAAATATTGGAGAACCTATGGCCGTACCTATTTTAAAGGAACTGTTATCAGACATCCCTAAAAAAGGAATTAATCTTTTGGATAGTCCTCCTGGAACTTCATGCAATGTGGTAAATACTTTACAATATGCTGATAGAGCCGTTTTAGTTACTGAACCAACAGCTTTTGGACTTCATGATTTAAAGATGGCAGTAGAATTGGTTCAAAGTTTAAATGTACCATTTGGGTTAATAATAAATAAATATGATAAAAATAATGAGTATTTAAAGAAATATATAGAAGAAGAAAAAATAAATGTACTAGGTTATATTCCATTTAGAAGAGATATAGCGGAAAATTATTCAAAAGGTCAAACACTTTTAGATATAGATGAATATAAAGAAGCATTTCAAAATATTAAGAGAAATATAGAGGAGGTGCTTCTATGAGATTGGGTATCATAAGTGGTAAAGGAGGAACAGGAAAGACTACCATAGCTATATCTATTGCAGAATTGGAAAAAGGTTCTGTAAGTATAGATGCTGATGTAGATGCTTCAAATATGTACTTATACTATGATGGAAAAGATATAGATAGTGAATATTTTTCCGGTAACGATGTAGCACAAGTTAACACAGATACCTGTACTAAATGTGGCAGATGTAATGAAGTTTGTAGATTTAATGCTATTTATAAAGGGGAAGTGGATACACTTAAATGTGAAGGATGTGGAGCTTGTCAGATAGTTTGTCCAGAAGCTGTAATCTCTTTAGTAGAACAAAAGACAGCAGATATATATGTAACAGAAACGTCAAGTGGAAAGATTTTTAGAGCTGATATGGAAGTAGGAGGAGATGGTTCGGGATTACTGGTATCTAGATTAAGGAAAAAGGCTGAACAATATCAAACAAAATCTGGATTTACTATATTAGATGTTTCTCCTGGTGTTGGATGTGCGGTTATAGCTTCTATTACTAACAATGATAGAGTTCTTATAGTAACAGAACCTACTAAATCTGGGAAAGAGGATTTTATTAGAGCGTACGAGTTGACAAAACATTTTAATATACCAGCTTTAGCATGTATCAATAAATATGACATAAACGAGGATATGTCATTTGAAATAGAAAGTTTTTGTAAAGAAGAAGGGATACCTTTAGTTGGCAAGATTCCTTTTGATGACATAATAGTAGATTCAATAAATAATTTAAAATCCATAATTTATTATGAGGATAGTAAAGCCAATCAGGCGATAAGACAGATGTGGGATATCATAAAAGAAAACTATATCAATGAAGAGGAGAGATGAATATGAAAATTGCTATTGCAACGGAAGGAAAAAGCGTAAGTCAACACTTTGGCCATTGTGAAGGATATACTATTTATGAAGTAAAAGACAATAAAGTAATAAACAATAAATTTGTGTTAAATCCAGGACATAGACCAGGATTTTTACCAGTATTTTTAAAGGAGAAGGAAGTTAATGTAATAATATCTGGCGGAATGGGTGCTTCTGCTCAGCAACTATTTAATGATAACAAAATTAAAGTAGTAGTAGGTGCAAGTGGTAACTGTGATGATGTGATTCAAAGTTACTTATCTGGTGAATTAAGATCTACTGGGTCTATATGTGAAGAACATGTCTATGAAGGTCATTGTGAATAAAATTTGAGCCAAATTATTGGCTATTTTTTAAAAAAGTTATTGACATATACCCAAAATGATGTATAATATAACTAAATTGAACATATACCCAAAATAATATAGAAAGGAGAATTATTATGCTAAGAAGAAATGGTACAGGACCTATGGGAATGGGATCAATGACTGGATGGGGAAGAGGTTATTGTAGAGTTGGAAGATATCCTAGACAAAGAATGGGTTATGGATATGCCAGAGGATTAAGATACCCTGAACCAAGAGAATATTATTACCCTAGTCCAGAAGAAGAAAAGACATTATTAAAAAATGAAAAAAATAATTTGAAAGCAAGATTAAAAGAAATAGATGAGATATTAAAAAACTTTGATGAAGAATAATAATAGGATGGGATGCACCCCATCCTATTATTATGGTAAAATATATTTGGAAGGAGTGATAATATGCCTAGACCACGAAAAAGACGTAGAGTTTGCAGACTTCCAAACTACAGAGTGTTTGGTCCAATGGATGGTAATTGTAATAATGAGGACATTATTTTGTCAATAGATGAACATGAGGTAATCCGTCTTATAGATTTAGAAGGATTGGAACAAGAACAATGTGCTCAAAGAATGAATGTAGCTCGTTCTACAGTTCAAAGAATGTATTCAGAGGCAAAACAAAAGATTGCAGACTGTATAGTAAATGGTAAAATATTAAAAATAGAAGGTGGAGACTACGAGCTATGCCGAATGGATAGAGATTGTTGTGGTTTATGCAATCAAGGTGGACATAGACATCGTTGGGGGAGAAATGAGTCAAAGAACAAACTATAATCTATTGTGTCCTTTGACTTATCATTCTTTTATATATATTTGTAGGTATTGCTTTTGTTTTTAATAGTATTATTAGATATGTTATTCCACCTATTACTACACTAGAAAAAAAGACTAGTGAATCACTAAAATTAAATTTATCCAAAAAATTTATAGAATAGTATATTGTGATAAGCATTACTATTGTAGCAATTACAGGTTTTAGTATTAGGTCTTTGTAATCCATCACTAATTTTACTTTCTTTATCATAGTAATTTTATCTAATATGAAGATTATAAATCCAGATAATAAGAATCCAATAAAAAACCCATTGATACCAAATTTAGGATGACTGACCAATGAATATATACAGAACACTTGAACGATTAGACCTATTAACCTGTTCTTTGTAGCTGTAATTTGTTTGTTTAAACCATTAAGTATGCCTGAAAATGTGTGTTCTAAAGCCATAAATATGGTACCATAGGCCATAATTTTAATAAATTGGCTGACTTTAATGTCTCCATATATAAGATATCCTAGATGATTAGAATAGAATATATATAATCCTGTTAATGGTATAGCTGCTAGTAAGGTCATCTTAATGGAGAATTTAATATCATGTTTTACTATATTATATCTTTTTAATGCCATATTTTCTGATATATTGGGGACTAAGTTTATTGCAATTGCACCTGTAACTATAAAAGGAAGGGCAATTAAGGGCATTGTCATACCTGAAATTCTACCCAAAGTCGCAACTGCTTCACTATTAGTGAAACCTATTTTCATAAGACTTCTAGGTATAAATATGGAATTTGCAAATCGAAATATTACACTTATAACATCTGATACTGCAATAGGAGCTGATATGGAAAAAATTTGTTTTAGAATTTTTGTTCTAGATTCTCTTTTTGAAGCAATATAGGTTATTCCCTTATTTGACTGTTTAAGCATAGCGGTAAGCCATATTAAATCAAATACTTCTCCTATAGCAATACCACATACAGCAATGGTAGCTCCAGTTACAGGATCAATCGGATAAGCGAAATAAAGCATTCCAAATACAATTAAAAGTTGTGCAACATGTTCTATAACTTGTGAAATGTTAGGAATCATTATTATTCTTAATCCATAATAATATCCTCTAAATACCACGGTCAAAGGGATTAATATAACAGAAGGAATTAAAAAATATATAGCTGTAATCATATTGTTGTTTTTATATATTCCTAAGGCTATATTATTACCAAATAATCCAATAACCGTGCTGAAAATAATTCCAAAAAAGAAGGCTAAAAGAATTGAAACCGTCAAAATTTTTCTTACTATATGGTAGTTATTTCTAGATTTATATTCTGCTACCAATCTTGATATAGCCGTTGGAATTCCTGCAGTGGAAATAACAATAAATATCATAAGTACGGATTTAGCCATTTGAAACAGTCCCAAACCTTCTGCTCCAATAAATTTTGATAACATAACATCATAGATAAAATCAACAGATCTTACGATGAAATTTACTATAATCATTAAAATAGAGCCATAGACAAATCCTCTTGTTTTCAAATTAACACCTCATTTGATATGGACTATAAAGATTTAAAGTATATTAATTTATATGCAATATTGGGTAATTTATTTAAAATTTTTGATGCGGATAAAGCCTATTAATGATAAAATATAGTCACTAACTTTTAGGAGGTGTTTTAAAAAAGGATTATATAGAGAACTTGCTATAAATTAAGCGCCAGAGCTCACAAGAGTTGACGAGGTCATGGTTAATCGAGAATTCGGCGGATGCCATGGGGTGTACTACCATCCTTAAAGCTATACAAAACCTATAAGTGATTATAGAGACAAAAATAGCTAAGTAGTTTAAAATTGTTAAAAAGAGGTGAAATTATGTGTGGTATAGTTGGTTATATTGGTAATAAAGACGCAACTAACATATTAATAGAAGGATTAGAGAAATTAGAATATAGAGGATATGATTCTGCAGGTATAGCTGTAGTAAATAATCATAAAATTAATTTTGCAAAACATAAAGGTAGACTTTCAATATTAAGAGATAGTTTAGAGAAAAATAATCTAGAAGGAAATGTTGGAATAGGGCATACCAGATGGGCTACTCATGGAGAACCTTCAGATTTGAATTCACATCCGCATTTAAATCCTGGAAATGCATTAGCAGTAGTTCATAATGGAATAATTGAGAACTATTTGATATTAAAGGAAGAGTTAATAGAAAAAGGATATGAATTTGTTTCAGATACAGATACAGAAGTTATCCCTTATTTATTAGATTACTATTATAATGGAAACTTGCTGGAAACAGTTCAAACAGTAGTATCAAAATTGGAAGGGTCTTATGCTTTAGGGATAATAGATAAAAATAATCCAGATATACTTATTGCAGTAAGAAAGGATAGCCCATTGATAATCGGTGCTGGAGAAGGTGAAAACTTTATTGCTTCCGATATTCCAGCTATTCTTAGTCGTACTAGAAAGGTTTACTTGCTTGAAAATGATGAAATGGCAGTATTAAAGAAAGATAGCATAGAGATAATGAAAACCGATGGCACTAAAGTAGATAAGGAAATATATAATGTGGACTGGGATGTAGAAGCAGCAGAAAAAGGTGGTTATGATCACTTTATGTTGAAGGAAATGCATGAACAACCCAAGGCTATCAAAGATACTATTTCTCCACGTATAGATAAAAACGGAAAGGTTAATATTAAGGAATTTAGTTTAAATGAAGAATATATGAAGAATATAAATAAAGTATATATGGTGGCATGTGGAACAGCTTATCATGCAGGATTAGTTGGCAAAGCTTTAATAGAAAAGTATGCGAAAATTCCAGTTATTACAGATGTAGCTTCAGAGTTTAGATATGGGAACCCATTTATAGATAAAAATACTTTAATGATAGTGGTAAGTCAATCTGGAGAAACTGCTGATACATTAGCAGCTTTGAGATTAGCTAAGGAAAAGAAAGCTAAGGTATTGGCAATAACCAATGTAGTAGGCAGCACTGTATCAAGAGAAGCAGACTATGTATTCTATACTTGGGCAGGGCCTGAAATAGCAGTAGCTTCAACCAAAGCCTATACAACCCAATTGGTTTCTCTAGCTTTGATTAGCATGGATATAGCAATTAAAAGAGGTACTACTGAAGGTACAATAGCTAAAGGAATAGTTGAAGAAATCAGAGAATTATCAGAAAAGATTAATGTTATGTTAAAGTATATAGATGAAATAAAGAATATGGCGGATAATATATATAAATCTGAGGATATATTCTTCATAGGAAGAGGATTAGATTATTATTTAGCGATGGAAGGATCCTTAAAGCTAAAGGAAATATCCTATATCCATTCAGAAGCAATGGCTGCTGGAGAATTGAAACATGGTACCTTAGCCTTGATAGATAGAGGAACGCCAGTTATAGCCATAGCAACTCAAGATAAGCTATATGACAAGATGTTGAGTAACATTAAGGAGGTAAAGGCAAGAGGAGCTTTTGTAATAGGTGTTGTTAAGGAAAGTAACAAGGAAATAGAGAAAATTGTTGATAAGGTTGTGTATATTCCTGAAGTAAAGGATGAGTTATCCCCAACTTTAGCTGTAGTGCCTCTACAGTTGTTGGCATATTATGTAGCGTTGAAAAGAAACTGTGACATAGATAAACCTAGAAATTTGGCTAAGAGTGTAACAGTAGAATAGAATTAGTAAAACCTAGCAGTGAAGTTGTTGCAGTTGAATAAAGGCGGGTAAAATAAATAGCATGGAAATAAGGGGCTGTTTCAAAATAAAAAGCCCAAAAAAGTAAAACAGGTCTTAGAGCGCTAGCGCTAAGACCTGTTTTTTAGTA
>NZ_JAIOUP010000031.1 GCF_019931165.1 Schnuerera sp. xch1
ATGCAATGGGACCTAATGTTGCAGGAGTTATTGGTTCAGCAGTAGCAGCAGGACTTCTGTTAATGTTCTTTGGATAATAAAGGAATATACCTGGGACTTAAAAAAGTTTAGATGTACATAATGAGGGCTATGACATAATAAATTCTAGATGAAAACATATCAAAGTCTCGGGTTTTCTTTTTTATTAAATACTGAAAAAAGGTTGAAAATATATACAAGAAGAATTATAATTATCTTGTGTTTTGCCAATATCTTTTAATAGGAATTGGACATACGTATATGTAAAAAGTAAATAATAAATATCGACTGGTATCCATATGGAACCAGAGCGGAGGGATGAATATGAAAAAATCAATAAAAACCTTATCTGTTAAGAGAATAACAATCGTAGGAGTATTAGGAGGTGTATCCATTTTATTAGGAATGACACCCTTAGGTTTTATTCCTGTAGGACCGACTAGAGCAACTATAATGCACATACCGGTAATTATTGGTGCTATAATAGAGGGACCTTTGGTTGGAGGATTAATAGGATTAATTTTTGGGTTATTTAGTATATTCCAAGCTGTGACTAATCCAACACCTATATCTCCTATATTTTTAAATCCGATAGTTTCTGTATTACCGAGAATATTAATAGGTGTGGTTACTTATTATGTATATAGGTTTATTAAAGATTTAGGTTATAGAAAAGCATTTTGGATTTTAAATATAATTTGGATATCCATGATCAGCTATTTAGCATATGGGATCTACACGAATATTGTGGATTTCCAAAATATATGGATTATCGTAATGAATATTATTTTCATAGCGTTAACAGTGTCAATAGGTATTTATATAAATAAAAGGCTCAAAAATAAAGCAATTGATATTATATTGTCAACAGTTATGGGAACGTTGACTAATACAGTAGGTGTTTTATTTAGTATTTATGTTTTATATGCAGAAGAGTATGTTGAGACTTTGGGATTGAGTAAGGATTTGGCTGGAAAGACTATATTGGGGGTTGGAGTTACAAATGGTATACCAGAAGTGATAATTGCAATAATAGTAGTTACTAATGTAGTTATTGCATTAAAAGGAAGAAGCGAATAGATTGGATGGTGGAGGAACGTGTTGTTACTTATTGATGTAGGAAATACTAACATAGTATTTGGAGTATATAAAGAAGATAAATTAATATATGACTGGAGAATAGCTACGGACAAAAACAAAACTTCAGATGAATATGGCTTATTGTTTGAACAAATTTTTAAATACCATGGAATCTGTCCAAAGGATGTAGAAGATGTAATTATTTCATCAGTTGTACCTACTTTAATGTATACATTATCAGCTATGAGTATAAAATATTTTAATAAAGAACCATTAGTTGTAGGTCCTGGTATAAAAACTGGTATGAATATAAAATATGACAATCCTAAAGAAGTAGGTGCAGATAGGATTGTAAATGCTGTGGCAGCCTATGAAAAATATGGAGGACCAATAATAATAGTTGATTTTGGGACAGCTATAACCTTCTGTGTTGTTTCTAAAGAAGGCGACTATCTAGGGGGAACAATAGCACCAGGAATCAAGATTTCTAGTGAAGCATTATTTCAAAGAACCGCTAAACTTCCCAAGGTAGAATTAATAAAACCAGATACTGTAATAGCGAAAAATACTGTCAATAGTATTCAATCTGGTTTGATCTATGGTTATGTGGGATTAGTAGACTACATTATTGAAAAAATCATAGAAGAGATGAAGGACAGAGGGAATATCAAAGCTGTAATAGGAACAGGAGGATTTGCTAATTTGATAGCAACTGAAAGTAAATATATTAATAAAGTTGAAAAGCTGTTAACTCTTGAAGGATTAAATATAATATATAAAAGAAATAAGTAGCTGAAGGCTACTTTTTTCTAAATATAGAGGTGAATAATGAAAATAGGGAATCTAGATTTAGAAAATAACATCTTTTTAGCTCCTATGGCTGGAATAACAGATAAGACATTTAGGATTATCTGTAAAGAAATGGGAGCAGGATTAGTATTTTCTGAAATGGTTAGTAGCAAAGGATTATATTATAAGGATAGGAAAACTGATAAATTAACTAGTGTAGATAATAGAGAAAGACCTATTGCTTTACAGATATTTGGATCAGATCCTAATATAATGGCTGAAGTAGTAGAAAAGTATATTAATCCTAGAGAATGTATAGATATATTGGACTTAAATATGGGTTGTCCCGCACCTAAAATTGTAAAAAATGGGGATGGATCTGCATTACTTAAAAATCCGTTATTGATAAGAAGAATATTAAGCAAAGTCGTAAAAGTGTCTAATAAGCCTGTAACATTAAAGACTAGGATGGGATGGGATTGTAAAAATGTAAATGGAATCGAAGTTGCAAAGATAGCAGAAGATGAAGGTGTATCTGCTATAACCATTCATGGAAGAACAAGAGAGATGTTCTATTCAGGTGAAGCTGATTGGGATTTTATAAAAAGGTTGAAACAATCTGTAAGCATACCAGTTATAGGAAATGGAGATATATTTGAGCCAATAGATGCTTTAAAAATGATAGAGTACACAGGGTGTGACGGAGTACTTGTTGGTAGAGGAGCGATAGGAAATCCCTGGATATTCAGAAGAATAAAGCATTTAATGGAAGGAAAAAAAGATAATAAACCAACGTATAAAGAGATAATAGATATGGCAATTAGACATTTAAATATGGAATGTGAAGATAAAGGCGAATCCATTGGAGTAAGAGAGATGAGAAAACAAATAGCTTGGTATTTAAAAGGTATGAGAAATTCTAATAGAGTAAAAAATCAAATAAATACTGTAGATGCAAAAAAAGAGGTAGAGAAAATTTTAGCGGATTATTTATCCGAATTAAATAGCCTATCATAAACTGGTTATACTTCACCCCTGATGTTCATATAATACATTACAATATATGAATAAGGGGGGATTATTATTGAATTTCTTTATATAATAAAACAAGAAAAATATAATGAGTACTTTCATAGGGGACTCAGAAGGTTGATCCCTAATAAATTGATTCCTGAAGCAAGACCTAAAATTTTAGATTATTTTTATGATAAAGATGGAAATATAATAGGTAAAGTTGGAGGAATTTTTCTAAACAGATGTAGCTGGGAAAAGGAAGATACAATTAAAGAATTCATTTTAGCTATAGAAGAATTAAGAGATGATAATACTGTGAGTCTTATAATAGAAGAACCATCTTTACTTAGTGTACAGAGCATAAATCTTATAGAAGATGAAACTAATTTGAAAGTGTTTAATAAGGTAAAAGCATCAATGAAACTCTTACCATTGGTACTAAATAGCATTTATGAAAGGCTAGGGAATGATTTAAAAGGAAAAGAAGTACTTATAATAGGAGACGATAAAGAATGTACTAAAAAAGTTATAGAATCTATATGTAAGGATATAAGCTTTATAACCTTAACAGGGTATTATGAAGATGATGAAATAGAGAATATTTATGAATACATATTAGAAAATACTGGTTTATCAATTTTTTATTCTAAAAATATAGATAGAATCTTGACAAACTATTCTATAGTTATTAACCTTATAGATAATTACTGTTTGAATACTCAAAAGTTAAGAAAGGAAGCGATAGTTTTTGATTTGAGTATTGACGGAAAAATTACTAGCAATATTATAGGTAATAGCAAAGCTACTATTATTGAGGATTTTGTATTTAAAGGAGATGGTCTAAATATAAAGAGAACTAAATTTTTATCTTCCTTAGTTTATGCTTATATATATGAACAAATGGGTGAGTTTAAACTCGAAAATTTGGATGGGTTATATGTCAATGGTCAGATTTATAAAATTAGAGACCTTGTAGATTATAAAATAAAAAGTAAGGGAAAACTGTAATTGCTTGACAAGTATTATTCCCTTGATTATAATATTCTGCATATATAGATAATAGTTAGTATTATTTTATTTGGTAGGGCGGTATAGGCCAAAATATTTAATAAAAAGGAGAGAATTATTCATGGCTGATAGGGATGTGTTTTTAACAGCAGATGGGTTAAAAAAGGTAGAAGATGAATTAGATGAGTTGAGAACAGTTAAAAGAAGAGAAGTTGCCGAAAGGATTAAACAAGCATTAGCTTTTGGGGATATAAGTGAGAATTCTGAATATGACCAAGCAAAGAATGAGCAAGCGCAATTAGAGGAAAGAATAGCGAAATTGGAAATGATACTCAGAAATGCCAAGTTAATAGATGATGATAGTATAACAACTGATGTAGTTAGTATAGGGTCTAAGGTTATTGTAAAAGATTTAGAATATGATGAAGAAATGGAATATACAATAGTTGGTTCCACAGAGGCAGATCCATTTGAAGGAAAGATTTCAAATGAATCTCCAGTTGGAAAAGCATTGATTGGACGAACAAAAGATGAAGTAGTAGAAGTTCAGGTGCCAGATGGACTTATAGAATATAAAATTATAAATATTGCTAGATAAAAGGAGGCAGAATTTATGGCAGGAACGGAAGAAAATCTTAATGAAATGCTTAAGATAAGGAGAGAAAAGCTACAAGAATTAATTGAAAATGGAGAGAACCCTTTTTTAATTGAGAAATATGGGTATACACATCATAGTAATACAATCAAGGATAGCTATGAGAAATTAGAAGAAAAAACCGTTTCAGTTGCAGGTAGATTGACTTCAAAAAGAGGTCATGGTAAGGTTAGCTTTATGGATTTGCAGGATAGTAAAGGCAAAATACAGATATTTGTTAAAATGAATGCAGTAGGAGAAGAAGAATATGAAAAGATAAAAGCGCTAGACCTTGGAGATATTATAGGAGTTAAAGGAGAAGTATTTAAGACTAGAACAGGAGAAATTTCAATAAGGGCAAAGGAAATAATTTTATTGACAAAATCATTACAGATACTTCCAGAAAAGTTTCATGGACTAAAAGATCAAGATTTAAGATATAGACAAAGATATGTAGATTTAATTGTAAATCCAGAAGTGAAAGAAACTTTTGTATTAAGATCAAAGATAATAAAGGCAATAAGACAATATCTCGATGAAAGGGATTTTTTAGAAGTAGAAACCCCTATATTAAATACCATTGCTGGCGGAGCAACTGCTAGACCATTTATAACTCATCATAATACCTTAGACATAGATATGTATTTAAGAATTGCAAATGAATTATATTTAAAAAGACTTATAGTTGGTGGATTTGAAAAGGTATATGAGATGGGGAGAATGTTTAGAAACGAAGGAATGGACAATAGGCACAATCCGGAATATACTAGTATTGAATTATATCAAGCCTTTGCAGACTATAATGATATTATGGTACTTACAGAAGAAATTGTAGCTTATGCAGCAGAAAAAGCTTTAGGTACTACTAAGGTAAACTATCAGAATAAAGAAATAGATCTAACTCCACCCTGGAAAAGATTGAGTATGATAGATGCTATTCAAGAATATTCAGGAGTAGATTTTAATACTATAGATTCAGACGAGGAAGCTATAGAAATTGCTAAGGCAAAAGGATTAGAAGTTGAACCTGGTATGAATAGAGGACATATTATAAATGAAATGTTTGAAGAATTTTGTGAAGAACATCTTATTCAACCTACTTTTATTACTCATCATCCAGTAGAAGTTTCGCCTTTAGCTAAGAGAAATCCAGATGATCCTAGGTTGACTAATAGGTTTGAAGCTTTTATAAATACTTGGGAAATAGCGAATGCATTTAGTGAACTGAATGACCCAATAGATCAAAAAGAGAGATTTTTAGAACAGGTTAAACAAAGAGAAGCTGGAGATTCAGAAGCACATATGATGGATACAGATTTTGTAAATGCATTGGAAGTTGGATTACCACCAACAGGTGGATTAGGTATAGGGATAGATAGACTCATAATGATATTAACAGATCAACCAAGTATTAGAGATGTCATATTATTCCCAACAATGAAGCCAATAACAGAAGATGAATAAATTGATGAGTCAAGGGAGATTCCTTTGACTCATTTTTAGTAAAGGGGGTTTTGTATGTATACTTTAGAGGAACTGAGATTGATGGTTAGGAACTGTAGAAGATGTTCATTAGCAGAAAATAGAACAAAGGCTGTTTTTGGAGAAGGTAATCCTAATGCTAAAATTATGTTTGTAGGAGAAGGACCAGGTTTTAATGAGGATAAAATGGGACGACCGTTTGTAGGCAGAGCAGGACAATTATTAGATAAGATGATGGAATCTATAGAATTAAAAAGGCAAGATATATATATTACAAATATTGTTAAATGTAGACCGTCTAATAATAGGAATCCTCATGAAAGTGAAAGTAAAACTTGTATAGAATATTTGAGATGGCAAGTAAAGATTATAGATCCTACTATAATAGTATGTCTCGGAGCAGTAGCAGCTAAAAATATTATTGATAAGAACTTTAAAATTACTCATAGAAGAGGCATTTGGTATGATAAAGGGAAGTTTAGTATAATAGCCACATATCATCCAGCAGCGCTTTTGCGAGACGAGAGTAAAAAGAAAGGTGTTTGGGAAGACTTAAAGAGTATAAAGAATAGATATAATCGATTACAAAAATAAAAAATATGAAAGGAAAGGTCGATATAGTGAAAGAAGATAGAATGAAATTACTAAATCAAAGAATTATAAATAAATATACTGATAAAAAAATTGTAATAGGACATGGAAATTTAAATAGCTCTATAATGTTAATTGGGGAAGCGCCTGGATCAAAGGAAGTGGAAATTGGGAAACCTTTTGTAGGACAAGCGGGGAAACATTTTGAAGAGTTCTTGCAAGTTTTAAACATTAAGAGACAGGATGTTTATATTACAAATGCAGTAAAATTTAGACCTACTAAGATGAACCCAAAGACTGGGAGATTATCTAATAGAACGCCTACGTCCAGAGAGATAGATGAATTTAGAGAATATATTGATGAAGAAGTTAGTATAGTTAATCCTAAAATAATAGTAACATTAGGGAATATGCCTCTTAAATCAATATATAGAAAAAATTTAAAAATTGGTAATGTTCATGGGAAGTTAATGGAGGTGGAAATACGAGGTATAAAATATAAAGTGTTTCCTTTATATCATCCAGCTGCAGTAATATATAGAAATGAATTAAAGGATGTATACATGGCTGATTTACGTAATTTAAAAAAAGAAATAAATTGAATTAAAAAAAGGTTGACATTTGTTTAAAAAGGGTATAGTATATATACTTGTCAGTTCAAGAAAACAATATATCAATTGATTTAAAAATAAAAACAATCTTTTAAAAAGTTGTTGACAAGGACAAGCATATTTGATATAATTGCAAGAGTTGACACAAAAAGAACCTAGAAAACTAAACAGTGTGAAGTACTTTGAGTAAGAAAAAAGTCAGCGAGAGCCGACAAACTTAA
>NZ_JAIOUP010000032.1 GCF_019931165.1 Schnuerera sp. xch1
TTATCCAAAGAACATTAACAGAAGTCCTGCTGCTACTGCTGAACCAATAACTCCTGCAACATTAGGTCCCATTGCATGCATCAATAAAAAATTTCTTGGGTTTGCTTCTTGTCCAACTTTTTGAACAACTCTTGCTGCCATTGGCACTGCCGATACTCCAGCGGAACCTATTAATGGATTTATCTTTCCTCCTGTAAACTTACACATTAATCTACCAAATAATACTCCTGATGCAGTTCCGATAGAAAATGCAATCAGTCCCAATACTATTATCTTTATGGTCCCCCACTGGATAAAGATTTCCGCATTGGCAGTTGCCCCTACTGTTAAACCTAAGAATATAGTCACTATATTCATTAACTCGTTTTGAGCTGTTTTAGATAATCTTTCTACCACACCACACTCTCTTATTAAATTGCCTAACATAAGCATTCCAATTAATGGTCCTGCAGAGGGTAAAATTAGTGTTACAACTACTGTTATAATTATTGGAAATATTATCTTTTCTTTCTTAGTTACTGGTCTCAATTGCTCCATTATAATTTTTCTTTCTTCTTCCGTTGTTAATGCTTTCATTATTGGTGGCTGTATTATTGGAACCAATGCCATATATGAATATGCTGCTACTGCTATTGGTCCCAATAAATGGGGTGCTAATTTGCTTGTCAAATAAAGAGCTGTTGGTCCATCTGCTCCACCAATTATACCAATACTTGCAGATTCTGCTCCAGTGAACCCTAAAAGTATTGCGCCTAGAAATGTAACAAATATTCCAAATTGGGCTGCTGCTCCGAGTAATATACTCTTAGGATTTGCTATTAATGGTCCAAAGTCTGTCATAGCCCCTACCCCTAAAAATATTAACGGTGGATATATGCCTAGTTTAACACCTTGGTATAGGTAATATAACAATCCTCCTGATTCCTTTGTTTGTTGTACCAATTCTCCTGTTACAGGGTCTGTTACAATCTCTACCACTGGCTCTTTCATCAAACCTGCTAATGGAAAATTCGCTAATAGCATCCCAAATGCAATTGGTACTAAAAGGAGAGGTTCAAATTCCTTCTTTATTGCAAGATAAAGAAGGATAAAAGATATTAATATCATTATAATTTGCCCAGCATCAATTTGAGCAAATCCAGTACTCTGCAAAAATTCCTTCAATATATCTATAAGCATTTAATTACCCTTCCTTTCATAATAATTATTATTCTACAATTATCAATTTGTCTCCAGTATTTACAGATGTACCTTCAGTTACAGCAATATCTACTATCTTTCCATCTTTTGGAGAAACAATCTCATTTTCCATTTTCATGGCTTCAAGTATTGCTAATACTTGCCCTTCTTTAACTGTATCTCCTTGTTTTGTATTTACTTTCAATATTGTTCCTGGCATAGGAGCTTCTATTGTTTCAGCACCTGTGGGTATTACTACCTCTTTATTTTCTTTAGATGGTTTTGATTCCGGTTTAGACTGTGATGGTGACTTTTGCACTTTAGATGTTGACTGTAAAGTTTTAGCAGATTTCTTTATAGAAGTTTCACCATTTGTTACTTCTTCAACTTCAACTTCATATTGATTTCCGTTTACATTTATTTTAAATTTTCTCATCTTATTTACCTCCTAATAATATTGATATCGATTATAGATTCCTTGAAATTTGTTCTTTTCTACCCATTTCTGCCCATGTAGAAGTATTTTGAGAAACTCGCCTTATGGCTTTAATATTTATATCAGGAGTTGATACTCCCATACTTGCTGATATTGCAGCAGCAATTACTGCTGTTAACTCTTCATCGTCTACATTTTTATTTAGTGCCTTTTTTTCTACATATTTTTGCTTTTTTTCAACCAAAGCTTCTGTCTCTTCTGGCTGAACTTTTTTATCTTTCCCATTGGTCGTTACTTTTAATATATTTATAAGATAGGATATAAGTAAAAGGACTGCAAATACTACAGCCATACTAAAAACTGTCACTATTAAACCTTGACCAAAAGCTACGGTCTCACCCAAAATTAATCACCCCTTCTATACTGGTATATTTCCATGTCTCTTTGCAGGATTTGTTTCCCTCTTGCTCTCTAACATATCAAATGCAGATATTATCCTAGGTCTTGTAATGCTTGGAACTATAACATCGTCAACATATCCCCTTCCAGCTGCAATGTATGGATTAGCAACTGTATTTCTATATTCTTCTATTTTCTCTTTCCTTGTTTCAATTGGATCATCAGAATCTTTAATATCATTTTTAAATATTATATTGGCTGCTCCATCCGGTCCCATTACTGCTATTTCTGCATTTGGCCATGCATATACCTGATCTGCTCCTAATTCCTTATTGCACATTGCTATATATGCTCCTCCATATGCTTTCCTTATTATCAAAGTTACTTTAGGTACTGTTGCCTCACTATAAGCATAAAGCATTTTAGCACCATGTCTTATTATTCCACCATATTCTTGGTTTGTTCCTGGTAAAAATCCTGGAACGTCCACTAGATTGAGTAATGGAATATTAAACGCATCACAAGTTCTAATAAATCTACCTGCTTTATCTGATGCATTTATATCTAGACATCCTGCTAATACCTTTGGCTGATTTGCAACTACTCCTACAGTTTTCCCATTTAACCTTATATATCCAGTTATTATATTTTGCGCATAGTATTGTTGTATTTCAAAAAATTCTCCATCATCAGCTAATAGATTTATTATATCTTTCATATCATAAGGTTTATTAGGATTAGCTGGTACAATTTCATTTAATTTTTCTTCAACTCTATTTATATCATCTTTTGACTCATAAACTGGTGCAGTCTCTAAATTATTTGAAGGTAAATAACTTAAAAGGACTTTTATTCTTTCAATACACTCTTCCTCTGTATTATCCCTAAAATGAGCTACCCCTGATATATTGTTGTGAGTTTTAGCTCCTCCTAATTCTTCTTGGCTTACATCTTCTCCTGTTACTGTTTTTATTACTTGAGGCCCTGTTATAAACATCCTACTAGTTCCATCTACCATAAATATAAAATCGGTTAATGCTGGCGAGTATACTGCTCCTCCAGCACATGGCCCCATTATTGCAGTTATTTGAGGTATTACACCAGAAGCCTTAGTATTTCTATAGAATATCTTTCCATATCCAGATAATGCATCTACTCCCTCTTGAATTCTTGCGCCGCCTGAATCATTTATTCCAACTATCGGTGCTCCCATCTTTAATGCCATCTCTTGAACTTTGCATATTTTGTTAGCATGCATTTCTCCTAATGAACCACCTAATACTGTAAAATCTTGTGCATATACAAATACCAATCTTCCATCCACTGTTCCGTAACCTGTTACTACCCCATCTCCTTCAGCTTTAGTATTTTCCATACCAAAATTTGTACATCTGTGTTTAATAAAGGCATCAATTTCCATAAAGCTTCCTTCATCTAATAACAGATTGATTCTTTCCCTTGCTGTCAGCTTTCCTTTACTATGTTGTTTCTCAATCCTTTTTTCTCCGCCACCAAGTTCTATTCTTTTTTTGGTTTCTAGGAGATTTTCAATTTTCTCATTCAATTTTGGTCCTCCT
>NZ_JAIOUP010000033.1 GCF_019931165.1 Schnuerera sp. xch1
GAGTAACCGCGTACTTTTTGTAGAACGGGCCAGCGAGTTATGTTATGAAGCAAGGTTAAATACTTAAGGTATGAAGCCGAAGGGAAACCGAGTCTTAAAAGGGCGATAAGTTTCATAGCATAGACCCGAAACCGAGTGACCTACCCATGGGCAGAGTGAAGTTTTAGTAAAATAAAATGGAGGCTCGAACCCGTTAGCGTTTAAAAGCTATGGGATGACCTGTGGGTAGGGGTGAAAAGCCAATCGAACTCGGAGATAGCTGGTTCTCCTCGAAATAGCTTTAGGGCTAGCCTTAAGAAAATGAAATGGAGGTAGAGCACTGAATGGTCTAGGGGCACACAAGTGTTACCAAAACCTATCAAACTCCAAATGCCATATTCATGATTCTTAGGAGTCAGACTATGGGGGATAAGCTTCATAGTCGAAAGGGAAAGAGCCCAGATCACCAGCTAAGGTCCCTAAATCCAAATTAAGTGGCAAAGGAGGTAGAGTTACACAGACAACCAGGATGTTGGCTTAGAAGCAGCCATACATTTAAAGAGTGCGTAATAGCTCACTGGTCAAGTGACTCTGCGCCGAAGATAACCGGGGCTAAAATTTGGTACCGAAGCTGTGGGATACAATAGTATCGGTAGAGGAGCGTTCTGTATGGGCAGAAGCCATACCGAAAGGAGTGGTGGACTATACAGAAGTGAGAATGCTGGCATGAGTAGCGAAAAGGTAAGTGAGAATCTTACCCGTCGAAAGCCCAAGGTTTCCTGAGGAAGGCTCGTCCACTCAGGGTAAGTCGGGACCTAAGCCGAGGCTGAAAAGCGTAGGCGATGGACAACAGGTTGAGATTCCTGTACTATCAAAATGCGTTAAAGAGAAGGGGTGACGCAGGAGGATAAGCTGAGCGCACCGTTGGTAGAGTGCGTCCAAGCAAGTAGGAAGTTAAGATAGGCAAAACCGTCTTAACAATTCTGAATTGCGATGGGGAGCGAAAAACAAGTAGTGAAGCAGCCGAATCCAAACTGCCAAGAAAAGCCTCTATCAAGCAAATTGATACCCGTACCGTAAACCGACACAGGTAGGCGAGGAGAGAATCCTAAGACGCGCGGAATAACCTTTGTTAAGGAACTAGGCAAAATAACCTCGTAACTTCGGGAGAAGAGGTGCCGAGTGAAAACTCGGCCGCAGTGACCAGGCCCAAGCGACTGTTTACCAAAAACACAAGTCTCTGCTAAGTCGAAAGACGAAGTATAGGGGCTGACACCTGCCCGGTGCTGGAAGGTTAAGGGGAAGAGTTAGCGAAAGCGAAGCTTCGAACTTAAGCCCCAGTAAACGGCGGCCGTAACTATAACGGTCCTAAGGTAGCGAAATTCCTTGTCGGGTAAGTTCCGACCCGCACGAAAGGTGTAACGACTTGGGCACTGTCTCAACAAAGGATCCGGTGAAATTGTAGTACTCGTGAAGATGCGAGTTACCCGCGACAGGACGGAAAGACCCCGTGGAGCTTTACTGCAGGCTGACATTGGATTTTGGGATTACATGTACAGGATAGGTGGGAGACATTGAAGCCAGGGCGCCAGTCTTGGTGGAGTCGAACTTGGGATACCACTCTTGTAATGCTAGAATTCTAACCAGAGGCTTTGAAACAAGTCATGGGACACTGTCAGTTGGGCAGTTTGACTGGGGCGGTCGCCTCCTAAAAGGTAACGGAGGCGCTCAAAGGTTCCCTCAGCACGGTCGGAAATCGTGCAAAGAGTGTAAAGGCAGAAGGGAGCTTAACTGCGACACCAACAAGTGGAGCAGAAACGAAAGTTGGACTTAGTGATCCGGTGGTTCCGAGTGGAAGGGCCATCGCTCAACGGATAAAAGCTACCCCGGGGATAACAGGCTTATCTCCCCCAAGAGTTCACATCGACGGGGAGGTTTGGCACCTCGATGTCGGCTCGTCTCATCCTGGGGCTGGAGTAGGTCCCAAGGGTTGGGCTGTTCGCCCATTAAAGAGGCACGCGAGCTGGGTTCAGAACGTCGTGAGACAGTTCGGTCCCTATCCGTCGTGGGCGCAGGAAATTTGAGAGGAGCTATCCTTAGTACGAGAGGACCGGGATGGACAGACCGCTGGTGTATCAGTTGTATTGCCAAATGCAAAGCTGAGTAGCTATGTCTGGAAGGGATAAGCGCTGAAGGCATCTAAGCACGAAGCCCCCCTCAAGATGAGATTTCCCATCACAATAAGTGAGTAAGACTCCAAGTAGACCACTTGGTAGATAGGCCTTAGGTGTAAGAGTAGTAATACTTTAAGCTGAAAGGTACTAATAGGTCGAGGGCTTGACCAGAGATATAATTT
>NZ_JAIOUP010000034.1 GCF_019931165.1 Schnuerera sp. xch1
TACATAGGCATTTTCTCTATTCCAAAATTCCTTTTCATATCCATGAAATACCCAGGATGTATAGCCATTATCTCTTAGTACCCAGGGCAAACCATAGAATGTATTCTTTTCATATTGAGTATAAGTAGGTTCTTCCATAGATGGATATAGAGAATTGTTAGTCACAAATTCTGCATCTGAGGTATTGCCTCTACCTAGCATCTGATAGTAATTATTAAAGTATAGACTACCATTTTCTTCTATCAGCTTATTTAAATTTGGCGTTATCTCCTGCCCATTATATGAGTGATTTATTACAAAATTTTGTAGTGCTTCTAACTGGATTACTATCAAGTTCTTATTCTTTCCAACTCCAGTATATTTACCATGAATTAATTTATTTCTACCCTTTAATTCCTTTAAATCTTCTACATTCAACGCTATGGAATCCACTATATTGTCTTCATTCAATATGGTTTTCTTGATATCCTTAGCATGATACGTGAACAACTCTTGATTTGTCACTGAACCAAATAGATTTATACTACTTAAATGTATTAGTATGACTGCCAATAATAGAAATATTCCTCCAGGAACTCCCCACTTTATATATCTATTATAATTTTTAGATTTTTTTGCTCTTCTATTGATTAAATATAAAATCAATAATGGTAAATCCAATATAAGTAACAATTTATCAATAGTCAATAAAGATTTAATACTATCCCCTACCGCAGTCAATTGATTGGCTTGACTTAGCATATTTACTGAAGGCAAGGTATTGAAATAACTATAATATACTACATCCACAAATATTATTATGGATACGATAAGATAAAAAGAAAAAGCATATATGCGCTTTTTCTTTTTACAACTAAGGTATATTAACGAAAATACAAATAGTATTACTAAAATACTTATGAAAAATATCAGAAATTTATTGCTTACAACTTTAGTATTGTGCATAAACAATAATATTTTTAATACTGACAATATAAACAATACTGGAAACATATCTCTTCCTCCGTTATCTAATCAAAGTCATTTTGTCTGATTCATCTAAATACACAGGAATTTTCATCTCTTTTAATTCATCTAATAAAGAGGAATCTTTTAATTCTGTACCTATTATTACTCCGGTTAATGGAGTCCTATTTAAAAACGATATTATATCTTCTTCTTTATAATTGTTTTCAGTTAAATTGAGCATTATATTTTTGTACGCTTTATTGGATAGATTTATATGGTGTTCAAAATCCTCCATTTCCACTATAAATCTATCCTTTAATTCAGGGAAATCACCCTTTATCTTTAGGAATGCGGATTCATCTTTTTCAGAAGATCTAAGATCTATATATACATCTTCATAATCCATCATCCATTTGGCTAATTCATTTATATTTGTGCCATCACTTAATAATACTTCTTCTCCATCTTCTGACCATTTAACCTGTACCGATAAAACTTTGTTACCTTTCCATACACTATCCTCTAATTCATTTAAAGGATTATCATAACATTTAATTATCTTATCATCTGGTATATTTATACCTTGTAAAGAATTCAAGTCTATCTGGCCATTATTCTTCAATATATGCTTTAATAAATCGGTTTTTAATATATAATTAGATTTGTTGATTTCGTCTACTACTAATTTATAGGTTTCTCTTAATGGTGCTAGATCTTCAATTTTCTCCTTGGTTTTCTTATCCTTAGCAGTACTATTATTAAATATTCCATTTCTCGACATATAGAATATATTTTCATCATCTATGAAAGATCCCTTTATAACATATGTCATAGGAGCTACAAAGGTATCCCCTTCATAGTTCAACAAATCTCTCCCAAACATAATCCCTTTTTCATTTTCATATCCCATTATATTTAATATAGTAGGTAAAAAGTCTAATTGACTACCTAGCTTAGTGATAGTCTCTTTCTCCTCTAAGCCTGGTATATGAATTATCAACGGTACCTTCATCATCTCATCTAAATCATAAGGTTCATTTAAAAAATTCTTCATCAATTGTACTCCTGAATCATTGAACCCTGTTATAGCATAATGGTCTCCATATAGAGCTATTACTGAGTTGTCGTAATAGCCTTCTTTCTTCAAGTCCTCTATAAATTGTCCTAATGCCTTGTCTGCATAGTGTATGGATTGAAG
>NZ_JAIOUP010000035.1 GCF_019931165.1 Schnuerera sp. xch1
ATCTTGAGTTTTGCAGCAAAATCAAAGAATAAAGGCCTATAAGTATTGTAAACACAACGTTTATAGGCCTTTGATAATTACAAAAGAGTGTAGTTCTACACCTATTATTTTTTAGAATTTGCAATTAAGTTTTTGATATCACTTTGTTTCCAAAATCTTTTGGTAATATCAGTATTTAAAATATTTGAAAATGACTTAGAAACATTATCTACATAGTCTAACATATAATAATTTTCATCAAGATAAGTTACGCTTAAATTTTTAATAGAATTAATTAATTCAGAAATACTAAACTCGTAATTAGTTTCTTTTTCTAATAATCTAATTAAAATTAATGCTAAAAAACAAATGAAAAAATGTGCTTCAATATGATCTTTTTTTCTAACATAAACAGGTCTAGATTTAAGTTGACTTTTAGTAATCTTAAAACTTTCTTCAATCTTCCAAAGCCCTTTGTAACGTTCAATAATCTCTCTATCAGGCATATTTAATTCACTGCTGACAATTAAATAATAACCATCATATTTTTCTTCTTCCGCAATTCTATCTTCATCAATATATAAATAATCACCTTTCTCTAAAATTTCACCAGTTTCCCTATCTAAATATTCATCTTTAATATACTTGTAAGCTCCTTTATTCAGACTACCCTTCTTTAATTTAATTAATTTATTAGCCTTATCTAAAACCTTTTGTCTGTCTTTCCTAGCTTTTCTTGCATATTTTTCAGAATAAAAAGCAACTTGTTTTTGTTCAATCTCAACTTGAACCTTTTTCCCTTTAGCATTAGTAATCCAAATATTAGTATTAACAACCCTTGATTTGAATTTATACTCATCGCCCATGTCTTTGTAGCCATTAGCATTTAAAATATAATCTTTTACCTCTTTAGATGAACCTCTAACAGATTTTGAATATATATATCCATTTTTATGTATAACATTGTAAGCAATGTTCTCTCCTGTATTCATACCTTTATCTGCAACAACAATAACTCTACCAAAATTAAAATCTTTTTTCAATTCATCAAGAACAGGCATTAAAGTATTACAGTCATTAGTATTACCTTCAAATAATTTAAAAGAAATAGGAATACCTTCATCATCCATTAACAAGCCCATTTGAACTATTGGATTAGGTCTATGTTCTTTAGAAACTCCTTTTATCCTAAAATTATCTTCATCAGATTCAAAATAATAATTAGTAACGTCATAAAAGACATTATCGAGATTTCTACCATATTCACATCTAATATATTCATGAATATGTAAAATCAAATCCTTTTTGTATTTAGCAAAATAATCTAAAGATCTATACACATCATCAATTGAAAAATCAGAATCCATAAAATATTTTTCTAATAATTCAGTGGACTTCTTTTTTGAACAAGGTTCCATTACTCTTAGAAAACTTAAAGCTTGTAAAATTTTATTCAAAGAAAAATCAATATTTAAACTCTGTTGCTTATTATCTAAAAAATAATCAATATTTAACTTATGATAAATATAACTTAAAACAACAAAACCAAAGTTTTTCCTTAAAACTTCATTATTCTTAACAGATTCTGATTTATCAAAAGAAAACTCTAAGGGAGCATTATTAAGCTTTTCTTCTTCAGTCATTTCTTTAGCTAAATTTTTAAAATGTTCAATAGGATCCTCATAAATATCTTCAAACTCATCTAGAAATCCAATACTTTTTACAGCACGTTGTTTATTCTTTTTAGTAATTGGATCTCTAAATCCTTTAACAATGGACAAATATATGCGACCATTAGGCCTTTTATCTTTCTTTAAAAACATTTGCATCACCCATCTATATTATACCATAGAATAGCATAGAATAGCAGTAAAATATATTAAATTTGACAAAAAAATATCCCTAACCAAGATAGGCAAAGGATTATATTAACTTTATATTGAATTTTTGCTGCAGAACTAAGGA
>NZ_JAIOUP010000036.1 GCF_019931165.1 Schnuerera sp. xch1
GAGGTCACTGAAAAACATTAAGTGTTTTCTAGATTTATAATCTAAAGTAATAAAATTAAAACGAACTAGTAATATATTTCCTCACTAGTTCGTTTTTTGTTAATAATATCGTATTAGTTTAAACCTAATTTACTTACTTAGCCTTATTATTCTCTTTAAGTTTACTGCAAATATTGTGAGTGCCCCTTGCAATTCCATGCCAATTAGACCTGAAGATGATGCTATATCATATCCATGTCTATGCTTTAATTCGCTATTCTTAGCCTCTATTTTATATCTTTCTTTTGCTCTATCTTTAAAATACTCTGTTTCTTGAAAATTCATTTGCTCTTGATGAGTTACAGATTTTATAGTTACAGAATATGTTTTTGTTTTTGAGCCCTCTTTATAGCAACCATCTTTATGTGGACAACCTTTACACTTCTCTATGTCAAAATAATATGTATTGACTTGATTTGTCCCTGAATCTTTTTTACCCTGCCGTGCTTTCCTTATCGCCATATGCCCTGCTTTGCAGACGTACATCCCAGCATCCTTATTGTATTCAAACTTGTCTTCATTTTTTCTATTGCCATGGGTCACTGCATCACTTAGTTTTGAAATTAATCTTATCTTTTCTCCTTTTGCATATTCAATGTTATCTTTTTCTGAGTAGGCAGCATCTCCTATTATTTCCCTTACTTCAATACCATTTTCACGTGATTTTTTTACTAAATCTTTTAATTGTTTCCCATCATGCTTTTCCCCAGATGTTACAGTAGCTGCAGTTATTATTCTCTCTTCTGTCAATGCTATATGAGTTTTATATCCAAAAAATGAGGTGTCTGCTGTTTTATGACCCACTTTTGCATCTTTATCATTTGTATGTTTTAGCATTTCTAAATCATCTTCAATTATTTCTTTTAATAAATTTAGTTTCTCTTTTACTTTAGGATATTTGGTTATTAGTTCGTTATTTTCTACAACAGATATTAGTTTTTCACAGTATTTTATTTCATCTTCTAAGATACCGCTATTTACTTTTGTTGGAAAATCCTTTTTTATAGATTCATCTATTTCATAAACCGACTTTCTTAATTTTTTAGAGTATTCAACAAGAATCTCTCTTTGTGATTTTTGGTTATATCTTGCTTTTGTATGGGTAGAATCCACGATAATTGATTTACTCTTTACTATACCTTTTTCTAAGGCGATCTCTACAGTTTTTCCAATAAGTAAATCCAATAGTTCTATATCTTTTAATCTTTGTTTTCTAAACTTTGTTAAAGAGCTTGGATTTATGACGTTTTCTTCTGGTGCCATATTAAGAAAATATTTAAAAGACATATCATATCTTGAACGTTCTACAACATCAACATCTGATAGGTCATAAATTACTTTTAGAAGAAGATATTTAAACATTCTAAGCGGGTCAATCGCAGCTCTCCCATTATCAGGGCAGTATTTTGTAATCAATTCATCATAAATGAATGAAAAATCAATCATTTCATTTATTTTCCTAAGAATATTATCTTTTGGAATAATCAAATTGTATATTTCACTATATGGACTTAAAACCATTTCAATTTGCTGCTTTAACATTAAGATCACCTTCATTAATTAGTATATATATATTTTACAACAAAAATGGCATAACTCCTACAACTATTGTTGTATTTGTTATGCCTTTAATTCTATTTTGCTAGGACTTTTTCAGTGACCTC
>NZ_JAIOUP010000037.1 GCF_019931165.1 Schnuerera sp. xch1
AAAGCGGTAGAAGATGGTCTCGCGTCCCATTAGTTAGTTGGTGAGGTAACGGCTCACCAAGACAGCGATGGGTAGCCGGCTTGAGAGAGTGAACGGCCACACTGGAACTGAGACACGGTCCAGACTCCTACGGGAGGCAGCAGTGGGGAATATTGCACAATGGAGGAAACTCTGATGCAGCGACGCCGCGTGAGCGATGAAGGTCTTCGGATCGTAAAGCTCTGTCCTATGGGACGATAATGACGGTACCATAGGAGGAAGCCCCGGCTAACTACGTGCCAGCAGCCGCGGTAATACGTAGGGGGCGAGCGTTGTCCGGAATTACTGGGCGTAAAGGGTACGCAGGCGGCCAAGCAAGTCAGATGTGAAAGGCGTAGGCTCAACCTATGTAAGCATTTGAAACTGTTTGGCTTGAGTTAAGGAGAGGAAAGTGGAATTCCTGGTGTAGCGGTGAAATGCGTAGATATCAGGAAGAATATCAGTGGCGAAGGCGACTTTCTGGACTTATACTGACGCTGAGGTACGAAAGCGTGGGGAGCAAACAGGATTAGATACCCTGGTAGTCCACGCCGTAAACGATGAGTGCTAGGTGTCGGGGGTCAAACCTCGGTGCCGGAGTTAACACATTAAGCACTCCGCCTGGGGAGTACGTTCGCAAGAATGAAACTCAAAGGAATTGACGGGGACCCGCACAAGCAGCGGAGCATGTGGTTTAATTCGATGCAACGCGAAGAACCTTACCAGGGCTTGACATCCCTCTGACAGTCCTAGAGATAGGAAATTCTCTTCGGAGACAGAGGAGACAGGTGGTGCATGGTTGTCGTCAGCTCGTGTCGTGAGATGTTGGGTTAAGTCCCGCAACGAGCGCAACCCTTACCTTTAGTTGCTAGCAGTTAGGCTGAGCACTCTAGAGGGACTGCCGGTGATAAACCGGAGGAAGGTGGGGACGACGTCAAATCATCATGCCCTTTATGTCCTGGGCTACACACGTGCTACAATGGTTGGTACAAAGGGAAGCGACTTAGCGATAAGAAGCCAATCCCATAAAACCAATCCCAGTTCGGATTGCAGGCTGCAACTCGCCTGCATGAAGCTGGAGTTGCTAGTAATCGTGGATCAGAATGCCACGGTGAATGCGTTCCCGGGTCTTGTACACACCGCCCGTCACACCATGGAAGTTAGCAATACCCGAAGCCAGTGAGCCAACCTTATGGAGGCAGCTGTCGAAGGTAGGGCTGATGACTGGGGTGAAGTCGTAACAAGGTAGCCGTATCGGAAGGTGCGGCTGGATCACCTCCTTTCTAAGGAGTACAAAAGTATTTTCACACTGTTTTGTTTATTTGGGGGTGTAGCTCAGTTGGGAGAGCACCTGCCTTGCAAGCAGGGGGTCAGGAGTTCGAATCTCCTCATCTCCACCATAATTCAACCTAAAAGGTTGAAAATTTTAAATTGCACATTGAAAACTACACAGTAAATTATATTTCTGGTCAAGCAAATAAGGGCATAAGGTGAATGCCTTGGCACCAG
>NZ_JAIOUP010000038.1 GCF_019931165.1 Schnuerera sp. xch1
TATGTAATACAGTTGATAACAAGAACGTAAAAAAGAGGCGTTTCACAACTTCTTTAGAAGTTATGAAACAGCCCCTTTATTTTTGTAACAATCATCTTTTTTGTACGTACTATATATTGAAAAAAGTATCCAAAAAAGTTAGGAGGATAGAATATGAATAGAAATTATAGAGATATGCGTTTAGCAAGAGCCTATGTACCTTTCCAGAGATTAAATGAGGTGTATGATCCTAAGGAAGCATTAAAAAGAGGAACATTATTTCCTGAATTATATATGCCTTATAAAAGGGAGACAATGGCAGAGACAAACGGAGGTGGATACTATGGATAGAGAACAAAAGATGTTATTAAAAGAATTAATGGAAGTTCAATTTGCGTTAGTAGAAATCAACCTTTATTTAGACACTCATCCAAATGATAAAAGAGCTTTAAGACTTCATAATGATTATTCTCAGAGATATCATGAATTGAGGTCCTTGTATGAAGCGAAATATGGTCTATTATCATTTACTGGTATGAGTGGTTGTCCATGGTCTTATATATATGGACCTTGGCCTTGGGAAATAAACTTTGATATTTGATAGGGGGGAAAGATATGTGGATTTATGAAAAAAAATTACAATATCCTGTTAGAGTAGATACTACAAATCCTGCACTAGCACAAATGATAATAGAACAATTTGGTGGTGCAGATGGAGAGTTGTCAGCGGGAATTAGATACTTAACCCAGAGATGGACTATGCCTACCAACAAAGCTAAAGCAGTATTGACAGACATTGGTACTGAAGAATTAGCTCACTGGGAAATAATAGGAACTGTAGTATGGAGATTAGTAAAGGATGCTTCTGTGGATCAAATAAAAGGAACGCCTTTTGAAGCTCATTATGTAGATCATGGTAAAAGCCCATTCCCTCATAATGCAGCAGGAGTACCTTTTGAAGCCAAATATTTTAATTCAAAAGGAGATCCTATAGCGGATATTCATGAAGATATGGCAGCAGAGGAAAAAGCGAGAGCTACCTATGAATGGCTAATAAATATTAGCGATGATCCAGGGGTAACAGATACACTTAGATTTTTAAGGCAAAGAGAAATAAATCATTTCCAAAGGTTCGGTGAAACACTAGGAATACTTCATGAAGAATTAGATAGAAAAAGATATTATTAAAAAGCAGAGAAGTACTTCTCTGCTTTTTATAATTCGCAGGAAGGTTTTATTTTTCTTAATGTATTTAATGTTTTGACAGAAGCTTTTTCGGTATGAAATGTAATTAATAATTTTTTATTATGGATTTTTATGTTTATTATCTTGAGTTTTGCAGCAAAATCAAAGAATAAAGGCCTATAAGTATTGTAAACACAACGTTTATAGGCCTTTGATAA
>NZ_JAIOUP010000003.1 GCF_019931165.1 Schnuerera sp. xch1
CAGGCTATGAAAGTGAAGAAAATTATCTATACTTAAAGGAAAAACAAATAGAATCCTTCATAAAACCATCAAATTATAAAATTAAAAGGACAAGAAAATATAAAAGTGATATTTCTAGAAAGGAGAACATGCTATATTGTGATACTGATGATTACTACATTTGTGCTAATAATAAAAAACTAGAATTTGAAAAAATAATATATAGAAAAAATAATTATGGATTTAAAAGCGAATCTAGGGTTTATTTATGTAAAGATTGCTTGGATTGTAATTATTCCAATAAGTGCATTAAGTCCAAAAATAAATCTGGGTTAAAACGTATATATGTTTCGAAAAGATTTGAAAGTTTAAGAAGAAAATCAGAAGAAAATATAATTACAAAAGAAGGAATTGCTGAGAGACTTAACCGCTCAATTCAAGCAGAAGGAATTTTTTCATATATTAAATCGGGAATGAGATATTTAAGATTCAGACATAGAAGTATGGATAAGATTATTGCAGAAATGAAGTTATTAGCCCTAGCGATAAATATAAGAAAATTAAGCAATAAAATAATAGAAAATAAATTAGGATTTATTAGATATAAGGAAGCGATTTAATTATAAAAAATTTTAGATAAAATTAACCTTAGAAAATCTCTAGGTTTATTTAGTATACCTAAAATTAGAGGTGAAAAAATCAAATTATAAATTATGGAATTCTATATAATACAGTTGATAACAAGAACATAAAAAAGAGGCGTTTCACAACTTCTTTAGAAGTTATGAAACAGCCCCTTTAATTTTATTAGTATTCTGCTATAGGATCATCAATGAGTGTAGCAAAAACAGTGTTGTGGAAATGGTCAAGATCTACCGTAGTTGATGCTTTGACTAAGTGTACATGTCTACCTTTACCTACGGGGATAGCAGGGCCTGTCTCAACTGCAAGCTCATGAAGATGATTTCTAGTGAAATCGGTGTTTGTGAATATTCCGTGTATATGTCCGCCACCTTTTAATGGAATTGCTTCACTAGTAACTCCTGCAAAACGATGATTGTGTAAAATATCTATTTGAGTGCTCCCTAAGAACTCATGAACATGAGTTTGAGCATTGATTCCTGGATCATCTGGGTGTGTATTTTTTGAATAAGTGCTTACATCTTGCATATATATTTTCACCTCCTGTAGTATATAGTATTAAAAACTTGTCTGAAAAGTGCATTCAAAAGTTAAAGATAAAAGAAAAATATTAATGAATTCTTTAATTATTATGTGATGAAATTTATTTTTGTTTTCTCATTTATATATGGTAATATAAATTAAAAGCTTATTTTAAGGAAGGGGATAAATAATGAGTTCTAGAGATAGTACGAATAAAATCAAATTGGATAATGAGAAGCGAGTTCATATGATTAATGCTATTAAAGAATATTTTGCAAATGAAAGGGAAGAGGATTTGGGTGATCTTGCAGCCAGTTTAATATTAGATTTTTTTATAGAGAAATTAGGTACAGAAATTTATAACCAAGCTGTTCGCGATTCTTATGTATATATGAATGAAAAAATTCAAGATTTATTTGAGATTGAAAAGCATTAATTAATGAAAACCTAAATATATTTCTTTTCAGTTGTATAATATCTTATCCTTAAATTGTTCTTAATTTAGTTTATTATATATGGTATAATTATTTTATTATAAAGAGAAGGGGGTAGTAGGATGAAGACGAAGGATAGTTTGTCAAATAGCTATTTTTTATTTTTTCTAATTACAGTACTTGTATTTACATATTTGTTTGCAACAAAATCTATGGCTACTGGTTTGGTTAAAGTGATGATAGATGGAGAGGAGTTTACATCATCATCTAGTCCTTTTATTGAAAATGGACGGACGCTTATACCGATTCGTTTTATTTCAGAAGAATTGGGAGCAGATGTTAATTGGGATGGTGAAAATAGAGTTGTAACTATAAAAAATGATGATATTACAGTGCGTTTAAAGATAGATAGTAGATTAGTTCAATATAAAAAAGATGAAGAAGTAGTTTATGGTTTAACCGATGTAGCACCAAAAATCATAGATGGTCATACATTTGTACCTCTTCGTTTGGTTAGCAATGCGTTGGGTGTAGGAGTTGAATGGAACAAATTAACTAGGACCGCGTATATTGATACTAGTCAATCATCAAATATAGTTTCTTTCTTTGATGTTGAGATTACATCACTAGAACCTGGACAGGCCATAACAGGGAAAACTAAATTGCAAACAGCATTGTCGGATAAATATTTAAAAAATGGTAACCAGATAAAATATCTTTTATTAAATCCAGATACAGCTAAAGGTATTGTAATTGCTAGGGGGGAGGATCTTACAGGTGAATATATGTGGGTTCCAGATTTAGATGAAACTGGTGATAAAGTTCTAGTAGCTGCTATCTATGATAAAGATGGACAATTTATAGCTGGCGATTCAATTTCAGTTAATGTAGATGTAGCTCCTAAGGTTTCTCTAGAGGGAGTAACTGAAGATGAAACGTTTGATGATTCAATATGTTTAGGAATAGATACTAATTTTGTTGCAAGTAAAGTTAAATATGAAATCACAAATTTAGATACGGAAGAAGTTATAATTATTGGTGAAGATATCCCACAAGATCCTTATGGTCAATACAAATGGGAACCAAAGATAGATGAAAATGGAAATTATTTATTTAAGGCTATTGTATATGATACCAATGGTGAAACTCATGAAAGCAATCCTGTTAATGCTAAAGTTAGAGTAGACCGAAAATTGTCCTTAACAGGGATTACAGATGGACAAATAATAGATAAACCAGTTAACCTAATGGCTTCAAGGAATTTTGATGTAAGCGAAACGAAATATGTATTGAGAAATCCTAATACAGATGTAGAGGAGATTATTGCAGAAATACCCTATGGAAATTATACATGGTTTCCTGGACCAGAATTGGAGGGATCTAAAGAGGTCTTTGTTAGGGTTAAGGATACACAAGGGGCAACATATGAAAGTGAGCCTATAACTGTTACGCTAAAAGGGACGCCAATAGTATTATTGGATTGTATAGGACCTAACCAGGTATTAACAGAACCTACAAATTTAAAGATTAAAAGTAACGTTGATTTAGACAGTGTAAAATATATTATTACAAATCAGGAAACAGGAAAACAGAAAACAATAATTGCTGATGCAGACTCTTTGGATGAACAAATATATAATCCAGCGGAACAAGACATTGGATACTGGAGTATAAAGGCGGTTGCAAAGTATAATAATGAGGAAATCAGTAGCGAGGAGATTCCATTTAGAGTGTATCTGGGGAAAATATATGAGCCTGTTTCTATAGTTAATAAAAATAATTATGTAGATGAATATATTCAGTTAGCTTCTAAATTAGCTAGAGATTTTTGGGAAGATACAGGAATGTCTGCTGCTTTACAAACAGCTCAATCCATTCTTGAAACTGGTTGGGGACAAAATGTACCTGTAGATAAATATAGTGGTAAATTGTCATACAATTTATTTGGAATAAAAGGTAAAGGTCCTGTAGGTTCGGTTACTATAAATACTTGGGAAGTATATAATGGCCAAACATATCATGTTGATGCAGAGTTTAGAGCTTATAATAGCGTTGAAGAAAGTTGGATTGACCACAAAAGTTTTTTATTAGATTCTAGTAGATATGAATCTTTTAAGAAAGTAATGCATGATAGTACTCAGGGAGCATGGGCATTAAAAAGGTCAGGTTATGCAACTGATCCGGAATATGCTACTAAATTGATGAGAATTATAAATCAATATAATCTAAAGCAGCTTGATAAAATAGGAATTTAAAAATTTTGTTAGACTACTATAAAATTATCTAAATATGATAAACTTAAATACTAATAATATTGATCTAAAACATAGGAGGAATTAACTTGGATCTTAAATCAAAAATAAGGGTAATTGAAGATTTTCCAGAGAAAGGTGTTAGTTTTAAAGATATAACAACTTTAATAAAGGATAATAATGCATTTGTAGAAGCAGTCAATCTGTTAGCTAAAGACTTAAAAGATAAAGATATAGATTATATAGCTGGGCCAGAAGCTAGAGGATTTCTATTTGGAGCTACTGTAGCATATGCTTTAGGAGTGGGGTTTATACCAGTTAGAAAACCTGGGAAATTACCTGCAGATGTTGTTAGCTATGAATACGAACTAGAATACGGAAGTAACACATTAGAAATACATAAAGATGCTATAGGAAGAGGAAAAAGAGTTGCAATTGTAGATGATTTATTAGCCACAGGCGGAACTGTTATGTCTACTGCGAAATTAATAGAATCTGCTGGTGGAGAAGTAGTCGCTATGGAATTTTTAATTGAGTTGGAAAGCTTGAAAGGAAGAGAAAAATTGAAAGATTATTATATTAATTCTTTAGTTAAATACGAAAGATAAGCGAAAGAATGGTTGAATTTAACCATTCTTTTTATATTTATAAATATAAAGTATTTACATTTTATGTTATTAACTTAATACAAATAGAAATTTGAATATTTTATATAGTACAAAGGAAAACTAAAATTAAAATTACAAAGGAGGAGATTGAGAATGCGTGATATAGTTCCTTTTGGAAGGAAGGGTGACTTTTTTCCATCATTTTTTAGAAATTTTTTTGATGACGATTATTTTCCAGCGATGAGCAATATGCAGGAGAATTTTAGAGTTGATTTAAAAGAAACAGACGATAATTATCTTGTAGAAGCGGATTTGCCTGGGATTAAAAAAGAAGATATAGATATAGATTTCTCCAATAATTATTTAATAATCAATGCGAAGAGAGAAGGAACTGTAGAAGATAAGAAAGAAGATTATGTTCGCCGTGAAAGACATTATGGTGAATTTAGAAGAAGATTTTATATGGATAACGTAGATGAAAGTAAGATAGATGCTACTTTTAATAATGGCGTTTTAAAAATTACCCTTCCAAAATTAAATAAAGGAAATAATAAAAGAAGAAAGATTGATATTAATTAATGATAGTGTAATTTAATTACACTATCATTAATTATGCTACTTTTCATCCATTTAATTATTTCCTTTGCTGTTTTTCTACTGTCCTTGTTATAAAAAGTGGCACAATATGTTTTAGTTTTGTTTTCATAAAGTGGATCATAATATTTAGTCATTAGTTCTTCAATTATTATTTCATATTTAGACTTTTTTACCATCTCTATATATCTATCGATGTTTTTATTGCCTAGATATTTTCTTAGTGGTTTTAATGCTTTAAGAAGTTCATCATCAGTATCATGAACGTAATCTTTCAATATATTATTGACTCTTGTCTCAATGTCAGCATGGATCTTTATATGAATTCCACTTTTCATTAAATTAAATATATAATCAGGAATTATATCATTACCTATTCTTTTACTTTCACCTTCTGTAAAGATGATATTGGATTTTCTATTTTTAATGGATTCATACAGGAGGCTTTCGAACATCTTTTGAGTATTTTGTTCACCTAAACCAATACTTCCAAAAAAAGAACCTCTATGATTTGCACAACCTTCTAAATCGAGAACATCCATACCTTCCTCTTTAAGTGCCTTTAATATGTCTGTTTTACCAGTGCCAGTATTACCATAAAGAACTACAAATTTTATACCCTTACATGCATTTGGAAGTGCATTATTGATATATTTTCTATATTTTTTATATCCACCATCAAGTTTGTATACATTCATTCCAAGAGTTGCAAAAAGTGAAACTAAGGATGTACTTCTAAATCCACCCTTAGCGCAGAAGAGTATAATGCTTTCATATTGTTTACTTAATGAATTAAACTTATCATATATATCAGGAAGTTTCTCTGAAGCAATTTCTATTCCTAATCTTTTAGCCTTTTCAACACTATCTTGAACATAAGTTGTTCCAACTATTTCCCTTTCATCATCAGTGAAAATTGGGATATTAATAGCACTTGGAATAGTATATGCTTTATATTCACTAGGACTTCTAACATCTATTAGCGCAAATGTTTTACTCATATTGTTTTTATCTATCTTTTCATAATCGATTACTTTAAACATAGAATTCTCCTTTTTTATAATAAATAAGAACAGTATATATTATACACTACTATGCTCATTTACAAAAGGCTAGAAATCTATGTCAGACAAACTATTAATAAAATTAAATATTTTGCTAAGATCCATCTTTGGTGCATACTAATTTTATTTCATCGTCTTTTAATAGTCATCTTTAAATAATTTTTCAATAGTATTTACATCGTTGCTAAATTTTAAAGGTTTTATTGATGGTCCTTCTATTATCTCACCTTCGTAAGTAAATCTTGAGCCATGACAAGGGCAATCCCAAGATTTTTCAGCAGAATTCCAATTTAATTCACAACCCATATGTGGGCATGTAGTATTAACTAAATGGAGCATTCCTTCTTCATCTCTATATGCTCCGATTCTTTCTCCATCAATTTTTATAATCTTACCTTCACCAGGTTCTATATCAATATTCTTAGGCAATGAAGAAAGTTTTCCTTTTAATAGGTGTTCTGCAACATTTAAATTTTCAACCACAAAATTTTTGGCTGATGAAATAATGTTTTTACGTGATGGATTATAAACATTTTGCCATTTGCTTTCTCCTTTAACTATCAAGTCTCTAAGAATCATAGCAGAGACCATACTATTTGTCATACCCCATTTTTGGAATCCAGTAGCAACATACATATCAGGAGTATTTGAAGTATAGTTTCCAATATAGGGTACTCCATCTAAGGTAATATAATCCTGAGTAGACCATTTATAAGGAATATCTTCTATAGTAAATATACTATTTGCAAAACTTATTAATTCTTGGTAGCTTTCATCTGTATTATCACTTTGGCCAGTTGTATGGTTAGCTCCTACAACTAGAATAAGCTCACCATCTTCTGTATTTTGAGAACGAAGTGATCTTGTCGGATCCTCTTCATTTACATACATTCCACCTGGATATTTTTCTTTTGCTTTAATCCCAACGATATACGACCTCTTAGGGAATACTCTGGCAAAGTACATTCCGTGTTTATTATAAAAAGGATATTGTGATGTGATTATTACTTTTTTTGCCCTTACTTTGTTTCCTTTTTCAGTAGTAATTACATAATTATTGTCCTTTTCAATATCTACAGCTCTACTATTTTCAAATATACGAACGTTGTTATCATGTATAATACTAGCTAAACTTAAAACATATTTACGTGGATGGAATTGAGCTTGGTTATCAAAGCGGATTGCTGCTTTAATAGACATATTAAAAGGTATCTCCTCTACATAGGAAGCTTTAATTCCTAAACTTGATGCTGTTTTAACCTCGTTTTCAATCTGTTGAATATATTTTTCTCGTTGAGTATATACAAAGGCTGGTTGAGATATATAATCACAGTCGATTTGGTTATCTTCTATTATTTCTTTAATTTTATGGATTGCTGATTCATTTGCATGTGCATATTGCTTTGCAAATTCTTTTCCTGCTTGTGTTTTTATTTTATCGTAAATAAGACCATGTTGTGATGTAATCTTTGCTGTAGTGTGTGCAGTTGCTCCTTGACAGATATGATCAGATTCAAGAACTGCTATGTTTAAATTTTCCTTTTGTAGTAAATATGCACATGATATGCCAGCTAAACCCCCACCTATTATTACAACATCTACATCTATATCCTCGTTTAAAGTTGGATAATTAGTAGTAGGTGTAGATGCTAACCAGTAAGATTGAGGTAATTTTTTCGAATTATTTTGTTTATTCATAATATCCCTCCAGAAGTTAACATAAAATTTTCTATAGATTATTTTTTACTTTAATGATATAAAGTATGCAAGTTTATTAAATTGAGAAATTAAGGACATAAAAAAATTTTTTAAAGAGAAGATAATATAAAGTATATTTATAAAAATGGTATAGGAGGTTAATGGATGAATTTTGATAATATTTTGGAGAGGAGAATAGTAAAAAATGGACTTCATAGTTTAGTATTAGAGATTTCAGCCGATGAATATAAGGAGGACTACGAAGAGTATAACGATGATTATGCTTCAAATATTTTAGAAAGGCATCTACAATATAGAGGCGATGACGGAAGACCTACGAATATACAGATTGATTATGATTATAAGAATAATATTGTAAGAATTTTTGCAGATATCCACTATTTAGGCAATGATCATACTACATACAGAATGTAGTACTTAATGCAACTACACCCATGGCTAAATGGATGTAGTTGCATGTATAGACAAAAATTTATCAAAAAATTTTATATAAAAGACAGGTTATGACAAAATATAACATTTGTATTTTGTATAATAGGGTTTGTGAGCAAATATATAATAATTTAGTAGGAGGTTTTATTTGGAATGGATCATATTAAGTATCAAGTTTCAGATTGCGAAAGTAATAACGTGGTAAAATACATATTTATATATATGTTAGTTTTGATAAGCGTATTATTTTTAGCGTATAATAATTTTTTGGTATATCATACAGCAATTGAACTGTTAAGTACACTTATAGTTTTATTGACGGCAACTATAGCTTTAATTGCCTATAATATAAGTGAAAATGATAGTATGATATTTTTAGGAATAGCTTATGGTTTTATTGGGTGTTTAGATTTAATTCATATATTGACATATATGGATATTGGAGTTTTTGAAAGTAATACCACTAATATCTCAACACAATTATGGATTATTGCAAGATATCTGGAAAGCATATCTTTGTTAACTTCTTTTATGTTGGTCAATAAAAAAATTAGTCTTAAGAAAGTATTTTTAAACTATTTTGGCATTTCAGCCTTATTGTTGATTTCGATATTGTATTTTAACATTTTTCCAGATTGTTTCGTGAAAGGTGTAGGGTTAACTTCATTTAGAAAAATTAGTGAATATATTATTTGTGGCATATTATTGCTAGGGATTTCATACTTTATCAACTCAAAGGATACGGATTTGAATAAAACTGACATATTCTTAGTATTATCTGTAACAACTACAATTATATCTGAAGCATTTTTTATTCATTATATTGAGATATACAACTTAACCAATATTTTAGGACATGCTTTAAAATTAATTTCTTTTTATTTAATCTATACCGCTTTGGTTGAATCAGGATTTCAACAACCCAGCTTGAGTGTAGCTAAAATAAACAATATTTTATGTAATAAGAACCAAAATTTAGAAAGGATAATTCATAGATATAAATCACAATCCGAAAAGGAAAAAAGATCAGAAATAGAAAGTTTGAGAAAAACAGAATTATTGACTGGTATATTAGAATCATCACTGGATGGTATATTAGTTGTAGACAATGACAAAGATATTATGCACGTAAATAAACAATTTGCAAGGATGATGAATATTTCATATAAAGAAGTTTCAAGTAAAAACTTTAATCAGGTAATTACTCATATCAGAAAAAACTTGTATAATCCTGAGGACTTTAAAAGGTGTATCAAAGATTTTCAGAAATCAAAAGGTAATCAGACTTATTATTTTAAGTTTAAGAACGAGAAATTATTTGAAGTATCTGTTTTACCTTTTATTGACAAGGGGGTAAAGAAAGGGAATATAATTAATTGTAGAGATATTACCCAAAGAGAGAAGGTTGAAGAATTACAAAAAAAGATAGATATAAGACAAGCATTACTACAGAAGGCAAAGGAAATTGATGATATGAAAAATTCATTTTTTAGAACAGTATCACACGAACTCAGAACACCTCTAAATGTTATTTTAGGCATAATACAACTTTTGCCAAATATAAATAAGAATGATGCAGAAGAACAAAATGTTGTACCCGATGAATATCTTAAGATATTAACGCAGAATTGTTACAGGCTAATTAAAATTGCTGATAACCTTATTGATATTACAAAAATAGATTCGGGACATATGCATTTAAACTTAAAAAATCATAATATTGTTTCTATAATTGAAGACATTACCCTATCTGTAGCAGAATACGTTAAAGATAAAGATATTTCGTTAATATTTGATACAGAAGTGGAGGAACGTATTATTGCTTGTGATGATTATGAGTTACAAAGAGTTATGCTGAATTTGCTTTCAAATTCTATAAAATTTAAAGAATCAAATCAAGAGATTAAAGTAAATATAAGGAATAAAGATGATAAAGTTGTTATATCGGTAAAAGATAATGGTAAGGGAATACCAGAGAACATGATAAATACAATATTTGATAGATTTGAACAAGTTGATTCATCATTACATAGGAATAATGAAGGAAGCGGTATCGGATTATCTATTGTTAAGTCAATAATAGAAATGCATGGAGGGAAGATATTTTTAAATAGTCAATTAGGAAAGGGAAGTGAGTTTATCATTGAGTTACCAGTATATTTGGTAGATGATGATGAAAATTCAACTAAAGTGAATCGTAGCAAAGATGTAATAATCGATAGAGTAGGAATAGAGTTTTCTGATATATATGAAATAAGTTCATAAATACTAGGGCATCTACAATTGTAGATGCCCTAGTATTGTGGTGGGCGATATTGGATTTGAACCAACGATCTCCACGATGTCAACGTGGCGCTCTAACCCCTGAACCAATCGCCCATAAGTTAAATATATAATAACATAATTTTTTTCAATTTTCAATTTTGATTTATCATATTATTTTGTGCATTTTAGGAATAATAATATATATTCGCCTAAATAATTAGTTTCAGGATATAATATAATAATATTAAGTTGTAATATGTTTAATCTAAGCGTTAATAGATTTTAGATAGGAGAAGGTCTATGAAAAGGTACAATATGAGAGAATTAAATAAAAAAACCATAGAAGTGTTAGAAAAAAGAGGAGTAAAGGTTAGAGACATCGGAGAATTAGTATATAAATTACAAAAAGATTATTATCCAGATTTAACACTAGAAGTTTGTATAGAAAATGTCGAAGCGGTACTCATGAAGAGAGAAATAATTCATGCTATTCTAACTGGCATAGCATTAGATGAATTAGCAGAGAGGAATCTTTTATCAGAACCCCTACAGAGTATAGTAGAGTCTGATGAAGGATTATATGGTATCGATGAAATCATCCCATTATCTATAGTAAATGTTTATGGAACTATTGGATTGACTAATTATGGATATCTAGATAAGGAAAAGAAGGGTATTATAAAAAAATTAGATACTGAAAAGGGAAAAGTGGTGAACACTTTTTTGGATGATTTAGTTGCTGCAATTGCTGCAGCTGCTGCTAGTAGAATTGCTCATGCGAGGGAATAAATGCAATGAAATAGTAGAGTCTACTATTTCATTGCATTGTATCATCAATATCATGTGTTAAAATTTCTTGAATTTTCGTTTCTATTCTATTTAAATCTAAACCAGCTTCATCTAGAATACTTCTCCTTAGCATATGTCCAACTTGTTCAATATCATCTAATATATCCTGTAAGAGTTCTAATGCAGCAGTAGCTTCTAAAATGTCCTCTGGTGTTTTTGACATGTTGGCTAAAATTGAAGTTTCTGTTCGAGAAACTACCATAGGATTATTGAGATTTTCCACATATACTAAGGTACGTCTTCCTGGGCCACGGTTATCTTCGATTGGATCAAGAGCTACAATTTTATCTGAACGTATAAACTTTCCATATCCTAATGGAATAAGAGTATTTTCACGAATTTCCAATATTGATCATCCTTTATAATAGTTGTATTTAAACATATTTTGTGCAATAAAATTTATATTATACTTATTATTAATAGTTGACAATGTAGATTGGATAATATATGATATAAGCAAATATTAATTTTATAAACAAAAGTTGGGATAAAGATGACTAATAGAGAACGAGAAATATTAAATTTAATTGAAAAGAATCCTATGATAACTCAAAAACAAATAGCAGAAATAATAGGTATAACTAGATCCTCGGTTGCTGTTCATATTACAAATCTTATTAAAAAGGGATATATTCTTGGAAGGGGATATATTGTTCGCAAAGATTCGTACATTACGGTAATTGGAGGAGTGAATATAGATATTCAAGGATTTCCATATAATAAACTGATCTATAAGGATTCAAATCCTGGAAATATTAAAGTATCTCTTGGTGGTGTAGGGAGAAATATAGGAGAAAATTTGGTGAGATTAGGGATCCCTACCAAATTAATATCTGTAATTGGGAAGGATATCTATGGTACTAAAATAATAGATGAATCAAAACTAATCAATTTGGATTTATTAGATTCACTAATATTAGAAGGAGAGTCTACTTCTACATATATGTCCATTTTAGATGAAAATGGGGACATGGCTCTTTCTATATCCTATATGGATATCTTTGATAGGATGACAGTGGAATTTATTAAGAATAAAGATCATGCCATTGAAAATTCAATGCTATCCATAATAGATACAAATATACCTAAAGATGTTATAGAGTATTTGGTAACTACTTATAAGAGCAAGGAATTTTTTTTAGATACTGTATCTACTACGAAGGCAAAAAAGGTTAAAGAATTAATTGGGCATTTTCATACAATAAAGCCAAATAGAATAGAAGCAGAAATTCTTTCAGGTATTCAGATACAAAAAAAAGATGATCTTAAAAGAGTTACCGAATATTTTTTGAAAAAAGGAGTTAAGAGGGTATTTATCAGTTTAGGGGAAAAAGGAGTTTTTTATGATGATGGAATTGATAGTGGCCATATTAGAGGACCTAATATAGAAGTTGTCAATGCCACTGGAGCTGGTGATGCATTTATGGCGGCTTTAGCTTATGCCCATATAAATCAGCTTGATATTGAAGAAAGTGCAAAGATGGGAATAGCTTCGTCTCTACTTGCCCTTTCCCATGAAAATACCATAAATCCAAGTATGTCTATTGAAAATATTAAATTATATATGAAGGAAGTGGAACCATGTTAAAAAAATATTTAGATATCAATCCAGAAGTATTAAAAGCAATTAAAAGAGGAGACCCTGTGGTTGCTTTAGAATCAACAATCATATCCCATGGTATGCCTTATCCTCAAAATGTAGAGACTGCATTTAATGTTGAAAAGATAATTAGAGATAAAGGTGTAGTACCTGCAACAATAGGTATAGTAAATGGAAGACTTAAAGTAGGATTAACAGTTGATGAGATAGAATATCTAGGAAAGACGGAAGGTGTGATTAAAACATCTAGAAGAGATATTCCGTTTATTGTTTCCAATAAATTAGATGGTGCTACCACTGTAGCGTCAACTATGATTATTGCTTCTCTTGCAGGAATTAAAGTTTTTGCAACAGGTGGCATTGGAGGAGTTCACAGAGGAGCTCAGGAAACCTTTGATATATCAGCAGATTTACAGGAATTGGCACGTACTAATGTAGCAGTAGTATGCGCAGGTGCTAAATCCATATTGGACATAGGGCTAACTTTGGAATATTTAGAGACCCTTGGAGTACCTGTTGTAGGGTATAAGACAGAGGAACTGCCTGCTTTCTATACTACTAGGTCAGGCTATGAAGTAGATTATAAGGTAGATTCAGCAGAAGAATTAGCACAAGCTATAAAATCTAAATGGGATTTAAAACTGAATGGAGGATTAGTTGTAGCAAATCCAATACCTAAAGAATTTGAAATAGATTATGAAACTATAAATAAAGCTATAGACGAAGCGATAGAAGAATTAGAACAAAAGGGAATAAGAGGCAAAGAAACTACTCCATTTCTTCTCTCGAAAGTAAAGGAGATTACCAAAGGGAATAGCTTAGATGCTAACATTCAATTGGTTTATAATAATGCAAGAATAGCTAGTGAGCTGTCTATAGAGCTTTCAAAATTATATAGAGATAATTAGTAAAGAAGCATATTTATTAATTCCTATTATATAAAACGAGTCTGTATAGTTTATTCATAATTGTAAAATAATAGTAGTGTATAGATTCTATCATATAAATAGGAAGGTGAAATACGTGAATGATAATATGACAACGGAGGAATTAAAGAATAATATATTACAATTTTTAAAGGAGCATAAGGAAGGTTCTCTAGGGACTTGTTTGAATGATATACCTAGAAGCAGTCCTGTACAATACTTTGTCGGTGAAGATTTAAATATTTATATAATCTCAGCCGGAGGAGAGAAGTTTAAAGCTATACAACAAAATCCTAATGTTTGTCTATTGGTGAATACAGACTATATCAATTATAGGCAGATAAAAGGGGTTCAAGTATTTGGGAGAGCTACTACTAGTTTAGATAATGCACATCTATTTGATGAAGCAAAAAGATATTATTCGGATCCTTACCAACTTGATCATGAAAAAAGAGAGATAAAGATAATAAAGATAGAGCCTGTGGAAATAGTATATTTAGACTCTCTAGGAGATGGGGATAGGACCAAACAGATATTAAGTAATGATAGAGTAAGAATAAAGGAAGATGAGAGATTGATTTATAGATAGAGATAAAAAAGAGACGTTTCATAACTAATTTATCAGTTACGAAACAGTCTCTTTTTTATAAGAATGACTGCACTTGATATTCAGTCATTTTTTCTTGAATCCAAGTATTAAATACTTGTGGTAATTTTTGTTGGAATATAGCATCTTTTACATCTTCTTTACTACTTTCATAATTAACTTCTTTTGCTTCTTTCTTATCTTCTACTTTAATAATATGATATCCATGTTCAGTCTTAACCGGATCACTGATTTCTCCAACTTTCATTGAGAATGCAGCTTTTTCAAATTCTGGTACCATTTGACCTTTCCCAAAGAATCCAAGATCACCGCCATTTTCACTGCTACTATCTGTAGAATATTCTTTTGCTAAGTCTTCAAATTTTTTTCCGTTAGAAAGTTTTTCTTTTACTTCCAGAGCTTTTTCTTCTGTGTCGACTAATATATGGCGAGCTTTTACTTGTTCTTGTTGGTTGAAAGAATCTTTGTTTTGCTTAAAGTAGTTTTTCATCTCTTCTTCAGTAATTTTGATTTCAGGCTCTAGCAATTTTTTACGATATAATTCTGTTTTTATATTGTCTTGCAAATCTTCTAGCGTAAGACCTGAATATTCAAGTGCCATATCAAAGGATTCTTTTCCTCCAAGACTCTCTATCATCGTATCTGTTTCTTTTTGAATTTCTTCATCTTTGATTACTATTTTTTGTTTTTTCGCTTCTAATTCAATAATTTTATTGGTTACTAATGTATTTACACCTTGCTGGCCATATTGTTTAACTAATAGATCATATAAGTCATCTTTAGTAATCTGTTCGCCACCTACAGAAGCGACTACGCTGTTATTTGAACCATTTTGTTTTTGATTCACCGCAATAGTAATTATTGTTGTAGCAATTAGTACTACAGCGATAACTAATGCGACTATCCTTTTCTTACTTAGTTGTCTAATCAATAGTCATTCACCTTTCTATTTAAAGTTGTTTTTTAAATTATATCATACTAAACTATATTTATTAACCCTTTATTTAAATTTGACAATTTCCCATAATTATTATAAAAATCTCTATTGATTAATATTTATCGTTGTTATTTTTGAAAATTTGTGTAAAGTATTAATACATAGAATATCTGAGAGTCTGTTGATATGAATGAAAAAGATGAATTTACAAAAGTGAAAATGGAGAAAAAGAAACGTACAGCTTTAATAGCCTATTATAAATAGGAAGGACGAAATTATTCAATAGGTAAAGGTCAATAAGAATGAACTTGGTAAACATTTCCTATATGGAACTAGTACAATAGCCACATTGATTACTGAGAAAGTCAAGATAAAGTTTGAAAACGTTCAGAAGCTAGATGTAGCTAAAGCAAGGGCATGGGAATGACAAAACACCAAAACACGAGAAAAGCTATTGGTATATAGCCAATAGCTAGATTTTTGACACAACCCTAACCGAGGTCAGGTTTGAACAATAAGCATATTTAAGTTATTATCTTGAAGTTAGAGTGTAAACTATGAGATTGCCATATATGAGAACTATACGTACGATAGTGTGGGAGGTCGGTTGTTTATTAATAGGCTTTTATTTATATATTATTTACTCTCCGTTACATTCTTAAGATTTTTCTTTAATTGAACGTCTGGTTCAGCAGGCATACGGAATAGAGGAATAAATCTATCCCATCCAGTTAAAGTTAATAACAAGATTGATACTATAGCAATAATAGAGATAAAGTTATACTTAATAATATCAAATGCTCCAAATTGATGTAATGGATATACTGCTGTTGCAATACCAACATAAAATCCAATATACACATGCCATGGTATAAGTTGGGAACCAAAAACAGCTAGTGCATCAGAAAATGTAGCATTTCTTAGACGAAGTGTATACATATCCTCCTCACTGGCCTCTATATTTTCCTCTGTTAAATTCCTGATTATTGGCCCAATAGTTACTATTTGGGCTAACTCATCTGCTAAAGCTGCGTTTCCTAATATAGATAAAACACCATTAGCAAACATTAATTGTCTAACATTTTTTGTCCATTTTGATATTAATTGTGACAATGGCTTAAAAGCTTGCATCCTAGACATTATTCCACCAAATGCATTAATCCATACCATCATAACTATAACCCATGAACCTGCGTCAGTAAATCCTGTATATATTAGGTCTAAGAATGCATGAGTTGATTCTACAGTTCCTGTAAACATACCAAATATATACGAAGCAAGGAGACCAGAGAATAAGCATGTCAAGGTTGGTAGTCCTTTTATAGCAAATCCTAGTACTATTATTAGTGGTAAAATCATGTAATATGGAACGCCTTCCTTTACTTGATTAAGTAAGTCTATTGCTGCAGGTCTCTCTGCAGCTAGATTAGTCCATACTTCCTCTGGAATTTGATTTATGGCTTCAGTTGCACTACCAACTTCACTAGGTAATCCCAAACTAAAAACAAAGAATAATATTGCTGCTAATATTAAACATAGAATAGACCATACACCTTGATGTCTAATTCTATGTATTACTTCAACATCTTGTATGCTTGAACTGATTACAGTAGTATCGGATATTAATCCAATATTGTCTCCGAAACAAGAACCACCAGCTATAGCTCCAATAGTGAGAATAATATCTCCACCTACTATATGGTTTAACCATAAGAAAATAGGTGCACAGGCTGCAAATGTACCCCAGGATGTGCCAGTTGCTACAGATAAAACTGCTGTTACAAAAAATGAAGTAACTGCGACTGTTTTACCAGTAATGCCAATACCTAATGCAATATTAATAATGGCTGCTCCTACTCCTGTTGACATGAATACTTCTGCCATGGCATATGCAAACATTAAAATAAAAATAACTAATGTGGTTCCTTTAACACTTTTTATAGCTGCATCAATAATTTCATTGAACGTAATCTTTTCAGTTAAATAAGCTATTATTGCAGCATAAATCGTTGCAATAGGAGCTATAACCACGATATCTAGTCCAAGATCTCCTATGTTACTACCCATCATAAGTCCTGCTAATAGGAAAATTGGGGACAGCTTTAATAATGTTATCATTTTTCCGCCTCCTTATTAATTCTTAGTATTTTATATTAACCTAAATAACGTTGGAATTATTTAGAATTGGATTTATTTAAAACTAATAATTCTATTTCTAACCTGCCAGTGCTAATCATTCCACTTTTCCTCTTTTACATTTTTTCATAATTTAATATCTCTATAATCGCGTATAAATACATAACCTCCTTTTTATAAATATAGTTTTTTATCTCGCGTATACTATAACTCTTCTTTTTGCAAGTTCTGTTATCATTTTTTCAAAGCGCTCTCCTACAAATATATTTTCAGGTTCTACAACTCCTCTCATTCCACCGTGATTATGAGCAATAATTATAGCTGCTATTGATGCTGGATAAGCTGTTGTTCTCTCCATAGAGGTGATTCCCATATCTTCATCACTATAATCTAATAATTCATATACTTTTTGAACATATTTTCCGTCTTTTAATCCTTTTCCTATTACATATAAATAAGTAAAATCTCTAACTCCAGGTATTTTTTTCATTAGTTTGTTAAGAATAACTTCTGAGGCATCTCTAGGGATTACTTCCATTCCATTTACATTTATTGGTTCCTTACTGAAGAATCCAGCATCGTTCAATATTTGCATTGTTTGATAATGCCCTGGATAACGTAGCGTGTATTCGGCTGCTTTTTTTACACCTTTTTCGACCATGGTCTTATTTAAACTATATAGACCATCTGTTTTTAAAGCATCGACCTCTCCATAACCAGGTATCAAGAATGTTTCAAAATTATCAAGAGCATCTTCAACTTCAGGTCTTCCATCTTGGATAACAGTTGGAGGAGTTAGATATAAATCCAATAATGCTTCAACATTGAATAAAATCATATAATCTAAAGGTGCCACACCTCTTTTAGTTGGAAGTCCGCCACAGTAAATAGCTGCTTCTTCTAGTTGATCAAATTCATAAGCTAACTGACCTACACATATATTTCCAAATCCAGGGACAATACCTAGTCCTGGCACTGCTAAAACGTTTGCCTTTTTCAATGCTTCATCAAATTTATAATGTTTCTCCCACATCCAATAATCAGTAAATACTGCCTTTTTGTCTTTTGTCTTTGCCAGTGCTTTGTAAAAGCTTTCTGTAATTTCCCAGGTATGAGGTAAACTATTGACAATTACATCTACTTTTGACATTAGAGCGACAGTTTCTTTTTCATTAAAAACATTAAATTTTTCTACTGAAAGTCTATTGTTTTGCATAAGACTTTTAGCTGTTTGTAGATTTTTATCATCAATATCTGCTATTATTACTTTGGAGTCTTTTTCGAATTGCAATATATCATATGCCACGATTCTTCCTTGGAGTCCACAACCTAGTACCAAATATTTCATATATATTTCCTCCTTGTACAATTAATATTGAATAAATCAGTGAATGAAATCACTGCCTATTCTTAATTTTTATATCTAATTATAATAAAGATCAATTCCTTTCTAAACACCAAAAATATCATTTGGCTTCTTATCTTAGCCAATTTTCCAGCACATGTTGGTCTGAACCTTAATGGTCATGTATAATATACTTAGACTTGGATTGAAAGAGCCGTTGAATTACTCAAAACTCAAAAAGTGTAAAAGGACTTTGATTTAAGACCTTTTGTTGTCATGGAATTTTATGAGCATTATTACAAAAATTTTTTCCATTCACTTTACGGATTTGGATATGAGGTCTCTATCACTAATTTTATCTCGCTCAAATTAGAGATTTCTCTGCTTTTTAAAGCCTAGAAAATTAGTTTTAGGAACTGTTATGCATAAGCTTATTTATATTATCTTCGCCATTCTTAGAGACAAGAATCCCTTTGAACTACGTATGCTTAAAGAACATACTAGGATATTAGAAACAAAGCATATTGCAACTTAGTAGTACTTGTGTTTGATGTTTAGTTTTCAAAGTTCATCTTGTTTATTTGACCAACTATTTCACGTTAACTTTCACTAGATAGTTTTGTCGTTATACTTCTTTTAAATTTTACATTGCAAGATAATTTAATAGCCTTTCACAATTATTTTTCAAAAAGACTTGATTTTTATTAGCTAGTCACTTACATGATTGCTGTGTTAGCCATTAGAATATAACTAACTAGCAAAGCAACACAATAAAATTATATCAGAATATTCAAAAATGTTCATTTATTACATATTCTATAAAAATTTACATTATCCTTCTTATTTATATATTTTTTTAAAAAATTTTTATATCATAAGGACTATGTTGTTTGACAATAATACCTTAAATATGATACGTTTACTAATAGCTGATGGTAAAAAACCAAAAGGAGAATCAAAATATGAATGAAAAAAAAGTATTAGCAACAATTAATGGAAAAGATATTACACAACAGGATGTATATGCTTTTCTAAATCAATTACCACCACAAACTGCAGCACAGTTTAATTCATCAGAAGGTATGAAAAGATTAACAAATGAACTTGTAAATCAAGAACTTCTTTATTTAGACGCAATTGAAAATGGATTAGATAAGGAAGAGGAATTTAAGGAACAATTAGAAAAAGTTAGAGGAAATGTATTGAAACAATATGCTATTAACAAATTAATGTCTGGAACAACAACTTCTGAAGAAGAGATGGAAGAATTCTATAATACTCAACAAGAAAACTTTAAGGTTCCAGAAAAGGTACGAGCAAGCCATATATTGATTGATGATGAAGAAAAGGCCAATAGTATACTTAGTGAAATAAATGATGGCTTATCTTTTGGAGAAGCAGCCAAAAAATATTCTACTTGCCCTTCAAAAGAAAATGGAGGAGACCTAGGAGAGTTTTCTAGAGGTAAAATGGTACCAGAATTTGAAAATGCTGCTTTTGATATGAAAGAAGGAGAAATAAGCGAACCTGTTAAATCTCAATTTGGGTATCATATAATAAAAGTAACTGGAAAGAAGGAACCAAGTATTAGTTCATTTGAAGAGGTAAAAGATCAAATTGAAAAACATCTAGTAGGACTAAAACAACAGGAAAAGTACTTAAATAAAACTAATGAGCTAAAGGACAAATATGAGGTAAAGACATATTTATAAAATTATGCATAATAGATTTAAAGACACCTAATAGCAGGTGTCTTTTTTTATAGACTTGAGTAAAATTCTACAACTAATTGATCTTCAATTTCAATTGGTACTTCTTCTCTTTCTGGCAATCTAATTAATTTACCTGAAAAACTTGATTCATCTTTTTCTAGATAAGGATATGCATTGGGAAAACTTGAAAGATAATTTTCTTCAAATAATTCCACGTTTCTTGATTTTTCCTTTAAAGAAATTGTATCTCCTATGTTTATTCTGTAAGATGGTATATTGATCTTTTTATCATTGACTCTAATATGGCCATGTACAACCATTTGTCTTGCTTGTCTTATAGAAGAAGCAAAACCTAGTCGATATACCAAATTATCCAATCTTGTTTCCAATATTTTAATTAAAGCGTGTCCAGTTAATTCACTTGAACTTTTAGCTTCCTGTACATATCCAGCAAATTGTTTTTCCATTACTCCATAATAAGCTTTTAACCTTTGTTTTTCAAGTAATTGTTGTCCATAATTTGATAGCCTTTTATCGGCTCTTGAAGTACCTTTTCTTGCTCTATTCATAGCCTTTGGATGACCACATATATTCAATCCTAATCTTCTACATTCTTTAAATCTAGGTTTCATTGTCTTTGCCAAAATTATCAACTCCATTTTATATTTTGCCGCGATAATTTTAAGCCAATAATAATATAGCATAAAATGATCAAAAAGTAAATGATAATTATTATCAATAAGAAGAAAGAAATGGATTATATTCCAATATAAATGAAGTTGAATAATATGTAATAAGTTATTTTATATTTATCGACCTATATGTTTTTATTAGACGATAAAGGGAATATATTGTATATAGCTTAGAAATTTGATTAGATATAAAATTTGTGGAGGTGGTAGCTTGATTTCCGAATTTTTAAAGGCGCATTTTATAAAGCAAAAGATGATGAGAACAGTAATTGTTTCTTTAATACCGTTGATTTTAACATCTATATATTTTTTTGGATGGAGATCTTTAATTCTTCTTATGGTAGTGACAATATTTGGGATTTCTACTGAATGGATTTATGAAAAAAAGCAAAATAAAAAAATATCAGAAGCAATATTGGTGACTTGTATACTTTACACATTGACTTTACCTGCTCGTACACCTTTCTGGATAGCGAGTATAGGTATTGTATTTGGAGTGTTCTTTGCTAAAGAGGTATTTGGTGGATTTGGGAGGAATCTATTTAATCCAGCATTGGTTGCAAGAGCTTTTGTATATATAAGTTTTCCCGAACCATTAACAGCTCAATGGTCTATACCTGCAGTTGGTTTTCCAGGAGGATTTGTAAAGTACCTAACAAAAAATATTGATGTATTATCGCAGTCTACTCCCATGTTAACATTTAGGGAAACAGGATTTATAGAACCTTTGGATAGCTTGTTACTAGGCAATGTAGCGGGTTCCTTAGGTGAGACTAGTGCTATTTTGATAATTATTGCGGGTATATATCTGCTCTATAAGAAGGTAGCTGCTTGGCAGACTATGACAGGGGTTATTGCTGGGTTTATGATAGCTAATACTGTCTTTTATATATTGGGAAGTTCTCAAATTCCAAATCCCATTTTTGGTATATTATCTGGTGGATTTCTTTTTGGAACGGTATTTATGGTAACAGATCCTATATCTTCACCTAAGACTAAAGGAGGGAAATGGATATATGGTATCCTTATAGGAATTGTTACAGTAATAATACGCGGATATGCATTGTTCGCAGGAGGTATGATGTTTTCTATATTGATTGGCAATACATTTGCACCGATTATTGATGAAGGAATTAAATATGTAAAGAAGATGAAAAAGGAAAAACGAGAAGAGGTGACAGCATGATAAATTCAAAGAATTCATTTGTATATACTATATTATTCATGATATTAATCACAGCATTTTTCACTTTTTTACTAGCTGGTCTAAATCATATGACTTCAGATGCGATAGCTCTAAATGAAGAGACAGATTTAAGAAGCACTATACTGTACGTATTTGATATAAATCCAAATTCTAATGATCCTAAGATAATAGAAGAGACCTTTGATAAATATGTAGAATCTAAGCAGATAGGAGATGAAACAATTTATTATATAGAAAAAAATGGTGAAATTATTGCCTATGCTTTCCCCGTAAATGGTGTAGCTCTATGGGGATCCATTCAAGCTTATGCGTCAGTATCTGCAGATTTTACAGAATTATTGGGAATTGATTTCATATCCCACAATGAAACTCCAGGATTAGGAGGAAGGATTACCGAAGAATGGTTTAAGGAACAGTTTAGGGGATTGGATCTGACCAAATCAGATAATGAAGAATATATTAAGTACCGACCTGCTCCCAATGGTAATGTTGATGCTATAACAGGTGCTACAATAACTTCAAATGCAGTAAGAGATATATTTAACGAGAATATACATGAATTTATCAATAAAGAGGGGGGAGAAATGTAATGACAGGGGATAGTACAAAGAAAATTTTTAATAAAGGAATATGGGAAGATAATCCAATAGTTAGGCAGATTATAGGAATATGTTCAGCTTTAGCGGTGACCAATTTAATGCTTAATTCATTGATAATGGGATTAGCATTGACATTTGTAACAGCCTTTTCTGAGTTAACAGTATCATTGATTAGAAAGTATATCCCTAAACATATTAGGATGATGGTTCAGGTGCTTATAATTTCGGTTTATGTAATAATTGTAGATTTGTTTTTAAAAGGTTATTATCCTGAAATGAGTAGAGCTTTAGGCCCATATGTAGGCCTTATAATAACAAATTGTATCATAATGGGGAGATGCGAAGGATATGCACAGAACAATCCTCCATTCAATTCTTTTTTAGATGGTATAGCTTCAGGAATCGGCTATACAATAATACTTCTTGCTATATCATTTGTTAGAGAGCTACTAGGGTTTGGGACTATATTTGGATTTCAAGTCTTAAGTGATTGGTGGACTAATTGGACTATAATGGTAATGCCACCATCTGCATTCTTTATACTGGGAGTGATAGTATGGTGGGCTAGAAGTAGATATGAGAAAGAAGAAAGAGAAAGGAGGAAAGCAACATCATGATAGAACTCAATCCTTTCATAATATTCATTGCAGCAATATTTACAAATAATATGATTTTTAGTTATTTTTTAGGGATGTGTTCATTTATTTCAGTTTCTAACGAAATACCTACATCTTTGGGATTAGGGCAAGCTGTTACTTTTGTTTTGACATTCACGACAATGCTAAATTATATTATATATCACAATATATTAGTGCCTTTAAATTTAGAGTACTTAAGATTTATAGTATTTATTGTAAGCATTGCAGCTTTTGTACAATTAGTTGAGATGATCATAGAAAGATATTTTTCAAACCTTTATTATACTCTTGGCATATTCTTGCCTTTGATTACTGTTAACTGTGCTATATTGGGTGTTTCCTTATTCATGGTAATTAGAAATTATACCTTCCTTCAATCCGTTGGATATGCTGTAGGATCAGGACTAGGTTGGACATTGGCAATAGTTGCTATGGCTGGTGCTAAGCAGAGAATTAAAAACAACAAACTCCCTAAAGGACTAGAAGGACCAGGCATAACATTAATAATAACAGGATTAATGGCCTTAGCATTTGTTGGATTTTCAGGTATAGTACAGATTCAATAGGAGGGATTATATGCAGACTATATTGACTACAACAGCAATTGTAACAGCTTTTACAGGAATACTAGCTTTTTTACTGACTCTTGCTAATAAGACCATAGCAAATTATGGAGAGTTAAAGATTACTATAAATGATGAAAAGGAACATATAGTGCAAGGTGGAAGTTCTCTACTATCGTCCTTAATAGATGAGAAGATTTTCATACCTTCTGCCTGCGGTGGAAAAGGAACTTGTGGTTATTGTAAGGTTAAGGTATTAGAAGGCGGAGGACCAATTCTACCAACAGAATTGCCTTGGCTTACAGAAGAAGAACTCGATGATAATATAAGACTTTCATGTCAATGTAAAGTAAAGGAAGATATGAAGATTGAAGTACCGGAGGAATTATTTAATGTTAAGGAATATGAAACTACAGTAGAATTGATAGAAGATATGACACCTGAGATAAAAAAATTGAGATTAAGATTAAATGAAGGTGAAGAGATCAACTTTAAACCTGGTCAATATATACAGCTTAAAGTACCAACGTATAAAGGTAATGATGAAGAAGTATTTAAAGCCTATTCCATTGCTTCATCACCTATGAATAAGAATTATATTGATCTATATATAGGATATACTGGAGGCATAGCAACTACTTATATTCATAAATTTCTTAAAGAAGGTAATAGGGTTAAAATAAATGGGCCTTATGGGGACTTTTATTATCATGGGGAAACCAATAGAGAAATGATATTAATAGCAGTAGCTACGGGGATAGCTCCTATACTTTCAATTCTTCGTCACATAAAGGAGAATAATATAAAGAGAAAAGTTACCTTTTATTTTGGAGCTAAAACACCAGATGATCTGTTTGAATTGGATTTAATAAAGAATTTAGAAGAAGAACTATATGATTTTAGATTCATATCAACCCTATCTAGAGTAAAGGAAGAACATAACTGGACAGGAGAAGAAGGCAGAGTTAATGTTGCCTTAGAAAAGTATATACAAGGTGCAGGCAACAAGGAAGCATATCTATGTGGAAGCCCACCCATGATAGATTCTGTAATTAAGGTTTTAACTGAAAAGGGTTTTACAGAAGATGTAATTTATTATGATAAGTTTTGATAAGACAGGGCATTATTATCTAATGCCCTAATCAATTTTACCCCTTTAAATATTTCATTTATGATTAAACATTAATAGCCAAACGTATACTAAATATGATAATATTCAATTATAACCAATAAGATAAAGAGGTGTATATATGATTAATCTTGGAGAAATGCAAAAATTAGAGGTAAAAAGGGAGGCGTCTATAGGGGTATTTTTAAATACTAAGGAGGAAAATAGAAGAGGCGGAGAAGATGTATTATTGCCTAAAAAGGAAGTACCAGAAGGTACAAAAATAGGAGATACATTAGAAGTATTTATTTATAAAGATTCTGAAGATAGGTTGATTGCAACTACAAAAAAAACAAAGGTAACCCTAGGAGAAATAGGACTTTTAAGGGTAGTAGATATAACAAGAATAGGAGCATTTTTGGATTGGGGATTGGAAAAGGATTTGTTTTTACCTTTTAAGGAACAAACAATGAGATTAGAAAAAGGAAAAGAGTATTTAATAGGACTTTACATAGATAAAAGTGACAGGCTATGTGCTACAATGAAGATAAGAGATTTTCTAAGAACTGATTCCCCATATAAAAGGAATGATTGGGTAAAAGGCATTATATATAGTATAAATGATGAAATAGGAGCTTTTGTTGCAGTAGATAATAAATATGAAGGATTGATACCAAAGAAAGAGCTAATTGGAGTCTATGAACCCGGAGAGGAAGTTGATTTAAGGATAATAAAAGTAAAAGAAGATGGGAAGTTAGATCTTAGTTTAAGAGATAAGGCCTATCTACAAATAGATAAAGACGCTGAAATAATTCTAAAAAAGCTTAAGGAAAATGGAGGCATGCTCGTATTAAATGATCATAGTTCTCCTAAAAGGATAAGAAGAGAATTAAATATGAGTAAATCAGCATTCAAAAAGGCAGTAGGAAGGCTTCTAAAAGAAAGAAAAATTAAGTTCATTGAAGGGGGCATAAAATTATCATGAAACTATACTAGTCCTATGGAATATATTATTATAACTATATCTATAGGGGTGGTTAGATGAAACATGTAACTATTATGGAATATGGTGATAGCTCTACTATAGAGGAAAAGGTTGATGAATGGATTTTAGAGAATGAAGATTCAGTACTAGAGATAATAGACATTGAATATATTGAGAATGGAAATACGTATTTAGCAACAATTACTTATGAAGAAAGAGAATAAAAAACATATTAATTTTGCATAAGTAGTGGAAAGTATATTTCTATTAGGTGTATAATACTAAAGAAAATATAATATTAAATACTTAGGGAGTGTTAACATGATAAAAACAATAAAGGTTAATCTAGATGTAGTGGAAGCAATGCTATACTACTGGCAAGCAACTAGTGAAAAGGGAAAAGTAGGCGAACAATATATAATGAGTATAGCTGATTTTAAAGAAATGAAATATGCATACGGAGAAGATTTTGATAAGGATTCTGTGAGAAAGGTACTCAGTGCTATTTCTAATAGGGAAATGTTGAATAGTGGAAGCAAAAAGGAAAGAAAGTTTTGGAATAATAATATGTGGATGCTAGAGGATATGGAATTTACAAACATGATGATACATCCGTTAAAGGTTCTAAATTTAGGAAATCTTGTTGATAAGTTAAATAAAGCAAATAGTGATATTGAGTATGAAAAATTAGAAGTAATATTCATACCAGAACATGTAGATGAATATATTATTAATGATAATAAGTTAATTATAAATTTTTTCAGAGTTATGCCAAGTCTATATGAAGAAGGCAAAACAACAATAGGAGATAAGGATTTGAATGAATATATAGAAGAAAAATTAATGGAATTAATCAATAGATAGACATGAACCTCTTACTTTGCTATTTGAGTAAGAGGTTTTTCATTAAGTTTTTTTGTGATAGAATGAATAAGAGAATATAAGGAGGTTGAATAATGAGTATATCTATAAGATTACAAGATATGTTGAAGAATATTAGAAAAAGTTTTGAAAGATTTCCTGTAACTATTGCTATATCATCATCTTTAGTCATTATGCTAATTATACTTTCAGAGAAAGGACCAACACTTTCATCGAATGTAAGAGAAATTATTGAAAGAGTGTGTATGATTATTGCACTTGGAATACCTCTTTCTGTATGTCTTAAATTGATATTTGAAAGAAAGAAAATTACCAATAGGGTTCATAGGATAATTGGATACATAATAGGAGCAATTATATTAATATTGTATTATTTTATTTTGCTAAACGAATTTAATCTGATAAATAATGTAAGATACATAGGAGTTTCGATCTTTTTATATCTAGCATTTTCCTATATACCATGGATTAATAAAAAGGAAGGATATGAGCATTATATAATCGAATTATTATCAAGCTTTTTTCTTACAATAATATATTCCTTTGTGCTTTTTCTAGGTATATCGGCTATATTTTTTACCATCGATCAGTTATTTAATGCAAATATAACTGGAAAGTATTTTTATTATACATTTTTAGTAATAGCAGGAGTATTTGCAATTTCATTGTTTTTAGCACGAATACCTGAGATAGATAAAGACTTTTATGAGAAAAAGTACCCTAAAGCACTAAAAGTATTGTTACTATATATTGTGATTCCATTGATTACAGTGTATTCTATTATCTTATATGTTTACTTTTTTAGAATTATTATTACAAGAAATTGGCCTCAAGGGTTAGTTTCTCATTTAGTATTGTGGTATTCAGTTGTAAGTATTATAGTAATTTTCTTTTTAACACCTATATTGGATAGTAATAAATGGGCAAATAGATTTAAGTCTTTATTTCCGAAGTTCATAATTCCGATTTTAATAATGATGTTTGTAGCCATAGGGATCAGGATTAATGCTTATGGTATAACGGAAAACAGATATTTTGGATTGATATTGGGAATATGGGTTCTAGGGATAATGATCTATTTTTCATTTAAGAAGAATTTAAAAAATATTATAATTCCTACATCCTTATCTATTATTGCATTAGTATCTGTATTTGGGCCATTAAGTAGTTTTTCTATATCTAAATTCAGTCAAAACAACAGGCTTGAATCTATTTTAGTAGAAAATGAAATGTTAGAGGATAATGAAATAGTAGCATCTAAAGGTAGTATTGACCAAGAGGACAAAGAGGAAATTAGCATGATTCTTAACTATTTTGAAAATAATCATTCATTGGAAGATGTAAAATATATTCCAAATGATTTCAAAATTGATGATATGGAAGAAGTTTTTGGATTTCCTTATACAGAGAAAAATATGTATGCAAATAATTATTTCTACTATTATGTTGAACCTAGAGCAAAATCAGTTGTAGATGTGAATGAATATGATTATTTTATTGATGGATTTGGTTTGAACGAGGGTTCTATTAAAATTGATGATTTAAATATTTCATATAATAATAATGATAATACGGTTATAATAAAAGAAACTAATGAAATTTTGCATGAAGTCAGTATAGGAACCTATGTTGATAACATACTAGATAATATCAATGAAGAAGCTAATAATAGAAATCTACTCAATCCAGAAGATACTATTTTTATCAATGAAAATGATAAAGTAAGGGTTAAAATAATAATAAATGGTTTTTCTGGACGAAGAGACTATAATGCTAATAAGAATTTAATAAAAAGTATAGAATACTATATGTTGATTGAAATTAAATAGCTAGAAATTAGTGACTATTGATTATTTTTCATATAAGGTGATTAAAAAAAGAAATTATAGAATGTATAAAATTAATATAATTAAATAATTACAAGAGGTGATTTAATGAATAAAGTAATTAAGTCAGTTGTATTATTAATTGTTATATTTTCAATGATAAGTATAGTAGGTTGTAGTCAAAGTGACAATGAAAAGAGTGATACTGACACAAATTATATAGAAGAAGAATATAATCTAGAAACTTCAGCAGGAACCATATTTGGCACATTGATGATGCCTGAAGATCTAGAATCGTCAACAGTAGCTGTAATAATAGCAGGTTCAGGTCCAACTGATAGAGATGGAAATAATCCAACTATATCAGGGAAGAATGATAGTCTAAAGATGATAGCAGAAGCTTTAGCCAATGAAGGAATATCTTCAGTAAGATATGATAAAAGAGGAATAGGGGAAAGTGCAGCTTTAGTTGAAAAAGAAGAGGATCTTATATTTGAAGACTATATTAATGATGTAGTAGATTGGGTAGATAGATTAAAAGAAGATACTAGGTTTGATAAGGTAGTAATAATAGGGCATAGTGAAGGGGCACTAATTGGAGCTACTGCTGCATATAGTTCTGATGTAGATGGATTTGTATCAATAGCAGGAATGGGATACTCCGCTTATGATACATTGGCAAGACAATTAAAGGAACAGTCAGAAGAAGTTTATCAAATAAGTGAACCAATAATTGAAGAATTGAAACAGGGAAATTTAGTAGATGATGTACCTGAAGGTCTTCATTCATTATTCAGACCGAGTGTTCAACCCTATATGATATCGTGGTTTAAATATAATCCAGTAGAGGAAATATCAAAAATTGAAAAACCAATACTGATAATACAAGGAGATAACGATATACAGATTACAATAGAAGATGCTGAACTATTAAATCAGGGAAATCCTGATGCTGAATTGGTAATTTTAAGAGGGATGAATCATATATTAAAGGATGCACCAGAAGATAGAGAAGAAAACTTAGCCACTTATAGTGACCCAGAGTTACCTTTAAATCAACAGCTAATAGAGGAATTAACCACATTTATTAACGAACTATAAATATAAGGAGATGATAAAAGTGACTAAAGAGATAGTATTAGCAGGAGGATGCTTTTGGGGAGTAGAAGAATACATGTCTAGAATAGATGGAGTAGTGGAAACGAAAGTGGGATATGCCAATGGCAATACAGAAAATCCTACCTATGAAGAAGTATGCACAAATACAACTGGCCATGCTGAAGCTTGTTATATAAAATTTGATGAAAATGTGATTTCATTAGAAAAACTTCTCAATAGATTTTGGAAGATAATTGATCCAACTATAGCAAACAGACAAGGACCAGATGTAGGAAGTCAATATAGAACTGGAATATTCTATATGAGTGAAGATGATTTACCCATCATAATGAAAACTTTCAATGAGCAGAAGAAAAAGTACGATAAACCAATAGTCACAGAAGTAGAACCTCTTAAGGTATTCTACGATGCAGAAGAATATCACCAAGATTATCTGAAGAAAAATCCAGGGGGGTACTGCCATATAAATTTAGATGTTTAATTCAGATAATTTACAATTAACGTAGAGAGAAAGGTTGGCTGCTATACCAACCTTTAGAAGCTCTTCTTATCTTCTTATTTTGTATAATTTATTTATTAAATTATAGATTGTATTTATTGATGAAACAACTTCATCAATTATTCTTATAATCGTTCTATCTTGAAATTGTAAATGATATAATTCCTATGTTATGAAAATTAAAGGAGGAATTATAGTGGGCGATTATAGAGAAATGTGGAAGAATTTAAATATGGATTTAGAAAAACATGATATTCTTTGTGAAGCTTTACCAGAGTCTTTTGGAGACATATATTTAACTCAAAAAAATAGACCAGATGCTATGAACTACTTCAACTACACACTTGCTGAAATTCATGGTGCTAGAATAGAGGAAATTAAACATGAAAAAGACAATGGTAAAAAGGTAGTAGGAACTTTCTGTGTGTTCGTACCTGATGAAGTAATATATGCTACAGATGCAATAAGCGTTGGGCTTTGCTCAGGAAGCCAATTTTGGATAGAAGATGGCGAAAAAGTATTACCTAGAAATTTATGTCCATTAGTTAAAGCTTTTGTAGGTGCTAAAACAAGCCGTACATGTCCATATTTTCAATCATGTGACATGATAGTAGGTGAGACAACCTGTGATGGAAAGAAAAAGGCTTATGAAATAGTTGAAGAATATATGCCAGTTCATGTGATGGAACTTCCTCAAATGAAAAGAGAGAAAAATTTTGTTGAGTGGCAAGATGAAATAAAGATATTCATAAAACGGATGGAAGAACTTACAGGAAATAAAGTGACAGTAGAAAATTTAAAAAAAGGCATTGATTTAAGCAATAGAAAGAGGAGAGCATTAAAGAGACTTTATGATTTGAGGAAAAACATTCCCTCTCCAATAAGCGGTTTAGATGCATTATTAGTAAGTCAAGTTGCCTTTATGGATGATCCAGAAAGATTTATTGAAAACACAAACAAGCTATGCGATGAATTAGAAAAGAGAGTTAATGATTTAAAAGCAAGTGGAAAGAAGAGAATAATGATAACTGGAACTCCTATGGCTATTCCAAATTGGAAACTTCATTCAATAGTAGAAGGTTTAGATGCAGAAGTCGTGGTAGAGGAAACTTGCACAGGAACTAGATATTTTGAAAATGAAGTACCTGATGAAGGTGATACAATTGATGACCTTGTAAAAAATATGGCAGAAAGATATATGAATATAAATTGTGCATGCTTTACACCAAATGAAGGTAGAATGGATGACATCGTAAAATATGCAGAAGAATATGATATTGATGGAGTAATATACTACAACCTATCATTTTGTCATACCTATGCGATAGAATATAAAAAGGTTGAGAAAGCTCTTAAAGAAAAGAATATACCACTATTAAATATAGATACTGACTATTCAGAAGAAGATACAGGACAGATAAAAACTAGAGTAGAGGCATTCATGGAGATGATTTAATTGGAAAAGAACTACATACTTTTTCCAAATTATAGTCAAGGTTTAAAATTAGAATCTTTTTTAAATGACAATAATATTAAATATGTTATATCACCAACTCCTAGGAAACTTTCAACTTGTTGTGGAATTTCTATTATGTACAATAAGAAAGACGAGGATGATATAAAAGCAATTATAAAGAATAATTCCGTAGAAATTAAAGGCTTATACACGTTAGAATAGAAACAAAGGATGCGATAAAATGTATTATGTTGGGATAGATATAGGTTCGACGGCTTCAAAAGTTTCTGCTTTTGATGAAAATGACCTGATGCTTAATATGGTTATGCCAACTGGTTGGAGTAGTGTTGATACTTCAAATAATATAAAAGGGAGACTTAGAGAAAAAGGTATAGATGTTGAAAAAGCTAAAGTAGTAGCTACAGGTTATGGACGAGTTTCTGTTCCTTATGCACATAAAACCATAACAGAGATCACTTGCCATGGAAAAGGAGTATTTTACTTAACAAACAAAGATTTAGTAACAATAGTTGATATAGGAGGACAGGATACGAAGATAATAACTATTGAAGATGGAAATGTTACCAATTTTATAATGAATGATAAATGCGCAGCTGGTACAGGAAGGTTTCTTGAATTAATGGCAAATACATTAGGTGTTTCTTTAAATGAAATGACTGAAATGGCCTTAAACGGGAAAAACATTAAAATAACCAGTATGTGTACAGTATTTGCTGAATCAGAGGTTATAAGTCTCATAGGAAGTGGAGCTAAAAGAGAGGACATTGCACGGGGCGTGATAAATTCCATAATTGGTAGAATTAAAAATCTACTTAATAAGCATGGAATTAAAGGTAATATATATTTAACTGGTGGCCTCTGTGAATTAAAACATTTTACACAGCTTTTATGTGAGAATCTCAATAAAGAGATAAGTACTGATCCCCTTGCAAGATATGCTGGCTCTATAGGAGGGGCACTTATGGCCAAGAATATTTAATTATAATGGGATAGCCAAAACAGGCTATTCCATTATTTAAATAATCCTTTTACAATATCCAAACTTAATTCATTGAAGTTTTTTACTACTAAATCTGCTCTTGATAGGTTTTGATTTCCGGAATTGCCAAGATCCAATCCAATACATTTCATTCCAGCAGCTTTAGCAGCTTTTACACCATTGTCCGCATCCTCAATTACTAAACATTCACTAGGATCTACATTCATTTTATTAGCTGCAGTTAAAAATATCTCAGGATTTGGTTTGCCTTTGTTTACTTCCTCGCCACTTATTACGAATTTCATGTATCTATCCAAATCAAATTTTTTGACGATTTCATTTACAGCTTTTTTATTATTGGATGAAGCTATAGCCATTGGATATCCTCCATTATATATAGTTAACATGAACTCCTTAAAATTATCAATTAATTCAATTCTATGAATACTTTTTATGAATCTTTCCTTTTTCATTTCAATCATTCTTTCAACTGAAGGTTTTAAATTAAATTGTTTTCTAAATGCAGTCCACATATTATAATCTGTAGTTCCTACAAATTTATCATGCTCTTCTTTGCTTATATTTCCTCCTAACTCTTTAAGTAATTCTCTTTCCAATTCAAAATGTAGAGGTTCACTATTTACAATGACCCCATCCATATCAAAAATTATAGCTTTCAAAATATCTCTCCTTTAATTGATTTAAATATTAGTATCTATGGATAAATTGTTCGTAACTAATATATATTATAATCAATAGTAAGTCAAAAACAAAAAATAATAAGCACTATTTTATTAGCTTTTTTAAATTAATGATATGTTTATATGTCATTTAAAAAATAATTATTGTAATAATTTCGGAAATTTTTTGTAAAAGTATAATATGAATTAAATAAAAAGTATTAAAAAGATTAGTATTACATAACGGAAGGTGGTATATATGAAAGAGAACTTAATTTTGATTACTTCACTAGTTTTGATGTTGGTTATATCGTTATCAGCTTGTACATCGGATATTAATCTGGAAGAAGAATTAGAATCTAAGAATTCAACAATTATTGAATTAGAACAAAGGGTTACTGAATTGAAAACAGAATTAAATAAGGAAAGAGCTTTTTCAAATGATTTAATGGTAAAAGCTATTAAGGTTGTGAACCTTATAAAAAATAAGGATATGGAAGAATTAACTTCCTATATTCATCCAACGGCTGGAGTTAGGTTTTCTCCTTATGAATACATAGACATTAAATCACATAGGGTATTCACAGCAGATGAGATTGAAAGGTTATTAGATGATGAACAAGTATATACATGGGGAAATTATGATGGTTCTGGTAAACCAATAGAATTAAATTTTACTAACTATTATGATAGATTCATCTACGATGTAGATTTTGCTGATCCCAATATGTTAGGAAATAATGTAGTTATAGGAAGTGGAAATACAATAAACAACATTGAAGAAGCTTACCCAGACGGAGATTTCATAGAATTTCACTTTAAAGGTATTGAACCTCAATATAAGGGAATGGATTGGCGAAGTTTATGGCTAGTATTTGAAGAGTATGACGGGGAATGGTATCTGGTAGGAATTGTTCATGGAGAGTGGACTATATAATTCCGTAAATAATTTATCCTTTCAGATAAATTATACTAAAAAACAGGCCTTAGAGCTACTGCTCTTTGACCTATTTTTCTTTTAGAGGCTTTTTATTTTGAAACAGTCCCTTCATGTAGTTTACTGATGTATAAGCTATACAGTTCTAACTCAAGCTTGATATTACATTTTCTACCGATTGAACTATCCCACGTTTATTGCTATTACTAGCTGTTAAGGTTTGTTTAGCTTCTTCTATTGTATTTTGTGTTGCACTGTTGTTATCCATGGTGTTAGAAATTGAGTTTATTGTAGATAACATTGCTTCTTTGCTACTTTGAGTATTATCCCTTTTGTAAGTTTCCAATTGTGATTTTAAAGTGTTCTTCATCTTTAATACCTCCAATACTTAATTTGTTCAATAAATATATTCACCATATAGATGTTTTTATATTCTAAAATGAAAGATATAATGATGAATCAGCAATGGGATTACATCCAATTGTTATAAAAACTTTTTTTGTGTTTTTAAGTAGAATAATTGATTCAGGGAATACGACAATTGTATTACTAAATGTGAATTTAATTTTAATATAGAGGATTATAGTTCTTCATATAGAATAAGTATATTAAGAATTGTTGCCTATTCTTGAAATTTGAGTCATGGATTACCATCACAAAATATTTATATATGATATAACTTAATGTAAGAGATATTTTTATGAACAAAGAAATATATATGTATTAGTTTATTATTGGTATTATTATTCTTAGCATCATGCAATAAAGAATAGTAATAGAAGAAGCCAATTTTTTATGGAGAACTGGCTTTAGTTAAAGTCAACGGTAAATATGAGTATATAGATAAAGAAGGAGTGAAAATGTGAAAACAATTGATATGCACTGTGATACTATTTTAAGACTAATGGATAATAAGGATGGCTTAGATTTATATGAAAATAACTTAAGTATAGATATCAAAAAATTGAAAAAAGGGAATTCCCTAGCTCAATTTTTTGCTATGTGGATAGATTTAAAAAATGCAAAAAATCCTATGGAAACGTGTCTTAAGATGACTGATAAGTTTTACATAGAAATTGAAAAAAACTGTAATCATATTTCTTTAGCAACTAATTATAAAGATATTATGAAAAACAATAAGGAAGGTAAACTTTCTGCAGTTCTTACTATAGAGGAAGGTGGGGCGATTAAAGGAAAGTTATATAATTTAAGAAACTTTTATAGATTAGGCGTAAGAGCTATGACACTCACATGGAATGAAATTAATGAAATAGGTTTTCCTAATAAAAATGAAAAGTATAGAGATAAAGGGCTAACTGAATTTGGACAAGAAGTTATACATGAGATGAATAGGTTAGGCATGATTATAGATGTTTCTCATCTTTCAGATAAAGGATTTTACGATGTATCAAGATTAAGCTCAAAACCTTTTATTGCCTCTCACTCAAATTCAAGGGCTATGAAAAGCCATTTCAGAAACCTTACTGATGATATGATAAAGATTCTTTCTGAAAATGGAGGAGTAATGGGAATATGCTTTGAAAGGGATTTTTTAGGTGATAGCAAAAATACAAGAATAGAAGATATAGTTAGACATATTAAGCACATAAGAGATATCGGTGGAATAGATGTAATAGCATTAGGGTCTGACTATGATGGATCTCATCCTAATTGTGAAATAGATAATATAGGAGAAATAGAAAAGCTTGTATATGCATTAAAGGATGCTAAGTTTACTGAATATGAAATTGAAAAGGTATTTTATAAGAATGCATTAAGAGTAATTAAGGAAGTATTATAGATAGTGGCATATATTCCTATGGAGAAAAAATACTGATATGATTATTAAATTGATACAACCAAAAATGATAATGAGGCCAATGGATACTCGACTTAAAACTAGAATGGCTCCATCACTTGCATTATTGACGATAGCGAATATGTTTCATAAAGAACATACAGTTATAATTGAAAATGAAAATATAGAAGATATCAATTTTAACGAAATCGTAGACATTGTAGGCATTACTATTACGGTTGATGTTTTTGATCGCGCAATAGAAATTGCAAAGGTCTACCAAAGTAAAGGGATTCTAGTTGTAGCAGGTGGAATACATATTACCGCATTTCCTGAAGAGGCAAAAAAGTATTTTGATGTTGTAGCTGTTGGATTAGCGGAGCAAACATGGTCCGATATTATTCGAGATTTTCAAACTGGAAAATTAAAAAAAGTATATCGGTGTAATGGTGAAGTTAAAGGCAGTGAAATTGTTTCTCCAGGATATCATTTGATTGATACGGGAAAGTACTTATACTGTAATATTATTAGCACAAGTAGAGGATGTCCATTTGGATGTGATTTTTGTTACAATAGCTGTGAAGCTTACAAAAGATTATATATTAACAGACCAATTAAAGATGTAATCGCAGATATAAAAACAATTGGTAAGCGGCATGTAATGTTTATAGATGACAATTTTATTGGTAATCCGAAATGGACATTAGAATTTGTTAGAGCCATTAGGCCAATGGGGTTGAAATGGAATGCAGCAGTTTCAGCGAACATAGTGGATATGCTTGATTTGCTGGATGAAATGGCTATTTCAGGATGTCAAAGTTTATTTATTGGGTTTGAGAGCTTGAATGAAAATGCTATAAAAAATGTCCATAAAAGTCAGAACAATATTCGAAAGTATGAGATTTTGGTTGAAGAAATTCACAAGCGCGGAATAATGATAAACGCCAGTTTTGTTTTTGGACTTGATGATGATGACGTTACAACATTTAAGACCACATTAGACTGGATTATAAAAAATAAGATAGAAACTGTCACATCTCATATACTTACACCATATCCTGGGACTAAAGTTTACGATGAATTCGTCAAAAATGGAAGAATCACAGACTTTGATTTTTCAAAGTATAATACTGCAAATGTTGTATTTAAACCCAAAAATATGACTTCCGAAGAACTTTATAATGGATACATATGGATTTACAAACAAATTTATTCTATGAAAAATATATTTAAAAGAATGCCAAAGGCACATAAACAGCGAGTACCATATTTTCTTTTTAACTTTCTATACCGCAAATTTGGAAAAGCAACTGAAAGATTATGTGAATTGGTTACTTATGAACGTGTTGGCAAGATTGCAGAAAAGCTTTCCTACCGTTTATAATAACTAAACTGCGTTGAGTGATATAAGTTATGTTGGGTTGTTAGGCAGAAATACACGTACAGCATTTAAAGAATTAATAAGATTATTTTAGGAGGCATTAGTATATGAGTATTGAAAAACTAAAAAGTATCATAAAAGAAAGCAATAACATTGTATTCTTAGGAGGTGCAGGAGTTTCCACTGAAAGTAATATACCTGATTTTAGGTCTAGTACAGGGCTTTATAGAACTAATAACAACCTGGAGTATCCACCAGAAACGATGTTAAGCCATAACTTTTTCATAAGTCACACTGAAGATTTCTATGATTTTTATAAAGACAAAATGATATATAAAGATGCAAAGCCTAATGATGCCCATATTGCCCTTGCACAATTAGAAAAAGCAGGTAAGCTTAAAGCAGTGATTACTCAAAATATTGATGGACTCCATCAAATGGCAGGTTCAAAAAATGTATTTGAGTTACACGGATCTATATACAGAAATTATTGCACTAAGTGTCATAAATTCTTTGACCTTAACTATGTTTTAGAATCTGATGTGGTACCAAGGTGTGATGAGTGCAATGGGATTATAAAACCTGATGTAGTTCTATACGATGAAGGTCTGGATATGAATGTATTGAAAAGATCCATAGAATATATTCAGAATGCAGATGTATTAATTATCGGAGGTAGTTCATTAACTGTTTATCCTGCAGCAGGATTAGTAGAATATTATAATGGCAATAAATTGATTCTGATAAATAAAACTCAAACTCAGTATGACTATAGAGCAGCTTTAACCTTTAATAAGAGTATAGGTAAAATACTTAAGCAAGTTGTCTAAAATAAATACAAATATATCAATGGCTACTAGAGCTTGAAGATAAAGATAAAAATATAAATCCACATGTTTTTTACTAACATGTGGATTTATATTTTTATAGACTATTCAACATTATTTGCTGCTTCAATAATCGCTTTAATGTAACCAGAGGTATCTGCAAGTGTAGCACCACTTACAGCGTCTATTACATCGCTTGCTTCATTATTATTCACTAATGTTTGTAATTCTTCTACTGTTTTACCTTTTACATAAGACTCAATAGCATTTATGTTCTCTGCATATGTGTTTGTAGCATTAGCTTCTTCTGCCATATGTGTGCTATAGTATTCATTATTGGTTATTTTAGATCCTAAAACAGAATTAGGATCCTTATAGTTTTCTCCAAATTCACCATCTGAATTTGGAACAGGAGCGGCAATTTGGTCTGCAGGTAAGAATTGGAATTCATCTAAAGAAGCACCTACAATTGTATCACCTTGCATTGCAACAACTGCAACTGCAAACGATTTATCACCGTGGGCAGCATAATTAGCTCTTCCCATTTTGATATCTTCAGTTTGTGCTGAATTTTCATCTGATGATTCTTCTGCTGATAAGTCATTATTTACTTCTTCAGATGATTCCTCTGTTGGTAAGTTATTATCTTCTCCCTCTGTATTTTCTGCAGTACACCCTATAAGGCTTATTGCAAAAACTAAAACTAATGCTAATACTAAAAGTTTTTTCATAGCACATACCCCCTTTATAATATACAAATTCAACCATAAAATATCATATTAGTAATAATATGTCAATATGTGATTAATAAAATAATAAAATCTATTCTTCTAGCTCATATGTTTTGACTACCATATGTAGTATCCTTCAAATTTAAAATAAATTCTAAATTTGAAGGACTTTGCTTATATATCTAGAATAAATATATAATAGGATTTTTGATATAGAATTATATTCTGTGGAGGTGTAAAATGTTTTTTGATACAACGGATTTGCGGAATAAAGAAATTTATTTGCATCTATATAAAACTGCTGATGAAAACATCGAAAAAGAGTATGTTCCTGCATATTATTTTAAGATTATCAGATGTGTTGATGATACCGAGGTAGGCCAGTGCGATTTACGTATTGGACATAATGCTAACACAAAATATGCTGGAAATATAGGATATGAAATTTATAAATCTTTCAGAGGAAATCATTACGCCTCAAAAGCCTGTAAGTTGTTATTTATATTAGCAAAAAAGCACAAGTTGGATAAAGTTATTATCACATGTTCACTAGAAAATATAGCATCCAGAAAGACTTGTGAATATTGTGGTGCTAAACTAGTCGACATTATTGATGTGCCAACGTGGCATGAGATGTATAAAAGTGGGCGAAGAAAAACCTGCCAGTATATCGTAAGGCTATAAATATAATAAATATATTACTTAGAGGATTTATAAGGTATTTTTAGATAAAGATTTAAGGAAACAATTGGCTTTTGTAATCATAACTACTGAAGCAGAAGGGAATATAAAAGATATACATTATAGGGCACCACTCATAATAAAGAATGATGAATTGAATTTATGGTTAAATAAGAATACATCAATGAAGCTTGTTGAAGAAATCCTTAATACCAATAATAATAAATTTATAATTGAAAGATATGTAGATGAATCAAAAAAGAGCGATAATGAGCAAATGAGCATGTTTTAATCATTCAATTAGAAAGGGGGTAGAGGTGGTGAATTTAGATATTGAAAATGGGGATATTGTAATTCTTAAAGCTTCAGATAAGATATATAGATCTAGGATATCAAAGGTTGATGGAAATGTGGTCAAGCTTCTTGATGAGAATGGATCTTATAGACAGATACCCACTAAAAGCCTTGAAGATATGATAAATAGTGGCTTTGCTTCTATTAAAAAGCATACTCATAAGTAAAATAGGGGGAATGAGATGTATTTGCAAAATGGGGGGTTAGTTATAAAAAATACTAATGAAAATGATATAGAAATTATTTATGATTGGTGGAATAATTATGGGAGCAAGAATAAAATTAATAGAATTACGATTACATTACTAGTAATTATCGATCAGATAATTAAACTAATAGTTAAGGAATACTATGGAATAAAGATACCGATAATGGAAGATATACTATATTTCATGCCTACTCAAAATACAGATTATTCTTGGGTTAATTCATTATTTGAACTTGGTTTAGGAAGGGTTTTTCATATAATTTTGGTTGAAATAGTTTTAATTTTTGGATACTATGTTTTTAAATATTTACAGTATAAGATTGATGAGCATTTATGGATTAATATATTAAAAATATTTTTTATGTCAGGGGCCATATGCTCACTAATAGATAAAACTTTTTGGAATGGAAGTCTAGATTATGTTCTGTTAGATGGTTTTTTTATCTTTGATTTAAAGGACTGTTATTTATATGTTTTTACAGTAATAATTTCAATACTATTGTTGAAAAATTGGAGAGTTATGAGCATCATTCAAGGTAAAGATATAATAATGGATTACATTAGCTTTCTTAAGGATTACAATAAATATATGTAAGTTTTATAAATACGTGTAATTATCCGTATTTGTTTGAAAGAAAGTAAGGTGATGAAGTGAGAAATAAGATTTGGAGGGTTCCATTGATATCAATAGCAACTGGCATAATTTCTTCATTTATTTCTACAATAAGTGTATATATTATGACAAGGGATACATCAGTATGGACAATTAGTATGACGACAACCTTATTATGGATTAGTAGCATTGTTTCTTTTGTTCTTTTCATTGGTACAGGTATATATTGCTTCAATGATATGACAAGAGAAGAGATAGCTAGATCTGCACTTATTGTTTCTGCTTACTATTTGATTATTTTATTATTGGAACAGTCACTTTTAGCAAATGGATATTATTTAACATTAATGTCACTTTTATTTATACCAGTGGATATATATAGTGTATTACATACTATTTTATTACGAACCACGAATATCAATATATTCATAGCTATTATTCCAAGTATACTTATGCATTTTATATACACGTTATTTGGAATAAAAGAAAATGTAAGGTATTAATAGAGTTACAAAAAATGAGACGGAGTGGTTTAAATGAACATATTCAAAATATTTTATAGTAATAAAAATGAGGAAAATGCGATACCAATGGCGAAGTATATGAAAAATAAATTTCCTTTTCTTGGACTTAAAAAACCAGAAAGAGCTGCATTAGCAAAAGAGTTTTTAAAGTTAAGGAAAAAGGATACTAGAGTAGATTGGGATTTTATCTTTAAATGCTATGATATGCTTGAAAGGGAATTTCATTATTTGGCTATAGATTATATGGACAAGGTCAAGAATCTATTTACGCCAGATGATATGGACAATATAGAGAAGCTAATTACTACAAAATCTTGGTGGGATACTGTAGATAATATAAATAAAATAGTAGGCTATATCGTTATGAAATACCCAGAATTAAAAGATGATATAATTCAAAAGTGGATTTGCTCAGAAAACATATACCGAATTTTTGAATAAAGCAATCATAAGCAATTCCAAAACTGATGAGTTTTTTGTAAATAAAGCAATAGGTTGGGCATTAAGGGAATATTCAAAGACTGATAAGGAATGGATCAAGGAGTTTATTCAAAACAATGAACTTTCTAAGTTAAGCATAAGAGAGGGAAGTAAATATTTAGATAATAAACTTGGGTAATTTATATGCTATAATTAAGCTAACTGTATCAAGGAGGGATGTAGATGAATAAAGGATATATACATGTGTATACGGGAAATGGGAAAGGTAAAACTACTGCAGCATTAGGACTAGCTCTCAGAGCTATATGTGCAGGGAAAAAGGTATTTGTTGGTCAATTCATAAAGGGAATGGAGTATAGTGAACTTAAATGTGTTGATTATCTACCTAACCTTAAAATAGAGCAATTTGGAAGAGATTGCTTTATATATAAGGAGCCAGAGGATGAGGACATAGCATTAGCTAAAGCTGGGTTAGCAAAATGCAGAAATATATTAAAAGAGGGCAATTATGATGTAGTAATTTTAGATGAATTGAATATTGCAATACATTATAATCTATTTATTGTGGAAGAAGCTGTAAAGGTAATTAAAGAAAAAGCTCCCGATGTAGAAGTAATTATAACGGGAAGATATGCAGATAAAGAGATAATCCAGTTAGCAGATTTAGTAACAGAAATGAAGGAGATTAAACACTATTACAATAACGGAGTGAAGGCAAGAAAAGGTATTGAGTTTTAAATATTAAAATTCCTACAGTAATGCATTATTGTAGGAATTTTAATATTTAATGGATTCTAGTTTGATATATAGAATATATATTATATTAAGATTATTATGTGTATCTTATCATTGACTACATAATAAATAAATGGTAAAATATTTTCAGGTTGACCATGCGGTCAAACAAGTTATATCTGAGGTGAAATGATGGATAATGATGTTTTAATGAAGGTAGGAAACTTATCAAAGAAATATCGAATGGGAGAGATAACAGTAAATGCATTACAGGAGGTTTCATTTGAAATCAAAGAAGGAGAGTTTGTTGTAATACTAGGTCCTAGTGGTTCTGGCAAAAGTACTTTACTTAATATACTTGGGGGTATGGACAAACCATCAACTGGAGAAGTTTTATTACGAGATGAAAAAATAACTGATTATAGCGATAAGGAGTTAACTAATTATCGAAGGGATAAAGTCGGATTTGTTTTTCAATTTTACAATCTTATGGCTAATTTAACATCCAAGGAGAATGTTGAGTTAGCTACAGAAATATGTGAAGGTCCGATGGATATTGATGAAATATTAGTAGATGTAGGACTAGGGGAAAGGAAAGAACACTTTCCTTCTCAGATGAGTGGTGGGGAGCAGCAAAGAGTAGCCATAGCCAGAGCTGTTGCCAAAAATCCACTATTATTACTATGCGATGAACCTACCGGAGCATTAGATTTTCAAACTGGAATATCCATATTATCATTATTAAATAAGATAAACAAACAGTACAATAAGACGATAATTATCATTACACATAATTCCCCTATTGCCAATATGGGAGACAGAATTATTAAAATGAGAAGCGGAAAGATCATTGAAAACAGTGTAAATCCAAATCCAATTGAACCGGAAAGGATTGTATGGTAATGAAAAGGCTAGATTTAAGACTCCTAAGGCTTATAAAAAATTCAAAAGGACAGTTTATAGCTATAACAATACTCGTAATAGTTGGACTTACCATATATACCGCACTAAGTACTGCTATAGTAAACCTAGAAGATACCTTGAATTATTATTATGATGAAAAAAACTTTGCGCATATATTTGTCCAGTCCACAAAGATTCCTGAATCTGCCTTAAACAAAGTGAAAAAGATTAATGGAGTGAAGGAAGTAGAAGGAAGAGTTGTTTTTGATATAAAAATGGAATCTGATAATAGCGATGAAAAAGTAAAGGCTAGGATTGTTTCAATATCAGATAACAGTAGTATAAATAAGTTGCATATTGTTGATGGCAATGAGATTGAAACTAAAAATAAAGACGCTATAGTAATTGAACAGTTTGCAAATGCAAGAAATATTAAAATAAATGATACTATAAAACCTTACATAGAAGGAAGAATATTTGATCTAAGGGTTAGTGGTATATCAGCGAGTCCAGAATATGTGTATCTTATGGAGGATGAACAAAGTTTATTACCTATGCCAGATAAATTTGGTATCATATTTGTTTCAGAGGAATTTGCAAGACAAAACTTTGGATTTAAGGACAGCTTTAATGAGATTTTGATTACAGTAAAAGATAAAGAACATATGGATAGGATAAAGGATCAAGTAGAAAATGAATTAGATCAATATGGGATTAAAAGAATATATGATCGTGATGACCAGTTGAGTAATCGCATGGTAACAGAGGAAATTATAGGAGTTAAGCAGATGTCTAGTACTATACCGGTTATTTTTCTAGGGGTAGCAGCGGTTATAATTGCAGCTATGCTGTCAAGGATGGTACGAAACGATAGAATGTCAATTGGAGTTCTTAAAGCACTTGGATATAGCAATATGAGTATACTTATACACTATACCAAGTTTAGTATTTTGATAGGACTTATAGGCTCGATATTTGGAGTTATACTTGGTACTATTTTATCAAGTAGCATGGCAAAGTTATATGCACAGTTTTTTAATATACCCATGTTAAAGTTTAAATTATATTACGGATACATGTTTACAGCTATTTCACTTTCAATCACTTTTTGTACTATAGCAGGAATATGGGGAGCACGAAGGGTACTTAAAATTTTACCTGCTGAGTCAATGAGACCTGAACCTCCAAAGCAGGGGGGAAGAGTATTCTTAGATAAGGCGACTATAATATGGAAGAGACTATCCTTTAGTTGGAAGATGGTACTTAGAAATATATTCAGAAACAAAAAGAGGTTTCTGTTTATTTCTTCAGGAATAGCAATGACATTTGCTATAACACTTATGCCTTCTGTGTTAAATGATGCATCAAAGGATATGTTCGATAGCCATTATTCAGAATTTCAGAAGATGGAGTACAATATTAACTTTAATGTTCCATTAAGTATTAATACTGTAAATGAGATTAAACACATTATAGACGTAGAAAGAATTGAACCTAAGATTGAGTTTCCTTTTGAAATAGTATACGGAAATAGTAAGATGGCGACTAATATTATAGGTTTGAGCAGCAATACAGAGTTCTATGGATTCAAAAATATGAACGGTCAAAGTATAGATCTTCCTAGTGAAGGGATTGTGCTTTCAGAAGGCTTAGCAAGATTTATAGGAGTTCAAAAGGGTGATAAAATAAAGATAAAGACATTTATTCCTAATAAGGATGATGTTTATGTTGAAGTAAAAGATATAATAAAACAATCACTGGGGACAAATGGCTATATGAATATAGAAACAATGAGTAATGAACTTCTTAATAAAAACCTTATTACCGGAGTTTATATAGATTCTAGTGACGATGTAAAAGGAAAGCTAGAGAATGTAAAAAATATATCATCAATACAGTCGCTACAGGATATGAGAGCAGTATTTGAAGAATTTATGGGGTTGATGATGGCTTCTATAAGCATGATGATACTATTTGCAGGAATACTAGGATTTGCTATAGTATATAATTCAACTGTTATGAATATAGCAGAAAGAAGGTTGGAGTTTTCATCACTTAGAGTTATGGGATTTTCAAAACACCAGATTTTCAAAATTATAACCAAGGAAAATGCGGTAATGACTGTTTTTGGGATAATATTAGGAATTCCATTAGGTCAATTTATGATGTCGTCATTGGAAAAAACCTTTAGTATTGAGTTATATACTATTGATATGAGTCCAACGTTATCTAGTTATATAATTACAGCAGTTATTACAATTGTTTTTGTAGTAATAGCACAATTGGCTACTTATAAGAAAATAAATAAGCTCGATTTTATTGAAGCTTTAAAAAATAGAATCTCTTAAAAAGGGGGGCTTTAGATGAAAAAATTGAAGTATGTTATTATAGGTATAGGAATATTAGTTGCTTTAGGTGTAGTAGTATACTTAGCAAAGGGTAGTAGTTCAGTAGAAGTTGAAGTATATACAGTAAAAACTGACAATATAACAAGTTTTATAGATGAAATAGCATCGGTTAAAGCAAATAATCAGAGGATTGTATACTCGAAAGCTGTCGGAGAAGTGCTCAAATTAGATGTTAGCGCAGGGAAAAGCATTAAAAAGGGTGATATAATAGCAGTTTTAAATACTGAAGAAGCAGAGTTGCAAATAAAAAGCTTACAGGCTAAGAAAAATGCACTTTATGCTACATATAATGAAGCTATAAAACTTCCAGCACAGGAGATAATAGATAATGCAGAGGCTAATGTGAGAAGTAAGGAAATATTAGTAGAAAGTGCAAAAAGTGATGCTGAAAAAGCTGAAAAATTATTTAATGAAGGAGCTATAAGCAAGGATAATTATCAGGATACATTAGATAATCTTGAACTTCAACAAGAAGCATTAAAAGTAGCTGAAAATGAACTTGCAAATATAAAAAAAGGACCATCTGAAAATATAAAAAAACAATATGAAGCTCAATTATCTGAGTTAGATTATCAGATTGCCATATTAAACGAGAATAAAGGAAATGCTTTTGTTAAGGCTCCTATTGATGGTGTAGTTCTAGAAACATATGTAAAAGAAGGCTCATATCTACAACCAGGTGCACCGGTTATAGAAATTGGAAATGATGAAAACTTATATTTAGAATCAGACATTTTGGTGAGTGAAGTAGGTGATATAAAAGAAGGGGCTAAGGTTATAGTGTATAGTGATGATTTAGAAATTGAAGACATTGCAGGAGAAGTGACAAAAATACATCCTAAAGCCTTTAGTAAAGTATCAGACCTTGGAATAGAGCAAAAGAGGGTTAAAATAGAGATAGATTTAAATAACAATATTGATGTTCTCAAGGTAGGTTATGAAGTAAATGCTAAAATAGTAACAGATGAGAAGAAAGATTCAATTGTAGTTCCTGATAGTGCTATATTTGATTTTGAAGATGGAGATTATGCATATGTTGTAGATGGGAACAATGCAGTTTTAAGAAAAGTAGAAACGGGCATAGGAGGAGAAGATATGATAGAGATAACTTCTGGATTAAATGAAGGAGATAAAGTTATATTAAGTCCAGATGAGAATGTAAGAGAAGGAGTAGAAGTCAAATATTAGTTAAAAGAATATTATGGAGGGTGCATTGATTTGTTTGAGAAATTTGAAAATTTACCAGAAGATAAGAAAAAGAGAATAATTGATGTCTGTATAGAAGAATTTGCAGAACATGGTTATGCAAAAGGCTCTACCAATGAGATTACTAAAAAAGCAGAAATATCAAAGGGTATATTATTTCATTATTTTAAGAACAAAAAGAACTTATACTTATATATTGTAGATTATGTTATGAAATATTATATCGATATATTTATAGAAGAAATAAGGAAGATGGATAGTGATGATATTTTTGATACGATAAAGGAGATTAGCTTAATTAAAATAAAAGCATTTTCAAAAGATCCCATGATGTATAAATTTGTGGCAAATATTTTTTTATCTCCACCAGAGGAGATAGAGCAAGATATAAAGAATAGATACTTTAAATTATATGAAGATAGCTTTAAAGTGTTAGTTGAAAAATTTGATACATCTAAATTAAGAAAGGATATAGATAAAAAGAAGGCTATAGAATTATTATTTATTTCTTTAGGTGGAATTGCGGATAAATACATCACAGAATATAAAGGAAGAGAAAAGGAAATGATTCAAAATGCAGATAAAATCATTAAAGATTTTGAAGAGTATATGCACATATTAAAAGCAGGTTTATATGATGAAACTAGATAAAAATGCACTTCAGATTGAAGTGCATTTAAAATAATTGATATAAAATTCTATTATACAATACTATTTTGTATTAATAATAGCCTTTTGACGCCATTTACCTTTTTTATAGAAAAGTACAGTTATAATAGCTCCCATTGTCCAAGCTGTAAGTAAAGAAATAAAAATGGATTCAGGTCTTCCAGTAGGATACGTTTCACTTCGTGTCAAATAAGCAATACCGTAAGCTACTGGTACACGAAGAACAACTGTAGTAATAAGTGAAATCCACATAGGTGTCATTGTATCTCCTGCACCACGCATAACTCCAGATAGACTTTGTGTTACAGCCATTGCGATATAACCTGCTGCAAGGATTCTCATCATATATACACTTAAATTGACTAATTCTTTTGTATCTGTAAAAATACTCATAAGATATTTACCAAAAGTTAAGATCAAGATAGTTATTATAGTAGAAATTCCTACGGCAACTGTAGTACCATCTTTAGTTCCCTTTTCCACTCTATCTATTTTGTTAGCTCCTATGTTTTGACCAGCATATGTTGTCATTGCACTTCCAAAAGAGAAATTAGGCATCATAGCAAATCCATCCACACGCATAATAATAACATTAGCAGCTATAACCATTTCTCCAAAACTATTAGTTAGAGATTGTACTACAATCATTGCAAGAGAGAATATTGCCTGTGTTAAGCCTGATGGTAATCCAAGTTTTAATAATTTATAGGAATATTCTTTATATAGCTTCAACATTTTTCGGTTTAAGTCAAAACTGTTTTTCATTTTGAGTAGTTTTAGGACAGAAAGTATTGCTGATATTCCCTGTGCTATAACAGTTGCAAGTGCAACGCCAGGAACGCCCATATTAAACTTAGCAACGAATAAAATATCAAGTACTACATTTAGAGCAGTGGAAATAAGTAAGAATATAAGTGCTGATAGTGAATCACCAAGTCCTCGTAAAACACCAGATAAAATATTATAATAAGCAAACCCAGCAATACCTATAAAAAATATAGTTAGATAGTTTGCACACCAATCAATAATAGTTTCTGGCGTATTAAGAAGGTTAAGCAATGGACGAGTAACAATAGGTCCGATAATCATAATTATTAGTGAAGCAATAGCTGTAAGAGATATACATATACCAATAGTATGGGAAAGTTTTTCTCTATCCTTAGCTCCAAAATACTGAGATACCATGATGCCCGCACCAACAGAAATACCAACAAACAATACCAGTAAAAGATTTAATATAGGGGATGAACTACCAACCGCGGCAAGAGCATTATCTCCTACATACTTACCTACAATAATAGAATCAGCAGTATTATAGAATTGCTGTGCTACATTACCAATTAACATTGGTATTGCAAACTCAACAATTCGTTTCCACGGTGTACCGTCAGTTAAATCTTTTGGAGAAAATAGTTTTTTAAAATTTACCATTTACCAACCTCCTTCTAGAGTAGATTTATTATTTTAATTCAGACAAGAGATAGTCTATACTAGTTATTGTATATTGTCAATATGAGTTATTTTCATAAATCTATTGGTAATATAGATTTTAGCAATATTTTTTTGTCTCCTTTGGGAAAACATAGGGTATCTAAAGAATTGATAGAGTTATAAAAAAAGTTACATGAATTAGTTAAACAAGAAGAAACTGATAAGTATATTCAAGTGTTTATGATAGTGTTTTAGCATATGCTATATCAATAATAAACATAGAATTAATTACATGGAGGGATTAATATGAACAAGAATGAAAAAAAGGTTGAAAGGTTAAAGGAATATGTACAAGGGGTTTTAGAAAACAAGGGAGGAAAAGATTTGTATACTAAATATAAAGATGATATCGAATCCGTAACGCCCCAAGAATGCTTTGAAATATTCTATTCAAGACTGGAAAGAGGATATTCAGAAGAAGAAATACTTAATATATTGGATAAAGTAATAAATGTATTTTATAAATCTTTAAACACCTACAAATGGCGAAAACCAGAGGAAAATAGTTTCCTATACATATTGATAAAGGAAAATGAAGCTTTAGAAGAAAGATTAGATATGATAAAGAAAATTATATTAAATAAGGAGGTAGAAGAGAGAAAAGATAAGATACTTACTATCGTTCAGTCTCTTAAAGAATTTGACCAACATTACCAAAAGGAAGAGAATATTTTATTTCCATACATGGAGAAAAAGATGGATAAATTTAATGGTTTGAGCATTATGTGGTCATTACATGATGAAGCTAGGGAAAGAATCAATAGAGTTATAGCTATATTAGAGTCAGATGATTCTTCAATACCAAAATTCAATGTAGAAATTGGCAAGCTGTTCTTTGCAATGCTTGGAATAGTGAAAAAGGAGAATCTAATTCTGTTCCCATCAGCTATGGAAGTTATTGACGATGATGAATGGGATGATATGAATAAACAGAGTACAGAATATGGATTCCCATTTATTGAAACTCCAAATCTAAGAAGAGGAGAAAGGATAGACATACAAGAATTTAGCGGAATGAAATTCAAAACAGATACTGGAGAATTGAATTTTGAGCAGTTGTTATTGTTGATGAATGCATTACCAGCAGATTTGACATTTGTAGATGAGAATAACAAGGTTCGATACTTCACAAGACCAAAGGATAGGATATTTCCACGTTCACCTGTAGATGAGAATAACAAGGTTCGATACTTCACAAGACCAAAGGATAGGATATTTCCACGTTCACCTGCTGTTATAGGCCGTGACGTTGAAAACTGCCATCCTCCAAAGAGTTTACATGTAGTAAATAAAATAGTAGAGGAGTTCAGGAATGGAAACAGGGACTCAGCTACATTTTGGATAGAGATTAAAGGCAGAAAGATATTGATACAATATTTTGCATTGAGAAACTCAAAAGAAGAATACAAAGGAGTATTAGAAGTAACTCAGGATATAACAGAGATACAAAAGTTAGAGGGGGAAAAGAGATTGCTAGATTGGTAGAAAACATATGTCTAAGGGATAATACAAATTTTAACTAATTTTGTTTTAAGTAACGAGACTTATTTGTAAGCTTTGTTTACTAGATTTTAGTTGAAAAAACCTCATCTATGTTAATATGCGGGGATGAATCGGGTTTTGATATATTGCTTACAAATGATATTGAAATTATTGAGGAATAATTATTATTAAATTTTTTGCAAGTTATTTACAAATAATTTTAAATTACAGCTTTCATTTATGAATAAAGTAGAAATTAAAGGGTTAGTCCTTAATTCGTTATTAATAATTAATTTAAAATCCAGATTGTTTTTTTCACTTTTAGGACAATCGATATTATTTTTTAATGATTTAACTTCAGATAGAAATTTATTAACATTTTTTGCAGTTAGGTTATAAAATTTTCTTTTAAAGACTAAATTTCCATCTGATATATAGAACAATTTATATCCATCGTCTATCTTATCGCCCACTAGTATTTTTCTATCTTTTAATATATTGTTTTTATTAAGATTATATAAATATTCTAGTGCCATCAAAATGTCTTTATAATAAGAAGCTCTCTCAAATTGTAGTGATGAAGAAGCTTCTTTCATTTTTTCTTTTATTATTAGCATAAAATTATTCATATACTTCGTTTGAGAAAGTATCTGTAATAAACATTGTCTATTCTCTTCAAAATCTTCCTTCTTCATATTAATTAATAGAGGACTGTAATTAAAATTATATAAATCTCCATATCTTTTTAATGGATATAAATTTTTTAAAAGGTCTACAAATTTCAAAAGAAGATTTCTACTTCTGTAAGGTCCAAAGCTATGCTCATTTTCTCTATCTAAGGTTACAGATAGAGCATTAGATTTATTATAGTTTTCTACCTTTAAGTACACATATTTTTTATCATTTTTAAATTGAGTATTGTAGATTGGTTTGAGTTTTTTAATCAATTCACATTCTAATAGCTGAGCTTCTAGATGAGTATCAGTAACCACAAAATCAATATCATGAATATTAAAAATCATTGTTTTTATCTTATTGGACTTAGGATTAAATTGGAAATAAGATTTAACTCTTTTATTCAAACATTTACTCTTACCTATATATATTATATTTCCCCGGGAATCCTTCATTTTATAAACTCCTGGTTTTTCAGGTATAGATTTTACTTTATCTATTAAATGCTCGGGAATACTCAATTTTATCACCAACCTATATTAATATAATTATTTTTCCATATCATATGAATTCTGTCAAATGGTGAAAGGAATTTGGAATTAGATAATGAGGAAGATCGTGTAAAGAAAAAAGAAGGAGTTTGTGGGAAAATGTAGAATATATATGATATAAAAAGTATTTAATAGAGTATGCAAGGATTATTAGGACATAGCAGCTCAAAGACAAGTGAAATATACACTCATGTATCAAAAAATAGTGTAAGAAATATAAAAAGTCCATTAGATGATATTTTTTAATGGGTTGCTAATGATTTTGGGAAGTAATAGATAGAGAGAAAAACATTATATAGAAATATTCCCGAACCATGGTTTGGGAAAAAGAAGTTCTACGACATATCGTGCAAAGGACGCGCCATTCTTGGTGCGGGCGAAAGGAATTTTTAGTATTTCTTCGTAGTAGCAACGATAATGTGAAGCAAAAATATTACATAAAGGAGATAATTTACATGAAGCCAAAAGAAATACTTTATCAATGGATTGATGCTTTTAACAATGCAGATGCGGAAACTATTGCAAATTTATATGATGATAGTGCAATAAACCATCAGGTTGCTAATGAGTCAGTTATTGGGAAAGAGGCTATAAAGAAAATGTTTGAACAAGAGTTTTCTCAAGCAAAAATGGTTTGTATTGTAGAAAATATTTTTGAAGATGGGCAATGGGTAATTTTGGAATGGCGAGATCCATTAGGTTTGAGAGGTTGTGGTTTTTTTCAAATAGTAAATGATAAGATTTTATTTCAGAGGGGCTACTGGGATAAACTATCTTTCTTAAAGCAACACGATTTACCTATTGACTGATATAAATATATATCAGTAATGATAATTTAAGTAAGACCAGTATTTATCTGAAGTGCTTTATTGCCTGATAGTGCATATTTTACGGAGGTGGAATATGAAACAATATGAAGAAAAACTTAAAAATTATATGGTAGAAAACAACATATATGCAGAACAATTAATATTTAGTCAATCATGTCATTCTGTTCAAGAGGCAGCTCCATCCGTGGAGCTGCTGAGTTTGGGAGCACGATACGTCGTAGAACAGCGGGTTCCCAAAATCTGAGAATATATGAATGTAATAACTAGACTTCGGGAACCCGCAGAACGTTAGATGAAAGGATGATATCAGAGCAGTTCTTTGGGAGTCTTGTTTGAAAAAACGCTGAAAAGGGGGATATGTATTGAGGAGCTGTCTATGATTTATTTATAGAATATAGGATGTTAGTTTTTTATTTGAAGAGGAATTTAAGATGAACAAAATTACATGTATCTGTTTAGGTTTAAGAAGCATGGAGAAATCAGTAAAATTTTATAGAGATGAACTTGGATTTCAAACTGATGAAAAAGGAAATAATCCTGATGCAGTATTTTTTAATACACCTGAGACAAAATTTGAACTGTTTCCTTTGGAGTTGTTAGCTAAAGACATTAGTAAGGAGAATACTCCAAAAAATAGCAAATGGTTTTGCTGGGATTACATTAGTATATAATGTTGAAAAAAAGAAGATGTTAATAAGGTTATTGAATTAGCTAGAAAAGCTGGTGCAAAAATAGTTAAAAAACCCCAAAATGTTTTTTGGGGGGAGGGTATCATGTGTATTTTGCTGATTTGGATGGTTATTATTGGGAAGTTGCTTGGGATCCGAAATTTGAATATGATGATAACGGTATGCTTGTATTTAATAGGTAAGTCCTATACTAAATCACAGTTTATCGAAGGGATCAAATAGAATCTAGTGTAGATAATCCTTATACTACACGGTGAATTATAGGGGTAAAAGATATCATCACTCCCTAAAACAATATATTTGCGCAAAAAGTGCATTTAGGTGTCAGTGTTAAGGCGTTGGTTCCACATTCCTTTGCTGGGAACACAAAGCTTCACCAGTGAGCCTATCTCTGGAATTCGGCTCAAACATGTTGCAAATACGGAACGTTATGTGAAATAGCGATTTGGAAGTTTTAAATTTCACGAAAGAGAAATCTATTCCACGTAATGTTTAATGAAATTTCATATTGGCCAAATATTTTATAGTAGACAATGTCTATTTATGCCGTTTACATAATATCAATATTTTATTATCATACGATGAAAGTGAGGAGTTGGTTTAATGTTTAGAAAAATGCGAAGAGGTAAGCAATTATTATCAATGGAAAAGACCATATCTATAATGAAAAGATGCACAAATGGTGTTTTAGCGTGCTTAGGTGATGAAGATTATCCTTACGCAGTTCCACTTAGCTATGTCTATTTTAATGAAAAAATTTATTTCCATTCAGCTAAAGATGGACATAAAATCGATGCTATTATGAAAAACCCAAAGGTATCATTTTCAGTAATAGATGATGATACGATAGCAAGTGAAGAATATACTACTTATTTCCGGAGTGCTATTGCTTTTGGTAAAACACGAATTGCAGAAGGGGATGAAAGGCTAGAGGCTTTTGAGGCTTTAGTTGAAAAGTATTCAGAAGATCAACCTGAAGAAGACAAACATAAGAAAATAACCGGATGTACTCAAGCTCATATTATTGCAATTGATGTTGAGCACATAACTGGCAAAGAAGCCATTGAATACGTCAACGCTAAAAGATAACGATAGCAAGAACGAACGTTACAGGACAGATAGTTCATGGCTGCGCCTCCATGCGTGGACTTTATAGGAGAAAAATGAGGTGTTTAAAATGTTAAACTTAGTAAAACCACAAAGATTAAAAAAAGGTGATAAAGTAGCTACTGTAAGTCTTTCTTGGGGCGGTGCAGGAGATGCTGATTTACGATGGAGATACGAACTTGGTAAAAAACGCTTAAACGAACAATTCGGATTAGAAGTTATAGAAATGCCCCATACATTAAAAGGTTCTGAATATCTATACAATCATCCTGAAAAAAGAGCAGAAGATTATATGAATGCCTTTTTAGACCCATCTATAAAAGCAATTTTTTCATGTATTGGTGGGGAGGAAAGTATTAGAATGTTACCTTATATTGATTTTGACATTATTAGAAATAACCCCAAAATATTTATAGGATATTCAGATAGCACAATTGCACATTTTATGTGTATAAAAGGCAATCTTTCAAGCTTTTATGGTCCTTCAATTTTAGCGGAGTTTGCGGAAAATATCAAAATATTTGATTATACGAAATACTGGTTTAAAAAAACGCTATTTCAAGATTCTATTATTGGTAATATTCCAGCAGCAGATATGTGGACTGGCGAACGTATTGAATGGCTGGAAAAGAATAAATATATTGCTAAAACAATGGAAGTAAATCAAGGATATGAGTTTTTACAAGGAAAAGGAAATGTGCAAGGTCGTTTAATTGGTGGTTGCATCGAAGTGCTTGAAATGATGAAAGGGACTTCCTTATGGCCATCCATTGATGCTTTTGAAGATTCCTTTCTATTTTTCGAAACTTCGGAAGATATGCCGGAACCTACTTATATAGAATATTGGTTAAGAAATTATGGAAGTCAAGGAATTCTGCAAAATGCAAAAGCTATATTATGGGGGAAACCATATCAGGGAAAATATTATGAGGAATATAAGAATGCAATTATTAAAGTAGTTATAAATGAGCTTGGTTTAATAGATTTACCTATAATATATAACATGACATTTGGACATAACCAACCGATGATGTGTTTGCCTTACGGTGCATTGGCCGAAATAAATTGTGATACACGAACTTTTTCAATACTTGAATCAGGTGTAATATAACCTCACTAAATGGGTTTAGTTTTTAATTCGGGAAAGATACATTTTTATATTTTATGTGATAGAGGCTTAATAAGAAAATAGAGTTATTTGAAAAGGAGTTTGAAGAATTAAAAACTAATATAAATAATAAAAATATAGCAACTCATCAAATTTATGATTTGTTATTTATCTTATTTGAAATGGCACCCGAGTACAATGTTGATTTCATAATAATTATAAATTCATTGCTAATTAACCTTATGAATATTATATTAAGAAAGCTCTATAGATAAATTAGAAAGATATTAAGGATTTGATTGTACTTAAAGAAATTATAAATTATTAGGAAGATGAAAATTGTATGGTGTTAGAGGAAAATACGATAAAACAATAAGGAATATATAGAGGTCTATGCCTTCGATGTCCAGTTCAGGGACATCGCAAATATGGGACGTGATACGCAATTTGGAAATGAAAAGAACTAAAGTTGAGGGGAGGGGAATCTGATGCAAAAACATATTCATACATCTGAAATTCTTATTAAGGCTTTTGAATTCGAAATATTATGTGCTAAGATTTTTGAGATAAAAGGAATTACAGTTGAAAGAGACGTGATATTAAAAAAAGAAAATATGCATTGGGAAGTTGACCTAATGTTAACAGACAATAATAATAAAAAAATTATAGTTGAAACCAAATATTACAGAACAAGAAAACCTAATAAGATTATGCTTGAAAAAGCAATTAATAAGATCAAAATAATTGGTGAAAAGTTTGGTATTAAAAATCAAATGTTAATAGTTGGAATGCCTTTGGACAACAGTATTAAATCACAATTATCAGATGCCTACAATATAAAAGTATTAGATAGCAGTAATTTGTTATCTTTAATAAATGATAATGAAGAACTTCGCAACAAGTTTAATAATTTAATGAGTGATATTCTTGTTAAAGTAGAAGACAAAGAAAAAGCTGAAGAAATTGATTTAAAATATTTATTTCAACAGAATAAGGGAAATATACTTATAGAAAAATTGTGTATAGACAATGCTAGCCAAAGACTTTGGAATGAACTTGAAAATATAACTTGTGGAAAAGAATCTTTTACTGAGTATGAAAATAAATGTACTGAAATTATAAAATATTTATTTGATGAAAATTTGAACGGTTGGAATAAACAATTAAGGACAGATGATGAATTAAATCGATATGACTTAGTATGTAGAGTAAAAAGAGGAAATGAATTTTGGGAATTTCTAATTAATGAGTTTCATTCAAGGTATGTTGTATTTGAATTCAAAAACTATTGTAATAAAGTTAAACAAACACAAGTATATACAACAGAAAAATACCTATTTCAAAAAGCCCTTAGAAATGTATGTTTTATGATTTCACGTAATGGTTTAGATGATAATGCATTAATTGCAACAATGGGAATTTTAAGAGAAACTGGAAAGTTAATAATTGATTTAAAAGATACAGACCTTTATAAAATGTTGAAACTCAAAGAGTCTGGAGATGAACCTTCAGATTATTTATTTGAAATAATAGATGCAACCTTATTAAAGTTATCGAAATGATTTTAACTGCGTATAATAAAATATCTTCGTTCACTACGCATATCCCTTCACTGGGTGCAAGCACCGCCAAAGAAGCCATTGAATAAATATTGATATTTGATACCTGTCCGGAATCTTAGTATAATTAATATTAGAATAAGTATTCGGAAGGTTAAGAGTATGAGCAAAGTGTTTAATAATTTGCTAAAACACATAGATAAACTACCATATACGAAAAAAGAGTAGGTTTATCAGTGGGTTAAACGCTATGTTCAACCTTCTCCTGTTGGTGGTCGTCTAATCAATGAAATGAGAGAAACTCGTTTTAAAGAAGGATTTAAATACCCTCATTATTCACCTGAACACGTTGTTAGATTCAGTAAATATAATGGCCGTCAATGCTATCGCTATAAGTGTTATAGTAAGGTATTTACTGATACAACAGAAATACCGTTCTTTATCGCACTCGAAAGGGCAATGAGTGGATTACTTTTGTCAAAATTCAATATTTAGTCCTTATTCTATTAATGGTGCAGAAGAAATGAAGAAGCATCTATGTCTTAGGAGGTAAAAGAAATATTGAAATTATTAAACAAAATATTTAATGATAAATATTACAGTATTAAAAATTTTGAACAAGAAGGTAAAATATATGAAATTTTAGGGGTAAAATGGTTTAAAAGGATGCTACTCCATATAGCAAGGAATAGAAAAAATGAAGTACCATTTAATGTCATAACAAATATATATCCAATTTTTCTACAAAGATATAATCGAATTAGAATTAAGAGAGTTCTTCAAAAAATGAAATAAATAGATAGAAAAAAATAATTATTGCTTTTAATAAGGTGAAAAATTTTCAGATGTTAAATATTATGTTGAAAAGTTCTTTTTTACAAGAATAGGATTGAAACTACTATTCTATATAATTTTCAAAGCATTGAAGATACTACGGAGGGCATACATATTTCACCACATATGGGTTCAAGCAGTTCTGAAAACTTATTTTATAATAATGATCTGGAGTTAATAAAGAAGTCATTGAATTTTTCTCTAAATTTGTAGTTAAGATACATTCTTTTTATGTGGGAGATGATAATTTTGAATGAAAAGAAATATGTATTAAAAAATGAAGAAGAATTAGTTATTAGAAAAGCTAACTCAAGTGATGCTTTAAGGGTAATTGAGTATGTAAAAAAAGTAGCTAATGAATCAGATTATTTAACATTTAGTTCAGAAGAATTTAACATGACTGTTGATGAAGAAAAAGAGTATATAAAAAATATAAATCAAAGAAATAATTGTTTATTTTTAATAGCAGAAGTTAGCGGGAAGATTGTAGGAAATTTAAATTTTAACGGAAATGATAGATTACGAATTAGTCATATGGGGGAATTTGGTATTTCAGTTGTAAAGGAGTATTGGGGGAAAGGAGTAGGGTCTAAGTTATTAAAATATTTAATTGAATGGAGTAAAAAAACAAAAATTATAAAAAAAATCAATCTAGTAGTAAGAGAGGATAATCAGCGTGCTATTGAATTATATAAAAGATTTGGTTTTGAAAAAGAAGGAATTATCACAAGATATTTTTATTTAAATAATAAATTTTATAATGCGATGCAAATGGGATTAAAGTTATAAATAATTAAGTAGGCTCGAAAAAATTTCGCATAGCATTGGGATTAAGATTTTGTTGCCGCTGCATCCAAATTCATTCGTCAATGGCAGTCGACCTAAGACTCATGAACTTCTCAGATCCCCGGTACGCTAGCTGAAATTCCGATAGAATAGTAAATTTAGGAGATGAAAGCATGTTAAAAGAACCAAGTTGGTTAATTTATGCTAAGAAATTGCAGGCAATTGCACAAGCAGGATTAACTTATTCTAAAGATAAATATGATATAGAAAGATTTGAGGAAATTCGAAATATTAGTGTAGATATACTAAATAACTATACCAATATAGAACATGGAAAAATTAAAGAACTATTTGCGAATGAGAATGGTTATCCTACACCAAAAGTTGATGTTCGTGCTGCAATATTTAAAGATAAAAAGATATTGCTAGTAAAGGAAAAGATAGATGGATTTTGGTCTTTACCTGGTGGTTGGGCAGATGTTGATTTATCATTATAAGAAAACATAATTAAAGAGGCACGAGAAGAAGCTGGAGTAGAGATAAATCCTAAAAGAATAATAGCTATATTAGATAGAAAAAAACATAATGATCCTCCAATGTCATATGGAGTATATAAAGTATTTGTTGAGTGTAATTTTATTACCATGAAATTTGAAAACAATATAGAAACATCTAATGCTAATTTTTTTGCAGAAGATGATTTACCTCCATTATCTACGGGCCGAAATACAGAAGGACAAATAAAGATGTGTTTTCGAGCTACGGAGAATGAATTCCACGAAACTATATTTGATTAAAACCGTAGCCAAGTCTGGCTAAGGTTGATGAACTTCATAAACTAGCAGACGTTAGAAGAAATAACTAAGATTAATATTATTTTGATAAAATACATAGGTATATTTAAAAGATTGGAAAAATATTTTTCACATCTAAATAAATTTTTCTTGAAAATTATTGTGGAGGAAATGACTTATGAAATCCTTAATTATATATTACTCTAATTATAAAGGTAATACTGAAAAAATAGCACAACTATTTGGTAAGGAAATAAATTCGGAGTTGATTAATATAAAGGATGTTAATAATGTTGATATAAAAGATTATAACTTAATTGGATTTGGGTCCGGAGTATACAAGGAGAGTATGTCACCAAAGTTGTTTAGATTAGCAGAAAAATTGGATTTACGAGATAAAAATGTTTTTGTATTTTCAACCAGTGGAGTTGGTATAAAATTTTATAATAAGAAACTGATTAAGTTCCTAGAATCTAAAGGGGCAATAAACAAGGGTAGCTTTGCTTGTAAGGGTAGTTTTGTTGCACAGGAATTCACTAACAATAAACTTTTTGGTATTATTTTTACTATTATAGGCATATTGTCGCGGGGGCATCCAAATGATAAAGACTTAAAAAAAGCAAAAAAATTTATTGAGAAGGTATTGAATTTACTTTGAATTTTCGCTATTTCACATAACAGCAGATTTGACGCAAGGATGCCTACTAAAAAGGAAGGATACACGATAATTCCTACCATTCGTTTTGATGCCACAGTGTCTGTGAACCACACGCTGCGTCACTTTTTTGACAAAGGTATTGAAAAAAGGAACATCAGAAATTGCAAGTACGTTAGATGAAATTGAGTAATAGTTAAAAACATTAAATTGAAAGGAGATAAGTATGAAATATCCTGAGCCAACAGTAGGAGCAGTAATATTTAATCCTGATAATAAAATTCTTCTTTGCAAATCACATAAGTGGCATAATAAATATATAATTCCTGGTGGTCATATTGAATTAGGAGAAAAAATGGAAGAAGCTTTGAAAAGAGAAATACTAGAAGAGACAGGTTTGGAAATTTATGATATTCATTTGATTAGTATAAAGGAAAGTGTTTATAATAAAGTCTTTCATGAAAAAAAGCATTTTATATTTATTGATTACATATGCAAGACTGATTCATATAATGTAATTTTGAATGAAGAAGCGCAAGAATATGAATGGGTAGATTTAAATGAAATTGATAATTATGAATTAGGTGGATTTGTTAAACCATTGTTAAAAGAAATTAAAAATAAAAAAGAATCAAAATCTAAAATCGAAATTTTCTATGGTTATTGATTTATTAATAAGATTAGCAACTACATAAGGAATACTATATATAAGGTTAAATAAAAAACTATAAAAGCATAAAACATGGGCTACTCAACTTCACTTAACATGGAGTTTGAGAGTCAACGAGTTCGGTTCAGGGATGTTGTGAACCCGTGGGACATTATATTCCATCATTACTAAAAAAAGTGATAGTTTTAAGAATGAGATGATAAATTGGTAAATTAAAGAGTATACATGTTATGTAGCATAACCAAAAATGGATGCTTTCTGTTCTAGTTTTTATAGTTTGTGTTGCACATATACGATCTAGAATAAAAGGGAGTATAGATATATCTGTTGATGAAAGCAGTCCCAACAGGAGTTAAAGCAGACAATTCGAGATATCGAGCATATAGTGCTGAAATGCTTAAGATACGTCCGGAAGGAAGCTTGAAGAAATAATACATATGGAAAGTTGGTATTAATACTTTCATTTGGCGAGATGCGGAAAGTCGAATCATGAAGAGAATGCGCCACATGCCTAACCTAACCACAGTCGTAGCCGTTGGTGGTTGAAGAATGAAAGATTTCGAATTCAGGAGGAGTAGAGGAGTGTATGAAAGAATTTTTAGCAAATTCTTGGGTAGTTGGTATTATTGGAGGTATTCTAAGTGGATTTTTTGTAACATGGATTACTAGAATAATCTTTTCGAAGAGAGATAATAAAGAGTACTTCCAGAAAGTGTTGCAGGCAAACAAAGAAATAATATATTCTATTAGACCTACAATTTCTGAGGGGGATATTCCAAAAAGAGAGATTATCAATGCTCTTATTTCTTCAAATTCACTAAAATATGGAATTGAAGTTAAAGATATGTTTACTTTAGAACAAATATGCGATGAATTAATTAAGGAAGTAATGGATTCTAGCTTTATTTCTTCAGAAACTAAGAATGAATATTGTGAAAGATTGTTGTCATTGAGGAATCAGAAGGCTGAAGATGAAAGAAAATTAACAATTGAGTATATCTCTAATAAGGAAAATGTGAAATCAGTTTTAGAATATAGGCAAAAACTAACAGCTAATATGACTATGACTTTAGGAATAATGGTGACTTTAATGTCTTTTATTGTGACCATTATTTTATCACTGGAAAACCAAGCAATCTTTATTGACTTGAACAATGAATTGTTTTATTTAATTCCAATGGTAGTTTCCTTCGCAACTATTCTTATCGTGTTAATGGTTATGACTTATACAAGAATCTTTAAGATTATAAAAGATAAAAGGGAGAAAATCCAATTCCCACAATAACACATACAGTATCAATAACTACATCCTTAATCCATGATTATCTAAATTGAATAATAACTAGTGGCTCTTATCCTTTATGTCATAAATTATACATAGCATAAAAAACCCCCTTTTGGATTTAACTCCATTGGGGGTTCGTCTTATTATCAAGTTTCGACAAAAATCGGGTTAACCCGGTATCTTTGTGAAGGGGAAGACGCTTTTACTCTTGAGCTTGCTTTAACTGGTGGGCTTTCTTTCAAACCATTGGTTCGGTAACATGCCTCTCGAATAAAAAAAGAACCGTCTCCTTGTGTCATGTGCCTTATATCCACTCTCTCATTTTATAAACATCTTCCCAAAATTCATATTCAAATTTTAATGACATTGAAAAAGCATTTATTATTTTTTTCTCTTTTTCCTTTCCTGCATTTAAAATATTTCTATTTAATAGCTTTATCATCTTATCTACCAATTCTAGAAAATCAGGAGTATCACAAATACTAACCCAGTCTTGATAATATTTGTCATTATTATTAACAAGTTTTGACTGATGCAACTCGCCAATCTTTCGATAAGTCCAGTAACAAGGTAGAAGGGAAGCTATCCCTTCTGCAAATGTATTTAAAGAACTAATAGATAAAAGAAAATTGGTATAGGAAACATTGGCTCTAGTAAGTTTTACTTTTTTAGCTTCATTTAAATCAATATTAAGAGACTTTAATAGCTTTTCATAGGCAGTAAATTCATGATTAGCTTCCATATATAGGATGTTTATTAGCTCTATTCTGTCATATATATTTTCTGCACGAGATACCAAAATACCCATATTCCTTAAAGATTGATCCAAATAATAATAATCCTGCAATAAATAAAATTTAAATATTTTTCGATCCAAAGTCCCATTATAAATTTCACTAACCATAGGATTATTAATTACTTTCTTCCAAATATCTTCTGTTTCTCTAACAATATCTTCAAAGATCATTATTTTTTAACTCCCTTTATTATTATATAACTACCGCTTTTATAACCTGATTGAGGTTCTTCAATTTCTTCATTAGTATATTTAGGATTTTTTACCAAAGTCTGAACAAATTCTAAATCTTTAAACCCTACATCTTCTAATAATTTAATCAATTTCTCAGTAGTAATCCATTCTGCATTTCTTACAAATTCAAGAGGATAAGGATACTCTGGGCAAATTTCATAATTATATTCTCCCTTCATATAAGAATAATCATATAAAATAGCATATGCACCCTCACCTGCAATAATGGAAACAATCACTTCTCCTCCAGTTTTTAAAACACGATAAGCTTCTTTAATAGCTTTAGCTTTATCTTTAACAGAAGCAAGTATTGTTCCAAGCAATACCTGATTAAAACTCTCATCAGGCCAAGGAATATCTTCAGCACATCCTGATTTTACAGATATATTTCTTTCTCTTGCAAATTTAGCCATTGCTTCAGAAGGTTCAACTCCAAATTTAATTCCAAGTTTTTCTGCAAACATGCCATTTCCTATTCCTACGCTCAAACAATTTTCTGGATCAGTAACAAACTTTTTCAATGCTTTAAATTCTGAAGTAAATAAATTTTTATTCTTATTAAACCAATCTTCAAAATCCTGTGCAGCCTTTTTATAATGACTAACATATTGTGGTTTTAAATTATGATAAAGTGGTCCATGACCATTTCCTATATTAATAGGTGCATTAGTAATTGCTTTATAAACATACTCTCTTGCTGTGTCTACAGCATCATTTAAATTATGTCCTTTAGCAAGACAAGCTGCAATAGCAGAAGACAATGTACAACCTGTACCATGTGTATTTTTACTATCAACTCTTGCAAATCTGTAAATAAAAAATTCATCATTTACAAGCAAAAGATCTACAACCTCTGAGCCTGATAAATGTCCTCCCTTTATCAATACATTCTTAACTCCTAATTTTCTAATACATTTTGCAGCATGTTTCATATCCTCAAGGGTTTTTATTTTACATCCACTAATAATCTCTGCCTCAGGAATATTTGGAGTTACCAAATAAACTAAAGGAAGCAATTTATTTATTAAGGACTTATAGGCTTCTTCCTGTAACAATAAATCACCACTTTTCGCCACCATTACTGGGTCTAATACTACATTAGGAGCTTTATAATGTTTTATTTTGTTAGCCACTATGTTAATAATATCAGAATTTGACAACATACCAATCTTAATTGCATCAATACCAATATCTTCACAAACAACACCAATTTGATCTGCAATAGTATCTAAAGGAATATCACACACTGAGCATACTTCTTTAGTATTTTGAGCAGTTATTGAAGTAATAGCAGACATTCCATAAACATCAAAGGCCTGAAAAGTCTTTAAATCAGCCTGGATTCCAGCACCTCCTCCTGAATCTGATCCTGCAATCGTCAAAACTCGTGCTAATTTTTTCATACAATTCCACTCCTTAATTGTGTAATTAATTGTTTTATCAGCATCTTTTAATAAAGGGGCAAAAATCAAAAAAATGAAAACGTAAAAATAGTTTTCATTCTATAAAATCTCACTTTCCTACGTTAGTATTAACTAAACAGGTTCAAAGGGTTCACTCGTTAAAGTATCTCAGCATTTTTGCACCCCTAGCACTGAAATATTCAATTAAGTACAGTATAACATATATTAATTTCTTATTCAAAGTCTTTTACATATTTGATAGTGTCAAGTTACTATACGAAATAAAAAGTTAGAATATTGATATGAGATAATACACAGGATTATTTTTCTTTATTCATCAACTTATAGTTTTTACTTTCTTTTATCATAGTTTTATTATATCCATATTTGTTTGAAATAGCTTTTAAAAAGTCATTTTTCATTTATCCTCTTTACACATATCTCCACCTTTAAAGTATTTTGATTATCCTGAGGATATTTACAAAGATGATATACTTAAAGCAGAAGAATATTTATATTGACTTGAAGGGGATGAATCTATGGAAGATGTTAAATTAATAAAACCAACAATTGAGCTTAAAGACGAATATTTGGATATGATTAAGGATTGGAAAGATAACAATGAAAGACCTAATCCCTCAACTTTGAATTTGGATACAAGTGATTTTCCTGCAATGATAAAAAAATTAGAGGGATTTAGTAAGGGAATAGGATTAAAAGAGGGATATGTTGAACACTCTACATATTGGTTGATAGAAAATAACACAGTTATAGGTGCAGTAAATATAAGGCATAGGCTCAATGACTATCTATTTAGAATAGATGGCAATATTGGAGGAGGTATAAGGCCAAGTTTTAGAGGAAAAGGTTATGGCTCAACAATGCTATCCTTAGCACTTGATATAACAAAGGATATGGGAATGGGAAGGGTTCTCATAACCTGTAATGATGACAATATAATATCTGAAAAGACCATAATAAAAAATGGCGGAGTTTTCGAATCAGAAGAAGTAGAAACTAATGGCAATGTTGTAAAAAGATTTTGGGTTGATTTAGGACATTAATGCTTTGAATATGAATATCTCTTTATGGTAGAGCTTGAAATAATCCCATATAAAACAAATGCAATTATACTGGATAATACTGTTGAAATTCCCTGTACCCAAGGTGCGTTAACTGTTCCTTGAATTGAGTTAATTGAAAGAATTATTGTCCATACTACTATTCCCCAAATTGCTCCAATAACACCAATGTTTATTTTATTTATAATCTTCAATTTGTTAACTATATATAAAAGGATATAACCCGCAATTTGACCTGCTAGTATATGGATTATTAGTTGAGTGGCAGTAAAATTTGCTCCTAAGGAAGAAATTCCAAAAGTTTCTGTTAACATAATAATTGCTGCCTGAACAACAGATGCTATTAAAAACCCTATAGAATATTTTAATTTCACTTTCTTTCACCTCGCAATATCAATTATTATGTGCAAGGATGAGAATATTATTATGATCTAATACATTCTATAAGATTTTTTAAATTCCTTTCAAAATCCTCATCGGCTTGAGGGTTTCTTTTTTTGAATTTGGTATATATTTTCTTTTTTCTTCTTAAGTTGGCATTAATATGTCTTCTATTTAGTATCTCACCTAAATTATCATCAGTAATCAAAAATCCATTTTGATTTATACAATATGCACCTTTGGTAAGTCCCATGGCAGCCAGCCCATAGTCCTGAGTTACTAATATATCGTTTTTTTCTATTCTATTGGCTATATAGTAATCAGCACTATCTCTCGAAATGTCTACAGATACAATTTCCGCATAATCATCATCCAATTTAACCGCATAGTTTTTAACCACTACTATTTTAATATTATTTTCCTTAGCAACTTCTATTGCTATATCAACTACAGGGCATCCATCTGCGTCCACAAAAATCATCATAAAACCTCCATCCTAATCATCTTTCATTTCATATTTTAATTTATAATAATGGATTACTCTTAAGGCTTCTACATAAGTTCTATTTCAATAGGTTTGCCTATACTGATGTTGTTATGATTTACTATTGAATCATAAGCAAGTATATCTACATTATTTTCACTAGCTAATCTAACGGCTTCCGAAAATTTGCTATCCATATCCCAATTAGGACGAAACAATTTTGGTCCTTTCATCTGTATAAGAAATAATATTGCTCCCCTATAACTTTCTTTTACAGCCTTTATCATCTCATATACGTGCTTTGTACCTCTTTCAGTAGGGGCATCTGGAAACATGGCAATACCATCATTTTCTAGAGTGACACCTTTAACTTCAATAAAACCCTTTTGTTTTTCTGATTCAAAATATATATCGAATCGAGATTTACCAAAGGTAACTTCTCTGCTTATATTTGTTAAATTTTCAAATCCATGAATTCTATTCTTATTGAGGGCTTCAAATACCACTGCATTAGGAACTTGAGAGTCCATGTTAACTAGCATATCTCCTTTATCCACAGCTATTAACGAATACTTGGTCTTTCTGTTAGAATTAGAGGAACAATCCTCAAGTATAACTTTAGCACCAGGTATTAATAATTCCTTACATCTTCCTGTATTCTTTATATGCACCGTTTCTTCTACATTATTTATTAATACTTTTGCTATAAATCTATTTGGTCTTTCTAAAAAAATTGCTTCAATAGTCTTTTTATATCTCATATAAACTCCTTTAAACGTGTTCTAAAATTAAAGATAATTATATCATTTAAAATTTCAATAGCAATAATCTACTTGAATTGAGGAATGTTATTTTATTTATCCCATGGTAATTCATCGATAATAGACTTAGCTTTTTTGAAGGTTGACTTTTCTACCAAAATATCTGTGCCATAAATTGAAAATCCAGACATAATTCTCATATATCCTCCACTACCACGATCTTTAAGAATATATGGAATATTATTCTGATCCAATAAGTTCCTAATCAGACTTAATTCATGACTATCATTCGTTGTTTTTAAAAGTATCAATTCGATCTTGTCTTTGTAGGATTTTTTATGATCATCAGACTTTTTAATGGACATATACTCCACCTCCCTCCTATACTATTTATTATATAGTAATCATCATTAATATTAAATATACCCAAAGTTATATCTATGATATAATTAATATATTGATATTAAAGCTTGACCCAGATAGTTAGTATTTAATAAGGGGGCGTTCATATGAAAAATATCAAAAGATTAAATCTTGCAAATCTACCTACAAAAATAGAAAAGCTAAATAGATTAAGTGATCAATTAGGAAAAAATATCTACATTAAAAGAGATGACCAAACTGGTACAGAAGTTTCAGGTAATAAGGTTAGAAAGCTTGAATTTTCTGTAGCAGAAGCTTTAGAAAAGGGTTGTGACTATTTAATAACCTGTGGAGGTATTCAATCAAATCATTGTAGGGCAACTGCTGCGGTAGCTGCTAAGTTAGGAATAGGTGCCTATCTTGTGTTAAGAGGGGATGAAGATATACAAATAGAAGGAAATCTCTTTTTGGACAAGATCCTAGGAGCGGATATAAAGTTTATAACAGCTGAGGAATACAGAAATAATAGAACTGAAATAATGAATGATATAAAGGAAAATTTGGGTGATGAAGGTCATGATGCATACATAATTCCAGAAGGAGCTTCTAATGGTATAGGTTCATTAGGCTATATAAATGCAATGGAAGAGATTTTAAAACAAGAAAAGGAATTAGAAGTAAAATTTGATGCAATAGTCTCAACGGTAGGCTCTGGTGGTACATATTCAGGACTTTATTATGGAAATTATGTTAACAATAATACTGCTATTATATATGGTATAAATATTAGTGAAACAAAGGAACATTTTCAAAATCAGATATTGAAATTGTTAAAAGAAATAGCTCTTTATACAAATAAAGAAATTGAAGTAAAAAAAGATGAAATAGATATAATAGATGGATATCCAGGCAGAGGTTATGCACTGAGTCGCCCCGAAGAAGTTGAATTCATAAATCATCTTGCTAGATTGGAAGGAATAATTCTAGATCCTGTATATACTGGAAAGGCTATGTATGGACTTGTAAAAGAGATTAAAAAAGGTACTTTTGATGAACATGAAAATATTTTATTCATCCATACGGGAGGATTGTTTGGATGGAATACAGAACAGAGAAGTTTGCTTAAATAATGAGTGATGTACAAAATGATGTATACTTATATATAGCGTGCTTAATATTGAATAGGTGGTGAGAATTATATTTAAATTGGAACCGATAAAAAACATGAACCAAGAGGAAAGATTAAAGTATATGAATATGCTTTTAAAAAGTCAACTTAGTTCAGAAAAAGATGACTTAGCTAATATATCTAATGCTACAGCAATTGTTATGGCTTGTATAGAAAGGCTTAACTGGGTAGGTTTTTATATAATGAGAGATGATGAATTGGTATTGGGACCATTCCAAGGATTGCCTGCTTGTAATAGAATAGAAATAGGCAAAGGGGTGTGTGGTACAGCAATTGAAAGTCAAAAAGTCCGACTAGTACATGATGTACATCAATTCCCTGGACATATTGCCTGTGATTCTGCTTCCAATTCTGAATTGGTTATACCTATTATTAAAGAAGATAGAGTGATTGGAGTGCTTGATTTGGATAGCCCAGAGGTTGGAAGATTTACTGAGCTTGAAAAGGAATATTTTGTCAAATTTGTTGATATATTAAATGAATATATAGAGTGGGATAACATTTAAGATGGCTATAACAGAGATATTCTATGTTTGAGTGACTTTTGATTACCAAAATCTTTTTTGTACAAAAATACAATTTAGTATATCGTATAGATATTCAGTTAAATTAGAAGTAAATAGGACATATATGACTTTATTCATATAAAAAGGGTATTGATTTTTATATTCCTCCTATGATAATGTAGTATATATAGTACATGAAAAAATATTATATACTACATATAGCATAGGAGGGTTTTTATATTGAAAGTTGAAAAGAGAAATGGTATGATAGTTGATTTCGATGGAGACAAAATTGTTAAGGCTGTTAGCAAGGCTATGGCTGAAACAGAAATGGGTATAGATAATGAGTTGGCAAAGCAGATTGCTGACAATGTATTTGATACCTTTAATAATGTGGATATAATAAATATAGAAAAAATACAAGACTTTGTAGAAATTGAATTGATGAGAGCAAGACCTGATGTAGCAAAAAAATATATACTGTATAGGGAAGAAAGAGCTAGGCTTAGAAAACATGGTTGGGAAATGACTGATCTACAAAGGGATATATATGAGAAAAAGTATAGATTTGCAAATGAAAGTTTTGACCAGTTCCTAACTAGAGTAAGTGGTGGTAATAATTATATAAAGAAAGCAATAAAGGATAAGAAATTTATGCCAGCAGGAAGAATTTTAGCTGGTAGAGGATTAGATAAACATGGAAGAAAGATTACATTATCAAATTGTTATGTAATGCCAAAAGTAGACGACAATATTGAATCAATATTTGATACTGCTAAATATATGGCTAGAACTTATTCCTATGGTGGAGGAGTAGGGCTTACACTGTCTAAATTAAGACCAAAAGGAGCAAAAGTTAATAACGCTGCTAGTACCACAACAGGAGCAGTTTCATTTATGGATTTATTTTCTTTAGTGACAGGATTAATAGGGATGAAGGGTAGACGTGGAGCTCTTATGCTCAATTTGGATTGTGATCATCCAGACATTGAAGATTTTATAGATGTAAAAAATGATTTAAATAAAGTAAATTATGCAAATATATCTGTTAATATCACAGATGAGTTTATGAAAGCCGTTGTAGAAGATAAGGAATATGAATTGTATTTTAAGGTTGAAGCTACAGGAGAAGAAATTAGGAGAATTATTAGAGCTAGAGATTTATACGGGAAAATAGCTAAAAACAATTGGAATATGGCAGAGCCAGGTGTATTATTTACAGATAAGATAAATAGATGGCATCTAATGAGTGAAGATGAAGAATTTGAATTTGCAGGAGTGAATCCTTGTGCAGAAGAGACATTACCGCCTTTTGGTAGTTGCAATCTTTCATCTATTAATCTAAGTGAATTTGTAAGAAATCCATTTACTAAAGATGCAATATTTGAATTTGATAGATTTTCTGAAATGGTACGAGAAGGAGTTATATTCTTAAATGAAGTGCTAGATGAAAATATGGAATTACATCCATTGGAACAGCAAAGGAAGATGGCTAAAGAATTAAGACAGATCGGATTAGGTCTTATGGGTGTGGCAGATATGTTTATTAAGATGGAAATAAGATATGGTAGCAAGGAATCCGTAGATTTGATACATCAAATAGGAGAGGTTTTAATAAACGAAGCTTTAAAGCAATCAGCATTACTTGCAAAAGAAGATGGACCATTTCCTAAATATAATAGGGAAGCAGTGTTAAAATCACCATTTTTATTATCTAATGCTAATGAAGATGTACTAAAATTAATTAAAAAGTACGGACTTCGAAATAGCCAGCTATTGACTATACCACCTACAGGAAGTATATCCACTTTAGTGGGATGTAGCAATGGATTGGAACCAATATTTCAAATATCCTATACGAGAAAGTCTGAATCCTTACATCAAGAGGATACCTATTACAAGGTATTTACTCCAATAGTTAAGCAATATATGGACAGAAATAACATTACAAGAGAAGAGGATTTGCCAGATTTCTTTGTAACTACATCCAATTTAAATTATGTTGATAGAGTAAATGTACAGGCAACATGGCAACAATATATAGATGCTAGTATATCATCAACGGTTAATGTACCTAATGAATTTACTATTGAAGAAGTAGAACAATTGTATATATATGCATGGAAGAAAGGATTAAAGGGTATTACGATTTATAGAGATGGATGTGCTAGAGAAGGAATATTGATATCTGATAAAGCCAAGATGACTAAAAGAGAAAGAATTGAAAAACTTCAAGAGGAGATAGATGAATTGATAAATGATCAGTTAAAAGAAGATCCAGATAGCTGTCCAATGTGTGGAGGTAACATGATTCATAGTGGAGGCTGTTCAGAATGTCAGGACTGTGGATATAGTCCTTGTTCAGTATAATAAAATAATGCATGATTAATAGGGGATGGCTTATATGCCAACCCCTTTTATACTGAGAACTAAAATTCCACTAAATTAAAGAATTATGTTATAATAGCATTAATATACTATTAGGAGTGGCTATATGTGTAATTTATCTATAATAGAACAATTACCTAAAATCATTGATGATGGGCAAGTAGAAGCAGAAAGAATACTAAAAAGGTCCTACGTAGAAGCTTTTACGCACAAGGAAAAGATAATACCTGAGTGTTCATATAATTATGACTGGTTAAATCAATTTTATCAAGGAGATAACCTATTAGCTATTGAAAAATTACTAAAAAGTGATTATAGGAGCAAATTAGATTTAATATATATAGATCCACCTTTTTTAACAAATGCTAAATATAAGGCAAAGATAGTTGTTAACGATGGAGAAAATAAATATACATTGGAACAATTTGCTTATAGTGATGTATGGAAAGATGGATTGCTTTCATATCTTCAGATGCTATATATAAGACTATATCTAATGAGGGAATTATTAAGCGCAAGAGGAAGCATATATATCCATTTAGATTATAGAACGGTTCACTATGTGAAGATATTGATGGACCAGATATTTGGAGAAGAAAATTTTTTAAATGAAATCATATGGTCATACAAATCTGGTGGGGTGAGCAAAAGATATTATTCTAGAAAACATGATACCATATTAGTTTATACTAGAGGCAAGGATTATATATTTAATCCTCAATTAGAGAAATCCTACAATAGAGGATTAAAACCATATAGATTTAAAGGGGTTAAGGAATACGAGGATAAGTTGGGATGGTATACTTTAGTCAATTTAAAGGATGTATGGCAAATTGATATGGTTGGAAGAACTGCTAAAGAAAGGGTAGATTATGCCACTCAAAAACCTGAAAGATTATTAGAAAGGATTATACTGACTTCTTCTGATGAGGATTCCATAGTGGCCGATTTCTTTGCCGGAAGTGGAACTACTGGTATAGTAGCAGAAAGACTTAATAGAAGATGGATATTAGCAGATAATGGAGATTTATCTGGAGCTATTATCAATAAAAGGCTTGTAAAGAATAGATCTTTACCTTTTATTAATTATAAGTTTCCTGATAAAGCTATGAGTGGAGGAAAATTGTCCGTAAAAAATATAGAAATAGTTAATGATAAAAAAGGTATTCATGCGTTGAATATAGAATTAGATAAATATAAAATAGATATAAGTAAAATAAATATTAAAGACAAATTCAAAGATAAAGTAAAATATATATTACAGAAAAAGCCGTTAGCTTTAATAGATTTTATTGGTATAGATACAGACTATAATGGATATATTCCAGTATTTAATTGGCAAAACTATAGGAACAACGGCAAACCAATTATCAAGTCTAATATTAGGATTAAAGATATTGATTTTAAAGAGAGTAGAAAAATATATATCAAGTACATAGATATATTTGGAAATGAAAACTTTAATATTTATCAAATTAATAATGAGAGGGTGGTTTTGTGTCAAGAAGATTAGAAAATATAAAGCCAGAGAGGGTATTCTATTATTTTGAAGAGATTTCAAAGATACCCCGTTGTTCTTTTCATGAAGAAAAAATCAGTAATTATTTAGCTGAGTTTGGTAAAAGACAAGGACTTGAAACCATACAAGATGAATCATTGAATGTAATAATAAGAAAACCAGGTACTCCTGGATATGAGAATAGTCCTACTGTAATCTTACAAGGGCATATGGATATGGTTTGTGAAAAGGAAGATTCATATGAACATGATTTTTCAAAAGATCCTCTTGACTTGAAAGTAGAAGGAGATTTTTTAAGTGCAGAAGGAACTACACTTGGAGCAGATAATGGTATAGCTGTAGCTATGTGTTTAGCCATATTGGAATCCAAGGATATTTCTCATCCACCGCTAGAAGTTCTAATTACATCTAATGAAGAATCTGGCATGGATGGTGCAAAAGGATTGGATCCAAAAAATATAAACGGTAAAATTCTTATCAACATTGATTCAGAAGAAGAAGGAAAGGCATTAGTTAGTTGTGCAGGCGGAGAAAGAGACTTAGTTACTATTCCAATACAATGGCAATCTTTGGATAATAAAGAAGACTATATGATGTATTCAATAAAAACATCAGGTCTACAAGGTGGACATTCTGGAATGGAAATCGATAAAGGTAGAGGAAATGCTAATAAAATTATAGCTAGAGTATTAGCTTTTATTAAGAATGAATGCGATTTTAAATTAGCTAGTATAGAAGGTGGTTCAAAGACCAATGCTATACCAAGAAATGGATTAGCTCTAGTAGCTCTTCAAAGAGAAGATGAGGAATCATTTTTAAGAGAAGTTAAAAAATTGGAAGGACAGATTCAAAATGAATTAAAGGTAGCAGACCCTGACTTTGAGTTAGCAGTAGAAAAAGTTAAAAATAAGGTAGAAAAAGTATTTACAGATGATAGTTTCAACAGAGTAATAGCTGCACTAACTCTAATTCCTACTGGAGTGCAGTCCATGAGTATGGATATGGAAGGATTAGTGGAGAGTTCAAACAATATGGGTATAGTTAAAACTAAGGATGATGCAGTAACGATAGAATCAGCCATAAGGAGTTCTCACCAATCTTTAAAGGCTAATATATCCATGAAAATTAGGATAATAGCAAATATGGTTAATGGTAAATGGGAAAGTCATGGAGCTTATCCTGCTTGGGAATTAAAGGAGAAATCTGATATAAGAAATATATTTAAAAAAGTTTATAAAGAACAATTTGGTAAAGAGTTAGAAATAGCAGCTATCCATGCTGGCCTAGAATGCGGATTGTTTGCAGAAAAATTTGGTGGTGGTATAGATATGATATCATTTGGGCCAAATATGTATGGCGTTCATTCTCCACAAGAAAAGCTTAGCATATCATCCACTCAAAGAACTTATGAACTATTATCAAATGTATTAAAGGAAATAAAGTAATCAAGAATATCTTTTATTAGAAATAAGATAATATAGAGTGTAGCCTAATAAAAAGAGAGAGGAGAATAATTATGAATAATAGTCATCACCATGACCATGAACATATTAATCTAGTTCTTGAAGATGGCGGAGAAATGGAATGTCACGTTTTAGGAACATTTGAAGTTGAAGATAATGAATATATTGCTTTAGTACCTATAGAAGACGAGCAAGTATTTCTATACAGATACGAAGAAGAAGATGGAGAAATGGACTTAATAAACATTGAAGACGATGAAGAATTTGAGATAGCATCAGAGGCTTTCTATGCATTATTTGAAGAAGATGAAGAATACGATGAAGAAGATGATGAAGAATAATTATTAATACTTAGAGTACTTCAACTATGTACTTAACTATATAGTTGGAGTACTTTTTATGAATATACTGAAAGGATGATTAGATGAGAAAAGAGAAAAAATTTGCAAAAGACTTGATTAATTTCATTGATAATAGCCCTAGTTCATTCCATGCAGTAAAAAAAGCTGAAGATGTTCTTGTTAAAAGTGGATTTGAAAAATTAGAGCTAAAAGACAAGTGGGATTTAAAAAAAGAAGGCAAATATTATATAATAAAGAATGAATCTGCAATAATAGGTTTTGTGATAGGAAGAGGAGAAATAGAAGAGGATGGCTTTAGGTTGGTAGGAGCACATACAGATGCACCAACATTTAAAATAAAACCACGTCCTGAGATTGCTGTAGATGATAAATATCTTAAATTGAATACAGAAGTCTATGGAGGACCCATATTGAGCACTTGGTTTGACAGACCTTTATCTATTGCAGGTAGAGTAAGTATAAAGACTGAAAATCCATTGAAACCTAAGCAATTATTAGTGGATATAAAGAATCCAATCACAACAATTCCCAATTTAGCAATACACATGAACAGGAAGGTAAATGAAGGAGTAAAACTAAATCCGCAAGAGGATACGCTTCCATTGTTATCAGTTATAAATGAAGAATTGGAAAAGGAAAATTTCTTATTGAAATTGATAGCAGAAAATATTGATGTAGTTGAGAAAGACATTATGGACTTTGAATTGTTTTTATATAATACGGAAAAGGGCTCATTAATAGGTATTGATGAAGAATTCATATCCATTGGAAAATTAGATGATTTAGCTATGGTTCATGCAGGACTACATGGAATTATAGATAGTAAAGTAGCTAATTCTACGAATATATTAGTATGTTTTGACAATGAGGAAGTAGGTAGTAGAACAAAGCAAGGAGCAGCTAGTCCTATGCTTAAGACTATATTGGAAAGGATTGCAATATCCATGGGTAAAGATAGAGAAGACTATTATAGGGCACTATCCAATTCGTTTATAATATCAGCAGATATGGCCCATGCTCTACATCCTAATTATAGAGGAAAAAATGATTTAACCAATAAACCAATACTAAATGGTGGTCCAGCAATAAAGATAGCAGCAAGTCAGGCATATACCTCCGATAGCATATCAGCATCTATTTATAAGGGAATATGTGAGTCTGCAGATGTGCCAGTGCAAAAGTTTGTCAATAGATCTGATGAAAAAGGTGGATCTACAATTGGGCCTATATCATCAACTCAGGTGGACATTCCATCAGTAGATATAGGTAATCCGATATTGGCTATGCATTCTGTACGAGAATTAGGTGGCGTATTAGATCATTATTATGTATATAAATCCTTTAAAAGATTTTATGAAATATAGACATGTTCTCAGAGGTGAATATATTTAATGTATAAATTAATAGCTATTGACTTAGATGGCACATTATTAGACGATGATAAAAAAATTCCTATAGAAAATTTAACAGTATTGAGACAATTAATTGATAAAGGGTATAAAGTAGTTATAGCTACTGGTAGAAGATATTGGGAAGCTAAAAATTTTATAAATATAATCAACAGACCTATTATTATTTTGGCCAACAATGGCAATGTAGTTAGAAATACCGAAGATGATAGAATGATAATTACGAAGTATCTAAATGTAGAGAACTTTAAAACCTTGATAGCTGAAAGCAAAAAATTGGGACTATATCCTATAATTCATGTAGATGATTATGAGAATGGCATTGACTTATTGGTGGAAATGGATAAGGCTCATAGAATGTATCATAATTATATATCCAAATCTGAGGAAAGATGCAAGGAAGTCGAAGACTATCTAGAAATGACAGAGGATAAGATACTAGCAGTAGTATATGCGGGAGATAAAAAGGATATGGAAAGTTTTCATCTTTACATAAATGAACGGTATCCTAACACATATAGCTCGCACATAATGGAAAATATTAGAATAGCAGAAGCCATGCTTGAGATAATGAACCCGTTGGGGACTAAGTGGCAAACACTATCTGAATATGCAAAAAGAAAAGGGATTCTTAAATCTGAAATTATAGCTATAGGTGATGATAATAACGATGCAGAGATGGTAAAAAATGCAGGATGTGGTATAGCTATGAAAAATGCAAGTAAAAGTGTTAAAAGAGTAGCAGACTTTATTACTGAAAAGGATAATAATGAAGCGGGTGTGGCTTTTGAATTAAAAAAGATATTAAAAGTATAGATATACATTATTAAAAATCAGAGGAATGCACCAACAGAAAAGGTGATAAGATGGATATAGCAGTATACAATGTTTATTCAAAATACTTAAAAGAAAGGTTTGGCGAAAAGGTATATAAGCTTCCAATCAATTTACCACTTACTTGTCCCAATAGAGATGGATGTGTGGGAACTGGTGGATGTATATTTTGTGGTGAAGAGGGGGGTTCCTTTGAGAATCTTTCTCATGCCCTTTCTGTAAGGGAACAGGTAAAAAGAAATAAAGAATATATAAGTGAAAGATATAAAGCTAATAAATTTATTTCCTATTTTCAAAATTTCACTAATACCTATTTACCATTGGATGATTTTAAAAAGTATGTAGAAGAATCCATAGTAGATGGGATAGTAGGTATATCTATATCTACAAGACCAGATTGTGTAAATGATAACTATCTTAAATACCTTTCCGATATAAAGAATAGATATGATTTGGAAATAACCATAGAATTAGGATTGCAGACTGTAAATTATCATTCACTAAAGAAGATCAATAGAGGCCATTCGTTAGCAGAATTTATTGATGCGGTCATTAGAAATAAACGATACAGTATAAGAACATGTGCGCATCTGATTTTAAACCTTCCATGGGATGATATGACAGATGTTATTGAAAACGCCAAGATACTATCTGCTTTAAATGTAGAGGAAGTCAAATTGCATGCTTTATATGTGGTAGATGGAACTGAATTAGGAAGAATGTACAAAGAAGGAGAAGTTTCTCTAATTTCGAAAGATGAATATAAGGAAAGAGTAATCACATTCTTGGAATATCTAGATGAAGATATAATAGTGCAAAGAATTATAGGTAGAGCTCCAAAGGAAAATACTCTATTCGTTAATTGGAATGAAAGTTGGTGGAAGATAAGAGACGAAATAGTTGAAGATATGAGAAACAGGAAAATAAAGCAAGGTAAGAAGTTCCAATACTTGAATGGAAAGGCTATAAAGAAATTACAAAAATTCTAAATAATTTGATAAAAAATAAAGGAAAATGAAAAATAATGTAGAATATTATATTAAGAATGATAAAGGGGGATGATAAATATGGTTAGATTTGTTTTAGGTCCTGAAGGTAGTGGAAAGACAAAGTGGTTAGTAGATAAGGCTAACGAAGAAATTAAAAAAGATAATGGAAACATCATATTTATTGATGTAGATGATAACCATATATTTAGTCTAGATTATTCTGTAAGACTTATTAACGCCATAGAATTCAACATTAAAAATATTGAATCTTTCTATGGCTTTTTATGTGGAATTATAGGAAGTGACTATGATGTAGAAAAGGTATATGTAGATGGAATATATAAAGTATTCCCATTAGAAGCTGATGATTTGAAAAAGCTTAATGAGTATTTATTAACAATAAGTGAAAAATTTAATACAGAATTTCATATTGGATCTGATTTAAGTATAGATGATGTACCTGATGAATTGAAGGGTAATTGTATAGAATTAGAAGTGGCATAAAACAATAAGGCAGGAATTCCTGCCTTATTGTTTTATGCTCGGAAATTATTATTTTTGGGCCTAAAAGTTGCACAATCAGTTTCTTCAGTGTTAGTAGCATTTCTCGGCTGTATTTCAATTTTAGCTGCATTACATCGATCACCTGATTCATAATAATAGCAAGTATTGACAACACACTTTACCCCGTCAATATGATCATCTGTTTTCTCTATACGCATAAAAATCTCCTTTCCTATATTATTTATTCATAATTATTTTGCTTGAATTTAATCTATTTATACTTAGTAAAATTTATTAGTATACTATGTAAAATTACTAAATAAGTATAAAAGGGATAATTAAAACAAAAAGGTTTATTTTTATGGTATAATCTATTTATAATTTAATTTTATATTTAGATAGGGTGTTATAATTGGTGCAGTATAAAGATAAGGGTATATTTGAAACTTTTTTTGAAAATAGGTCATCACTTATTATTCAATATGCAAATGGAGATATTTCAAAAAAAGAATTTTTAGAGTATAATTTTGATTTTGTACAGGATATGAATGTGAAGCCTTTTGATAGAATAGATAGTTATGAAAAGGGAATGTATAATTATCAATATTACAATGTTTTAGCAAAATATTATACAATGTTGGCCAAAGATATAAGAAGATCAGGAAAATATAACAAATATTACACTCATTATAAAGAAATGGGAGATGAGTACTACCATCAAAAGGACAAATCTACATTTCAATTATTAAAATACCTGGATTTTAAAGATGTAGAAGCTTATTTTATAGAAGTAGAATCTAAATATTTAAAGGATAAACTATATGAAATTGTATTATTGGATTATAAAGAAGCAATTTTTCATTCAAAGAGTTTGTGGTTATTAGAAATTTTAAAAAAAGAAGGAGTATTTATAGAAGGGAAGAAGAGATCTCTCATTGATGATTATATAAATGAAAGATACTGATGAAAACTTAAGAGGACTGGCTATATTTAAGGTTTAGTTCTCTTTTTGCTTACTATTTTATAATAGAGGTAGGTGAATTAAATGGGAAATCTTGTATTTGAAGGTTGTGATACTGTTGAATTGGCTAAGAAATATGGTACACCTTTATATGTAATATCCGAGGATTACATAGTAGATAGATGTAGGGAAATTAGAGAAGATTTTTTAGATAAATATGAAAAGACAATGGCTGTATATGCAAGTAAAGCTTTTCTAATAAAAGAAATGGCTAGAATTATAAAAAGAGAAGGCTTGGGAATGGATGTTGTATCTGGAGGAGAACTTTATACAGCTATTCAAGTTGATTTTCCAATGGATAAGATAGTATTTCATGGAAATAATAAATCATTATATGAGATTGAAATGGCGATAAAAAATGATGTTGGAAGAATTGTTGTAGATAATATAACGGAATTGGATTTAATTGAAAGGACAGCAAGCAAATATAATAAAATTTCAAGCGTATTGTTTAGAATAACTCCTGGAGTAGATGCACATACCCATAAGTACATACAAACTGGACAAGTTGATTCTAAATTTGGTATTCCGTTAAATGAAGATATTATAAATATAGCAGTTAAAAAAGCGATAAATCTAGATCATGTTAAATTATTAGGCTTTCATTTTCATATTGGATCCCAACTTTATGAGAATAGAGGTTATATTTTAGCAATTAGGAAAATAGCATATTTGATGAAACAATTAAAAGAACAATTAGGATTCATAACAAAAGAATTAAATACTGGTGGAGGTTATGGAATTCAATATTCTGGCGATGAAAGTAGGAAGCCTATAAAATATTTTACAGATGCTATTATGTCTGAATTGGAAAATGAATGTAAAAAAAGTGGCTTTGAAAGACCTTTGGTTATTATAGAACCAGGGAGATGGATTGTAGGTGAAGCTGGCATTACTCTATATACTATTGGTTCTATAAAAGAAATTCCTGGTGTAAGAACCTATGTTGGAGTAGACGGAGGAATGCCTGATAATCCAAGGCCAAGTTTATATGAAGCAAAATATGAAGGTATAATAGCTAATAAAGTAGGAGAAAAATTGATAAATACGGTGACCATAGCAGGTAAATGTTGTGAATCTGGAGATATCTTAATTCAAGATTTGAAAGTACCAAAAATAGAATCAGGAGATGTGCTAGCGGTTTTTTCAACAGGAGCATATAATTATTCTATGGCCAGCAATTACAATAGACTTCCAAAGCCAGCAGTGGTCATGGTATCACAAGGGGAGTATAGATTAATGGTTAAAAGAGAAACGTATGAAGATATTATGAGGAATGAATTGTAAAAGTTTACGAGGAGAAATTGTATAGGCTATGAGTCCATATAGTTTAATAAATAGATAAAAAGGAAAACCTTAATGGGGTTTTCCTTTTTTTAATGGCTATAATCCTGTATTAATTTTAAATTGATGCAAATTAAGGTTATATTATTTCTACTAAAGGAATAGTAAGTTTAATAAAAAGACTAAATGGTTAGTTATGTTTACTATAGTATAATGATAGATTAGCTGTCAAAGAAACATAGGAAAGTTTTATGCTTAATCAATATTAAATAAAGGGGGTTTTATAATGATCAATATTATTTGGGCAGCACTATTGATAATAGGTTTTGTCGTAGGTGCTGCAACAGGGAACTTGGATGCAGTTACAGATGCAGCTATTGAAAATGCAGAAACTGGAGTAAGCATAGCATTAGGATTAATAGGAATCATGACTCTTTGGCTTGGAATAATGAAGATAGCAGAAGATGCAGGGATAGTTCAAAAACTAGCTAATCTAATAAAACCTATTACAACTCGCCTATTTCCTGATGTACCAGCAGATCATCCAGCTATAGGAGCAGTAATTATGAATCTGGCTGCAAATATACTTGGATTGGGAAATGCTGCTACGCCTCTAGGGTTAAAGGCTATGCAGGAATTGCAGAAGATAAACAAAAAGAAGGATACTGCAACAGATGCTATGGTAATGTTTTTGGCAATTAACACTTCTTCAGTAACTTTAATACCAGCATCAACAATAGGTATATTATCAGCAGCAGGGGCCACTAATCCCACAGATATAATCGGACCAACTATAATAGCAACAACTGTTTCGACAGTAGTAGCTGTGATTGCAACCAAAATAATGCAAAAATTACCTAGATATCAAATTGAGTATGAGAAGATTAAAAATGAATAGAGGTAAGGAGGGGGATCTATGTTTATCAGTATAATAGAAGCAATATCCAGATACGCCATACCTGTTGTTTTTGTAGGGATTGTTGGTTTTGGATTGGCTAAAAGGGTTAAGGTATACGAATCCTTCACAGAAGGAGCAAAGGAAGGATTTTATACTGCAGTAAGAATAATTCCATTTCTTGTAGCAATGCTTGTGGCAATAGGTGTTTTTAGAGCATCAGGTGCTATGGATTTGCTTACTAACGCTTTAAGTCCAGTAACTAATGCTTTAGGAATAGAAGGAGAAACATTGCCAATGGCCTTCATGAGACCATTATCTGGAGGTGGAGCTCAAGGTGTAATGACTGAAATTATAAATACCCATGGCCCTGACACGTTGATAGGCCGTACAGTAGCTGTAATGATGGGTTCTACTGAGACCACTTTCTATGTATTAGCAGTCTATTTTGGTTCAGTAGCTATTAAGAAGACAAGGCATGCATTGCCAGCAGGATTATTAGCAGACTTGGCTGGTTTGTTAGCTGCTATCTATATTTCAAAAATATTCTTTTAAGATCAGTAAAGGAGTAAATTATGATTAGACCAAAGAGTTTGAAATTTGGAGATAATATAGGGATAATCGCTCCAGCTAGCCCTACAACTAAGGATAAAGTTGAAAGAGTATATAATAAATTGATTGAAATGGGATTTAAAGTAATTATGGGGAAAAGTTGTTACCATAATTATGGTTACCTGGCAGGTTTAGATAATTTGAGAGCAGAAGATTTGAACAATATGTTTAAAGATAAAAAAGTGGATGGAATCATATGTTTAAGAGGAGGATATGGAACTCCACGAATCTTAGATTTATTAGACTACGAATTAATAAAGAATAATCCAAAGGTATTTATTGGATACAGCGATATAACTGCTCTTCATATTGTATTCAATCAGATATCGCACTTAGTAACCTTCCATGGGCCTATGGCAGCATCGGATATAATTGGAGAATTTAGTGAGTTTTCAAAGAAAAGTTTATACAATTGTATATTAAAAGGCGAATTCAAATCTTCAATAAAGAATCATTCAGAAGAGATTATAACTATAAATAATGGAATTGCAGAGGGGCCAATTATTGGAGGAAATTTATCCTTGATAACAAGCACAATAGGTACTGATTATGAGATAGATACTAAAGGAAAGATTTTGTTTATAGAAGAGGTAGGGGAAGAACCATATAAAATTGATAGAATGTTGACCCAGCTGAGATTATCAAAGAAACTGCAAGAAGCAGAAGGAATTATTTTAGGCAATTTCAATAACTGTATACCAGAAAGTTCAGATTATGATGATTCTCTCACTTTAGAACAAGTAATAGATAATATAATAAAACCTTTAAAGAAACCAACTATATTTAATTTACAGGCAGGACATTGTGAACCAGTGATTACTATTCCCTTTGGAGTAAAAACCAAATTAGATGCGGATAACAAAGAATTGATCATATTGGAAAGACCAACATCATAAATGTATTTCCAACATTTAATAATTTAATAGTGGATGATAGCTTTTTATTAATCTATCATCCACTTTGTATTTATATATAATCTTGAGAGGATTTTTATATAATGTATAGAATAAATAATATATAGATACATGAGAAGAAAGATATACTAATAGATAAAGAGTATGCATATTATGATATTATGAACTATTAAACAAAAGCATTGGAGAGGAAGGTATAGATGGAATTCACAAAGATGGAAGCTACCGGCAATGATTTTGTTATCATTAATGATTTTGAATATAAAATTGAAGACTACAATAATTTGGCTATAAAGGTTTGTGATAGACACTTTAGTGTTGGTGCTGATGGCATGCTGGTATGTGTTGAATCTGATAAAGCAGATATACAAATGTTATATTACAATTCTGATGGTTCTAGAGGAGAGATGTGTGGTAATGGCATCAGATGTTTTTCTAAATATGTATATGAAGAAGGTATAGTAAATGAAAAGATGTTTACAGTGGAGACTCTTGGTGGAGTTAAAACTATTTGGTTATATACAGATGAGGAAGACAATGTGGAATTGGTAAAGGTTAACATGGGAAGGCCTGTTTTTAATTCAAAGGATATTCCTGTACATATAGATAGGGAAAAGGTATTGGAGGAAACTATAGAAATAGATGGGAGGCAAATAGTATTTTCTTCAGTCCTAGTAGGAGTTCCCCATACAGTGATATTTGTAGACAATATGGAGGATATAAATATTAATCAGTTGGGCAGAAGCTTAGAAGAATATTCCATATTCCCTAACAAGACAAATGTTAACTTTATCGAAGTTATAGATAAAAACAGGATAAATATTTATACTTGGGAAAGAGGTGCAGGTAGAACCTTGGGATGTGGAACAGGTTCTTGTGCAGGTGTAGTTATAGGCAACATAACAAATAGATTAGATGAAATTGTTGATGTTAAGACTGAAGGAGGAAAACTGCAAGTTGAGCTTGATGAGAATTATCGAATATATATGAAAGGTGGAGCAAATAGAATTTGTGATGGATTTTTTTATAATTTAACAGGATTGGAGGTGTTCAGATGCCGGATGTAAATAAGAAGAGTTTTTGGGAATATTATAGATTCCCTATTATTCTATTATCATCCATTATATTGGGAAGTATTATAGGACTAATAATAGGTGAAAAGGCTTCCGTATTGAAGCCTTTAGGAGATATCTTCCTAAACATAATGTTTACCATAGTTGTACCGCTTGTATTTGTTACTATTGCCAGTGCAGTTTCCAGTATGGTAGACATGAAGAGACTTGGCAGGATTATTGGTAGTATGCTTGCGGTATTTATAGTTACAGGGCTTATTGCATCTATAATAATGATAATTACAGTAAACATATTTCCACCTGCTGAAGGAGTAAATTTGACTATGGAATCAGCAGAGGAGATAGAAGCATTAAGTACTGTAGATCAAATCGTTAAAGCTATAACTGTAAGTGATTTTCCAGATTTGATTTCTAGACAAAATATGCTTCCTTTGATTGTATTTTCAATATTTTTCGGATTGTGTGTTAGCTTAGTAGGGGAAAAAGCAAAACCAGTTGCAAATCTGTTAAATGTTTTATCTGATGTATTTTTAAAAATGGTTTCATTAGTAATGTACTATGCTCCTATCGGATTAGGTGCCTATTTTGCTTCTTTGATAGGAACTTTTGGACCAGAATTATTAGGGTCTTATGCTAGAGCCATGGTTGTATACTATCCTTTATGTATACTATATTTCTTCATAGCATTTTTCTTTTATTCATATTTTGCTGGTGGTAAAAAAGGAGTTGAAGTCTATTTTAAAAACATATTTCCAGTTGCAGTTACATCTCTAGCTACTCAAAGCAGTATTGCTACATTACCAGTAAATTTAAGCATAGCTAAGAGAATAGGGGTATCTAAGGATATTAGAGATATTGTAATTCCAATTGGAGCCACTGCACATATGGATGGATCATGTATGAGTGCTATTTTAAAAATTTCATTTATGTTTGGAATATTTGATGTTCCTTTTGAGGGAATAGGAACTTATGTAACTGCTGTTATTATCTCTGTTTTAAGTGGAGTAGTTATGTCGGGAGTTCCTGGTGGGGGGCTAATAGGAGAAATGTTAATAGTAAATTTATATGGATTTCCATTAGAATCTTTTCCAATAATAGCTACAATTGGGTACTTAGTTGATCCGCCTGCGACAATGATAAATGTAACAGGAGATACAGTTGTTTCTATGATGGTAACCAGGATATTGGAAGGAAAGAATTGGTTATCTAAAAAACTTACTGCAAATGAAGTGGAAAAAACTTAATATAGATAAAGGAAAAAAGCCTTTAAAGGCTTTTTTCCTTTACTTGGTAAGAGTATTGATTATTTCTTCTAAAGAAGAGCTTTTAGCAATTTCAAACTTCCCAGATTTTAACTTTGTATCTAAATTGAGTTCCATAGCTTTTTGCACAAATTCTTTTTTACTATTAATAAGTCCGTTAGAAGCTAAAATATTACCAATGTCACTAGGTAATGAATCAGCTGGGATATCTATTTTAATTGTTTCATCTATATTTTCATCCTGTGTTTTATTAGAATCTTTGTTATCATCAGGCTTGTCTTCATGTTCAAAATCTTCAGGAACAAAATCAATATTTGACATATTTATGGGGGGCTCATTTGCTAATTCCTCTGCATTTGTGGCAAATAATCCATCTAATCTCCAATTTATTACTAAAGCTACAACAACAATTATTATAATCATCATTATGTAATCAATACCATCATACAATATGTCTTTAGCTTTTTCAAAAAAACTTTTCATTGAGTTCACCTCTTTTATATCCATTGGATAACATTTATAAATTCAATTATAATATAATTATAACATAACAACAAAGAAAAGGTGTGAAAAATTTGAGACAGGTATTTATTAACAAAAATGACAGTGAACAAAGAGTGGATAGGTTTCTGAAAAAATATTTATCAGAAGCACCTAATAGTTTTATTTATAAGATGTTAAGAAAAAAAAGGATTAAACTAAATAATAAAAAGGCAAATCCCAATACAATGGTTGTTGAAGGAGATACTATTCAACTATATTTAGCAGATAAAACTATAGAAAAGTTTAAAGGTAGCAACAATATAGGTAATAGCAATTTTACTCCAAGGATAATATATGAGGATAAAAATATTATATTGATAAATAAGCCAGTAGGCACACTATCTCATTCTGCAAATAAGGAATATGGGAACAACATAGTTGATGGCATAATACATTATCTTTATAAAAAAGGAGAATATAATCCTAGAGCCGAAAAAACATTTAAACCAGCCATATGTAACCGATTAGATAGAAATACCAGTGGCATCATCATAGGAGCTAAAAATTATCAGGTACTAAAGATTACAAATGATGCAATAAAGGAAGAAGCTATTGGAAAGTATTACAAAACAATAGTTAATGGGATAATAAAAAAAGACATGAAAATTGAAGGGTTTTTAACTAAGAACGAGGAATTGAATAAAGTAAAGGTATCTCATAGAGAAGAGGACAGTTCGAAAAAAATAGTCACACGCATTAGAGTACTGAAAAATTTTAATGGATATTCTCTATTGGAAATAGAATTAATAACAGGAAGAACTCATCAGATCAGGGCACATTTAGCATCTATTGGTCATCCGATAATAGGTGATACAAAGTATGGTGACGATAAAGCAAACAAATACTTTAAAGAAAAGTATAATTTAGGAAGTCAATTTTTACATGCTTATAAAATAGTATTTAATGGATTATATGGACCTCTAGAATATTTAAATGATAAACAATTTATTGCAAAACCCAGTAAAAAGTTCGCAAAGATCGAAGAAGAATTGTTTAAATAGTAAAGAAGTGGAGGAAAGTATCATGACGAATAAGATAAAGGTATATGTAGAAGGCGTTGGGGAAATACAAGTTGAAAAAGGCTCTACATTAGAAGATATATTGAATAAGGCCTTAGGAAGTGAATATAAAAATTATCTAGGGGCTCGGATAAATAACGAAGTCTATCATTTGAGAAAAATAGCAAAGGATGGAATGCACATAAAATTTTTAGATATTACAGAGCAAGATGGATATAGAATATATACAAGAACAATAGCTGCAGTATTTATTATGGCTTGTAAACAGTTATTTCCAGAACATACAGTGACAACAGAGCAATTTTTAGGAAATGGATTATATGCTGAATTCGAAAATGGGAAATCCATAAGCTTTAGTGATATAGAAAAGATAAAAGCGAAGATGATAGACATAATAGAAAAGGATCTACCAATTTTAAGAGAAAAAGTGCCATTTGAAGAAGGAATTTCATTATTTGAAAAATATGGACACCATGACAAGATAAGACTATATAATTCATTAAATAAGAATTTGATCCAAATTTATAGAATAGGAGACTATGTTGATGGATTTCATGGATACTTGACATCTTCAACTGGATATGTTAAATTATTTGACCTTAAATACTATTACCCAGGTGCTATCATATTGTTTCCGACTACAGATAGTGATAAGAAAATACCCAAATTTAAGGAACAGAAGAAGTTAGCAAAGGTTTTTGATGAGGCTAATGAATGGGCTGATATATTGGATTTAGGATATGTAAGTTCATTAAATGAAAAAATATTAAGTGGAACTATTGGAGAAACAATTAGAGTCAATGAAGCCTTTCATGAAAAGAAAATAGGACAAATAGCTGATTTAATATGTGAAGATGAAGATGTGAATATCATATTAATAGCAGGCCCATCATCTTCAGGGAAAACTACATTTGCTCAAAGATTGGCAGTTCATCTTACAGTAAATGGTAAAAAACCAATAACCATTTCTGTAGACGATTATTTTGTGGACAGAGAAACAACCCCTATAAATGAAGATGGAGAGTATGATTTTGAATGCATAGAAGCGATAGATTTGGAACGTTTAAATAAGGATTTGTTGGCATTACTTGAGGGAAAGGAAATAGAACTACCAAAATTTAATTTTTTAACGGGGAAAAGAGAAAATTCTGGGATAAAGATTAAGGTAGATAAAGATCATCCAATCATAGTTGAAGGTATACATGGATTGAATCCTAAGCTTACTGCTCATATTCCTGATAAAAATAAATTTAAAATATACATTTCAGCGTTAACACAACTAAATATAGATGCTCATAACCGGATATCTACAACAGATACCAGACTCATAAGGAGAATGGTTAGAGATAGTAAATTTAGAGGGAATGATGTATTTAGAACCTTTCAATTATGGGAAGGGGTAGTAGAGGGTGAAGGAATAAATATATTTCCATTTCAAGAGGAAGCTGATGTAATGTTTAATACTGCATTGGTTTATGAATTGGCAGTTTTAAAAAAATATGCAGTTTCGCTTCTAGAAAAAATCGACAATAGTAGTATCTATTATTCCGAAAGCAAAAGATTACTGAAGTTCTTAAAGTATTTTCAAAGTATAGAAGATGAGAGCACTATTCCTGCTAATTCAATTTTAAGGGAATTTATTGGTGGTGCAGATATTAACGTGCATTAATACTAATAAGAAAATAATTTTAAAAATCCTGAGCATAAGTGATGGATTTTATTTTATCCGATGAATATTGAAATACTACTGATGTTATAATAAAATTGATTTACGAAATTCTCAATAACAAAAATATGTAAATTATTAACTAAAAACAGAAAAGGGAGGAATATGTAATATGATTAAAAAAGTACTTTTGATTACATTAATAGGAATTATGCTTCTTTCAGTTGGTTGTAGTAATGATAAGGGAGAAATTATAGATGAAGACAACAACAATCTGGAAGAAGAAATAGTAGATGAAAATGATAAGGACAAAGAAAAAGAGGAAGAAGTAGATGAAATTGAAGAAATAGTAAATAGTATGACTCTTGATGAAAAAATTGGGCAATTATTAGTATTTGGATTAGATGGTACTGTAATGGATGAACATGTAAAAGAGATGATAGAGAAAAATAATATAGGGGGTTTTATATTATTTGGTAATAATATTTCAGATGAAAATCAAACAGTAGAATTATTGAATTCATTAAAGAGGACAAATGCCCAGAATCCTATACCTCTATTTTTAGCTACAGATGAAGAAGGAGGAATGGTATCTAGACTACCAGATTCCTTTTCTAAATTACCTAATGCTAAGAAAATAGGAGATATGAATGATAGGAATATTTCTTTAGAATATGGTAAAATATTAGGTGCAAGAATAAAGGAATTAGGATTTAATATGAACTTTGCACCTGTATTGGATATCAACTCAAATCCAAATAATCCTGTTATTGGTAATAGAGCTTTTGGATCTGATGTAGATACAGTCGTTGATAATGGCCTTCAGGTAATGCGTGGAATTAATTCAGAAAAAGTTATTTCTGTAGTTAAACATTTCCCAGGCCATGGGGATACTAATACAGATTCTCATATAGATCTTCCCGTTATTGACAAGGAAATAAATGAGCTCGAAAATTTAGAGTTAGTGCCATTTAAAGAAGCTATAAATACAGATGTAGATGGAATAATGATAGCGCATATTTTGTTTCAAAAATTGGATGCACACAATCCTTCTACTCTTTCATATGACATAATCAATGGACTGCTTAGAGAAAAGTCATCCTATGATGGAGTTGTTATTTCTGACGATATGACTATGGGAGCTATAGCAGATAATTATACTATAGAAGAAGCTTCAGCCAAATTTTTAAAAGCTGGTGGGGACTTACTGTTGATATGTCATGGATATGAAAATCAAATAAATGTGTTGAATAGGATAAAACAAGAAGTAGAAAGTAACAATATAACTGAAGAAGAATTAGATGAAAAGGTATATAGAATTATTAGGTTGAAAAAAGCTTACAATCTACAGGACAGCGTAATAGATGAATTTAGTATAGAAGATGTAAATTCAAGAACAAAAGAAGTGTTAAAAAGAATAGATTAAATGAAAGACAAAAACAGGAGAGATAAAATGATTGAAAGAATAGTTTATATAGGACAATATAATAATTATAAATCCAATGAGCTTTTTAATAAATCAGTGGATTATTTAGAGCAAAACAAAGGTCATAAATTTTATTATATATTGCCTAATGGAAAACTATTGGTAAAGTATAGAAGGGCCATACTAGAAGAAGTAGGACAAGTATTTGATTTAAACTTGTTCACCTTCGACAATATAGTGGACAGACTACTAAAGGATGACTTTTATACCTACATTGATGGTGAGACGAAGGAAGCCTTATTAACAGATATATTTATACAATTCAAAAAGGAGAAGATAAATTTCTATAAAGATATTTCTTCAAAAAAAGGATTTGTGAAGATTGTGGCAAATATAATAGGTGAGTTAAAAAGATCGTTAGTCTCTCCTGAACAATTCTTAAACAGATGTCCTAGAACGCCTTTCTATACTGAAATAGGGCTGGTATATATGGAATATGAAAGAAGACTGCATGATTTAGGGTTGATAGACAGAGAAGGAAGTTTTAGAAAAAGTTTGGATTTATTAAAAAAGGATAACAGCTTTTTTAATGGTTTAGATTTTATTATAATTGATTATTTCTTTGATTTTAGGCCTCAGGAGTTGGAATTACTAAAGGAAATAATGAAAACGAACTGTTCTATATACATAAATATGCCCTTTAATAGAGATGAAAATTTTAATACATTTAACAGGACAATAGATATACTAAAGAGTTTGGAATTTAAGATAGAAAAATTAAAGAAAAGGGATTTATCATACTATGAACAATTAGCTAGTGTCATATTTAATGACGACGAAAAGATTTTAGCTCCAAATTCTAATATCAATGTTATAAGGGTAGCCAATAGTTATCTGGAAATGAAAAAGGTAGCTGAAGAGATAAAGAGATATTACGTGAATGGTATATATTTAAATGATATGGCAATTGTATTGACAAATCCTAGTGAATACACGAACAAAATGTTTCAGGTGTTTGAAGAAGAAGGAATTCCCTGTACATTGGATAAGGAGATAAATCTAATAGAGATACCGTTGTTGGAAGAGTTACTACATATTTTAGAAGTTAAGAAGAATGGTATGGACGATATAAACATCATAAACAGAATAAAAAGTGCCTATTTTCCATTATGTAATCCTCAAGAAAGAGATGCCATGGAATATATATTGAGAAAACAGGATTTTAATTCTTCTTTTATAGAGAATATTGAAGATATAAAGTTTACTATAGAACAAGAGTCAGAATGCATTCCTCAAAATGGTAGTGTGAAAGAATATGTAGAAGCTGTGTCAAATATATTGGACAGGTTTAATATAGAAGAGAGGATACTTGATATCTATAAATTGACTGAAGATTATAATTTACTCAATAGAGATTTTACTGCAGTTAATAAATTTAAAGAAATACTATCTACTATGGATAAATTCTTATCAAGAATATACGTTAGAATAACAATAGATGAATTCCTGAATATATTAAAGGATTATCTGCAAAAGGAAAGTATAGTGGAAATGGAAGGAAATACTAAAGGAATCAATATATTATCTCCAGTATCAATTCGTGGACAAAGATATAAAATTGTATTTGTGGTAGGACTTTCTCAAGATGACTATCCCAATATAGTCGATAGAAATTTTTTCTTTAGGGAGAATAACTATAAACAGTTAAGGGAAATAGGTATTGATGTAAAAAATTATTATGAAAAATTGGATAAGGAATCAATTGTATTTTCAACTATAATTTCAGCTTGTTCTGATATTCTATACTTGTCTTATTCACAGGATTCCACTGAAAATGAGAAAGGAATACCTTCTATATTTTTGGATGAAATATTAAACAGGATACAAGGAGATAAAATAGAGGAAAAAGTTAATGTGATAGATGTAGACATTGATTATATCTTAAAGGATGAAGCATGTCAGTTAACGACAAAAAGAGAATTATCTCAATATCTGTTGAGAAAATATTATGAGGGAGAAAGTGTAGAAGAGTTATTTCAAATGTTTAATGATTTGGATGGACAAACTTTTAAAGAGGTAAATACCAGGATTTTATGTGAGTTTGAAAGGGAGAAAGAAGGATTTAATGAATATAGTGGTATGATTGAAGACGACAATGTTAAAAGGGATATTGATAATATACAAAGAGATAAGATATATTCAATTAGCTACTTAGAATCCTATGGGAAATGTCCATATTATTTTTTATTAAACAATATAATGAATGTGAAAGAGATGGAGAGAATTTTTCAGGACTTTACTCCGCTGGATAGAGGTAGTATTAACCATGAGGTTTTAAAAGAATATTATTTTAATTATAGTCGTGAAATAGAGGATCATGTACTTGGTAATAAGGAGTTTGATGTAGATGAAACCTATGATTTTATACATGTGAAAATTGAAGAAAAGATAAAATCTGAAAATCAAAACATGAATTCAGCCATTTGGAAGTTAAGAGTAGATAACAATACTAATAGGTTGCTTGATTTTATAAAATCCGACTTAGATAGATTAACTAAATTGAAGAAAAAAGTATTGCCCTATAATTTTGAGGTTCCTTTTGGCAGGAGAAATTTATTTGAATTGAGAATAGGTGATTTGAAGATCCGATTTACTGGAGTTATAGACAGAATTGATAAATATGTAGATGAAGATAAATACATATTGATTGATTATAAAAATAGTGCATATAGTGTAAAGGATATAGACCAAATGAAATCTGGACTATCGTTACAATTACCCATATACATTTTAACTCAAAAGGATAAAAATATTGTTGCAGCCATGTATGGAATAATTTCAAATGGAGAATTCAAGGTAAAGGTAGGAAATATTGATGAAAAGCATTTGGTAACAAAGAAAAATAAAGGGGCATTAACTGCTAAAGGATTAGAGGAACTATTGAATATTAGCAAGACCTTTATTAAAACCTATATTGAATCTATTTCAAAAGGAGATTTTTCAGTAAATCCGATGGAATGTTCATCTTTTTGTATCTATAAAGATATATGCAGATACGAAGATGTCTTGGAGGGAAAATAATGGGAAATACAAGAGAACAAGATTTAGCCATAAAAACAATTGATAGAAACTTAGCTGTAAATGCTGGGGCAGGAACTGGAAAGACCAAAGTACTTACAGAAAGATACATATATATTTTGCAAAATGGTAACTTGGAAAAGAACAAGGAAGTGGAGTCCATAGTTGCAATAACCTTTACTAAGAAGGCTACTCAGGAGATGAAGAAGAGGATAAGGGAAGAAATAAAGAAAAGGTTTCAACTAGATAAAAAATGGAGAAGATTTTATAGGGATATGGAGAAGGCTAACATATCAACTATTCATAGTTTTTGTGGCAATATATTGAAGGAAAATGCATTAGAAGTAGGCATAGATCCTATGTTTACTGTATTGGATGAAAATAACGGAGATATGTTATTACAAGAAGTAATACTTGAACTATTGCTAAAGGGTATAGAAGAAGATGATAATATATATAATATGGTCAAACTATTTAAAAGGGATGATCTCGACAAGATAGTTAAGGAACTGAAGAGTATATATTATAGGATTAGAACAGTAGGATATTCATTTAAAACGGTGAAGGATATGACCATATCTAATATTGAGAATATTGAATTTAATATGGAGGATGTTCAAAGCATAAAGGATATATTCATGTATCTAATAGATAAATCCAGAAAGACTTCCAAAATTGGTAAGCTACAAACAGATGAAGTTTGGATAAAGTTTTTTAATGATGAATACTCAAGGGACAAGTTAGTACCAATACTAGAATACCTATATGATAATATAGGGACAAATAAAAATGAAACAGATGTAATTGATAATTTAAAGGCTATTATGAATAAAGTACTATTAATTAAGGAGAAAGAATATCTATGGCTTTATCGAACTATACTTGTACTATTAGTTGAAATAGATAAGGAATATTCAATAAGAAAAGAAGAAAAGGGAGCATTGGACTATGATGATTTGCAGATTTTAGTATTAAAACTTTTGGAAGATGAATCGATAAGAAAAAAATATCAGGATAAATACAGACATATAATGGTTGATGAGTTTCAAGACACAAATGAATTACAAAAAAGTATATTCTATAAATTATGTTCTGAGAATGAGTTGTTGGATAGGAATAATCTTTTCGTAGTTGGAGATCCAAAACAGTCTATATACGGATTTAGAGGCGCAGATTTAGAAGTGTTCTATGAAGTAACGAAGGATATTGAAAAGATGTCAAGTCAGCAGACCATTGCATTGGATAAAAACTTTAGAACTGTAGACACTATTCTTTCATTTGTAAACTCATTATTTGATAAATTAATGAGTGATAGATACATTAGTCTAGACAATTATCATGTATCTAAAAATCGGATAGACGTAGAAATACTTGAAAGGGAAGGATTAGAAACACCTCCGAATATAAAAAGAGGAGATTATGATACATATTTTGAAAGCAAACTAATAGCTGGCAGGATAAAAGAATTAGTAGATACAGGGACATTTGATTATAGAGATTTTTGTCTGTTGTTTAGAGCCAGTACAGTTGATTATATATATGAAGATGCACTGAGAAAATATGGTATTCCTTATTATAATGTAGGAGGTAAAGGGCTTTACCAGGGTCAGGAAATAAAAGATTTAATAAATGCTTTAAAGGCTATAAGCAATAGATATGATATAATATCTACCATAGGATTTTTAAGAAGTCCTATGGTAGGTCTTTCTGATAAAACATTATACTGGATATTAAGAAATAGAGGGAACTGTTTATTAGATACTTTAGATGAAGATACTCCCTATATAGAATATGAGGACAAGACAAAGGTAAAAGAAGCGAAAAGACTATTAGAAGAATTTATTATAAAAAAGGATTTATATGGGGTATATACATTATTGAATCAGCTTATTGAGAAGACTTACTATATCGATGAGCTTATGCTCAAACAAGGGGGAAAACAATTAGCTTCAAATGTGTACAAGTTTATGGATATTGCTTTAGATTTTGATAAGAACACTATAGGGTCATTGGAAGACTTTATAGATTATATCGAACAAAACAAAGATATAGATGAATCCCAAGGTAAAATTTATTCGGAAAGCGCAAATGTAGTAAAGTTAATGACTATTCACAAATCTAAAGGATTACAGTTTCCAGTTGTGATAATCCCACAGATGGCGAGAGGATTTAATTATCATATGGATTATATATTATTTGATAAAAGTAAAGGCATTGGCTTAAAACATGATGGAATAGCACCTTTTTATGATTATATAAAAGATAAAGTGAGACAAAGAGACAGTGATGAAAATAAACGCATATTATATGTTGCAATGACAAGAGCCGAAAAGAGATTAATAATTGGTAATCAAGGAAAGAATAGGGGATTAAAAAAATTAGTTAAGGATTTAATCGATACCAATCAAACGATTTACATAGATAGAGTAGATGCTGGGCCAAATTCAACACAGGGTACCAAAGTACTTAAGGAGAATTTTTTTAAAATTAAACCTTTTGATAATACAAAATTTCCATTATACAAACAGATTCCAGAATATGGACATAAGGTTTTTTCACGTATTAATGCCACTCAATTTGTAAATTTTAATAAGTGTAAGAGAATGTTTTTTATGAAATATTATCGAAGACTTCCACTAGAAGCAAAAGAAACAATATTTGACACATACACAGATTCTGATAATATAGAAAAGAGTTCTTACGTGTTAGATCCAATAACTAAAGGAGATATAATTCATAGGTTTTGTCAACATTATAGATTAAAATTGGATTATAAACAGTTATTAAAACAGATAGTTAATTCCTTTGGATTAGAGTATAATATACAGATAGAAAAAGAATTGATGTTATATATAGAAAATTATCTAAAACATTATAGCGAAGATTTTGATACAATATATTCTGAGAAGGAATTTCTCCTAAAGATTAAAGATATTTATATTCATGGAATAATAGATAGGATAAATATCAAAGATGGCGAATGTGAAATATTGGATTTTAAAACCAATAAAGTTTTTAATAAAGACAAACTTATAAAGATATATGAACCGCAACTTCAATTGTATGTTAATGCTTTTAAACGGATAACAAATATGGAGGTAAAGAGGGCGGCTATTTTATTTTTGGGAACAGGAGAGTTAGAAAAAATAGATATTAGTAACAGGAGTTTAGATAATAATTATGAAAGTATAAAACAGTTTATCAATTTTATTAACAATAACAATTCAATAGATAAATATGAAAAATCTAGTAATTGTGAAGGAAACTGTAGGTATAGTATGATGTGTAAATATGATTAGGGGGATATGGATGGAAGGCTTTTTAAAATGTAGAGATGAGGTTAAACTATACTATAAGAAGGATATACCAGAAGGTGCAATTGCAAATATAATTATAAATCATGGGTTTGCAGAACATTTGGATCGATATGATTATGTAACTAGAACTTTAAACATTGCAAAGATTGGAGTATATAGATATGATCTAAGAGGACATGGCAGAACGCAATCTCCTAAGGGACAAATCGATGATTTTATGCAGTTCGTATCTGATGCAGATGGAGTTGTTGATTTAGCAAAAAAGGAATATCCTGATTTGCCCCTATTTATGCTTGGACACAGTATGGGAGGTTTTATAACATGCCTATATGGGATAAGTAAGCCAGATAGACTACAAGGACAAATATTTTCTGGAGCAGCAGTTAGGAGACTTCCTATAGCTAAAGGCATTAAAGGAGATTTATTTAAACTATTAAATGTTTTTGTACCTAATATGAAGATAAAAAATGTGCTTTCTGAAGATACATGTAGCGTTCAGCAAGTTGTAGAAGATTATAAAGATGATCCATTGGTGCTAAAGGAATCTACATTAAATTTTCATGTACAGTTTGTGATTAAGGGTACTGATTGGATTAGAAAAAATATAAAAAGGTACAATTATCCTTGTCTAATAACTCATGGTGAAAATGATAAAATTGTTCCTAAAGAGGCATCCATATATTTGTATAATAGTATATCTTCTAAGGATAAAGAAATTAAGATATATGATGATCTTTATCATGAAATATTGAATGAAAGAGAAAAAGACAAAATTTTGACTGATATAATAAATTGGTTGTATAAAAGAATATAATAAAATGAGGCGATAGAATTGTTATTAATGGGGATATTATTTTTGATATTAGGATTATTTTTTATACTTGGTGAAAACTATAAAGTAAAAAGAGAAAATGAAGAAATAACTTTTGTGGAAAAAGATGTAGATAGAAATAGCGGATTTTTTAAATATAAGATATTTCTTGGAATACTTTCCATAGTTTTGGGAGTATTCTCTATTATTAACCATATTGTTTATTAAAGGGTGTTCCTATGAAAAGATGTAATATAATACTAGTATTGGTAATAACTTTAATTTTAATATTTAGTGCAAATTCCTATGCAACTGAAGATAAGACAATATTAATTCTGTTGGATGAATTAAGTTTGAATGAAATTCAAAATATTGTTGATAAAGACTTCGGAGTAGGATTTGTAAATATAAGAACTAGAGAGCCCTATGGAAATGAGAGCTTTTATTTTTCTACTGCTTTAGGAAGGAAGATAGGAGTTGAATCAAAATATTATAGAGGACTTTATAAGGATCAAGATGGGAGAATAAACATAGCTGGATTCAATGATATGTTTGATAGCATATCAAATGGAACGGAAAACATGGAAGATGATTTAATAGGAGAGAAACTAAAAGATGAAGGTATATCTTATATAGGAGATAATTCTTCAGCTATTGTTGCTGCAGATAATCAAGGACATGTTAAGTCAGGAGAAATAGAGATAGAATATAATAAGGAATGGTTGATTGATAAAACTAATCTTCATCTATCTGATTCAAATATACTTGTGTTATCTTATGATATAAACCAGTATAATAATAGAATTACTCTATTAAAAGATTATATAAAGGAATATAAGGGTACTAATATTATGATCGTATCAGAAGAAGTACCCCAAGATATGAATAATATTATAAATAATCATTTAACACCCATATTATATATAAACAGCGGCAATAATGGGATTGGTACTAGTTCTTCTACTAAAAGGGAAGGCTTTATGGTTTTAGAAGACATTTATGGAGAATTGTTGTCCATTTATAATAAGAATGATGGCCCTATAATAGGTAATAAAATAGAAATCGAGGAAAAAGAAGATAATATAGATTATGCAAAAAATCTATTTCAAAAGACTAATAATTTAATGTTAATAACATATATTTTTCATGGACTTTTATACTTTGTACAATGTTATTGTGCGTATTTAATATATAAGAATAAATATGATAAATTGGAAAAAGTTCACTATTTAAATATATTTATTATAATAAACATTGTTGTTAGCCTGTTGATGGGAGCGTCAAATTATCATGTAAATATTGTATTGTATTTATCCATAAATTTATTGATATCCTATATAATAACTTCATTTATGTATGATAGAGAAACAAATATTATAGGATTGTTTTCCACTATAACATATGCACTAATAATTATGATGACTGTATTTTTTCCAGAAAATATTTATAATTTCTATATAGGTTTTAATAATCTATTCTATGGAGCCAGATACTATGGATTTAATAATGGAATGATGGGAGTAGTATTAGCTAGTTCTATAGTAAGCTATCTCTTTATTAAGGATTTAATAAAAAATGACTTTGTATCTAAATTAATATTTTTATTCTTTGCATGTGTAGATATTTTAATTCTTTCAGCTAGATTTGGGGCCAATACAGGAGGTTTTTTGGCTGCCTTAGTGTTGTTATTAATTATAGTATATACAAAGTTTTTAAAAGGAGAAAAAGGTATAAAGATTGTGATGATTTTAGTTCTAATGGGAGTTGTAATATTCAGTCTAAATATGTATTTCGATTTTCTCAATGGACAGAAGTCCCATGCTATAAACTTCTTTATAAGGATCAGCCAGAATGGAATTACAGAACTTTTGAGTATGATTGGAGTAAAAATAATGGAATTGGTCAAGTTTACTCTATTACCACCTTTTAGCATAGTAATAGTTGCTCAATTAGTTTCCTTAAAATTCTTATCTCAAAGTGTTGATAAAAATTTTATAAAGGAGACGAGTATTATTTTTTTTATAGCAGTAGTAGCATTTTTAATCAATGATACTGGTAATATTGCATTTATATTCATGTGTCACTACCTTATTTCTCTATTAGTAAAGAAATATTTAGATATCAATATGGATATTAAATGATAAATATTTAATAGAGCGCAGAGTACTATATTAGATAAAAAAGAAAGAAATAATAGAGTTACTTATTCAGCTTTATCTAATATGGAAAAGGATGAAGTACAGGATCTATTATTAATTTTAGAAAAACTATGTAAGAATTTAAGAGGGGGGGCGTATAAAGAGTTGGTTAGAAAATTTATTTCATATTATAAACCACACAAAATATTATTTTTCATTGATATGTTCTTTGCTTTTTTAATTTCGGCAATAGATTTGATATTCCCAATGATTTCTCGACAAATAGTTAATGATATAGTTCCAAATGGGAGAATGGATCTTTTACTTAGATGGACAATAATATTACTAGTATTGTTTATCGTGAGGTATATAAGTAATTATATAGTAGCTTACTGGGGGCACGTTTTAGGCGTATACATTGAATATAATATGAGAAAGGAATTATTTGCTCACTTACAAACATTACCTTTTAGTTATTATGACAACACAAAAACAGGACATATTATGTCAAGATTAGTAAATGATTTAAGAGATGTAGTAGAACTAGCTCACCATGGACCAGAAGATCTATTCATTTCTTTAGTTATGCTAATTGGTTCATTTATTCTTCTAATGAGTGTGGAGTGGAGATTAACTTTAATAATATTTGCCTTTATTCCATTAATAATTTGGTTTGTTTTAAGAAAAAGAGTCAGGATGCATAATGCATTTAAAAGAGTTAGAAGAAAGATTTCAAATATAAATGCTTATTTAGAAAACAGTATTTCAGGAGTAAGAGTTGCGAAGGCGTTTACAAATGAAGATTATGAAATTGATAAGTTTGATTATAGCAACGATGAGTATAAGGAATCAAGAAAAGAATCCTACAAGGTCATGGCAGAATTCATGGCTGGTATCAATATTACCACAAATATACTTAATTTAGCAGTCATAAGTATAGGTGGATATTTTGTTTATAACGACTTTATACAAGTAGGGGACTTGCTTGCATATACTATGTATGTGAACTTCTTCATGCAACCGATAAGACGATTATCCAATTTCATGCAACAATATCAGGAAGGTATGACTGGATTTGAAAGATTTATAGAGATAATGGCCATTAAGCCGGACATTATAGATAAGAAAGATGCCGTTGAACTTAAAGATGTAAAAGGACATATTCAATTTAATAATGTCTCATTTAGTTATACCAATGGCAAAGATAGAGTATTAACAGATATAAATATGGATATTAAACCAGGAAAAACTGTTGCATTGGTGGGACCATCTGGAGCAGGTAAAACAACTCTCTGTCATTTGATACCTAGATTTTATGATATCAATAATGGGGAAATTTTATTGGATAGTAAGGATATAAGAGATATTAAAATAGAATCTCTTAGAAGAAATATAGGGATAGTTCAGCAAGATGTATTTTTGTTTACTGGGACAGTAAAAGATAACATAGCATATGGAGATCCAACAAAGTCTGAAGAAGAAATAATAGAAGCTGCTAAATTAGCAAGTATTCATGAATATATTATGACTTTGCCTAATGGTTATGATACCTATATAGGAGAAAAAGGTGTCAAACTATCAGGGGGTCAGAAACAGAGATTATCCATTGCTAGATTATTCTTAAAAGACCCACCAATTTTAATACTAGATGAAGCAACATCTTCATTGGACAATCAGACAGAAATGTTGATACAGGAAGCATTAGAAAAGCTATCAGAAGGAAGGACTACTCTAGTAATTGCTCATAGATTGTCTACTATTAAAAATGCAGATGAAATAATTGTATTAACTAATAATGGAATTGAAGAACGGGGAACCCATGAAGAGCTATTGAGTAAAGATGATATATATGCTGAATTATATAGATCTCAATTTAAAGATCTTGATGATTAAAAGATGTAACAGAACAATCTCTCCATGCATATTATATATTGAATATGTATGGGGAGGTTTTATTTATGGATATAAATTATCCAGAATTATACTATAGGGTTTATCCGAAAGTTATGGATTCAGTAAACGGATATCTTAGCAACAATCCAAATCCAGAAAATATTTCAGATGATGTGTTAGAGTCCTTAGTAGATGAAGTTTATGAAAAAATGGTAGAAGAGTGCCCAGAGATAGACGAAGATCCTATAGAAAGAAGGGGTAGATATCGTTCTCTTCAAAGACCTTTTTACGGCAGACGAAGATTGGTTAGAGATATAATAACCATAATACTTATTTCAGAATTATTAAGAAGGAGAAGACCTTTTATATTTGAAAATGGATATGGTTACTGAGAAAAGCTAGGCTAATATTGGTCTAGCTTGTTTTTTGTTTTGTAACCCTTTTGTAATTCATTTTTACTGGGTATATAGTATTCTATATATAGAAGCAATGACAACATATGATATGTTTCATCAAAAGGAGGATGAAAATGAACAAATCAAAGAGAATTAAGACAAAAAAATTTAATAAAAGATGTTTTACAGTTATTCTATTAATCATTATTTTATTTTTCACCTCTTACAAGTATAATGAAAAGATGGATTCTGATATAATTGAAGCAGAAGATGCTAATGTAGGTGTGGAAGATCAATCTAGTCAGTCGACAGTACCAGAAAAGGAAAAGGAATTGGGAGAACAAAAACAGCAGCAGAATCAAGGATCAAGGGAAGAAATAGAACAGCAAGCAGATCAGGAAAAGAAATCTATGGGAAATAATAAAGTAGCATATTTAACTTTTGATGATGGACCATCAGAAACTATAACATCTCAGATACTTGATATTTTGGATGAATACGATGTAAAAGCCACTTTTTTTGTAATTGGGAACTTAGCTGAAAGGCACCCTGATATGTTGAAAAGAATAGATGAAAATGGACATGCTATAGGAAATCATACTTATACTCACAAATATAATGATATATATAAGAAACCCTCTAATTTTATAAAGGAGTTAAAAACCACAGAAAAAATATTTAAAAATATATTAGGCGAAGATTTTGAAACTAAAATAATGAGATTTCCTGGAGGATCCTTTGGTGAAGGAAAGGCAGTATATAAAGAAGCAGTAGAGAACATGGGTTATGAGTATATAGATTGGAATTCTCTAAACGGAGATGCAGAAGGTCATAATATTCCAAGCAATAGATTGATTGAAAGATTTAAGAGCACGTTCAAAGGACAAGATGAACTTGTTGTACTGATGCATGATACAGATGCAAAGAAAACTACACCTAAAGCATTGCCAGGTATAATAGAATTTTTAATCGATAATGGTTATGAATTTAGTACTTTTGAATAATTTTTAACTGGAGGTCATTAAAGTGGATTTAAAAAGGAAAATTCTCATAGTGGAAGATGAGGAGCCTATTAGAAAACTTATTAAAATTAATTTGGAAAGGGAAAAATTCATTGTTACTGAAGCGGAAACTGGAGAAAAGGCACTAGAAATTGCACAAACTGGAGATATTGATGTGGTAATACTGGACATTATGCTACCAGGAATAGACGGATTTGAGGTATGTAAAAAGCTTAGGAATAAATTTTCTACTATAGGAATAATAATGCTTACAGCTAAATCTCAAGATGTTGATAAGATAATGGGATTGGAGTATGGAACAGATGATTATATGGTAAAACCTTTTAATCCAATGGAGCTAATACTTAGGATAAAATCTTTGCTTAGACGAATGGATTCAGCTAAAGAAGATAATAAGGATGTAATAGTTGATGATCCTTTTAAAATAGATAAGTATTCGAGAAAATTCTACAAAAATAATAAACATATAGAGTTAACTCCAACTGAGTATTCAATAATGAAACTCTTTATTGAAAATCCGGGGAAAGCATTTAGTAGAGATGAAATATTAAATTTGATATGGGGCTATGACTTTATAGGAGATACTAAAATTGTTGATGTGAATATTAGAAGATTGAGATCAAAAATTGAAACTGATTCGAAAAATCCTTATTATATTGAAACGGTATGGGGAGTAGGATATAGATGGAGAAGTGAAAAGGAACACGCAGGTGAACATAATGAATAGTAGTATTAATAAGAGACTAGTAGGAAATTTCATGTTGGTAATCATTATTACGGTTCTTATAATAGAATTCTTTTTATTTAATGCAATCAGAGATTATTATTATAAAAGTGTAGAAGAGATACTTTCTAATCAGATTACCTTTTCGACAAATCTCTATTCTAGATACTTTTCTTCGGATACATTGGAGGATGTAATTATAGATGATGTAAATGTATTTTTACAACATACATCTGCTCAAGTACAGATACTTGATCGCGATGGAACTATTTTAATGGATTCGATAGGAGCTGTTCATTCTATAGACAGTATAAATACAAGTGATGTACTTAAAGCCATAGAAGGGGATACAGGCACTTGGATCGGAGATGTAGAATATGATACAGAACCTGTAATGGCAGTTTCCCATCCTTTAATTATAGATGGAGAAATTGTTGGAGTTTTAAGATTTATTTCTTCTTTAAGAGAAACAAATCTGGTGATTAATGGTATATATCAAACACTGTTATTAATAGGTGTTATAGTAATAATAATATCTGGACTGGTTAGTATATTTTTATCTAATACCATAACTCAACCCTTAAGGGAAGTAACAACGGTAGCGGAAAAGATGGCTGATGGTCAACTGAAGATAAGGTCTAAGAAAAGATTTAATGATGAAATTGGAAAACTTTCAGACACATTAAACTATATGGCGGAGGAGCTCATAAAGAAAGAACAATTAAAAAATGATTTTATATCCTCAATTTCTCACGAGTTAAGAACTCCATTGACTTCCATAAAGGGTTGGGCAATTACTCTAAAATCAGATAAATCAAATGATGATGAATTGCTAATGGATGGATTAAATATAATTGAAAAAGAAAGCGATAGACTATCAACAATCGTAGATGAATTATTGGATTTTTCAAGGCTTGTATCGGGAAGGATTACTGTAGAGAAAGAGGAAATGAGTATAATAGGTTCTATAAAACAAATAGGTAAACAATTAAGACCAAGAGCCAACGATAAGAATATTAAATTTGATGTATCTTTCGAACTGGATTTGCCTAATATAGTTGCTGATGAAAATAGGATAAAGCAGGTTTTAATAAATTTGCTGGATAATGCATTGAAATTTACTCAACAGGGAGGAAAAGTTAGTCTGGAGGCATTAAAGGACAATGATAATATTTTGATAAAGGTAAAAGATAATGGATCAGGTATACATGAAGAAGATATTCCATATATTACAGAAAAATTTTATAAGGGGAAAAATAGTAAAGCTAATAGTGGACTAGGACTTTCCATATGTGATGAAATTGTAAAATTGCATGGAGGTTCTATTGAAATAAAGAGTAAATTAAATCAAGGTACAATGGTAATTGTATCCCTACCAATAAAGGGAGTGACACAATGAAAAGAAAGATTTTGATCATATTGGTGACAATAATTATGCTTGTGTTTACAGGATGTAATGTAGACAATTTGGAGATATCTGAAAATATTACAACACCAAAGAATAATAATTTGCCTATTTCGGGGGAATGGGTTGTAGAGGATTACAGATTGAGTACCATTAGTGGGATGGATGAAGAAGATGCTAAATCATATTTAGGTATGGAAGCTTTATTTCACGAAGAATTAGTTTGTCTAGGCGATGAATATTGTTTAGAACCTTCATTTAAAATAAAAAATGTAAATGCTGAAGATTATCTAAAATATCATTTTAAAACAAATCCAGAATTATTGGACATTCAATTAGAAGAAATTCAAATAATATCCATAACTGGACCAGAACATTTCATTAATGAATTTATCAAAGTATCTGAGGATGTTATAATAACAAATATTGATGGTACATTCTTTTATTTAAAAAAGGTAGATGAAGAGGTGGATAAAGAAAAGATCAAAGCTTTAAAAGCTCCAAAAGAAATAACATTAAAATCCACACAGGTTTCTGATGAAAATGATTTAAATTCTGGAATTCTTTTAGGACTTAAATCTTTAGATTTAGATACTAGCAAAAGTGGATTAGAGAAGTGGCATTATAGAACAATATTTATTAGAAGTCATAATAAAGACACAGTAAGTGTTAGTGAAATGGAAGGTATATTATTGCCTAGAATGACAGGATTTTGGAAAATCGAAGTAAACAGAGAAAATGTTGATGACAAAGTTAACGATGATATAGTTGCCTATCCTATAGACAAAACAGTGGATTCGGAAGCTGAAAGGAAGGACCAAAAGAAAGAACAGAATAATGATAAAGAGCAAGATAAAATAAGAGAATTAAAGGATGAAAAAACCATAAAAAACATATTGTTTGTAAGCAATAATTATATCTCTATAGAAAACATTTATCATAGGAATAAAGGGCAAAGATATTTGGAATTTTATCCTGTTGACAATATAGATAACAATACACCTATAAAATTATCAGATATTATGGGTGAGTCTGGTAAAGAAGCCCTAATAGAAGGCTTTAATAAGGATATAATTTCTAGGAATGAGGAATATAAGAATAGCCTAGTAGATATAAATCCAAAAGAAGAGAGTTTTGGCTTGTTTAGAAGAAATGGGTATTGGATGTTTAAAGGAAGAGTGAATTATATAAAAGAAGATAAATATATATATGAGGATTTCAATATTAATGCCTTCCCACCTGAAGAATTGGTAAGTTTCGATGAGCTTGCCATACCATGGAACGTAATAAAAACAGATGTGCCTGAAGCATTGGACGTATTTATATCTCCTAATAAAGATATTGCAGTCATTTTAACACATAATGAAATATTAGTTTATCAAATAAATAATGGGAAGTTAGAGGATGAGCCAATAGAGAAGATAGGTTTAAATTCAGCTGAAAAGGTAATAATGGCTGAATGGGCCGTGGGTAGATATCCTCAAATATGGGAAAGACAATTTACACAATAGAATAATGAAGTCATCTGAGGATATGAAAAAATATTCAGTTATAATATGCTGTAGCATTTCAATATTCTCAGGTGTTTTTTTTATTTTATAATAATTGTGAATATATTGAGAATTAGGCAACAATGTACTATAATAGAGTTAAAGTAGAACAAAAAATGGTAAAGAGGTGTTTTAACTGTTACTAATACTTTTCCAAAATCTAATCAATCGTGTAGGGATTATAATGGTATTAGCTTTTCTAATGACCAAAACTAAATTGTTTAGGAAGCTGGTTTCAAAACAAAATTTCAACTTACAGGACAAAATATTGTTATCATTTATATTTGGAATGATTGGTATAGTAGGAACATATATAGGGATACCAATTCGGGGAGCTATTGCAAATGCACGTGTAGTTGGAGTTTTTGTTGGAGGATTATTGGGAGGCCCCTTTGTAGGAATACTATCTGGATTGATTGCTGGTGGACATAGATTTCTAACAGATATAGGTGGCTTTACGGCATTTTCCTGTGGCTTATCGACGTTTGTAGAAGGTATTATGTCAGGGTTTTTGAAGAGAAAGATCGATAGCTCAGATAATAGAATCATATTTGTACTAATATCTGGAATCATAGCAGAAATTGCTCAAATGATAATAATATTAATATTTACAAAACCTTTTTCAGCTACTTTAGAATTAGTAAAGGTTATAAGTATACCAATGATAATAACAAATGGCATAGGTATAGCAATTTTTATAGCAATTATAGATAGTGTTCAAAAGGATTTAGAAACAGAGGCAGCTTATCAGGCGCAATTAGCTTTAAAGGTGGCCAATAAGACTTTAAAATATTTTAGAAAGGGATTAAATGAAGATACTGCATATGAAGCAGCAAAAATAATAAAAAACATGACAGGGGTGAAAGCGGTTGCATTTACGGATGAGGATAAGATACTGACTCATATAGGAACTGGAGAAGATCATCATCTACCTGGAAGCACAGTAAAAACTAATCTAACTAAAGAAGTGTTGAAGACCGGAAATTATGTAATTGCTAACAAAAAGGAAGAGATAAGGTGCGAACATAAAAAGTGTAAATTAAAATCTGCGATAATTGTACCATTAAAGGAACAGAATAAGGTTATAGGAGCTTTAAAGTTATACAAAGACGAGGAGAACTCAATGACCAAAGTGGAAAGAGAACTAGCTTTAGGATTAGGACTTATCTTTTCAACTCAGATTGAGCTTGGTAAAATTGATTATCAAGCTGAACTATTGGCTAAATCTGAATTAAAGGCATTGCAAGCTCAAATCAACCCACATTTTCTTTTTAACGCTATAAATACTATAATATCCTTAGTAAGAACTCAACCAGACAATGCAAGAGCTTTACTCATTCATCTAGGAAATTATTTTAGAAATAATCTCCAAGAGGAAACTAATGAAGTGGATTTATATAAGGAAATTGAAAATGTCAACTCATATTTAGAGATAGAAAAAGCAAGATTTGGTGATAAATTAAAGGTTATTTTTGATATTCCTGAAGACATTGACTGTTCTTTGCCTCCCCTTATATTGCAACCAATAGTTGAAAATGCAGTAAAACATGGGGTACTAGAAAGAGTAGAAGGTGGTACTGTATTGATAAAAGCAACAGATATTGAGTGGGCTACAGAGCTTATGGTTAAAGATGATGGAGTAGGTATTAGTGAAGAGTTATTGTCCTCTTTATTAAAAGGAAATAACAATACATTAAAGATTGGAATAAAAAATGTTAACGATAGACTAAGGACTAAATATGGTATAGGCTTTGGTCTAAATATAGAAAGTCAATTGGGTATAGGTACAACTGTTAAAATGTTAATTCCCAAAGAATTGAGGAGGGTAGAAACAGTATGATAAGAGCAATAGTTGTTGATGATGAAAGCCCTGCACGGGAAGAATTGATATACATGTTAGAAGGGTTTGATAACATAAAGATTATTGGACAAGCATCTCATGGACTACAGGCATTAGAAATGAATAAGGATTTAAAACCGGATTTAATCTTTTTAGACATAAAGATGCCTAAATTAGATGGAGTAGGTGTGGCAAGAAAAATTTTAAATGAAAATCATGTACCATACATAGTATTTGTAACTGCTTATGAACAATATGCTCTGAAAGCTTTTGAAGTAAACGCTATGGACTATATATTAAAACCTGTTTGTAAAGAACGATTGAGAAAAGGAATGAACAGGATAGTCAATAATATGAACATGGAAGGAAAGGTATATTATAATAAGCTGAACAAATTAATTGAAGATTTGAGTAATAAAGAAAATGAATATTCAAATAGAATATCGCTGTATCATAACGGTAAATTGATACCTTTAAGCTTAAGTGATATAGTATATGCTACTGTAGAAGGGAAGAGTGCTGTAATAATAACCAAAAAAGGAAAGTTTGAAACTAATTATACTTTAGGACAACTTCAAGAGAAACTAAGATCACAATGTTTTTTTAGAAGTCATAAAAGTTATTTAATAAATTTAGATTTAATTGAAACCATAGAGCCTTGGTTCAATTCGACCTTTAATGTAACGCTAAAGAATGTTAGTACAAAGATACCGGTTAGTAGAAGTCAATCAAAAGAATTTAAGGAAATTATGAATATAAGCTAATACAATGTACTTTATCTTTTAATAATGCATTTTACACTCAAATTTATGCATCTTATTCTAAAATTCCATCTCTACGTTCGATAACGTTATATAATTGAAGTACAGTGAATATATTTATTAATACATAACAAACACTTACAAGGGTGATAAGATGGACTTTAAACAATATCTGGAGATTATTGAAAAAAAACTACAAAACAATTTTGATATTGAAAAAAATTATAAAGTCGGGAATTATGAATTTGATCTATTCGCCGAGTATCACTTAAGAACGGAAAGGTATATATTGCTCAAGAAAACTGTGTTAGATGCTATTGAAAACAATGAGTATTGCTTTATTAAGTATTTTGACAATCTCACTCAGCAGTGTCTTCAAACATATATTAACATCTTAATTAGTTTTACTGATGAAATAGTAAATCCAGATGAAAGTCACATGTCCAGTATGATTACAGGGGTAATAGTTTTGGATGAACAGCCTAATATGGAGATTATCGATACTATAAAAAAATTTAAATATCAAAAGGGGTTTGCTTTTGGTTTTAAAGGATGGGTTGATATCCGATTAATTTTGGTTACTATGAATGATGAATATATAGTAACAAGTAAAAAAGGGAAGGAGGTTAGAGAGGTTTACGGTATTTAGCTTTTACCTAGTGTAGTAAGGGAAAGGAGATGTAATTATGAATGCATTGTGGTTAATGGTTGGCAGTATTATTATCTTTATTATTGCATATGCCACTTATGGTGCATGGCTCGCTAAAAAATGGGGAGTAGACACAAGCAAAAAAACTCCTGCTAATGAATTTAATGACGGAGTAGATTATGTACCGACTAGTAAAGCAGTATTATTGGGACACCATTTTTCTTCGATAGCTGGAGCAGGACCAATTAACGGGCCTATTCAGGCAGCAATATTTGGATGGGTACCAGTATTTCTATGGATTATAATTGGGAGTATTTTCTTTGGTGGAGTTCACGATTATGGTTCATTATTCGTATCTATACGTAACAAAGGGAAATCCATAGGAGAAGTAATAAATGACACTATGGGGAAAACAGGTAAAAAGTTATTCTCAATATTTGCATGGTTAACTTTAGTGTTAATCGTAGCAGCATTTACAAACATAGTTGCAGCAACCTTTGCATCAACACCTGCAGCAGCAACATCCTCGTTATTGTTTATAGTTTTAGCTATTGCTTTCGGACTTGCAGTATACCGAAAAGGAGTATCTTTAAAATTAGGAACTGTAGTTGGTGTTATTCTTCTATTCATATGTGTATGGTTAGGGAATGTATTCCCTATTCAATTAAGTGTAAATACATGGATAGTAATACTAGGAATCTATATTTTCATTGCATCTGTGGCTCCAGTATGGATATTATTACAACCTAGAGATTATCTGAACTCTTTCTTATTATATGCTATGATTATAGGAGCCGTAGTAGGATTAATAGTTTATAGACCAAGCATTCAACTTGACACAGTAACATCATTTAATGTAGGCGGACAATATCTATTCCCAATGTTATTTGTAACAGTAGCCTGTGGTGCTATATCAGGATTTCACTCTTTAGTAGGATCTGGAACTACATCCAAGCAAATTGATAACGAAAAGGATGCAAGACCTATTGGATATGGTTCTATGCTTGTTGAAGGTGTATTAGCAGTTGTTGCTTTGATAACTGCAGCTTATGTAAGCCAGGGAGAACTATCGACATTATTAGAAGGCGGACCTGTAAATGTATTCTCTGAAGGTGTAGGAGTATTTATGTCTAAGTTTGGCATTCCATTTGATGTAGGTAAAAACTTCGTAGCATTGGCAGTATCAGCCTTTGCATTAACAAGTTTGGATACCTCAACTAGACTTGGTAGATTCATATTCCAAGAATATTTTGAAGATCCAGATAAAGAACAACAATCAGTGCTTACTAATAAATATATTGCAACTGCTATTATTGTAATTATAGGTTGTATACTTGCAGCAGGTGGATATGCTAAGATATGGCCAATATTTGGTTCTGCAAATCAATTACTAGCAGCATTAGCATTGATGGCTGTAGCATTATGGTTGAAAAAATCAAAGAAGAGTTTCAATATGATAACCATTCCAATGATATTTATGCTTATAGTAACACTTAGTGCTCTTGTATTCTTAGTTAGAGATAACTTTATTAAAGCAAATTATATACTAGTAGTATTTCCGGTATTATTATTTATATTAGCTATAGTTTTAGCAGTGCAAGGGTACAAGATACTATTTAAAGAAGATACTAGTAAAGTAAGTCATTAGTAAGACGAAGAACCTTTCTTTATCTTATAATAATAAAAGTGAGTAAGGGATTGATTCCTTACTCATTTTTGTTTAAGTACCATATATCCTCATTAGAACTGGATACAGCAATAGCTCCAGAATTTAGGCTCTTAAATACATCTTCTTTATCCATAATCAATCCACTTGTGATAATTGGCATACTGGTTTCTTTGAATATCTTTACAACTATTTTAGGCATAATACCTGGTAATATTTCAACAACATGAGGTCTAACATTTTTGATAGTTCTAATACCTTGCTTAAGGGATACAGAATCATATACAAACAATCTAAAGATAGCAAATGCTCCTAAATCCTTAGCCAACTTTATTAAATTATCCTTGGAAGTAATTATACCACTAGGATGTATATTTTTTATAATATACTCTAATCCCCAAGTATCTTTAGAGAAACCGTCAATAGAATCTATACCTATGTATAATCCTTTATCTTTTGTCAGGACTCTATGAGCTATTTCCTTAAGATTAAAAATATTTCCTGCAAGTAGAAATATATTCTCACATGGTGATTCAATAGCATTATTTAATTGCTCTAACTTATTAACAGCAGCAATAATAGGGTTTTTTCCTATAGCATCAAAGAAATTATACAAAACATCACCTCATGCTAAAAAATATTAATTAAATTTTTCACTATGATAATCTTATCATATTAGATAAATATGGTAAAGTTATAATCCTATGAATATTTTCTACTTATTAATGAAAACTATATAGTAGTTCTAAATAAGATTATAAAAATGGAGGATTATAATGGCAAAAGATAAAATTTCAGTATTCATGGCTAATTTAGCTATGTTATTAGCTTTGGAATCCTATTCTACCGTAAATTCAAATACAAATACAGAATTGAAAGAAGAACGTATCGAAATACATGTTGATGAATCGGAATTGGGGAAAAAAGGGATAGAAGTAGATACACCAGATGTATCTGGACCTGTAAATAAATTACCTTGGGCAGAAGATGAAGATTTTTTGAAAGCACAACAGGAAAATAATACTCATGTATTGATGGCAGCATATTGTTCAGTGTTAACAGATCCATTACCCGGAGAAGAACACAATGTGAATCTAGCTGCTAGTTCAGCTAGAGGAATAGTATTACCTTCTCAAAAGATATTTTCACAAAATGAATTAATAGGTCCATATACTGAATCAAGAGGATATAAGAAAGGAGCCTCTTTTGCTGGTCCAAATATAGTTCAGACTGAAGGTGGAGGGGTATGTAAGATTGCCTCTACTTTATACAATGTTGCGGTTTTAAGTGACTTAGAGATTGTAGAAAGACACTATCATTCTATGCCAGTTAACTATGTACCTTATGGTCAGGATGCAACTGTTGCCTATGGAGGTAAGGATTTTAAATTTAAAAACAATAAGGATTTTCCTATTTTAATATGGGCTGAAATTATAGGATACAGACTATATATAGGATTTTATGGGCAAGAAGAATCTCCTAAGGTAGAATGGAACCATAATGTTACAGATAAAGTAGAAGCACCCACATATTATAAGAAAAATTCAGAGTTAGAAGAAAATGAAGAAAAATTGATTCTAAAAGGTATAGATGGAGCTACGGTAGAATCAAAGGTAATAATTCAGTATGAAGATGGTAGCACTGAAACCAAAAACTTAGGAATTAGCAGGTATTTACCCTTGCCAAATGTAATAGAGACAGGAGAATAGAATTGAACTATTTAAATAAATATGAATCTATTTCATTTAAATAGTTGAATCTCTAAGTATTAATTCGGTATCTATTTCAATAATATTGTTGGATTGTGTTTTTGAAGTAACTAATTTATATATTAATTTAAATGTTTCAAATCCTATTTTCTTTAGCTTTAAATCAACAGTTGAAAGTTTTGTAAAGGAAAGCGATGATAAAATAGTATTATCGTTGCTTATTATGGAAATATCTTCTGGAATATTTAAATTTAACATCTTGCAACCTTGTAAAATACCTGAAGAAATCAAATCATTAAAAGCATAGATACCTTTTATGTAAGGAAATTTTTTATAAGTTTTTATAAATATATCTCGTGAATAATCAATTGTTTGTAAACTGTTACCTAATGGAACTTTTAAAATACTATATTTTTTGAGAGATATATTTTTTTCAGATAAAAAATTAAAAAAAACTTTTTCCTTAATTTCATAAGAAAAACTACTTTTACCACTAAAAATAGAAATATTATCACCAACAGTATTATATAAATGCTCTAATGCTAATTTTGCACCATATTCTTCATTCGAAACCACTGCAGAACAATTAATTTCAGAATATCTACCGTTTACCATAACGGTAGGTATATTAAAGGCTATTTTATTTATGAATTTGAAATGTCCTGTTTCCTTAGCAGAAGAATCCAGAATAATAAGTCCATCCACTTGTCGTTCAACCATATTGATTAAGTAATTTTTTTCTTGTTCCCAGATGTTATTTGTAGAAACTAGGTATATCATATATTTATTATCAACAAGATGTTTCTCCAACTCTGCAACTATTTCAGTAAAAAATAAGTTATTAATGCTAGGTATAAGAACGCCTATAACATAGGATTTATTCTCAGAAAGGCTTTTAGCTAGGTAACTTGGTACAAAATTGAGTTTCTTAATTGCAGATTCAACTTTTTTTCTTGTGCTTTCACTAACTGGATAGTTATTATTTATAACTCTTGATACAGTAGAAATAGAAACTCCTGCTTCTTTTGCTACATCACTTATTTTATATTTCATAAAATATCACTCCCACTCCCAAAATATTTTTTGATAGAACATATTATCCTAAACAGAATAATAATATTGACAAATACCAGAATGGATTATATTCTAAATATAGAAACCGCTTTCTATATAAATTATAATATATAATTTTAATTATTCAATATAAAGCTATCTTTTACATAATTAGAAACCGTTTTCTATAAATAAACCTTAACAATATTAGGAGGTTAGATATATGAAACAAGCAAAAGATTTTTTGGAGACATATCCGAAAAAAGATGGATACCAACAATTTTTTTGTCCAGGAAGAGTTAACCTCATAGGAGAACATATAGATTATAATGGCGGATATGTTCTCCCCTGTGCTTTAGAATTTGGGATATATGGAGTGGCAAAGATAATAGAAGAGGATAAACTTATATTGAAAAGTAGAAATATGGAATTAGAGGTTGAAGTTGCTCTCGATGATTTAGAATATAAAGATGAACATGGTTGGGCTAATTATCCAAAGGGAATTGCAAAGGAATTTATAAATAGAGGATTTAAATTAAAAGGTATGCGGATAAATTACTATGGTAATATACCCGAGGGAGCTGGTTTATCTTCATCAGCGGCTATGGAGATACTTACCTGTATGATTATAGATAATCTGCATAATTTAAATGTTAATAAATTAGAATGGATTAAATTAAGTCAAAAGGTTGAAAATGAATACATTGGAGTAAACTGTGGCATAATGGATCAATTTGCTGTATGTATGGGTAAAAAAGATCATGTCATACTATTAGATTGTGATACTTTGAAATATAAATATTCTAAAGTAAAAATGGACAAACATAGCTTAGTAATAATTAATAGCAATAAAAAAAGGGAATTATCATCTTCAAAATATAATGAAAGAAGAGATGAGTGTGAAGAAGGCCTTAGAATTCTTCGAAAGTACAAGGACATTGAAAATCTATGTGATTTAACTTCTTTAGAATTAAAACAATTTATTGATAAGATAGATAAAGAAAATATAAGAAAAAGAGTTAGGCATGTGATTATGGAAAATGAAAGAGTAATAAACTCTATTAAAGCTTTAGAAAATGAAGACTTACATACCTTTGGTAAGATGATGAATCAATCTCATGATTCACTAAGGAACGATTATGAAGTAACGGGATATGAATTAGATGTTCTTGTAGATGAAGCTAGAAAATGTGATGGAGTTCTAGGTTCAAGGATGACAGGAGCTGGATTTGGAGGATGTACGATTACTTTAATAGAAAATCAACACATTGAAAAATTTGAAAAAAGAATTAAGAAGGTATACAAAGAAAAGACCGGATTAGATGCAGATTTCTATTATTCATTAATAGAAGATGGTGTTAAAAAAATATAGTGAGGGAGTTTGGATTATGAAAAAAAAGTTAATATCAGCAATCTATTCAATTATAGAAAGTGCTAAGGAAAATAAATTATTAGGAGAATTAGATGATATATCTGCTAAAAATTCATTGTTCCATATTTTTCAAATTGAAGATGAAGAATTTGAAATACATAAAAGGATAGATGATATGAGAGCTTTAAAGATACTTTATGAATATAATGATTTAGATCTTCCATTCGAAAAGTTTGTAAGCAGGATAATGGGAGAAGTTACTCCAAGAAATTCTGAAGTAATAAGCAAGTTTAATCAATTAATGTCTGAAGGAAGAGGTCAAAAAGCTATAGATTGGTATTACAAATTTTGTCAATATACTAAATATATTAGAATGGATCGTGTAACTAGAAATAAAAAATGGAAATATTCATCAAAATATGGGGATATTGAAATAACCATCAATTTATCAAAACCAGAAAAGGACCCAAGGGATATTATAAAATCCGGAAAAGAGCAATCAAATAATTACCCTAAATGCGTATTGTGTAAAGAAAATGTAGGATATAAAGGTAGACCTGGTTATCCAGAGAGGAGTAATCATAGAATAATACCATTGAAATTAAACGATGAGAAATGGTACTTGCAATTTTCTCCTTATGTTTACTACAATCAACATCTAATAGTATTATCATATGAACATACTCATATGAATATAGATCATAAGACAATAGAAAGGTTGTTAGATTTTGTAGAGATTTTTCCAAAGTTGTTTATAGGTTCCAATGCGGAGCTGCCAATAGTTGGAGGTTCTATATTAAGTCATAATCATTTTCAAGGTGGGAACTACACTTTCCCAATTGAAAAGGCTAGGGTATTTGATACTATAGATGAAGATGATTATAAAATAGAGATATTAGATTGGCCAGTAAGTACTATAAGAGTTGTTTCTAGAGATAGGGAGAAGTTAAAGGAAAAGTCTTTTGAAATAATCAGAAGATGGGATAATTATAAGAATAAAGAATTACAGATAATTCCCTTTACTAATAATGAAAAGCATAATACTGTTACATTAATAATGAGAAAGAAGAAAGAAAGATATATTCTTTATATAACGTTTAGAAACAATAGGTGTAATGAGGAATATCCATATGGAATATTTCATACTCATGAGGAAAATCATCATATTAAAAAGGAAAATATAGGTCTTATAGAGGTAATGGGATTAGCTATTTTACCTAGAAGATTGGATAATGAGTTAGAGGAGATTAAACAAATTTTGCTAGGTAAAAAAAATATTAATAAAGAAGATCCGCATAGAGATTGGATACTTCAACTTAAAGATAAATATGATGAGAGAATAGATATAGAGGAAATAGGCAATTTGCTTGAAAATGAAGTGGGAAATGTTTTTGTGAACATTTTGGAGAATTGTGGTGTGTTCAAAAGAACTGATTATGATGAATTTAAAGAGTTTATAGATGGGTGCATAAAATAAAAATAGGAGGGGATTAGGTGACAATACTTGTAACTGGTGGAGCAGGCTATATTGGCTCACATGTAGTAAAACAATTACTTGACAATAACGAAGAAGTATTAGTCTTGGATAATCTTGAAACTGGACATAAAGAAGCAGTTTTAGGTGGGAAATTGCTTATTGGTGATTTAAGAGATAATGAATTTATGATCAATGTTTTTAGAAAGAATGAAATAGAAGGAATAATACATTTTGCTGCAAATTCACTAGTTGGAGAAAGTATGAAAAATCCATATAAATATTATGAAAATAATGTTTATGGGACTTTATGTCTTTTAAAACAAATGGTTGAGCATAATATAGATAAAATAGTATTTTCATCAACAGCAGCAACTTATGGTAATCCAGAGGAGATTCCAATAAAAGAAGATAATCCTACAAATCCAACAAATGTCTATGGGGAAACAAAGCTTACAATGGAAAGAATGTTTAAATGGTTTAACAGAATTCATGGAATAGATTATATCTCGCTAAGGTATTTTAATGCGGCTGGGGCAGATAAGAGTGGCATGATTGGAGAGCGGCATGATCCAGAGACCCATCTCATACCTAATATATTGATGGCTGCAATTAAGAATGAAAGTATAAAGATGTTTGGTGACGATTACCCAACAAGGGATGGTACATGTATAAGAGATTATATTCATGTAACAGATTTATCTGATGCACATCTGTTAAGTTTTGATTATTTGAGACAGGGAAAAGGTAGTAATATATTTAATATAGGTAGTCAACAAGGTTATACTGTAAAGGAAGTAATTGAAGCAGCTAAGGTAGTTCTAGATAAGAATATAAGGATTGATGTAGTGTCTAAAAGGGCAGGTGATCCTGCAATATTGATTGCATCATCTGAGAAGATAAAAAAGGAACTAGAATGGAAACCTAGATATAGTGATATGAGAACAATAATATCAACAGCCTGGAATTTTATGAAAAACCATCATCATAGATATAATAATGAAAGATAGCAATGTAGAATATTGCTATCTTCTAAATCTTTATACTGTCAAGCAGTAAACGATTTCTTCTTTTGTAGCATCATTTCCATTTAATTCTGCGGTCACTTCACCATTTAATAAAACTAAAATTCTATCACACATCCCCAATATTTCATCAAGGTCGGAAGAAAACAAAATTATAGAAGAACCATTTATTAATAAATTATTTAATATATTATATATATCATTTTTAGATGCTACATCTATACCCCTAGTAGGTTCATCTAATATATATATCTTTGCTAAATGCATTATACTTTTAGCAAAAAGGACTTTTTGCTGATTTCCACCACTATAATTAACGATATTATCTTCAGGATTACCAGGAGATATTCTTAATTTAAAAGTGTAGTTTTTAGCAACTGTTGTCATAATATAATTATCTAATATTAAATTTTTAGAGAATCTTTTTAGTGAGGACATTGTTAGATTGCTTGTTAAATTTAAATGTTCAAATATAGAATGTTGCATCTTGTTTTCTGGCACTAAAGTAAATCCTTTTGACATGGCTTCTGAGGGATGGTTTAAGGATATATCTTTACCATCTAAGGCTATTTTTCCAGAATCAGGTTTTATTATTCCGAATAGAGATTCAATCAGTTTATTTTTGCCTGAGTTAGCATTTCCAATAATTCCAATTATCTCTTGTTTTCTTAAGGTAAAGGATACATTTTTTAATGAATCTTTATAACTTATATTATTAACAGATAAAACTTCATTATTATTGTTAAAATGAAGTTTAGGATATTTGTTGATATTTGTTGACTCAGCTATAATTTGAATGATTTTTTCACTATTAAAATCCTTTATATTGCCTTTTTTAATTATTGATCCATTTTTAAGAATTACAATTTTATCGCTTATTTTTTTTATTCGATTTATCCTATGAGAAATAAGTATAATTGAGTTCTTTCTCGACTTTAAAATATTGATAATTTTAAAAAGAATATCATTTTCCACATCTGTCAATGTCGAAGATGGTTCATCAAATATTGTAAATTTTGCATTTGTTACATAAGCTTTAATAAAAGATAAAATTTGCTTTTGGGATAAGCCCATATTTTTTACATATTCTTGAGGGTTTAAATCTACGTTAAGTTCTTCAAACAGTTTTTTGGTTAAATAAAACATATTATTGTAGTCGACATAATGATAAGGTGCATATGTAAATGATATAGAATCAATAAAAATGTTTTCAGCAACAGTTAGATTATCAAAGAGACTGATTTCCTGCGGCACATAATAAACACCCTGTCTTTTACCTTCATAAATAGATTTGAATTTTACAGTCTTATTATTAAATTTTACTTCACCACTGTCAGGAGATAGAAGTCCACTAATTACTTTCATCAAACTAGATTTGCCAGAACCATTTTCTCCAATAACTGCACAGACTTCTCCAGGATAGAAATCAATATTGATGTTAGATAATTTGAATGATTTGGATATCCTTTTATTAATATTTATTAAAGATAAAATGGGAGTACTCATTCTATATTACCCCTTTCAACAGCAGTTATGGATGTATATAGTTGTATTCTATTATCGAATAAAAATTTTTTATAAAAGTCATCTATATCAGGATTTGTAACTATCTTGTCTGCCATATCTATACTGCTTATATTATAAAATGCGGTTTTATTAAAATTGGAACCAAGACAGAGTATTATTTTTTCATTGGAGTTTGGTAGTATACTATTAATTAAGTTTGCCTTATCCATGTTAGAAACACTTAATCCAGTTTCTATATCGATGCCATCTACTTCTATAAATAGTTTATTAACAAAAAATTTTTGTATGTTCAATGCAGTAAGAGCTCCGTAGGTGGCTTTAGAATCAAAATCGACATTTCCACCTAAAAGGACAACTTTATTAGATGAGCTAGAAGAAGCTTCAATTGATATTAAAAGATCATTTGTCAAAACGGTAATATTCTTTTTTTTGTCTAATTTTTTTGCAATATGATAATTTATAGTTCCATTAGTTAACATGATAATGTCACCATTTTCTATTATATGAATTGCAATATTAGCAATCTCATCATATAGAACAGCATATTGAGAATCAACATTTACGATGCTATTATAATCATTATAAACATCTGCTGATTTTTTTTGTTTTTTTAGTACCGCTCCTCCATGAGTTCTAATTAGAAATCCTTCATCTTCAAGCTTTTCTAAATCTCTTCTAATTGTAACTTCAGAAACATTAAGCATCTCGCTTAATTCATTTACGAATACTTTCTTTTTTTTATATAGATAATTTTTAATTATTCTTATTCTTTCTATAGCAAACATTTTAATTTATCACCATTTCTTTTGATATTATTAATATTTATATAAAGTATACATTAAAACTAAACTAACAATCAAGAGAATATAGTTATTATGAAAATAAAAGAAATTAAATGAAAGAATACAAAGATTAATATTGACTAAAACAAAGGCATATGATACAATTCGAAATAAAGGACAAGCAGTAAGACTAGTATATTGCTCATTGATTGCTTTCTTATGATTTTCTTTTTTTAAGGCAATTGGAAAACGATATCATAAACTAAGAAGCAATCAATGTTCATATAAAACATAAAATTAGGAGGTATATAAAGTCATGAAAAAAATGTTGATCATTTTATTGGCTATGGTTATGTCATTATCACTAGTAGCTTGTGGAGGAGATGAAGGGGTAGAAACAGGTGGAGAAGATACAAAATTAATAGGTGTAGCAATGCCGACACAATCTGCACCAAGATGGATTGAAGATGGAAACAATATGAAGAATTTACTTGAAGAAAAGGGATATGAAGTAGATCTTCAGTTTGCAGAAGACATTGTAGAAAATCAAATATCACAAATAGAAAACATGATAACTAAGGAAGTAGACGTATTGATTATAGCATCAATAGATGGTGAAGCGCTAACAGATGTTCTTTCAAAAGCAGCAGAACAGGGTATACCAGTAATAGCATATGATAGATTATTAATGAACAGTGAACATGTTGACTATTATGCAACATTTGATAATTTCCAAGTAGGAGTAGAACAGGGAAATTATATAGTAGATAAGATGGGATTGGAAGATGGTAATGGACCATATAATATTGAACTATTTGGTGGATCTCCAGATGATAACAATGCTTACTTTTTCTATGACGGAGCAATGTCAGTATTACAACCATACATAGACAATGGACAATTAGTTGTTAAAAGTGGACAAATGGGAATGGATGTAGTATCCACACTAAGATGGGATGCAGCAAAAGCACAATCACGTATGGATAACATACTTACAGCCCATTATACTACAGATAAAGTTGACATAATATTATCACCATATGATCCGATAAGTCTTGGAGTTATATCCTCACTTAAAGGTGTGGGATATGGTACAGAAGATTTACCACTTCCTTTAATAACAGGACAAGATGCAGATATACCAGGAGTTAAATCAATAATAGCACGAGAGCAAACTCAAACAATATTTAAGGATACTAGGGAGCTTGCAAAGGTAGCAGTTGAAATGTGTGATGCAGTACTAACTGGCGAAGAAGCACCTGTAAATGATACTGAAACCTACGACAATGGAGTTAAAGTAGTTCCTTCTTATTTATTAGCCCCAGTGTCAGTAGATATTGATAACTATAGAGAGGTATTAATTGATAGTGGATACTATACAGAAGAAGATTTAGGATTATAGATAAAAATTTGGTGGTAGTCTTTTGGCTACCACCAAATTTCTAAATAGAGAGGTGGTAGAGATGTCAGAAATAATATTGAAAATGAAAAATATCACCAAAGAGTTTTATGGAATAAAAGCGCTAGACAATGTAAATTTAGAGGTTAAAAAAGGCGAAATACATGCATTAGTAGGAGAAAATGGAGCTGGAAAGTCTACATTAATGAATGTATTAAGTGGAGTATATACATATGGAACTTATGCAGGTGATATATTATATGAGGGAAAAGAGTGCAAGTTTACGAGTATAAAGGATAGTGAAAAGTTGGGAATAGTAATTATACACCAGGAGTTGACATTAAGTCCATATTTGTCAGCAGCAGAAAATGTTTTTTTAGGAAACGAGCAAGCAAAAAATGGAATTATAGATTGGGAAAAAACCACCACTGAAGCAAGAAAACTGTTTAAGAAAGTTGGATTGGATGAAGATCCTGATGCTATTGCAAATACATTAGGAGTTGGAAAGCAACAACTTATAGAAATAGCTAAGGCGTTATCAAAGAATGTAAAACTTTTAATACTTGATGAACCAACAGCAGCCTTAAATGAGGATGATAGTGAGAAATTATTAAATCTACTCTTAGAATTTAAAAAAGCAGGTATAACATCAATTCTAATATCTCATAAACTGAAAGAAGTATCTAAAGTCTCCGATAGAATAACCATATTGAGGGATGGTGCTACAATAGAAACTTTAAATAATGATAAAAACTTAAGTGAAGATAAAATCATTAAAAGTATGGTAGGAAGAGATATAGTGGATTATTATCCTAAACGGAAACATAAAATAGGAGATATATTTTTTGAAATTAAAGGATGGAATGTATCTGATGTCGCAGATGAAAGTAAAAAGATTATAGACGATGTAAATATCAATGTTAGAAAAGGAGAAGTTGTTGGAATTTCTGGTCTGATGGGAGCTGGTAGGACAGAACTTGCAATGAGTATATTTGGGCAATCATTTGGAAAAAAGTTATCAGGGAAGGTTTTAAAAAATAATAAAGAGCTAAAATTAAATTCAATAAGTCAGGCTATAGATAACGGTATAGCTTATGTTACAGAAGACAGAAAGAACTATGGATTAGTATTAATAGATAGTGTAAAAAACAATGTAAGTTTACCGAATTTAGAAAAAATAAGTAAAAATTCTGTTATAAATGAAAATGAAGAAATCAAGATTGCTGAAAAATATAAAAGCAATTTTAATATAAGATCTAGAGATATACTCCAAAACACAGGGGATTTAAGTGGTGGAAATCAACAAAAAGTAGTTTTAAGTAAATGGATATTCTCAGATCCAGATTTATTAATATTAGACGAACCCACTAGAGGAATAGATGTTGGGGCTAAAAGAGAAATATATACAATAATTAATGGGCTAGCAGAAGAAGGCAAATCAATACTTATGATATCATCTGAGCTTCCAGAATTACTTGAAATGTGTGATAGGCTTTATGTTATGAATAAAGGACGAATAGTAGGAGAGCTCAGCAAAGAAGAAGCTACTGCAGAAAGTGTAATGAAATGTATTATGAAGGATAACAAGGAGGCAGAATATGGTGGATAATAAAGTAGATAAAATAAATAGTGTATTTAAAAATAACATGAGAAAATATGGTATGGCAATAGCCTTAATCTTAATAATAGGCTTATTTCAAATTCTTACTGATGGAATTTTATTAAAACCATTAAATATAACTAATCTGATCTTACAGAACAGTTATATATTGATTTTAGCCGTTGGTATGTTATTGGTAATAATAACAGGGAATGTGGACTTATCCGTAGGATCTGTAGTTGCATTTATAGGGGCTATAGCGGCAAAGTTAATGATAGAACAAAATATGCCAGTTATACCGGTGATTATAATATCCTTATTGATAGGTGCTCTTGTAGGTGCTTGGCATGGTTTCTGGATCGCATTTGTTAAAATACCGGCTTTTATAGTAACTTTATCTGGGATGCTACTTTTTAGAGGGTTGACAATGGTAATACTGAAGGGACAAACTTTAGCTCCTTTTGAAAAATCCTATCAAATTTTAAGTTCTGGATTTATAGGAGATATCTTTGGGGGACAAACATTTCATATAACCACATTATTAATGGGGATAGTGTTTTCTTTAATATATGTATTTGTCGAAATGAAGAATAGAAAAGATAAAATAAAATATGGGTTTGATGTAATTTCTATGAAATTATTGATAGCAAAGATTTCTCTTATTGTTATTGTAATAAATCTATTAACTTACAGTTTTGCATCCTATAGAGGGATACCAAATGTATTAGTGTTATTATTTTTCCTTGTTGTAATATATACCTTCGTAACTAATAAAACCATTGCAGGAAGGTATATATATGCTACAGGTGGTAATGAAAAAGCAGCAAGATTATCAGGAATAAAGACCAATAAGGTTTTGTTTTGGGTGTATGTAAATATGGGACTAATGACAGCATTAGCAGGGATAATATTTTCAGGAAGATTAAATGCAGCAATGCCTGGAGCGGGTAATGGATTTGAATTAGATGCAATAGCTGCATGCTATATAGGTGGTGCTTCAGCTTCAGGAGGAATTGGAACCATTATAGGAGCCATTATAGGTGGGCTTGTAATGGGAGTATTGAATAACGGTATGTCCATTTTAGGGATAGGTATAGATTGGCAACAGGCAATAAAAGGTCTTGTTCTGTTAATAGCGGTAGCTTTTGATGCATATACAAAGTCAAAATCTAATAACTAAAATAGAGTATAGTGAGGTGAAATAAATGGGTAAGTATACAATAGGCGTTGATTTTGGAACATTGTCAGGTAGAGCTATATTGGTGAACGTCCACACTGGGGAGGAATTGAATTCTAGTGTATATGCATATTCACATCAGGTTATGGATGATAGATTGCCTTCAGGAAAAGAGTTGCCCCATGATTGGGCATTACAACACCCACAAGATTATTTGGATGTTTTGGCAAATACAATACCAGATGTTTTGAAAAAAACTAATATTAGTCCAGATGATGTAATAGGTGTGGGTATAGATTTTACAGCCTGTACAGTCTTGCCAGTTAAGGAAGATGGTACTCCATTATGTTTTTTAGATAAGTATAAAGATAGACCACATGCTTACGTAAAATTGTGGAAGCATCATGCAGCTCAAAATCTAGCAAATGAATTAAATAGTGTGGCTGAAGAATTAGATGAAAAATGGATTAATAGATATGGAGGCAAGATATCCTCAGAGTGGCTATTCCCCAAGTTATGGCAGATATTAAAAGAGGATCCAGAGCTTTATGATCAAATGGATAAATTTATTGAAGCAACAGATTGGGTCATATGGCAATTAACAGGAGAAGAAACAAGAAACTCCTGTACAGCAGGATATAAAGCCATTTGGAATAAGAAGGAAGGATATCCGAATAAGGATTTCTTTAAAGCATTAGATACTAGATTAGAAAATGTAGTAGATGATAAGTTATCTAGAGATATAACTCCCATTGGGGAAAAAGCAGGTGAAATTACAGAATACGCTTCTAAATTAACAGGCCTAAACGTAGGAACGGCAGTTGCAGTTGCAAATGTGGATGCTCACGTTTGTGTTCCAGCAGTAAAGATATATGAACCAGGGAAAATGCTTGCTATAATTGGGACATCAACTTGTCATGTTCTTTTAGGAGAAGAAGAAAAGGAAGTTCCAGGAATGTGTGGTGTAGTAGAGGACGGTATTATACCGGGATATTTTGGATATGAAGCAGGTCAATCCTGTGTAGGAGATAGCTTTGCTTGGTTTGTGGACAACTGTGTACCAGCTGAATATATAGAGAAAGCGGAAAAAGAAGGATTAGATACATACCAGTACTTAACAAACAAAGCAGTGGATCTAAAGGCTGGAGAAAGTGGATTAGTTGTTCTAGATTGGTGGAATGGGAATAGGTCTGTATTGGTAGATGTAGATTTGACAGGACTCATAATAGGAATGGATCTTCAAACTAAACCGGAAGAAATCTATCGTGCTATAATAGAGTCTACAGCATATGGTACAAGAATGATCATAGAAACATTTAGGGAAAATAGAGTTCCAGTAGATGAATTTTATGCGTCTGGCGGAATATCACAGAAGAATTCTTTCATAATGCAAATATATGCAGATGTATTAAATATGCCAGTTTATATAGCGGGAACTGAACAAGGTCCGGCATTAGGTTCTGCAATTTTTGCAGCAGTAGCTGCAGGAAACGAAAAGGGTGGATATGACAGTGTAGTTGAGGCATCTAAGGTTATGGGGAAAGTAAAAGATATAGTTTACACTCCAATCAAAGAGAATGCAGAAATATATGACAAACTATTTGATGAATATAAAAAGCTTCATGATTATTTTGGACGTGGAAAAAATAATGTTATGAAACGATTGAAAGATATTAAGAAATCTGTGACTAGATAGGAGGATAATATGAGAAATTATGAATTTTGGTTTGTAATAGGAAGTCAGCATCTGTATGGAAAAGAAGTTATTGAGCAAGTTAAAAAACATGGAGAAATAATGGTAAAGGAACTAAACACATCACATTACATTCCTTGGAAAATCAAACTAGTTAATGTAGCTACAACTCCAGATGAAATCACAAAACTAGTTGAAGAAGCTAATTATGACGAAAACTGTGCAGGAATAATGACTTGGATGCATACATTTTCACCATCAAAGATGTGGATAAGAGGATTAACAAGGTTAAATAAACCATATCTTCATATGAATACACAGTTTAACAGAGAAATACCATGGGATCAAATTGATATGGATTTTATGAATTTAAATCAATCTGCTCATGGAGATAGAGAACATGGATTTATAGGAGCTAGATTGAGACTACCAAGAAAGATAGTTGTTGGGTACTGGGAAGATGAAGAATTTCAAAATAAAATGGGAAATTGGATGCGTTCAGCAATAGGAGTAATGGAATCTAGAAACCTAAAAGTTGCAAGATTTGGTGACAATATGCGTGAAGTAGCAGTTACTGAGGGGGATAAAGTTGAGACACAAATCAAATTAGGTTGGGCAGTAAACTATCATCCATTGGGAGATTTGGTACAATATATAGATGCAGTAGAAGAAGATGAAATAGACAATTTGATGGAAGATTATAGGAAAGAATATACTATAGCTACAGACAATATGGAATCAGTTAGGTATCAAGCTAGAATGGAATTAGGAATGAGAAAATTTTTAGAAGAAGGTAAATTTGGAGCATTTATAACAACTTTTGAAGATCTATATGGATTAAAACAATTGCCAGGACTAGCTGTACAAAGGCTTATGGAAGATGGATATGGATTTGGAGCAGAAGGAGATTGGAAAACAGCTGCTTTAACCCATATAATGAAGACAATGGCTACAGGTCTTGATGGTGGAACGAGCTTTATGGAAGATTATACTTATCATCTTAGAAGAGATAACGAATTAATTTTAGGAGCGCATATGTTGGAGGTTTGTCCAACAATAGCAGATGATAAGCCTAGAATAGAAGTACATGAATTGGGAATAGGAGGTAAAGAAGCCCCAGCGCGTATGGTTTTTGACGGCAAAGAGGGGAATGTAATACTTGCATCATTAATAGATATAGGTGGTAGGATGAGGTTAATTGTAAATGATGCAGTAGCTGTAAAACCTCTGGAGGATATGCCTAAATTACCAGTAGCAAGAGCTATGTGGAAACCATTACCAAACTTACAAACCTCAGCAGAGGCATGGCTATTGGCAGGTGGAGCTCATCATACAGTTATGAGCTATTCATTAACAGTTGAACATATGAGGGATTTTGCGGAAATGGTAGGAATAGAATTTATTCATATAAGTAAGGCTACGGATATAACAGAACTAAAAAAAGAATTGATGTACAATGATATTGCATGGAAACTTAATTTATAAGGAGAATTTATATGTTAAAAGATTTAAAAGAGAAAGTCTATAAAGCGAATATGTTACTAAAGACAAGTGGATTAGTAATATTAACGTGGGGAAATGCTTCTGGCATCGATCGTGAAAAAGGCTTATTTGTTATTAAGCCTTCAGGAGTTCCATATGATGAGATGAGACCAGAGGATATGGTAGTTATGGATTTGGAAGGAAACAAAATAGAAGGGGATTTAAATCCTTCTTCTGATACACCAACCCATTTAGAATTATATAAAAACTTCAAGAATATTGGCGGAGTTGTTCATACTCATTCAAAATGGAGCACAATATGGGCTCAATCTGGCAGAGGTATAGAAGCATATGGAACAACTCATGCAGATTATTTTTATGGTAAAGTTCCTTGCACTAGAAATATGACAGAAGACGAGATAAAAAAGGATTATGAAAGAGAAACGGGAAAGGTTATAGTAGAAACATTTAAAGATATAGATCCAGACCACATTCCATCAGTATTAGTAAAATCCCATGGGCCATTTTCTTGGGGGAAAGATCCATTGGATGCAGTAAATAATGCTATGATTTTAGAAGAAGTAGCATTAATGGCTTATGGTTCAGAACAATTGAATAGGAATCTAGGGAGAATGGATCAAAATTTATTAGACAAGCATTTCTTTAGAAAACATGGTAAAGATGCATACTATGGACAAAAAATATAGACTTAAAATGGATTCAGGCAAATTTGCTTGGATCTATTTTTAATAATGAAGGGGAGAAGTAATGTGAATATATCAAAAAGTATATTTGGTACATGCAAGGCTAAAAATGTCATAGAATATGTATTGGATAATAGTAAAAACCTAAAAGTAAAGATATTAAATCTTGGCGGAATAATAAGAGAAATTAATTTTAAAGGCAAAAATAGAGTATTAGGACTCGATAATGTAGAAGGGTATATAAATAGTATTACATATTTTGGTGCATTAATTGGAAGAGTTGCAGGAAGAATATCCAATGGGAAAATGGAGTTAAACAATAAAGCATACAAATTGGATCAAAATGAAGGTTCAACATGTTTACACGGTGGTAAAGAGGGATTTTCATTTCAGCTATGGGAGCTAGAAGAAAAAGAGGTTACCGAAGATTCAGCTAGTATAACATTAAAATATACAAGCCCAGATATGGAATGTGGATTTCCTGGGGAATTAACGGTGCATGCAAAGTATACTGTGGATAGAGATGATTGCTTAACTATAGAATATTTTGCTAATACCAACAAAAGCACACCATTAACCATGACTAATCATAGTTATTTTAATTTAAACAATGATTTAAACCAAGACATATTAGAACATGTATTAAAAATAGATGCTGATTATTATATCAAATTAGATGAAAAAAGTATTCCGGTCACGATAGCTAAAGTGGAAAATACTCCTTTTGATTTTAGGCATAATAAAAGAATAAAAGATGATATGGATTCAACTAATGAAGATTTAATAAACACAGGAGGATACGATCATCCCCTTATACTAAATAAAGATAATGGAGAACAGATAGTATTATATTCTAAAAAATCAGGAGTAAAGTTGAGTATGAAAACCACAGAACCTGTAGTAATACTCTATTGTGGCAATGGACTTAATGGAAATACACTGCTTTCAAATGGACAAAGAGCTTTTAAACATCAAGGGGTATGTCTTGAAACTCAATGGTATCCAGATGCAATAAACCAGAAATTTTTACCGAAAAACATATTGAAGCCAGATGAAAAATACTATAGTAAAACAAAATACAGATTAACAATGACTTATTAATCTAAGTTTTTGTTCTTTACTAAGCTGTTTTATCTGCCATTCCCTTTTTTGAGCATCAATTTTATTATCAAAAGTCTCATGATATACTAGTTCAACAGGAAGCCTAGCTCTGGTATATTTAGAGGCTTTTCCTTTATTATGTGTTTTTAATCTATTTTCCAAATTTACAGTCCAGCCAGTATAAAGAGTTTCATCAGCACATTTTAATATATATACATAACACATTTGTTTAATCACCTATTTTAATAATTCTTTTAATACCTTAGAAACACAATCATATGAATAGCCTTTTCTTTGGAGAAAACCTCCTAACTTTCTATAAATTACATTTCTATCGTCATTTTTATAAGAAGGCATTTTCCTTTTAGCCAATTTTAGAGCGTTAGAATATTCATCATCATATTCATTTATAACTTTGTCAGCTATATTGTGAGGAATGCCTTTTTTATACAATTCATGTTTTATTCTTTTAGGACCGTATTTATTTAAATTTATTTTATCTCTCATAAATGATTTAGCAAACTCAAAATCATCTACTAACTTATTATTTCTCAAATAGGTTAAAGTTAGATCTATTATATTATCTTCAAATCCTTTTTTCTTCAACTTATCAATTATTTCTTTTTCAGATCTTTGTCTATAGCTTAAAAACTTTAATGCAACGTTTTTAGCCTTTAATTGTTCTTCAGAAAATAAGACTTTTTCTATATAATCGTTATCAATTTCCATATTTTCAATTAGTCCATATTTATACTGAACTTCTTTCATCAATCCAAATGCAAAATTACCATCTAAATATATGTTAACCCTATCTAGGTTTTTTTGAGATTCTATTTTTGTAATGATCATATTTTCACTCCAATTCATTATGCCATAGTTTTTCTAATAAATCTTAAGGTCCTTTCTAAAGTATTTACAGTAGCTACATCGCTTTGTTTAGTATCAAAGGAATGCCCTCCTTTTCTATGAACTAAGAATGTATATTCTATCTGATTTTTTTTCAATTCCTTAGCAAAATTGACAGATGATTTAAAGGGAACAACTTTATCTTCCTTTCCATGGGCTAATAAACAAGGGACCATATTTTCACTAACCCAGGAGATAGGGGAATAATAATTATATATATTTTCTTTTATCACATGGTCTCCCTTTAGGGTTTGTCTAGTTGCAAATCTGGAAAATATGGACTTGTTATCAGAGATGAATATATCCTTCAAATCGGTAGGAGCATAATAGGCAACTACTCCTTTAATACCTGCCATCTTAATGTCATCTTCAATGTTAGTATAATAGGTGGAATATAGTAATGAAAGATGTCCGCCAGCAGATAAGCCCATTAAAATAATCTTTTCTTTATCTATAGATAATTTTTCATGATTTTCTCTTACGTAATATAAAGCATCAGTATAATCAGAAAGAATGTCTTCCATGGTATTTTTGATTCCATATCTATAGTCTATACTTACAACAGCAAACCCCTTTGAAGCTAAATATTTACACCATGATACATTGTTAGGCTGATTTCTAAAACCGGAAATCCATCCACCTCCATGGCAGAAAAAGACTAATGGATATTTTTTGTTAGCATTGGAAGGTAGCCATAGATCGAGTTTTAGATCTTTGTTTTCAGTATTTTTATACACAAAAGTATTGCTTTCAAATTCCTTGTCCACTTCTATTGGAATCCTTGATTTTAATGTTTTCCATAAATATATAAAAATTGATATTAAAAAATAGTAAAAACCCAAGCTTAAGTCCTGTGCAGTAAGCAAAAGAAATATAAACAATAAATAAACTTTGTTAGCTATAAAGTAAGACATTTTAAGTTTTTTCTTGATTTTATCCATAATTATTTCACCTATTATTTCTCCAATGGATTTTCCATCTTTCTTCTTGTTAATAAAGCTTTTTTTGCTTCTTTTTCATTGATATCAAGTTTATAGAGCATATATTTAGCAACAAAATATCCAAAAGGTAACCAATTTACATGACTAATAGGCAATACCTTTCTATTAGCACCATACATTTCGTCATATAATATCTTTCGAGATTGTATAGGTAAAGTAGAGTCAAAAAATGCATCTATAAAAGTCACCTTTTTCATATCCAATAGATGACAATAGGAAATAGGATCTATTTTAAACAATGGATGAATATCAGTATTAGCGATTATTTCATCAAATGACATTTTTTTAACTTTTGGAAATTGTTTATCATATATATCATAGAGTTTTTCTTTATTATCTAGATAATAATCCGTTCCAATACCTTTTTGGAACAATCTTCTGGCAAATTTAGTAACAGGAGATTGATGTAATATCTGTGGGATATGACCACCTGTAGTCATAAACAATAGATGATTGATTCTACTGTCAATGGCACCCACTATTGTAGATATCATACCACCTAGACAATAACCAAGAACAATATTATTTTCCTTCCAAAACCCTGATTGTTCTAACAAGTCTATAGTACTTAAAATATCTACTACTCCATGTTCCCAAAATCTATACATAACATTTATATCAGGATAAAGATAACTTCTTCCACTTACTGAGATATTTTCAACTCTAGTGTAGTTTCCAGGAAGTATCAATATTGCAGTACTTATTCCAGCACTAGCTAAGACAGGTCCAAGTTTTAGTAGGAATTTAATATTCCTACTTCCTAAACCATGAAGGATTAGGGTCGAAGCTCGAACTTCCTTTTTTGGTTGATATAGATATAGTTCTACATTTTCAGTACCAGGTAGAAAATTTTTATATAAGGTTTTATATCTTATATAGTTACATCTATAGCTTTTCCCTTTAAAAATATATCCAGATACAAAATCAATATTTTTTTTATCATAATTAAAATTAATAGTCATTTGTTATTCCTTCCCAAATTAATTACTCAATTTATTATACCATAACAGGTAACTAAATACTCATGTAAGAGCCTATTATGAAGAGAATCCATATATGAACTGGATAGAATATGTAAAAAAATTTCTTGATATTTGGACCTCTTTCGCCATTATACATTAATATAAATGGTAATGCGAAAACTTGCATCCACTGAATGTTGGGAATAAGTAATAAAGATACCATTATATAAGCTATGGACATTATAAGCTTTTTATCCTTTAAATAATGAAATATTATTATAACAGCAGTGCTCAACAAAGAACCTTCCGTGAGGGCTGCAAATATAATCAATGCTATAAGTAGTAATTTATTTTTACCTTCTTTTTGATCTAACAATATGAGTATAGCCAAATTTATAGCTAATGTTAAGAATATATTATTAGAAATAAAAGATTCATTTTTAAATATAAACCATAATATAGTATTACCAATAAACATTATAATTCCAGCTTTAAATAGTCTCTTTAAATAAGCAATTTTATTTCTACTATGATCATAGCCCTCAGCTAATAGAAAGAAAAATATTGGAGCTACAATCCTACCAATCCAGCGAAACCATGGTGGAATACCAGGGATGAATTGTCCAATATGATCAATAGCCATCAGAATTATCATTATTATTTTTAAACTGAAAGCATTAAATATCTGTACATTCATAGGAAGTACTCCTTTCATTAAAAATTAGCGAAATCTTATAATGATTATATCAGAAATAATTTGTTTGCAAAAACTTATTTATGCTTGTAAAATAGAGTTATTAGGGAGATAGTAAGAATTTAACAGCGAGGGGGGGAGATGTTTTGAAAAGATTTTTCGGAAGATTGGCAGAAATATTAGGATATTGGATTATGTGGTTAGGTTTGTTTGCTTTAATTTGCCCATTTTTATTTCCATTTCCTATGTGGTCTAAATTAAAAAATATTTTTAATATTGTTGTATTTGTTTTTCCTATGGGATTCGTTTTGAGATTTATAGGGATCTACAAAGATGATATATTTGGAAAATTGCTTTATATGATCAAAGATACATTTGTAATACTGGTATTTGTTACTCTTCCAAGCATAGCCATACCTATTGTTTATCTTATATACCATAATACTGGTCAAATTGCAATATTAAAAGGATTGATTTTATTAGCTATAGGTATAATAGGATATATTTTAATGGTTAAGTAAATAAAAGATACACTTAAAAAGTTAAAAAGGCAATCTAAAAAAAGACAAACTGACGATTAGTACATATATACTAATAGGAAACATACAAAAGATACTAAATATGGATAAAGGTAAATGCATTTCAATGGGAAAATAGCCGATTTTGAGATAGATGACTAATTGTTCCTTAAAATACCTTGTATGTAATGAAGAATTAAACAGAAAATACACATGAGGTGATGATAATGAAGGGAAAAAATACTGATAAAAAAGCTGGTGAAGATAGAAAAATCGATAAAAACTTTTTTAGAGAAATGAATTATGAAATTGCTGGAGAAATTGGAGCACTAGATAATGAAGATATGAAAAAGAATAAACATGTGAGAAATAATAGAAAACAGAATGAAAGAAGTAAGAAGTAATAACTAAAGCCTAATCTCTGGAACTTCAGAGATTAGGCTTATAGATATTATTTTTTCTTTTTATATCTAATTATTCCTTTATATCCAGCGAATACAATTATACTAATTATAACTATAAAAGGTAATAAATATATCATTACAATTACCAATCTTTCCAAAGTATTCTTGAAAAAATACAATGAATCATCTATGGCATCTATTATCTCTCTACCAAAAGAAGTATCTTGTGTTGTTGAACTGGATAGTTTTTCAACCTCTTGAATGCTTAAGTTGATAGTGCTAAAATCTATTTTATCATCTAGTTTCATCAAGTTAGATTGTAATTTTTCCTTTTCATATATAACTTCGCTTAAGTGTTCTTCTAAAGCTATAATATCCTCTATTTCTGTAGCTTTTTTCATGAGAGTGAGAATTCTTTCTTCCTGCACTTCAAGAACTTTTAATCTTGATTTTGTATCAGTATATTGTTTGGTTACATCCTGCTTGTTTGCACTTTCCCTTGTAATATTTCCTATTGCATCTAAATCTAATTTAAAATTTTTTATGTTATCTTTAGGGACTCTAATGACATATTGACCATTTCTATAAACTTTAGAACTATATGATATATTAGAATACTCCACATATGCTTCATGTTTTTCAATAATATTGTTTAATTCATCATTTGATTTATCAAATTCAGTAGTTTCAACTTTCAAGTCAATTGTAGTAATAACCTTTTCGGGTTCTAGTGGACTAGCAGAGTCACCACCAAATTTAGCCTCTTCTGATACAGTTGAATCAGCCTTATCACTACTAACATTTTGACTTTTTTGTGCACTGCAACCAACTATTATAGATAAGACAAGTATAATATTAAGTAATATGAAGATAAGCCTTTTGGAATTTCCCATTATATTCACCTCTTTAATAAGATTATACAATAGAATATTTTAGAAAAGTACTACAAATTAGTTACATTTGTGTCTTATGTTATTTTTGCTATAATTACATGTTTTTTAAAGTTTCTAAAAATTTTTAAAAAATTTTAGAAAAATTTTTTATGATAACGATTTCCACTTGATATCCTATGATATAATGTATTTTAAAATCTTAAAGCATAAAGCTTTAATTAAGAAAGGAGTGAATATATGAAACATAAGTTTATTTCTAAACGCTATTGGAAGGATAAATCTACACCTATGGGCAAAGTAGATGAATTGGCTAAGCAGTTTGATGATGTAATTGATCTAAGTCTTGGTGATCCTGATTTAATAACACACGATATTGTAATAGAAAATTCGATGCGAGATGCAAAGCTAGGACATACTAAGTACACAGATTTTAGAGGAGATCCTGAATTAAGAAATGAAATAATAAATTTTTATAAGGATGAATATGATTTATCAATTAGGGATGAAGAAATATTTGTTGCAACAAGTGGCTGCTTAGCAATGTATTTGGCTCTTGAGGCTATATTAGATGATGGAGATGAAGTAATTATGCAAGCGCCTTATTTTACTCCATACCCTCAACAGATAGAATTGGCAAGAGGTGTGCCCGTTCCTCTTGATTCATATGAAGAAGAGGATTTTCAGGTGAATATCGAAAGACTTGAAAGCATAGTAACCGAAAGGACAAAGGCCATAATTATTAATTCGCCAAATAATCCTACAGGGAATATCCTGTCGATAAAGACAATGGAAGGTATAAGAGATATTGCCGTTAAATATGATTTGGTAGTTATATCGGATGATATATATACCTCTTTTTGTTATAGGAAGCCCTTTATTCCTATTGTATCTATTGAAGGTATGAAGGAAAGAACTATTGTCATTAATAGCTTTTCAAAGAATTTTACAATGACGGGTTGGCGTATAGGCAACATAATAGCACCAGATTATATAATAAGAACTATCCAGCAGATAAATGAAAATTTGGTATTTACTGCTCCATCCATTTCACAGCGTGGTGCAATTTATGCATTAAGAAATAGAGATATTATTCAAGCAGAGATAATAGAGGAGTATAGAAAAAGGGTATTTTATGCAGCTAATAGGATTAAGAATATCCCCAACTTATCTGTATTAAGTCCTAAGGGAACATTTTATTTATTTGTAAATGTTAAAAAAACAGGGTTAACTTCAATACAAGCAAGTGATTATATACTTAAAAAAGCCCATGTATTGACCATACCAGGGATATCATTTGGTAAGTGTGGGGAAGGATACATCAGAATAGCATGTACTGTTGGAATTGAGAAATTAAAAGAAGCATTTGATAGGATAGAAAAAATAGATATTTTAAATTAAAGGGGGAACGTTCATGGATAGTGAACTTAATATTAAAAATTTAAATAAAAAGGAAATTCTAAAATTTATTATACCTTCAATGATAGGTGTATTTGTATTTTTATTTCCCATCCCTTGGGAAGGATCAATAAATATACCTCTTGGCATTATTTCTGAGTGGCTTGCAGGTGCAATTAAACCTGTAGCGCCAACCTTTATCACAATAATTATCGTTATATCAGCTATTTTGTCTACGATAGCAACAACCTTTAAGCCGAAGACCATATTGGACGATAAACTTCTAAGTAAACTTTTTGTTACAAGCAATTTTTATCTTGTTTTTAAAATAATTGGAGCAATTGTGTCAGTTTTAGTATATATGCAAATAGGTCCAGAATTCATTATTTCAACTGATACTGGTGGTACGATGATGGGATTGTTAGAAACCTTAATAGCATGGTTCTTTGCAGCATCGTTTTTAATTCCTCTATTGACGGATTATGGAATAATGGATTATGTAGGAACTATCATTAGAAACTTCATTAAGCCTTTGTTTAGACTTCCTGGTAGAGCAGCAATCGATTTGCTTGCATCATGGGTAGGCAACTGCAATGTAGGTGTGGTTTTAACAACCACTCAGTATGAACAAGGCTATTATACTGCAAGAGAATCTGCAATCATAGCAACATGTTTTTCTGCTGTCTCATTACCGTTTTGTCTTGTTATAGCAGCCATGTTGGGTGTAGATCATTTATTCATTTCATTTTATCTAATACTATGTATTACGGGAGTATTAAGCGTTATAATCATGACAAGGATACCTCCTCTAAGTAGATATTCAGATGAATATTATGCTCCTGTAGGCAAACAAATAAGTGAAAAAGAACCTGTAGGTATAACAAAATCTCAATGGGCATTACAACGTGCAGTTGCAAAGGCTGATAAAGCAGATGATGTTAAAGGAGTGCTGTATAAAGGAATAGATATGTTTCTTGGCATTATATTTTCTCTTACACCGCTTGTTATGTCATTTGGTACTATTGCAACAATATTAGCCACTTATACGCCTGTATTTGATTGGTTGTCCATACCTTTTGGATATTACCTACAACTACTGGGAATAGAAGAAGCATTTGCTGCAGCACCTGCAACTATAGTAGGGTTTGTGGATATGTTTATACCAGCTGTATTAGCTGCTAGCATTGGGTCATTAAAGACAAGGTTTGTAATAGGCGTTCTTTCATTGGTTCAAATTATATATATGACAGAAGTTGGAACACTTATTATAACATCTAAAGTGCCAATAGGCTTCAAGGATGTTTTAGTAATATTTTTGGAAAAAACAATTATAGCATTGCCCATTATAGTTTTATTGACTAATTTATTTGGTATCGCTTAAGCGGTACCAAATAAATTAATGGAGGTTTTTTATTTTAAACAAAGTTGAAGTATAGGGGTGGTAGTATGAATATACTTGTTCTCATAAAGGAAGTACCTGATATGGAGAAAGTTAAGTTTGATAGTGAAAAAGGAGTAGTGAATAGATCATCTGCTGAATCTGAAATTAATCCCTTTGATATGAATGCTTTACAATCTGCAATAGATATAAAAAATAAATATGGAGCAGACATTACAGTATTGACTATGGGACCTCTAAGAGCAGAAAAGTCTTTGAGAGATGCATATGCACGAGGCGCTGATAATGTAGTTTTGATGACTGATTGTAGATTTAGCGGTGCAGATACATGTGCTACATCAAGAACCTTATCTGCTGGCATAAAATATTTAGGAACATTTGATTTAATTATCTGTGGTGAAAAATCCGTAGATGGTGATACAGCACAGGTAGGGGCAGAAGTGGCAGAATTTCTTGACATGCCACATGCATATTATGTTGAGAATATAAATAGTATAGATAAAACGGAAATAGAAGTAGTAATAGAAAATATATGTGGCAGTAAGCAAGTTAGAAGGATGAAATTACCTGCTCTTATTGGAGTTACAAAAAATATCAATCTGCCTAAATTACCTACTGTAAATAGAAAGCTAAAATCATTGGAAATTGATGTAGAGAAAATTTCATTAGATGATTTATATGAACATATAGATGCAGATGAAACTGGCTTTAAAGGTTCCCCCACCAAGATTGCAAAGATTGTAATTCCTAACCCTGTTGAGAGAACCGGTCATATATATAAGGATGATTATGTAACATTTAAGGAAGCAATAAAAAAAGAAATAAAGTCAGAAAGTACAATATAAGAAGGTGGAATAATGGATGAATACAAAGGAATATTAGTAATTGCAGAACAAAATGATAATATTATTCACAAAGTAAGCTATGAATTGCTAAACAAGGGAAGAGAGTTAGCTGATGAACTCAATGTACCATTAGATTGTCTATTATTAGGTGATGATGGAATACACGTAGAGGAGCTTAATTATAGAGGAGCAGAAACTGTATATTATATGAAGTCTGAAAACTTTTCAAAACCTGAAGAATATCTATATAAACAGAATATAGTGAAGTTCATAGATGAAAATAAGCCAGAAATAATTCTAATAGGAGCAACTAATTTTGGACGTTCAATAGCTCCAAGGATTGCTGCAGCTTTAAAAACAGGGCTAACTGCAGATTGTACTGAGTTACAAATTGACGATGATAATAATTTTATTCAAGTTAGACCTGCATTTAGCGATAATATATTAGCACATATAAAGACCGTTACATATCCTAAAATGGCAACTATCAGGTATAAGGAATTTGATGAGGCAGAGAGAAACGTTGATAGGGAAATAAATGTAGTTAAAATAAAGCCATATATGGATAAATATGATGAAGTTGAAATAGTACAGTCATTTAATGAAAACGATGTAAACATTACTGAAGCCCAGATAGTAGTGGCTACTGGAAGGGCTATTAAGAAAAAGGAAGATTTGAAGATGATTAAAGACTTTGCAAATAAAGTAGGTGGAGTAATAGGGGCGTCAAGAGCTTTAGTAGATGCAGGCATGATTGGTAGTGTATATCAAGTAGGATATAGCGGAAATAGGGTAAAACCTAAAATATATATAGCCTGTGGAATATCAGGAGCACCACAACATCTAGCAGGTATGAAAGAATCTGAAACAATAATAGCCATAAATTCTGATTCTTCAGCACCTATATTTTCTATAGCTGATTATGGATATGTTGGAGATATATACGAAATAATTCCCAATCTAATAAGGGACTTATAATAGGAGAGATTACAGATGGAGAGTAAAGTAATAGATAAGATGATAAGCATAGTTGGAAAAGATTATGTAATAGATGATATAGAACAAAAAATGTCATATTTTTACGATGAGATTGAACATACAATGAGACCTAAAGCAAATGAAGATTCAATAGTTGTAAAACCTAAAGATACAGATGAAATTTCCATGATAATGAAATATGCGAATAAGAATAATTTGACTGTTGTTATACGTGGTGGCGGTACAGGACTTTCAGGAGCATGCACTCCTATAAGAGAAAGTATAATATTATCAACAGAAAGATTTAATAAGATTATCGAAATAGATGAGGATAATATGGTTGCTGTTCTTGAAGCAGGAGTTACACTTTTCCAACTACTCGAAGAGTTAGGAAAATATGAAGGTACAGGCTTCCCAGTTCATCCCGGAGATGAAGGAGCTCAAATTGGTGGCATGGCAGTTACCAACGCAGGTGGAGCACGAGCTGTTAAACATGGTGTAATGCGAAAACATATTCAAGGCATGGAAGTTGTATTACCTAATGGAGAGGTTTTAGAGTTAGGTGGAAAACTATTAAAGAATAATGCAGGCTATAATTTAATGCAGTTGATAATAGGTAGTGAGGGAACCTTAGCAGTAGTAACAAAAGTTGTACTTAAAATATATCCAAAAGATAAATATTCAGCAACAATAGTAGCACCATTTAAAAACTTCAATGATGCGTCAAATGCAGTACTTCAGATATTAAAAAGTGGTGTAACGCCACTTGCTGTTGAATATCAGGATAAACATCTATTTGTAGAAACAGCAAAGATGCTTGGAACGGAATGGCAGGCTAATGAAGGTAATGCAGACTTAATGATTATTATATCTGAAAAAACAGAAGATTTATTATATGAAACATGTAGGCAGATAAATGATATATGTATAAAAAACAATTCCTATGAAACATTGTTTGCAGGCAAAAAAAGCGAACAGGATGAACTATTATTGATTAGAAGCCAACATTATGAATATATAAAGGATATTATAGGTCATTCTTTTGATACTGCAGTACCTGTAGCAGACATTCCAGCATATTTAAAGGACTTGAAGGATCTGGCAAATGAATACAACACATTTACCAACATTACAGCTCATATAGCCGATGGTAATATACACAGCGATATTGTTTTAGTAGATGGAGAAATGCCAAACTATGCAGAGGAATTGAAAGAAAGAATATTTAAGACATGTTTTAAATATAATGGAACTATAACTGGTGAACATGGTATAGGTAAATTGAGAAAAAAAGATCTAAAACTTCAAAAATCTGAAACAGAAATAAATTTAATGAAAGGGATAAAGAAGCTATTCGACCCAAATAATATCTTAAATCCAGGCACAATTTTTGATTAAGTATCTTTTCCTTGAGCTAGATTAGTTTCCCAATATATATTAAAGGCTTGTCCATAACCTTTTTGATAAATTCTGGACCTTCTCCATGCACAATAAGATAATAGGTAGAGGGTCCTTCTGATATTTTTCTATAGTATTTTATTACTTTCATAGCTGCGATAAGCAGGGTTGTTTTTTTCATTTAAGCTGGCAATAACATAAGGAATATGGGTGGTTGGATTTTCAAACAATTCTACGTCTATTGAAAAGGCTGATTTTATATTATTCGGTGTTATAACGTTCTTAGGATAGCCGGAATCTATTATTTTACCTTCTTTCATTATAAAGATTTCATCGCAAAATTGTGAAGCAATATTAATATCATGAAGAACAGTAATTACAAGAATTCCATTTAAGGATAAATCTTTTACAAGGGATAATATTTCAATTTGGTATTTTATATCAAGATGTGAAACTGGCTCATCCATGAGCAAAATTTTAGGATTTTGAGCTAATGCTCTTGCTATATAAACCCTTTGTCTTTCTCCACCACTTAACTTTTTTATGCTAGTTTTTTTAAACTGCCAGGTATTTGTGATTTTCATACATTTCTTCACAATATCTTTATCTTCTTTTCTTTCCATTTGAAACCTTTTTAGAAAAGGGATTCTTCCCATCATGATTACATCGAAACAATTAAATTGAAAATCATAGATTATATCCTGAGGTACATAACCTATATATCTGGATTTTTCTTTTATAGTAAAATCTTTAATATTTTTTCCGGCAATAAAAACATTTCCCGATGTTGATTTCAAATACCCAGAGATATTCTTTAAAAGGGTAGTTTTGCCGCTTCCATTTGCACCAATTATTCCTATTAACATACTTTTATCTATGCTAAAATTAATTCCCTTTAAAATTTTCTTTTTTCCATAGGAAAAATGTAAATTATCCACTCGTAGAATAGCCATATTAAAACATCCTTTCACCTTTTCGTTTATGTTTTATCAATAGATATATAAAAAATGGTCCTCCAAATGTAGCGGTGATTATCCCAATTGGTATTTCAGAAGGTTTTAAAATAATCTGGGATAAAGTATTGGCACAGGTCAAAAATATTGCACCCGATATAGCACTAAAGGGAACAAGAACTCTATTGTCAGGACCTACAATAATCCTGGATATATGTGGTATTATAAGTCCAACAAAACCTATAATTCCACTGATTGATACAGCTGCTGCAGTAACTAAGGAACCTATTACAAGAATTATTTTTTTAACCAATGTTGTATTTATACCTAGATGTTCTGCAGCTTCCTCTCCAGTCAATATAGCATTTATATCCCTTGAAAATACATACATAGCAAGAGAACCAATTAATATTATAGGAGTAGTGAAGGCTACACTATTCCAGTTTATAAGATTAAATCCTCCCATAGTCCAGAAAACAATCCTAGTAAATTCATCATGATTTATAAGCATAATAAGAGATATAATCGCAGATATAAAAGCGCTTATAGCTGTTCCGGCTAACAGCATAGCAGTCATGGACACCTTTGTCCCAGTTTTGGAGATAATGTATACAAGAAATACCGTAATCAAAGAAGCAACAAAGGCCATAAAATTAAGTCCGAACATTCCAAAACCTGATATTATGGCAATGGTAGCTCCGAAGGCTGCTCCAGAAGATATTCCTAAAACATAAGGGTCTGCCATCGGATTTCTCAATAACCCTTGAAAAAACGCTCCCACAACTGAAAGCCCCATTCCTACCACTGCTGATGCAATTACTCTTGGAAGTCTTAAATTTAGTATTATGGTCCTAGAAGTTTCATTTCCTCCGCCATTAAATATATTTATAATTTCATGTACAGGAATTTTTACTGTTCCTATTGAAATAGATATTATGAATATAAATAAGAGTAATAATAGGGCTATGATAAAGTAAATAGTTTTTTTCAGTTTCATTTTAATTAAATGCCTCCGGGTGTAAGAATTTAGCAATCTCTTCAAGTCCAAAAATGATTCTGTTAGAAGCTCTCGATATCAAATCATCATTACTTAAAATAAATACGTTGTCGTTTTTGACAGCCTTTGTATCCTTATATCCTTCTATAGTTTTTAAGGATTTAACATCACCAGCATGAGCAGCTGTTATTATTACGTCGGGATTTTTGTTGACTAATTCTTCCATGCTATACTTACTCCAACCATCTACGTCCTCTGCAATATTTTCGCCACCGGCAAGATTTATAATTTCATCAATAAATGTGCCTTTACCAGCTGTCCAGTTTCCATTAAGTGAGACCAGATAAAACACTTTAGCTGTTGGTAGATCTTGTACTGTATCGTTTATTTGCTTTATTTTATCCTGCATCTCTTTAGCTACCTCTTCACCTTTTTGCTTAGTATTGGTTATACGGCTTATTATCTTTATAGATTTATATATCTGGTCAATATTTGTAGATTCTAACATTACAACAGGTATGTTCATATTCTCCAAAGACTCCATCTCATCTTTGCCAGAAAGAGGAGAGACAAATATTATATCAGGATTTTGAGCAGTAATCATTTCAACATTTGGTCCTACATACCCTCCTACTTTTGGCACATCTTCAACTTCAGGTGGGTAATTATCATAGTCTGTAACACCTACAATTTTATCCCCTGCTCCTAGGGCATATATAAGTTCTGTGGTAGAAGGTGAAAGCGAGACTATGTTTTCAGGTTCTTTGTTTATAGTTATTTCTCTTCCTAAAAAATCAGTAATCCTTAACGGAAACTGGTTATTAGCAGTTTCTATTGATTTCTCAGATTCATCTTGTGAATTTATAGAGCCATTTATAGAACAAGCTGTTAGTGAAAGAGCTAAAACAATTGCTAATAGCGTAATAAGTAAGTTTTTATACTTCTTCATAAATATCCTCCTAATCATAAATTTTTAAAATCAAACAAGGCCTACCCACAGAGGTAGACCTTGTTTGCAAAAATCAAGAAAAAGATTTTATCTAACCTTCCCTCCGAAGGTAACTTATCGAACTAAATCTTGTGGCAGGTCTCCTGGCTTACGAGTCATTTTCCACCCTACCTTCCCATCGGATAATCAGCAAGTGATTGATAGTGGTATATTAGGGTTTCATCTTCGCTTACAGTAGCGGGGGCTGCGCGGGATTTTCACCCGTCTTCCCTTTTAATTTTCAAACCATAAGATTTTTCTATTAATTTGTGTACATATATTTTACATCTACTCAATATTTTAGTCAACAATTTTAATTATTTCATAAGGATATTTGTATGATATACTTATAATCATATAGTCAAATAGTATAATAAAAAAATACTGATACACATAGGAAAAACAATAATAACTGAGGTGATAATATGGTTATTCTAATTACCGGTGGAGCACGTAGTGGCAAAAGTACCTTCGCAGAAGGTTTTTACAAAGACAGAAAAGACGTGGTATATATTGCTACATCCAAAATATCTGATAAGGAGATGGAAGAAAGGGTTATGTTACATCAAAAAAGTCGTCCCTCATATTGGCGAACTTATGAAGGAAATTATTCTCTGATTAGTGCTTTAGGAGAAGAAAAAAATTATCTATTAGATTGTATAACCATTCTTACATCCAATATAATGTTTGATATGACTAAAGATGAGGAATTTATAGGCTATCAATTACAACAAAAGGTTGAAGATAAAATATATAAAGAGTTATACACCCTTATAAAAGCTATAGAAAATAAAAAGCACAATTTAGTACTAGTAACCAATGAAGTAGGTTACTCCTTAGTTCCGGATAATCATATAAGTAGAGTATTTAGAGATATCCAAGGTAGAATAAATCAAAAGATAGCAGCTCTATCTCATGAGGTTTATTTGGTATGTTGTGGTATACCGGTGAAAATAAAATGATAGATGGATTTATATTAGCTGCTCAATTTTTGACACGATTACCTATAAAAAAATCTGTAGATTTTAATGATGAAAAACTTTCAAAAAGTGTTTTTTTCTTTCCTATGATAGGTATAATAATTGGTGTAATTGGATGCGTGTTTTATCATATATTTAGCTATTTAAACGAATCCATAGGCGCTTTCTTTGCATTGATGGCTATGATAGTAGTAACAGGAGGTCTTCATTTAGATGGATTATCGGATACCTGTGATGGATTTTTATCCTATAGAGACAAGAATAGGATGCTTGAAATAATGAAGGATAGCCGTATAGGTGCTTTTGGTGTTATAGCTATAGTACTGGATATTTTCCTCAAATATGTTCTTATATATCATATAGAAGGAAATATTCCTTTAATACTAGGACTATCCTATGGAAATAGTCGTTTAATAATATCATACATAATGTCTACTAAAAAAGTTGGTAGAAAAGGTGGGTTAGGGGATATGTTTCATAGTAGTAACCCTAAAAAATATGCTATGTTAGGAGGAGTTGCATATATAGCAATAATTTTATTGATCAATCCGGTCTATTTAATACCTCTGTTATTTTCTTTTTTAATGGGAGAAATGATGACTAAAATAACATATAGAAAAATAGATGGCTTCACTGGCGATGTATATGGAGCCACTATAGAGATTGGCGAGATAATATCTTTAATAACCTTTATAGGAGTGATGAAATGGATATAATATTGATACGTCATGGACAAACTGAAGATAATGTTAGAAAGGTATTTAGTACGAAGGATACAAAATTAACGGATGAAGGTAAAGAACAGATTAGAAGAACTAAACTCTTTATAGATAATTTATCCTTTGATAAGGTGTACACAAGTCCTTTATATAGAGCTATTGAGACTATGAAAATACTGGGGTTAAATGCGGAAAGAGAAGAAAGAATTAGAGAAGTGGATTTTGGATTGTTTGAAGGGAATACCTATGAAACCATATTGGATAAGTTTCCAGAAGAAGCTAAATTATGGAATGAAGACTATATAAACTTTATAACTCCTAGAGGCGAAAGCATAAAGTTAGCCTATGATAGAGTTACGTCTTTTTTAGAAGAACTATCTGAAAGAGATGAAGATGTGGTTTTAGTATGTCATGATGGAGTTATTAGAATTGCTCTAAGCTGGGTATTCGACAAGATAGATTATTTTTTCAAGTTTAAAGTGGGAAATGGTAGTGTTAATATAGTCTCCATAGATAAATATGGATTTAAATATATTAAAAAGACTAATTATAGTATAACCTGTGCTCCAAGCCTATGATGAATTATTAATTTTACGGTGCTTACATTTCCTACTTGTAGAAGATGGGAGACTTATACACTAGTGATTAAAAAGGGACTTCATTTTTAATTTTTATAAAAAATGGAGTCCCTAATTTTTATTCAAATATAAATGAATGAAACAGTAATAAAACATTCTTATATTAGAAAAATGAAATAGATATTAAAAAACTTGCAAATAATACTTGCCATAAATAAATTATTATGTTAGAATAACTTTTAAATGAAATATGGCATGTCTAAACTTGCAAAACAATCTAATCAAAGGGGGCAGTAATATGGATTATACTGGAATCGATACATTAAGACCAAATCTTTTTAAAAAGGTATTTCCTTATTCAGAAATTCCAAAAATTGATTTTAATAATATTCAGTTACCAATGGAATTGCCAGATGATATATGGATAACGGATACTACATTTAGAGATGGACAGCAGTCAATGTCATCTATGACAGTAGATCAAATGGTTCAGATTTTTGATTATCTACATCAATTAGATAATGATTCAGGGGTTATAAGACAGACTGAATTCTTTCTATACTCTGAAAAGGACAGGAAAGCTGTAAAAGAATGCATGGCAAGAGGATATAAGTTCCCACAGATAACTTCATGGATAAGAGCAAATAAGGATGATTTTAAATTAGTAAAAGAAATGGGAATAAAAGAGACAGGAATATTAATGTCTTGCTCAGATTATCATATATTTCATAAATTAAATATGACTAGGAGGAAAGCTATGAAATCCTACCTTTATATTGCTGAAAGTGCTCTGGAAGAGGGGATTATTCCAAGATGTCATTTTGAAGATATAACAAGAGCTGATTTTTGGGGATTCGTAGCACCTTTAGCAAAAAACCTTATGGAACTATCAGAAAAATATGAGATACCCGTTAAAATAAGGGCTTGCGATACTTTAGGAGTGGGAATTCCTCATACAGGAGTAGAATTGCCAAGAAGCACATCGGCTATTGTTCATGGACTAAGGTATCACTGCAATGTACCTTCAGAATCTATTGAATGGCATGGGCATAATGACTTTCATTTAGTAGTAGCCAATTCAACTACCTCCTGGTTATATGGTGGATCCTCTGTTAATACCACATTATTTGGAATTGGCGAGAGAACTGGAAATTGTCCTCTAGAAGCTATGGTATTCCAATATGGACAGGTGAAAGGCAATACCAAAAATATGGATTTAAAAGTGATTTCAAAAATGGCTGATTATTTTCAAGATGAATTAAAATATAAGATTCCAAGGCGTACGCCTTTTGTTGGAAGTGAATTCAATGTTACACGAGCTGGCATACATGCTGATGGAATGTTAAAGAATAAAGAGATATATAATAGTTTCGATACAGAAAAGATTTTAGGTAGTCCTCCAATAGTGGCAATCAATAACTACTCTGGACTTGCAGGAATAGCAGCATGGATAAATAGTTATTTTAAATTAGACGACGATAATAAAATTGATAAAGGTGATAGAAGAATACTTCCAATTAAAAAATGGATTGATGAAGAGTATGCCAATGGGAGAACTTCAAATATTAAAAACGATGAATTAAAAGAATTAGTATTAAAGTACGTCCCTAATATATTAGGAGATGAAAAGATTGAAGCTATTTAGAAATAGAATGTGGAATGGAGGAAATGACATGAAATTAACAGTAGCAGAAAAGATAATAAAGAATCATATAATGACTGGCAATATAGAAAAAGGAACTGAAATCGGTTTAAAAATAGATCAGACTATTACTCAAGATTCTACTGGTACTATGGCTTATCTTCAATTTGAAGCTATGGGCATAGGCAAGGTTAAAACAAAAAAATCTGTAGCATACATTGATCATAACATGCTTCAAACAGGACCAGAAAATGCAGATGATCATCTATATATACAAACCGTAGCCAAAAAACATGGGATATACTTCTCTAAGCCAGGTAATGGAATATGCCATCAGGTACACCTAGAAAGGTTTGGTGTACCCGGTCAAACCCTTTTAGGTTCTGATAGCCATACTCCAACTTGTGGTGGCATGGGAATGCTTGCCATAGGAGCAGGTGGTCTTGATGTAGCAGTTGCCATGGCTGGAGGGGAGTACTATATTACAATGCCACAAATCGTGAAGGTAGAATTGAAGGGCAAATTGAAACCAGGTACATCAGCTAAGGACATAATACTTGAGGTTTTAAGAAGGTGTAAAGTTAAAGGTGGATTAAATAAGATATTTGAATATGGTGGTGAAGGAATTGAATATTTAACTGTACCAGAAAGAGCCACAATAACAAATATGGGGGCCGAATTAGGAGCTACTACTTCCATATTTCCATCTGATGAAGTTACTTATGAGTTTTTAAAAGCGCAAGGAAGAGAAAAGGACTATACAGAAATTTTGGCAGATGATAATGCTGATTATGATGAGATAATTGAGATAGATCTTGATAAATTAGAATCTCTAGTAGCTTGTCCACATAGTCCTGATAATGTGGTTCCTGTATCTGCTTTAAAACACATTAAGGTAGACCAAGTAGCCATAGGAAGCTGTACCAATTCATCCTATGTGGATTTAATGAAAGTAGCCAAGATTTTAGAAGGAAAGACAATAGCAGAAAATGTTTCACTAGTTATTTCTCCAGGCTCAAAACAGGTATTAAATATGCTTGCTGAAAATGGAGCATTAGCAAAGCTTATTTCAGCAGGGGCAAGAATACTTGAATCTGGCTGTGGACCTTGTATTGGTATGGGACAGGCACCAAGTACAAAAGGGGTTTCACTTAGAACCTTCAATAGAAATTTTAAGGGACGATCCGGAACTTCTTCTGCAAATGTATACTTGGCAAGTCCAGAAGTAGCTGCTGTGTCTGTTATAAAAGGATATATTACCAATCCAATAGAGTATATGGGGAATGTAGATGCACAAATGCCAGAAGAGTTTTTGATAAATGATAATTTAATAATCTCTCCAATAGAATCTGACTTTGATGTTGAAGTCATAAGAGGACCAAATATAAAGCCTTTCCCTCAAAACAAGTCTTTAGGTAAAGAGATAGCAGATAAAGTTTTGATAAAGGTTGAAGATGATATAACTACTGATCATATAATGCCTTCTAATGCAAAACTACTACCTTATAGGTCTAATATACCTTATCTATCAGATTATTGTTTGGCTCCTTGTGATCCGGACTTTTCAAAGAGAGCGAAGGAATTAGGTGGAGGTATTATAGTTGGAGGATATAACTATGGACAAGGATCCAGTAGAGAACATGCAGCCTTAGTTCCACTATATCTAGGGATTAAAGCAGTTATTGCTAAATCATTTGCTAGAATTCATAAGCAAAATTTAATCAACAATGGGATAGTACCTCTCGAATTTCATGATATGGATGACTATAATAATATAGATGTATTTGATGAATTGATTTTAGAGGATATTCCAACACAGATTGAAATGGATACGGTAATTTTGAAGAATAAAACTAAAAACCAAGAATACAAATTGGTTTTAGATATAACTAATAGACAAAGGAACATGATTAAAGCTGGTGGTCTTTTAAATTTAATAAAGTCCCAGCTTTTAAGAGAGGAGCTCGTATATAATGCATGATATTACATTAATACTAGGTGATGGCATAGGACCAGAGGTAATGTTGGCTGCAAAGAAAGTAATTGATGCTACAGGAGTTAAGATAAATTGGAATGTAATAGACACAGACTCTAAGAGAAATGAAGGTTTAGAACTATTGGATTATCTTGTTGCTAATATAAAAGATACAAGGATAGCATTAAAAGGACCAATAAAAACCCCTGTCGGAAAGGGTTATAGAAGTATAAATGTAGGATTAAGACAAAAATTGAATCTATACGCAAATATACGGCCAATAAAATCCTTCAAAGGAATTGATAATCTTCATCAAAATGTGGATTTAATAATAGTTAGGGAAAATACTGAAGACTTGTACGCAGGTATAGAGCATATGGTTGGTGAAGATGCAGCTGAAAGCATAAAGATAATAACGAGAAAAGCAAGTGAAAGGATATGTAAATTTGCATTTGATTTAGCAAAATCTCAGGGAAGAAAGAAGGTTACCTTGGTTCATAAAGCAAATATTATGAAGCTTTCAGATGGATTGTTTTTAGATTGTGGTGTAAAGTATGCGGGAATCTATAGGGATATAGAGTTTGAAGATGTAATAGTAGATGCTATGAGTATGAAGCTTGTTCAATATCCTCAAGATTATGATATAATAGTTACATCAAATCTATATGGAGATATATTATCTGATCTATCAGCTGGAATTATAGGTGGATTAGGTTTAGCACCTGGAGCTAATATAGGTGATGATATTGCTGTATTTGAAGCCGTTCATGGAACTGCTCCGGATATTGCTGGGAAAAACATAGCAAATCCTACTTCTGCAATATTATCAGGCGCCATGATGCTTAAACATATTGGAGAAAACAGTGCAGCAATTAAAATAGAAAAAGCATTAACTAATACATTTAAGGATGATAATAATCGTACCATGGATTTGGGAGGCAATCTTGGAACTGAACAGTTCACACAAAGTATACTAGAAAATATACGATAATACTATATGATAAAACTCTTATTTAATGGAGGGAAGTTCAAATGAAAAAGAAATTCAAGAAGATCTTAGTTGCAAATAGAGGTGAAATTGCAATAAGAATATTTAGAGCATGTAGCGAATTAGGGATAAGAACTGTAGCAATATATTCTGATGAAGATAAGAATTCTCTCTTTAGAATTAAAGCTGACGAGTCCTATTTAATAGGGAAGGATAAAAACCCTATAGAAGCATATTTGAACATAGATGAAATTATTAAGTTAGCTCTAAAAAAAGGCGTTGATGCCATACATCCTGGTTATGGGTTTTTATCAGAAAACCCCGAATTCGCAAAAAAATGTGAACAAGTAGGAATCGAATTTATAGGACCTAGTTATAAAGTGATGAAAAAGTTAGGAGATAAGATAATATCCAAGAAGGTAGCAAATAGTGTAGGGGTACCTACCATATTAGGTAAGGAGAAAGCTATACTTTCTGAAGAAAAGGCTATTGAAGCAGCTAATTACTGTGGCTACCCTGTAATTTTAAAAGCAGCTGCTGGTGGCGGTGGTCGAGGCATGAGGGTAGTAAGGGATGAAAAAGATCTAATACAAGAATATTACAGCGCTAAAAATGAAGCTAAAAAGGCTTTCGGCATTGATGATATCTTTATAGAAAAATATATTGAAAAACCAAAACATATAGAGGTACAAATATTAGGAGACAAATATGGAAACATTGTACATCTACATGAGAGGGATTGCTCGATTCAAAGAAGACATCAAAAAGTTGTAGAGTTTACTCCTGCTTTTGCTATAACTGAAAAACAGAGAGAAAAAATATGTGAGGATGCAGTAAAAATAGCGAAAGCTGTTAACTATAGCAATGCAGGGACTGTAGAATTTCTGTTAGATGCATATGGAGATCATTATTTCATTGAAGTCAATCCAAGAATCCAAGTAGAACATACTGTATCAGAAATGGTTACAGGAATTGATATAGTTCAGAACCAAATATTAATAGCTCAAGGATATTCTTTAGATTCAGAACAAATAGGAATCAATGAACAAGATGATATCAAACCAAAAGGCTATGCTATTCAATGCAGGGTGACTACAGAAGACCCATTAAATAATTTCGCACCAGATACAGGGAATATAGATATCTATAGGACTGGATCTGGATTTGGGATAAGGCTTGATGGAGGCAACGGATTTACAGGTGCAGCCATAAGTCCATATTATGATAGTCTTCTAGTTAAAATAACGGCTTCGTCTAGGACTTTTGAGGATGCTACTAGAAAAGCAATTAGAGCATTGAGAGAAACTAAGATAAGAGGTGTTAAAACTAATATACCTTTCTTAATAAATGTTTTAAATCATGAAAAATTTTTGGAAGGCAAATGTGATACTGGATTTATTGTAGATAATCCAGAACTATTTGATATCAATGTTAAGAAAGACATAGAACTTAAATTACTCAACTTCATAGGCGAGAAGGTTGTTAATGAAACAAAAGGAAATAAACCGGATTTTGATTATCCTAGAATACCAGAAGTAAGCAGACCAGAAGATCTTTGTGGAACTAAACAAATATTGGATACTAAAGGTCCAGAAGGTTTAGTAGATTGGATTAAGAATAGAGACAACCTATTGCTTACAGATACAACAATGAGAGATGCTCATCAATCTCTAATGGCTACTAGAATGAGAACTATAGATATGTTTAGAATAGCAAAAGCAACTTCCGCATTGGCTAAAGATTTATTTTCTTTGGAAATGTGGGGAGGAGCTACATTTGATGTAGCTTACAGATTTTTGAAGGAATCCCCTTGGACAAGATTAGAATTATTAAGAAAGAAGATACCCAACATTTTATTTCAGATGCTTCTTAGAGGAGCTAATGGAGTTGGATACAAAAATTATCCAGACAACGTAATAAGAGAATTTGTAAAGGAATCAGCTAAAAGAGGAATAGATGTCTTTAGAATCTTTGATTCATTAAACTGGTTAGAAGGTATGAAAGTAGCCATAGAAGAAGTACTAAAAGCTGATAAAGTAGCTGAAGCTTGTATATGCTACACAGGAGATATTTTAAATGAAAAGAAAGATAAGTACACCTTAGATTACTATGTAAAAACAGCAAAGGAAATAGAAAAAACAGGAGCTCATATACTGGGAATCAAAGATATGTCTTCATTGCTAAAACCTCAGGCTGCATATGAATTGATAAAAACATTAAAGCAAGAGGTAAACATACCAATACATCTTCATACTCACGATACCAGTGGTAATGGAGTAGCATCAGTATTGATGGCTACCCATGCGGGAGTAGATATTGTAGATACTGCCTTTAATAGCATGGCAGGATTAACAAGTCAACCTGCTTTAAATTCTGTAGTTGCTGCTTTGGAACATACAGAGAGATGTACAGGATTGAATTTAGATGATTTACAGATTATTTCTGATTATTGGAATACAATCAGACTAATATATAGTAAATTTGAATCGGGATTAAAGTCAGGAACTACAGAAATATATAAATATGAGATCCCTGGAGGACAATATTCTAATCTTAAACCACAAGTGGAAAGCTTTGGATTGGGACACAGATTTGAAGAAGTTAAAGAAATGTACAAAGTAGTCAATGGAATGTTAGGAGACATAGTAAAGGTAACTCCATCATCAAAAGTTGTAGGCGATATGGCAATCTTTATGGTACAAAATGATTTAACTCCAGAAAATATATATGAAAAAGCTAAAGGTATGGCTTTCCCAGATTCATTAGTATCCTATTTTAAAGGAATGATGGGTCAACCAATGGGAGGATTTCCTGAAAGGCTACAAAAGCTAGTACTAAAAGGAGACAAGCCTATAACCTGTAGACCAGGACAATTATTAGAACCTGAAGACTTTGGAAAGATTGAGGAGCATTTGAAAACCAATTATAATATAGAACCAACTAAAAAGGCCATACTATCCTATGCTTTATATCCAAAGGTATTTCAAGATTATTTGAAGTATGTAGAAGAAATAGGTGACTTTAGCAGAATGGGCAGCGATATATTTTTCTATGGTCTAAGAGAAGGGGAAATCGGAGAAGTAGAGATTGAAGAAGGAAAAACACTAGTTATTAAACTAGTAGAAATAGGTAGAATAGATGACGAGGGATATAGAACCTTGTACTTTGAAGTCAATGGCAGTAGAAGAGCAATAAAGATATTTGATAAAGCGAGCAATGTATCAAAGGAAGAATCATTTATTCAAATGGCAGATCCAGACAATAAAACAGAAATTGGAGCGAGTATGCCAGGAATTGTATCCAAAATTCTAGTAAAGCCTGGCGAACAGATAAAAGAAAACCAGGTGGTGGCAATAGTTGAGGCAATGAAGATGGAGAATCATATTTCAGCATCCGTTGATGGTACGGTCAAATCAATAATTGTAAAAGAAGGTCAGAATGTAGAAGCAGGAGAATTATTGATGAGATTAGAATAGATAAATTGATAATTCAGGTTTACTTTTCCATATACTTGAATATAAAAGATTTATAAAAATGAACTAAGTGTTAACACTTAGTTCATTTTTATAAATAATAATTACCTTAAGGCTAGAAGTCATTAGAGTTTAGTCACAATAAATCACTCGAAAGCAATAAGTCTATTATAAAAAATAATATGTGAGCATGAGATACACGTATAAGGAATTTCAGATATATAACTAAGATAAAACACATAATTATGATATAATAATTATTTAGAATATCTAGGGAAGGAGAGAACTATATGAAAAGGAAATTGATACTATTTATTGCTTTAATATTAAGTATTAGCAGTATAAGTGCAGCTTGTGTTAATGAAACGTTTGGAGAAAACAATAACCCTACTGAAGCAGAAGATATTGAAGTTCACTTTATAGATGTTGGCCAGGCTGATTCTATTCTTATTAAGTCATCAACAGGGAAAAATATGTTGATCGATGCTGGCAACAATGATGATGAGGATTTGATTTATTCCTATTTAAAAGATAAAGGCATAGAAACATTGGATGTTGTAGTAGGAACACACCCACATGAGGACCATATCGGTGGACTGGACACAGTTATCAATAATTTTGATGTAAAAAAGATTTATATGCCTAAAGTCTCAAATAATACTAAGACTTTTGAAGATGTATTGTTGGCTACAAAAAACAAAGGATTAAAAATAACTACACCTACATCTGGAGATAATTTTGAATTAGGGAATGCTAAATGTACTATGCTAGCTCCAAATAGTAGTACATATGATGAATTAAATAATTATTCAATAGTTATAAAACTTGAGTATGAGGATACATCATTTCTTTTCACTGGAGATGCAGAAGGTATCTCTGAACAAGAAATGCTAAATAAGGGATATGACCTGTCGGCAGATGTACTAAAGGTAGGGCATCATGGAAGCGAAAGCTCAACAACAGAATTGTTTTTAGAAGCAGTTTCTCCAAAACATGCAGTTATAATGGTAGGTAAAGACAATAGTTATGGTCATCCTCATGATATTATTTTACAAAGATTAAAGGAAAATAATATAAATGTATATAGGACAGATAAATCAGAGACTATTATAGCCACAACGGATGGGAAAGACATAACAATAGATAAGAATGCATTGGATATTGAACTTAATAACAAATCAGATATAATAATTCAAAATATCGATAAAAAAAGCGAAACAGTAACTATAAAAAACAATTCATCAGAAGATGTTAATCTAGACAGTTGGAAAATTATCTCCATAAAGGGAAATCAGGAATATACATTTCCTGCTTACACACTAAAAGCAGGTGAAAGTGTAACAGTAGCAAGTGGAGATGAAGAAGGGGATCTAATCTGGGGTCAAGGTAATATATGGAACAATTCAGAAAGCGATCCTGGGGAACTATACGATAATTTAGGAAATCTTATCCATAGATATGAAGATTAGGAGAGGATAAAATGAAGTTTACAATAGACAGGTTTGAAGGAAACTTTGCAGTTTGTGAAAAAGAAGACGGAACCATGATAAACATAAATAGAGATAAACTTCCTAAAAAAGTAAAAGAAGGGGATATTCTTTTAGTAGAAGATGACAGTATTAAAGTTGATGAAAAAGCTACTAAAGAGAGAAAGAAAAGTATTGATAAGTTAATGGAGGATTTATGGGAGCAGGAATAGTGAGATTAATTAAATATGTTAGAGAAGTAGACTAGAAAGAACTAGTATTGATAAATGGGTTCTTTATTCCTTAAACCATATTTTGATTGAGCAGGATTAAAAAGAGGTGTGCGGATGCACACCTCTTTTTAATCTCCTCATTTTTGTGGTATAATTAATATATAAAATCGTATAATTTCTAGTAATTTTCTTAAGTAAAAGGTTCATAATATTTACAGAGAAGGTGATAAAATGGCTGTATTTGATAAAGAAGCTAACTCATATGATGAATGGTATAAAACCAAAATGGGAAGTTATGTTGATGAAGTGGAAACTAGATGTGTTTTTGATCTGTTTAAAGTAAAAGAAGGCATGAAGATATTAGATATAGGATGTGGTACAGGTAATTTTAGCATAAAATTAGCAAAAATGGGTTGTGAGGTAGTAGCCATAGATATATCTAATGAGATGCTTAAAGTTGCGAAAAGTAAGGCAAAAAAAGAAAATTTAGATATTGAATTTCATAATATGAACGTATATGATTTAAAATTTGAAGATGAATATTTTGACGGAGTACTTTCGATTACAGCATTTGAATTTGTAAATAATCCTAAAAGAGCAATGATAGAAATATTTAGGGTATTAAAACCCAGCGGAAAGTTAATAATTGGAGTTATAAACAAGGATAGTAAATGGGGAGAAATGTATCTATCTAAGAAATTTCAAGATGATAGCGTATTCAAGTATGCAGATCTTAAGAAAGCAGGAGATTTAAAAGGATTAAAAGAGAACAATTTAGTAGATACTAGGGAATGCTTGTTTATTCCACCATATACAGATGAAAAAAATATATCTTTGGACAAGGAATTAGAATTATCTAAAGAGGAAAGGGGAGGTTTTATATGTGCACTATGGGAAAAATAGTTTCATGTGAGATAGCCTTTATTCCAATTGTGTCTGAAGATTATGTTACAGATGTAAAGAAAGTATTGGAAATAATTAAATCCTATGATGTAGAATACGATATTGGAATACTATCTACTACGATAAGAGGAGATAAAAACAAAATACATGGCTTGATTGTAAAAATTTTTAATGAAATGGATGAAAAATGTAAGTTCACTATGGATATTAAATTATCCAATGTTTGTGGATGTGAACAGTAGATATCAGTGAATGTTTTGGATTCGTATAAATAAAAATCAATATATTTTTTGCATATTATTAGTTAATTATGTATACTTTAAAAAAGTGGACTAATTAGTGAGAATTTTTAATGTTAAAAACCATAAACTAGCTTGATTTAAGAAGCTGAATGGAAAGAAGGGGAACAATGCGTAGCCCAACTTATGGTGAAATATCTTATAAAAAAATGATAGATATAATAAAGGATTTTATAAATAAAGCACCACATAGTACCTACAACATATCTGTAGGTACAGACAGTCAAAATTTTGATGGCACAAAAACTGTTGTAGTTGTTGCTGTGCACAGAATAGGCAATGGTGGAATATTTTTCTATGATATTAAAACAGTTAAGAGAATAACTAATATAAGTCAAAAACTCTTCTATGAAACAAGTAATAGTTTGAACTTAGCTATTAAACTTTCTGAAACATTAGAAAGAGAGTCAATAGATTTTGGTATAAGTATTCATGTTGATGCAGGGAAAAAAGGAAAAACATCGAAATTGATACCAGAAATAGTTGGGTGGATAAAAGCATGCGGATTTACCTGTGAAACAAAGCCCAATTCCTATGCTGCTTCATCAATAGCAGATAAGTATTCAAAATAAGATTATATAAATTAATAGATTTGTTCTCTTGTCGACTCATGACTTATTATTTTGTAAAACATATCGATTGTATGATTAATACTCAATTGTTAATATATATTAGGTGTTTTTATAAAAAATTATTCAACAATGCTAAAGAAGCATCTCAAAATAGATAATGGGCAGAATATGGTAGTTATATTGAAGAATTAGAAAAGGTATTGAGTGAAATAAAAAACATCTTTGTATAAAGATGTTTTTTATTCTATAAACTATTATATAAGGTATTAAATTGTGAAGTTTATATAATGTAGAAAAAATTGTAGACAAATATGATATAATGTAGAAAAAAGGGGAGATAGATTTGATTCTTATTATATCTTTAAATCCTTCTATTGATAGATGGTATAATGTTAAAGACTTCGAAAAAGGACAAATTTTTAAAACTGAAGACTTTAAATATACTCCTGGTGGAAAAGGAATAAATGTTGCAAAGGTTATAAATGAATTTAATGAGCAAGTAATGGTAACCGGATTTTTAGGAGGCAGAAGTGGAGAATACATTGAAGAGAAATTAGATAGTATTAGTGTGAACCATAGATTTGTACATATTAATGATGAAACTAGAGGTTGTATTAGAATATTATCTGATGATGGAAGTCAAACGGAAATTTTAGAGGGAGGACCTTCTATTTCAACAGATGAAGTTATAAAATTTTATGAATTATATAGAGAGCTTATTAAGGACGTGGATATAGTTTGTGCTTCTGGTAGTGTACCTACCGGCCTGCCTGATGAGATCTATAGAGATCTAATAGTGATGGCAAAAGAACAGAATAAGAAGTTTTTCTTAGATACTAGTGGAGAAGCTTTAAAGCTAGGCATAGAGGCTTTACCCTTCTTTATCAAGCCAAATAAAGATGAATTGGAGTATTATTTAGGATGCTCTGTTGAATCTGATGCGGAAATAATTGGAGCAGGAAAATACTTATCAGAAGATGGCATTGAGATAGTGATAATTTCATTAGGAAGAGATGGTTCTATAGTTTTTCATGATGGATACATGTATAGAATTAGAGTACCAAAAGTTGATACAGTAAATTCAGTTGGGGCAGGAGATTCAATGACGGGAGGATTTATTGCATCTTTATTAAGAGATTATGAGTTTGAATTTGCATTAAGGGTAGCTGCTGCTTGTGGTACAGCTAATGTTATGGAGTCTGAACCAGGGAAAGTTGATATGAACAATATGAAAAAGATCATGAATGATATAGTAATTACAAAATCCAAATTTTAATGATTGTTGAGGAGTTTTCATTATGAACAATTTATTTCTTACAGGGAAAATAAATATTGGGAAGACAACAGTGCTAAACTCTATAATAGATAGATTAAATATTAGTAATAACAATATTGGTGGATTTTCAACTAAAGCATTTCTTGAAAATGAAAAAGTGAAGGGGTTTTACATACATCCTATTAATTACTGTCTGCAAAGGCCAGAATTTGAAAAAACGATAATAGGATATACTCCTGATGGTATAAGGTGGATAGAGAATACAAAAACGTTTGAGGATTTTGGAGTGGATATACTTAATTATTGTTTAAGAAATACATTTGAACTGATTATTATGGATGAGCTTGGTTTTTTTGAAAACAAGGCAAATATATTCCAACAAAAAGTCCATAAGATAATAGATAGTGATAAAAAAGTGTTAGGAATAATTAAATCTCACCAAACAATATTTTTGAATTCCATAAGAGAGCGTAAGGATGTGAATGTGGTTGAAATCACAAAACAAAACAGAGATTGTATATCCACAAAATTGTACAATAAAATCAAATAGGAATACCAGCAACAAGAAATTTAAATGGACTTCATCAAATAAAAAACACAAAATTATTCATGTGTTCAATCAATTTTAATATTTTTTGAATAGAATAGAGGTGCCTTAGATGTTTGATAATAGTTATTTAGTTGTTATAAGAGGAGCAGGAGATATTGCCACAGGTATAGCCTATAGATTGTATAATTCAAGCTTTAAAATAGTTATGATTGAGACAGACAACCCATCGGTTATAAGGAGAAAAGTATCTTTTGCTGAAACAGTATATGAAAAAAACCATAAAGTAGAAGGATTGGAATCAAAGCTTGTATCTGATATTGATGAAATTAATGAATGTTTCAATAAAGGTATAGTACCTGTGTTAATAGATCCAGAGTGTAGTAAAATAAATGAGATCAACCCTGATGTAGTGGTTGATGCCATATTAGCAAAGAAAAACTTGGGTACCAATAAAAATATGGCAGATATAGTTATTGGTGTAGGACCTGGCTTTGAAGCAGGAGAAGATGTGGATGCTGTAGTTGAGACTAAGCGTGGACATAGATTGGGTAGAGTTATATTAAAAGGTAGACCAGAGTCCAATACAGGTGTACCAGGTAATATAGAAGGTTACACTGAAGAACGGGTTCTAAGAGGGAATAAAAATGGTAAAATTAAAGTCTTAAAGGATATAGGATCCTTTGTAAAGAAAAATGATGTTGTCGCTGAAATAGAGGGTTCACAAGTTAAAGCTAAAATAGATGGAGTGGTAAGGGGAATGATAAGGGATGGTTATAAGGTAACCGTAGGTATGAAAATAGGTGATATAGACCCTAGAGGCAAAGTTGAATACTGCTATGAGATTTCGGATAAAGCAAGAGCTATTGGTGGAGGAGTATTGGAAGCTATCCTCCATATTTCAAATAGAAAAAAATATATATAGACGAGTAAATTAAAGAGATAATGATATAATATTACTATAAGATAATTGTCGAGGAGGTAATAATCATGACGAAAATCATAATGGATAGTACTTCTGATTTGCCCAATAATTTTATAAAAAAGTATGATATAGACATACTACCTCTCAGAGTTTATATAGATAATAAGGAATACATAGATAAAGTTACAGTTACTGTTGACGAAGTATATGATGCGATGAAGAAGGGAATCTGCCCAAAGACTTCGTTACCAAATCCTAAAAAAGTCTATGAATTATTTAAAGAGTATGCTGTTAAAGGTAAAGATTTTATTTTTTATTCATTTTCTTCTAAACTTTCCAGTACATATCAAACAGCATACCTTGTGATTGAGGAACTTAAAAAGCAATATCCCAATGTAAAGATGGAGATTATAGATACCAAGTCTGGTTCCGTTGCCTCAGGATTGATTGCTTTACAAGGTGCTAAATTGGCAGAATTGAGAACAAGTTTCGAACGTATTATTCAAATTTCAAGAGAGAGCATAAAACATATCGAACATATTTTTACTATAGATGATCTAAGTTGGCTTCTTAAAGGGGGAAGAATTAGCAAAGGTGGAGCAATTATTGGAAGTGCATTAAATATAAAACCTATCTTAGGTGTTGAGGATGGAGAAATAAAAATAATCAAAAAAATACGAGGAAGAAAAAGAGCATTAAATACAGTTGCAGATATTGTACAGCAAAGAATCAAGGAATTTCCAAATCAAATAATTGGAATAGCTCATGCAAGTGATTTAAAAACTGCCTTAGCATTAAAGGATATGATAATTAAAAAAGTAGGATGCAACAATATTATAATAGAGAAAATAGGAGGTGTATTGGGTTCTCATTTAGGCTTAGGTGGTGTTGGTGTATTTTTCTTCAATAAAAAACCTGGATTTTATATAGATGATATTTAATCTAAGGAAACTCCTGTATGCCAGCATACAGGAGTTTCCTTAGATTATTAAAAAAATTTAATAAAGTCTTTTTATTACACCACAAGCTATTCGCTTTCCAGCATCTCCTGCAGGTTGGGTTCTATAATCATCAGGATTTTGATGGATTATTACGGATTTTCCTACTATATCCCTAGGTTTAAATTTATCCGTAAAGAAACACATCTTTGCATAGCCATTATTTGAAAATATTACTGGGAAGTCTCCCGCATGATTTCCATGAGGTTGATTTGTAGGATTGTAATGTTCTCCTGCAGATTCAAAAGGATTTTCCGGATCTATGATATCACAGATACCAAATTCATGAATATGGAATCCAAATGGGCCTATAGGGTCTTCATCTCCTCTGGCAGGTTGGTATAAGGGTAAACCCCATACTTCTACATATACTTCAGTTCCACCTGCCACATCATCAAAAAATATGTTACCATATATATTAGGAGCAAGGTTCCCGCCTATTATTTTAGCATAGGCAGTAGTCCAATTGCTTCTCATATCTATTCCTCCCTTCAAATATATAGTATGTAGAAGGGCAGAAATAGGTGATGAGGATTATTCTAAAATATTTGTATGAGTGATACCATCAAATTAGTAGGGGGGCGGTAGAATGAAGAATAAAAACATAGGATTAATCCTTGAAGGTGGCGGTATGAGAGGCGCTTATACTGCAGGAGTTATTGCTGCATTTATAGATGAAAATATTAAATTCCCTTATGTAATAGGGGTTTCAGCAGGTGCAAATAATGGTGCTGATTATGTATCAAAACAAAAGGAAAGAAATAAAAGGGTATTTGTTGATTATGTATCCCATAAAGATTACTCCGGTATCAAATATTTGGTAAAGGATAAGAGTTTTTTTAATATGAATTTTTTATTTGAAACTTTACCAGATAAACTAGATCCATTTGACTATGAGACTTTTTTTAATTCTGAAACCATATTTAAAGTATGTGCTACAGAAGTCAGTACAGGAAAACCTGTATATTTTGAAAAAAGACAATTTAAAGAAAGAGGAAAGAAATTTATGGCGAAGGTATTAAAAGCGTCTAGTAGTTTGCCTATTATATCTCCACCAGTAGAAATAGATGGACGACTTTATTTTGATGGTGGCGTTTCAGATTCTATACCTATAGATAAATCATTAGAAGATGGGAATGCGTACAATGTGTTGATACTTACTAGAAATGAAGGCTATGTAAAGGAAAAACAAAGGTTGGGTGCATATTCAAGACATTGTTTAAGTAAATATCCTAGAATATATGATGCAATTAAAGATAGACATATAAGATATAATGTCACATTAGAAAAGATAGAAACCTTTAAAAAAGAAGGATTTGCTTATATATTTAGACCAATTGATAAGATAAAGGTCAATAGAATAGAAAAGGACACTGTTAAATTGAATGAACTGTATGAGCAGGGCTACAGAGAAACAATAGAGCAAATGGATGATTTTAAAAAGTGGCTAGATAATATTTCGTAGTTCCAAATATTCATACCCTATTCCAAACGGGCGTATATATAATTATAGACCATTTGGAATAGGGGGTGCGAGGTGGCTCTAAATATAGATTGTATACTAATATTGGCTAAAATGTTTGATAAAAACACTTTCGATGATAAACTATTTGATAGATTTTTAAATACAAAAGCAACCAAAGTCTTTTTACAACATGAAAATAGCATAGGAAAAAATGTTAATAAAGATGAAATAAAAGCAGCGCTTAAAAAGATAGTTAAGAATACAGGTTATAAAGATAAATATAAATTTTATCTAATAAAAAGTAATTTAAATCAACTAAAGACGGATATCCAATATTTGCAAGATCATGGTAAAATGATTATTAAATTAGCCTTAAAAAAAGTTTATAAAATAATACCTGATGAGATGAGAGTAAATGCAAATATATATCTATATAGCGGTGGTACTGATGGCGGTTTTACAATTAGTCGAAGAGATATCTTCATTAATTATGGCAATTATATAGGAAAAAGAAAAGAGTTTATCAATATTTTAAGCCATGAACTATATCATAGCAGAAATATTCCTTTAACAAATAGAATCAGATTTGCGTGGAAACTTGTGAAAGAAAGAAATAGGGTAATATATGAATTGTTTGGGAAATCTATTGAAGAAGGTATTGCTTGTTTAGTTCAACATGGTCCCATATTAGAATCAGATGATTTAACTGGGAATTTGACTAAAAGAAATTTGTTGCTTTCCAAAATACAGTTTGATATTTTGAACAATGTCCTATTGAACATAAAGTTTGGGATGGTTCAAAAGTATAAAATTGAAGATTTAAATATATATGTAATAGGTTACATAATAGTTTCCACTATCTATAGTAAGGAAGGAGTATTAGCCTTAGATGAGTGGACAATAAATTTAGAATTTACAAGGATAATTACAAAATATATAGAAATATGTAATAAGCGTAATATACCATCAGGTTTTGAAGATGAAGTTATAAAGTGGGTTTTCTTAGCCTAAAGGCTATAATTACTTTAATAATTGAGAGATATATATTGTAATATGGATTATTAATAGCAGAGGAATAGAAGCCCTTTTTAGGGCTTTATATTTTTTATTCCCTAAAACTGTGGTATAATTTTAGTTAGTATCAAAATACAGGGGTGAACTTATGGTTAAATTTATACATACTGGAGACTTGCATCTAGGGCTGCAATTTAAAGGTGTCAGCTTTAGTGGAGAAAAAGCTAATAAAAGAAGATTGGAACTTTGGGATACATTTGAGAGGATAATTGACAAGGGGATACAGGAAAATGTTGATTTTCTATTTATTGCAGGAGATTTATTTGAAGAAAAATATTTTACATTAATGGACATAAATCGGGTAAAAGATACCCTATCAAGAGCTGAAAATATTGATATTATAATAACGGCAGGAAATCATGATACATTGAACAAAAATTCCTTGTACAATCTAGTGGATTGGCCAGATAATGTAACCATATTTGGTACTGAAGGATTGAGCAAAAAAGAGTTTTTAAACAAGAATACCAATATATATGGGTATAGCTGGGACAAAGGTGAAAATAATGAGGATGTGTTCAATGATTTTGAAGATCTAGATACTAGTAAGATAAACATATTGATAATTCATGGAGATATATTCAGCAAGGATAGCGTATATCTACCTTTAGATAAAAATTATTTATCACAACTAGAATTTGATTATGTAGGACTAGGCCATATTCATAAGCCTAATCTGATTTCAAATAAAATGGCCTATTGTGGCAGTCCAGAACCATTAGATTTTGGTGAAATAGGGCAACATGGGATTATACAGGGAACAGTAGAGAATAAAAATACTACAATTGAATTTATTCCTTTTAGCAATAGAATTTTTTTAGAAAAGACCATAGTTTTAGATGAAACCTTAAGTTATTTAGATATAATAGATAGGATAAAGGAATGTGATGATGTAAATAATCTAAGTAATAATCTATACAGAATAAAATTGGAAGGAGTCATTAACCGAGATATAGAAATAAATATATCTGATATTATTGAGAGTTTATCCAATTATTTTTATCATCTAGAGATTATAGATAATATAATTATAGACTACGACTTAGAAGGTTTAGAAGAGGACAATAGGGATAACATCATAGGATATTTTATTCGAGAGATGAAAAAGAAGGATTTAGAAAATAAAGTAAATAAGGACGCTCTATATATAGGATTAGAGGTGTTGATGAAAGGCAAGGTGGGGATATGATTTTAAATGAGTTAAACTTAGTATCCTTTGGTAAATTTCACAATAAGACGTTTGAACTTGAAGATGGATTAAACATCATATATGGCAAGAATGAATCGGGGAAAACAACTATATATAACTTTATAAATGGAATGTTCTATGGGTTTTTAAAACCCTATGTTACTAGAAGATATTTTTTTGATGAATTGGATAAATATAGACCTTGGCATGGGCAAGAATATTCTGGAGTTATGAGTATTTCTAAAGACGACAAGAAGTATAGGATAGAGAGAGATTTTAACAAAGGAGAAGTAAATGTATATGATGATTTAACCGGCAAGAACATCACAGATTATATAGATACAGGTAAGAAATTGAAAGAAAACCTTCCGGGGCTATATTTTTTTGACTTCAACAGTACAGTTTATAATAATACCATATCAATAAAGCAATTAGGGAACAAGGTGGATTCTAATTTTTCTAAGGAAGTAAAGGACAAACTGGCAAACATTAGTATGAGTTTAGATGATGAAATATCGATTAGAAACACATTGGACGATTTAGATAAGCAATTGGAGACAATTGGTACAAAAAAAGCGTATAAACGTTCATATGGCAAAGCAGTAAAAAAATTAGAGAGATTAGAAGAAAGAAGGGAGCAACTTCTAGAAAGACAGAAGGAATATGATCAGTCCATTAATGAATTTTTAGATCTAAAAGAAGAAATAGAAGACAGGGAAAATATAATATTACAGTTGAAAGCAAAGTTTAATAAGGCAAAGATACTGGCAAAGAAAAAGATGTATCAAGATGCATTAAATATAAAAAATGAAATCAAAGAGATAGATGATAAGATTGTAAACCTCAAACAATATTCAAATATTTCCTCAGAAGATTATTATTTGTCCCTAAAATTGGATAGTGAAAAGAATAACTTAGATAGAGAGATCCATGACCTGTCTACTAGAATCAAGGATATAGATGCAAAATTGAAAGATTTAGAACTTAAGAGGAATAATGGAATTATAAGTGGGGTAAAAGCAGATGAATTATATACTGATATGTCAGACTACAACCAAATGGAAGAGGAAAAAAATAAATTAGTTATAAATAGTCAACAAAATAAACTTGAGATTTTAAACTCGGAACTAAAGGGAGCCAAAGATAAATTACATAGATCTAAAACTCAATCCATAATCTTTTTAATATCGACAATGGCATCTATAGGATTAATAATAGTTAATAATCTATTTTCTATACTAACTGTGATATCTGGAATGGTATCGATTTATCTTTTTAGTTCATCTAAAAAGTTCCATAAAGAAGCAGAGGATTTTAATAAAAAGATTACAAATTTAAATTCGCAAGAAGAAGAAAGAATAAAAAAAATTAAAGATATAGAAAGAAATCAAAATAAAATTATTAAACAACATAATTGCTCATCAAAAGCTGAGTTAGTAAAATTATATGAAGATATACGGTTTACTCAAGCAAATCAAAATGATAGATTAATGCAAATAAGAGAGTTAAATAGAAACAAAAAAAAATATAATTCCCTTTTAGAGACAAAGGTAAAGGATAACAATGATATAGATAAGAAATTAAAGAATATAATTACTAGAAATAATTCTAATAATTTGGATGAGTTTAAAGAAGGATTGAATAACAAGGCTATTTATGATAATTTAATAAATGATAAAAAAAATAAGATGGAATTATTAAATAGAATATTAGCTGATACTAGTTTAGAGAAATTAAAAGCTGAACTTAAAGACTATGACGATAAATATTTTGAATATGTAGAACAAATAGATTTAAATGAAGTTGCTAAGGAAATAGATAGTAGAAAGAGGATGCTTTCTTCTATGAAGGATACTTGTTCTAAGCTTGAGGAAAGAATTGAGAATCTAAATAAATATGTAAAAGAGTTAGTTGACATAGAAGAAAAGATAACAAGGACAAAAACTCAGTTAAATACAATGGATGATAGAATAAAATCTATACAAATAGCTAAGGAAGTAATAGAGAACATTTCTCAGGAAATACATAATCAATTTGCACCTAAAATAAATAAGGATGTAAGTCGGTTGATTGAATTAGTTACAGCTGGAAAATATGATCGAATTAAAATAGATGATGACTTAAAAATCACTGTAGAAAATCCAAATACTAAAGAAACAATAGAAATAGATAGCTTAAGTGGTGGAACTATTGATCAAATGTATTTTGCATTGAGATTCAGTATTATGGATTCAATGAAAAAAGAAAGATTACCATTAATATTGGATGATTGTTTCATACAGTATGATGATTACAGATTAAAAAATATATTAGAATTTTTGAGAAGAATTAGCGACAAAGTACAGATATTGCTTTTCACTTGTCACCATAGAGAGATGGAGATATTGGATAATTTAGGGTTAAAGTATAACTTGATAGATTTAGGTTAATGTATTACTTTAATATTTAGAAACTTTAATTTAAGCCATTTTAGACTTAAAGTTATACTTTAACATTAATAGGAGTGGTGTATTTGATATATGGAATAGGAGATCTACATTTGGATTATTCCAAGAAAAAGCCTATGGGTATATTTGGAGAAGAATGGATAGATCATGAGAATAAAATATTTGATAATTGGAATAAGACCATAACAAATGAAGATTTAGTATTGATACCAGGAGATATATCATGGGCAATAAAACTTAAAGATGCCTATCATGATCTACTAAGAATAGATGAATTGCCTGGCCATAAGATTATAACGAAAGGAAACCATGATTATTGGTGGCGAGGTCCAAGGAAATTAAATGATTTAAATTTAAAAAATATTAAATTTATACAAAATAATAGTTTTATATATAATGATAAGATTGGAATTGGGGGTACTAGAGGTTGGATGTCTAGAGATTCAGAAGGTTTTGATTCTCATGATGAAAAGGTATATAATAGAGAAATAAATAGACTTGAATTATCCTTATCTAGCCTGGGAGAAGTTCAAACAAAGATTATAATGCTTCATTACCCACCATTTAATATTGATTTAAGTCCAAATGAATTTGTGAATGTAATGGCAAAGCATAAAGTTGATATTTGTATATATGGACACCTTCATGCAAAAGGACATAGATTTGTAGTTGAAGATACCATAAATGAGATAAAGTTTTATTGTGTATCCAGTGATTATATAGATTTTAAGCCTAGAAAAATACTATAGCAGGAGGTTATAATATGAAATTAATTGTTGAGAAAGACTATGATGGTATTAGCAAAAAAGCGGCAGGTATTGTTAAGCAACAGATAGAATCAAATAAAAGTACAATATTGGGATTAGCAACTGGTAGTACTCCAGTAGGTATGTATAAGGAATTGATAAGAATGCATAAGGAAGAAGGATTGGATTTTTCAAATGTTATCTCATTCAATCTTGACGAATATATAGGTATAGACTATGAACATCCAAATAGTTATCATTATTTTATGAAGGATAATCTATTTAATCATATAAATATAGATATGAATAATACCTTTGTACCAGATGGGAAAGCAAAAGATTTAGATAATTACTGTAAACAGTATGATAAATTAATAGAGAAAAAAGGAGGTATAGATCTTCAAATATTAGGGATTGGAGAAAATGGTCATATTGCATTTAATGAACCAGACGAAGAGCTGAATACTGGAACAAGTATAATTAATTTAACTGAATCCACTATTAAGGCGAATTCGAGATTTTTTGATTCTCCAGGTGAGGTACCCAAAAAGGCAATTACCATGGGGATTGGCAGCATTATGAAAGCTAAAAAGATCATATTAATGGCTAGTGGAAAGAAAAAAGCAAAGGTTATAAAAAAATTATTGGAAGGTAAAAAAATAACTACTCAGTTACCAGCAAGCATGCTTTTATTACATCCTGATGTTACAGTTATTGTTGATGAAGAAGCATATAAAGGATAATGAGCAGGAGGCATTTTAGATGGCAAGAGAAGTAGAAGTAAAGGTATTAAATATTGATTTAGATGAAGTAGAAGAGAAGTTGAAAAACATTGGTGCTAAATTGATAGCCAATGAATATCAAACAAATACTGTGTTGGATTCTGATGACAGGTATATTGAAAATGAACTGAATAGCTATCTAAGAATCAGGGAAACCAAAGATCTGCTGACTGATAATGCGAGTATAAGGCTGACTTTAAAGAAAAATATCAGTCATGAGAAGTTAAGAAAAAACATTGAAATAACCACCAAAATACAGGATAAGGAATCTATGATATCTATCTTAAAGAATTTAAAATACAGCATAATTAAAGAGGGATGTAAAAGAAGAAAATCCTATGTATATCAAAATATAAGATTTGATCTGGATAAATGGGATAAAGAAACATACCCTTATCCTTATATGGAAATAGAAGTTGAAAAGGAAGAAGATTTAGAAAAAGCAATTAATCTATTAAATATTGATAAGACCAATATATCTACTAAATCCATAATGGAATTAGAGAGTGAATAATAAAAAAAGTAGCTTTGCTGCTTTTTTTATTATTGTTGTAACCAAAGAATAATGATTGAATATTATATTATAAAGTAAACTATTTTGGGAGGTTGTCTATATGTTGAATAGTATGGTGAGCGATCTTGGTAGAGGCAAAGAAAGTAATATAGTATTTATTTTTCTGATTCTATTACTATTTGGGGGAGGTTTTGATAAAGGATTCTGTGGAATATTTGATGATGATATACTACTTATATTTCTAATTTTATTCTTATGTGGTGGATTTTAAACACAGTAGCTAACTACTGTGTTTTTTTTATTCCACTCTTTCTCTATCACTAAATAGGAATTTAAATGAGTATATTCCTGCTAAGCCAACTAAACCATATACTAATCTACTTAATGCAGAAGTTTGACCTCCAAAGATTGCTGCAACTAAGTCAAATTCAAATAATCCAATTAAACCCCAGTTCAATGCTCCTATTATAACTAATATTAAAGCTAATTTATCCATTATATCACTCCTTCTTATTTTAAGAGTAGTGTTCCTCAAAAGAAAATAAATATACAAAATGTGTAACCATAATAAGATTTATTACATAATATACATTGAGAAATGAAATATAAGGAGGGCTATAAATGGTAGACGAAGTAAAAGGTGGAAGAAAAAAAGGTTTAGCAGGAATTTTAGGAGGAGAAGATGATGACAATTTATTGTTCTTTTTCTTGCTACTAGTAATTTTATTTAATAATGGTGATTGGTTTGACAAAGGAGATGATTCCTTACTATTCTTCTTCTTATTGCTAGTAATATTATTTACAGATGGTAAGTTTTTCTAATCCCGTATTCATACGGGATTTATTTTTATCTCTTTTTCCGATAAAAATATTTTGAAAATTCCCACAATATTATAAAATTAAAATATATTGACTTATAGAGGAGGAGGATTTTTATTTTAATAATTATATTGAAGTTATTACTAGCAGGTGTTTTATTCCTTATCTTTTTTAATAATTCAGTTTCCTTCTATTTTTACTTTATTTTAGGTGGGATCGTTTTATTAGAACTATTATCGTACATATTTAAGAATAAAACTGATTCTAAGAAAAGCATTGAAAATGGAGTAGAGGAAGTAGCAAATGGAAATCTATCTAAAAAATTTCATACAAAGAATAAGGCATATGATAAGATAGCTAGGAATCTCAATAAAATATTGGACAACTATAGAGGTGCTTTATCCCAAATTGCATATTCCTCTCAGAAAATTTTAGGTATAACCAATGACTTAGCTTTAGCTACCAATGAAACCAATCAATCCATTAATGAAGTAGCTCAGGCAATTGAATCTATATCCATAGGTGCCGAAGAACAAAAAAATAAGGTAGAAGAAGTACTATCTATGAATAACAATTTAAAATTATTATCTTAAAAAACTACTGAAGGAAACAAAAAAGCCAAAGAACAATGGGATAAGACCAATGATTCTTTTGTAAAAACAGGGCAGATATTAAAAGACTTAACTACGAATATGGAAAATAGAATGAATAGAAACCAATCACTAATAAAAGATGCTGAGATCATTTCTAAAAATGTAAGTGAAATAAACAATATTGTAGATATGGTGAAGGACATATCCGAACAGACAAATCTATTAGCATTAAATGCAACAATAGAAGCAGCAAGAGCTGGTGAATATGGTAAAGGCTTTGTTGTAGTAGCAGATGAAGTTGGGAAATTAGCTGAAATGACTAGAGGAGCAACAGACAATATAAACAACATGATTGAAGAATTCGCCCAGGATATAAAGGAATTGTTGTCCAATTTAAAAGATGGGATAGCTGAGGAACAGAAGGATTCCGAATTGACGCGAGAAACTCAAATATCCTTTAAAGATGCAAAGGATTCCCTTGATACAATTAATAGTGTTATAGAGACAACCGACAAAAGAATGGGGAATCAATTAGTAGAACTGAATAAAATCATAGAAAACCTACAAGTGATCAGCTCTATATCGCAGGAAACTGTGGCGGGAACTCAACAGATTTCTGCATCTGTAGAAGAACAAACAGCTATTACTGACGATATAAGCAGCAACGCAGTTCATCTTGATGATATGAGTAAGGAATTAGAAAAAGAGATTGAACATCATTCAAAAATAGTGATGGATGAGGAAGTATTGGATAAAATAATAAAATCAAATCTAGAAGTAGTAAATAAAGTCAGAGAAAATGTAGATATAAGAACTTTTAATGTAAAAGCTCATAAGAATATTTATAGAGATATAATATATAAAAATCCTAATATAGAATTCATATATCTATTCGATACTGATGGAAAACTAATATCGTCAAGTAAAGATATTGGAGATGTTGATGCAACAGAAAGAGAATGGTTCATTAATGGAAAGAAACAGAAGGTATTTGTATCGGATTTCTATTTTAGCATACTAACAAATGAAGTTAACATTACAATATCAACCCAAATAATGGATGTGAAAAATAATCTTGTAGGTATAATGGGATTTGATATAAGAATAGAGAGCTAATAAATAGTAAAGCCTTAAGGAAAATTTCCTTAAGGCTAAATTTTTTAAAAAAATTCTATAAAAAGTATAGCACATTTAATTAAATATGCTATAATATATACATAAAAATAATTTAATGGGAGGCAAAAATATGACTGAATTTAAATACATTAAATGGTTTAATCAAATCAATAAAGATGATATACCTTTGGTTGGCGGCAAAGGAGCAAATTTAGGTGAATTAACTCAAAAGGGGTTAGATGTGCCACCAGGATTCTGTGTAACAGCAGAAGCATATAATTATTTTATTGAAAAAGCTAACCTGGGTGATAAGATAAAGGGAAATATTGAGGATTTAGACGTAGAAGATTCCATTGAATTACAAAAGGCTAGTAAAGAAGTACAAGAGTTAATAATGTCTCAACAAGTTCCTAAGGATTTGGCTGATGAGATTAAATTAGCATATCATAAATTCAATAAAAAAATAGATATAGAAAATGCAGAAGTAGCTGTTAGATCTTCAGCGACAGCAGAAGATTTGCCAGAGGCTTCTTTTGCAGGGCAACAAGATACTTATTTACACATAAGTGGATATGAAGAACTATTGAATCATATAAAAAAGTGTTGGGCATCCCTTTGGACAGGTAGAGCTATATATTACAGGGAAAATCAACAATTTGACCATTTTGATGTAGCATTGAGTGTAGTAGTACAGAAAATGGTTAATAGTGAAAAAGCAGGGGTAATGTTTACTGCAAATCCAATTAACAATGACCCTAACCAGATTATGATAAATGCAAGTTGGGGATTAGGAGAAGCAGTAGTATCAGGAACTGTAACTCCAGATGAATATATAATTGATAAAAAATCTGAGGAAATTGCTGAAAAGCATATTGCAGAAAAAACGGTTATGATAGTGAAAAAGGATATAGGTGTAGGGACAGTTGAAATTAAAGTATCAGATTATTTAGGATATGACTATATTAATAAGCAATGTTTAACTGATGAAGAGATTTTTATATTATCAGATTATGGAATGAAAATCGAGGAATTATATGGAAGTCATCAGGATATAGAGTGGGGATTTGATAAGGATACTAAAAAATTATATATATTACAATCAAGACCAATAACTACTATAAAGGGAGAGAAAGTAATGGAAAAAGAAGTAGAAAAGAAAGAATTAAAAGCTTTATCAAGAGGATTAGCAGCATCTCCAGGGATTGGAGTTGGCAAGGTTAAATATATAAGCGATATATCCGAAATATCAAGAGTAGAAGATGGAGACATTTTAGTAACCATAATGACTAACCCAGATATGGTTCCAGCTATGAGAAGGGCTAATGCAGTAGTAACAGAGGAAGGCGGAAGAACTTGCCATGCAGCAATAGTATCAAGAGAACTAGGAATTCCATGTATAGTTGGTGCTAAAGGTGCTACTGAAGTATTAAAAGAGGGCATGGATGTTACTGTTGATGCTAAAAGAGGAGTAGTTTATGAAGGAATAGTGTTACAAGAGAAAAAAGAGGAAACAAAGGATGTAACAGTAAATGGGCAAGCACCTATTAGTGAAGATTTAGTACATCAACTAGCACCAGTAACAGCAACTAAGATATACATGAACTTAGGAGAACCATCCATAATAGAGAGATATAAGAATTTACCTTTTGATGGTATAGGACTTATGAGAACTGAATTTATATTTACTAATTTAATAGGAGCACATCCAATGTATCTAGTTAAAACTGGACAAGGAAAACTTTTGATAGACAAATTAGCAGAAGGTATTACTATGGTAGCCCAGGAAATATATCCAAAACCAGTAGTAGTTAGACTATCAGATTTTAGGACCAATGAATTTAGAGGATTAAAAGGCGGAGATGAAGTAGAACCAATAGAAGCTAATCCAATGATAGGATGGAGAGGGGTATCAAGATATATTTCCCCAGAATATGAAGAAGGATTCAGACTAGAATGTAGAGCTATGAAGAAGGTAAGAGAAGAATTTGGGCTTGAAAATGTATGGGCAATGTTACCATTTGTAAGGACTACTTGGGAACTTAAAAAGGTAAAGAAAATAATGGCAGAAGAAGGCTTAGTACAGGATAAAGGATTTAAAATTTGGATAATGGCAGAAGTGCCATCAGTGGTATTTGAAGCAGAAGAGTTTGCACAATTGGTAGATGGATTTAGCATTGGAAGCAATGATTTAACTCAGCTTATAATGGGAGCAGATAGAGATTCAGGCATACTTAATAATATGGGATATTTTGATGAAAGAAATGAGGCTGTAAAGAGAGCTATATCCAAGCTCATCAAAGCAGCTCATAAATATGGCAAGACAATATCCATATGTGGGCAAGGACCATCTCAATATCCAGAGTTTGCGGAGTTTTTAGTTCAACAAGGAATAGACAGTATGAGTGTCAACCCAGATACAGTAGCATATACAAGAAGATTGGTTGCTACAGTAGAACAGAAAATGATATTGAATAAGATTAGGAATATATAATGGGCGACCCTTGTGAACTGCCCCATGTCAAGTAGACAACTAAATTAATTAAAAATTTATGCACTTATGGATGCATGGTTTCGATATTCTAAAGGAGCCATGCATCCTAGTCTTTTTTGAAATCTTTTTTCATTATAGAATTTAATATATTTAACTATTTTTTCTTTTAATTCTTCAAGTGTTTTAAATTTTTTACCATAAAACATCTCAACTTTTAATGTACCAAAAAATCCTTCCATAGGTCCATTATCAATGCACTTACCAACTCTAGACATACTTTGAGTCATACCAGCTTCTTCAATC
>NZ_JAIOUP010000039.1 GCF_019931165.1 Schnuerera sp. xch1
AATGTTCTCTGTGTTTACAAGGGTTATTGAAACATCATTTTTTTTAGCATAAGGTGTTATTAGTTTAACAGTGTCATAAAAGGCTTCGATGTACCAGAAAATACTCTGATAGGCTTCTTCAAAGTTCTTATATTTAAATTGATACACCCACTCTCTTTTTAAATGTCCATGCCAAGATTCAAGACTGGCATTATGATAAGGGTATCCCCTTCGACTGAAAGAGTGAGTCATCCCATAATACTTAAGCAACTCTTCATACTCTAGACTCGTATACTGGCTTCCTTGGTCAGAATGAAGAATAACAGCTTCTGGATAGTCTTGTGATTTAATGGCCTTATTTAAAGTTCTTTGCACTAATTCTACAGTCATTCGCTTGCCCAAATCCCAAGCAATGACTTTTTTAGTATAACGATCCATAATGGTTGAGAGATAAGCCCATCCTTGTTGAGTAGGAATATAAGTAATGTCGGTTGACCAAACCTTATTTTTCTTTGTAGGTTCAGTCTGTATGAGATTTTTTCGATTGATGTGATCACTTAGTGAGTATCCAGGCTTAAATTTCTTAATGACTACAGACTTGAGTTGAAGTTGCTTCATTAGCTTCTGTACCAGTTTTAACCCGACTTTTTCCCCTTGTTTAAGTAGAAGATGATGAATTTTAGGAGCACCATAGATTCCTCGGTTAGCATTGAAGAGTTGAGAAATTTTGAGTGACAGGTATTGTCTCCTTAATTGAGTTTTAGATGGATGTCGGTTAATCCGTTCATAATAACTTGATTCAGGAACATCAAGGAGTTGACAGCTTAGTCTGACATTGAGTGCTAAAGTTTGTATGGTTTGAGCCATATCCGCAGCACTCACTTCTTTTTCTCGGCGAATATGGTCAATACTTTTTTTAAGATGTCTCGTTCTTCCTTAACTTTAGCCAGTTGTCTTTTTAATTCTAGAAAATCAGCTTTAGAGACGGAGCTTTCATTAGATTTAGAGTAGAGGTCTATCCATTTATAAATTGTTGCATAATTGCTAGAGGATATCATGAAAGATATGGAGAAAGTCATGCAGAGGCCAATGCAATAAATAGCGCAGATCAAGAT
>NZ_JAIOUP010000040.1 GCF_019931165.1 Schnuerera sp. xch1
TTTTCTTTTGTATACTCTGGTTTTATTCTCTTACGATTAACTTTCTTTCTTCTGATTCTTGCTGAAATACCTAAATAATTCATAAGTCTATGTATATATCCTTCTGAGAAGGTTTTTTGATTTAGCTTGTTGATGAATATTGTCATCCTTCTATACCCTAAAATTCCATCAAAAGTTGTATGATATTCATTAATTAGTGAACATAGCAATTCATCTTGTTTTTCTTTTTCGGGCTTAATTCTATTTTTGTGCTTGTAGTATCCACTTCTTGAAATACCCAGAACCTTGCATATTTGAGTTATCGGATAACCTTTATCTTTAAAAAAATCTACCGTATTATACTCTGCTTCCTGTCTTACTTTCGAGAGTGAAGTTTCTTTTCGAACTCCTCTTTTTTTTTAAGAACTTCTAGTTCAAATTCTCTTCTTTTACGCAATGCTTTTTCTTTTTCAAGTTCAAGTTTTAGCTTCTCAACTTCAGTTAGATTACTATCATCAATTTCTGACTTTGGTTTTGGTCCTCGTTTTTGATATTTTAGCGCTTCTGGACCTTTGTCTATATATGCTCTTGTCCATTTGTATACAAGTGCATAAGTAATTGAATATTTATCGGCCGCACCTTTGTAGCTCATATCATTTTCAATAACCCATTTTACTATTTCTAACCTCTCTTCAAATGTTGTTTTTCTAGATTTCATGGTATAGACATCTCCTTTAGGATCATAATCCTCAATTTCTATACCATTATACCATTTATTAATCCAACTATGAATTACTCCAGAACCAATATTATATTTCGCAACTAAGTCTGCCATTGAATATTTCCCAGAATTATATTCTTCTATTACAGATAACTTAAAACTTTTATCATATGAGCGATTCTTATTTGATGTTTCAAAGGCACTAATACCATGTTCTTTATATGTTAGATACCAACGCCGAACTGT
>NZ_JAIOUP010000041.1 GCF_019931165.1 Schnuerera sp. xch1
TGTGAAGTTGACAGAATCAGTGTGCGGCTTGGCCACTACGTGTCCAGTCTGATCAACATAACTGACGGTCTCATGGACCGTCTTATCATAGTTGGTGCGAGTTGGCCACTTTGGTCCATCTGGTTCATCTGGATGGATTGGCGCTCCCGGTGTCTGTGGATCCGTTGGATTCACTGGCGTCAGCTGATGCTTCAAGTGAACCGTGAAGTTCTGAGCAGTTTTGTCATCATTGTCGAATGTCAAATCTGCTGGATAGCCATCAGTAACTAACTCATACCCGTGTTTCTTATAATCCGCAATGCTGCCACTGGTACTATAACTGGATTTCGAGCCCGTTGTTCCTGAAATTGAATCCGTCTTTAAAGTTTTGCCGGTCGTATCATCAACGTAGCTGACACTACCTTTTTGCTGATCTGCGGTATAGGTGATCGTTGTATCTTTCGTCGGATCACTTGGCTGATAACGGCTACCGGGTGTCAAAACATGACCTTCTGGATCATGTGCTGTATAACCTGGTACCGTCGGTACACCGGCTGGTGTAACCTTCGTCGCATCACGTGGGTCATTTGGATAGACTACTCTTGGTACTCTAGGGAAGTTCCCATCACTTGAGCTTGGTACCAATGATCCGACTTTCGTGTATGTCACGGTCTCATTAACATCTGCTGAATCGGCATTCAGGTCAGTTACGACAGCTGTCTGCGCTTTATCAGCTACAGATCCCGACACCACTGGACTAACAACGGCATCAAAGGTTGTATCACCATTTGTCGCTGTCCAGGCGGTTGTTCCAGCACCACTCGTAATCACTTCACCAGTAACGTTATCGACAACGACGGTTCGTGTGAAGTTGACAGAATCAGTGTGCGGCTTGGCCACTACGTGTCCAGTCTGATCAACATAACTGACGGTCTCATGGA
>NZ_JAIOUP010000042.1 GCF_019931165.1 Schnuerera sp. xch1
TCCAACATTTCATATTTTCTCTGTTCTTCTGACTTTCTTTTTCCTTTACCGTAAACAAATATTATGTTTTTTGATTTTCAGGCATTTCTTAAATTATTAAATTCAGTCAGAACAAGTTTTTTACAGTCTTTACTAGACATATCTTTACTAATATGGAAGTATTCTAGTATTTTTTGTATCAATTTTTCTTGATATTTAAGAATAGACTTTTTCCAGACGAATGTATACCTATTAGCATTTGCCTCTATCTTTGTTCCATCTATGTATATGCTTTTTAAGTCAATTTCTTTTTGTTCAATTAACAGGCTTACCAATTGATCTAAAATTTCATCCATAAAAGGATATATCTTATTTCTAAACCTATTAATGGTTACATGATCAGGGGTTTTACCATTATTCAAAAGCCACCTAAATCGAAGATCATACTTACAAGCGTCTTCAATATCTCTAGCTGAGTATTTTCTATTTAAATATGCAAAAACTAAAATTTTCAACATGGTCTTTGGCCCTGCGACTGGCTTTCTACCTCTACTCGAGTAGGCACTATTTAAAAAACTCAAATTCATCTCCTCAACAATATTGTGCACCAGGAAAACCTCATCATCCATATCAAAATTATTAGTCAAATCAAAACTAAAAGATAGTTGCATTTTTTTGATCTTTGCTTTATGATTAAATCTAGTATGATTTTGCATGGTAGTTAAATTATACTAAAAAACAGGTCTTAGAG
>NZ_JAIOUP010000043.1 GCF_019931165.1 Schnuerera sp. xch1
CTAATGGTTTAGGAATCGTAAAGAATATTTCCTTTTACAATAAAGATTTTTTAAATTCTCATCCTGAAATCATTGTTGATAAAAAATCAGATTCACCAGATGAAGATAAATCCCTTCATGATGCCAAAGCTGTCATCCCTGTTCTAAAAGACTACTTTGAAAAACATCCTAGTATTAAACCAAATATTTTCATTGGTGATGCTGCCTTTGATTCCACTAATATTTATAAAGATTTACTTACTGATTTAAAATTTGATAAAGCATATATTCCTTTAAATCGTCGTTCCTCTTTAAAACATCCAGACTATATCTTAAATGAATTTGGAATACCTTGTTGTCCACATGATCCAACTCTTCCAATGAGACCAGAAGGTAATACTTCTCATTTAAGATGTGGCATTAAAACATTCAAGTTTGTATGCCCTAAAATGAAGTGGACCAAATGTGATGATGGCAAATATCGAAGACGTCATTCTTGTGATAATCCTTGTACTTCATCACCTTGTGGAAGGATGATCTACATTTATCCCGAAAAGGATCTTCGTGCTTATCCAGGTACTCTTCGTGATACAGAAGAATGGGATAAAGTTTATAAAATCCGTTCAGTAGTAGAGCAGTCCATAAATCATTTTAAAGAAAGTTTCTATATTGCTGGACGTAAAACCCAAAATGAGAAAACCATTCATGCCGATTTACTACTAGCAGGCATCACACAATTAATTA
>NZ_JAIOUP010000044.1 GCF_019931165.1 Schnuerera sp. xch1
TGCACATTGAAAACTACACAGTAAATTATATTTCTGGTCAAGCAAATAAGGGCATAAGGTGAATGCCTTGGCACCAGTAGCCGAAGAAGGACGGGATAAGCACCGAAATGCCTCGGGGAGTCGCAAATAGACACTGATCCGGGGATATCCGAATGGGGAAACCCACTTGAGAAAACCTCAAGTATCACATACTGAATACATAGGTATGTGAAGGGACACCAGGGGAACTGAAACATCTAAGTACCCTGAGGAAGAGAAAGAAAACTCGATTTTCTAAGTAGCGGCGAGCGAAAGGGAAACAGCCCAAACCAGGCTTTAAGTCTGGGGTTGAGGACACAACAGAAAAGAAGGATTTAGGTAGTCGAATGACCTGGAAAGGTCAACCACAGAAGGTGAAAGTCCAGTAGACGAAACTTAAAGACTTCAAGTTGTGCTCCAGAGTACCACGGGACACGAGAAATCCAGTGGGAAGCAGGGAGGACCACCTCCCAAGGCTAAATACTAACTGGTGACCGATAGAGAACAAGTACCGTGAGGGAAAGGTGAAAAGAACCCCGGGAGGGGAGTGAAATAGAACCTGAAACCTTATGCCTACAAGCAGTGGAAGCTCTATA
>NZ_JAIOUP010000045.1 GCF_019931165.1 Schnuerera sp. xch1
TTGACAAATAGGCTCAGTAATATCGACAAGGTTATCAAATACAGCTTGTAAGTCTAATAAAAAATCTTGTTTGAAACGAGTAAATTTAGAACCATCAGGAACTTTTTTAAATCCACAAAACTCTCTTAATTCATTTGAATATTTAAGAAAAGTAATTAAGAGGGTGTCAGTAGGAATAGAAAAAATTCTCTGGATAATTAATGCCCATAACATTGAATGAAGCTTGTATTCGCGTGGTCGTCCAGTAGAAGCATAAAAATGATGGTAGAAAGAAATAGGGATAAACTCATCAAGATTGATGGTATCTTCAAGTAATGAAAGAAACTTAGGTTTATCATTTTCAAAAAAAGTTTGACAATCAGAATAAATATCTGCCAAAGAAAGCTGTTTATGTGGTATCATATCTATATAACTCCTTTCGGGTTTTGGTGGATTTGTTGCTTGGCACTTCAATTTTACCATAAATCGGTGAGGAGTTATATTATTTTATGAAAAAATATCCCGTATTTATACGGGTTTTGGCGTTTCGCAAACGCCTAA
>NZ_JAIOUP010000004.1 GCF_019931165.1 Schnuerera sp. xch1
TTTCTCCGCCACCAAGTTCTATTCTTTTTTTGGTTTCTAGGAGATTTTCAATTTTCTCATTCAATTTTGGTCCTCCTTTTTATCTAATTATTATCTTTCACAAAATTCTATTAAAACTCCAAAAGTAGATTTTGGATGTAAAAAGGCAATCTTCGCTCCTCCAGCTCCATCTCTAGGCTTTTCATCTATTAGCCTAATTCCTCTTTTTTTTAACTCTTCTAGAGCTTTCTCTATGTCATCAACTCTATAAGCAATATGTTGAATGCCCTGACCTCTTTTTTCTATAAATTTGGAAATTGCACCACTTTTATCAGTAGATTCTAACAGTTCTATTTCCGTATCCCCTATAGGCAAAAAAGCTGTTTTTACCTTTTGTTCTTCTACAATCTCAGTATCTACACATTTTATACCCAATATTTCTTCATAAAATTTGATTGTTTTGTCTAAATCTTTTACAGCTATGCCTATATGGTCAACTTTATTCACCATAAAATCCCTCCTATTATTTAATAAGCCTCATTATCTTATCCTTAGCAGTATAAGGATCTAAATCATTTAATACAACTTCATTTGAAAGACTTTCCAATAAATTCTGTTCCAATGCCCTATCCATAATCAAGTTCATCAATTCTTCTTCTATTAATTTTATTATTTTAAACTTGGTATTGTCTTTTCTTCTTTCAATAAGTTTCTCAGTTCGTTCCATATAATTCCTATGCTCTATTAATTTCTCAACTAATTTATCCATATTTTCATCTTGTGTAGCCGATACCTTTATCACAGGAGGCCTATAGTCCTTCTTATCATTTAAATCCAAGTTCATCTCTATTTCCATTTTAGTCTTATCTGCTCCGTCTAGATCAGATTTATTTATAGCAAATATATCCCCTATTTCCATTATGCCAGCTTTTATTGCTTGTATATCGTCTCCCAAATTTGGAACCATTATCATCAATACTGTATCTGCTACTTTCACTATATCGACTTCAGACTGACCTACTCCTACAGTCTCAATAAATATATAATCCATACCATATATGTCTAAAACCTTGGCTGCGCTCCAAGTAGCCTTAGACATTCCTCCTAAGGAACCTCTAGTTCCCATACTTCTTATAAATATACCCTTATCTAAAGCCAAATCACTCATCCTAATTCTGTCTCCTAAGATTGCCCCACCTGTAAAAGGACTAGTTGGATCTATAGCTAAAATGCCCACTTTCTTATCTCTATTTCTAAGCTTTCTTGCCAATCTATTTGTAAGAGTACTTTTACCACTACCAGGAGGTCCTGTTATCCCTATAATATAAGCATTTCCCGAGTGCTTGTATAATCGTTTAATTATTTCTATTGCTCTTTCATCATCATTTTCCAACATGGTAATAAGTCTTGCGCAAGCTCTTCTATCACCCTTAAGAAGCCTTTTTTCTATATTCAATCAAAGCACCACCTGTATTATCTCTTTAAATTATTCTTTATAAATTCTACAACTTCTGAAGTTGATGTTCCTGGAGTAAATATCCTTTCTATGCCAGCATCTTTTAACGTAGGTATATCCTCATCAGGAATTACTCCTCCTCCAATTGTTAATACATCATCTATTCCCTCTTCCTTCAATAAATTTACTACCTTTGGGAAAAGATGATTGTGAGCTCCAGATAGTATACTCATAGCTATTACATCTACGTCTTCTTGAATTGCTGCCGCCACAATTTGTTCTGGAGTCTGCCTAAGTCCCGTATATATTACTTCCATACCTGCATCTCTCAATGCTCTTGCTATCACTTTAGCTCCTCTATCGTGGCCATCTAATCCAGGCTTTGCTACTAACACTCTTATTGGCCTATTCATTTTTATACCTCCCTCTCTATTCACTTTATAATATACAATTATCTTTTACCAATTTTATAGTATTACAGATTGTTCATATTCGCCAAATACTTCTCTTAAAACTCCACAGATTTCACCTAATGTAGCATAGACTCTTACTGCATCCATTATATATGGAACTAAGTTTTCAGATGTATCCGCTACTTCTTTTAATTTGTTCAATTTATTTTCTACTTCTTTGTTATTCCTTTCTCGTTTTAATGTCTCAAGCTTTTCTCTTTGGAACCTTTCAATCTCTGGATCAACTTTTAATATATCCTTGTGAATATCCTCTTCTATTTGAAATTTATTTACTCCTACTACTATCTTTTCTTGTGATTCAATTTCCATTTGATAATTGTATGCGGAGTTTTGTATTTCCTTTTGAATATATCCTTTTTCTATTGCTTTAGCTGCGCCACCTAGTTTATCAATCTTATCAATATATTCTATAGCTTCACTTTCTATTCTATCTGTTAGGCTTTCTACATAATAAGAACCAGCTAATGGGTCTATAGTTTCTGTTACCCCAGATTCATGAGCTACAATTTGCTGAGTCTTTAAAGCTATTCTTACTGATTCTTCTGTAGGTAACGCTAAGGCTTCATCTCTAGAATTTGTATGTAGTGATTGAGTTCCTCCTAAAACAGCCGCTAGTGCTTGAATTGTTACTCTAACAATATTATTATCTGGCTGTTGTGCTGTTAATGTGGAACCGGCTGTTTGAGTATGGAATTTAAGCATCATGGATTTTTCATTCTTAGCATTAAACCTTTCCTTCATAATCTTTGCCCACATCCTTCTTGCTGCTCTAAACTTAGCAACCTCTTCTAATAGATCATTATGAGCATTAAAGAAGAAAGATAATCTAGGTGCAAAGTCATCTACATCTAATCCTGCTTTAATAGCTGCTTCCACATAGGCAATTCCGTCAGCCAAAGTGAACGCTACTTCTTGAACTGCAGTAGCCCCAGCTTCTCTTATATGATACCCACTTATACTTATTGTGTTCCACCTAGGTACTTCCTTAGAACAATATTCGAATATATTAGTTATCAACCTCATTGAAACTTTAGGTGGAAATATATAAGTTCCCCTTGCAATATATTCTTTTAATATATCATTCTGAATAGTTCCCCTTAACTTATCTTTAGATACTCCTTGTTTTTCTGCAACTGCAATATACATAGCTAACAAAACACTTGCAGGTGCATTTATAGTCATAGATGTACTAACCTTATCCAAAGGTATTCCATCAAATAATACTTCCATGTCCTTTAATGAATCTATAGCAACTCCAACCTTTCCTACTTCTCCTTCAGATAATGGATGATCTGAATCATATCCAATTTGAGTAGGTAAATCAAATGCAACACTAAGTCCAGTTTGTCCTTGCTCTAATAAATATTTATATCTATTATTAGATTCCTCAGCAGTTGCAAAACCAGCATATTGCCTCATGGTCCAAAGTCTTCCTCTATACATCGTTGGTTGAACGCCTCTAGTATATGGATATTCTCCTGGAAAACCTATTTTTTCATTATAGTCTAAATCCTCTATATCTTCTGGTGTATAAACTCTATCAACTTCTAAATTAGATCCTGTCTTAAAAACTTTCTTTCTTTCTGGAAATCTACTAGTGACCTTTTTTACTTTTTCTTTTTCCCATTTATCCCTAGCCGCTTCAATATCCTTTAGATCCTTTTCATTAAACATATCTTACCCTCCTTCATATTAGAAAAGTCTATCTAAAATCAATATGGTTCTCTAACTATTATACCGATACTTTTGATGATTTGACAACATGAATTTCAATTTATTTTAAAAATGAAATAAATATTGCAAAATATATAAAAAAAACTTCTATCGAAGCATTAAAAATAGCTTTTCTTGAAACTCATACACGGAGAGTTTTTTTAATTAATATTTTATATAATAGAAAAAAACTTTCCTATTCATTATAAAAAATAGTACTAACGCCTATTAAAGTCATTAGTACTGGATTTTATTTGATGTGGAATTTAGATTTAATCTCATTCCCACAAATAAAACAGTTTTATTATCTTTGATTTTCTTCTTTCCACTTTAGATATCTTCTATATACTCCTTTTGTAGCCACTACTACAGCTTTCTGTGAATATCCAAAAAACCTAGTTTCTATTTTTTTTACTATATCGTCTATACCATCCTTTTCAATATTACAACCTATTGCAAGATAAGCTATGAAATCTTTACATAAATCAGATATTAAAGTTACCATTACATCTTCTATTATTCCCGTCTTGACATTAATTAAAAAACCTACTCCTACTACCTTATGTACATAAGTAGCAGATATATCGGATGGAAGCTTTGCATAGGAAACAAAATATATAGTATCCTCTCCAAAATCTCGAACTTTCCTCATTACTTCACCTCCTATAGAATATATTCTCTATCTTTTTATAAAATTTTCTAGCTACTTTATAAAAAGGCTGCCTTTAACATTGCAGCCTTTTTATTTTTTTAATTCCCAATATACTTCTGGCTTCATCTGGAGTAGCTATCTCCCTTCCTAGTTCTTTAGCAATTCTAACTACTCTCTCTACTAACATTTGATTAGTCGCCAAAATACCTTTGTCATAAAGGATTGTATCTTCCAAACCAGTTCTCGTATGTCCTCCCAATAAGATAGACATGGTAAGCATTGAGACTTGACTTAACCCTATTCCTGAAACTGTAAAAGTTGAACCTTCTGGCAAAGATTCTACCATGTGTAATAAATTTCTAAGAGTACCAGATACTGAACCTCTTACATTCATTACAAGGTTGAATTGTAGAGGTGGCTTTAAAATGCCTCTTTTCACTAGATATTTTGTATTATCGATCATCCCTAAATCAAAGGCTTCTATTTCCGGTTTTATATTATTTTCATACATTTTATTAGCTAGTTCTTCAATTAATTCAAAAGAGTTTGCATTTACTTGAGTTGTGAAGTTAGATGAACCTGTGGCTAAACTTGCCATTTCTGCATTTAAATCCAACATTTGTCCCCGCCATTTAGCAGTATTCCCTCCACCTCTAGCTCCTGTAGAAAGTTGAGTTATAATATCGCAATCTCTCCTTTCTAATTCCTCTAATAACTTTTTATACAATTCCCTATCACAAGTAGGATTCCCTTCTTCATCCCTTACATGAATATGAGCTACAGAAGCGCCTGCTTCCTTACATTTAATTATATCATCTACTATTTCATTGATTGTAATTGGAGTATTAGGATTCATTTCTTTTGTGGGAACGTTTCCCGTAAGTGCAATAGTAATTATTAATTTTTCTTTTCTATAATTCATGATCAAACCTCCTTAATATACTTTTTGTCCCAAGACCTCTTCTGTAGTTTTTTTAACAGATCTGTCTAATTTTGCATATAACAGATCTACCTCTTCTTTAGTTATATTAATTGGAGGTGCTAATAATATATGGTCTCCTCTGACTCCATCAACAGATCCTCCACCTGGATATACTACTAATCCTTCTTCCAGTCCATTGTTGGTTATCTTTCCCTTGACATTCTCTGATACTTCAAAAGGTTCCTTTATATCTTGTTCTTTAACAAATTCAATACCTACCATGAGACCTTTACCCCTAATATCTCCTACAATAGGATAATTGTATAGTCCTTCTAATTTCTTTAACAGATATTCTCCTTGTATTGCACAATTTTCTATATAACTTTCTCTTTCAATGATTTCCATTACCTTATCTGCAATTCCACAGGATAGTGGGTTTCCTGCATACGTATGACCGTGAATAAAATTACCAGTCCCTTCTACCATAATAGTATTAAATATTTCATCGGTACATACTGCAGCACCTATTGGAGTATAACCGCTACTTAATCCCTTAGCAATTGCTAAAATATCTGGCTTAGCTTCAAAATGATCAGAGGCCATTTTCTTACCTGTTCTACCTGTACCTGCCATAACCTCATCCATTATAAACAAAACATCGTATTTATCACATATTTCTCTCACCATTCGGAAATAAACCTTCTCTGGGTATACTCCAGGAGCAGCTGAACCTATTACTGGTTCTGATATAAATGCAGCTATATTTTCTGGACCATGTCTTAATATTTCTCTTTCTAATTCTTTTGCAGCTAATGTACTGGTCTCCTCTAATGTTTCTACTCCCCAAGGATTTCTATAGTGGTAGAATTGATTTATTTTTGGAAAGTTTGCTAACAAAGGATCATATATCTTTCTTCTTCCAACGCTACCTGTCATAGATAAAGACCCCATTGTAGCGCCATGATAGGAATTCCACTTAGATATAACTTTCCATTTACTCGTCTTATGTCCATCTCTTTCTACAAAATACTGTCTAGCCATTTTTATTGCAGCTTCAGTAGCTTCAGATCCACCAGATACAAAATATACATGGTTTAATCCTTCTGGGCACCAGTTAACAATTCTTTCTGCACATTTTTCAATGGAATCAACAGTCCAACGGGATAAATGTGTAAATGCAATTCTTTCTATATGCTCCTTAACAAACTCTGCTACCTCTCTATTCCCATGACCTATATTCGCCACAGCAGAACCAGAACAACCATCGATGTATTTCTTACCATTCTCTCCAATAAGGTAGATTCCCTCACCTTTTTTAATTCTAGGATAATGCCAATTTTGATTTCTATAAAACACATTGTTTTTTGGAGCTTTGTTTAAACTCATATTAAATCCCCCTTCCTAAATTCTTTATTTATGATAAGGTTTAACTAGCTTTTTTTCAGCGTACATACCTCCATGTTCTAATAATTCCCTATCTAAATCACCTTCTAAGGATGATACAGAAACTGCAACAACTAAATCCCCTAGTGAATTGGTAGAAGTGTGAATCTGATCAACTATTCTATATACTCCTGCAATTAATGCTATAGCATCTAGGGGTATTCCTAAGTTCGTCAATAATGCTATTGAAATAATAAGTCCTGTTTGAGGTGCAGCAGCACATCCTATAGATAACAATGTTGCAGTTAAAACTAACATAATCTGCTGACTAATTGATATTGGTATACCATATAATTGAGATGCAAACATTACAACAACTCCAAAATAAATTCCAGTACCATTCATATTAGCAGTTGCACCTAGAGGTAGTACGAAGCTTGCAGTTTCCTTTGGAATACCTATTTCGTCTACACCATTTTTCATTGCTATAGGAAGAGCAGCAGCACTAGTACATGTACTAAAGGCTATTGCCCAAGATTCAAATGCTTTTTTGAAAAATCTCATTGGTTTTACCCTTCCCATAAAATATAGTATTAAGGAATACCATACTACTACAGTGAATATATTTGCACCATAATCTACTAATATAAACTTGAATACAGGTCCAAATATACCTACTCCAAAGGTTGCTACAGCCTTTGCCATAAGTCCAAATACTCCAACAGGAGTAAATTGTACAACAATATCTACTACCTTATACATAAGATCAGAACATCTGTTGATTAAATCTATAATAGGTTTTCCCCTTTCACCCATTAAAAGCAGCCCTGCTCCAACAAATATACAAAAGGAAATAATATGAAGCATTTCCCCCTGTGATAATGAATCAAAAATGTTCTGTGGGAATAATCCTAATATTGATTCAAATACAGATGGAAGCTCCCTCATTTCAACTGCATCAGCACCTACTTCAGCAATATTTAAACCTGAACCTGGTTTAAATATGTTTGCCATAACTAATCCAGTACCTATACATAAAAATCCTGTTCCAAAGAAGAAAAGTATTGTTTTGATCCCTATGCTTCTTAGCTTACTGATCTCAGTTAAACTGGCTACTCCACTAGTTATTGAAAATAGAACCAATGGAACTACTACCATCTTAATAAGTCTTAAGAAGATATCTCCTAATAATCCAAGCCATGGCACTATTTTAACAACGATTGGATGGTCTCTTCCAATAGAACTTAGTATGATTCCTACTATAATTCCTAGGAATAAACCGATGAAAATTTTGTGGAATAATTTCAATTCTCTTTTTTTCACCAAATACCACTCCTTTAATCTCTTTACAATATTTTCTTTGACAGCCTAAATCAATTACTAGCCTCACCCTCCCTTCTATAAGAAATATAAAAACCCAGTATTAATGACAATAGTAAATCATTAATACTGGGTTTTATCTGCTAAGCAATTCGGGTATAGCCTTATTACCACAAATAAAGCAGTATTTTAACATTTAAATATTTAATTTAGAATAATGTGACTAGAAATGTAATTAAGAATTATCTGACATGGTTGTCTTAGTATTCTATTCCATATAAGCTTAAAAAATCCTTTATTTTTTTATAAAAAATTTATAAATTTTTTATAAAAAAATAAAGAAATGAGTTGAACTCATTCCTTTATTTAAGCTATTCGATTCCTACGCTGCTTGAAATACTTCTTCAAATTCTTTTGCATCAAGAGTTTCTTTTTCTAAAAGTTCACTTGCTACTCTATGAAGTTTATTTATATTTTCTTTTAATAATTCTTCAGCTTTATTATATGCCCTATCAATTAAATTTCTCATTTCCCTATCTATAGCTGCTGCAACTTCTTCACTATAGTTCCTTGTCCTGCCAAAGTCTCTTCCTACAAACACTTCTTCTTCATCAGTACCATAAGTCATTGGGCCAAGATTTGAACTCATACCATAGTGAGTAACCATTTGTCTTGCTAATTTAGTTGCTCTTTCAATATCATTTTGAGCGCCAGTACTTATATCTTCAAGTACTAATGCTTCAGCAACTCTACCACCTAATAAACTTACTAACTGATCTTCCATTTTTCTCTTTGTCATAAAGTATCTATCTTGCTCTGGTAAATAAGCGGTAAATCCACCTGCTCCTCCTCTTGGGATTATAGTTACCATATGAACTGGATCTGTATTAGGAAGAAGCCTTGATGTAATTGCATGACCAGCTTCATGATATGCTGTTAGTTTTTTCTCCTCTTCACTAATAACCCTACTTTTCTTTTCAGGTCCTGCTATTACTTTTATTGAAGCTTCATCTATAATATGCATAGGTATTTTTTTCAAGCCTTTTCTAGCTGAAAGCAAAGCTGCCTCATTTGTTAAATTTTCTAAATCTGCAGGAGTAAATCCTGGAGTTCTCTTGGCTACAACCTTCAAATCAACATCCTCATCTAAAGGTTTGTGTCTAGTATGAACTTTAAGAATTTCCTCTCTAGCCTTTATATCAGGTAAGCCTACGTTAACACGTCTGTCAAATCTACCTGGTCTTAATATAGCAGGATCTAGTATGTCAGGTCTATTGGTTGCTGCCATTACAATTATTCCTTCATTAGTACCAAACCCATCCATTTCAACTAATAATTGATTTAGAGTTTGCTCTCTCTCGTCATGACCTCCGCCAAGACCTGCTCCCCTTCTTCTACCTACTGCATCAATTTCATCTATAAAAATTATGCATGGTGAATTCTTCTTAGCTTGTTCGAATAAATCTCTAACTCTACTTGCACCAACTCCAACAAACATTTCAACAAAATCAGAACCAGAAATACTGAAGAAAGGTACCCCAGCTTCACCTGCTACTGCTTTACTTAAATAGGTCTTTCCTGTTCCTGGTGGCCCTACTAATAATACTCCTTTAGGAATCCTAGCACCTATTTCAATAAATTTCCTTGGATTTTTGAGGAAATCTACTATTTCTTTAAGTTCTTCTTTCTCTTCTTCTAGCCCCGCTACATCATCAAAGGTAATCTTTGGTCCATCATCATCCTTTTGTAATTTAGCTTTACTCTTACCAAAGGACATCACCCTACTACCTCCACCTTGGGATTGTTGCATAAAAGTAAACCAAAATACTACAATTATCAAAATCATAAAAATTGTAGGCAATGCTGTAATAAACCAAGGTTCCGATGGTATTGGTTCTGCTGCGTAACTATTTATCTCATTATTTTCTACTTTATCCTTTAAATAATCTGTATAAAAAGTATTCCTAACGTGCTCAGGTAACATAACAGTAAACTCTGTTCCATCCTTTAATTTACCATTTAAAGTATCACCTACAGTTACAATACTCTCTATTTCGTTATTTTCTAAGTGATCTATTAACTCAGTTACATCAATTTCCATAACTTGCTCTACATCTTTGTTAATCATGGATACTACAAAAATTATTATAATCAGTAGAAGCAAGTAGAGACTTGTTCCTCTAAAAAATTTTCTCAATCCAAGTCCTCCCTTCTGCTAAAGTCAAGTTATCTTCAAATTATAGCACATTTTTTGCGAAAAAACAACATATTCGAACTGTAAGCTTCAATCTTTATTAATTATATATTTCTTCTTTTAAAGCTGCAACATAAGGCAAATTTCTATATTGTTCAGCATAATCTAAACCATAACCTACTACAAATTCATCTGGTATATTAAATCCACTGTAATCTACATGAACATTTACTTCTCTTCTTTCAGGCTTATCTAAAAGAGTCACAATTTTAACACTTTTAGGTCCTCTTTTCTTCAAATTATCTGTTAAATATGATAGAGTAAGTCCCGTATCTATTATGTCCTCAACAACCAATATATGCATATCTTCTACACTATAATCTAAATCTTTAATTATCCTAACTATTCCAGTCGATGTTGATGATTTCCCATAGCTAGAGACAGCCATAAAATCCATCAAAATTGGCATATCAATATTTTTCACCAATTCAGACATAAATATTACTGCTCCTTTTAATATACCTATTAATATTAAATTTTTCCCCTTATAATCTTCAGTTATTTGTTTTCCCAGTTCCTTAATCCTTACTTGTATTTCATCTTCAGTTAAAAGTACTTCTTTGACAATATCCTCCATCTTATTCCTCCTTAAGATTAATATCTATTTACTTCAATTACTAATACATTCTTTGTGTCTGAAGTTATCTTATATAAATTGTTAATCCTATAACCAACTAGCCAAAGAATATTTTTATAATCTACTATAAGTGGAATTCTATCTCTTTCTTCTTTTGCAACCTTCTCATCAATAAAATAATCCTTTATCTTTTTAGTACCTTTCATTCCAAATGGCACAAATCGATCTCCAGCTTTTCTATTCCTTATATATAGGTCCCCTATTACTTTATCATAATCAAAGTATTTTATAAACCGATTTTTATTATTTATTTTTATTTTTTTAATAGGACAAACTTTTGCATTAAATTCATACCCTAACTCGTCTATATATGTTGCATCTTCTAGTTCAAGCTTATAAATAAAACTTTTATGTATAACCTTATTTTTCTTCTCCATAATGAAATTTTCATAGCTTGTCTTGGCTATAATATTATCAATTAAATCAATACTCTTTCCTGTCCCCTTTTTTAAAAATAATGTCATTATATCAGAAATATGTTTCTTAGTAACTCCTTGTAGATTTCCTTTTATATCAATGATACAATTCCTTATTATTCTTTGCTGTATGCTTTTATGTTCTTTTTTAAAAGAATTTCCATCTAAGATTATGAAGTTATCAGTCTTTTTTTTCATCAACTGATTATACACTTTTGTCGCATATTTTTCTAAAAAGTCGTTGTCAGTAGATATAAGCTGTGATGTCCTCCAAAGTGTTTCTACAATATTTGGATTATAATACTTCTCAATATAGGGAATCACTTCTAACCGTATTCTATTTCTATTATATACTAATTCAAAATTAGTTCTATCCAATCTAGTCTCTATATTCATATCCGATAGATATTTTTCTATCTCTTTTCTTTCTATACCCAACAATGGTCTTATTATATCTTTATTTATATATTCCATTCCTTTTAAACCTTCCAACCCCGTTCCTCTAAAAAATCTCATTAGCAAGGTTTCAGTCTGATCATTTTTATTATGAGCTACTGCAATTTTACCTCCACCGATTTTGGATAATATTTCTCTAAAAAAATTATATCTTAATTCTCTTCCTGCTTCTTCAGGCGACATTTTATGTTCAATCGCATATTCATCCATGTTAACAGTCTTACAATAATATGGCAAATCCAATCTATTTGCTAAATTCTCTACAAACCTCTCATCTTTATCTGATTCTTTCCCCCTTACTCCGTGGTTAACATGAGCAATAAATATATTAAAACAAATTTCTTTTCTTATTTCCAGCAACACATGAAATAGAGCCATAGAATCCGGACCTCCAGAAAGGCCAATTACTATGTTATCATTGTCTTCAATTAGTCTATGTTTCTCTATAACTTTTAATACTTTCTCTTTCATATATATCACCCATATATATTATACATGATATTTTCCCTAATTTATTATTGATTTTATACTAAAAATTACAACAAAAACAAAACTGACTATACTTATTACAAGTAGATAGTCAATTTTATTCATATTGTTTTTATTGTCTTTATTATTTCTTTTATTCAATGGAGATAAAGAACTAAAGTTTTCTAATTCTAAAATTAAAACTTTAATATCATCACTCTCAATAATTCTTACATTATCAACTTTGAAATCATTCTCTGGTACAAGTCTTGCTATATGTTGCGGTTTAATCTTCATGTTGGATTTGTCGTCAGATATAAGTATGATTTGCTTTATCACAAATATCACTCCTATCAATTTTTATAAGAATTATTGACAAATCCATAAGATATATACAATATATTCTAAATAGTCTTCCAAACCTTTGTTACTAATACAGTCATATCATCTCTTGCTTTTTCACCACCTATTTCTTTAGCTGCATTCATAATCCCTGTTGCAATAGTTTTAGGATTTATACTATCTATATCATTGATTACACCTTTCATCCATTTTTCAGTATCATCTTCATCTTCATTTGCATCCAATATCCCATCAGACATCATAATTATAATATCTCCATCTTCTAAATATTCTTCATATACGTTAAAATCTACATCATCTAATATTCCTACTGGTAAAGATTGTGAATTGATTACCTCCACCTTATTCTTTTTCTTAATAAAGGTAGCGGGAGCTCCTGTTTTTATTACCTGTAATTTCCCTGAATATAAATCTATTAGTGATATATCAAATGTAGTAAATATCTCATCATTTGACTTCAACATAAGTATAGAGTTAATAGTTTTTAAAGCCAGTTCTTTATCAAACTTAGCATCTAAGAACTTTTCCAATAGATTAATTGCTATATCGCTTTCTCTATTTGCCTTTTTGCCTACTCCCATTCCATCACTTATGGCTGCAAAATAAGTATTTTGTCCTTCCCCGAAAGTATAATTGTCCCCCGACACTTTATTTAAATAATTTGGTTTTGAGACTGCTTCTGTAAAAGCACTATACCTATTACTTTTTATTAGCTTGAATTTTACCCTCTCTTTTTCCGATTGATTTATGTTAAACTCTCCCCTTAGAGGTATTCCTATAGTGTCAGAAACTATTTGTTTAATATTTTCTTGACTGTTTATAGCTTTATAGGCTTTATTAACTTCTACATATACTTCAATATTATCATCTTCCAATTCTGATATAATTACATCATCTATATCCACCTTATTCCTTTTCAAATTTGTATAAACAATTTCCTCTAAATCCTCTTTAAAAATAGGATTTATATATATATCATTAGCCATATCCTCCATTATCTTTGCTACTCCTTCTAATTGTTCAGAAACTAATAATCTATTTTGAATTATTTTATTTTTCCACATGTTATTTATCTTAAACCTTTCAAATCGGCTTAGCATTTCTTTTCGTATTCCATTTTTATTTAAACAATAATCTTTAAAAAATTGGGGTAAATTATCATCTGTTAATGATTCATTCTCCTCTAATAAACTTATAGCTTTGAACATAGCATTATAGGTAGTATAAAAATTCCCTTTCCAACAAGACTTTCTCATCCCACAATTTGAACATATGGAATTTGCCACATCATTGATTAATTCATATACTTCATCAACATCATTTGCCTTATTATCTCCAACAGAATCTTTAAATGTCTTTCCTAATCCTCTAAATATATCTGATATTTCATTTAGTTTGTTTATAGTCATTTCATCTTTTCTATGAGAATAAGACTTTTCTTTTGCTCTTTTCGTAATTAGCTCAACATAATCTGATAAATAGTTATTTAATGGTTTATATAAAACTAAAAAAGCTACAATAGATATTATTAATTCTCTAAAATCTATAAAACTTATCCCATATCCATTTATATAAAAAGAGATTATTGCATTTCCTAATACAAATCCTAAAATAGATCCTATTTTCCCCAAATCTTTAAATACTCCTGTTAACAATCCCGCCAATCCATATATAGATAAAATAAATGGCATCTCTGGCTGAGATATATATGATACAATTCCTAAAGTTATTCCTATAGTACTTCCTATAAATGCTCCTTCTGTATATCCAAAATATAATATTATCAATACACTAATGATGTTTTTCAAAGATGCTTCAAGTATTGATAGACTACCAATACCTAATAGTATCAAAGCTAAAGTTAAAAAAGTACATATAATCTTTTCATTTGTATAGGATTTTGCTTCAGAATTAGTAGATAAACTGTATGAAAATATATAAGTCATCGTAAACACTAATAATCCTTCAAAAGTAATAATTAATAAATCATAAATAAAAACTTCTTTAAATATCACTAAATATAATGTTTTTATAAATATGAAAATGCCCGATGTTACTATTGATGATTTAATAATTGAAAACGTTTCTTTAGATTTAATAATATTAAGTAATATCATAACAATAGTAGTTGTAACCATATAATCTAGTCCATTTATACTATGAAATGAAAAGATTCCTAATATAGTGGAAATAAAAACATAAATATTATATTTTCCAGCTAAAATATACGCTGACATAAAAGCTATTCCGAATGGTGTTAATCTTTCAATTATACTTGCCCTGCTGATAAAAAAAGCCAAAGCAATAGGTATTAAATATTCCCAATTAAAATTGATCATTTCATTACGTCTCTTTTCTTTAGATAAAATATATTCCGTATTCAACATCTCTAATCCCCCTCATTTATTTTTCCTGTAAATTTATATTAGCAAAGGTTAAAAAAATATTTTGTCAATACTTCTTGTATAAAACAAAGAAATTTCTGACACATACTCTATAAATACTTGGATATTCATTTATCTAAAGTAAGTAAACATTATATCTCTAGTTTAGTAAATAACAACCTTATAGCTATAATGGAGAAATAAGCATATTTAATGTCTATATTTGTATAAAATCTTGGATAAGGCACTATGCTTAGTATATAGGCATGTTATAGCTATTATATAGACATAATATTAGCATAAGGTGAAGATTACATTAACAAAAAACACAAAAAAATAAAAAGGCCCCATTCAAAACGTTATTATCAATGTGCCTTTTTATATACTCTTACACATTATAAAAAAACCGGAAAATCCGGTTTTATAGATATTATAAGTCCACGCTTCGCCCCCTACATCTTTGGCCTAGGTTTCTCCTGCCTTCTCTCATCTTAATCATATCTTGTTTTTCATTACTGTCTTTTAAAAACTTAGAGAGCTTATCTTCAAAAGACATAGACTTTTGCTTTTCATCATTTTTATCCCAGTCAATTTCTATAGGATTGTTGGTTTTAGGTTTAGCTTGTCTAATTGAAAGGCTAATTTTGCCATCATTAGATACTGATAATATTTTTACTTTAACTTTCTGATCTTTTTTCAAGTAGTCGGTTACTTTCTTAACATAGTCATCAGATATCTCAGAAATATGGACAAGCCCACTTTTCCCTTCAGACAATTCAATAAATGCGCCAAAGTTTGTAATACCTGTGACTGTGCCCTCAACTACTTTTCCAACAGTTACGGGCATAGATAAACTACTCCTCCTTATAATTAATTATATTCTTACTCTAGTATATATTAGAATGCTAGTATTGTCAATAAATTATACTAGTTATTACAATTCTTAAAAACACCATTACTGCTATTTTTATCAATATAAATAATCTCTCTAGGCTTAACTAAGCCTAATTTTTCTCTTGCAACTTTTTCCACAAATGTTAAAGAATCTTTATTTTTAATTTCCATTTGTAATTGTTCAATTTTTCCCTGCAATTCAACTACTTCTTGTTCTTTTCTTAGCTTTTCTTCAGATAAATCATTCATTACTATACTCTGACTAATTAAAGTTTTCCCTACCCAAAATACTATCAATAGAAAAATAAAATGTTTTAATCTAAATTCTCTTTTTCCTCTTTTCTTTTTCTTCACAATAACACCACCTACTTAAATAAAACATTTAGTTAGTATATTTATACTACATCAATTCAAAAAATCCTTTATTTTTTTTTAGAAATTATTTTTTTATATCTTTTTATTTCTTTAATAGCCTCTACTGGCACTCTTCTTGCTTTATTTATCTTTTTTAATTTAGGCGATATTATTTTCTTGGTAAATCTAAAAGGTAATATTAAGATGTTTACAATACTCCTCAATAAATAACCAATACCGTCAAATAGCTTTAAAGTCAACGAAAATATAATCTTGCTTAAAGTCTTTATATATATATATCCTCCAACGAAAAAGCCAATAAATATATAGCCACGTAATTGATCCCAACTACTTTTATTTATAATATAAAAAAATATTAGTGCAATTCCAATCCAAAATAACAAATCCTCTATAATAGTAACTATTTTCTTAGGTTTAAAGCAATATCTTGTAGCTCTATATATATCATAAGCTAACCCCGTTATTAATCCTCCATACACAGCTGTTAAAAATATATAAAATTGAATTTTTATAGTAGTATCCATTTATAAACACCCTAAATCACTTAAATATTTTCCCGATTATATTTCCTTTATGAGATAATTCCTTATCAACATAATTAATTCCACTTATAGTACCAGTTATTTTCACATTTCCATCATCTAGGTTTAACTTATCAACATTAAGATCTTCACCTTTTATAATCATTCCTCCCCTTATAGTTTTTAAAATAATTGTATTATCATTAAAACTTTCTACCTGTTCTACTCCTGTAACATTAATTTTACTCCTATCTTCTATTAAAATATTTTGATTTTTAAACTTTGTACTCCCTTCAGGCATTCGGCTCACCCCCTGTTTATTCATTATTAATATATTTATGAATAAAAAAAGGCTTTTAGAACAAAGCCTTTAATCTATAAATTTATATAGTTGTAATGCCTCATCCTTTTTTACATTATCGCTTACCCTTAATACCTGAACTTTTTGATTATGTGATCCAAAATTTATCTGTATAATATCTCCTACTTTGACGTTATCTCCTGGTTTAGCCGGTTTGCTATTTATAAATACTTTTCCTTGTTCACAAGCCTCCTTAGCTATAGTCCTTCTTTTAATGATTCTGGAATTCTTCAAAAATTTATCGATTCTCAAAATACATTCCCTCCCTATTACCAAAAAAAATCAGGTCTATGACCTGATTTTTTTACTTATTTACAGCTTCTTTTAATCCTTTACCTGCTTTAAATACAGGTGCCTTTGATGCAGGAATTTGAATAACTTCTTCTGGATTTCTTGGATTTCTACCTTCTCTAGCTTTTCTGTCTCTTACCTCAAAAGTTCCAAATCCAACTAATTGCACTTTTTCTCCTCCAGTTAAGCTTTCCTGTACTGCTTCCATAAATGCATTCAATGCATTCTCTGCATCTTTCTTTGTCATATTACCCTTTTCTGCCATACTAGCAACTAATTCTGCCTTATTCATTATTAATTCCTCCTTTTTCTTAATGTTAATGTTAATATTAATCTTTTCTTATAAGTTTATTCTATATTTATTACAAGACTCCTTCTTCTTATACTGTAATATCTATTAAAATGTCAATGTCTATGTAGTTTAGCTTCATTCCATAGTACATCCATTTCTTCTAGTGTCATTTCTTCTAATGTTTTGCCTATTTCCTTACTCTTTTTTTCCATGAATTCAAACCTACTTATGAACTTGTTTACTGTCTTATTCAATGCAATCTCAGGATTCACATCTAAAAATCTGCATAAATTTACAACAGCAAATAATAGATCTCCTGATTCTTCTTCTATTTTTCCTATATCACCACCTTTAAAGGTATTTATTTCCTTAACGACTTCATAATATTCCTCTTTTATCTTATCTAAAGCTCCATCTGTACTATCCCAATCAAATCCAATCCTCGCTGCTCTCTCTTGAACTTTGGAGCTTCTCATCAAAGAAGGAAGCTTAGGTATATCATTTAGCATCTCTGAATAGGTAGAAATACCTTTACTCTTAAATTTTAATTTATCCCAATTATATACCACTTCATCAGATTTTTCTACCTTTTTTTCATCAAAAACATGAGGATGCCTGTAAATTAACTTTTTATTTAACTCAGTTGTAACATTATAAAGGTTAAATTCTCCATTCTCTTGAGCTATTTGACAATGAAATATCACTTGGAACAATAAATCTCCTAATTCCTCAACAACACTATCTATATCACCTCTATCTATGGCATCTACTACTTCATAAGCTTCTTCAATCACACATTGTCTTATAGATTCATGAGTTTGCTGTCTATCCCATGGACAGCCTGTATCACTTCTCAACTTTTTCATTGTATATATGATATCATCAATATTATATATATTTTTAGTTATTTTGTCCATTTTAGTTACATATATACTAAAAAGTGAGTCTATAGTATCAATTCTATCCAATTTATAGATTGGAATTTCTCTTAAAGTTTCTTTCCCCTTTACTCCTGCACTATTTATTAAATAAACTTTATAATCATCTCCATACACCTCAGATAGAACAAGTTTTATGTTAGAAGCAACTCTTCTATTGTACACTTGAGTTATTATAAAATCAATATTTATATTTATATCATTTATATCAAATGTTATTCCATCTACTATTTTTAAACCATTAATGGGATCTCTTTTCATCAGTTGTATTACCGGTTCAATAAAGCTCATCCCAGTCATCAACTCAATTTCTAGTTCTTCATTTTCTTTGTCAAGTAACAACTCTACAGTTTTTTCTGCAACTAAGGGATTCCCTGGTACTAAATAATTAATAACCTTATATTTTTCTGCTTTATTAATTAAATCTTCAACAATATACTCGTATACATCCTCAAATTCAGCTTCCCTATCGTATACATAATCATAGGATTCATACTCAATAGAATTATCATCAAAATATTTTATTGTGGGATGTTTTTTCGTACGCAAGAAATTTTTATTTCCACTATTTATTTCATTTATTACCCCTAATGTTAGAAAATTGGCATCCCCTGGTCCTAATCCTAAAATATTAATCTTTCCCATATTTATTTCTCCTTTGCTATAAGAAATTTATCTACTTATCAATTTTAGTTTTACTAATTTATCAGCTATCTTTTCTCCCTTCGGCAATAGATTAAAGTCATCATATGTTAAAGATCCAGTTACTAGTAACAGTATACCATAAACCACACCAGCAATAATAATAGCAACTACTGTAGCTAATCTATCATCTATAATATTAATTAACCCCAGATAGCTTACTCTTGCAGCAAACATCATCCCCAAAGAAGATGTTAAAGGTTTTATAAAAATTCCCTTTATATCTAATCTTGTTTTAGTATACCTTTTTACGCTAATTAAGTCCAGTAAAGCTGCAATAAAATAAGCCACTACTGTACTTATAGCCGCACCTTTTACATTTATATTTTCAATACCAGTTAATGCATATGTTAAAAATACTTTAGTTATTGCACCTATAAATAAATTTCGTACAGCCACAAATGGTTTGCCCAATCCTTGTAAAATAGCAGTAAGAGATTGTACCAACGTTAAAAATATTACTCCAAAAGAGAGTATGGCCAATATTTTCCCAGTATTATCTATAGTTTCTGCTGTATTATTAAAATATAAAAGATTTATAATAGGTGTTGATAAAACAAATAATCCAAGTGCACAAGGTAAACCTATCAGTAATGTTACCCTAATACCTGAAGAACTTATACTTCTAATCTCACCATATTTTTTTTGGGCATTAACCTCAGAAATTGCTGGCACTAGACTAACAGCTAAAGCCATAGAAAAAACTTGTGGTAAATTAATCAAGGTTTGCGCTAGTCCTGTTAACTGACCATATAAACTATTGGCTTCTAGGGCAGTAAATCCTACACTTTGAAGTCTCCTCAGTACAATCACTGTATCTATGGTATTCATTATAGGTACAATCGCAGCACCTATAGTTATAGGAATAGCTATAATCAATAAATCTTTTATGATTTTAATAGATGAGTCTTCTTCTTCCTGTATAGTAACATTTAATTCTTGGTTAATTTCTTTTCTTTTCATTAAGTATATAATTATCATTACTGCTGCTCCAGCTATTGCTCCTGCAGATCCTCCAAATGAAGCTCCACCAGCCGCTATTGGTTTTCCTCTATCCAATAAAAGCAAAGTCAATGACAACCCTATTGTTACTCTAAAAAACTGTTCAAAAATTTGAGACAGAGCTGTAGGAGTCATAAACTGCCTACCTTGAAAAAACCCTCTAAAAGCTGACATAATAGGCACAAAAAATAAAGCAGGTACTAATGCAATAAGAGCATAGTATGCATTCCCATTTCCTAAAGAATCAACAATATTTTGGGCATTGAAAAACACAAATAAACATGTAAGAACTCCGGTTATTAATAGCCCTAAGAATGCAACTTTAAATACCTTATATGCTCCCCTATAATTCCTAAGTGCTCTCTTTTCTGACACCAACTTTGCTATTGCAACTGGAAAGCCTGATGTAGATATAGTTAACAACAGCGTATATAAAGGATAAGCTGTTTGATAATATCCCATTCCTTCAGTTTTTATTATATTACTAAGAGGTATTCTATAAAATGCTCCAAGTATTTTTACAATTATACCAGCAACACCAAGAATAGCTGCTCCCTTTAAAAAATTGTTTTTTGTCATTACATTTCCCCCTAAATATTAATCCAAACTAAATCCATTATATCAAAAATATATTTGTTTTAATATGATAATATAACAATAAGATGTTAATCAAGTGTTTTTTAATTATTAATAAAAAAATAATTTAGCCTACCAAGATTGGTAGGCTAATTTTCCATCTGTTTGGACAAAAATCCTGCTGCAGTTTCTAATATCTTAATCTCTATTTCTCCCATAGTTGTACCTGGTTCCTTTGATATAAGTATTGCACTTCCTATTGGATCTCCTTGCATAATTATCGGTGCTATTACTTGCGCCGAATAATTATTGGCATTTTCATCCTCATAAAATATCTTAATAGGCTTATTTGTTTCGTTTGTTGCATATACATTTCTTGACTCCATTATTTTTTCCAATTCTGGACTTATTCGTTTTTCAAGATATTGTTTCCTTGAACCACCAGCAACAGCAATTATATTATCCCTATCAGTAATAATAGCAATATAGTTGGTAGTTTCATATAAGGAGTCACAATATTCATTTGCAAATTCATTTAACTCACCAATAGGTGAATATTTTTTTAGTATTACTTCACCTTCTCTGTCTGTAAATATTTCTAATGGATCTCCTTCTCTTATCCTCAAGGTCCTCCTGATTTCCTTAGGTATAACAACTCTTCCTAAATCATCTATACGCCTAACTATACCAGTAGCCTTCATTTTCTCCCTCCTTAAGAAAATTTATTGTGCCATTATTATTTTACTAATAGGAATTTTTTATACATTTATGGTAATCTTAGCTTAAAGTATTTACCTTAAAAAATAATTAATAAAATCTTCACAAGCTTGTGAAGATTTTATTAATTATTTTCATTTTCAATACTTTCTTTTAATTTTCCTTCAACTTCTTCATCTCCCTTTGTAAATGAGTCCTTATAAATTTTCACATCAGCTTCATTGATCAATTTATCTAATTCTTCAGAATACCTTTGATTTTTTAATGCTTCTCTTGCCTCTTCTTTTAAATCATCAAATGTATCCATTCTATCTTCTACTAACACTATATGATATCCTAAATCAGTTTTTATCAATCCACTTATTTCACCAATTCCCAAATCTAGAGCTACATCTTCAATTTCTTTATATTGAGTTCCACCTTTAACAAAGTAATCTCCACCTTTAATTGCTGCTTGCGGATATATAGATTCAGTAGCAGCTAAACTAATAAAATCTTCGCCTTCTTGCAACCTTCTTAACACTTCATTTCCGTCCTCTTCTGTTTCAACAATTATATGGCTCGCTCTAACCTTTATTAATGAATCCTTATGTTCATCAAAATATTTTTTGATCTCTTTTTCTGATAATTCAAGTTCATTAAAAAAATGTTCTCTATGCTTTTCATGTATTAATTCTCTATTTGCTATTCTTTTTAAAGATTCATTGTTAGCATTCATATTCTGTAAATATTTTTGTTGTTCTTCTTCAGTTATTTTAATCCCTAATTTTTTTAATTCTTCACTTTTCAATTTTTCGTATATTAATTCTCGCAACAGCCATTCTCTTAAAACATCCTCAAAGGTTCCATTATCCTTTGACTCCTGATTCATCACATCTTCTCCATATTGACTTATATAATTATTTTTTATCATTTCAAAATCTTCGTCAAACTCCTGTTGAGTTATCTCATAACCATTTACTTCTGCCACAACCTCTTCTTTTACTCTATTATTATTACTACACCCAACAATTGTTGACGATATTATGCTGACCAATAATAAAATAATAAAATAATTTGCATTTGGCTTCACAATTAAAACATCCTTTCTGTACAACACCAATTATATTATATCTTATTTCTCTCAGCATGAAAACTATTAATTTTCTCGACTAATTTTCTTACCTCTAGTAGTAGATTATTCCTAAATCTACAATGAAAAGAAGGATTTTTAGATAAATCAAATTGAATTTTTCTTCCATACTTGCGGGATAGATGATCAATCATGTCTGCTGAAATATGTTTCATAGAACTAAATTCTAAAGTAACTATATCTCCTGATTGAGTAATATTTTCAATATAACATAAACTTGCATTATTCTTAATGTAAGAAATATCCAACAAATTATTTACTTCTTTAGGAATATCTCCAAATCTATCAATCAATTCATCTACTAATTCTCTATAATCTTTGTCACTTCCAACAGCAGCAATCTTCTTATAAATTTCAATTTTTTGTTCCTCATCCTCAATATATTTTGAAGGTACATATCCGTCTACTGATAGATCAATAGCTGTATCAACTGTTTCTTCGAATTTTTCTCCCTTTAACTTCTTAATAGTTTGATTTAAAAATTTGACATAAAGATCATACCCTATAGCCTCAATATGACCATGCTGTTCTATCCCTAAAAGATTTCCAGCACCTCTTATCTCTAAATCTCTCATCGCAATCTTAAATCCTGATCCAAATTCTGTAAAGTCCTTTATGGCCCTTAATCTCTTTTCTGCTACTTCGGTTAAAACCTTGTCCTTCCCATAAGTAAAATATCCATATGCAATTCTATTAGTTCTACCAACTCTACCCCTTAACTGATAAAGCTGTGATAATCCCATCCAGTCTGCATTATATATTATTATTGTATTCACATTTGGTATATCAAGCCCTGTTTCAATAATAGTTGTACATACTAGCACATCATATTTTTTATCTATAAAGTCCACCATGACATTTTCTAATTCCCTTTCACTCATCTGCCCATGCCCTATAGCCATATTAGCCTCTGGGACCAACTTTTTTAATCGGGTAGCCATTTTATCTATGGTTTCTACTCTATTATATACAAAATACACTTGACCGTCTCTCTCTATTTCTTTTAATATAGCTTCTCTTATCATTTGCTCATTGAATTCCACAACATAAGTTTCTACTGGATATCTTTGTTCAGGTGGCTCATCTATTACACTCATATCCCTAATACCTATAAGTGACATATGAAGAGTTCTAGGAATAGGTGTAGCTGTAAGAGTGAGTACGTCAATATTTTCTTTTAATTTTTTCAAGGCTTCTTTATGTTTTACACCAAATCTTTGTTCTTCATCTACTATTAATAGACCTAGATCATTAAAAAATACATCCTTAGATAAAAGCCTGTGAGTACCTACAACAATATCTATAGTCCCATCTTTAATCCCTTCAATAACCTCTTTACGTTCTTTCGGAGTCCTAAATCTGCTTAACATTTCTACATTGATAGGAAATTCATCAAATCTCTCTTTGATAGTATTGTAATGTTGCTGGGCTAATATAGTCGTAGGAACCAAAAAAGCTACTTGCTTTCCGTCCATTATCGCCTTAAAAGCAGCTCTTAAAGCTACTTCTGTCTTTCCATATCCTACATCTCCGCAGAGTAATCTGTCCATTGGTCTTCCTTTTTCCATATCCTTTTTAATTTCATCTACACTTTTAATTTGAGCTTCTGTTTCTTTATAAGGAAATGAATCTTCAAACTGCCTTTGCCATATAGTATCTTCAGAAAAAGCAAATCCTTCTAAAGTCTCCCTTTTAGCATATAATTCAAGCAATTCCTTAGCCATATCTTCTACAGCCTTTTTAGCCCTTTGTTTAGTTCTAATCCATTCTGAACTACTAAGTTTATTAAGCTTTGGCTTTATAGAATCTCCACCTACATATTTTTGCATTAAATTCATCTGATCAATGGGCACATATAATTTATCGCTTCCCTTATATCTAATCATAAGGTAATCTTTTATAATTCCTTGAATGTTTAATTGTTCTACTCCCTGATATTGTCCTATACCATGACTTTCATGTACCACATAATCTCCTATCTTTAAATCAGAAAAACTAAGCGAATCTTCTTTTTTAAATTTCTTTTTATGTCTTCGAATTTCTTTAGAAGAACCAAATATTTCTTCATCATTAATAATCGCTAACTTAATTTCTGGATACTCAAATCCACCATCTATGTTCCCAGGAGTTATAAAAACTTGACTTGATTTGATTTCTCTATTTATATCCTCTACATAATTACATATAACCCCTAAATCCATCAGAGTTGATTCAATACGCCTACCTCTTTCTTCTGTACCAGAAAGGATGATAACCTTATACCCTCTATATTTATAATAATTTAATTCCTTACTTAATAGATCAATATTATTATGAAATGATTGCATAGATTTAGTTACAAAATTAAATACAGATACCGGTTTGAATTTCTTGTCGATTTTAGCAACTGATGTGTTTAGTATACATATTCTTTCTTTTAAACTGTCAAATATATCTTCATATCCAAAGTTAATCTTCGCATGACTTGAGAGAACCTCTCCCGTTTCTAAAACATCAGTATATTTCATTAAAAATTGATTTTTTATATTTTTTGCCCTTTCTTCTATTCTTCTTGGTTCGTCTATAAACACCACACCATTTTCGTTTAAATAACTCAAAATATTTGACAAGTACTTCCCAGGCACATATGGAATTACCATATCCATATTTGAAATGTGTAAATTTCCTTGAATTGCTTCAATAAATCCTTCGAACTTTTCCTCCATGTTCTTCCTAACAACAGAATCTTTTTTTAATTTTCTAGTCGCCTTTATTAAATCCTTTTTCATATTCTCTATAATAGAATTTCTGAAATCATCTAATACAAATATTTCTTTTACTGGAGGGATAAATACTGATTTAACTGCCTTTAAGGATCTTTGACTTGCTAAATCAAACATTCTTATTGAATCTACCTCATCATCAAAAAGCTCAACCCTATATGGATTCTCACTATTAGGAGGAAAAAAATCGATTATTCCGCCTCTTACGCTAAATTGTCCTATTCCTTCTACCATTGTTTCTCTTTCATAGCCACCATTCACAAGCTTTTGAACTAATTCATACAAATCTATTCTACTATCTAAATCTATTTGCATTGATTCTCTTTTAAACAGAGTAGGACTAATAAGTTTATTCAGTAAACTTTCTATATGGGCAACCACAATTATTGACTCTTTTTTTGCTAACCGTGAAATTACCTTTAACCTATTTATAGTCCGCTCGGAACTAATAGCATCAACCTTATAGAATATTACTTCTCTGCTAGGAAACAATTCTACTACATCTTCATTAAATTTTTTGATGTCTTCATATATCCTCTTAGCTCTTCTTTCATCATGAGTTAGTATCAAAATTTGTTTATCAGTATGCTGATTTAGAGCATAAGAAATATGCCCTATATTCTTATCTATAATACCGTGAGTAGCAATAGGACTTTTACCTTCGTTAATATCATGTATTAAATTTTTATAAGAAGTCCAATTCCTTAATGGATCAATAAACATATTTTGCATCATATCAGCGCCCCTTAAGCATACACCTTAAGCCCAGGATTTTAATCCTGGGCTTGTATTCTTTTTGAATTAAATTCATTCATCGCTTTATTTACATTATCTTTTACTATCGTCTCAACTGCTAATGCAGCTCTTTCAATAGAAGCATCTATTTTTTCTCTTTCATCTTTACTAAACTTGCTTAAAACAAAATCAGCTAAGTCCTGACTTTCTTTTTTATCTCCTATGCCAATTTTTACTCTAGTAAAATTATCAGATTGCAATTGATATATTATAGATTTTAAACCATTATGTGAACCAGCACTACCTTTAGCTTTTACTCTAATAGTTGCAAAATCAATATCAATATCATCTACTATTACTATTATATTCTCTATAGGAAGCTTATAGAAGTTATATAAATCCAAAACCGCTATTCCACTATTATTCATATAGGTCTGAGGTTTCAATAGTATAACCTTTTCATCTCCAATAACGCCTTCTCCATATAGTGACTTAAACTTTGTTTTATTTACCTTGATGTTATTTCTATACGCTAATAGATCTAAAGTATCAAAACCGACATTATGTCTAGTATTAGAATAGTTCTTTCCCGGGTTCCCTAATCCAACTATAACAAACAATATATCACTCCTTGTCTTAATCAAACAATGTACTTACAGATTCATTGGAATGAACTCTTCTAATTGCTTCAGCAAATATTGGAGCAATACTTACAACCTCTATCTTGTCAATTCTCTTTTCCTCATTTAAAGGTATAGTATCTGTAACTACAAATTTTTCTATTACAGATTCTTCTATCCTTTTTACTGCAGGTCCTGACAAGACTGGATGAGTAGCACAAGCATAAACGGATCTAGCACCATAATCCTTCAACACTTGGGCTGCCTTGGTAATAGTTCCTGCTGTATCCACTATATCATCTACTAATATTACATTTTTGCCTTCAATATCTCCTATTACATTCATTACTTCTGATACATTAGCTTTAGGTCTTCTTTTTTCAATTATAGCAATGGGCAAATCCAATATATTAGCAAAATTTCTTGTTCTAGCAACTCCACCTAAATCAGGGGATACTATGACAGTTTCTCTATCTATTATATTCTTAAAATAATCTGCAAGTATTGGTACTCCAGATAAATGGTCTACTGGAAGATCAAAATAACCTTGAATTTGTCCTGCATGTAAATCCATAGTAATAAGTCTATCTATACCTGCTGCCTCCAACAAATCAGCAACTAACTTTGCTGTAATAGGCTCCCTAGATTTCGTCTTTCTATCCTGTCTAGCATATCCATAGTATGGAATTACTGCATTAATTCTTCCAGCAGAAGCTCTTTTCAAAGCATCTATTAGTATTAAAACCTCCATTAAATTATCATTAACTGGAGAAGAAGTTGGTTGAATTACAAATACATCATTGCCTCTGACAGTTTGAGCAATATTTACAAATAATTCTCCATCACTAAATTTCCCAACTTCACAGCATCCTAAAGAAACATCTAATTCTTTAGAGATATCTTCTGTTAACTTTCTATGGGAGTTTCCTGAAAAAATTTGAATCTTTCCTATACTTAAATTCATATCAAATCCTCCTGTTAGTTTTTGTTTTATTTATCTTTTTTATAATTCTTTTTTTCTACCCATCCACTTTTATTTACCTGTCTAGCTCTAGCAATAGACAAATAACCTTCTCCTACTTCTTCAGTTATAGTGGATCCAGCAGCTATATAACCCCACTCTTTAACTACTACAGGCGCTACTAAATTAGAATTACTTCCAATAAAAGCATTATCTTCAATTACACTTCTATGTTTAGTACGGCCATCATAGTTTACAAATACAACACCACAGCCTATGTTCACATTTTCACCCACATCTGCATCACCAACATAAGCTAAATGACCTGCTTTTGAATTATTTCCTATTGTAGAATTCTTAACCTCTACAAAATTACCGATTTTTAAATTCTTACCTAAATGACTATTAGGACGCAAATGAGCATATGGTCCTATATGGCATCCATCATCTATGGAACTCTTTTCAATAGTGGATGAATGAATGTCTACTTTATTCCCAATTTGGCTGTCCTCTATTATTGTGTTTTCTCCAATTATGCAGTCTTGTCCAATGACAGTATTACCTTTTAAAAATGTTCCAGGATATACTATAGTATCAATTCCAATCTTTACTTTGGAACCAATATAAGTACTTTCTGGGTTTATTATTGTTACTCCTCTTTCCATATGGCTTTTGTTTATCCTATCTCGCATTACCTTTTCACAAAAAGCTAATTGAGCCCTAGAATTTACTCCATAAATCTCAGTGGAATCATCTATTAAACAAACTCCTATCTTACAATTTTTTTCCCTTAAGATTGTAAAAACATCTGTTATATAATATTCGCCTTGAGCATTGTTATTGTCTATTTCATTTAAAGCATATTTTAAATACTTTCCTTTAAAACAATATATACCTGAATTAATTTCCTTTATTTTCATCTCGTTTTCATTAGCATCTTTATGTTCGACAATTTTTAGTATCTTACCTTCTTCATCTCTTACTATTCTACCATATCCTGTAGGATTTTCCACATATGCAGTTAGTACTGTGCCATCGTATTCATTTTCCCTGTGATAATTCATAAATTCCTTTATTGTTTTACTTGTTATCAATGGGGTATCACCATATAAAATCATTACATTGCTCTCATCATCTATATAATCAATAGCTTGCATAACTGCATATCCAGTACCATAAGGAAATTCTTCTCCTATAGGTTGAGTTTTAAATTCAATATCGACATCTTTGAATTCATTCTTTACTTCATTTCCCCCATGTCCAACTATAACAATATTTTTTTCTATACTAGCATTCTTACTAGCTTCTATTACATATTGTAACATTGTCTTTCCGTTTATATTATGCAAAACTTTTGGGACTCTAGATTTCATTCTTGTTCCCTCTCCTGCTGCCAATATTACAGAAATATTCATAATAACACCTCTCCTAATTTTATATGTTCAAAATATATTTTAACTTATTTATACTATAAGTCCAAACTAAAATTAAATAATTTCAAATAAATTTATAAGTCTTCACTTTTATTATAATATTTCTGTCCATAAAACATCAAGAAAACAAAAAAAGGAGCTTTCGCTCCTTTTTAACTATTTGTCTGTTATTAGAACTTTTTCGTATTCTTCAAAAATCGCATCTTGAATCTTCTTTCTTGTCTCTGCATTAATTGGATGCGCAATGTCCCGAAATTCTCCATCCGCCATTTTTCTACTAGGCATAGCTATAAATAATCCATTTTGACCATCAATTATTTTTATATCATGTACAACAAATTCTTCATCAAAAGTTACGGACACTATCGCCTTCATTTTCCCTTCTTCATTAATCTTTCTAATCCTTACGTCAGTTACTTTCACTAATAAACTCACCACCTTCCATAGAAGTCAATAAAATATTACTAAATATTCTTTATATTCTCTATATTTTTTAAAAGTCCTTCTTATTTTTTAAGTATTTTATTTTTTATTTATAATTTAAACAAAAAAAATTAAGTTTCGCTTTTTTCTTCCAAATATTAGGATATACGATTGTTGCCTTTTTATAATTATAGTAATATGATATAATCAAGCAGTAACAAAATAATATTATTGTGAATAAAATAATATTAATACTTAATTTGGTAATAATATTGGAATAGGGCGATTAATTTGAAAACTTAGGAGGTAAGTTAATGTTTACTTTTTCTATAAATGAACATAAATATAATCATATTCACTTTATCGGAATTGGTGGAGTTAGTATGAGTGCTATGGCAGAAATTCTATTATCAAAAGGATATAAAATTTCTGGTTCTGATATGAATTCTAATTATACAATAAAAAGATTGAAAAATTTAGGAACTGATATATACATAGGCCATAGCAAATGTAATATCAAAGATGCTGATTTAGTAATATATACAGACGCTATATCTAAAGATAACGAAGAATTATTAGAAGCTTTAGATACAGATATCCCAACAGTTGATAGAGCAACTTTTTTAGGTGCACTTATGAAAAATTATCAAAACTCAATCGCAGTATCAGGTACTCATGGTAAAACTACTACAACCAGTATGATTGCCACTATATTAAATCATTCTGATTTAGATCCTACTATTTTACTTGGAGGACAATTAGATGAAATTGGTGGAAATGTGAAATTAGGTAATAAAAAGCATATACTTACAGAAGCTTGTGAATATAAAGGAAATATTTTAAAATACTTCCCAAGTACAGCAATCATTTTAAATATGGAAGAAGACCATCTAGATTATTTTAAAAATATTGATCACATAGTAGATACTTTCGTTCAATACGGGAAAAATATCCAGAAAGATGGAAATCTAATCATCAATATTGATGACGAAAATGCAAAAAAAGTAATTAAAAATACAGATACAAATGTTATTACTTTTGGAATAGATAACAAAGCTGATTATACTGCTGAAAATATATCATTTACATCTCAAGGCTATCCTAAGTTTATGCTCAATATAAAAAATAGTTCATTACATCCAGTTGAATTAAGCATAATGGGAGTTCATAATGTTTATAATGCATTAGCTAGTATAGCAGCTTCACATTCAATAGGTATACCTATTGATACCATATTAAAAAATATAGAGAAATTCAAAGGAACCCATAGACGCTTAGAATTAAAAGGAATTATTAATGGTATAAAAATAATTGATGATTACGCTCATCATCCTACAGAAATAAGAGCATCTTTAAAAGCTCTGAAAAATTCAACAAAAAATCAAATATGGTGTATTTTTCAACCTCACACTTATAGCAGAACAAAATTATTGTTAAATAACTTTTCAAAATCTTTTTCAAATGCTGATAAAGTAATAATTACAGATATATATGCTGCCAGAGAAAAGGATACTGGAATAATTCATTCTACTCATCTAGTAGATGCTTTGGTAAGGAATAAAATAGACGCTAAGTATATCTCCTCTTTTGAAAATATTGAAAACTATATACTAGGCAATGCTAAAAAAGGTGATATTGTTGTAACCATGGGAGCAGGGAATATATATGAAGTAGGAGAATCCATACTGGAATCTAATGAAAAAGAAGCAATTTAACCCCCTAATCATTGGGGGTTTTTTCTATATTATATGTTTCTTCTAATATATTTTTAATTTCTACTGAGTCAAAAATATAATAAGATAATAATTTACCATCATATCTTCTAAATTTCGATTCTCCTGGAAGTGTACTAAAACTTATATCTTCAGATTTCATTCCCAGTGCTTTTCTTGAATAGTTCAAAGCATCAATTAAAGTTATATCAGTTTCAACATATTGATAGCCATCCTTAATCACCATTGGTAAACGATAAGATAAAACTTTATCAGTAAAAGATTTAAGGAATTGTTGTTGTGCTTTAATCCTTCCTAGATCTCCATCTATATAACCATTTTCTTCAGAATTTCCTGTTCTATATCTCAAGAATTCTAGAGCTTTTTTCCCATTTAATACTCTTTTTCCTTTTTTTAAATCTATATGTAAAGGTGGATCAGCAGTAGGATCATCATACTTCATATGAAAAGGTACTACTACTTCCACTCCGCCAATTGAATCTACAACTTTTTCCACACCCTTATAGTCTAACATTATATAATGATGAATAGGTACTCCTTGAAATATATGGGATACGGCTTTTCTTACACCTTCTACACCATGTTCTCCATATATAGCATTTATCTTTCTTTGTTCTGCTCTACTATAACCCTTTCTATGAATATAAGTATCTCTTGGTACTGAAATAACATTTATCTTTTTAGTATCTGGCTCAAAAGAAGCAAATATAATAGTATCTGTTCTAATATCTTCCATTCCTAATATAATTATATTAATTCTATCACTCTTATCATAAGCTTCGGATAACGAATGGTATACCTTTTTCAATTCTTCCCGTTCATTATCTTTATATTGTTTTCGTACAATACTATCATCTATACTTGAATCCGATTTCTCTTCATTTGCTTTTAAATAAGAATAGGAACCCAAAGAAATAGCAATAATAAAAAAAATAAAGGACACAATAAAAACTTTCCAAAAGGTTTTCATTTGATAGCCACCTTCCATAAATAATATTTTTATATATTGTGTCCAATACATATTTTTATATAATGCTCATAATAATAAAATAACTTTCCTTTTTGAAGCCTGGCACCAAAAAAAGAAAGTTATTTTCAATTAAATGATATATTTTATCTAAAATAGTCAAAATTCCTTGCTCATTCTAATATCCAGGTTTTCCTAAGAGCCTAAACATATTCTTTTTGTATTCTTCTACTCCAGGCTGATCAAATGGATTAACTCCTAATATATATCCACTAATAGCACATGCTTTTTCAAAGAAGTAGATTAATTTACCAAGAAAATATTCATTCATTTCAGGTACATTAATTATCAAATTAGGTACCTTCCCAGTTATATGAGCTTCCAAAGTCCCTTCAAAAGCTTTCTTGTTTACATAGTCTATGGTTTTACCTGCTAAGAAATTAAGACCATCCAAATTATCTTTATCCTTTTTAATAACTAAATCCTTTTTTGCTTTCATTATATTTATTGTGGTTTCAAATAAATTTCTTTTCCCATCTTGAATAAATTGTCCTAATGAATGCAAGTCAGTAGTAAAATTCGCTGAAGCCGGATATATTCCTTTTCCATCCTTCCCTTCACTTTCACCATATAACTGTTTCCACCACTCTGCAAGATAATAAATGTAAGGCTCATAATTTACAAATATCTCTATATCCTTTCCTTTATTGTACAAAATATTTCTTATCAATGCATATTGATAGCATATATTATCATCCACTTTATCTAAGTATTCTGTTACACCATCCAAAGCACCTTTTAATAAACCCTCTATATCAATTCCTGATACAGCTATTGGTAATAAACCAACTGGTGTAAGTACAGAATACCTTCCTCCTATATCATCAGGTATAATAAAAGAAGTGTAGCCTTCTTTTTTAGTCAAATCTCTCAAAGCACCTTTTGATCTATCAGTAGTTACATAAATCCTTTTTTTTGCTTCTTCTTTCCCATATCTATTTTCTATGTATTCTTTAAACAACCTAAAAGCTAAAGCTGGTTCTGTAGTCGTCCCAGATTTAGATATTACATTTACGCTTATATCCTTACCTTCTAATATATCAAACAAATCTAAAATATAGCTGCTACTGATGTTATTTCCTACATAATAGATTTCAGGACCTTTACGTTTATCTTTCGTCAACTCGTTATAAAAACTATGGTTCAAAGCTTCTATACATGCTCTAGCGCCTAAATAAGATCCTCCTATACCTATAATTATTAAAACATCTGAACTATCTCGTATATAATCAGCTACATCCTTAATTTGTGCAATTTCATTTTTATCAATATCCTTAGGTAAGTCAATCCAACCTGTAAACTCATTACCTGCCCCAATATTTTTATGTAACATTTCATGAGCAGTATGTACTAGTGGTTTCATCTGCTCTATTTCATAATTTTTAATTAAACTTTTTGAATAATCAAAAGTAATATTACCCATACATTTACACCCTCCATTGAATTATTCTAATGAATGTTAAAAGTTTTAGAAGCTAGCTTCTAAAACTTTTAACTATCTAATACTTCCATCAATAAGATTGCATAATCATCTTCCTGTTCTCCCCATCTAAATTTTTCTATACTATTCACTATACACTTCAATACATCATCGTCACTTTTCTTTATAATATCTATTACGTTATCTACTCCAAACTCTACTCTGTCAACATTTTTTACTTCTGTTATTCCATCAGTATAGAAAAGGATTTTATCATCTTTATTTAATATTATATCATTCTCTTCATAATATACTTTATTAAATATTAGAGATATTGGAAAGCCTTTTGTTTTTAATAGATCTATATCATTAGAATTATACTTAATAGGTATACAATTATGTCCAGCGTTTGCATATTTAAAATGATTATTCTCTGCATTAAACACAGCATAAAAAATCGTGAAATATTTATCTGTACCTAAATTTAGAGATCTAAATCTCTTATGGAGCTTAGTCAAGGCTATAGAAGGGTTCACAACTTCATCTTTTATAGATCTCATGGTCTCTCTAACAAACATGGTCATCATAGAAGCGGTCACACCATGACCTACTACATCACAAATATACATTCCAATATTATTATCATCAATATGAAAAACATCAAAGACATCTCCGCTTAATACTTCAGAAGGTTTATATAAATGATCAATTTTCAATTTATTATATATACCTTTCTTAGGTAAAATTCTACGCTGAAGTTTTTTAGCGAATCTTAAATCCTTAACCATTTTTGTATTTTTTTCAATAAGTTCTAATTCTAATTTTCTTTCTCTAGTTACATCTCTAAGCACTTCAACAGCACCTATTATATTACCATTTCTGTCCTTAAACGGAGAACTCAAAACAGAAAAGTATCTTCCATTTACAATTTCTTCTTTTTGTACTATCTCATTACTTTTTATGCTCCTTTTTGATATACAAAAATTACATGGTTCATCTCTTCCGATTGTTTCATAACATTTTTTACCTACTAAGTCCTCTCCTAAAGCTTTTTTCATAGCTTTATTAGCATATAAAATAGTACCATCATAACTTATCAGTCTAACCCAATCCGCCATGCTTTCAAGAACTTGATAATTTAACATATCATATTCTGTCAAATTGTTCTCTAAAATTTTAGCTCCTTTCCTATTTAACATAGTATCACCCTTTAAATGAATTAGGTACTTTTGTCAATAATATCATAATGAATTTTAAAATACAAAATCTATTCACATTTCCATTCTTAACTAATTATATACTAAATTCTTTGATTTACTTGCACTTTTTTATTTTTATAATACTATAAATAATACAGTTGTCCTATGAAAATTAATATAGATTATTCATTTATTTTAATCTTCGTATTTTACCTTTATCTCATCCTTTTCTAAATATCTTGCTAAAGCATATATTAGATCTGATAATCTATTTATATATTTAAGTACTAGAGAATCTACCTCATTATGATAACTTAAAGTAGTTATTCTTCTTTCTGCTCTTCTACATACAGTACGACAAACATGAAGATACCCAGATTTCTTACCTGACCCAGGAATTATAAAACCAGTCTGATCACTCAACTTTCCCATATATTTATCAATTCCATCTTCTAGGCTTTTAATATCTTGTTCCACTATATTATACTTAACTTTATCCTTATCCTCTGTAGCTAGATTAGAAGCTACTACAAATAACTTACTTTGAACTTGTTGAATCAAATTGTATATTTCTTTATCATCTATATAATTTTTGGCTAATCCTAAAAAAGAAACTAATTCGTCAACAGTACCATAACTTTCTACTCTAATATGGTCTTTTGGTACTCTTTTATTATCAAATAGACTTGTAGTTCCTTTATCTCCAGTCTTTGTATAAATGCTCATATATTATCTTCCCCCTTAATTATTTTTATATATTAACATTATACCTAGACCCCTACTGTCATCTTTTCTTCGGAGGCCTCGGTCCATAATATTGGTAATAATCAACTTTAATCCTGCCATTATATAATTTTCTCTTTCTACTTGCTTTTTTGCCATATAATTTTTCAAAATCTTCATTTGAAGTTAGAACATATATTGAATAGGTATCAAGCTCTCTAAATATTTTCCCCATATCTTTATATATTCTATTTACTTCTTCTTTTTCTCCAATTCTTTCACCGTAAGGAGGGTTGCAAATAATTATGCCGTAATCATCTCTAAAATCTATATTTCTAAAATCTCTAGTAATAAATTTTATGTCTTCCTCTACTCCCATATTATAGGCGTTATCTTTTGCTATTTCTATTGCTTTTTTATCTGTATCTGAACCTATAATATTTAATTTAATATCTTTATTCATTGCATCCCAAACGTTTCTTCTCGCATTATACCAATATTCTTTCTTTATCCTTGGCCATTCTTCTGAAACAAAATTTCTATTAAGTCCTGGTGCTATATTTTTCCCAATCATTGCTGCCTCAATAGGAATAGTCCCAGAACCACAAAAAGGATCTATAAAAAATCTATTTTTGTTCCAATAACTTAACTGAACTAATGCTGCGGCTAAAGTTTCCTTTAAAGGTGCTTCTACGCTTTTACTTCTGTATCCTCTTTTATGCAATCCTATTCCAGAAGTATCTATAGTCAATGTGGCTATGTCCTTTAAAATTGACACTTCTATTGTAAATTTTGCTCCAGTTTCTTTGAACCATTCAGTATTATATTTAGTCTTCAATTTTTCTACTACCGCTTTCTTTACTATGGCTTGAGAATCTGAAATACTATATAACTGAGAATTTACTGATTTGCCTTCTACTGTGAATTCTCCATCTTCAGTAATCCATTCATCCCAAGGAAGAGCCTTAGTCTTTTCAAATAATTCTTCAAAAGAAGTAGTCTCAAACTCTCCCATTTTTAACAATACCCTATCAGCAGATCTTAACCAAAGATTTACAATAGGAATATCCTTTTCTGTAGCATTAAAGGTTACCTTACCATTTTCTACAATCAAATCATTATAACCTAAATTCTGTAATTCCTTTTTTACAACAGCTTCCAATCCGAATGTGGACGTTGCAATTAATTCTAGTTGTCCCATACTATCTTCCTTTCTATATATATCTTACTTATTATTATACCTGAAAAATAGAAACAATTTCTCTTATATGTGTTATTTTTATATTATTTGGGTATTAAATTGTATAGATTGTTAGATTAAAATAATTTTAATAAAATAGGAGGTTTTATAAATGAGAAAAATAGGAGAATTATATCAAAGCGGAGATTGGAAAGGTGAAAAACATGTACCAGTAATCCATGTTTCAGAAAGAGCTAATAAAGGTGATTTAATAGAAGTAAGTGTAAATATAGGAGAAGAAATTTCCCATCCAAATACTCAAGAACACTATATCTCATGGATTAAGCTATATTTCCATCCAGAGGGAGCAAAGTTTCCAGTAGAAGTAGGTAATTATAATTTTAATAGTCATGGAGAGCAAGACATCTATACTGAGCCATATATAACAACTAAGTTCAAGGTTGAAAAGTCTGGAATTCTCTATGCTACAAGCTATTGTAATATACATGGATTATGGGAAAATAGTAAAGAATTAGAAGTAGAATAATTACGTCATAAAGTGTTACAATATATTAGCCATCCTTTCCACCCTTGACAATATATAATATATATATTAATATACACTTAAATCAATATAGAACGAAGATGGATACAGTAACTCATTATGGTTAAATGACAGAGAGTAGATCGTTGGTGAGAGATCTATAACCTAATAATTGAGTGAAATATGAATCCTGAGTTTCAATGGGAAACCATTGCGTTTGTCACACGTTAAGTGATTAAAGGCTTTATGCAAATTAAGGTGGTACCACGGGTATCTTCTCGTCCTTACATGAGAAGATACCCTTTTTTATTGAAATGAATTATTTAAATATAAAACTTTAGGAGGTAGAAAAAATGGCTAATGTATATGATGTATTACAAGAAAGAGGTTATATTGACCAAGTAACTTATGAAGATGAACTTAGAGACCTTTTAGGTAATGAATCAGTTACTTTCTATGTAGGATTTGACGCTACTGCTGATAGCTTAACTTTAGGTCACTTTATTCAAATAATGGTTATGATGCATATGCAAAAAGCAGGTCATCGACCTATAGCATTATTAGGTGGCGGAACTACTATGGTAGGAGATCCTTCAGGACGAACTGATATGAGAAAGATGCTTACTAAGGAAGAAATAGATAATAATGCTAGCAAATTCAAGGAACAATTTTCAAGATTTTTAGATTTTGATAACGGTAAAGCCATTGTAGAAAATAATGCAAATTGGTTATTAAAGTTAAATTTTCTTGAATTCATGAGAGAAATTGGTGTACATTTCTCTGTGAACCATATGCTTACCTTAGAAAGCTATAAAAATAGATTGGAAAAAGGATTAACATTCTTCGAATTCAGCTATATGCTAATGCAATCCTATGATTTCTTACAATTATACAGAAATTATAATTGTCGCCTTCAAGTAGGGGGCAGCGATCAGTGGTCTAATATATTAGGAGGGTATGATCTGATTAGAAAGCTTGAACAAGATAAAGTATATGCTATGACCTTTAAGCTACTATCCACTGCATCAGGAGTTAAAATGGGTAAAACAGCAAAAGGCGCAATATGGTTAGATCATAAAAAAACTTCGCCTTATGAATTCTACCAATATTTACGAAATACAGATGATAGAGATGTGGAAAAATTCTTAGCGTTATTAACATTTCTACCTATAGATGAGGTAAAAAGATTAGGATCCCTAAAAGGATCTAAAATAAATAAAGCTAAGGAAATTCTCGCCTTTGAGGTAACTAAGATGGTTCATGGTGAAAAAGAGGCTATAAAAGCACAAGACGCTTCTAGAGCTTTGTTTTTAGGTGAAAATAAGGAAGGATCTATTCCTTTCACAGAATTTGATAAATCGGCATTCGAAAAAGGAATAGGCATTTTAGATCTATTAACAAAAGTAGGACTTACTAAATCAAATAGCGAAGGTAGACGTCTTATAAAGCAAAATGGTATTTCTATAGATAATGCAAAAATTAAAGATATAAACAGAACCATTATATTAGAAGATTTTAATGACAATAAACTAATGTTGCGCAAAGGTAAAAAAATATATCATCAAATAAGAATAAAATAAAATATTTCCTTTTAGTCCTGATTCAATCAGGACTTTTTATTTTACATGCTATACCAATATTATGTATATATTCCATTTATTGTTCATTTATTTAATAAAAATTTAATGTTATACTCTTACAAAGTTCAAAATGAAAGGGGGATAGATCAAACTAAATAATATTTAAAATCTTAAGGAGGCAATAAATAATGAAAAATGGAAAGAAAATTATAGTTTCTTTAGTAGCAACTCTATTTTTATCTACAGCTATAGGACATGCTCAAAACTTTAATCATAGAGTTAGTAAAAGTAAAAATGACAATAATTTAAACAATAAAAATGGATATGTTTTAAAAAACAACAAGTATTCCAACGATTATCTAAAAAAAGCATTTGACAGTTTAGTTCTTAAATTAACTCCATTATTCAATTTAGATAAAGAAGAACCACAAGATAATGAATCAGAAAACAAAGAAGAACAAGAACCAAATAAACCAGAAAAACCAAAAGATAATGAATCAGAAAATAAAGAAGAACAAGAACCAAATAAACCAGAAAAACCAAAAGATAATGAATCAGAAAATAAAGAAGAACAAGAACCATGTAAGCCAGAAAAACCAGAAGATAATGAATCAGAAAATAAGGAAGAACAACAACCATGTAAGCCAGAAAAATCAGAAGATAATGAATCAGAAAATAAAGAAGAGCAAGAACCAAGTAAACCAGAAAAACCAGAAGATAATGAATCAGAAAATAAAGAAGAACAAGAACCATGTAAGCCAGAAAAATCAGAAGATAATGAATCAGAAAATAAGGAAGAACAACAACCAAGTAAACCAGAAAAACCAGAAGATAATGAATCAGAAAATAAAGAAGAACAAGATAACCAAACACCTGACGACAATACATCTTCTGTAGAAAAAGAAGTTGTTAGACTAGTAAATATTGAAAGAGAAAAAGCTGGACTAGCTCCATTAACTCATAGTGCAGAACTATCAAAAGTTGCTCGAGCTAAGTCTCAAGACATGGCCGACAAAAACTATTTTAGCCATAATTCTCCTACATATGGTGATCCATTCGCCATGATGAAGGAGTTTGGAATCGACTACGGATACGCAGGAGAAAATATTGCTAAAGGACAAAAAAGTGCAGAGTCTGTAGTTGAAGGATGGATGAATTCAACAGGTCATAGAGAAAACATCCTAAATCCAAATTTTAATAAAATCGGAGTAGGATATGTTGAATCTAATGGTACCACTTACTGGACCCAAATGTTTACAGATTAATTCTTGGCTAAAAAAATAAACATATAAAATTAAAAGTTAGGATTCTAATGATTAGAATCCTAACTTTTTTCACTGCTTTTCATTGATAAGAATATAAATTATAACATCGCTTCATATCAACAATGGTAACTGTAATATTCATTCTTCATTTTATTATATCTATAAAATTCTTAGTCACCTTAGCTGTATACCCCCATATTATATAATCATTATAATGATAAAAATATACTGAATGCCTATCTATTTTCCAATCATAATCTTTCCCATTAGGTATCAAATTATATGGAAAATCATTGCTAATTGCTGGATGTAATTCTATGTAATATAATTTAGGTTCATCATTTAGAAAAAATTCAATAGGTACCGTGAATATGTGATCAACTTCGCCCTTGTTTGGTCTTATATCATCTACATCTATATTTTGAATTATAGCTAAAAAAGAATGTATAGTAGTATTATCACGAGACACAAGATAATCTAATTCGCCTATTATATTAATATTTTTATATTCAATATTGAGTTCTTCCATGGTTTCCCTTATAGCAGCATCTCTATAGGTTTCTCCTTTTTCTAGCTGACCACCTGGAAATGATATCTCCCCAGGTTGTCTATTTAAATTTTTATCCCTCAATTCATATATTAACTCCCAACTACCATTTATATTTATCATAGGTACTACTATTGCATATTCTTTCTTAATATCTAGAGGCTGTGGAATTCTATTCTCTATCTTTCTTATAACATCATCTATATCTACCATTATAGCTCCCCCCAATATATAAAAATATAAGCGGCCAGCCATTGACCGCTTATATTTATTATAACAGATCTTCGCCTTCAGTCCAATCGACCGGGCACATACCACCTGTTTTGAGAGCTCGTAATACTCTTAGTGTTTCATCAATACTTCTTCCTACATTTAAACCATGTATTACTGAATATCTTACAACTCCATCTGGGTCTATTATAAATAATCCTCTTAATGCAACACCATCTTCCTCTATTAAAACTCCATAATCACTTGAAACTTTTTTAGTTATATCTGATGCTATTGGGAATTTAACTTTTCCAAGACTTGTATTTATCCAAGCTTTATGTGAATGTTCACTATCTACACTTATAGCAAGTACTTCTGCATCTTCTTTCTTAAAATCTTCATATCTCTTACTATATCCAGTTATTTCTGTAGGACAAACGAAGGTAAAATCTGCTGGATAAAAAAACATTACTAACCATTTTCCTTCGTAATCCTTTAAACTAACCTTACGAAAATCACTACCATCTCCTTCAGCAGCATTCATTACAAAATCTGGTGCTTTTTTCCCTATTAATCTTTCCATTTAATACCTCCTAGTATATATGTTCTTTTGTAAAATATCTTCATTTTATTTATATCCAAAGTACAAAAATTTAAACGTAATAATAATGATTCTCAATATCATTATTATTGTAGAAAAAAACCTAAAGTCATCGACTTTAGGTTTTTTTAACTCTCTAATTAAATTATCTTACTGGTGTAACATCTTCAGCTTGTGGTCCTTTTTGACCATCAACTACTGTGAAAGTTACTTCTTCGTTTTCTTCTAATGTTTTGAATCCTTCTCTGTTAATCTGTGAATAGTGTACAAACACATCTGTACCTTCCTCAGTTTGAATAAATCCAAAACCTTTTTCTGAATTAAACCATTTTACTTTACCGTTAGCCATTTCTAACTACCTCCAAATTTTTATTTCCTTTAATTCTCAGGGCATTTATAAGAAATAAAGATTTGGAGATTTTACAATCTATATAAATCTTATTTCTTTAATCGTTTTTAATTAATACTTAAAAATTTAAAACAAAATACTTAACTGATGAATTAAGGTTACTATTCATTATAACCTTTATTCAAAATAAAATCAACTAATTTCGTGAATTTAAAACAAAATATTTACAATAACTTTCTTTTTTGGTGCCAGGCTATCAAAATAAAGTTATTTAATCATATCTACTATTACTTCATCTGCATGTGTAAAAACTTCTTTACATAAAATTCCTGTATTTTTTATTGTTTCTTCTATATTCTCACCTATTATTCCTACATTGTTTTTGACAATGATGTTTTCATTAGCTAAATATGCAGATATAACTGATTCACTTGCTGATGTCGCTAATTTAAGAGCACAACTTTCTTTAGCTCCATCACATATCATACCAGTCAAATTAGCCAACATATTATTACATGTTCCACTTATTTGTTCATCTTTTCCTCCTAACATCCAAGATATTCCTGCACTAGCTCCAATTCCTGCTGCAATTGCACATCCACACATCCCTGATAATTTGCCAGTATAAGTTTTAACAAATTTGTTGACTATATGCCCTAAAAATACAGCTCTTATTAATCTTTCTCTTTCAATACCTTCGTCTTCTGCTACTACCATAATAGGAAGTACAACACCTAATCCTTGATTTCCACTACCTCCACTGGTCATTATAGGGCAACACCCACCACCCATTCTAATATCAGCCGCAGCTGCTGTCAAAATTCTAGCTTTGGTAGGAGCATCCATAGACAACCTCTTTTTTTCTAGCAACCTTTTCAATGTAGCCCCAATATTCAAGCCCTTATTTTCACTAATACCTCTTTCAGCTGCTTTTTTATTCATGTCAATTCCTTCTTGAATAAATTCTAACTTCTCTAAAGGTATAATCTCACACACTTCCCTAATTTCTTTAAAAGTCATATTCTTTAAAAATTCGCAGGACACAATATTATCATTACTCAACTTTGCCTCATATACAGTTTCTCCACCTACTACTATCTTCTCTATATGAGTGTGGCTATCTTTTAATTCCACTTCGACCACATCAGAATAACTATTAACAACTATATCAACATATACATCAGAATCTCCTTCTACATACTCTGATTTTATCTTGCCTGAATCTATTATTTGATGAGCAGATTCAATTACATCTTCATTAACATCTTTTAATACCATAAATCCCTTCTCTGGATCTCCAACTAAAGCCCCCAACGCCCCTGCTAGATCTAGTCCATATTCATTAGTACTTGGAACAACAACAAATTTCCCATTTTTAAATATATTTTTACTTACCTTTATAAGCATACTATCCATATTGCCTGTCAAATATTTATTTGCAACTGCTGCTGCATAAGCTACAGCAATAGGTTCTGTGCAACCTATCGCTGGAAAAATATCTTTTTTAATTGTCCACAATAAATTATCAAGCTTTTGACTATCCTTCATTATAGCAACTCCTTCCTAATTAAAATATATTTAACTTTATATTATGCAAGGAATATGCCATAATTTTCAAAATATTTTATATATTCTAGAAGTCAGTGCCTTCCCTACTTATAAGGTTATTTTACCGATTTTAAATATTATAATTTTTTCATTTATGCAAATTGCATCTAATTACGAATAGATTATTCTTAGACTAGGTATGAATAAATTGAGAAAAAATTATTATCATCTATGAGAATTAATTCGCATTATTGCAAATTATGTTTACTTAATTTCCTATATAGAGTAGATAAATTGATTCCCAAAATAGACGAAATTTTTATTTTATCTTTTGTAGTATTCCCATATGTATCTAGATATAATTTAAGAATTTCTCGTTCATAATTGTTTAAAATATCTTTTAACCTATGACTATTTCCTGATTTATGAGAATAGTCTTTTATATAACTTTTTATAGCATATGGCAAACTTTCAAAGTTTATACTCTCTCCTTTAACTATATTAACTAAATATTCTACCACATTCTCTAGCTCCCTTACATTACCTGGCCAATTATATTTATATAAAGCTTCTTTCACATCTTCTGAAAAATACTTTTGAAAAACTTCTAGTTTATCGCAATACTTATTAAGAAAATGTTGACTTAATCTATTAATATCCTCTATTCTCTCTCTTAAAGGAGGAATATCAATTGGAATTACATTTAATCTATAATATAAATCCTCCCTAAATTTCCCATCTCGTATCATTTGTTTTAAATCCCTATTAGTAGCGGTTATCAATCTAAAGTCAACAGAAATAAGCTCCTTGCCTCCTACCCTCATAAAAGCTTCGTCTTGTAATACCCTTAAAAGTTTAGGCTGCAAATGCAATGGTAAATCTCCTATCTCGTCTAAAAATAATGTACCTCCATTAGCCAATTCTAGCTTTCCTAACTGTCCATCTTTACTAGCTCCTGTAAAAGCACCTCCCTCATATCCAAACAGTTCACTTTCCAATAGATTATCTGGAATTGAAGCACAATTTATAGCTATAAATGGGTAATTATCTCTTCCGCTAGCATTATGTATTGCTCTAGCAAATAGCTCCTTTCCTGTACCACTTTCTCCATTTATTAATACGGTAGATTTGCTTGTTGCTATTTTTTTTGCTACATTTTTAACTTCAAGCATTTTAGGGCTATTCCCTATAATATGTTCAAATGTAATGTTACTTCCACCTTCTATCAGCTTGTATGCACTCATCACCATACTAGAGGTTTTATGGATTTCCATTATATTGCTTACCTTTTTCTTTCTCAACATTACAGGATTCATCTTTACAATAAAACTTTTTCTTTCGCCATTTACAGTTATCTTGGTCTCAATAGCCCTTTGAGTTTTTGAATCAGATTTCAATTCAGGTATAATTTCATATATTGATTTATTGATTAATGTATAGCCATTGACTTTTAAAAACTTTTCTACTTTAGAATTTATAAATTTTATCTTTCCTTCGTTATCAATGCATATTATCCCATTTTCCAACTCATCTACTATCATTTTGATTTCTTCACTTTGTATAGTCAATGCGGTTATGGTCTTATCATACTTTAAGTTTCCTACTAACAAATCTCCTAATTTATTTAGGAACACAATTAAAGAGTCATAATCCTGTTGAATTTTTCTTTTTTGTTCCATATTAAATGCTATTAATCCAATAACTCCTAACAGATCTCCATTATTCATTATTGGATATCCTATTGTTGCCATCTCAGTACAATTACCCTTCAAACTACATCTGCTACATTTTTCACTTGTATTAGGCATGTCTATGAATTCGGGTTCCTTCTTTTTGCATATCAGTTCAAAGGAGCAATTTTTAGGCAACCTTTTCCCAATTAAGTCTTTGTACATTCCTGTAGCTGCTACTCGATTTAAGTTTTTGTCTACAATAGTTACATCCACATTTAATACAGTAGAAATAGCTTCTGCCACTCCTTGAACCGACTCCTGTATACTAAATAAATTCACCAAAACCACATCCTTAAAATGTTTTAGGCATTATTCTTCTGTCCATCATGAAAGATTTGATCCATCACTATGACCAAAGCCAGTATGAATGGTTGATCTTGTTCATCCATTATTTCTACACAATAAGTATCAGAAAAAGTACCCCATTTTTTATTAACCCAAGCAACTGGTTTATTGTTTTTTAAGACGTCAAAATTATGTTGAAAAACATCTCCATCGATTGTGAATTTTCCATGAGAACTTTCAATACTAAATTTTGGTTTAAAAAAAGTAAATTCTTTTTTAACCATCGCAAGATGACTTCCTTCTCCATATATATTGTATTCGGGTAAAAATCTAAGTATTTTTTGCTCTATATATATTAATTCCTTTCCATTTAATTCATATATTCTTAGTTTATTTCCAACAGAAAATATCTTACCTTCTACCTGATATATAGAATTACCATTCTCATCTTCAATATTAAATTTATCCGACAATGTAAATATTCTTTCTTTTATTAAATATTTCATGATTTAATTTCTCCTCATATTTATTACTGCTTCTATTATATTATATCAATAATATATATATCTACAAATATATCTATATACAATACAATGAAATTCAAAGATATGATAATATAATATTGTATTAGAAACTATTTTTCAAAGGAGAAGGGATAAATGAAAAAAAGGAAATCTTGGAACAAATACTTTATGGAGATAGCAGAGATAGTAGCCACTCGTTCTACATGTGATAGGGCAGAAGTTGGCTGTTTAATTGTTAATGACGATAATAGAATTGTATCCACTGGATACAATGGTTCAATTTCAGGTAATCCACATTGTAACGATGTAGGACATGTTATTAGAGATGGCCATTGTATAGCAACAATCCATGCTGAAATCAACGCTCTGGTATATTGTGCAAGAGAAGGAATCCCCGTAAAAGGATGTAGAGTCTATGTTACCCATTTTCCATGCCTTAATTGTACAAAGGCTTTGATACAAGCTGGAATCAAAAAAATATATTATAAAAATGATTATAGAATTGATGATTATGCAGTAGAATTATTAAATATAAACAATATAGGATTTGAAAAAATATAGGGGTTCCCAATTGGGAATCCCTTTAAACTTCTATTCCAAGAGCCTTTTTAGCTAATAAATCTGCTTCTTCATTATACTCAACTCCCGTATGGGCTTTGACCTTTAAGAACATTATCTTTAATTTATCCTTTACTGAATCGTAATATCTTTTATACATTTTTGTACCATATTTGTTAGTTTTCCATTCTCCAATAGCCCATTTTTCTATGCCCACATAGTCATAATACAAATATAGAGTATCTTTTTCATTTTCTAAAGCTTTCTGCATAGCAACCATAGAACCTTTAATCTCTCCTGCAACATTTCTCATGTCTACCATTTTTTCATCATTATATTTATCCGATAAAGTTTGCTTACCTTCTTTAGTAAATAAAACCGCACCATAACTATAATATCTGTTATCCTTATCAAAGCTACCATCTACATAGGCAATCATTTCATTCTCCTTTAATCTCTGTAAGTCCTTTTCTTCTATAGCTTTCTCATCATTATTAATAAAATTCAAAGCCTCTTCGTATGTTGAAAATTTCTTATATATAGCTCCTGAATATCCTTTCACCTGTAATTCACACTCTGTCCATGTATTATATATTCCTATTTCCTTACCTTCTTTAACAGCATAATAGTGTTTCGCCATAATTCACCTCATCATTTAATATTCATATATCTATTTTAAAGTAAAGATTTCTTCACTTCAAGGTTTCTTTGATCATCTTTAATTAAAAAAGCTTGTTTATAACAACGAATTCGGTGATATAATTGTAATATAATAAAACAACATAAAAACTTAGTTTTATCGACAATAAATATTGATAAGGGGGATTCTAAATGGATACAAGACTAATTGGAGTACCAATTATGTATGGATGTGATCGTCAAGGTGCTCAATATGGACCAAAAAAGTTAAGAGAAAAAGGTATTATTGATATAATTAAAAAACACCATCAAAGTGTTTACGATTTCGGAGATATATATATCCCAGATGTTTCAGAAGAAGATAAATACGCATACCACAAAAAAATCAAATATCTAAAACCAATAGTTGACATCAATACAAACCTTGCACATTCAGTTTATAACACTTTAGTTTCAGATGATTTCCCTTTTATCTTTGGTGGAGATCACTCTTTAGCATTAGGTAGCATCGCTGGTACTAGCAAATTTTATAACGATTTAGCTGTCATTTGGATAGATGCTCACGGAGATATTAATACTGATGAAACATCGCCATCTGGTAACTTTCATGGGATGCCTCTGAGTACAGTATTAGGAAAAGGAGACCCCTCTCTAGTAAACATATATTTTGATGGTCAAAAGGTTAACCCTGAAAATGTATACATTATTGGTGCTAGAGACTTGGATGAAGGTGAAATTCAAATAGCTAAGAATTTGGATTTAACTCTTTACACTATAGATGATATTAGAAAATTTTGTTTAGACACCATTATAGATGAAGTTATAAATAGTATTAAATCCTCTGGCATTGACAATGTTCATTTAAGTTTTGATATAGATGTATTGGACAAATCTATTGTCCCTGGAACAGGAACTCCAGTTGGAAATGGTTTCAGTCTAAAAGAAGGGAAAAAAATTCTCAAAGCCTTTTTGAGTACGGGGATGATAAAATCCATGGACTTTGTAGAACTGAATCCTCAGCTTGATGAAGACGATGTCACAGCAAACCTTTGTATTGATTTAATTGACTGTATTTTTGAAAACCTTAAGTTATCAACTCCTATTAAAGGGGTATAACAAATACTAAAAGAAAAGGAGGTAATTTTTTTGAAGGCACTTACAACTTTTAAATTTACAGATGAGGAATATAAAACATTGCAAAATTTAGGTTACGAGATAATATTTAGAGATGAAAAGGACATCAATTTTTCTAATGCCATAAAGGACATAGATATTTTAGTCTGTTTTAATCCTTTTGATAAAATAAACATTAGTATGTTCCCCAATCTAAAGTGGATTCAACTTTTAAGTGCTGGCATTAACCAAGTCCCAAAGGATAAAATATTAAATCAAAATATATTATTAACCAATAATAGAGGTGGCTATAGTATACCAATAGCTGAGTGGATAGTATTAAAAACATTAGAAATGTTCAAAAACAGTAAGGAGTTTTATCAAAAACAAAAAAATAAGTTGTGGAAAGTCAATACCAATCTATTGGAATTATACGGAAAAAATATTTGTTTTATAGGAACTGGATCTATTGCTCAAGAAACCGCAAAAAGATTTGAAGGATTCGGTGTAAATTTGCTAGGAATAAATTCTAATGGTCATGAAACTGAATACTTTCATCAATGTTTTAATATAGATAAAATTGATGAAGTTGTAAAAAGATGCGATGTCGTTGTAATTACAGTCCCATACACAGATAAAACTCATCATCTTGTAAATAAATCTCTATTAGATAATATGAAAGATGATACCTATCTGGTTAATATTGCTCGTGGGAGCATAATTAACGAAAAAGCACTTATAGAAAGTTTAAAATCGAAGAAGATAAAAAAAGCCGCTCTAGATGTATTTGAAGAAGAACCTTTGCCAGAAAGCAGCCCACTTTGGAATATGGATAATGTATACATATCACCTCATAATTCTTGGGCTTCAGAGATGGTTTATAGAAGAAGATATGAAATAACATATAAAAACATGAAAAAATATATCAATAATGAAAAGTTAATAAATGTAATAGATTTAGATAAAGGATATTAAATATCAAATCTCATTAAGAATCATTTATATGGACATTGTAAATAATATAACGATAGTTGGTATTTACCTTCAAAAGAATTATCATATTAATATAAATGATAAAAGGAGTGCTATAAATGAATTCAATGTTAAAAAGATTAGTAGACCAAGGATTTATGACAGAATTACAAGGAAACTATATTGAAGAAGCAATTTCTAACAGAGAATCCTTGATAGTTTCTGGTCACAGAGGTTGGGGAACTCGTCCATTGATCGCTACATTAATGGCTGTAGCTAAGTCCAACGCTAAGAGTGTTCAAATTAAAGGTTTTGACGATTTTAAAAATAAAAATACAGACTACTTTTTAATTCCAGGAATAAATAATATCGATTTTGAAAAATTAATCACAGAAGCTATGGCCATACCAAATGTATCAATGATAAGTATAAAAGATCCAGAACATCCTTATTCTATATTTAAAATTTTAAGACAAGTATTTAAACAAAACAAAGATACTTCAAAAGTATATCATATTCTAGAATGTGCTAAAATAGATGACGTTCCAATCCTATCAAAGATAACCAGGGTGACATTAGATGAAAAAGGAAAACTTAACAAAAAAAATTTAGAAGGTTAGAAATATATCAATAATAGTAAGGAGGCTCTCGCAGTAGTCTCCTTTTGCTCATTCCTCTTTATTTTCTCTTATTTTTTATCTTCTACAGGATCCATGTGAATAACTATATCAATATCCAGTTGTTCTTCCACTTTTTGTTCCACTTTATCAATTTCTGAATGGATATCTACTATATTCTCATCGTCAGAAACTTCTACATGAATTGAAGCCATCATCTTTTTTGGTCCATAATCATGAACTATCAGGTCGTGAACTCCTATTATATTCTCATTTTCAAGAATTAACTCATTGATTCTATCGATAAGTTGTGGATCTGGAGAACTTCCTAACAGTAAGTTTACAGAATCCTTAGCAATATCAAACCCTGTGTACATTATTAAAGCAGAAATAATAAGACCCAATAATCCATCAATAGGCAAATTTACACGCTTTCCTATTAAAGTTCCTACTATTACTATAAAAGTAGCAGCAGCATCATTTAAGCTATCATAAGCTGTTGCTCTATTTATACCAGAATTTATCCTTTTGCTTATATACTTATTATAAGAAAACATCCATAACTTTACTAAGATGGAAATCAATAAGCCTACAATTAACATCTGACTAAAAACTACGGTTTCTGGATTAATAATTTTATTAAAAGATTCCCTTAACGTCTCTAATCCAACCGCAAATATAATAAAAGCCACTACTAAGGAAGCAATATATTCATATCTTCCATGACCATGTGGATGTTTATCATCCGGAGGTTGGTTACTTAACTTTGCTCCAAATATAATAACAACCGATGAACCTAAATCACTAAGATTGTTAAAGGCGTCAGAAATCACCGCAATACTGTTCATAAAAAGTCCAATAGCTAACTTCAATATAAATAAAAATAGATTGCAAATGATTCCTAATACTCCAGATAATATACCATAAGATTCTCTTACATATTTATCATTTATATTCTCATGATCCTTAATAAATCTTTTTATTATAAAATTAATCAATACAAACCCTCCAATGAATACGTTCAATGTCAAAATAAGTTATAAGTTAAAAATAGTATAACCAAGATGCTCTAATAGAATCTTAACACCCATCCCAATTAGAATAATTCCACCTATTGTTTCGGCTTTTGATTGAAACTTTACTCCAAATATATTCCCAATTTTTACTCCAATAAACGAAAATATAAAGGTAATAATTCCAATTGTTAAAATAGCAGGGATAATATTCACTTCTAAAAATGCAAAAGTTACTCCTATAGCTAATGCATCAATACTCGTAGCAAGAGCTAATAGAGTCATGTCCTTGATATTAAACGGTTCATTAGATATATCACATGTATTATTAGATTCCTTTATCATATTGATACCTATAATCAAAAGTAAAATAAAAGCTAGCCAATGATCAATTGACACTATATAATCCTTAAACTGTGTCCCCAAAATGTAACCTATGAACGGCATCAATGCCTGAAAACTCCCAAAAAAATATCCAGTAATGACTGCATTTTTATAACTCATTTTTTTCATAGATAAGCCTTTACATATTGCAACTGCAAATGCATCCATAGAAACTCCAATTCCAATAATCACTAATTCTAAATTTCCCATAAATATTCTCCTCTCTAGTTAATCAAAACAAAAAACTCTAAAATAGCCAGAGCTACCTATGACCTATAAGCCTTGTCTATGAAAGAAAGCCAAAAAGATCGTTGCATATATTCATCACTATCACTTCATTTTATCATATGGACTTATTAAAATACATATTAATTTCACTATAAAATCATAACGAGCTGTTCATTTATTTAATTAAATTTACCCTATAGTTTCACGCTAATCTGTCGATATTATTATGTGATAGTACATACATCAAATAAATATTATCAATTTTAATGAAAGGAGTAATTATATGAAACTTAAAACAAAGAAAAAAAACTTTAACAAACATTCTATTAAAGTAAGATTATTAATAGTTCCAATAATTATGGTAATTATAGGTATAGCAGCAATGGGAACAATCTCTACTTATAATACCAAACAAAGCTTACTTAATGAAATGAGGGAAAACGGGCAATTTACATTAGATGAATTTATAAGCAGAATGGAAGATAATTCAAAATCCTTAGAGGCCGTAAATAATTCCATAGAAAATCAAATTAGGATAGCAGCTAAGTCCATCATGAAACTTGAGGGTGAATTAAATAATCAAACAGTTACTCAATTAGCAGAGGATTTAGGAATAGTCGAAATTAATATCTTTAATTCTCAAGGTGTAATAATGTACTCAAATCTTTCTCATTATGTAGGTTGGAAACCAGCTGAAAATCATCCTTTAAATGCTTTCTTTGAAAGCAATGAAACAGAATTAATAGAAGAAATTAGGAAAGATACATTATCAAATACATATAAAAAATATGGTACTATAAAAAGTCCAGATGGATCTGCAGTACAAATAGGTCTTTTAGCCAATGACATTAACGCCTTAACAGAACAATTCAGCTATCAAAGGCTAATAGATGATTTAGCTGCAAACGATAATATTGTTTATGCTGTTTTCATAGATGAAAATTTACAAGCTACTGCTCATAGTATAAAGGAGCGTATTGGTTTAGATCTCTCTGAAGATGAAGCAGCCATCTCAGCAGTTGTTGATGATGTTTCTCATACATCTGAGTATTCTTTTGGAGAAGAAAAAATTCCAGTTTATGATATAGCATATCCTGCAATTGTAAATGGTGAAAATGTAGGAGCAGTAAATATAGGTTTTTCAATGGAAAGTGTTAATTCTGCTATAAACAAAAATGTACTTACAGTTATTATTTCAGGAATACTTGCAACTTTAGCAATAGGAGCATTTTTGTTCTTTACATCTAATTATGCTGTAAAAATCATACACAAACTAAAAGATATTATGGGCTTCATGGCAAAAGGAGACTTTAGCATCGACGTACCACAGAGTTTGAGAAGTAAAAAAGATGAATTTGGGGAAATATCTCGATCAGTAAATATTATGCGAAATTCTATAGCTAATATTATTAAAAATGTTTCGGACAGTTCTCAAATGGTAGCTGCTCATTCTGAAGAACTAACAGCAACTACTGAGCAATCTTCAAGAGCATCTAGCGAAATATCTAAAGCCGTCGAAGATATAGCTAGCAGTGCCAGTGAACAAGCAAAAGATGTAGAACAAGGATTTGAAACCGTTACAGAACTTGGGAATGTAGTTGTTAAAAACGCAGATTATATAAAAAATCTAAACAATTCAATTGAAAAAGTTAATCAACTAAAAGATGAAGGAACTGAATTAATTGGAGAACTTGTAGAAAAGAATAATATGAGCAATAAAGCATCAAATCAAATTAAAGAAGTAATAAATAGTACTAATCAAAGTGCAGAAAAGATTGCCTCTGCTAGTGAAATGATAAAAAGTATTGCAGAGCAAACTAATTTATTAGCTTTAAACGCAGCCATAGAGGCAGCTCGAGCAGGAGAGACTGGTAGAGGATTCGCTGTAGTGGCAGATGAAATTAGAAATCTTGCAGAACAATCAAATCAATTTACAGAAGAAATTAGCACCATAATCAATGATCTCACAGAAAAAACATCGATGGCAGTACAAACCATGAAAGAAGTAGGCAAAATAACAGATTCTAGAAATACAAGTGTAAATATGACTAGCAGTAAGTTCGATGGAATTTCTAAATCCATAGAAGAAATGAAGAAAGTAATAAATACAGTTAATGAATCAAGTAATGAAATGGCAGCTCAAAAAGAAAAAATAGCTAATATAATGGAAAACCTATCAGCTATATCACAAGAAAATGCAGCTGGAAGCCAACAAGCATCAGCATCTATAGAAGAGCAAACTGCTGGAATGAGTGAAATTACAAGCGCAAGTGAAGAGCTTGCAAGTATAGCTGAACAACTCAACAGTCAAGTAGAACAATTTAAAATATAAAAATAAATTATAATTGACAAAGACAAAAGTAAAACTATCTATTGTTCAATAGATAGTTTTACTTTTTATCTATACTAAAAGGATAAACCATAAATCATAATTTCTTTGAAACCGTTATACCTAAATGTTAAATTACTAATTTCTAATGCTTTCATTTATATTGGCCAATTTTTCTTTTTATAACACCCATCCCAAAACATATATTCATATTTTGAGGACATAATAAAAATCTCTTCTAGTTTTTTGAGTTGTCGTTCTGGAAGTCCTTCAGCTAACTTGTCCATTAATTGTATACACCAATTGTTCTCATTATTATATTCTTCAGTTGCATATGTAAGTATCCATTCCCTATAAAAAGGATGCTCCAATGCTTTTTTGCTCTTAGCTAAAATCTTACCAATAAATGCATAGCTCCACATACAAGGAAGTAATACAGCTACTAATTCATCTAGTGACCCTTGCGTAGCTACTTGAAGCATATACCTAGTATACGACAAATTATTGACATTCGGTTTTGTGTCTTCTAATTCCTTTTTAGTTATTCCAACTTTCTTTGCGAATTTAATATGTGCATCCATCTCAATATTCACTATTGCATTGGCACTTTTAGAAAAAGCTTGCATATCTTCTAAATTATCTGATTTAACCATACCTAATGCAAAGAGTTTCATATAATCTATTAGATAAACATAATCCTGTTTAACATAGAAACAAAACTTACCTTCTTCTAAAATACCTTTACTAAGTTCATCAAGAAAAGGATGTCTTAGACATGATTCCCAAATAGGTTTCCCTTTTAATAATAATCTTTGCGAAAAACTCATAAAAAAAACTCCTTTCAAACAGTATTTGACATACCACCGAAAAAAGTTAACAATCTAATAATTGTATAAATCTATACAAAATTCTAGATTTATCTTTTAAACTATCAGATAACCTCCCTTCGCTGGCATTATCCAGTGCAGGTTCAAAGGGTTCGAATAATTCATCTCAGCCATAATGGCTCCCCTAGTATATATCTAAATTTTATACTTTAAGTAGAATAATGTCAAGAATACAATATCTTCCGGATTAACAAATATGGTTACTCTAATTATACGCCATGGAAAAACAGTAAATTCCTTACTTATTCTAGCTCTATTGTTCCAGTATTCAATGCATAATAACGACCTTTTTGTTTCATTAAATCATTATGATCGCCTCGTTCTATTATTTGCCCATGTTCTAATACCATTATGGCTTTAGCATCACGAACTGTTGATAATCTGTGGGCAATTACGAAAGTTGTTCTACCTTCCATTAGTTTATCCATACCCTCTGCTATTAATTTTTCTGTCCTCGTATCTACAGAGGATGTTGCCTCATCTAATATGAGTATAGTCGGGTCTGCTACTGCTGCTCTTGCAATAGATAATAACTGGCGTTCCCCTTGAGATAGATTGTGCCCATCAGCTGTAAGCATTGTGTTATAACCTTGAGGTAAATGTCTAATAAAGTAATGAGCATTAGCAAGTTTAGCTGCTTCCTTTACTTCTTCATCTGTGGCATCAAGTCTACCATACCTAATGTTATCTGCAATTGTACCTTCAAATAGATGAACATCTTGCAGTACAATACTCATTGTACTTCTTAAGTCATATTTTTTAATACGTTTAGTATCTATGCCATCATAAAGTATAGTTCCGTTATGTATCTCATAAAATCTATTTATAAGATTGGTTATAGTAGTTTTACCAGCACCAGTAGATCCTACAAATGCTATTTTCTGACCAGGTTTTGCATAAAGATTAATATCTTTGAGTGCTTTCCGCTCTTGTGTATAACCAAAATCCACATCTTTAAAAGTAATAAAACCTCTTAGTGGTACTTTTTCATATTCACCATTTTCCTTTGGGACCTTCCAATAAAGTTTATTGTCCCCTTTATCATCTCTAATAAGAGTAATATCACCTTGATCAACTTCTATTTCTTCATCTAATATATTGAATATCCTTTCTGCACCCGCTAAGGCTGCAAACAATACATTAAGCTGATTAGAAACCTGAGTTATAGGTCTTGAAATTGTTCTTGTATACTGTAAGAATGATGCAATATTTCCAACACTCATTTTATTTACAATTACTAAAAATGCACCAAAGATAGATACAAGTGCATATAGTACATAGGATAAATTTCCCATAATAGGCATAAGCATAACACCATAAGTAGATGCTTGGGTACTTGCATTACGAAGTTCTTCATTTCTTTCATTAAAACTATCAATAGCACGATCTTCATAATTAAATACCTTAACTACCTTTTGTCCTGACATCATTTCTTCTACATAACCATTCATATCTGCCAATGCAGCCTGTTGATTACGAAAGTTTCTTGCCGACTTTTTCCCAATATATTTTACTACGCCAAGCATAACTATTAGCATAGCTACTACTACTAATGTAAGCATCGGACTTAAATATATCATCATGCCAAATGTACCAACTACTGTTACAATGGATATAGTAATCTGAGATACACTTTGTTCTAATGATTGATTAAGCATACCTACATCATTTGTAAATGTAGACATTAAGTCACCATGAGAATGTGTATCAAAGTATGAAACAGGCAATCTCTCCATATGAGAAAACATATCTGCACGAATCTTGTGAATTGTCTTTTGTGCTAACTTTGCCATAAATAAATTTCCTAAATACTGACCTACAGCAATTAGAATTACGAATATCCCCATTATAATAATGTATCGTACAAATTGACTTGTATCATAATCTCCAACCAATGTATCAATAATAGGACTTAGCATACCATTAGCTGCTATCTGTGCAATAGAACCAAGTATTACGAAAAATACTCCTCTAAAAAATAAAGCCTTATTAAACTTAAAATATCCAAATAATCTCATTATTGTTTTCTTTGGATTACTAGGGCGTAATTGTCGATATCCATATTGACTTTTCATTATCCAACCACCCCTTTTTGTTGTGATTCATAGATCTCCCTATAGATTGAAGATATATTTAGTAAAGTTTCATGATTTCCTATAGACTCTATATGTCCTTGATGCATTACAATAATTCTATCAGCATGTTGGATAGAAGCAATCCTTTGTGCAATTATAAGTGTAGTTATATGTCCTAATTTCTCTTTAAATGTTTTTTGAATCTTTGCATCAGTTGTCATATCAATGGCACTTGTTGAGTCATCAAGTATTATAACCTTTGGAGATTTCATCAATGATCTTGCAATACTAAGTCTTTGTTTTTGACCACCTGAAAAATTTTCTCCTCCTTGTTCAACCTTATGTTCTAATCCATCTTCAAATTTTGAAACAAATTCCCAAGCCTGAGCTTGCTTAAGTGCATTTATAATTTGTTCGTCTGAGGCATCTTCATTACCCCATTTCATATTTTCTCTAATTGTACCTAAGAATAACGTGTTTTTTTGTAACACAAATGCTACCTGATCCCGCAATACTTTAATATCATAATCTCTAACATCTATACCACCAACAGCAACTGAACCTTCAGTTACATCATAAAGCCTTGGTATTAATTGTACCAATGTAGACTTAGATGATCCTGTAGATCCAATGATCCCAATAACTTCACCAGATTTTATGTCAAGATTAATATTATTTAAGATATTCTCTGTACTACCAGGATAACAAAAACTTACATGATTAAAGCTAATTGAACCATCTTTTACTTCTTTAATAGGCTTTTCAATTTCCTTAATTTCCGATTCCGTATTCAACACTTCTAAAATCCTGCCTACAGATGCAGAACCACGTAGTAATTGCATAAAGAAAAATGAAATCATCATAAGCGCCATTAAAACCTGTGTTATATAAGTGATAAAAGATATCAATTCTCCACCACCCATGTTTCCTGCAACTACTTTTTGTCCACCGATCCATAATACTGCAATAATAGTTGAATAGACTATAATATTTAATAAAGGCATAAGGAATATAACAAGCGAGATAGCTTCTAGTGCAGTTTCTTTCAGAGAATCATTTCTTTGCTTAAATCTCCCTTCTTCATGTCTTTGTCTATTAAACGATTTTACAACCTTAATACCTGTTAAATTCTCTTGAATAATGGCATTTACTCTATCTACACGAGTTTGTAACATCAAAAATAAAGGTCTTGCTTTAGTTAAAATAATAGTAATAGCAATTGCTGTAATTGGTATAGCAATCATAAAGACTCTTGCTAATGATGCATTTATTTGGAATGCCATAATAAGTGCAAACAATGCTAGAAATGGTGCCCTTACTGCCATACGCAAACTCATCATAGTTACTTGACCTATAGTATTACAATCATTGGTCAACCTTGTTATAAGTGATGAAACTGTAAATTGATCAAGATTTGCAAATGAAAAACTTTGGATCTTATTAAATGTTTTTTTTCTGATCTCTGCAGCAAATCCATATCCTGCTCTTGCACCACAATGAGCACTTAATATACCAAACGTCATGGCAAGTAGTGCAGCTCCAACCATTATAAGTCCAATTCTTACTATATATTCAACATCCCGATTTGCTATCCCTATATCCACTATACGCGACATAAAATAAGGAATGATAATATCAGCCAGAACTTCTAAAATCATAAGTATAGGACTTAATATAGCAAAAGTTTTATATTTCTTCATAAATGGTAATAATGCTCTCAAAATATTCCTCCTGTTCTGCTAAACTTTATAAACCAATTTAACTGCTAATATTACTCAAATTTTTATTAAGCTTTAATATAGAATTATACAATTTCATTAATTCGTCATAGTCAAATCCAATAAACATATCTGAATATATCTCAAGTAAATAATCCTTATAATCATCTATCATGGATTTGCCTTTTTCTGTTACAATCAACCTATTATATCTCATATCCGATTCCAAAGGTATTTGTTCAATCATATCTAGTTTCAGTAACCTCTTAACAGCACTGCTCATAGCTCCTTGTGTAAACCTCATCTCTTCAGCTAATTCTTTTTGGCTAGAATTAGGTTTTTTTTCTATAAGTATTATAAGATATAATAGACCAAGGGTTAGCCCATATTCATCAATCTTAGACTGCATTATATACGTTATCCTCTGATAGGTTTCCTTTAGTTGTATAGCCACATCCTTTTCAATCATATTGCTACCTCCTAATACTTTAGCATTAAAGTATTTAATAAACATTATATAATAATAAACTAAATTTTACATATTGTCAATATATAAGATGATAATTGCAAAACAGTGAGCTAAAGGGTATAATATAACTGTAATACTTGTAAAATTACAATCATCTTTATTATCATAATATCTATATTAAATATAGGAAGTGATTTGATGAATACATCCTTTGAAGATATGTTAAATAAATTGAATGAAAACAATATAAGACTTTCACATCAAAGATTAAAGATTTTGGAATATCTTGCTGAAAATCGGTGCCATCCCACTGTTGATAAAATTTATAATGAACTTCATAAGGATTTTCCTACCCTATCTAAAACTACCGTATATAATACATTAAACCTATTGACTAAAATCAATATTGTTAGGATAGTTAATATTGAAGACAATGAGACTCGATATGACATATGTACAGAAAACCATGGTCATTTTAAATGTGAATCATGTGGCAGAATATACGATTTCTCTATTGATATAGATTCCTTTACAACTAAAGAACTAGATGGTTTCAAAATTAATGAAAAAGATATATATTTTAAAGGAATCTGTCCAAAATGTATTAAAAACTAAAAGAACCCTGTTCAATACAGAGTTCAATATCCATTATTAACCTTAGTTTTCATCCTCCTCTGTTTCCATCCATTCTGGTTTGTCAGGCATTATTAAAGCACAAATTATATATGCTATAATTCCAGTACCGTATGCTAATGAAATAATAACCCATATTAATCTAATTACAGTAGAATCAATATTAAGGTATCCAGCTATACCACCACACACTCCAGCAAGCTTTTTGTCTCTACTTGATTTATATAACTTCTTTTGCATTTATATCCCTCCTACTCCCTATATTTATATTATATAATATGAATTTTATATCTGAAATACAAAATAAACAAAACTTAGATCAAGATAGAATTATTCTTAATATAAGAATAGGAATATATCAAATAGAATGTACATATATTATACACTGTAATTTATATAATTCTTCTTTATCCTTACTTATTTTACTATAATATAGTTTATTTAAGAAAAGGGAAATTTTTTGCTATCTATAAACTCTTATAACTAATATCTATTCTTTTTGCGATAAAAATGGGTTGTTAGTTTCTTGCATTAAATTGTCCTTTTTTGTTACAATAATGTATGAAATTTGGTAAAACCCATTTGAATTATTCGCAATATTGAAAACTACAAAAATATTAAAATACAATAAAAAGGAGAATTTTAAATGAATCAGTTTATAAGACCAAATGTTATACCATTAGTACTATTGGCTCTGATAATTGTTATAGTTCCAACCTACGCTTATAATAATGTGGAAACAGTTTTATTTGCAGAGAGTCTAATGGGTATACCTTTTGAATTAGGAGGTAATACACCAGAAGCAGGGTTTAATAGTACAGGATTTATTCAGTATATTTTTGAAGAAAAAGAAAATATAACTCTCCCTCAATCTCCTTCAAAGCTATGGAAACTTGGTGAACCCATACAACGCAATGAGATACAACCTGGAGATATCCTTTTTTTTAATGGAAGCAAAAACCTTATACCAGCAATATATAAAGGTGATGATATCATTATTGTTGTAGCAACTGATGAAGGTGTAGTAGAACGTAATATTAAAAAACATCCCTATTGGAGAACTCGTTATAAAGGGGCAAGACGCTACACAGATATAACTAATGAATTAGATCCTATAGCCATAAAAGCTCTCGAATTAGCAGAATCTCCCTATGAACTTGGAGGTAATAATCCAAATGGCTTTGATCATTCAGGCTTTGTACAATACGTTTTTAGTCAAATAAAGAAATTAGATTTCCCTAGAACATCCGCAGAGCAATGGCGTATAGGCATGAAAGTAGATATGTCTGATATTAAATCTGGCGATGTGCTATTTTTTCAGGGTGATGATGTCCGACTACCAGCAATTTATATAGACAATGGTATTTTTGTGATCGTTACAACTGAAGGAGTTCAAGTAGTGGATCTCGAGACAAATGATTATTGGAAATCTAAATTACTAGGGGCAAGACGCTTTACTAAGAACATCATTGAGGAATCTATCGTAAGCAATCCAATTGTAGAAAATGCTATGGACTTGCTGGAAACACCTCATAATCCAGATGGTGAACTCCCAGCCGAAGGATTCAATTCGACTAGTTTTGTACGTTATGTTTTTAAAGATACCTTTGACATACAATTATCCGCTTTTGCTGATAGAATATATGAAATGGGTAAACATATCTCTAAGGAAGAGCTCAGACCAGGTGACATAGTGTTTTTTAAAGGAAGTAAACTAATACCCGGTATTTATAAAGGAAATGGTATCTTTATAGTCCAGACAAAAATGAGCGGAGTTGCAGAAAGAGATATTGAAAGTGAATATTGGTCAGATATATATAAAGGTGCAAGACGACTAACAGAAGAAGATATTCATAATTTGCAACCTGAAAATTATATGCAACACGAAAATCCAGTTATTCGAGAAGCAATGAAATATATAGGAACTCCTTATCTGCTAGGTGGAGAAACTATTAATGGTTTTGACTGTTCTTATTTTGTTCAAACAGTTTTTAGAAATTCTAAAAATATTTATTTACCACGTAAGACTAAAAAACAATATAAAGTAGGTGAAACTATTGATTATAAGGACATGCGCCCAGGAGATGTAATTTATTTTTCGAAAAAAAATTCAAAGAAAAAAAAGGTATCTCATACTGCAATTTATTTAGGAAATAATTATATTATTCATGCATCTGGTGATGAAGATATGACTACAATCAGCTATTTAGGAAAACACTGGTTGGATCGTATCATAAAAATAAAGCGCTTTGAAAGGTAAAGCGCTTTGACTCTATTAGTTTGAGGCAGGCTCTAAAATAGTTGAAGAAGCATACGAGCTGCTAGGTACTCCTTATTCTTTAATATCTCAGATAGTTATTAAAGCAAATGTTATGTTGGAGAAGAAGATATAAATAGGTAGTAAAAAATTGACAAGCTACATATGTAGCTTGTCAATTTTTGATGAAGCATATAAAATCATAGTCTTATGAGTAAAGTTGATGAGCTAAAGAAAAGCTTGTCAACTTCTTATCTATAGAAGCTCATCATTCAGCTTAATCTTCTATTGATGTATGTTCAACATTTTTAATTAATTCATCAGGTGTTTTCGCATCCTTTTCTAATATCTTATCTACTTTCTTATCAAAATTAGGCTTTGTAGGATTAAACTTGTTTAAGAATCCCATAATACCATTTGACTTAGCAAATCCATCAGAATCAGCCATTTTCTCCAATTGAGACATTACTATTGGCCAACTATTATTTAACGCTTCATGGATGGAATAAGAGTAATTATTTAATTCACTTGAATTAGCTACAAGCTTATCTCTTAGTCCTTTTGAAACAGCTATCTGAACACCACCCATTTGATAACTATCTTTAAACAATTTATTCTTATTTACAATATTACTGTTCATAACACCAGCAATACGGTCAGGAATACTTAAATTCTTTACAGCATATCCCTTATTAGTAAGATGCAATTTAATTAATTCTGCTAGTATTTTATTCTGTCCACCAACATATGTTATTTCATCATTGTCTGCAGCTCCTATAACAGAAACAGTGTCAGCTGATTTCTTAACTAAATTAACAGCTGATGGCTCATCAAAATTGATAGCCTTTATAAAGAGACTCCAGTTATTAGATGGTTTATTTCCTTCAAATAAATAAGTATTATACTTACCATGTCCACCTAATGCTTCTACAATCTCTGAAGTACCTCTCTCAATACCGCCTCCATGAATAGCTAAAATGGTTGTATCGCTTCCAACATCATTAGTCTTAATTGAATAGTCTTGTCCAGCCTCTTCAACTGCAGATAAATCAGCAAAACTGGTATAACCTTCTGTTAAAGCATATCCGCTTGCACCAATCCCTAAAGTAAATAATAGGACAAAAGCTAAAACTTTAAGATGTTTCTTAGTCATTTTTATTCCTCCTTTAAATAATTTAATATAGATAATCAACAGTAAAAGCTAATAAAGTTAACCCTAACAATACGAGTGATTGATGGCTGGTATTCCTTTTGCTTATTTTAATAAGATATTGACATTTTTCTTTTAATGTTAATGCATTAAAAACCTCGAGTGCATCGTTGTGACTGTCTTCTTTATAAAAAGATGGACTATATTTACTTTTAATTAGCATACTTAGAAAAGTGTTCATTTTATTATCCCTCCCTTCCTATATTGTAATATTTAATAATGTTGCGCACCCATAGGTTATTGCAACCATCAAGCTAGTACTTAAAAATGTTGCAGGAAGACCTTGACGCTGAATTGAATTGGCTATTAATCCAGGCACTATAATACCAACTGAAGCCAGTCCAGTGATGTAAACATAATCAACTGGTAAGAATGTATTCATAATAAACTCTAACATTATTGCTACTACTATCATGGCTGTAAACTTCCTTTTGCCATATAAAATTGTAACTTTACCTATTCCAAAAAATACTATTAAATATGTTAAAATACTAATAATAAAGGTTGTTAATATAGCCTGTGGGAATTTCATAAGTAAAGTTAAATATCCTGGTACAACTAAACCAGCAGGCAAAACTCCTGTAATTTCTGTAAATAACAAACTAAATATTACTCCTAATATAATTATTATGCTTATGTCTGTGAGTAACAACCTGCTTACCTCCTTATAATATTTTCATAGATTTTTATTTCAACTTTTAACATTTCTAAAGGTACTATGATGCTTTTTCCAACTTTGATTCTTCATGGATTATTAGATCAGCTAATTCTTCCCCACCGCCGTGAATATTTCCAATACCAAAAATTGTTCTGTCACTAAAATAATCCTTAATCATTTCATAAACCTCATACGGAGATAAACCTTCAGCATTTATATATTCTTGTGTAGATATTCTTTCAGCATTAACTCCTTCAGTAATTGGTTTAACTGATTGTCCCATTGCCACAAGAACATCAATATCCATATTTGGTAACACATCTTCAGCAATTTGTAATGTTCTATCAACCCTATCAGGTCTACAATTTACAATTATCATAGAATTCTTCGTTGGATATCCAATAGCAGTTATATGATTCCAAATCATTAGTGTTGAACTTGGGTCATTGGCAGCAAATCCATTCACAAAATAAGCTGGTTTCTCATTGTTTAATGTATGTACTATCAATGCCCCAACGTCTGGGTTAGCTTTTAACATTCCTCTTAATGCAATATCCTTATCAATATTCAATGCTTTAGCAACAGCTAACGCAATAGCAACATTTTCATGAAAAGTTATATAGCTAAATTTTTCTAAATAACCATCTGGAACATCTTTTTCCTTTGCAATAATTATTTCGCAATTTCTTTTCCTTGCTTCTTCAGCAAAATAATCATTATACTCACTATCAGAAACAACAAGAGTTCCATTTTTAGGAATGGTAGCAGTAAAAGACTCTGCAATAAAATCCTTAGTCGGACCACATAAATCCATATGGTCTTCACGAACATTAACAATAACACCTATATTTGCTTTGACAAGTTTTTCTTGAAACGTAATTTGATAATCGGGATTCACAGCCATGCATTCTGTTACAAATGCAGAAGCCCCTAGCTTAGCCACTTTTTTAACTACAGATTTTTGTTCTATAATATTTGGACCCAAACGTCCTCTTTCAATTGGTTCTTCTTCTTCTTTATCCCAATAAATAATTCTTGCACTAGTTCCTGTTGTTTTCCCAACAACCTTAATCCCCGCTTCTTTCAAGATCCCAGTAATTAATCTTGTTGCAGTTGACTTACCTCTTGTGCCATTTACATTAATTCTAAGCTCGATAAGCTTTAGCATTTTATTATGTTTTATTTGCTCATAAACACCTAAAATAAAAACAAAAATAATTGCACCTATAGTAAGCAATTGGTGATAAAACAAATTATCAACTCCTTCCCTTGTGGTATTAATTACATCCTAAAGCCTTTAAATAATAGGCTTGTCCTAATTTTAAGTCTTCTAAACTCTTAATAAGCTCTAAGAAATAGTCCTATAAAATTAGTCTTATCTAAGTATATATGGTAAATATTAGAACTATATTAACAAAATATTAAAATTTATTATTGAAATATTAACAATTTTTACAGACATTAAAAGTCTTAACTTTACACATTAAGTAAATTCTGCAAATAAAAATTCCCTTAAACTTTAAAGTTTAAGGGAATATACCTTCGAGTATTACAATTTTCCATTTGTTATTTACTATCCTAATCTTTCTCCTATTTTCACGGATTACTCCGGTTGAATAAGAAAATCATTCAAGCTTGGCCCCATAACTTTAACCTTTCTCCTACTAATGCCAAAAGCACTCCAGATACAATCAATATTGTCTCTACCGATACAACATCAGCTAATGGACCAAAAAGCAAAATTGCTACCGGCATAGCACTTACACACATCAATCATCCATAAGATGATCGACCTTCTCAAAAATCTCTTCTTGCTTATCTTTTGGAAGTTGATCAACGTATCTTTTTAAGCAAAACTGTAACAGCTCTTCTGTTTCTGATAAATCTACAGCTTGACCATCCGAATTAAACGGATGTCTTTCAATCATTGCAGCCATTTCGATATCTTCAAGATTTTTAAAGACAGAAATAATCTCTTCTGTAGTCAATTGTGCATCAAATAGTACATCTTCGAGATCACCAAAGGACTTTACTTTTTCTTTTATAAGTGCAAGCTTATCAGATGAATATCTACATACAAGCAATTCATCAATTAATTTTCTGTAATCCTTATCATCCATCTTTATATCAGATAAAAAATAAATTTTAGGTTTTAATTCTTGATTAATTGAACGTGCAAACACTTTGCCAAGATTATCCGTCCGAACTCCATTTATAATATTTGATATAATCTTTGGCAAACTTTTTTTGATATAATCTCTTAGAGAAGGATTTATAATATTCAACTCTTTTAGTATTCTCTTTATTGCCTTATAGACTTTCAAAGCAATTTCATTATCATCATATTTAAGCAATTTATCACTCAAATATCGAATATCCTTTTCTGTAATATTCAATTTAATAATGTTACAATTTACAAGTGAACAGCCTAGTGCTCCCAGCAGTACATGTTCAAATATATTAATCAACAGATCTTTATATCCTTTATTATATCCGTAAAGCAAATGGTGAATATCCTCCGCAGCGAAATTCTTACAAAATTTATTTTCAAGATATAAGTTCTCTAGATACTTTTGAATAAACTCGACTCCTACCAAATCAGTAACTGGATTACATAACTGATAATCAATAGATGCTGGAAACTCATGAGCTTCATAATCAGGATCATAGGACTTAAAAAAAATTTCTATACCATTTTCGCCGAGAGTTGCGTTGTAAGTATAGTTCATAGTAGCTATTCTATTTTTTTGGACTAATTTATAGATATGTTTTGCAGTATGAAGTTTTGTACTAACAAGTTTTCTGCCCCTTTCATATAATTCAAAAATCCCTATATTTTTGAGTTCTTTCACTGCATAATCTGCATCTTGTAATGACTTTAAATATAATCCAATTGTATATAGATTAGATTTCATAATGCTTTTAGCAGTCTCGACTCTTATAGAACTGCTTTGGCCAAAATTATATCTTTTACTTTTACATGATAAGAGTCTCATACATTCCATCTGAATTTTTTCTATGTCATAATCATCTAAAAGTTCACAGTTATACGCTTCCTGTAAAATAGAATTAAAATAAAATTCCCGGCTTAAATTTTGACTATCAATGATATGCCGTTTTTCAATATTCGCCATATTCGCCCTCCTCTTCATATCCTGTATCCTCCGAATAATCTGGGGCATATCCAAATCGTATATTACGAGCCATATTAGCAAGTTCTCGCCCTGAAAGCAACTCAAGTGATCCCTGACATTTGCCATCAAAACTATGTTTCATGAACTTTATTAAATCATCATCGCTTATCATATCAAGAGTCTCATTTTTATAGAAATAAAACATTTCGATAAGCTCGTGAAGTGTTTTCACATAGTTATACATCGATATATAAGGGGAATCACAAAATTCTTTAATTATCTTATCAATTACACCACCACCGAATTCAATTCGTTCATTATTCTTCAGTAATAAGGCTCGTGTTTCAACTAGCTTAATAGCATCCAAGCGGGATAGAATTAATCCAAACTTAGCGGTAAAATCATTACATTTTTCAATTTCCTCCACCGCTTGTTTTTATATCACTGAAGAAAACATATTCATAATTTCAAATGACAATAATGATCACCTCCAGAATAAAAATAAATTCTAAAATTTTTTAAAAACTATTGACTTTTATTTTGAAATATATTATGATATAATAGGTGGATTTTACTATATTTTTAATATTGTCATAACTCCTATTATAGCATTAAAAAATATTAAAATCAAATATCTTTGATAAATAAAAAATTAGCTAAGATTATAGTCTTAACTGTTGAGTTATTACCCTACAATCTGGGAACAAATTGAATACTAAATTAAAAAAGAGCTATGTTAGCATATCCCTGATAACATAGCTCTCCTAATATTTTTATTATTTTTTGTAAACTATATTTTAAATCAATCTATCATTCAACATTTTCGTATTTCCTAGTCTTGTTCCAAAAATCTTTTTTCCATTCAGGATTTATTATTCTATACAATCCAATAGTTAAAAGAGGCAATGCATATACAGCAATCATTCCATATGCCATAATTGTATATCCTTTGGAAACCAAGTCAATTATGCCAATTTTCGATAGAAAGGTAGCCGTAATTAAAACAACTACTGTAAGTATGGCGTTCTGTTTACGAGTAAGTATTTCTTTTCTCATTTCCTTTAATCCCGAATTAATCCTTTCTACTAAAGCATGAATCATCCCTGTTGATGTTTCGATTAACGTCCAGCCAACTACAATACCAAATAAAATAATTATCCATGGTCTTCCCATCCCCTGTAACATTACAAGCCAAGGAACTGGTGCACCTATAATTTCCTTGGAGGGATAAAATCCCATCAGCGAAAAATAGGTTATAAACCATGGTATTGTCATCAATAATCCTGCTATAATTGCAGCACAAATAGTTTCCTTTCTTTTAGTTTGTCTCTTCAGTGTAAATAAAGTAGCAGGATATACTGCTAAATTATAACCCACATATAAAATACCACTCCATAATACAGCCCCTATAGATACTGATGTTTCTGAAACATAACTAACATCACTAGTCATAAAAACCCGTTGTACATTACCCCAGGTACTTGATAAAACTAGTATACCAAATATTATATAGCCAATATATAAAGCTATGGTTCCATATGTTTCAAACCTTTCAATTAACCAGCCACCATAAAAGTTTAAAATACCAACTATAATTATAACCCCCGTAACACCAATCCAATATGGAAGCCCCATTGTACTTTTAACAATTTCTCCAGTAGCAGAAGCCATTATAGCTATAATTAATATGGCTAAGAGTATATATAAAACATCATATAATATGTAAAATTTACCTATAAATTGCTGCACTAGTAATTTATAATCATACACTTTGAATAATCTAGCTAATTCAAATGTCAAAATAGCTAATACTGTAAAACCTATAAAAATACCTAAACCACCAAGCCATCCCATAGCACCAAATTTACCACCGTAGGCTACGACTTCACTTCCAGTTGCATATCCTCCACCTATAAGAACAGATTGTAATATAACCCCTGGAAGTATATATCGCCCAAATACACCATCATAAAATCCCTTTTTATCTTTACTCGTCATTATAATTCCCCCTAAAAATAAAATAAATTGCACTAATTCCCGTTACAAAGAACTTCTATTGTTTGCTCAAAGAAATTTAGCAAGTCTAATCTCTCAAAATCTGATAGAGATTGTAAGTTTAGTACTCACACCAAGAACCATAGTTACCAGCCTTTAGCTATCTCTAGCACTTCATCGGGAATATGGCCATTAATATATTCATTAATAGATTCTTCAATAATATTTAACGCCTTATCTATCTGTTCTTTATTTATAACAAGAGGAGGTTGAATCCTAAGAACACTATTGCTAAAGAAAGTAAGCAATACTCCCTTCTCCCAGCAACGATAACAAATTTTTGCTGCTGCATTTTGAGCTTTTTCCTTAGTATCTCTATCTTTAACTAAATCAACTCCAATAGATAATCCAAGGCCACGAACATCTCCTATAAGAGAATACTTATCCTTCATCTCATTAAAGCGTTCCTTTACATATTCTCCTAATTCTTTAGAATGATTTATTAGATTTTCTTCCTTTATAACTTCAATAGTAGCTAAAGCTGCTCTACAAGCTATAGGATTACCTCCCATTGTAAATAAATGAGCAGGTGCTCCCATCGATTGCATAATTTCTTCCTTTGCAACTATAGCACTCATGGGCATTCCTGAAGCTATTGATTTAGCCATAACCACAATGTCAGGTTCAATATCAAAATGATTAATTCCAAACCATTTTCCAGTTCTACCAAAACCTTGTTGTACCTCTTCGCTTACGAATAGAATTTGATATTCTTTACATAAGGAATATAACTTATCAATATACTTTTTAGGTGGAATTACAAGACCTGCATCTCCTGCTATAGGCTCAATTACGATTGCAGCAACTTCCTCTATTGGTATATAATGTTTAAAATCATTTTCTAAAAGTTTTAAGCATTCTAAATCACAGATTTCTTCATTTTTATCAAATAGACAACGATAACAATCAGGATATGGAATGTGATGTATGTCGGGTACCAATGGTCCTATCTTTCTACGCATATTTAAACTTAATGCTGACATTGAGATAGCCCCATAGGTTGAACCATGATATGATTGAATATAAGTAATAATCTTACTTCTACCTGTATAAGCTCTAGCAAGTTTAATTACGCCATCATTGGCATCTGAACCCGAAAGGCCAAAAGCTACTTTTTTGTTGAAATGTCCAGGAGTAATATCAATGAGTTCTTTAGCCAATTTAACCAAAGACTCATGATACATATAAGCTGGAGTATAGTGAATAAATTCTTTAGCTTGTTTTATAATAGCGTCAACAACCTTTGGATGGGTATGTCCAGTATTTAGCGCTGCAGCACTAGACAACAAGTCAATATAATTATTTCCATCTACATCTTCAATAATCGCACCCCTTCCACGTTTTACAACTAATGGATAATATGGAACTCTAGCAGATGGACAAATAACTTTGTCATCTTCCTTTACTATGTCAATACAGTTATCTATTTTTACTGTCATAAAACCTCCTCCTTTAATAAGTGAAATTTAAGTTATGTTAAAAAATATTTTAATTATAACTTAATTAATTATTTATTAATTAATTGTAGTATTACTTAATCTATATGCTAGGAGGAAATTAAGTATTCATTATAATTATTAAGTATATATTTATTTTAAATAGAATAATGCTGCCGTTTTTATATAAGGGAACACCTTAAATTGCTTAGTATACAGATTAATCGAGGTTTTTTGAAACTATTATTATATAAGGAAAGTAGTAAATGAAAATAGTTAAAAAGTAAATATAATTTAAACTAGTGATATTTATCTAAGTCTATATTAATAACATATTAAGTATATATTAACAACGTATAATGTTGGAATTAAAGATACTTAAATAAATTAAAAAAGATAATCTGTTTTACAACAGATTATCTTTTTTAATTTATTTAAGGTTACCATATTTTTTCGCATATTTTTGAATATAAATCCAATAGTATTTTAGCTTAGAAATAAATTATTACCATGTCAAAATCAGTTTAGTTTGTCATAGCATCTTCACTTTTAATAAATAAGACTTTTTTACGCTTACTTATCCTTTATCAAGAAATATTTAAAATGATATTTATTTAATGGTAAATTAATTAATATATTGGAGGAGATATATTACTTATACCTATAGCTTTTTCAGTACTAGAATTATAAAATTTATGTGGAACGTTTTCATGAATGTAAATACTATCTCCCTTTTTAAGCTCATATTTACTTTCCCCTAGAAAAACTTCAATTTCCCCTTCTATCACGAATATACACTCATCGGCAGCATGGGTAAGATAATCATCACTGCTCCAGCTTTTTGAATCCAATTGAAAATATATAATTTCCATCTTAGGATTTGTCCTTTTATCAGAAGCCATAGGTGAAACAAATTCATAAATTATACTGCTATTAGGTAAATCTAATTTTTTTCTTTTATCTGCAGTAATAAGGACATGTTCCTTGTTTTCATCAGCTAAAAAAGTATATATAGGTACTTCTAAAGATTCGGCAATCTTTCTTAATGAGGAAAGGGAAGGTTCTATAATTTCTCTTTCCAGCTGTGATATATAACTAGCAGTTAATTGTGTTTTATCAGACAACTGATTTAAAGTGTACCCTTTATTTTGACGTATTTTCCTAATCTTGTAACCTAACATAAAAAACCTCCTTAAGGATTTAATAGTGAACTACTCTCCACAGACTTGACTTTCCCTCGTTTAAAGGACAGATATTGCTTTTATTAATCCCTTTAATGCCTTATATATTTTACATAAGAAAGACAATACTTAGTTTTCACTATTGCCGAATTCTCCTTGCAACATTATATATGTATTTACTCAAAACTATCATATCTATATTATATCAATTATATTATAAAATTAAAGACATAAAGCTATTGATTTTATAGTGTTTACATCCGTACTGAAAGATTCAATATTGGCATTATTGATAAAAATAAAAGTTGATATTTCATAATAAAATAAAACAAGAGAACGGTTTTACTGTGTTATCCGTCCCCTGTATAAAAACAATTATATTCTATATACTAAGCAATGCCAATGATGGTGCAATGGTACTCTAAAAATATCCCTATAACAAAGTCTCACCCTGGATACTATGAATTATTGCAGTTTGATCTTCAATATCATCTCGTTCAATTTTTATTTCTAATTCATCTCCAAAGATATCTTTGCTATTAACCTCTAAATACTTTTGCAAATTCACTTCATCAATATCGTTTTGAAAACTCACTACTAATGTAAATTTATCAATCCGCTTAATATAGTTCTTCTCACAAATTTCATTTAATGACTGAGATATCTTATTCAATAAATAAGTATCATGCATTAGAAACCTCCTCATAGTATAATTTATAAATCCCTCAGCTTATGGATTCATTTAATTCTATGCTTAATAATAAATAAATATTAGCATATAATGAATTACTACTAAAAAGGTAGAGCTCTTACTAGATTATAATATATTACTTGAATCTTATTGCAACTCCTGACATAATTGCTGATGATTGGTTAATTATAAATACCATTATTGATATATGGAATTGTTTAAGCCTGAATCCTCAGTTGTTTTTCTCTTTAATAGTAACACTAATTCCTTCAACGTCGCCGTTATTTTTAGCCTCTTCAAGGAGACTTATAAGTTCGCCACTTTCAATATCGTTAGGAGTCACTCCATGTACACTTACATACGTGCTATCCACTTCACTAGATAAGCTATATTCGCTAAAATTACAGTCATTGTCTACGAATGCCTTATATGCATCAGTTAAGATCTTTGCAATTCCTTCTAAGGTTCTATCTCTTAAATCAACCCGAATTAAAACCTCTGAATCTAAAGGCAATGATCTGTCAAATTCCATATCAAGCTCTAAAACATCATTAGTCAGCTCATCCTTTTTATATATTACTATTGTAGTATTGTCTTCATATCCAAGTTCTTTTGCAATAATATCCTTTGCAATAACTGAGTATTCATCTGAAAGCCTTTGCCATGTATTAAACTTTCCTAATACGTAGCTTTCATAATCATCCCGAATCTCGCCTTTACGATAATATATAGGAAATTTAGTATCAATACTTGTTTTGGATTTGGCTCTTGCCATATATGCTCCAGTTTTAAAATTATAGTTTGCTTTTTCTATTTCAAGGTCTAAAGAAGGATAATTTTCATCCACGTATTTCTCTATAGCCTTATTTGCAATCATTTCAGATATTGGGTTGCCAGCAAAAGCGTTGATAAAAAATAGTATGCCTCCAATAAGTGCTGTAACTATTACCCCTACAAGTACTTTTAATACCTTCCCTCTATTATTCTTCATCTTATTCCCCTTTTCTAAATACAAATTTTATAATTCCTGCAATGATTATACCACAGTGTAATATATCATACAAAAAAACCAATATGCGAAAAAATAGAATCAGACTTGAATTTAGGGAATTATTCAAGCCTGACCCATAAACTATATTTTATTAATACTTCATAAATATTAACCCAAAAGTTTCGAAAGGGAAACTGATCTGAAAAATATGATTCGATTTTAGTCTCATAACTACCACTTAATACATCTTCAATATGAAAATCAGGCCATTGTGCTAAATAACGTTGTTCCTCTTTCGAAAAGGTTTTATCGGGTATGGTAAAATGCAAAATAAGCATAGCAATTATAAATAAAAATGGGAACACGGAAACTATATTCTGCAAAATAGTACAGTTTTTTTGTTATTTATTCGCATATCAATCCTCAAGGTTAAAATCTAAAATATATAAATGGGTTGTAGTCGGACAGAATATCGATATCATCATAAATAAAGCCAGCTGTACTTCCAGCTCCAGCTATTACAGATTCCCTTGGCAGGATTTCATTAAAAACAAAGCCTTCAGTAATAGAATCTCCTATAAATACACTGTTTTCAAAATCAGCTTTAACATCATTTTTTGCAGTTGTATTCTGGCAGGCAGTCATACTACCTATGATAAGAATACCAATTAGTAAACTAATCATTAATTTTTTCATATACAATACCTCTTTTCTTTATTTGATACGTATATATTACAGTAACGAAGTGCAGATGAGGTAAAGTTTGGATATTGTTTAATGTGATTTTTAGCAAAAAAACAGCCATAAAGAATCTCTCATGGCTGTATCGTTCTATTACTCTCCATTTGAAAGCGCATCTAAAATGATCTGCTTATACTCCTCTTTTGTCTTAACTCCTATGATTATTTCACCTATACTATTTCCTGCATTATCAACAATTAAAGTTGTTGGATACGCGATCACTGGTATATCTTTAGCAAGCATCTCATTGTTAATCAAGTTTGTATAACTTATATGTTGTGCATCTATAATTTTATTTGCAAGGGCTATGTTTTGCTTATCCTCTTTAAAATCAGCATCTATTGTATCGCCTACAATTCCTATGATGTTCACGTCTTTATCCTTTAGTTCCTCGCTAAGTTCTTGAATTTCCGGCATCTCATTTATACATGGCTTGCAGGAGGTTGACCAAACATTTATCATTGTAATTTTGTTCTCTTTAAATATATCACTGCTTATTTCATTTCCTTTTAAATCTGTAGTGTTAAAGCTTATCTTTTTAACATCCTTTAGTTTTCCCTTTGCCTTCTTATCATACTCTTCTTGCATTCGTATTTCAGTATCAGACCTATTATCTTTATTTTCGGGCACAGCTTTTCCACAGGCTGAGACCGATATCATTAATATTAATAAAAGCATGATCGCTAATAATTTTCTCTTCACATTTTACACTCCTATACTTTGATAAATTTAGTTTTCGCTGCTCTTAGTTTGCTTATTTCTCAAATTTTGTATTTCCTTTCTCGCATCGAAAATATTCTAAAGATGAAACCCTTTTTTATCGCCTTTTTAGAACAAACTTTGACACATTCTCCGCATCTAATACATTCTCGATGATTTGGATTTCTATTGGGCTCAATATGCATTTTGCAGCTCTTTGAACATATATTACAATCTATACATTTACTTTTATCAATCTCATACTTATAAAAACTAATTTTATTAAAAAAAGAATAAAACGCACCCAAAGGGCAGATATATTTACAAAATGGTCTATAAATCAATATCGAGCTTATCACAACTATGCCTAGAATTATCATTTTCCATGTAAACAAAAATCCTATGGTCTGCCTCAGCGGCTCATTCAACAATACTAATGGAATACCACCTTCCAAAGTCCCTGCAGGACAAATATATTTACAAAAATACGGAATACTTATTCCAAGTTGACCAACTAGTAAAATTGGAAGTAATATTACTGGTATAGCCAAAATCAAGTATTTAGTAGACCTAAGAATTCTATCCACTTTCCTATTAATTGTAATCTTCCCTATAGGTATCTTGTAAACAATATCTTGAAATAATCCAAAAGGACATACAAAACCACATGTAAGCCTCCCAAACAATACGCCTATTAATGAAATAAAACCAATGGTGTATAATGAAACTCCATAACCTACTGTTCCTGCTACAGCTTGTAATGAACCAATGGGACAAGAACCAATAGCACCAGGACACGAATAGCAGTTAAGCCCTGGGACACAAATATTCTTTAGTTTTCCTCTATAGATATTTCCTTTAAGAAACCCCTTAAGATAAGAATTTGTAATTATAGCAGAAATTATTTGGAATACCATCCTTTTATTTACTTTTCTATCCAATACCTATACACTCCAAACATATATTAGTTGCCTTATTTAATATAGTATGTACTTCACCCAAATACACTCCTGCTACTACAAAAACAATGCTTAACAAAAGTATTCCGCATCTCAACTTATTTTGTGTCAGGTTCATTAATATACCTCCCTGTATCAGACTGTTAGTGTAAAGTTATTTACACTAGTTTTTAAAATTTGTCTTTATTTATCAAGGGTTACAATGTTTTTTAAGATAAAAATACAAATGACCTCCTTTTGTGTTATAATTGAGTTTCTCAAGACACTAATTATCTACTAGAAAGGACGTCATTGTTTTGAACTCAATTATAACTTATTTACTTTTATTTAATCAATATCTTTTGAAAGTAATTTCTCAATTACTTTTATTTATCGCTAAATATATTTCTCTTAAGTTATTCGATCTAACGTGATAAAGACATTATCAGGATTTTTCTCGGACAGAATATCGATATCATCATAAATAAAGCCAGCTGTACTTCCAGCTCCAGCTATTACAGATTCCCTTGGCAGGATTTCATTAAAAACAAAGCCTTCAGTAATAGAATCTCCTATAAATACACTGTTTTCAAAATCAGCTTTAACATCATTTTTTGCAGTTGTATTCTGGCAGGCAGTCATACTACCTATGATAAGAATACCAATTAGTAAACTAATCATTAATTTTTTCATATACAATACCTCTTTTCTTTATTTGATACGTATATATTACAGTAACGAAGTGCAAATTAGGTGCAGATGAGGTAAAGTTTGGATATTGTTTTTGTTCTACTTTTGACAAAATAAAAGCCATGAAGTATATTTCATAGCTTTTTTTGCTCATAAAAAGTTTATTTGTATTATTCTATTTCTAAATATTCTTTAACTCCATCACATATAGATTCTGCAACTGAATATTGAAACTCATCATTAAGCATTATCTGTTCTTCTTGAGGATTAGTTAGATATCCAATTTCCAACAAAACTGATGGCATATCTGTATACCTCACTACAAATAAATCTTTCTTTCTAACACCTCGATCGTTAAAACCTGTTGAACTAACTACATTTTTATGCATAATTTCTGCAAAGGATTTAAACTTCTCATGATAATAATATGACTCTGTACCAGATACATTTGGAGATTCAAATGTATTTCCATGAATTGAAATGTATAGATCTGCATCTAATTCATTTGCAAATTTTGCCCTATACTTATCTTCAGTTGAAATAAAAGTATCATCTTCCCTGGTCATATAAACTTCAATCTTTTCTTCTTTTTCCAATATTTCATTTACTTTCTTTGACAAACTTAAAGTGAAGTCCTTTTCATATAAACTGCTTGTCCCTGTTGCCCCAACATCTTTTCCACCATGACCTGGATCAATTACTACTTTAAATGTTTCTTCTGTTGTGTCTAAACCCTTATCATCATCTTGTTTATTAGTATCACCTTGTATATTGTTATTCCATGTTAAAAATATTAATATCAATAATGAAACAATTCCAATAAATCTCACTCTTCTTTTTACTCTTTTGTTCATACTTAAATCTCCTTTGACATATTAATTTTTTTAAGAATACCACTTTCCTTTGCTCGATATATAAATATTACAACTACAATATGCAGATGAAGTGCAGATGAGATAAAGGTTGGGTATTATTTTTACTTTCCTCATAAAATATAATTAATGATTCATGACTCTACTCACAATGTAAAGAAAAAGCGAACGCCATTTTTCGTATTTTCTACACCATAATTTGAATTATGCAGCTTAAGTATTTCCTTAGATATGGAAAGTCCAATACCTGTACCTGCTTTAGATGTCCGTGCCTCAACACGGTAGAATTGGTCCCATATTTTTTCTTTGTCTTCCTCTGATATCGGGTTGCCCTGGTTTTCTACACTGACTTCCACTGTTTTTTCATTGCATCTCATAGCAATCACTATTTCATGTCCTTTTTCTGTATGTCGAATTGCATTGCTTAGAAAATTAACAATAACACGGCTGATTAGCCCTTTATGTCCTACCACCATTTGAGAACATAGTCTTAATGTAAGAATGAGCTCTTTCTCCCGTATTTGTTCAGCCAACGATCTACATACTTCAATAATAGCCTTATCTATTCCAAAAGGAGCCATTTCAGGCTTATAGGTGCCAGATTCAAACTTAGCCAGATCCAGCATATTAACAACCAGTAAGTCCATCCTCTGTATCTCATTTTCCATTGCCTGAATATAATGTTCTCTTTTTTCAGGTGCGATTCCATCCTTTAAAATCGATAGACAGCTCTTCATGATAGCAAGAGGCGTTTTCAACTCATGAGATACCCCTGCAATAAATTCTTTCCGTGTGTTTTCCAGCTTTCTCTCTTTATCTAGGTCCTGCTTAAGCTTACCAATATACATTTCCATCTGACTAGATAAATAATTGATATTTTGAGATAGTTGACCAATTTCATCAATAGAATGCACTGGTAGTTTTTCAGTAAAATCCATATTTGCTATTTTCCCTGTTATCTTGTTGATGGATATCAGCGGTTTTGCTAGCCACCTAGAAAAAATAAATGCCAAAATTATGACACAAAGTAAGGTGACTCCAAAAAAATAAGGATAGAATTGACGTATAGTCGATATTGCTTCATCTACCGGTTGCAAAGAGGTCATAGCAAAAATATATCGCGTTATCCCATCTTCAACGACAGGTTTAATAATTATCTTATAGTCCACAAAATTTTTTGTTACACTAAGTTCTTTTGTACGTTTAATCGGTTTCCCATTATCAGCTAATAAACTAACTTGGAATTCCTTTATCTGTTCCAAAAAATAACTCTCATTATAAGGAAATGAAATATACGACTTTTGTTCTGGAAATACAGTTTTCGTTATCGTTCCCCTATATAGACTGGTTCTAAAGCGACTATAATCTTCATCAGCATCAGGACCATGCAACCTGTTTGCAATGTTTAAATTTATAACTCCCGCTGATTTAGTTTGTATTTGATAAGGTATACTTTCATCTCCTACATTAATCGCATCTATAATCACCTCATCTCCAACCTTTAATGAAGAAAGTACATCAGAAGAAAATTTTCCTTCAAATGAGTACATAGGTATTCGTAAATTATCCTGTGATTCATTTCTCAATTTTACTTCGATATAGTAATTTGCCACATCCCAGATACGCCCATATTCATCTAATTTTGTAATCCAGATATGGTTATTTTCATATATTTTAGCTGACGCTTCTTCTGCTCCTTTTTTTGATGCCAAGCTTAAGTACTCATTCATATACATTTTGAGAGCATCAGATTTCTCACTTATATAATATTTTTCAAAAAAGTAATTTTGCATAATTCCAATGAATAATAACATTATAGAGAATAATAGAGCTGTTAATATAAACCATTTAAAAACAATGCTTTTTTTCATAGTTGTTCCTCTTCAAATTTATACCCAGAACGGATAACCGTAACAATGCAGCTGCCTTTATTTCCCAGTTTAGCCCGCAGATTTCTTATATGACTGTTCACTGTCTTTGCATCACCATAAAAATCATAACCCCATATTTTAGCAATTAACTGTTCTCTGGTAATCACAATCCCTTTATTTTGCATTAAGTAAGCTAGAATTTCAAATTCTGTGTGAGTCAAATTAACTTTATTGCCATCTACAGAAACAAGTCTTGACCCCATATTTATGACAATACCTCCTGCTGATATCAACATTTCATCCATAGCATCCGAGTATTTTTCAAGAAATCGTTTCACTTTTGCCATTAAAACCCGGGGACTATATGGTTTGATCAGATAATCATCGGCTCCTAACTCGTATCCTAAGAGAGAGTCATCCTCATCTGAACGTGCAGTCAAGATAATTATAGGGATATTGGAACTTTTTCTTATTCTACGGCATACTGACCATCCATCAATCTTCGGTAGAACAATGTCTAATATAACTAAATCAACAGAATTTGATTGAAACAGCTCTAAAGCTTCTTCCCCATCTGCGGCCTCTAATACCTGATATCCATCTTCATTCAAATAATCTATTATTACTTCACGCAAAATATCTTCATCTTCCACAACCAATATTGTATTCATCATCTAACCTCCATCTATCCTTAATCCACTGTTAAATAGAAATTTCATCAGTGGCTGAAGTAGATAAATTTCATAAAAACAACTATGCTTTTTATTTTAGTACATTTATTGATTTATAACAATAGGTAATATAGTAACATTTCCATTGGTGTCCCTACAAATACAATCTTTCAAACGTTTTAACCTATATATGACTCAAAGTCTATAATCCAGTTAATACTGTTAACTTATCTCAGGCATCTTTTGTAAAATACTCTTTTTAATTTTATTCTTTAATACTAGTTATTTTAGCATAAATTTGTGGTAAAGTTGTGTCAAATTTATGTCAATTTTTTAATTTTGACTAAGTCAATTTTTCATGTTGACATGCAACATGTTTTGTGATAATTTGTTACTATTGATAATGGTTATCATTGTCATAATATTGTTTATGAGGAGAGACATATATGAAAAAGTTTATATCCATATTTGCTTTATTACTTATTATTTTATCTTTAGTTGCTTGTAGTCCAAACGCGGTTGAAAATTCAAATCAAACAGAAGATACAAGCAACAGTATTGCAATCGAGCATTCAGCAGGAACAACTGTCTTAGACAAACCAGCTGAAAGAGTGGTAGTTTTAGAATGGATTTATGGCGAGGAAATGTTGGCATTAGGAGCACAACCTGTTGGTATGACTGATATACCTGGTTATAATTCATGGATGAATTCTGGAAGTGTAAAATTAGATGAAAATGTTGAAAATTTAGGAACTAGAGGTAATGCAAACCTTGAAGATATTGCCGCTTTGAAACCAGATTTAATAGTTACAGCAGATTACTATGAGTATGATTATAATCTGTTAAGTCAGATAGCACCTACTATCGTTTTAACTCCATATCCAGGCGAAGAATATCCTACAGGTGAATACGATCACATGATTAGTTCCATAGAAATTATGGGTAAAGCCTTAGGATTAGAAGAAAAGGCAACAGAAGTTATTAATGATTTAGAATCAGCATATGAAAAAGCAAATAAAAAATTAGAAGAAACAAGTATAGATTTTGATTATATTGAACTAATTGATTTTTCTACAGATGATACCGTATCCATGTATCTATATACAGATACATCAATTCATACAACTATTTTAGAAAAGATAGGTTTTAACAACATATATAAACCAAAAAAATTTGAATTATATGGACAAACCAATATTAACGTAGAGAATTTAGTAGGTTTAGATGATCATACTCTCTTTGTAGTAGCCGATAAAGGAGAGGATGTTTTTAGCAAAGGTCTTATTTCTGAAGATGTATTAAATGGATTAGAATTCTATATCAATGATAGAATTCATTATTTAGGTTCAAATGCATCTCCTTTTGGTCCTTTATCAACTTTAAATTTTATCGATACTGTTGTGGAGGTCGTTACTGAAAATGAGTAGCAAAATTGAAAATAAGTATAGACTTCTCCTATTAACAATGATAATAGGAGGTCTTCTATCTCTTTTTATTCTATCTTTTATCCATATTAATCAAGGTTCTGTTGGAATTTCTCTAAAAGTTATTTTAGAATCCTTGATTAATCCTAAAAATATAATAGAACACAACGTAATAAGAGATTTAAGATTGCCTAGATTAATCATTGGAATGATTGCTGGAGGAGCATTAGGTATTAGTGGAGCCTTATTTCAAAGTATCATGAGAAACCCCTTAGCTTCTGCTTCTACTCTAGGTATTAATGCTGGAGCATATTTTTCTGTTAGCCTTTTTACCATTTTTCTTCCTAACTTCACTGTAATTCCTTTTTTCCCTGCACTTGCAGGAGCACTAGGAACAGCTATTATTGTCATGAATTTAGGAGGCGGCAGAAAAGCAAATCCAGTTCAAATGACCTTAGCAGGTGTAGCATTATCTTTAGTTTTTTCTTCAATGACTTCAGCTTTACAAATTTTATTTGAAAATGAGACAAAAGGTCTATTTTTATGGGGATCAGGCTCCCTTGTTCAAACAAGTTGGCGTGGGATTAATTTTTCTTTCCCAATAGTATCACTATGTCTCTTTTTTAGTTTAGTTATTGCTTCTAAAATCGATATATTAGAATTGGGAGATGATATAGCAACTTCCTTAGGATTAAGAGTTAACTTGTATAGATATATTGGAATTGCTATTGGAGTAGTAGCTACTTCATCAGTTATAGCTGTAGTTGGCCCTATTGGTTTCGTTGGACTAGTAGCCCCTCACATAATGAAAAGAATTGGTTTCAAAAAACATATCCACATCTTTATATTATCCTTTATATGGGGTGCAGTAATTTTAATAGGGGCAGATGTGTTATCCAGATTATTTACAAAGGGTAGCTATGAACTCCCTGTTGGAGCATTTACAGCGATTATTGGTGCCCCTTGGTTAATCTATCTTGCATATAAAACTGGGAAACACATAGAAAAAACTCCTCATGGCTTATTAGTTCAAGTAAGTAAAAAAAGATTACCTTATTCTATCTTAACAAGTATATTATTGATTAGTATTTTAATAGTATTTTTTATTTCTCTCAGATATGGAGGGCAGGAATACTCAATCAAAGAAATTATAGAAACTATACTGGGCAATGGGAATGGCATCTCTAATATGATTATTAATAAAGTACGACTACCTAGGGTACTTACTGCTCTCTTAGCAGGAATAGTTCTAGCAGTAAGTGGCTTTTTATTACAAACGGTGCTCAACAATACATTAGCAGACCCGTCGACTTTAGGTGTAACTCCTGGGTCTGCTTTAGGAGCATTATTTACAATATATTTTTTACCTAAAATGTCTAATATAATGATACCTATAAGTGCCTTCATTGGTGCAATACTGGCTTCTTTCGTAATTTTTGGTATATCTAAAAAGTCAAAATACAACCCTTCCATGTTGGTGCTAGTAGGAATGGCTGTAACAGCTCTTTGCCAAGCTGGAGTAAATATCATAATAATTAATACTACAGTTGGTAAATCCGCTTCTTTAGTTTGGTTAGCTGGTAGTACTTATGCTAGTACTTGGAATAACGTAGTTACTCTTTTAGTATCTATGCTCATTATGCTTCCTATAGCTTGGTTGCTATGTAAAGACCTTGATGCTATTATGCTTGGACAAGATGTTGCTACAGCAATTGGTAGTGACGTCACAAGGATACGTATTCTTGCATCTGTAGTGGGAATATTTCTTTCTGCAGTTGCTGTATCCACTGTAGGAACAGTAGGTTTTATTGGTTTGTTAGCACCTCATATGGCACGTTTTTTAGTAGGAGTGAAACATAGAAAAAGTCTCCCTATAGTTTCTCTTCTAGGAGGATTGCTGTTGCTCTCAGCAAACTTTATTGGTAGTACAATTATATACCCCAATGAAATTCCCTCAGGACTAATAGTATCAGTCATTGGTGCTCCTTACTTTTTATGGTTATTATATTCTACATCAAAAATAAAGAGGTGATTTTAATGAAAACTATTCAAACAGAAAAATTGATATTAGGCTATGAAAATACTGTAATCATAGATGATATTTCTGTAAAAATTCCTAACAATAAAATTAGCATTTTGATAGGAGCTAACGGATGTGGTAAATCTACATTGCTCCGTTCTTTTGCAAGATTATTAAATCCTATTAGTGGTAATATCATTCTTAATGGAAGAAGCATGTCAAAAGTTTCAAACAAACAAATTGCAAAAGAGCTAGCAATACTCCCCCAAACTCCAGTTGTATCTGGAAGTCTTACTGTAAGGGAATTAGTGAAGATGGGGAGATTTCCATATCAAAGCTGGAAAAATAAATTAAGTGATATAGATCATGAAATAGTAAAAAAAGCGCTTAAATCTACTAACATGCAAAATTTTGCAGATAGAAACCTAAATTCTTTGTCCGGAGGACAACGCCAAAGAGCATGGATTGCCATGGTTTTAGCTCAAGAAACAGATATAATCCTACTTGACGAGCCTACAACTTACTTAGATGTTACCTATCAAATAGAAGTACTAGATTTGTTATGTAAACTAAACAAAGAAGAAGGCAAAACAATCGTTATGGTTTTACATGATCTAAACTTAAGTTGTCGATATGCACATCATATTATAGCTCTCAAGGATAAAAAAATCTATAAACAAGGGGCTCCACAAGAAGTTATTACCAAAGAAACTGTCAGAGATATCTTAGATTTGGAATGTGAAATCATTAATGATCCCATATATAAGACTCCAATGTGTGTTCCTTATAGTAAAGCTGTGTAGTTTGGAAACTGAATCAAAAATCTATAGAATTAGAATCAGGCTTGAATTAATGGAATTAATCAAGCCTGACTCCTTATTATCCCTTGTGAACGGGAATCCAAACTTCACTATATGCATAATCTTCTTTGTGCTCATCCATTTTGGTAAAAGAAAAAGTAGGAGCATTGATTACTTGATAATTGGAAGAAGGAAGCCATTCTGAATATATTTTTGCCATTGTTTCCTGTAGTGTAGAAGGAAATGGTCCTTCATTTGGAAATATCGCCCAAGTACAAGCTTCTACTGGCACCTTTTCTAATAGATCGCTTACCTGATTTTCAGTAGTTAAAACACCTATCAAGTGAGTTAAGTCTCCCTCTTCTTTTAAGAAATTCGCATCAGCCTCATAAGAAGCGTTGACAATTTCATAAGGCTCAATATTTTGAAGAGAATGCATTTCTTCTTTTTGTTCGTCCGTAATGCTTTCTGCAAGCTTTACAATCTCCTTATTAACACCTTCAAATTGCATAGGAACTCGCTTACTAACACCTACTAAATTAAAGGCTGGTTTGTCTTCAATTCTAAATTCCATAGTGATTCCTCCCTTTACAGTTATTATGAATGAAAGCTTAGGAAATGATTTACTTATGCCTTTTTTTATTACATCTGATGGTAAAAATCCACTCCATTTTTTAAAAGCTCGAGTAAAGCCATCCATTGACTGATAACCATATTTAAAAGCAACATTCGTCACTTTTTCTCCATTTAATAAATCCTTATTTGCCTCCGACAATTTTCTGGTTTTGATGTATTCACTAAGGGTCAACCCTGAAAGATAAAAAAATATCTTTCTAAAGTGATAGTCAGGAACCCCAGCATATTCAGAAACTACTTCAAGTGATAGGTCATCATCAGTTAAATGGTCTTCAATATAGTCAATCACATTATTTAATTGGTTTAACATCATCTCCCCTCCCTTTCATATCTACATAATAACAGAGCTAATTTATTGATGCTCGACTTTCTTAACACAAAAAATATCGAATCGTTAAATAATAAATTTGAATCAGTTGTCTTTATTATATGTTAACTACTTTATAGACTTTTTCTATTTAATCTACTTATAAATTAATTATATAACATTAAAACAATTATTAAACTTCATACATTATTTCAGAGATATTTAGATAAAAGAATTGATAAAACTTTACGCCCAAAAAATGGTAGACCTTGAACGCATAATCAATGTAGCAACCGAACTATTAGTGATAAAACTACAAAAGAATCTATGTTTAAATATCAGATAATCTTAATAATGAGGTTAAACACACAACTGAAATTAATATTATCAATAATGAAACCAAAAATATTATCCGGTGCATTTCAATACTGTCGAATATAAATCCATACATTAATGCACCGAGAGGAATACCACCCTTAGTGATTATCCCAACGATTGAGAATATTCGAGACATATATTCGTTCGGCGTTTCCCTTTGTATAAGTGCCTGTACCGGAACATGGATAAACATGATAGAAACACTTAATAAACAGAGAACTCCTAACAGCAAGAGAAAATACAAAAGTGTATCTTCCCCCAGTTGGGATAAGATAGAGGGTAATAATAACACAGAAAATGCCAGCATCATAACCATGAGCATATTACAGCCAATCATAAGAGACTTAGTAACCTTCTTATCTTTACCAAACAATAAGCCCACCAAAACACTTCCAAACAAGGCACCCAATATAATTACCATTTGTAAATAACCGTACTGTGTATCGGAATAATTGAGCTTAGTTCTAAAGAAAAGAGGCAACACAACAGTAAATATCGGCTGAATCAAGGCGTATATTATTAGGAAAAAAACACATAGTTTACGAATTAACTTATTATCAAAAATGAATTTAAAGCTCTTAGTCAAATCTATTACTATTTCCTGTATACCTCTGCTACCTTCTCGACTAGAATGCTTATACTCTATGAACATCTCACTGCTTGCTGATAGAAAAAATGATATACTATTAATAAAAAATAGTATCGTAATCCCCAATTTTGCATACAAAGCAGCACCAATAACAGGTCCCATAAGAGCAGATAATGTCCTAAGGGAGGCTACAGCAGAATTGGCCTGTGTCAGTTTATCCTGTTCTACCAATTGAGGAAGCATCCCTTTTGTAGCCGGATCAAACAGACCATTCAGTATAGCTACTATGACCTGGAGCAGTAACAGCAAAGTAATACTCATTTTACCTAAATAGGAGGTAAAAGCTAGTGCAAGTATTACTATAGCACTAGCGAAGTCTGTTGTAACCATGATTTTTTTCGGTTTAACCTATCTCCTAACACTCCAGCAAGGGGATAAACTAGAAGCGATGGCATTAGGGCCAGAAATGAAAACAGTCCCACAGTAGCTGCTGAACCACCTATATCGATGATATACAGAGGTATAATCACCATTTGGAGACCGGTTCCAGTATCAGAAACCATCCTTCCAAGCAATAACAATATTAGATTTGTATTTAAAGCTTTCTTACCTCTTTTCCACATTCGAAGCACCTCTACTATTCCAATATTTATACATATCCTTCTGTTCCATTTATACGAATTCTTTGCCCATCTTTAATAAGCTTAGTAGCGTTCACCACACCTACAACTGCGGGCATGCCATATTCACGGGTAATAACTGCACCATGGGACATCATGCCTCCTGCTTCAATAACCACTGTCAAACGATCGGAAGTCATTGGATGGGCGGTAAACAGAACCCCAGATACTTCGCAATCAACTATTTTTTGTACAACCACGGCAATTGTAACCTTATCGTGGGGAAAACCATTTTTAATATGGAATGGAATCACCATGTTTAGATAGTTCCTTAATAATTTCTTCCTTGAACTCTAAAGGAAGTCTAATTTTTCCGATTGTCTGTCTCATTTCTTTGCTTAATTTTGTTATTGCTTCTGTTTGATCTGCAACAATCTCCGTCAAGCGAGACAGTAATTCTTTTACCTCTGGTATAGATAAAACTAAATCACTATAACCCTGCGCGCTAACAACAAACCCATCCGGTACAGGAATATCTGGGATACTGTGCAATCTAGAAAGATTAGCTCCTTTCCTGCCTGAAATGGACAGTTTACACGCCTCTTTGTCTTTTAAGTCAATAATATACTTTCCCACTCTTTATACCTCCTTAAAATACATTGCTCTATTAAACAATTATTTATTTGCACTTACTCCTTCTCGCATTATTTTGATGGCGTTATCTAGCGTGCCCAAATATTTCTTTTCATCTAGACCGACACGGTAAAAATTCAATAAAACAAAATTGTAAAACATGTCTATCATTACATCCGCATCGATTTCAGGTTTGATCAGGCCACGCTGCTTATCACGTTCAATGATGTCTTTCCAACGTTTAGTCGAATCTCCACGCAGCTTCCTAATAAATTCATTGTCATCCATTTCTTGAAGTAGAGCAATATGTGCATAGTCTGGATTGCGCTTTCCCAATTCAAACAGGGCTACTATTTTTTCTCGGATTGTATCAAAAAAATCCGCATCCATATCCTCTACGCCAGCTTGTTTTAGAACAGCCCATTTATCTCTTGATATTTCCTTTAAAACATAGAGATAAATGTCTTCTTTATCATCAAAATATTGATAAAAGCTACCCCACGATATCTTCGCAGCCTTTACAATTTGATTAAGAGACGCTTCGCTGAATTTGCGTGATGAAAATTCATGAACTGCCGCCTCAAATATCCGTTGCTTCTTTTCATCCTTCAGGTTATAGAATGTTTCCTTTGGCATAATTACACCTCCAATCAAATAATATGAGAGGCTTCTCATGTTTGCATTATAACACACTTTGTCAAAAATGAGAAGCCTCTCATATTAAAAGTTTTGAAATTGTTTATCAAAACATAGTAATATAAACTATTCCAATATATGCACAATGCCCTGCCCACCGTCAACGATAACCCTATCTCCTGTCTTAAGTCTTAAAGTGGCATTTCCACATCCTACAACAGCTGGAATGCCAAGCTCTCGGGCTACTATAGCGGCATGGGACAGTGGTGCGCCTACGTCAGTTATTATGGCAGCAGCTCTAGGAAAAAGAGGGGTCCATCCTACATTGGTAGTAGTTGCAACCAAGATTTCTCCTGGCTTAAGTTTTTGACCTTCTTCAGGGGTTTCCAGAATACGTACTATTCCTTCTACCCTTCCTGCTGCTCCTGCAACGCCTTTCAAAATTTCAGAATCAGATGCAATGGCAGTTGGCATTGTTGAATCATAAAAGTCCATTCTTCTATTTGGATCCTTCGCCCATTCTAAAGGATTGAAGCGTCCTCGGATTAATGTTGGAAATGGCGGTAGCTCTTTATATCTTTCATAATTTTCTTTTCTTACCGGAATATACTCTGTTTTCACATCTCCACCAGACAATAGGTCTTCTACTTCATTGATATAAAGGAAAAAAACATCTTCTCCTATTTCTGTAATCTCACTTACCTTGAGTACAAAGGCTCTGACAACTCTAAATACCCTTACAAACTCTGAGCGTGCTGCTTCTCTAAATCGTGCCGCTTCCGAAGCTTTTGTAATTTGCTTTTCAAGCCATTTTACTTCATTTGGATAACGGTCCTGAAATCTCTTCCATGCAGCCTTATATTGGGCATGCTGCTTCTCCAGAAGTTCCTCTACATCCGTATCTGACTCTTTGAATTCTTTAATTTGGCTTTCCAACCAGTTTGCATCATCTGAAGGGCATGGGATGAATAATTCAAATTCGTGGGGACCTCTATGTCCATACTTCTCAATATACTCCTCGCTGCTTATCTCTCCTTTCAAAACCTTGGATATACCTAAGACAGGACCAAGGCTTGCCATTTCTGAATTTCCCCTTAGATTTGATAGTAGGGTGTTGGCGTCTTCTGTTCCTACCAGCTTTGTAAGCTTTTTATTCAAGGTTAAGGCAATCACTGCTTTACTACCGCTTACTATCAGACCCCACCACGCCTCTTTGTTATAGGGCTCAATTTCATGTTTCCATAAATTCAACAATCCTTCCTTGGTATTTGTTTTATTTATAGTTTCCTTCATCCTTCTACACCAATCAGGCGTATCCTTGATAGACTGCGACAATTTTTTTGAAACCTCCCAATTCTTTTTTAAGTAATATCTGACTCCCGGGAACATTGTCTTTATTATTTCCATTCTTGAAAATGGATAAAACGGGATGGTTAACCCTTCTGGTATATGCCCAAATACTTCCCTTAGAATTTTTAAACCTAATTTTGAACTTCCATACAGTGCAGTAATAGCGGACAATCTTTGGCTTATATTCGAGTATATTCTCCCACAAATATTTCCCGACCACAAGTAATACCCTGGTACAAAACCAGATTCAATATCCAAAGCCCGTACTAAACTCCAAGTAAGCGGTGTAACAACATCGGGGATTGCCTCTCCTACATTTGTATTTACCCAGAGGGCATCTCTTTCTAAACTCTCATTTATTTCATAGGTATCCAGATTTCCCGAAGTCAATGTGGTTATTGGTCTTGCTTGTAGAAGATACAACTTCCCTTTTGCCACAGTCCATTCAATATCCTGGGGACTACCTAGTTCCCTTTCAAGCTTAGCTGCATATTGATACAGATTAAAAGCATATTTCTTAAACTCGTCAGGGCCATCATATTTCCCCTTCGGTCTGCTGAATTTAAAATTGTATGCATTTGCTTTTCCAGAAACAAGCTGTTCGCCCAATCCATGCACATAATTTCCTATCATATTTTCGAAACTTCCCGTTATGGGATCAGCTGTAAACAAAACCCCTGATATTTCAGACGGCACCATCAACTGAATAACTACAGCAATTTGATGAGTCTCTTCAATATCTTGAACAAAACTGTATGCTTTTACTCTTTCTGACTGTCTAGATTCAAAAACAGTATATATAGCTTCCTGTATCTCCTTATCCGTTCTTACATTGAGAACAGTTTCAAACTCTCCGGCGAAGGAGGCTTGGGCTGAATCTTCACTTAATCCAGAGGATCTTACTGCAAACGAGGCACCTTCATTTTTATTTCTAATATCCTCCAATAAAGCTTGTATCTCCTTCCAAGTTTTATCACTTAGCTTTTGATCTTCAAAGGCTGATGGTAAAATAACAAAACCATCCGGTACTGGATAGCCTGCCTGATACATTTTTGCTAACATGCTACCTTTTCCTCCTGCATATGTCTGTAATTCACGAGTTAATTCTTTAAAGCTTTTAACCATATTTCCCATCACAAGCTCTCCTTTACTTTTGAATTCCATATCGAATCATATTAATAAAACTATTTCTTTCATCTATTATGTTTTCAAAAATACATTCATTTAATTCGCTATCATCAACTAACTCTGATACGTATTTACTTTCAAAATAATCAAGTGTTAGTTTAATGAGTTTATATGCCTTTTTTCGGTCTACATTTTCTCTTAGAGGCACATTGTCAAACAATCTTTCCTGTACTTTATCTCTCTCTTCTATCATCTTTCCATACTTTGAATCAATTTCTCCCATTAGTTCATCTGGAGTGTTGTAAAATGCTTCCATAATAACTTTGTACACTTCAGGATTTTCTTTATAATAATTAAACTTTATTGCACTAATTTTATCTTTGATCTCAAAAAAATCCTCATTATCCAATATGTTTTCAAACGCTATTACTTTGCTGCCTTTCTCAAAGCAGCGATCAAGTATAGACATATACAAGTCTTTTTTACTCTTAAAGTGATGAAAAATTAAAGCTCTAGAAATTCCAGAAGCTTCTGCTAACATTGCCGTAGAGGTTTTATCATATCCATGTTCTGCAAATACTGATAAGCACGTGTCTAATATTTCTTCTTTATCATAGAGTTTCTTAGGCATATTCACTCCTCCTTTAATTTGCTGACTATATAGTTAGTATATTATATGCTGACTAACCTATCAACAAATTTAAAATTTATTTTTAGTTGCTTTAATCACATTCAAGTATGATAACTCCTATTAACAAGACCAAAGATTCGCTGTGGCACATTTATATTATATTCCTATATCAAAAACCAAAAACCGACCAGGTTTAATCCTGATCGGCTCTTTCACCTTCTATTCACATTTGTACTCCATCTCTGTCCCACCTATAAAAATCACAATCAGTTTTCCGCTTTATATCGTCTTGCCCCAACGTATCGTTCATTCCAATACTCGTCATATCTTAAGTTTCTTTCTTTTACACCTGTACTTGTAAGTATGATAAATGAACCTTCCCCTGCATATATGCCTGTCATCGATGGTATATCTTCGGATAGATCGCTTCTAAAAAATACAAGATCTCCTTCTTCAACTGCATCAGGTAAAATTGCTTGACCTAAATTCCATTGCTCATAGGCGGTAGATGGTAATTGTAAATGAACATCCGGCGCTTCAGAGAATACCTTTTGCACAAACTGCGCCGTTGTATAGTCTTCAAATGAATCATCTATATATTCTTTAGCCATAATGACAGCAGGATGGTTATTTTCGATCTTTTCATATCGTCTTGCCCCAACGTATCGTTGACTCCAGTAGCTATCGGAGATATTAAGATCACGAATTGCTACACCTTCAAATTTTGTTACGACGATAAACTGATCATTTCCAATATATAATCCTGGCAATAGTACATTGTTGGATCCTTTGAAAAATAAAGCATCTCCAATCTCTAAATCTTCCCTTTTTATTTTATCTCCTAAAGCCCATTGTTGAAATGAATATCTTGGTAGATCGATATCCAAACCTACTTTCATTACATATTGTAAAAAACCAGAATAATCAAAGCCTTCTTTTGTATTTCCTCCTTTTAAGTAAGGGATACCTAATAGTTCGTATGCTTCTTCAACTATTTTAGAGTCTAGTTCCAAACTTAAGGAGTCAAAGCGCTTTGTCATTAAATAACGGTCCAGCAAATGTTGTCCTAAATAACTGATTGTAACGATACCTTCGTCGCCAGATGCATGAATAACATAATTATTTCCCAAATAGATTGCGGCATGATGTGTTTTCCCGTCCTGCTCCCATTTTCCTGAAAAATAAATTACGTCTCCAGGACGCTTGTTTTTATAATCAATAGTTTCGCCTACTTCACATTGTTTATAAGTTATGCGAGGCAAATAAATATTTTTAGACTCCCTAAAAACTGTCTGAACTAAATAAGAACAGTCCAAACCATCAATGGTTTCTCCACCCATTAAATAAGGCGTTCCTATATACTTCATTGCTTCTCGAATAACTGGATTTTCATGTTCCATATAATTTTCAGGTTGCAAATTATGAATATCTGTCTCCGATAGTCGTTTTGCGCCTATATATATACCTGACCAATATTCACTCTCCATATCCCTTTCCGCAACCCCTTCTGTTGTCTGAACTATAAATATACCATTTCCTTTATAAATTCCAGGTATAACGCTGCTTCCTTGAAAAAACACCAGGTCTCCTGCTTGAAGATCCTCTTTAGAAATGGATTCGCCTATTTCATAGATTCTGTCGGAAAAAACAGATAGTCGTATGTCAAAGACGTCCTTAAAAACATAACGTGCAAAATTAGTTGTATTAAAGCCTTCACTTGGTGATTTCCCTTTTGGGTTATAGGGTGTTCCCCGCAAATCCATAGCCCTTTCTACAATTGGATTGTTTACAATGGATTCCTCAATAATATCCTTAGTAAAGCGTCTTACTCCTAGCAACCTGGATTTCCAATAATCGCTTGTCTCAAGATCTACTACAGCGACTCCGTTAGTTGTGACAATAACAAAAATACCATTATCTATACATATTCCTGGTAGACGTGCACTACTGCCCTGAAAGAATAATACATCACCAGATTCAATATCAGCAGTATCCACTTCCATCCCTATCCACCATTGTTCGGCTGACAATCTTGGAAAATCCAGTTCATATACTTCACTAAAAACGTATTGTACAAAGCCTGAATGATCAAATCCATTTGGCTCATTACCTCCAAGTTCATAAGGAGATCCTACTAATTCCATGGCTTTTACGGCTACAGGATTTAATTCATTAGCTATATCCGTGTAGCACCTTGCACCTTTATACCGATCTTTCCAATAGGAATCTTCTTCTATATTCCGTTTTACTACACCTTCACTAGTAGATACAACGATAATGGTATCATCACCTTTATATATTGCTGGTATAAGATTCTTGCTTCCAGTAAAGAAAAGAACATCTCCAGGTTGTATCTCATTGCGTTCTATAGGTTCACCAAGCTTCCATAACTTTGAAGGAGACTGAGGGAGAAATAAATTTTCTCCTTCTCTAAAAATATACTGAATAAACCCAGCACTATCAAATCCTTCCTCTGGTGCATTTCCCCCTTGTTTATAAGGTTCACCTATCAAATTTTCTGCAAGCAAAACCGTTTCAGTTTCTGCTGGGATAGAATATGCGCTTATACCAATACTAAATGTAAACAATAAGACTAGACTTAAAATTTTAATAAGTTGCTTTTCCATCCTATCTGACCCCTTTCTTTTGACTAATCATTGAAAGCAGATAATCCACATCAATAATCGATACAGTTAATCTCAACAGCATAAGTATTTGATTACTAATATTTCTTTCACTGATTTTTAATAAGATAAAAGCATTTTTCTTTGTAATCTTTTATCCTTATTATTTTGACAAAGATAATGTATCAAATTCAAGATGAATAGGCTTTCCTATATTCTTAACATGTGTATATGCACCATAAATATCAGGCATTAAGCTTGCCTCTCTCCACTCAACGACTTCCAAATCATCAATATCTAAAATACATCTATTAGTTGACGGTGTATCTAATTCTACATATACCATTATTGAATTTGCTTGTTTATCACCTTTTTCAAGAAGTTCAAATGGGACTTCAATTGTTTGCCAACCTTCATCTGATATTTCTATGTCATACTTCTTCTGTCCTAACAATTCTGAAACTGGATCTTCCAAAGGGTTCCCGTCATAAAACCAGTATGAATCAACTCTAAGATGTGCGGAAACCTCACCTTTTCCTTTAGCCGCAAGACGAAGAGTATAGGTTACATCAGAGTCTAGAGGTGAATATGACTCATCATACAATCTGTTATCAACAATCGGGATACGTGCTACTGGACGTATCATCGCCGTTGGATTCTTCTTACTGTTGTGTAATAATCTTATAAATCCTTCTTCATTATCAGCTTTCCATACATCAGATTGATTTGAGCTAAAATGTGCTGCTCCATTTTGGACCATATCCGCTAATGTATCTTCAAAGTGACCCCATCTCAATAAATCACGTCCTATCAAAATCTGTCCCTTAGAAGCTTCTTGCCCCTGTCCAAGACGTGCAGGATAAAGGCTATCATTATCTAAATTTATCGTTTCTCCTGTATCAAGATCAAGAGTACAATTTTCTTTATGCTCATCATAAGCTAGCCGTGCTGTTCCCCACTCAAATCGAAATTGTACAGGTTTTGATTCTTCGTCTCTCTCTGTCTTAACAGTGTATACATAATCATCATATCGTTTTGTCTGAGCAGGGAGAATACTGCTTTCCCATACTTGATTTATAATCTGTTTTGCTGAAGTACCCGTTTCAACTATCGGTTTATAATCAGTAATTTGAATAGGTATAAAGCGAGCTTCTATAAGTTTATCTTTCTCCCATACTGTTTTTAAAAATCCAGAAGGAAATGTATCTAGAAAATTTTGGTCAAAAACCATATTTCCTAAACTGTATACTATTAAACGACCCTTGTACCATTCCATTCCTTGAAGAACATGTGGATGATGTCCAATGACAATATCCGCACCTGCATCGATAGCTTTATGTGCCGCATCTATTAAAACTTCAGAAGGTGATGTTTTAAATTGAAATCCGGAATGAAGCTGAACAACTAATATATCTGCTTTTTCCCGGAGTTCTTTTATTTCTTTTACTGATTCTTTTGATCTCCATTGAGCAGCACCACTTTGTCCATGTCTCGCTACCCAATTCTGCAGCTCAGGATAAGTTTTAATCAATGATCCCCATATTTTTGTCTGTACATCTGAAGAAAGCTTAGACTTCACATCATTATAAACGTTCCAAACTTCACCTGCTCGATATTCTCCTTTAGGCATTGACCAATCTGTTCCAGACCATTCCCATGTCCTTTTTTCCCATATCCATTCTTCTCCTTGCTCCACATAATCTGGCTTGACAGCTTCATTATCGGGGAGAAAATTATTAACAAATGAACCTGTAACACTCGTATATGCCAATGTTCCTATTTTAATTCCCTTTTTCTCAATAAGTACAGGCTCTCTTGAAGTCTTTTCATCTCCTGCTCCAACAGTCACAATATTAGCATTTGCTAACTCTTTTATAGTACTATCCACTCCTTGGTCACCCCAATCCCTGATGTGATTGTTTGCAAGAGAAACCAAATCGACTCCTAGACTTTTAAGAGCATCTATTGCTTCAGGTGGGCTTTGTAAAAGCCACCGTTTACCCTTATATGCTTCATTTCGATTGAATTCACCAATAACTGATTCAAGATTAACACAGCTTATATCAGCTGAAGAAAAAGCTCTATCTAAATGTTTTACAACGTTCAATGCACCTTCTGTTGTATTAGTTGGCATACTTATTGGGGACTCATTAGAGGTGTCAAGATATCGTCTACCCAACATAACATCACCGCCAAAATTTATGGTAACACGTTGTCCTCCTGCATCAGATAAAAGCTTGACTTCCATTGACTGATTGTTATCATCCCATCCTATTGGAACTGTCTCTGTTAAAAAACCTTTTCCTGATATCAATAAAACATCTGGCCCCTCTTTTAATGTCAAACTTAAATTACCGTTCTCATCTGCAGTAAATGAATTATCAGAGCTTTGAATAGTAGCATTTGCAATACCTTGTCCACTTTCATCTACTACTGAAATATCCAACTTTATTTCTGGATTAGAATCAAGATTAGCGTTGCCATATGATATTATTGAAAATACTAAAAAAACACAAATAATTCCAAAAATAAATTTTTTCATGCCATTTTCCCCCTTTTATTTTGTCAATACTTAATAATCTGAATAAAAGACTGGCAAATTAGCAAAGGTAATTTGCCAGTCTTTTATTTATGTATAACCTTTTAGATTACTTTTCTTTTGCACATTGTTAATTTTACTGATAATTATATATGTAAGTAACAACTGATTAACCTCCTTAGAAGATTTCCCTAAAACTTAAAGATTCTTCTGTCTATTTTGTTGAAACAACTTCAATGGTAATCATTTCCTCCTTTATCGAATATATCAGATAAAGATTAAAAAAATTTTACTAAATTGTTAAAATTTGTTACTTAAATGTTAATTAATATTACAAGTCTCATGTTTGATATTTATAGATAACTAAACGTATTTCTATGTAATCCCTCTTTACTAAATATAAAAACTTGTTCTATATATTGTTATATATCGATAGAATTTTTCGATAGAGAAGCTAAAAATATAACCACAGCAAATATCATCATTATAGTAGTGATCAGCATTGTCCAGTACATTTTAGCCCTTTCGAGAATCATTCCATATATGAGTGCCCCAAATGGTATCCCGCCTCTTGAAATCATATTTACCAATGAAAAGACACGGGACATATATTCATTTGGTGTCGCTTGTTGTATAAAAGACTGGACTGGAACGGAGATAAACATATTACCAGCACTAAAAAGACATAAAACGGATGCTAGTAGAATAAAATAAATGGTCGTATCATTGCCTAATATATATAAACTAGTGGGAAAAAGTAAGATCGAAAACATAAACATCGAACTTGAGAGTATGCTGCAGCCTATAACAAGAGGCTTAGACATCCTTACTTCTTTCCCAAACAAGTAACCAACTAGAATACTTCCTATTAGTGAACCTAATATAATAATTGTTTGTAGATAACCGTATTGTACGTCTGAATATAATAAACTCTCCTTGAAAAATAATGGTAAAATTACACTAAAAATTGGTTGTATGACAAAATAGCTAATTAAAAGAAGAAAACTCAGCTTACGAATAAGATAATTTTGCAAAACAAATTTGACCCCTTCCAATAAGTCATTCATCATCCCTTTCACATCTTCTGTAGCTTTCTGTTTAATATGGGTATATCGAATTATCATCTCACTAGTACCAGATAATAAAAATGAAATCCCATTTACAAAAAATACCAGTGTCACTCCAAAATTAGCATACAATGCCGCTCCAATCACCGGTCCTAGTAGTACGGAGGCACTTCTAGCGGAGGCAACAATGGAATTATGTTGAGTCAATTCCTTTTTATCCACCAATTGGGGTAGCATCCCCCTTGTGGCAGGTTCAAACAATCCGTTCATTAATGATATAATCACCTGCACTGTTAGTAGCAACGAAAGTCTCATGATGCCCCAATGAGATAACAATCCTAACCCTAAAATGATTCCTGCATTAATAAAGTCTGTTACTACCATAATTATCTTTCTATTCATTCGGTCTCCAATTACCCCTGCAAATGGATATACAAGAAGTGCTGGCATTAAAGACAAGAAGGAAAATGTCCCCACTGTTGTAGCCGTCCCACCGATATCTATAATATATAGGGGCATAATCATCATTTGGATGCTGGTTCCCGTGTCAGATACAATCCTCCCTAATAAGAATAATATAAAGTTGGTATTGAAAGATTTCTTTTTTCTTTCTATATTCATATCGATTACTCCTCCTGTTTAATGGGCGTTAGGCCTCTATTTATACTAGTCATCGTGATTCCTTCAATACAATATCTACTCTTCTCTATCCCAATATCTCTATATAACCTTCGGTTCCATTAACTCGAATTCGCTGTCCATCCTTTATTAATTTAGTAGCATTTTCAACTCCTACTACTCCGGGAATACCGTATTCACGGGTTACAACAGCTCCATGAGTCATTAATCCCCCTACCTCTGTCACCAGTCCTTTGATGGATACAAACAATGGTGTCCAGCTAGGGTCAGTAAATGATGTTACTAAAATATCGCCCTCCCCTATATTTGCATCTTCCAACTTCAACACGACTCTTGCTGTTCCTTCAACGATGCCCGATGAAACTGGAACTCCAATTAAAGCACCTTTAGGTATATTGTCAGCGTTATATTGTCCAGAGATTATTTCCCCCTCTGAGGTCATCACCCTAGGAGGTGTCAGCTTCTCATATACTTCATAGTCCTCTTTTCTTTTGTCAATGATACTATAATCTAGCTTATGTGTCCGAACAACCTCCCTAAATTCATCAAAGAATAGATAATAAACGTCCTCTACTTCTTTAATGAGTTCCTTTTTCAGTAATATATGTGCCTCTTTCATCAGGGCTTCTTTATAAATTTGAAAACGCTTTATAAAAGAGTATTTAGGATACTCCCTAAAACCAATTACATTTCTTAAAACATCAATCATTTTCTTGACCTTTTTCGCCTTACCTTTTCCTCCAGGCAATTGTTTTAGTCTACTTAGAATTTCGTGTTCTTTTGCCAATGCTTCTAGGCGTCCCTGTTCGAATTTATCAGTACTTGTAGTTTGCTCAACACTTTTTATATTACTGAGAATCACAGGAACGAGAGCTGTTGGTTTTTCACTCCAACGAGGTTTCGTTATATCTATCTCCCCAGGACAACGCATACCATACTTTTCAAGAAATCCCTTTACCGCTATACAAACCGCTTTTCCACCTTCTAACTTTAATAAATCGTCAAAAAAGTTCTCATCTGATGCATGCCTCAAATATTCAATCACCGCTGGGTATTGCCTAGTGACATCAGCTACATCTAAAAGTGCAAACCCCATTTCAGTAGTAACGTTGTTTTCTACTGATTTAGAAAGTATATCTACAACACCCTTTTCCCCTAACCATTTTTCCACTTTTTTATTAATCCAGTTAGAAACGAATCCACCAACTACCATCAATTTCATATTTTCAGGACTGGTCAGTACTGTCTTCAATTTTTTTGTGTCCTGTAAAATAAACTCAAACAGTTCATCTCCTGATAACTTTTCGATTCTTTGCTCCATATCACTTATCATCCGCTCATTATATCTGATCTGATCTTCAACAACTGATAAATCATTTTTTAGATATGTTTTTATCGCTGGAATAATCCAGGATAGGGCACCCGTATCCGAATTGATGGACCCTTTCCCACGAGGCAAAGTTTTAACAAAATCTTTTCGCTTCATTAAATTAGAAAGTCCGTTCTCCATCAGGGCATCAGCCTTTCCGATATTGCTCATAAGAATCTTCCGTCCTATTGGTGAGGCCAGATCATATGATATATCTCCAAAAAGTCTCCCACCAGCATCCTCTAAATTTTCTCCGAACCAAAATGATAAGAATCTGATAAAAGAGATTCCAAGGGGTTTAATAACATCCGTCATCATCTGTGTATGCCCCATAGACATATATATCCGGTTCTTTCCATCGCTCTCCGGTATGGGATATAGTGTAGTAATAGGGCGGCTTTGAACGATATAAAATTCATCTTCATCAAGACACCATTCGATATCCTGGGAACATCTAAAATATGCTTCAATTTTTCTACCTATGGATTCAAGCTGTAAAATCTGCTCATATGAAACTAATCAAACAAGGTAAACTTGAGGGAATTCTAGACAACGATATTTCTTCTGAATCAATTTCAATTTACATTCATGCAATCAATAAGGCACTACAGTCTAATTTAAGTAAAAAGGTACAAAGTGATTTAGGCAAATTATTTTTTTATGGCTTGTTTGGATCGAGTAACTGATTAACTCATGTGGAACATAACTCCTTCTATATTTCTTATGGATTTTATACCTATCATAAATATTTTCTCACAAAAATTACACCCCACTCAGTAGATTTTCATATCTAAAGTGCGGGGTGTATTTTATATTACAAGAATAATTTTTACATTATTTTTTTACGTATTATAATTATGCAAATAATACGCCCGTCACACTTATTAGTCTGAGGGAACATATCGATTGTAAAGGAGCTTCAGTTTCACTTGCAACATTTTTTACACTAGGATATTTCTTAAGATCAGTCAAAGCACCCATATGGTCGTGGTCATGATGTGTAATTAGAATTTTAGTAAATTGGTTACAATCTAAATTTTCCGATCTAAGCCATCTTCAATAATAGGCACAAAACTGCAAGCACACAATTCCTACAGTATAACCCTAATATTGTAAAATTCTTTACAAGTATACAGATGCTACTCCCATTCACTGCTTCCCTATATGTCAATGTTTCTCCATTTCCCAACTTTAATTTTTTATCTGTAAGTTAGTAGTCATTCCATTAATCTCCTTGGACATTTATGGAAACCCTTACATACGTCATCAGAATTATACTCTCAGTCATAGAATGTACCCAATCACATTTCGCTAAGGCTTGTCTTCTTGGACATTCCTGACATGAGACGTACATCTACTTACAACTCATTTCACTCCTTGTAAGCAATGTTACGATTTCAACATATGTTTTGGCTGTAAGATGAGAATAATACGCATTAAAATAATTTTTCATAAAGATATATCCTCTAATGTAAGAGGAATAGAAAATTCGGTATCCTATTAGTTATTTACCCATTTTGTTGAAAGTCTATGAAATCAAAAATATACTTATAAAATACTATACCCTACATGATATTTATACAATTACGCAAAAGGTTATTGATATAATAACCTTTTAACGAAATCTCTCCCTGTGGGTAAGTAACTGTACTTAGTATAAGGACAGGTTATAATTTTTTATAAACTCTCATTGCAAAAATATAAGCAACAACTATTATTGCTATACACCAATCAAGAGCAACCCATATATCATTTCCTACTGGTTGGTTTGCTAATAAATTACGAATAGCTTCTACGATAGGTGTTACAGGCTGGTTTTCTGCAAAGACGCGTACTGCTGAAGGCATCGTATCTGTTGGTACAAAGGCAGAACTTATAAATGGTAAGAAGATAATTGGGTATGAGAATGCTCCTGCACCATCTGGTGTTTTCGCTGCAAGTCCAGCAATTACAGCAATCCAAGTCAAAGCAAGTGTAAATACGCTAAGAATTCCAAATACAGCTGACCACTCTAAGATTCCTGCTGAAGAACGGAACCCCATTAATAATGCAACAAGTATAACAACCAATACAGAAATTCCGTTAGAAATTATTGATGTTAATACATGCCCCCATAGTACAGTTGAACGAGCTATGGGCATAGAATGAAAGCGTTCAAATATACCACTTTTTTTATCTGTAAATAACCGGTAAGCTACATATGCAATTCCGCTACCAATAGTCATTAGCATTATACCTGGTAATAGGTAATCAACATAATTCTCTGTACCTGTTTCAATTGCACCTCCAAATACATATACAAATAGTAACATTATCGCAATTGGCGTGATACTAACTGTGATGATTGTATCCATACTTCTAAAAATATGACGCATAGAACGTCCAAACATAACACCCATATCAGTGAAAAAATATCTATTGATAGATTTCATTTATTTGTCCTCCTTTTTACCAACGATAGCTAGAAATACTTCTTCTAATGTTGGTTGTTTTTTAACATATTCTACTTTTGCAGATGGGAATAACTTTTTCAAGTCTTCTAGGGTACCTTGAGCAATAATCTTCCCTCCATGAAGAATAGCAATTTTATCTGCTAGTTGTTCTGCTTCTTCTAAATATTGAGTCGTTAAGAATACTGTAGTTCCTGCATCTGATAGCCCTTTTACAATCTTCCAAACTTCTAAACGTGTTTCTGGATCAAGACCTGCTGTTGGCTCATCTAAGAAAATAATCTTTGGATTTCCCACAAGACTCATTGCAATATCAATTCTTCTTTTCATACCTCCAGAGTAAGTACCAACTCTACGATCTGCAGCCTCTGACATACCAAAACGATTAATTAACTCATCTGCTACTTGATTTGGATTTTTAAGATGTCTAAGTTTTGCTATCATTTGAAGATTTTCACGTCCAGTCATTACTTCATCAATAGCAGCGAACTGACCAGTAAGGCTGATAGAATCTCTAATCTCCCTTGGATTTTTTTCAACATCAAAATCATCGATCATAACACTTCCAGCATCCGATTTAAGCAAAGTAGTCATAATTTTAATCATCGTCGTTTTCCCAGCGCCATTAGAACCTAGTAATGCAAAAATACTTCCCTTCTCTACTTTAAAATCCACTCCTTTGAGTACTTCTACATCTTTGTAAGATTTCTTTACCCCTTTAATTTGTATGATATTTTTTTTCATTTTCTTTTCCTCCTCTACATTATAGTTTGATAATTGCCATAAAAAAGAGCCAACAACTGTGATTTCACTCACGGTTATCGGCTCTGCGTCTTAGCGTCTGGCTCCTTGATAACTGATATATTTAGCTGTTTTACATTGATTATAGTTTCCTGTTTACACTTGGGACAAAATAGTGGAAAGTTTTCAATTACTGTATCAACACGCATCTTGACCCTTGTTTTATTGCCACAGACTGGGCATAATATCCACTTGTATTTACACACTCTACCATCAACCTTTCACTTCAATTACTTTTTCAATCTCGATATTTTCCTCTTATTTTGTTTTATCCTTAACCTTTTTCATGGCCTTGCTAACTTCTTGGTCAACAGATTCCTGATAAATGTCAGCGTAAGTTTTTGAATCTTTGATTAGATCGTCGCAGAAAGCCGCTACATCACTGCCCGTCACTTCGAGAACGCCTTTCCCCGAGGCCGCACCCTCCTCAAAAAGATCGATAATCCCCGAGAGTAAACCTATCCCGTCGGTCAGTTCAACAGGGCCGACCTTAAAGAGATATCTTTGAATCTCTTTATAAACAACTTGATAATCTTTCGGTAGAGTTTTTGCACGAGCAACGTGCGATCGCCATTCTTTTTTACCTTTAATAATATCTTGTATTCTCATTTTGCCCTCCTATTTACCTAATTTTTTGGCAATATTATTGTTGAGTTGCTCTCGCCATTTGTCGCGAAATGACTTTATCCCTTCCTCGCCTGCTAACGTTGAACAGAAGCCTTTAATATCGTCACCTAAAGCCTCTTGAACACTTTGTCCCTCCACCGCTGTTTCTTCAAGCAGACCAAGCACACCGTCAAGAATTGGCATGAGATTGCGACCGGTAAAATCTGAGTTCATCCAAAGATTAGCATTAATTTCTTCCCATGCCGCTTGATAATCAGTCGGAAGCTTTCTAACTCGCGATTCAAAACTTTTCATTTCTTTAGTCATATCGTTTCCAGTGATTTTTTCCCAAAAATTCATTGTTCTCTCTCCTTTAACTCGTTAATTCTTGATACGATAAATTCCCATTTTTCCCAAAACCTCCGCAGCTCTTCACGTCCAGCATCGTTGAGCGTAAAAAACTTCCGCGGCGGTCCCTTATCGGATGGCTTTTTCATAGTTTCCACCAACTTGTTTTTTTCAAGCCGCACCAAGATAGTGTAAACTGTCCCATCCACAACATCTGTAAATCCGAGATCATTCAGCTGTCTTGTTATTTCGTATCCGTAGGTTTCTTTGCGGCTTAAAATTTCAAGGACGCAGCCTTCCAGTACACCTTTGAGCATTTCAGTAATGTTATTCAAACGAGTCACCTCTTCGCTATCTAGTAATACAGGTATTTAGTAACACTTACTACTCGTATAATATCACGTGGCAGTGGTAGTGTCAATATGATATGTTTATTTTTTTGACTATTCTATGATAATGTCATATTAAATTTATTCTGAAAAATGTCATATATGAAAGAGGAAATATTTAATATGGCTCAAGAAAAATAACTAGACTCATGGTTATTAATCAAACTATTGATAAAGTAATAACTATTAAAGATGCTGCTGAGATTATAGGCTTAAGTAAGCGCCAAGTGATAAGGTTAAAGAAAGGAGTTATAGAAAAAGGACCTGCGTTCATTATCCATAAAAATAACTGTTAAATTCTCTAGCAAATCTGCTTCCCATTGCATTTGAAAATCAATGTCATCAATTTTCGAAGGATTGTCATGGTTACCTATTATAAAACATATTCGATCAATATTTTTGTCATAACTTACCTTTTGTAATATTTCTCTGATTACTGCTGGTTCTTCTTTTTCTCGATCTCCAATATTTTCACCTTTCATTATATCTTCTGCATTTTGTAAAACTTTGAGAGTATGGTCTATGCCAAAAGGAATTTCTTTGAATACTTCTTTCATCTCTATAATGATTTTTTCTTTAAAGATAAATTACCTCCATTTATACCTCATAGATATTTTAGTTCTATCTATCCACTTATCATATTTCACAAGTTTATATTCAAAAGTTTCAAGCAGTTTTATAGCTTTCTTTTCGTTGATACAATAAGCATTATTACATGCAAATAATACTTGATTTAAACATGAAACTACATGAAAAACATGGTCTGCAATAAAATATTTATCATCTGCTCTCAAATTTGCCTTTACAAACATTAAAGAAAACTCTATCTCAAACATAAAAAACTCAACTAAACTTTTCCGCAAGGCAGTAGGATACGTTTTCGCTGTTTTTTAAATTCGCATAAGCTTTCATTCCTAGCATATAGTATTTTGCTAATCGCTAATTCTCCTCAATACATGACACTTATATAACCACGGGGATGACCAGCCTGATAATTGGCAGTAACAATTCCTTGCTCCGTATCTTTCATTATTTATTCAACACGTTTAATATCAAGTAAAATTAAGTCTACATAATGCCCATTTATGACTACCCATCCACCGTCATTAACCCAATTTCCCCATGCTCCGGGAAGTACAACTAGGTTGTTTCTATCTAAGAATCTTTATTTTGAATCTAATTTTCTAATCTCGGTAATCATTGGGCAAACTATAGCAATGCCGATGATTAAAATACCTGATATTAAAAACCAATTGTTTACACCAATTCTATCAGCAAAGAACCCGGAAAGGATTAACCCAAGTGGCATAGCAAATGACATGATACTCCCAGTCAAGGAAAATACACGTCCTAAATATTCAGGCTTAATTTTCTCCTGAAAAAGAGATGTTTGCACACCGCTATAAAACGGTACCGAAAGTCCCATAATTGCACAACAAACTACAAATATCACAAATCCACTTGAAGGAAGTAAGCCCGAAATGGCTAAACTAGCTCCCATCATAAAAATTGATACCGTTATTAATAGTATTCGCTTTTTATAGCTGCCAAGCAATCCTAATAACAGACCCCCTACCAACATACCAGAGGCATAAGCAATCTCCGTAATAGAAATATGCATCGGTGTCCCATTAAAATATTCCATGCTGATTAAAGGATATAATGCATTGATAGGCATATAAACAAACATATATAGTGTTCCTATGAGTAATAAAGCAAACAATCCTTTGTTATCCCTTAAGATAAAAAATCCTTCTCTCATCTCTCCTATAAAACTTAGCTTAAAGCTTTTTTCTTCTACTTTAAGCTTTGGAATATTCACGAATGCTACTGTGAGGCTAGCAATTACAGCACCTAGCACATCGATGGCTATAATCGCATTCAATTCCCAAACAGAGTATAGTAATGCCGCAACTGCTGGACTTAAAATATAACTTATAGACTGCAAGGACTGACTATAACCCGCACATTTGGTCAACTGATCTTCCGGTACTAAAAGAGGTGTGACCGCATTCAAAGCAGGGGAATGAAAAGCTGTACCAATACTACGGATAAACAATACTACCATAAGCATCCATACAGGTAACTCCATATACAATGCAATAATAGCTAGCACTGATCCAGCTGCTGCAATAATTAAATCAGCACCAATCATTATCTTTTTCCTATCATAGCGATCCACTAGCACACCAATAGCTGGCCCAAAAACCGCATAGGGTAGAAAGCCCACTAGTGAGGCCATAGACAAGACCATCGCAGATCCTGTTTTTTCTGTAAGATAAAAAATAATCGCCATTTGTAGGATGGCACTTGTAATTAAAGATATTGCCTGCCCTGCCCATATTGTAAAAAACTTTAGTTTCCAATTATTATATTTTCCCATTTTTATCATCTCCTACATATTATTTTGCTTGAATTTCTATTTTGAATAGTATTCTAGGCAATAAAAAATGCAGACCTTAATCCACAATGTGGCTTTGGTCTGCATACATACAATATGGAAACATTCTTTAAAAACATATAGTTAAATAAAGGCACAACTAAATAAACTATAGCTTACCGTAACTAATGAATGCTCAATATCGTATAAATAAGCACAACAAAAAAGCCTATCATGGAGGATAGATTCTGCTTTTTTTATTGCTAGCTTATCTTAAACGTATTGAGGCTGTCATAGTTTCGGTTCCTCCTAAGTTCTTATTTTTGTCAACGTATATTTTAACACAATAAGTCAGTTTAATCAACGTTTAAATCGGTAACATATCGACGAGATTTTTTACACTATCGGTAAGTGGGAACATATCAATAACTGACGCAACAATAAAAATATCACTGGATAAGTTACAATGATTTCCTTAAATATTCTGCTGTTGCTGTTGTCCCCTTTTCCAACATTTCCAATGGTGTTCCCATAAACACAACTTCTCCTCCATTTTTACCTCCCTCAGGGCCAAGGTCAATAATCCAGTCTGAAGCCCTTATTATCTGCTGATTATGTTCCACCACAATAACCGTATTTCCGGAATCCACCATATGATTCAACAAGATGAGAAAATTCTCAACATCAATAGGATGCAGTCCAGTTGTTGGTTCATCCATTAGATATAGACTATGCTTACCTTTATTGTTAATCAATTCTTTTGCCAATTTCAATCGCTGACCTTCGCCACCAGACAGAGTCGTCAACGATTGTCCAAGCTCTAAATATCTTAATCCCACGTCCAAAAGAAGTTTCAAAACCCTTTTAACTTTGGCATGTTTATCAAAAATATTGAGGGCCTCTCCAACAGTTGATTGCAAAATTTCCTTTATGGAATAACCGTTATATTTGACAGATAAAATTTCTTCATTAAACTGCTTACCGCCACAAACTGGACATGTCACCTCAATATCCTTGAAAAATAGCATATTGCTGGTAACATACCCTAACCCCTCACAATTCTCACAACGACCTCCATGTGTATTGAAGGAGAAGTGTTTGGGGGTTAATCCTTTGCTTGTAGCTTCTTCTAACCCACCAAATATCTTCCTAATCTCCGTATAGACTTCAGAATAAGTAGCAACATTAGAACGTTTCATTCTATTAATTGCATCCTGTTCTATGGTTATAATTTGATCATATTGTTCAGTCCCCAATACAATATTACTTGCATTTTGCTTTTGATCTCTTGCTGCAGCAAGCACTTCAAACACCAATGTAGATTTTCCCGAACCTGAAACTCCTGTAACGGTTGTCAGACATCCCATCGGAAAACTTACATCGATATTCTTTAGATTATATAAATTTGCATTTTTAATCTCTATTACCTTTCTCGTACCCTTTCTAAATTTATTGCGACATTGCTTCGGCTTTTTCAAATATGCTCCTGTCACTGATAATTCTTGGTTCATAAGTTCTTTTAGTATTCCCTTTCCAATAATTTCACCGCCATATTTTCCTGACCCGGGACCAATGTCCACAATATAATCAGCTGCTTGCATAATATCTGGATCGTGCTCAATAAGAATAACGGTATTCCCCAAGTCTCGTAGTTTTTTAAGTATTGTTATCATTCCATCGGTATCTTTGGGATGAAGTCCAATCGTTGGTTCATCTAGGATATAAATGATACCAGTTAGATCAGAGTCCAATGTGGCAGCCAGCTTTATCCTCTGTAATTCACCACCAGATAAGGTAATGGTTTGACGGTCAAGAGAAAGATATCCAAGTCCCAGATTTAAAATTCTCTTAATTTTCGTTTTTATATCTAGCAAATAAACTTCAACTAAGCTATGATTTTTCTCAATTAAAGAGCCTTCCAGCTCTTCTATCCATGAATACAGTTCTTCCAAGGATAGTAAAGATAACTCTGGAAGATGGGTGTTATTTACTGTTACACTGCGACTTAACTCTCCTAACCGTTCACCGTTACAATTTGAGCAAATATCATAATCAAAGTAAGCGTTCAGTTGTTTTGATTCACCGCCCTTGTCGGATAACCTCCTCCACAATATCGGAAAAACCCCTTCGAATCTTCCTGATGTAACAGTCTTTGGTAGTTTGATTTCTGGAAATGCTTTCTTTACTTTTTCGCTTTCCACTCCATAAAATAAAAGTGATTTTTGAATGTTGCTGAAATCTTTAACTGGTGTATTGGCATTAATAGGTATAGCATAATGTTTGAAGGAATTACATAAAATTGAAATTTGATATTTCTTATACCCATCCTCCCAGTATTGGACTGCCCCATCCTCCAATGATAATGATTCGTCAATGGTTTTATCCTTGTTAATTGTTAAAACCTTCCCTAGCCCCCCACAGGTAGGACAAGCGCCTTCTGTAGTATTATATGAGAAGTGAGTTCTGGTAAGTTTCTCCATTATGTAGTTGCAGTGATTGCAATACATAAATACTTTAAAGTCTCCATCTACTTTTTCTACTTCTTCTTTACATTCTAAAGTAGATATCACCTTACCACAGTTTGGACAAATCCGTACTCCCAGCTTTTCATAAATCATCCGCAGATCCGTATATATGTCTGTCAGAGTACCAACAGTGGATCTTGGATTTCTATTGGATTCGTTTTGTGTAATTAAAACTGCCGGTGACAGGTTACGCATAAAATCAATTTTCGGTTTATTAATTCCCTGAAGTCCAATTGCCTCTAAGTATTGCCTCTGGCATTCTTGAAATATAACATCAACTGCCAATGTTGATTTACCAGAACCTGAAAGTCCTGTAAAAACTATAAGTTTATCACGAGGTATTTCAAGTGAAATATCTTTTAGATTTCCTTCTCTTGCACCGCTAATAATTATATTAGTCATCTTTAATCCTCCTAAACTTCATGCTTTGTACTTTTTGCAATTATATTAATCACTCTATTGGGGAAAAGAGCAAGTAAATTCTTCGTACATTTAAACTACACTTTGACATGTATACCTCTATTATATAACCTTATTGCAATTGTTAAACTTAGAAATCCTATTATACAGTAGATATCGAATAATTCATGATATGTCATTTAATAAAGTTTAAACCTATAGTATAATGTTCATAATACTTATAATGATATCGGAGGAATTAAAATGGCAATACGCCCGGTTGATATTGCCCGCAAATTGAATATCAGTACAACTACACTGAGAAAGTATGAGGAGTTTGGATTAACTCCACCTGTACCACGTTCTGAATCAGGATATAGACTATATTCTCAAGAACATGTTGCATATTTTATTTGCGCGCGTGAAATGATTCCAGCCTTTACTATGAAGGAAATTGCAAAAATATTTGAAGAAGTTATGGCAAAAAGAATAGAGAAAGCATTATGGATGGTTAACAAATCTCAAGCAAAGTTACACTCTGAAAAGTTGATATTAGGAAAAATGGTCAAGAACCTGCTTAATGCTAACAATAAACATGTTAGCAAGATTCAATATAAGTTGACAATTAACGAATTGAGTAAAGAAACTGGTATTCCAATTACCACAATAAGATATTGGGATAAAGTTGGACTGATATCTGCTTCCCGTTCTAAAAATAATAACTATCGCTTGTTTACACAGGAACATATAAAACAGGTTTTATTGATATATGCACTAAAATACACTGTATACTCTAAATATGGCAGGTATTCTATTGAAAAAATAAGGCAGAATTTAGAAACCTTTGATTATGCTGACGTAAATCGAATTACAACCATAATTGATAATATTGAAACGTATTTAAGCCAGATTAATAGAGCTCAGATAAGTGGTATTTCTGCACTTTATCGACTATGTGTCCAGGTAGAAACCAATAACTTTGATAATCTGGTATAGGACACTTAAAGTATTAGTGCATCCCTCCATATACTACTGAGTATACTTATACACACAATATTGATACCTACACATGATGTCACGTCTATCCTATCTCCTCAACCTATATGTTATCTGTTCTGTCAACTCAACCCTACCTAATTTTAGGCTCAAATTTTGCCAAAAATATATCCTTGATATGTTTTCTCAGACACATATCAAGGGTATAAGTCGAGTTGACAGATTTACTATCATTTTAAATAACCTAGTATTACCAAGGCTTTTCAGACTTTATTTTCTCGACATCAGACATACCGTCTCAACGTGGCTCGAGAGGACAGAATGAATGTCATTTGAGTATGCCTGTTCTCGGAAACATATCGACTGCGTTTTTGAAGCTATCGGTACGCGGGAACATATCAATCGTTTTTTCTACTTTCCAAATACTTATTTTCACTGAAACATGTCAACAATATTTATAAAGCATGTCCTCCCGATACCTTTATAACCTGTCCTGTTATCCAAGATGCTTTATCTGATGCTAAAAATAATATGGCGTTTGCAATATCTTGTGGCTGACCCAGTCTACCAAGAGGTATGGACGGAAGGACGCTTTTTTCTAATTCTTTGTCTATCCAGCCGGTTTGCGTAGGACCTGGAGCAATAGCGTTTACAGTAATACCAAGATATCCAACTTCCATGGCAATGGAACGTGTTAATGCTTCAACAGCAGCCTTTGATGAGCCATAAGCAATTTGCCCGGCAAAAACCTGTGCAGAGTCCGTACTTAAATTAATCACTCTACCATAGAGGTCTGATGGTATGTTTGAAGTATCCAATCCTTTCCTGTAACCTCGATCCATTCTTTGTTTCAAGGTTTCATTTTCTGTAGAGCTACCTTCAGCTCTCTTACTAAACCTCTTAACAAATTCATGTGTCATCATGATGGTACCTTTTACTTCGACATCGTAGGTTGTATCTATATCAGCTGATGTAATTGTAAAGATAGTATCATTCTCAGCATACATCCCAGCATTGTTAATTAAAATATTCACCATGCCAAATCGGTTTTCAATTTGGTCATATATGTGCGCTATATTAGCTTCAATGGTAATATCACTTTCAATTATCATATAGTCTGATGTAATTTTTCTCATTTCAGCTTCAACTACAGAACTGTCTTCTGAAAGTGCCTTGTAATAGCTGTCAAAGCTGTTTTCATCAGTTTTTTCCCCGTCATAAGGAAAATCCAGCCGTTTATATACCATTGCCACTTTCGCCCCTTCTTTAGCAAAAGCCATCGCAATCTCTGCTCCTATTCCCCGTGGATTATTTGTTCCAGTAATAAGTACAACTTTATCTTTTAAGCCATATTCCATTATTTCACCTCTTTTTCAAATCTATAAATCAATTTGTAGTTATGGACATTTTCAGAAGCATTAACAATAATTTCATTAACAATCAGCCTTTGAAATAATTAAACTATTCGAAAAGGTACTTAAATAATAAGGGAAGACTCTATAGACTTTTTCATATAATTAACGAGTTCAGCCACCTCAAACTCCATTCCTTCCCACTTGTCAACATACTCTCCTAAATAAGCCTTTCTTGCTTTGTCAAGTAAAATGGCACGCTCATAAGGTAATTGAGGTATTGCCCATTCAGCTGCCAGATCTTTTGATCTAATTTCACCAGTAGATGCTGTTAGCCATATTCTGGCTAAAGTTAAAATCACATTGCGTTCGTCACCGTTAATGCTAGCTATCAACCCGGGCAACGATTCTTTAATTGCTTTTTGAATATCTGTCATTGGCACAGGCTCAATTACTTCTGTTGCCTTTGGTCCCAAAAGGTTAATACTATTTTTTCTTAGTTGTGCTAAAAGTATTGCTAAATCCGGATCATAAGCCGGCTCAGGAATTTCTCCCTTTTCAAACTGCTCTCTTAGCCACTCGCCGTACATAAATTCATATTTGGGAGGAAAATGCCAAGGAATAATATCTTTTTGATTAATGACTGTAACTTCAAGAGGCCTCATATCTTTTATGTTTCCTATTTTCCCAGATATAAGCATTAAGCCGTCTGTAAGATCTCTTCGTGTTCTTTCAGATAAACTACGATTTATTACAACTAAAATATCTACATCACTATCCAGACGCAAACCTTCCATTACAGCAGAACCGTATAAATATATTGCCACTAATATACTATCAAGCAGTTCCCTTATAACTTTTAATGCCTGAATCGCTTCATTTGGTATTTCTTTGTTATTCATTATTTCAACTCTGAGCCCTTTCATCTAAACTCGGTTTATTACTCCTTTTCCCCGCATTTATGCGTTATAAATATTTATGTGTGGAGCTATTTTCAGATAGCATCATATCACACTCCTTTACTATTTAAGCGACCTAACTTTTTCAAAAATGCAGAATCTAATCAGCATAACATGTACAGCTTTTCCGCTAATCCTGATAAAATTTCCAGGAGAGTATCCGCATCCAATGTGTCAGCATTATTATCTAAGAATTCAACTACACTCCATATCTTGGCAAGTTTTATCTGCTGAAGTAATTTCCATTCCGAAAACGGGAAATCAAGCCCTGCACTTGACCACATTTTTAAATATTTCTTGGCAATTGACAACTCTAAGAAGTTATCCGGTGTGCCTAACCCGGGCATGATTATAGAAAGGTCTATGGCCGGTGAACCACAACTAATTCTTTCCCAATCAAAAAGGACCACCGAGCCATCTTTTCTGACTCCCCAATTAGTTGGATTCGTATCAGCGTTAATCCAGCAGTAGGGTTTAAATAATTGCTGCGAATCTTCTTGTGCTTTAATCAAGAGAGGTTGTAATTGATTTCCTGTTTTATCAGAATAAAATGCCAACACACTCTCTGTTAATCGGTGATCCCACTTTGGTATGTAGGAATTATCAATAGGAAGACTTTTCCCCAAACTTTCGGTGTGAAAGAGAAATAATGCTCTCAGTACCTGTTCGTCAGCCTGATGCCACCTTTCTTTTGGAAGAGCATAGGGTATATCTTCTATCACAATCCAATATTTATTTTCATCTTTATATGACCAGTATAAAGATGGAATATTCTTACGAAATTCCTTTAACAATGAGGAACATTTATAATAGAATAAATATTCCTGGGGTTTTGTCATCTGCTTAACTATAATTGAATGGTTGGAAAAACCAACCCGATAACATCCACCCTCTGCTTTGATACCATTTAACTTAGTTATAAGGAGAGGTTCCCCGAATGAATCTATTAAAAATTCATATATACTTTTGGGAAATTGTATAAGTGGATTCATTTGTTTAGAAATCCTTTCTCTTTTATACAAAGCATAAAATCTATCTAATATACCTATTCGCTACTGCTTTCTCTTTGCGATATAAAATACATAGCTGTAATAATCCTTAAAACGATTATACAAATCAGCCTCAACCTTACCTGCTTCAACGAATTCTTTAACCTCATCAGCATAATTATACTTTTTAAGGAACGCTTCGGAGTTATCTATAAGCGGTTGATAATAATTATCGATCCAGCACTTATCATCCAGTGCAAAATGGGAAACAATCTCATATCCGCATTTCTCAATTACTGCAAGCTTGTTTTCAATTGTATCAATCTCATGATATGCATTCACCCAATACTGCTCGATTTCGTCCGGTCTTGTACCGGTCAGCCATGAAATTTCAGAAACAGCGATATATCCGTTATCTTTTAAATATTTTCTCCACAGGGACAGTCCTTTTTCAAAACCTATGCAGTAGAAATTATGTACTCTATGGGAATGCCTTTCTCATTGCAGCCTTCAAGCGATATGTTATTATTCTGCGTCAGCCTGTCCAGGTATTTCTCTCTATTCCTGCAACGGTAATACGCCTTGTATACCTCCTTGGTTACTGTGACGCGAATTCCCCTAACCATTAGGGTGTATTTTCTATCATAATTATTCATGAGCTTGTCCTCCATTTCGTGATTTGAAAATCCGGAAATGAAGAACAAGCGGGGGCGAACGACAGCCGACGCAATTTGCCTTTTTACGACAAAAAAAGCTCGCTTGGATGCAACCCAATTGAGCTTCTACTAATTTATGGAATTTATATTTCCTGTTTCTAAGCACTGACAGTTCTACTTGTTGCCCGCACTTTACCCCTGAAAAAAATAGGATTTTTTTAACCGTTTATAACTAAATGCGAGGTATAGGATGTCGGCTTAATTATGCCCGGCTGCTATTTAAAAGCAGCCAATGAATTTTCGCAACATCCTGAATGACCATAAAAATACCCCTCCCAATTTGTGAGTTTAGAGGGGAAGAGTATTTAAGCATGGAAAAAGCCCCGCCAAACTCACGTTTTTTTTGTTGGGCGGGTTTCGCCTTATCTGTTTCAAATTGTATTTGACCTAATAAATATAACCTTTATCCGGTTATACGCTTTGTTACTTCCTGTTAATACAGCTCTGTCAAATCGTTTCACCATCCAAACAGGAACTATAAACTGTTGTTGGAGGTGAACTAATGGAACTAAATAACTTCGACAGACTTGGCAGCATCCTCAAAGCTGCCCGAAATGAAAAAGGGCTTACACGCGAGCAGTTAGCTGAAATCATCAGTATAACTCCCCGTTATCTCATGTCAATTGAGAATGAAAATAAGAAACCAAGCTATGATGTCTTATTCCGGCTTGTTCGGGAGTTAAGTATATCTGCAGATACAATCTTTTATCCCGAGTTTCAGCATGTTGATACCAAGGTTGAGCAGCTTATACGATTATTACATTTGTGCGATGACCGGGAGCTAAAGATTGCAACTGCCACAATTCGAGCCTTGATAGATAACAAATAAAGATTAATTCAGCCATTTCCTTCTGATAAAAATGAAACCTGCCACAAAAAGGGCAGGTTTCATACATAAATCTACGCGGCAGCCAGGCTGTCATAATGCGATGCACATCTTAGACCCTGTGGCTTTGCGTCCTTGCTTTTCAGCAAGTTTGCCCTTTACACAATTATATTAATTTGTTGCAATCGACTAAACACTATGGATTTTACTCAATGCTCTTCAGTGAAGCCACCATATCAATACCTTTGAATTTTCGCCCCATGATATAATTTACAAGCATTGTAAACGCCAGCATAAATGCAAAACCGACGACGATGCTGAAAGCTGTTATCAGAGGCAAAATTTCCAAATCCGGCGTTGTTGCTTGATCAAGTATGGCACGAAGAAGCAGAGTGCCAATGAGGTAACCAAAAGGCAGACCAAATATCGTAATCCAGATGTTTTCGCGCAGTACCAGCCTTTTCATCTCATTCCTATGAAATCCTAAAACCTTCAGCGTCGCAAGCTCACGTATGCGCTCATAGTAGTTCATTCGCCCCAGCACCATCATGACGGCAAAGGCAAGCAGACCGGAAAACACTATCAGAATAACCTGGAAGCTTTGCAAAGCTTCTAAAACGATAAGCATATTACTTCGCATTTCATCCTTAGTTTCAACCAGTGAAATTCTCGGATCACTTTTCAGCTTGTTCAAGTCAAGCCCCTGCCCGTTTATAAGCAGCGTCCTTATTAAAAACGGGAGGTCTGATACCTTTGAAAATGCGGTTTTACCCATGTAAATCTCGTTCCCTACAGGGAAATCCACGATATTAGCAACCCTAAGCGGTATGACAATTCCATCAAGTCGTTCTGCCGTGAGCTTATCGCCTACATCAACACCAAGAGCGTCCGCCATCCTCGGTGTGATTAGTACTCCGTCCTCCGGCAAATGAGCCGTATTACCATTCGTGTCCATAAAGCTGAGACTTTTTTGCCCTTCGTCCATCACAACCATGTAGGGGCTTTGAACATTACCTCCTTCTCCATAAAGATAAACGCTGAATGCCATTGTTGCGTCGATATTTTGCGCACTGTGCAGCGATTCATAAATGTCGGAAAGCTGCTCCATGGTCAAGGGAGTTCTAAGTTTGATCTCCACGTTATACTGAACCGTTTCATCAAAGGCCTTATCGAGCATTCCGTTAATAGAGTTCATCAGCCCGAAGCCGCACAGAATCAGGGAAGTTGAGCCGATAATGCCGACAAGTCCCATGAGCATCCGCGCTTTGTTACGAAACAGATTCCTTGTCACGATTTTTCCGCTGAAGCTTAAGCGCTGCCAAAAAGGTGTGATTCGTTCCAACAAAATCCGGTGACCATGTGCCGGCGGCTTTGGCCGCATAAGTGCAGCCGGTGTCAATTTTAATGATTTACGGCAGGAGAGCATCGCTGCGCCACAGGTAACTGCTGCCACACAAAGTGCCGACACGAAGAAGTGCGGCGTAAAGGATGCAACGCCGGTCGCGTCTATTGTGTAATAGGTAATCCCAATGCTGTACAGGGATTCCGCTATCAGGTATCTGGCAATGACCCATCCAAAAATCATGCCTGGAATGGTGATCAAAACCCCAAAAAGCGCGTACCGTCCTGCGATTTCCTTCTTGGAGTAACCTAAAGAACGAAGTGTTCCCAAATGCTGACGCTGGTTCTCCATCATGCGGGAAACGGTAATCCACGTCACAAGGGCCGCTGTCAGAAAAAAAGCGACGGAAAACAACAGGCCAATTTGTTTTATCCCGGTCATAGCGTCCGCAACCTTCCGATAACTCGTCTGGTGATGTCGGCTGAGGATATTGGTCCCTTCTAGCGTTTTGCGTACTTTGCTTGATATGTCTTCCTGTGAAACGTTTGATCCTTCATGAACAGTCAGAATGATTTCATTGAAAGCAACGTCTGGTAAGGAAGAAGCGTTTGTGTAGGCAAATCCATATTTATGATAGTCAGGAATGGTTAAGCCTTCCGGTGCGTAATAAACGTATTCCACATCCCTGACAATCCCTTTGATCAGCCATTGCGTCTGATTTTCCTTTTCTCCTGCTGTAATCATATCACCGACAGACAGTTCATGGGCATCAGCAAAGCGGCTGTCAAGCAAAAGTGCGTTTGTTTCACTTCCGTCCAATTTACTGCCGTCCAAAAGCTCCGGCACATTGATTTTGGCCGTTTCATCAACGGCATGTATATGTAGCACCGAGCCCGATGCTCCGGTTAGTGAAATGTCGGTTACCTTCCGGCGCTGTGCTTCTTCAATTTCGTCCAAAGACCTTATGTTATCCAAATCAGAATCGGAAATCTCAGCTTTATAAATCCAGTAATCAGCGAGATTCGCTTGTTCGTAATAATCGGCCACTACGTTTTCAACCGTACTTACATAAAGGTTGATGCCGCTGAACAGGGCAATCCCCAGGGAACAAATACACACTATTGCAATAAATGACCATCGGTTTTCCCCAATATCCCGAAAAATCTTTTTTTGCAGCATCGTTACCATTTGATTCCCTCCAAATCCGCGGGAGAATCCTGTACGCTCTGTTTCACTACCATGCCGTTTTTCATCTCAATCAGCCGGTCAGCAATGGGTGAGACAAGAGAATTGTGCGTGATGATAATCACCGTTTTCCCCATTTTGCGGCTGATATCGGACAAAACCCTGAGAACGGTCTTACCTGTTTCGGTGTCCAGGGCCCCGGTGGGTTCGTCACAGAGCAGCAAATCCGGGTTTTTGCATATTGCTCTTGCAATAGCGACACGCTGCTGTTCTCCTCCGGAAAGCTGTGATGGGAAATTATGAATCCTATCCTTTAAGCCTACAATACGCAGAGCTTCCTCCGGCTCCAGCGGTGATTTGCATACCTGCTTGGCCATCTCCACGTTTTCTGCCGCAGTCAGGTTCGGTATAAGGTTATAGAACTGAAAAACGAATCCTATTTTATATCGCCGGTAGTCAGTCAGTTCCAAATCGTTCATCATGGTAATATCCTTACCATCAAACAGAATTTTCCCGGATGTAGCGCTTTCCATACCGCCCAGAAGGTTGAGTACCGTTGTCTTGCCTGCGCCGGAGGGTCCCAGAATAATGCCAAGCTCACCGTTCCGGACTTGAAACGATACCTGCTTTGCCGCGTGAATAGTCACCTCACCCATCCTGTAATCCTTGCTAACATTATCAAAGATAATATCTACCATATTAAGACTCCCTTCATACATATGAACTTTATTTTCTTTTATAGTTCATATATTATCACTGCACGCTTGACTTGTCAATTATAAAATGATATATTGTTTACGAAATAGGTTTATATAGTTCATATTTTGGAGGTGCCTTGGATGGATGGATTTGAAAAGAGAAGAAACGATAAAAAAGAGATTATTATACAGACTGCCTTGGAGTTGTTCAACAAATACGGATATGAGAAGGTAACTGTGACCGAGATTGCAAAAGAAGCACATGTTTCCAAGGTATCCATTTATAACTTTTTTGAAAGCAAAGATAATCTGCGTCGAATCATTATAAAGGATATTTTAGATGAAAGCCTTGAAGAAACTAAAACACTGGTTGAAAAAGAGTGTAATTTCATTGATAAGATGGGGGAATACTTGGAGAACAGAATCATACATGGCGGTCAGTACAACATGGAGTTCTTTTTTGATGGAGTGGAAAGAGATCCTGTCGTCAGGCAATATCTCGATGATTTCAACATAGAAAATAAGCAATTGATTACTTCTCTTATTCAGGAAGGAAAGAAAATCGGATATTTTTCAGCGGATGTTTCCGACACTGCGATAGAGGTTTATATTGACATCTTCTACAGCTATTTCCTGCACAACAGAAAAATCCGCCCAATCCTTGATCGCGACCCCAAACTGGCGAAGGAGATCAACCTGCTGTTTCTGGACGGGCTCATCAGACATAGGGGGAAGTAGCTATCACACTATTCGTATGTAAAAAGGCTTGATTGCTCCAATCAAGCCTTTTTACAAGTGTGCCCAGCAGGCGCACGTTCTAATGGGTGAAAGTCCCTAGTCTACCCTAGTAGTTGGAAGGACACAGCCAAGACCAAGGGTGTCCGTCGTAAGGTGGAAGCTGAAGGAAGGTGAAACAAATCTCTGGTCTGACGAACAGAAATTACATCAGGTATAGTTAAGGATAAGGTTGCATGACAAATCAAAAACCAATAACCGTGAGCAAAGTTCATGTATATGGATAATAATGTGGAATTTTCGACTGGAATTCTTTTAAACTTACAATATGATTCGTCTTATCAAATTCAATCAATGAGACACCATTAAATTCTTCTATACTGCCTTCATATTCACATTTAAAGTACCATTCAACAGCAGTCATATTTCCTTGATGAATAAATTGTTTAATATTCCATAACAGTACTGTCCCGTGTTTATTCCAGTCTTCAAACCATCTTTTTACAACTTCTATTCCATTGTATTCAGGCCCATAGCATTCGCTATAGACTATTCTTTCGGTAAAAATGTCTTTCAATATTTGTCCATTCTTAATTAACCAAGCTTCAAAGTACTTCTTAATTATTTGTTCCCGTCCAATCATTTCCAACCTCCAAAACTTTATCAAAAGTGCATATTTCATAATATCACACTTATATACAATCATGATATCAATCTGCCACACTTTATAATTGTACTCCTAACGACTTTCGAAAACAAATCATAGAATATAATAAAAGATCGTAAAAGAAATGGTAATTTACCAAAATAGTCAATTAGGTAACTTCATTTCCGGAATATCCAAAGATTTGCTTCCTGATTCCGTATTCTGCTACAAATAGTTTATAAAAAATGTATGACTCATTTTTTGATCCAAAACCACTACATTTATTGGTTGACCCGACTCATTTTCCCTCCGAATCACTATTAGTCATCATTATTATGCGCTCAACATGCCTTGAGTGTGTAAAAAAGATGTCATACCCCTGTGGCACCCCCTTGGCGGTAAAATATACTTCTTTTGTGAAGAGGCAACTCATCGCTTAAACCTTATTCTATCCTTGTCTGACGGAACTCCATTATATACTGTTTTCCATTTGCCGTCCCGAAATATTTCATACTGCTCAAAAGCGCAGGGAATACCCCTTGCTGAAAGCAAATCACTACTGTCCATGAGCTGAAAATGAAGATGCGGAGCTGTTGAATTACCTGAATGCCCTACTTTCCCTAATGCATCCCTTTTTTTTACAGTCTGACCTGCCGATACTGTAATGGACCCCGTTTGCAAATGTGCGAACGCGGCGTAAACATGATCAGAGCATTTCATAATAACATAGTTGCCTGCAACAGACCTAATGTCATCTTTTTCAGGGTTAAATGTATAAGCATTCTATAGCGCAACAAACAAGTCAGAAGCCAAATGAACTCTCGGCCTTTCATTATACCCGTCTTCGGCTTTGATAATTTCCCCGTCACAAGGCGCATATACTTCCTGACCCCAGCCATAACATTTATTTAGCGGAACACCAACGAAGAGATACTTTAACAAATTTGTACGATAAAAAGGCCTCCCTGTTCTTGCCCAATCAACCTGTAAAAAATCAAAAGCATATCGCTCTCCTAATTGGTCGGTTCCGTGACTTGGAATCTTTTTCCCCGGAGTGTTGGGTGCTATCCACTCCCCTCTTAAGGGAAATCCGATGATTATAGGATCTTCAAATCCTTTCATTTCATCGCTCCTCATTTCTGAATAGAAATCGTTATTTCCGCCGTATCTGTATAGAATCATGGTTACAATAATAATGGGAATCAGTCCTGCGGTTAAATATTTTCGCATGTTAATCCTTTTTTAATGTCCTCAGCCTTAATATTTGGATTGCGATATCTTCTGCGTCCGATTGTTTTTTTGCCATATTCTATTGCTTCACATGGGCACCAGTGAATACAGGCAAGGCAACGCTCACAGGAATGCTGCCAGACAGGATGCCGCTCTATAATTTTTATATTGTCTACAGGACATACTTCGGCGCATAGACCACAGCCAGTACATATGCTGGTCGTTACGAATTTTTTATCCCATTCATCGATATTTTTATATAGAAAATTGCGATTTGTTATTTCACTCCAAAGCTCCGCTTTCTTTATCACCGGTTTCCGTTCACCACCGGCAATCGCTCTGGCGGCTTTATCCACCTTGCCAGCAGCAGCATCCAATATTTTCTGAGCTTTTTCAGATGAGGGAACCTCATGGCCCACGATATAGTTCCCCGGCATCCTGATCTCATCCGCATAAGATAAACGAATCCCTTTTTCGGACAGAATATCCTCCAGCATACCTAATGGGTTTGCTCTGGTCCCTCCGGAATTAGTAATTGCAAAACAATAGGTTTTTGGAAATATAACAAGTTTTTCAACAAATCGTTTAACCAATCTGGGCAACCCATTATAGAAAACAGGAAAGACGAAACCGATCGGATTATCGGGGCCACCGACAGGCTCATCCGGCAGCTCTGCAACCATGGATTGAATTGCACAGTTTCCAAGTCCTTTTGCGATCTGTAGGGCTATTGACAGCGAATTGCCCGTAGCGGAAAAATAATAAATTGTCGAACACATAGAAACGCCTCCTTCATAGTTTATTTGTAAAAACTCTTCCTGAGCTCATTAAGGTAGCCGTCCAGCTCCTCGATAATTCTTTCGTAATTCAATTCGCTGATTTCTGAATTTCTAATATCCTTCAATATTTGGTTCGTAAATCCGACATTAGCCCAAAAAATAAGCCGTTTGCACCGTTCAATATCCATCCCTTCTCTGAATCTGGACGCATCAATCGTACTGAACATTGTTTTATAGCATATTGGTTGTGTTCCCTTCAGTATTTCGTCCAGTTCCTTCCTGATCTCATCAGATTTTTCATCAGCAGTGATCCTGGTGAATTCGAGAATCCATGGATATCTATGCAACAATTCGAGTTGGAGAATATAGGATTGCCGCAGTCTTTCAAGTAGGTCTTTTTCATTGAAGTTTATTAGATCAAAATACTCTCTTTTTACGATTTTGCTGCAATAGTCACAGAGGAACAGAAAAAACTCCTTCTTGCTGTTTACATAATGGAACATCAATCCCTTCGATATTCCGGCGTTCCTGGCAATAACAATGGTCGAAGCATCATCATAACCTTTAGTCGCAAACTCCATAAGCGCCGCATTGATGATTGCGTCTTTTCTATTTTTATCTAAGTTTTCAAGCTTTTCTAAAACCAATTCAATCAGCCTCCCAGCTATTTACCATTGTGGTCAATAATATAATACCTCTATTTACCATTTTGGTCAATACGTTTCCTTCGACAAGACTAAGATTCTTTTTCAAATACGAATCTCCTTATAAAATTAGTTGTAGTGAAGTCAGGGTACTTTCAAAAAAGGGCATAAAAAAATAGTCGGTCAAGAAGACCCCAAGGAAGTGACCATTTGTCAATGATTTTATACTAAATCATAAACTAGTTAGCTTTTATTCTCTCTTTTTCGACAATATACGACACATTCTGTATGACTCGAGTGGGCAAAAAAGATGCCATATGACGCTGGTTGCCCCTTGGCGGCGTGGTATATTAAAGTAAGTTTTCTATAGGCATAGATGGATGTTTCGTATATCTGCTTAGCCGAACCATTTTTATATCAAGCCATTCCAGAAAAGATATGACATCTCTTTATTAATGACCGGACTCTCAATCAATTCATTCCTTGCTTCCGTATTATTGATAAAGTAATAGTGAAATATGTCAATGTAAAGAAGTATCGAATCAGAAGAAATATTCGGGTTAAAAACCAATTCCTTTTTGCCCTTCTCAATCAGATCATATACTTCTTGCTTACATTGATTCATATAGTCCTTAATAATATCATTCGGATCTTCAGATACATTCAGTAAATTTTTATTGATTATTCTATAAAGATCACTCTTTTCAACTAGTAACCCCTCTATCTTTTCTTTTATGC
>NZ_JAIOUP010000005.1 GCF_019931165.1 Schnuerera sp. xch1
TTCATAGTATTAAATTATACTAAAAAACAGGTCTTAGCGCTAGCGCTCTAAGACCTGTTTTACTTTTTTGGGCTTTTCTATTTTGAAACAGCCCCTTTATTTAATCTATTCTTTATAATTGTTATTCTTATATCTTCATAAGATATATCATCAGGTAACATATCCTTTATTAGCCTAAGTCTTTGTAATCCCACTTCTTCTATGACCTTTAGTATTCTTTCTTCCTTCGTTGAATCATCTATAAAGCTAGACCAATCTATCATCTGCCCTCTTTCTATGCATTTTTCTAAATGTCTAATTATTGTACTTACAGTATACCCTCTTTTATCTGCAATTTCCTGCAACGCTAATCCTTCCAAATAGCATTCATATGTTAATTGATATCTATCTATATCATTATCTTTTATTGGATCTTTCTTCTCTATCACTTCAATATTTGAAGTATCTATTTCCTTTTCCTCACAATAGTTTCTAATAATTTCAATAAATCGTTTCCCATAGCTTTCATACTTTCTTAACCCTATACCTTTTATATTCATAAAGGATTCTTTGTCCTGTGGAAAATATGTTGCCATTTCTTTTAAGGATGAATCATGAAATATCATGAACGGAGCTAAATTCTTTTCTCGAGCCAATTCATATCTTAATTCTCTCAGTTTCTCAAATAAATCACTATTATAATTAATCTCTATATAATCTGCACTTACCTTTCTTGTTTTGGTTTTAGATTTTGATTCCAATAAATCCTTTTTATGATATACTTTTACTTCTCCTTTTAATACTCGGCCAGAAAGCGAAGTCAATTTTAAAACTGGATACTTATCTGCCGTCATATGTATATAGTCCATAGATATTAAAGTCATAATTATTTCCTTCAATACATCCTCCTTATATTCCTTCATAATGCCATAGGTAGAAATCTTGGTCAGATCCGACTGTAGAATCCTTTTATTTCTGGAACCCCTTAATACTTGAACCACTACGGTGACTCCAAATCTCTCTTTAACTCTATATATACAAGATAATATCTTCTGAGCTTCTATTGTAATATCAACCATTTCCGATTCGCTTAAACAATTGCCACAATTATTACATCTATTATCTTGTATTTCTTCACCAAAATAAGATAATATGCTGTTTCTCAGACAATCATTAGTGTTACAATAGTCTATTAAATATTGAAGATTTTCATATAACATTTTTTCTCGCTTGGACGAATAAGTACTTTTTTGAATTAGAAGTTTTTGTTTTACAATATCTCCAGGAGAATAAAAGAGTATACACTCACTGGGTTGTCCATCCCTCCCAGCTCTACCTGCCTCTTGATAATAAGCTTCCATGTTTTGTGGCATATTATAATGTATTACAAATCTAACATCTGGTTTATCTATGCCTAATCCAAAAGCATTAGTTGCAACGATTACTTGAACTCTATTATGTATAAAATTATCCTGATTTTTTTGTCTTGTATCAGCATCCATTCCGCCATGGTATCCTATAGCAGATATTCCTTTCTCTATTAGTCTTTTAGTTAAGGACTCTACTGTCTTACGTGTAGAACAATATATTATTCCTGGCTTTCCCTGAAAGTTATTGTCAAGGTAATCTCTCAAATATTTAAATCTATCATTTACTTTTACAACTTGATAAAATAGATTGGGCCTATCAAAGCCTATGACAGATACAATTGGATCCTTCAATCCTATTAAAGTCTTTATTTCTTCTACTATGACCTTGGTTGCTGTTGCCGTATATGCAGAAACTGCAGGTTCTCTATCTAAAGAATTGATAAACTTTGGAATTTCTAAATAGCTTGGCCTAAAGTCGTGTCCCCATTGGCTTATACAATGAGCTTCATCAATCGCAACCATAGAAATTTTAATATTCCTTGCTAAATTTAAAAATATATATGTATTTAACCTTTCTGGTGCTACATATATTATTTTATATTTATATTTCTTTATATTATCTAATCTAATATTTAGTTCTTTTTGACTAAGTGTACTATTTATATAGGTAGCTGGTATACCCATTTCAATGAGTGAATCTACTTGATCTTTCATAAGAGATATCAAAGGTGAAATAACTATAGTTATACCTTCCATTAAAATTGCAGGTAATTGATAGCAAAGTGACTTTCCCCCACCAGTTGGCATCACCCCTAATACATCCTTTCCATTAAGGGTACCTTTGATTAACCTTTCTTGCCCTTTTTTAAACTGATCATAGCCAAAATATTTCTTCAACGCTTTATGTACTTCCATTTTTATCTCCTTTTAATAATACTACTGCACCTATTATAACATAAATCCAATAATTAAATCATACGCACTTTGATAGACTTAATGCTTCATAACTGTTATAATTTAACTAATGGAAAACGTGATATCTTACTATATAACTAAAATTAACTTAAAGGAGGTTAAATCAATACATAAAAATAATAATTTTTTCACATAATATAATGCATATGTCTTTTTTATTTATGCTATTTTTGATATTACAATATTTTTAGGAGGTAATTTCATGGATTTCGAGATCAATAAAACTTACCATGGGTTTAATCTTGTGGATGAACGTGAAATCAAGGAAATACAATCAACAGCTAGAATTTTTCATCATGAAAAAACTGGTGCGAAACTATTGAGTTTAGAAAATGATGATAATAATAAGGTATTTTCTATAGGTTTTAGAACTCCACCATCGGATAATACAGGGGTACCTCATATAATAGAGCATTGCGTTCTATCTGGTTCTAGAAAGTATACAACTAAAGAACCCTTTATGGACATGGCAAAAGGCTCACTGCAAACATTCTTGAACGCTATGACCTTTAGTGATAAGACTTTGTTTCCCGTAGCAAGCAGAAATGAAAAGGATTTTTTTAATCTAATGGATGTATATTTAGACGCAGTACTTTATCCAAAGATTTATGAAAAACCTGAAATATTTATGCAAGAAGGTTGGCATCATGAAATATTTGATGAAAATGAGAAAATTAGATATAAAGGTGTTGTCTATAATGAAATGCAAGGCGCCTACTCATCTCCAGAAAGAATCTTAAGTGAGAATATAGATAAATCACTTTATCCAGACACCTGTTATAGATATTCTTCTGGAGGTAATCCAGATATAATACCAGAACTTACATATGAAGCATTTTTGAATTTTCACAAAAAACATTATCATCCATCCAATAGCTATATATATCTTTATGGAAACGGAGATATTAAAAAACAGCTTAAACATATAGATGAAAATTACTTGTCAAACTTCGATAAAACAGAAGTAGATTCGAATATCAAAATGCAGAAACCTTTTACATCAAAAAAGGAAGTAGTTGCCTATTATCCTATTTCTGCAGATGAATCTGAACAAAATCGTTCGTATTTAAGCCTTAACTTTGTATTGGGGAAGAACACTGACTCAGAAACTTATCTAATGACAAATATATTAGGCCAACTATTAATAGAATCTGCAGCAGCTCCCCTAAAAAAAGCATTAATAGATAATGAAATAGGTCAGGATATATTTTCAATAACCACAGGTGGATTACAGCCTGGTTTTGGAATAGTTGCAAAAAATGTATCACAAGATAAAAAAGAAGAATTTCAACAAGTAGTATTCGACACATTAAATAAAATAACAAAAGAAGGAATTGATAAGGAATTAATCAAAGCTTGTATTAATATAATTGAATATGATTTAAGAGAAGCATCAGGATTTGCTTCCAAAGGTATTACATATAATATCTTGTCCTTGGATAGCTGGCTTTATGATGGAGACCCTGTAACTCATATTCAATACGAAGACTCAATAAGTAAACTCAAATCAAAGGTTGATACTGATTACTTTGAAAAATTTATACAAGAACATATTATCAACAATCCTCATAGCTCCTTAGTTATAATAAATCCAAAAAAAGGATTAGGGGAAGAAAAAGAAAGACTTGTGGAAGAAAAATTAAATAAATATAAGAAATCTTTATCCGAAGAAGAAATTCATAGTTTAATTGATAATAATAATAAATTAAGAGAAATGCAAGTAACAGATGATTCACCAGAAGATAAATCTACAATACCAAAGCTGTCTATATCAGATGTGAATCCTAAAGCTGAAGTTATTCCTCAGGAAGTAATTAAAGAAAAAACTTTTACATTATTAAATCATGATATCTTTACAAGCAAAATTGCTTATGTAGATTTTTATTTTGACACTAGTATAATAGATAAAGAATTAATCCCATATATCAATCTATTATCAAGAATTCTTGGCGAAATAGACACAAAGAATAAACCATATTCTCAGCTATCTAATGATATCTATGTAAATACTGGCGGCATCAACTTTCAAGCCAATGCTTATGTAGAAAAAGATAATGCTGATATATATTACCCTAAGTTTATAGTTAAAGGTAAAGCCATAAGAGATAATATACCTAAATTGATGGAACTTATCTCTGAACTAATTACAGAATCAAAAATTGAAGATAAAAAAAGAATCAAAGAATTATTTCAGCAAATGAAATCAAGAATCGAAATGTCTATATTTAATAATGGCCATTCTGTAGCTGCAAGAAGGGTAGGATCATATTATACATCTTCTAGTAAATATTCTGAGCAACTACAAGGATTAGATTTCTATTGGTTTTTAAGTGATATAATTAATAACTTTGATAGCAATAGTAAAGAAATTTTATCAAACCTAAATAAGGTATATAACACAATATTTAATGTTAATAATTTGATAGTTAGTTTTACAGGAGATGCGGATGATTTCAAACTCATGAGAGATAATTTACCAGTAGTAATAGATAAACTCAATATCGATAGATTTGAACCTAAAGAATACAGTTTCACGAAAGAAAAATTAAATGAAGGTATTTTATCATCGGCCAACGTCCAATATGTATCTAAAGGATATAATTTTAAAAAGCTAGGATACAGTTATAATGGTAGTTTAGCAGTGTTATCTACTTTATTAAGTAGAGAATACCTTCACAACAAGATAAGAGCTCAAGGAGGAGCGTATGGAGCAGGTATAAATATCGATAGAACAGGTCACGTAACCACTTACTCTTATAGGGATCCTAATCTTAAGGATACTGTTAATGCATACGATAATATGGTAAATTATATAGAAAATCTGAATATGAATGATTCTGAACTTACCACTTTTATAATTGGTACAATAAGCCGTCTAGAACCAGCTATGACTCCTCACGCTAAAGGGCAAACAGCTACAAATAGATATATTTCAAATGTAACCCAAGAGGATATTCAAACGAACAGAGAAGAGGTATTAAATACTCAACTTAAGGATATTAAAAAATTTGCAACACTTCTTAAAGACACTATGGAAAAAAATTATCTATGTGTATTAGGAAATGAAAACAAGTTAAGGCAAAATAAACACTTATTCACCAATCTAGTAAAATTGAAAAAATAATTCAAACAAAAGACACTTGAAAAAAGTTCAAGTGTCTTTTGTTGTCCTAAAAATAGTTAATACATTTGATATATATGGGTAATATATGATTATAGAATTCTTAGATATCAATATTGATACATCAAACTCATAATGTTAAAATGTAAATATTACTTTCAATTTAACAATGGTATTTATCACTTCCAAATCATAGAGTTCTTTTTATATAAGGTACTGGATAAATATTTAAATTATTGCAAAAATTTACAATAAGGAGAGGATAGTATATGAACCAAAAGAAGAAAAAGGGTCTTCAGTTTCCTACAGCATTTACAGTTCTGTTTATTATTTTGATTTTAGCTGCAATATTAACTTATATTGTACCTGCAGGACTTTATACTAAATTAGAATATGATGCAGAACAAAATGCTTTCTTAATTGAAGATGATAATGGAGAAATCAGTACCCTCCCTGCTACCCAAGAAACATTAGACAGCTTAAATATTAGAATGAACGTTGAAAGTTTTTTAGATGGCAGTATTAAAAAACCTATCGCTGTCCCAGATACCTATCAACAAATAGAACAATCACCACAAGGGCTAGTTGATGTTATAATGGCTCCAATACAAGGAGTCATGGACTCAGTAGACATTATGATCTTTGTGCTTATACTTGGAGGAATAATTGGTTTAATAAATAAAACTGGTACTTTTGATGCAGCAATTGCAACTCTATCTAGAAAAACTAAAGGAAAGGAATTTTTACTAATAGTAGCAGTCTATGCATTGATTACACTAGGCGGTACCACATTTGGATTAGCTGAAGAAACTATAGCATTATATCCTGTATTGATGCCGATATTTTTAGCAACTGGATATGATCCAATAGTTTGTATAGCAGCAATATATATGGGTTCGTCTGTTGGTACCATGTTTTCAACTGTGAATCCCTTTTCAGTAGTTATAGCATCTAATGCTGCTGGAATTTCTTTTAGCGAGGGACTTACATTTCGTATTATAGGTTTAGTGTTAGCATCATTAATAACAATTGTTTACATCTATAGATATGCTAAAAAGATTAAAAGTGATTCAAAGAACTCTCTGGTATATGACGATATGAAAAGAATTGAAAATAGGTTCTTAAAAGATTATGATGCTGAAAAAGTAGTACCATTTAATTGGAGAAGAATTCTAATACTATTGGTATTCCTAGGAGCATTCCCAATAATGGTTTGGGGAGTATCTTCAGGAGACTGGTGGTTTGCAGAAATGTCAGCACTATTCTTAGCAGTGGCCTTGATAATTATGTTTTTATCGGGATTTTCAGAGAAAAATTCTGTTAATACATTTATAGAAGGTGCTGCAGATTTAGTAGGAGTAGCTCTTATCATCGGTGTTGCAAGAGGAATTAACATAGTGATGGACAATGGAATGATTTCTGATACATTACTCAACTATACATCATCAGCTGTTGAAGGTATGAGTGGTGGCCTTTTCTCCGCAGTACAAATGTTATTGTTTAGTATATTAGGATTCTTTATACCATCTTCATCAGGGCTAGCTGTATTGTCAATGCCTATAATGGCACCTTTAGCGGATACAGTTGGATTATCCAGAGAAATTGTAGTAACTGCATATAACTGGGGTCAAGGCTGGATGTCATTCATCACTCCAACAGGGTTAATTTTAGCAACTCTGGAACTAGTAGATGTAACCTATGATAAGTGGTTGAAGTTTATACTTCCATTAATGGGAATTATAGGAGCTTTTGCAATTCTAATGCTTGTATTGCAAACAGTAATAATATAAACATTATCAAAATTTAAAAATATGATGGAGGTTACTATGAACATATTAGAAGGATTAGAAGCAAAGAGAGTATTTTACTACTTTGAACAGATATCACAAATTCCTAGATGCTCCAATCACGAGAAAAAAATCAGTAACTATATTAAAAGTGTTGGAGAAAAACTAGGACTTGAAACAATTCAAGATGAATTTCTTAATGTAATAATTAGAAAACCCGCTACTACAGGATATGAAAATTCCGAAGGAATAATTATACAGGGACATATGGATATGGTATGTGAAAAGGAAGACGATATTCAGCATGATTTCACTAAGGATCCGATAGAATTGCAAATAGACGGAGACTATGTCTATGCAAATAGAACAACCTTAGGGGCAGATAACGGAATCGCTATAGCCATGGGTTTAGCCATCCTCGAAGATACTACTTTAGAACATCCTAGTATAGAATTACTAGTCACTACAGCCGAGGAAACTGAAATGGATGGAGCTTTAGGACTATCAGAAAATATATTAAGAGGAACTAAGCTTCTAAATATAGATTCAGAAGAAGAAGGGATCCTTGTAACTGGATCTGCTGGAGGAGAATTAATCGAAATAAAAATTCCTGCAGAATATGAAAAGGTATCCGACTCCATTAAAATCAACATAGAAGTTCGTGGTTTAATAGGCGGACACTCTGGTATGGAAATTGATAAACCAAGAGGTAATTCCAATAAGATTCTAAACGATATATTAAAAGCAATAAAAGACAACATGGATATTAAACTGATATCAATAATAGGAGGAACTAAAGACAATGCAATTCCAAGGCAAACCGTAGCTACAATCGCAGTAAAATCTGAAGACATTTCTAATTTTAATGAAGAATTTCAAAAAATAAAAAAGAAAACTATAGATACTTATAAAACTAAAGAACCAAAAATAGAAATTATCGCGACAAAAGATAGCTCTGCTTCACAGGTTCTAAGTAAAAATATTTTCGACTCCATTATTTTACTCATTAATAATATTCCAACAGGAGTATACACAAAAATACCTCAAAACGAGGTAGTAGTAGAAAGTTCAAGTAATTTGGCTATAATTAAAACAGAAGAAAATAATATAATCATTCAAGTATCAACTAGAAGTTCCTCTAATAGCGTATTGATTAAATTGCGTGAAAATATTTTAAAGGAAATAAATAAGACAAACGCTGAATATAGTATCGGAGGTAAATACCCAGAATGGGAACATAATCCTGAATCAAAATTAAGGGATACAGCATTAACTCTTTACAAAGAAATGTTTGGGAAAGAGATGAAATCCACAGTTATCCATGCAGGGCTTGAGTGTGGTGTATTTGCCAAAAAATATCCTGAACTCGATATCATTTCCTTTGGTCCAAATATGTACGATGTCCATACTCCACAAGAAAAATTGAGTATTTCATCCACAAAGAGAGTATATGACTATTTAATTGAATTGTTAAAGAGATTAAAATAGGTAAAACAAAAGCCTTCTATGCCTAGGCATAGAAGGCTAATTCTATTTCAATTTATTAAACTCTATTTCTACTTTTTCTTCATTGCCATTTCTTATAATTGTCAATTTAGCTTTATCTCCTTTTTTATATTTATAAAGCGATTTCTTTAACTGATTCATATTTTCAATATCTTGATCATCAATCTTTGTTATTACATCTCCATTCTTTAGATTTGCATTACTTGCCGGAGAATCTTGTGCTGTTTCAATAATAACTACTCCCTTATCTGCTGCTAAATCTATTCCCAACTGTCTTTCATATAATTCAACTTCTACACCTGTTATTCCCATAAATACAGTCTTATAATCTCCCTTTTCAATTACCTGTTTTATTATTGGTTTTACAGTATTTATAGGTATAGCAAACCCTAATCCTTCACCTGATTTGATTTTAGCTGTATTTATCCCTATTACTTCTCCTCTACTATTTACTAAAGGTCCTCCACTATTTCCAGGATTAATAGATGCATCTGTCTGGATTAAATCCTCAATAACATTTCCATCTGCATTTATAGATCTATGAAGTCCGCTGATAATTCCAGAAGTTACTGTCTTTTGAAAATCTAGTCCTAAAGGATTACCTATAGCTATAGCAGTTTCACCTACTTCTAGTTTATCTGAATCTCCTAATGTAGCAACTGGTAAATTATTTGCATCAACTTTAACCATAGCTAAATCCAATACTGCATCATGCCATAAAACCTTACCTGATTTTTCATCACCATTTTCAAACAATACCTTTAATTCCTTTGCATTGCCATTAGCAACAACATGAGCATTTGTAAGTATATAACCATTGCTATTTACTATGACCCCAGATCCTACTCCATCTACCTCCTGTTGTAATGGCCCAAATTTTTGAACTTCCACTGCAGTAATACCAACAACGCTGCTCATAGCATTTTGAGCTGCTACAGATACAGCATTTGGGTTATCATTATTTGCATCATTACCTGTTACATAAGGCTGGTTGCCCTGTTCAGAATCTGGTAAATTGCCTTCATGTAAATAATTCATCACTATAAACGAAGATATCAATCCTCCAATTAGTGATGCAATTAAAGCTACAATTAGATAAGATAAGATTCTTTTTCTTTTTGATTTTTTTCTTATGTTATTATGACTATCTTTTGAATATATAGAATTATCTTCTTCATTAACATTTTTATACTCTGTATCAATACCTTCGACTATCTCCATTGTATCTTTAGGATCTCTTCTTTCATCATCCATTTTGAAGCCTCCTTTAATATTTACCTTCATCATCATATTAATAAATGATTGTGAAAATAATATAAATAAAATATGGGTTTTTGTGAAATTATAGTACTATCTTTTTTACAATTTCACATAATTGTTTTATATGGAGTTCATGAAAGATGATATACTTTTTGATATAATTAATTATAAGAATAATATTATTTAATCTCAAGGGGTAGATATATATGAGCTTTAAAATATATTTAGTAGAAGATGACAAAAACTTGAATTTGGTTTTAACTACTTATTTAAAAAAGGAAGGATGGGAAGTATCTTCTGTTTTTACTGGTGAAGATGCACTAAATTTAGTTAATACTCCTCCTGATCTATGGATACTTGATATTATGCTACCCGATATAGATGGATACCAAATTATAAAGAAAATAAAGTCAATATCTCCAAATATTCCTGTAATCTTTATTTCAGCAAGAGATGCAGATATAGACAGAGTTTTGGGTTTGGAATTAGGTAGCGATGACTATCTATCTAAACCTTTCCTCCCAAGAGAATTGATTATTAGATCTAAAAAATTATTGGAACGTGTATACGGATCAAACTCTCAAGTCAAAGATATAGCCCCTTACGTAATAGATAAAAAGAGTAGAAGAGTTAAAATAAACAATAAATCAATTGATCTAACATCTAAAGAATTTGATCTTCTATCTTTTCTTGTAGAAAACCAAGATCAAGCATTATCAAGAGAACAAATACTTGAATATGTATGGGATGACGACTATTTTGGAACAGATAGGGTGGTGGATGATTTGATCAGAAGATTGCGTAAGAAAATGCCAAAATTAAATATTGAAACCATATATGGATATGGTTATAGGATGATTAAATCATGAAAATGAAAAATAAGCCTTTATCCGTTCAGATTTGGATTGTTTTTGCAGCTATTACGTTGTTTATATCGATAATATTGTCAATAATACTTCCAATGACTCTAAGAGATTTCTTTACTGAGGAAATATACGCTACAATTGAATCTGCTCAAAATTTAATGTTCGCTAGATATGATTTACCCTATCTTAGAGATTTTTTGGAATCTGAAGAATCGGAGGATTCAAGACAAACATTAGAAAACATTCGAACCGTTAACCATTTTTTTATTTATAATGAAAACCAAATAATGAGTTCATTACCACTTTCGGTGAAATTTGCAAATGATGTCAGAAATCAAGCACAATTACAGGAAAGTAGTAGCCAACGATATAGCGGAAACATTGGAGATGAGAAAATATTCTATGTAATAACCAAAGGTAAAACATTAAATCAAGATGTATACTTGGTTTCATATATGTGGGATTCATATAGACAGGATATGGTACAAAGTCTATTTAAAAGGTTACTCCTAGTCATGTTTTTAGTCTTTATACTTAGTTGGATACCTGCTATCTTACTTTCCAAACATTTGTCTAGACCATTAGTCAGCTTAGAAAAACGAGTTAAAAAGCTTGCAAACTATGAATGGAATGAGCCTGTAAATGTAGATAGGGAAGATGAAATAGGAAAATTAGGAGAATCAATAGACCAACTTAGAAATCAATTAATCTATCAGCAGGAAATGCAACAAACCTTCTTACAAGATATATCTCACGAATTGAAAACCCCTGTTATGGTTATTCGTAGCTTTTCACAAGCCATTAGAGATGGCATTTACCCAAAAGGAGATTTAGATTGCTCTGTAAAAGTGATTGATGATGAAGCAGAAAGGCTTGAAAAGCGCATTAAAAATCTACTATATATAACAAAATTAGATTATCTAAATACCCAGGATATTACTAATCAAAATTTCCCCTTAGATAAGCTGATTAGGGATACGGTAGAAAGACTATCTTGGAACAGAATTGATATTGATTGGCAATTAAAACTCCCTGCTACAAATATCAATGGAGATATAGAACAGTGGAGAGTAGCAATAGAAAATCTATTGGATAATCAAATGCGATATGCTAAAAATACGATTCTTATATCATTATCTACAAAGGACGACAGTAGCATTATACTTAGATTCTGGAATGATGGCCAAAGTATAGAACCTGAAATAATAGACACACTCTTTACTAAGTTTAATAAGGGAAAAGAAGGAAAATTTGGTTTAGGATTGGCGATTGTCCAAAAGATTATAACTCTTCACGATGCAAAGATCTGGGTTCAGAATGAAGAAAAAGGGGTATCCTTCTATGTGGAAATACCGAGGAACAATTGACAATAAAAATAGGGTATAAGGATAAGTTTAGGCTTGAATTATTTTCTTATTTCAAGCCTAAACTCTTGTCCTATTTCAATTTCAACTTAGAAAGAGCATCTGCTAACTCAGTATTAATTGGTTCATTGCTCATCTTCTTCTGCTTTTTCATATATTTAGCTACATCTTTTTTAGTAGCTTTGTCCTTTTGTTTTTTCTTTCTCTCATTAAATGAAGATAGTTTTTCTCTATAGCCACATTTACAGGTGAATATTCTCCCTTCCCCTTCTCCTCGCAGTTCTAATCTTTTATGGCATTTAGGGCATCTGGCATTGGTTATCTTTGAAATGTTTCTCCTATATCCACATTCTCTGTCCTGGCATACATACATCTTCCCTTTCTTACTCTTCACCTCTAACATATATTTACCACATTCAGGACATTTTGCTCCTGTTAGGTTATCGTGTCTATACTGTTTATCGCTATTTTTAATATCCTTTACAATAGTCTTAGTATAATTTCTCATCTCATTTATAAAAGATTTTCTATTAAGTTCTCCTTTGGCTATGGCTTCTAACTTCTGTTCCCATTCAGCAGTTAAAGCTGGTGATTTTAAATCCTCAGGTACTAAGTCCAATAGTTGCTTACCTTTGGAAGTAATAAATATATCCTTTCCTCTTTTTTCAATTAAAAACGTATTAAATAATTTATCAATAATATCTGCCCTTGTAGCTACAGTACCTATTCCACCTGTTTTCCCTATGGTTTTAATTAGGTCTTTGCTCTCTCCCTGCATATACTTAATAGGGTTCTCCATAGCTGATAATAGTGTACCTTCATTAAATGGTGATGGTGGATTGGTCTTACCTTGTGTCTGTTGAATGGAATTTATATTCAAAGTATCTCCTTTATTTATTACAGGTAATTTCTGCTCAGATATATCATCTTCCTTATCATCTTCATAGTTATTTGAATAGACTTCCTTCCAACCTATGTTTATAGTATTCTTACCTTTTGCAACAAAGGTTTCATCATCTATTTTAGCTTTTATGGTAGTCTGTTCATATTCAAAAAGAGGATATAGTACTGCTAAAAATCTTCTTACTACTAAATCATATATCTTTCTTTCTTTATCACTTAATTCACTTAAAAGTACCCTTTCTTCTGTTGGAATTATGGCATGGTGATCTGATACCTTGCTATTATCTACGAAGGATTTATTCCCTTTTATTGGTCTCTGTAGAACTTTAGATGCTACTTTGCTATATTGGCCAACACTACAAGCTTTAACTCTATCTTTTAATGTATCCACTACATCTGAAGAGATATATCTAGAATCAGTTCTTGGATAGGTCAATGCCTTGTGCCTTTCATATAGTCTTTGCATTATAGAAAGGGTTTCCTTTGCAGAATAGTTAAATATCTTATTTGCATCTCTTTGAAGTTCTGTTAAATCATATAGTTTAGGTGGATAACTCTTTTTATTTGTCTTTTTCACGTCTATTACTTTAGCATCTTTTCCTTTTATCTTCTTTAAAATATTATCAGCCTTAGACTTGTTAAATATTCTTGTACTGTTTGATTTTTTATCCTGCCATATCAATTTTAAATTTTTAGTAGAAGCAATAATTCCATAATAATCCTTTGGCCTGAAATTTTTAATTTCTTCTTCTCTTTTTGCAATCATAGTCAAAGTAGGTGTTTGCACTCTACCACATGATAATTGCGCATTATATTTACAAGTCAAAGCACGAGTAGCATTGATTCCTACTATCCAATCGCCCTCTGCTCTTGCTACTGCTGATTCATAAAGATTCTCATATCTTTTACCATCCTTCAAATTGTTAAAGCCATCTTTTATAGCTTTGTCTGTAACGGAAGATATCCAAAGTCTTTTTATAGGCTTGTGTACTCCTGCTTTTTCTATAACCCATCTTGCTACAAGTTCGCCTTCTCTTCCTGCGTCAGTGGCTATTACAATTTGAGATACATCTTTTCTATGCAACTGTTTTTTAACAGTATAAAATTGTTTGCTGCTTTGTTTTATAACTACGAGTTTTAAATGGGAAGGCAACATTGGCAAATCTTCAATTCTCCAATCTTTATATCTCTTATCATAATCTCCAGGCTCAGCTATAGTCACCAAATGACCTAATGCCCAAGTGACAATGTACTTATTTCCTTCTATATATCCTTTTGTTTTCTTATTACACTTTAAAATCCTTGCTATATCTCTACCTACAGAGGGCTTTTCAGCTAATACCAATGTCTTACTCATCTTAACATCCTTTCACTTATCTATATTAATAATTTATTATCTGTCTTTTACAGTTTCTATATCATATTATAGCATACAAATATATGCCATGAAAAATGCTATAATATCAATTAAAAGAGGTAGGCATAGGGGCCTACCTCTACTGTATTTCTAACACTACTGGACAATGATCGCTACCCATCACTTCTGAATGGATTTGTGAATCCTTAACTCTATTTTTAAATCTTTCTGATACTATAAAATAATCTATTCTCCATCCCACATTTCTATCTCTAGATTTTCTCATATAGGACCACCAACTATAAGCGTCTTCTTTATCTGGATAAAAATACCTAAATGTATCTATAAATCCTTGCTCTAACAAATCAGTCATCTTCTCCCTCTCTTCATCAGAAAATCCTGCATTTTTTCTATTTGAACTTGGATTTTTTAAGTCTATTTCATTATGGGCTACATTAAGATCTCCGCATAAGATTATAGGTTTATGAGAATCCAATTCTTTTAAATAATTTTTGAAATTATCTTGCCATTTCATTCTATAATCAAGCCTTACGAGTCCTCTTTGAGAATTTGGAGTATAGACATTTATTAGATAAAAATCTTGAAACTCTAGAGTTATTATCCTTCCTTCGTGGTCATCTTCCTTTATTCCTAATCCATATTTAACATTTAAAGGCTCGTCCTTAGTAAATACAGCAGTTCCTGAATATCCCTTTTTCTTAGCATAATTCCAGTATTGATAATAGCCGTCTATTTTTAAATCTATTTGTCCTTTTTGCAACTTAGTTTCTTGAACACAAAATATATCCGCATTCATTTCATTAAAGTAATCTAAAAATCCTTTCTTTACACAAGCTCTAAGGCCATTTACATTCCAAGAAATCAACTTCATATTATCCCTCCTAAAATCAACTTGTTCCAATTATCTATTTTTAGGTAAGATTTCATTTTTCCATACTTTAGGAGCAAATAATGCAATTAGAGTAAATAACTCTAATCTTCCTAGCAACATAAATAAGGATAATAAAAGCTTTGATGCATCACTAAATTGGCTATAGGTTGTAGATGGTCCCACAAATCTAAAACCAGGTCCTATATTGCCAAGAGTTGCAGCTACTGCACTTGCAGAACTTTCAAAGTCTATTCCTTCTAATGAAATAATTATTGTTCCCAAAATAAATATGATAATATACAAAACAAAAAAACTAGTTATACCTGCTACCGTTTCATCTGAAATAGATCTACCGTCAACCTTTATAGGTATAACTGCTCTAGGATGAAAAATTTTAGAAATTTCCCTTTTAACTATCTTTAATAATACTAAAATTCTAATATTTTTAATTCCACCAGCTGTAGAGCCAGCACACCCTCCAACAAACATTAATAAAAATAGAATTGCTTTACTAAAAGTAGGCCATCGATCAAAATCAACCGTAGAATAGCCTGTAGTAGTTATAATCGAACTTGTTTGAAAAAAAGAATCCCTTAGTGCTAATCCAAAGCTGTCATACATTATGGTATATATATCCAAAGCAATCAATACAACTGCAATAATTATTATACCTAAGTACTGACGTAATTCTTCGTTTTTTAGAACTTCTCTCCACTTTCCTTTAAAGAACGAATAATATAATGAAAAATTAACTCCTGAAAACATCATAAATATACCAATTACTAAATGAATATAAGTGCTATCATAAGCTCCTAAGCTAGTATTTTTTATGCCAAATCCTCCAGTGCCTACAGTTCCAAAAGTATGGAGTAAAGTATCATAAAGAGACATACCTCCTAATACCAATAATAAAATTTCTAATATAGTTATTGCTATATATGTGGTATATAAAATTTTAGCTGTATCTCTAACTCTAGGTGCAATTTTATCAGCTGTAGGTCCGGGACTCTCTACCTTAAATATTTGAAAACCTCCTATCCCCAGCATAGGTAAAATAGCAACTGTAAAAACAAGTATACCCATTCCACCTATCCAATGGGTAAAGGATCTCCAAAATAAAATTCCCTTAGGCAATATTTCCACATTATCAATTATAGTAGCTCCTGTAGTTGTAAATCCGGATACAGTTTCAAAAAAAGCATCAGTCCAAGAAGGGATAGTACCTGAAAATACAAAAGGCAATGCCCCAAATACAGATACTAAAAACCACCCAGATCCTACTATCGCCAGTCCTTCTTTTGCTTGGATATTTTCTCTATATTTAAAGCTACGACTCATAATAAAGCCCACTACAGCAGTTATAAGTATACTAATTAAAAATGAAGTCCAATCAAATCCTTCATAATGCAGCGCTACTAATAAGGAAGGTACCATTAGTGCAGATTCTATTAAGAGTAAATACCCTAATATCTTAATGACTACCCCATAATTCATTGAATATACCTCCTTTTTTAGCAGGTTGTGTCAATTTATTCAATATAGGTAAATCAGAAACTAATGAAAATATTATTATTCTATCATCTTCATGAATTACACTATTACCATCTGGTATTATAACGTCTTCTTTATGCACAATTGCTCCTATAATAATACCTTTTGGCAATCCTAATTTATATAAAGGCTTTCCAATTATAGGTGAATTCTCACTTGCTATTATTTCTGTTACCTCTCCTTCTCCCCCAAGAAGTAAAGAAACAGATACTACCCTACCACCTCTAATATACTTTAATACATTGCTAACTGTAATATTAACAGGATTTAAGGCTACATCAACATCTAATTTATCCACTACATGAACATAATTATGTCTGCTTATTTTAGCTATAGCTTTATTTATTCCTGAATTCTTTGCTACTAATGCCATTAACAAGTTTTGCTCATCATATCCGGTAGCACCTATAAATGTATCGTAAGATGCTAAATCTTCTTCCTGTAATAGATCAATATCTGTACCATCTCCATGAATAATCAAAGCACAGTTGAGTTTACTTGCTAAATATTCGCATCGATTCTTATCCTTTTCTAGTATAGTCACACTTATTCCTGACCTTTCTAGGTTTTGGGCTAAGTAATATCCAATGTTACCTCCACCTAAAATCATAACCTTTTTTGTCTTCTTTTTATTCATATTAATTCCAAGATTTTGTCCCAACCTATTTATATTTTTACTCTTCCCTATTACATAGATTACATCACCAAATTTTATCTTTGTAGAACCATTTGGAATTATTAATTCTCCTTCTCTAGATATGGCAGTGATAAGAAGTCCCTCTAGCCCTTTTAAGTCCATTATTCTCTTTCCTATAAAACTGCAATCATTTCCTATATGAAAATCAACCATAGAAACCTTACCTTTAGCAAAATCTCCAGAATAAAAATTATAAGTTTTGGATACATATCTCTCTATTTCAATAGCAGTTGTTAAATCTGGGTTGATAATATGATCAATGCCCAATTCGCTTTTTACAAAATCCAATTGTTCAATGAATTCTGGATTCCTTATTCTCGCTATGGCTTTTTTACAATGAAGTTTCTTCGATAAAGTACATATTAGAGTATTGGTCTCATCACTATCTGTAGTAGCAACAATTAAATCATAGGTTTCTATATTAAATTCTTTTAATATCGCAATTTGTATACCATTTGCTTCTACAGTTAAAACATCCAAATGATCATTTATTCTCTCTAATGTATTAGGATTTATATCCATCAAAGTTACATCAATATTTTCATTATTCATTGCTTCAGCTAATCTATATCCTAATTTACCAGCTCCTACAATCATTACCTTCATTATAATCCAATCCTCCTCTAAATTGTTATACATACTAATTATTATATCAGTTCTTAGCATAATAAAAAAGAAGAATTCATTATTATCTATACAGAATTATTATGTGCTCAGGAATAATTTGATATTGACTATTATTTTTCGCTAATAAAGTGTAAATATGCTAAATATTTATAGATAAATTTATTCGAAATTATTAAAATTAGCATTAGATTTTAACTATTTTATCACTTTAAAGCAAAATTGTGCTATAATTATATTACAGAATATTTCATTTCGCTCATACCCTACGTCTCTACAGATTGTGAGGTATTACTATGAATATTAAAATATCATTTCCAATTCTCGTATTATTTATATTTGTACTTTTTATAACTCTTATCAATGGATGTACTAGTGATTTCCCTTGCGACATAATAGATTGTAAGATTAAGTCTGGAAAAGACATTACTTTCTTCATTGCCACTGATCCACACCATTTATCTAAGAATTTATATAATAAAGGTAAAGCATTTGATTGGTTTCTCAATTCAGGTGATGGTAAACTACTTGAATACACTGATGAAATAATAGACGCTTATACTCTAGATATAAAAGTAAGACAACCAGATATACTAATTATTCCTGGTGATTTAACTTGCAATGGTGAAAAAGAAAGTCACTTTGAGATGATAGAAAAGTTAAAAACCATTGAGGCCTTAGGTATCCCTGTATTTGTAATACCAGGTAACCACGATATAAATAATCCTTGGGCAAGAAATTATGTTAATGATGAAATGATAAAAATTGATTCTATTACTGAAGAGGAATTTCTGAAATTATATAAGTCTTTTGGCTATAAAGAAGCTATATTTACGGATGATGATTCTTTAAGCTACTTAGCAGCCCCCGCTGAAGATGTATGGTTATTAATGCTTGATTCTGCTAAATATAAACACAATAATATGAGGACTTCACCAGAAATGGGCAGCTCTATCTCATCCAAAACTTTAAAATGGATAAAAAAGTGCAGTAATTTGGCCAAGGAAAACAATGCTGAAATTATAGCTATTATGCATCACAGTTTGATGAACCATAGTAATATAGTTAATGAAGATTTTACAATTGATAATAGTCAAGAAGTAATAGATACATTCCTTAAATGCAATATACAAATTGTATTGTCAGGTCATATACATCTACAAGATATAAAATGTCATTCTAATAATAATAAAACAATATATGACATTGCAACATCCTGTCTAATAGCATATCCAAATCAATATGGTATATTAGAATTTTCTCCAGATAAAGGTTATAACTATTATACTAACAGAGTTAACATGGATAGATGGGTTGAAAAAAACAACATTTCCGATAAAAATATGCTAAACTTTAAGAATTATACCAGAAATTTTTTCGAAACCCGTTCATATGATAAATACTATGAATCTTTATTAGAGATAAGTAAATTTACAGACGAAGAAATGAAAGCTATCTCACGTACTATAGCTACCCTAAACTTAAAATACTTCGCAGGATTTAGAAATCAATTCATGCATAGTATATTTAATACGAAAGGATTCCAAATCCTACAGGATACAGCTCCTTGCTCTGTTAGAAATTATATTATGAGTATGTTTAATGACCAATTTACCGACAATAACAAAATATTTATTCCTATTCAAAGGAAGTAAAACTATTATCTCAATTTCATCTACTAAATAAATTTTATATATTTTTATATTCATTTGGATAAACATAAAGTGGGTTAATAACTATTTTAAAATTACTAAATCTTATCTAAAAAATCCTTATTTAAATCAATGTAGATGAGTCTTCATCAATTTTCTGTTGAATTCTCATCTACATTATGGTATGATATAAGTGTAACAATAAATAAAGTAAATGTATTAATTAACCCTTTAATACATAAATATTCAGGTAAACGGTTTAAATCTATAGCCTATAATTGGTATAGAATCTAGTTCGTATTTGTAACTTCGAGTTGAACTATCTATTTGGATAATGGAAAGGCAGTAGTGGACAAGCTCCACAAACCTCTTATAAAATACGTCTTTAAAAAAGAAAGTCCCTTAACAATTAAATCTTCTCGAAGATTAATAACTCGATTCCAACTAAAAACTCCATATGGAACTTAATTAAATATGTTATCTATATAATACCTATTGCGATAATGTATTTATAATTATTTAATAATTTTTGAAATTCTGCGTTAGTAAATTTGTAAGGAATAAACTTTTATTGTAATAACGAAAGGAGATAAAATTTTTATGTCGAAAAATGGAAAAAAAGATTTTACAAGAGTCTTAGGTATGAAAGACGTAATGGCTTTGGCAATAGGCGCCATGATAGGATGGGGATGGATAGTATTATCTGGCACATGGATAAATACTGCAGGCTCTTTAGGTGCTATTCTTGCTTTTTTAATAGGTGGAATTATGATATTGTTTGTAGGTTTAACCTATAGCGAATTGACAGCTGCTATGCCTGAATGTGGTGGGGAACATGTTTTTAGTTATAGAGCTTTAGGACGCAATGCATCCTTTATATGTACTTGGGCTATGATATTAGGGTACATTTCAGTAGTAGCTTTTGAAGCAGTTGCTCTTCCTACGGTAGTGGAATATATTATACCTTCTTATGTTAAAGGATATCTGTATACAGTATCAGGATATGATGTACATTTAACTTGGTTATTAGTAGGAATAGTTAGTTCCATTATAATTACAATAGTAAATTACATTGGTGTTAAACCAGCTGCTTTTTTACAGAAGGTTTTAACATTAATAATTGCTAGTATTGGTATAGTATTCGTGACAGGATCCGTCTTTAGAGGAAACGTTGAAAATATACAGCCTTTATTTATTGATGCTGGAAAGGGAGTATTATCTGTAGCCATTATGACCCCATTTATGTTTGTTGGATTCGATGTTATACCTCAAGCAGCTGCAGAAATAGATATTGGTTTCAAAAAACTTGGAAGAATATTAATATTTTCAGTTATATTGGGCATTTTATGGTACATTTTAATAATTTTTGGAGTTTCTTTTGCCTTAAATCAAGCAGAAATAAGTGCTTCCGAACTGGTCTCAGCTGATGCTATGAAAAAAGTATATTTTAATAGTGATATAGCTGCAAATGTTATGATTATTGCCGGAATAGGCGGTATATTAACCAGTTGGAATTCTTTCTATATTGGTGGAAGTAGAGCTATTTATGCGATGGCTGAATCAGGAATGCTTCCAAAATTTTTAGCAAAATTACATCCTAAATATAAAACACCTACAAATGCTATTATTTTAATAGGAATAATATCCACTATATCTCCTTTTTTCGGAAAACATATGTTGAATTGGCTATCTAATGCAGGTGGATTCACCATAGTAATAGCATATTTTATGGTTGCCCTATCATTCTTAGTGCTAAGATATAAGGAACCAGATATGCCAAGGCCTTATAAGATTAAAGCAGGAAAACCTGTAGGTATAATAGCAATTCTTTTAAGTCTGGGAATGGGAGTTTTATATTTACCGGGTTCCCCTTCTGCACTAGCTTGGCCACATGAATGGATAATTTTATTGTTATGGACTTTGCTTGGTATTGTATTTTATGCATGGGCTAAATTATCATACAAAGAGAAAGCATATTCACCTAAAGTAATATTTGAAGAATCAAATAATTGATAAAATAGAATACTAACTTTAAAGGCCTCAACTCTTGAGGCCCTTTTTATTAAAAGCTTCCATAAACATTTCTATGTCATCCTCATTATTTGAAATTATTACAATTCTAAACTCCTTCAATCATAAATACTAATATTAAGTATAAAATTAGGTAGAAATTATTGTTAATAAAATTATTCTTATTTGGGTATCTATAGGTTAGGAAGGAGAAATGATATGGCAAAATTATTTGATAGTATAAAAATAAAAGATATGGAATTAAGAAATCGGGTCGTTATGCCACCTATGTGCATGTATAGTTCTGATGATAAAGGACATGTTAAAAAATTTCATTATATCCACTACGCAACCAGAGCTATGGGTGGAGTTGGACTTATTATAGTAGAAGCCACCGGAGTAGAAAAAAGAGGCAGAATAACTGATAAAGATTTAGGAATTTGGGATGACTCCCATATAGACGGTTTAACTGAAATAGTTAATACCTGCAAGGAATATGGAGCAAAAATTGGCATACAGCTAGGTCATGCTGGTAGAAAATGCGAAATTGAATCCGAAAGGATAATCGCTCCTAGCCCCATAGCATATAATGAGAAATATCAAACTCCTATTGAAATAGATAAGAATGCTATAAAGGGTGTTATAAATTCCTTTAAAAAAGGAGCTGGAAGAGCTAATGAAGCTGGATTTGATACTATAGAAATCCACGCAGCTCATGGATATCTTATAAATGAATTTTTATCCCCACTTTCCAATAAAAGAGAAGATGAATATGGTGGAACTGTGGAAAATAGAGTTAAATTCTTAAGAGAAATTGTAAGAGAAGTGAGAAAAGCATGGCCTGAAAACAAGCCGTTGATTGTAAGGATATCTGCAGAAGATTATGTGGATGAAGGAAACCACCCAGAGAATTTAGTTGAAATTATAAACTCAGTAAAAGATGAAGGCGTAGATATAATCAATGTAAGTTCTGGAGCAGTGGTACCTGCTAAGATAAATGTTTATCCAGGATATCAAGTTAAATTTGCTGAAATAATTAGAGAAAATACTGGCTTGCCTGTTATTGCTGGGGGTCTTATTTCAACACCCGAGCTAGCTGAAGAAATAATAGGAAATGAAAGAGCAGATTTGATATTCCTAGGTAGAGAACTACTTAGAAATCCATATTGGCCTTTAGAGGCTGCTCATGAATTACACCAGGATATCGATTGGCCTCAACAGTATGAAAGAAGCAAACCAAGATAAAGTAATTGGCTTGATTCCTCGGAAGAATTCATTTTTCACCTATTAGTAGCATAAAATAAAGTTAAAAACAGAAACATTTGGGGTGAAAATAATGTGCATAAATGTTCTTACATGGAATATTAAAGTCGGGCAAAATAAAAACGGTAGTTACCCAATTTCTAAAACAAAAAATTTAAATAGAATTGCAGATCTCATTAAGGATTCTAAAACTACAATTGTATGTCTTCAGGAGGTAGATGCACATACCTTGCGATCTGGCATAAAGATTCATCAAGCTGCATATATTGCTGACAGACTTACTTTAACAACAGGAACGGCCTGGAATTATGAATATATTGTTTCTAAACATATGAATCCAGGATATTATGGTAATGCAATTCTAAGTTGCTATCCCATGACAACTGCTTTAAAAGTCCACTTATCTAAGATAAACAGTAAGGAGGACCGTAGTTTCCTCCTTGCAAATATTTGCATAGATAATTTATATATACATATAGGTACATTTCATTTAGGATTACAAGGAGATCAGATTTTTCAGGCACAACAGATAAAGAATGCATTAAACAATAATAACTATTTTAATAAAGGAATGATCATTGGTGGTGATCTAAATGTTCCAGAAGGTTCATATGCTTATAACATAATGGCTAACCACGGATTCCCCATGATTGATGTTGGCCCTGTAGGAGTTTGTACTTTAAACTGCTATAATAATTCTGATAATCCAAAAATTGATTTTTTATTTACAAAAGGGATTCCGATCTATACTTTAAAAAGTGAAGTACTACCCATTGATATCTCAGATCACAGACCAGTAAAGCTATATCAATGCTGAAAAAGCTTCTTGTAGCTCCTTATATAGATACTAATTTTAAAAAAACTTAATTATGAAACAAAAATAAAACTCTTTTAGTTAATTTATTTCTTTATCTTCTTCTCCAAGAAGCGGATTCCATACTCTATCTAATAATTCATCTGTAGTCTCTTCACTTTGTATTATTCCAAATTTCTTGTAGTCGTCTAACACATTTACAAGAGTAGTTTCTGTCGTCTCATCATCTATACCAAAATTACATGCTTCCATCATTCTAACTACTAAATCAAAATCTCTAGATACCCAATCATTGTCAAATAACATTTGTGCTTCTTCCTTATTGTTTTCAATCCATCTTTCAGCTCTTTTAATTGCTCTGGTTGCTTTTTTAGCAGAAATAGGATTTTCTCTTACGAAATCACCATTAAAAGCATGAACACAACAAGCTTCTGTTTGGAAGTCTTCATCATAAGACAGTGATCGTATATGCTTTATTTTCCCTTCTTCAACGAATTTTGCGGCAAATTGATCGGATAAAATAGCTCCTTGTACCTCATCACTTTCCATAGCTAAAATTACAGCACTTGATTCTACAGGTCTAAATTTAACATCATCTACATCAATATTGTCACGATTTAAAAACCTTAACCCTATATTATGATCACTGTCACCTATTCCATTGGGAACTCCTATGGTCTTTCCGGCTAAGCCTTCAGTACTATCTATTCCACTATCAGTTAATACATATAATGATTTACAACCAGTATGAGCCCCTGAGGCAAATACCATATTTACACCATTTACCGTTGGTACTAAAAATGAAGCTATATGTCCTGTAATAATTTGCACTTGATTTGTACCTACAGCATCTTCCAATTTAGCAGCTGAGATCACTTCTATATCTATACCTTCTTCTTCAAAATATCCAAATATACCTGCCATGCTAGGACCTGCTGTACAGAATCCTCCATTAAATCCAACCTTAATAGATTTTCCATACATAGGCTCTTTCTTCCAAAGTTCTTCTTCCGATTCTCCACCTGATGTCTCTACTACTTGTTCACCATCTTTTTGTGGTTTTCTCCAGTATCATTGTTAGCACAGCTCGCTAGTACACTTATCAATAAAATGAATACCAATAATAATGCTAACTTGTTTTTCATATTACTACCTCCATCTATAATTTAAATTTATCTTCAAAATACTCACTTATTCTTAGAATTTCTAATAGTTTTAAAAAGAAGTTAATGGATATTAATATAAAATATTCTAATATATGGATTTTAGGGCTGCATTCAAATAGACATACGGCTATTTTTGCTAAAAACGAATATATTCGCTCTCAAAATCTCCGCAATGACTCATGGCGATTTACCCTCCTATGTCTCACAGGATCTATTTGTCCTTAAATTCCTTCGTTCTATTTATCCATGAGGTGGAGGCTGGAAATGCTCCTTTAAATTTTCTTACCAAGCCACTAATGGTTATGGTAGCGGTAAAGGTTCAGATACTCATGTAGGCTTATTTGTTGCCTACTACAATTTCCTTAGGCCACATTTCGATACTTATTGGAAGCCTCTTAATTCAATTTCAGAACTTGAAGCTGTTCCTAATATGACTGGAAAATGGCAGAAGCTTATTGAGTTGTCACAAAGACACATTTTAACAAATCAAGCTTCTTAAACGCTTTTGTATACTTTTCCTTCAACCTCAAAGAATTTAAAACAATCGGTTTAATGGCTGTCAAATGGCTCGACCCAAAAGTTTTCGACCTCTTGACTGACATTAAATCCGTATTGTTATGCTAAAAAAGAGGTTTGAGGAAAGTGTCTTAAAATTTTTCTTGTTTTTTAGTGAATTTTTCTTTAAACTTCTCTGTTTTTTAACATAATTTACTTATATTTAGATTGAGTTTCTTTATTCTAGTTTTTCATACTCTAGTTAACACTACCCTCTGAAATAATTGATATTTTTGTCCTTATGCAGATTATTATTCAATATTAATATAAATTTTTTTGATTGAGTAAATAACCAAATTTAGAATATATATAGTTTTTATATATTATTAAATATATAAAATTGCATTTTTAGGATAATGTTTTTTCAAGCTTGTCTTGTCAGTAATTTGATTGTTAAGCATATATAGCTAATTTATAGTTGTGTGTATTTAGTTGAATTTAGAAGATGTTATAATTATGAAAAGATATTAGTAAAGTCAAACTTATTTCATCTGTGAATTTCTTTACGAGTAGTTTTTTTATATTAATTTTCATATAAGTAAAAAGCCTAAAAGATTAATGTGCTTAGTATAGATGTATAAATCATTAAATTAATATTTTTTATTTTTAATTTGCGAAACCAGAAATTTAGTAAATGTATTTACTTATTTGCTAAAAAATACCATACATCTTACAAATTGTCAACATCATTTAATTACTGAATTTATTCATATTTAGATTTTTTATTTGAAATAATAAATAATGATATATTGAAATAAGAGAAAGAAGAACCCTATCTTTTTTGATAGGGTTCTGGCAGTCTTAAAAAGACTGAAATATCCAATTTCTTAACTAATAATCATACTTTACTTTTTATCATCAATTTTCTTAGTTTTTAATAACTGCTTGAATACACTGATCTTTATTAAAGTCTTCGTGGGGAGTTGGATCTTCTACATGAATATGAGGAATTATCTTTGTTTTCATATTTATGGTACCGTCTGCATTGATTCCTAGTTCTCTACTATATCTAACCACAAATTTACTATTATACAAATAATAAAGTGGGATTTTTTCATCTAATTCCTTAATATTAGTTAAATTTCTCACTTTACACGGGTCAACAAATCAGGTTAAATCATGAGTTTACAACTGATTATTTCATCTTTCTTCATTTTAGAATTCAAACACCAATGTCCGATAAAATTTATATCTTTTCTTTCCTTTTTAGCATTTTTAATCATTTCAAAATAATTTTGGCCCTCTGCTTTAATCTTTTCAACTTCTAAAAGTCCAGCTGATTCAAGGGACCTAGATGTTTTTATACAAAGATGAATTACCGAGTCCCCTAGTTTGCCTTCAACTCTTTTCAAAATATTATATATAGTTTTACCTGCAAAATCTTTAAAAAACCTTGGTCCAACTATATCTAAAGTACCTGCAGGATCTGCGTAAGAGATTACATCAACTCCATTTTTTATGGCTTCCAAAATATAGTCCACTGTACTATTTTCAATTAATTCCAACAGTTTATTTGCCTTGTTTATATCTTTTCTAGTAGCTCTAAAAAACAGATTGCTATCTATAATAGCAGTTCCAAGAGTAACTGGTCCAGTTATATCAAGAACTACATATTCTCCATCTTTTTTTAATATCTCTATTGTTTTAAAGACTTCAGCAATTCTACCTTTACTCAAATCTAAACTTCCCATATCTTCAATTGAATTTATATCGTCAATTGCGTATCCTTCTATTCTATTTCCAAGTTTATGGTCAAATTCCACTGTAGAACCAAAAGCTTCAGCTTCTACAGTATGGCAGAAAGGTAATTCACAATATGAAGAATTCTTATATGCTTTAAAAGCTTTTGACAATATAGCCATTTTAGAAGCATCATTATTTATTTCTTCATAAGAAAAGTTTAAATCTTCTAAAATGCTATCAGGTATTGATTCTTCTCCTTCACCAACACATTTTAATATATTATTAGCTACCATTTTATCACCTATTCAGAAATTTAGCTGAGCAACAAAAATATCTTGAAAGTTTTCTTTAAGGGATAGCTCTAATACTTTCATATTTTCCTTAATTTTATACACCTTATTATGACAATTATTATTGATTAGCGCAAGTCTTGCACCTTCTAGTGAAGTATTTCCTAAGAATTTTATATCTCCATTAAATCCCTTGGGTATTAATCCTATTTCCATTATATTATCTGGATTAATATGATAACCAAAGGCTCCAGCTATATATACCAATGGTATTTCCTCAATTGTTAATCCTATTTCATCTAACATCATAATTACACCAGAAGCTATAGCTCCCTTAGCTAACTGGATTTGCCTTATATCCTTTTGAGAAATATATATATCATCAGTTATATAGAACTTCTTATCCACTAACCTTGCAGCCAATTTAGGATTTGTATCCTTATTCCATCTACCAGATTTCATTATAATATCTCTTTTTACCAATGCTCCAGCTATATCTATAAGACCACTACCACATATTCCTATTGCTTTGGCATTTCCTATTGTCGAATAAGTAATATTACAGTCCTCATCAATATCAAATTTTTCTATAGCTCCTTCTTCTGCACGACATCCACATTCAATATTCATACCTTCCAATGCTGGCCCTGCTGCTGTAGATGTGCATATTATCTTTCCATCCTTTAAAGCTGCAAGTTCGCCATTTGTACCAATATCTATGAACACAGCCTTTTTATTATTTTGAAATCCTGATGCCATAATACCTGATACTATATCACCACCTACATAGGATGAAGCAGATGGAATTATAGTAAGTAAAGCTTCATTATTAGCCTTAATTGATATATCCTTTGCTTTAATATCTTCACAACTTAAAAACACCGATCTATATGGTGCCTTAGCCAATGATTCAGGATTTATTCCTAATAATAAATGCATCATTGTAGTATTTGCTGCAATAGCAATATGATAAATATCATCTACACTATATACACTATCGACGAGCCTTTTAATTTTATTGTTTATTTCATCTACTATTAACTTCTGAAGTTTAACAGCACCTGATGGATCTTCCATACAATATGTGATCCTTGTTAGGACATCTCCACCATATTGTGTCTGAGGATTTAAAGAAGATAGACTTCTAACTACTTGTCCATTGGATAAATCAACTAAATAATAGGAAACACCTGTAGTTCCAATATCTACAGCTAAGCCTAATACATCCTTTTTATAAGTAGAAATATCCAATAGCCTGTGTTCAAGAACTACACCCCAAATTTCTTTGAAAATACCTTCTTCTATAACTGCAATCTTTCTATGTAAATCTACTGAGCTAATCCTGTATCCTATATAATCAACATATGGAATAGAACTTGATTGATTTATTTCTGGAAGTCTTACTAATTTAACAGGACTATCAATTTCTACATCAATACTAAAGCCCTTATCAATTGTCTTTAATACTTTTTGTTTTTCTATTAATTCTACTTCCACATCGCCTAGAATTTCTGCCATACATGATAATCTTTCGCACTTTTCTTCATCAATAATCTTTTTTTCTCTATCATTTGGTTCAGACAATTGCCCTTTAGCGATTATTTTACATTTACCGCAGAATCCCATACCATTACATGGAGTTTCAATACTTAGTTTAGTTTTTCTAATAGCATCTAATAAAATTGTGTTTTTTCCAACTTCAATACATATATTTTCCTTAACAAAATTTACTTTAGGCATTGTATACTTCCTTCCGTTTATATCTTAATTCTTAAAATTTCTAAATAAGTTTGCAAATTGTTAATTCATTAGTTTTTGCTTCTGTTTTCAAACACCAATGACCTAAAAATTTAATATCTTTTCTCTCATTTTTTATATTTTTTATCATCTCAAAATAATCTTGCCCTTCTGTTTTTACCTTTTCGGTTTCTAAAAGGCCTATTGATTCAAGAGAGGTAGAAGTTTTACCACAAAGATGAACTATTGAATCACCGAGTTTGTCTTCGACCCTCTTCAAAATATTGTAAGTTGATTTTCCAGATAAGTCTTTATAAATCTTTGGACCAACTATATCTAAAGTACCTGCAGGATCAGTAAAAGAAATTATATCTACTCCGGAGTTTACTCCTTCTAAAATAAAGTCTACAACATTATCCTCAATTAATTCCAACAACTCTATAACTTTCTCTTTATCTTTTCTAATAGACTTAAAAAACAATTCACTACGAATAATTGATGTTCCAATAGTGAAAGGCCCAGTTATTTCAAGAAATACATTTTCTCCATCAGCCTTTAATATCATTGTAGCCTTTAAAACTTCAGCAATTCTTCCTTTGCTTAAATCAAATTCTTTTAGGTCTTTTATTGAATTTATATCCTTAATAGCATATTCCCCAATCCTATTACCATATTTATGGTCAAAAACCACTGTAGAGCCAAAGGCTTCAGCTTCTACAGTATGACAAAAGGGTAATCTACAAAATGTGATACCCTTATTCTTCTTTAAAGTTTTTGACAATATAGCTATATTAGAATTATATCTATTTAATTCTTTATATGATAGTCCTAAATCTTCTAAAATACTATCAGGTACTGATTCCACTTCATTTCCTATGCATTTAAATATATTTGCCATCTTATCATCCTTTCTAGAAACTTAATCAAATAAATTTCTGATAGAATCTTTATTTAAATTCTTTCCAATAATTGTGACTTGACCTATGGTCTTTACTCTCTCTTCTTTTGTATCAAAATTATTAGGTGTAAAATCAAAATCAAGCCACTTTTTATCAGTTCTCAAAAGTGAACCTTTAGCTCTCAAAACTTTGCCATACATTGGATCGTTTAGCGAATTTAAAATGGATGTTAGCTCTTCTTCACTATATGTTTTCATAGTTTCAATAGAGCAATAGTCAAAGGTATTGGCTGAATCTTCTTCATGGTCATGTTCATGGTCACAATCATAACCATCATGCACACAAATATCCTTATTTTCTTTATTTGATTTTGCTGCATCTAAAATATCCTTAGCTTCTAAATCATCCCATGATGTTGCAATTATATTGGCATTGGGATTTATATCTCTAATAGAATTTATTACATTATTAACCTTAGATTCGTCAGTTAATTGAGTCTTACTAAGAGCAATAACATTTGCATATTGGATTTGATCTTTAAAGAAATCTCCAAATACTTCAATAAAATCTTCAAATTCTAAAGCATCAACGATTGTCATAGCCAAATCTATATCAATATCTTCAAATTTTTTCGTCATATTAACTGTGGATATTATGTCGGATAATCTTCCTACACCTGTTGGTTCGATTATGATTCTATTAGGACTATGTTCTTTAATAAGCTCCTTAATTGCTATTTGAAAATCTCCTGAAAGTGTACAGCATATACATCCAGAGGAAATTGATTTTATTTCAACACCTGATTCTTCAAGCCTATTAGAATCTATACTAATATCTCCAAATTCATTTTCTATCATGGCAATGCTATCACCTAATACATTTGCATCTAATAACTTTTTAATCATGGTTGTTTTCCCAGCTCCTAAAAAGCCAGAGATAATGTCTATTTTTACAGTCATATTTACTCCTTCTTATTAATCTTCACCTTTAACAGTCTTTAGTATAGCTTGAATATTTTTCATTGGTGATTGTGTCCCAAGTCCACAAGCAGGCGAAACAATATTTATACCACTATTAATTGCATTTTCAGTCATTTTTTTAATCTTCTCTTCATTAGCAGATTCAAGAGCAAATGAACTTATATTACCCATTAAAATTTTATCTCCCATATGCTCTCTTATTTCTTTTATTCCAACAACTGTATCAAAACTAAAGGCGTCTGCTTTTAATTCTTTTATTTCGCAATATACACTACGCATTTGACCACATATATGAACAATTATAGGGAAATTTTCATCAACTTCTCTAATGCCATCTATTAGCATATTAATATATTTAACAGCATATTCCTCAAAATATTTTGGTCCTAATATTTCCCCAGTACCACTTGGATCGGATATAACAATTACATCTGCTCCTGCTTTTACTTGAGCTTGACCAAATTCAATAATTTGATTTGTAACAAACCCCATGAATTCATGTACATCCTCTTTTTTTCTTCTTAATTCTTTATAGAATGTAACTGGTTCCATCAATGATGAAGCTACACTAATAGGACCTGAAAGATTACCTACTATTGGCACTCCATGGCCTTTATTTTTTAAAATCGAAATCGCATCTGTAGTTACCTTAGCTCTTCCGCTATTTACATCTGTTACTTTTAACTTTTTATAATCCGATACAGAATCAATTACATAATCAACAACATGAGGTTCAAACATTTTAGAACCCATATCAATACCTGCACCCATACTTTCTACTTCAATAGTCATACAAAATGGAACTCCATAGTTTTCAAACATCCCATATTCATATACAGCCATTGCAAGGTCTGCCATTTTATTAGCATCCGTATGAGCATCTGGCCACATGATTCCTGTCTTTTCCATTAATTCAGTTATAATCATATTCATCATTCCGCCAGGGCAAATACAAGGAAGTCTATCTACTTTATTTCCCTTCAATGCAGAAAGAAGTCTTTCTCTTGAATTCAATATCAAAACCTCCTTTTATTACGCCGGAATACCCATACCAACTAATAGTTTTGCTAACTTAACAGCTTCAACCGCATTAGGTGAATAACCATTAGCATCAATTTTGTCGCAGTATGTTTGAGAAATAGGTCCTCCACCTATCATTACTTTTGTATTTTCGTACATATTCTCTTCTTTTAGCATTTCAACAACTTTTTTCATCCCAGGCATAGTAGTTGTCATCAATGTTGATAAGCAAACAAGGTCTGCATCTACTTTTTTTACTTTATCTATGAAGTTTCTTAAAGGTACGTCACGTCCTAAATCATACATTTCAAAACCAGCGGTTTCTAACATGATTTTTACTAAGTTCTTACCTATATCGTGAGTGTCACCTTCAACAACTCCAATAACACATTTGTAAGTCTTTTCCCCCTCAAGGTTCTTCTGAGGTAAATGAGGCTTTAATATATCTAATCCATTATACATAGCATCTGAACAAATTAATAAGTCTGTAATGAAATACTCTTCTTCTTCATACATTACTCCAGCCCTATTCATTCCATCAACTAATCCTTCCGTAATACCTTCTAGTGGGTCATATCCAGCATCTAGGTATTCCTGTGCTACACTTATAATCTCTTCATCTTCCATTTCAAAAACACAATCTGATAGTTGTTTTAATAATTCTTCTTTAGATTTACTCATACTCATTCCTCCTTGTTCTAATTCCTCTATATTAGTTTTCTATTCCTAACAACTCTTTGTCTAATGGATATTTCCCATACTTACGAGCTGCTTCCATAAATGCATCTATGTTTTCAATAGGCACATTTTGTGTAATATCACAGCCTGAAGCAAGGATAAACCCTTTTGGATTATCATAGCCTTTACGTATAGTTTTCCTTACAGCTTCATGTACTTCTTTTTTAGTTCCATGTAATAGAACTCCTACAGGGTCTACATTTCCTAGTAAAGGAAGTTGATCTCCTACTTCTTTCTTTGCAAATTCCATATCTACAACATTGTCTATACTTAGCATAGCTCCACCTGTTCCAACTATGTCATGTATAGTGTTTGTAATATTTCCACACATGTGAAGTACATTAACTCCTTCGGCATCATTAATTGTTTCGTTTAATTCAGTAGCATAAGGTTTTACAAATTCTCTATATTGATTTGGGTGAAGCAAAGTACCAGAAGATATAGGATCACATTGTAGAATAAGAACTCCTTCATTTATATAATCAACATATATACCTTTAAGCGCATCTGTAACTTTTCTAAGTAATGCGTGTACCTTTTCAGGGGATCTTCTAGTAGCTCTAAGCATCTTTTCAACAGGATATACACTTGCTGCAGCTGTAAATGGTCCTGAAATCAATACCCCTACTGGTACTTCATCGCCTACTTTTTCTTTACAAATTCTACATGCTTCCAATGTTCTTTGTAATTCTGGGTCATTTTCTTTTGTAGTCAGAGAAAAATCTAACTTGTCCAAATCATCTAAATCCTTAAGTATGTTTTCTTCTACAGCAGGTACACTATCTTCAGGATCGCCCATTTTTGTTCCAAGTGCTCTTCCTATACCATGAAGTCCATATTCAATGATTATTATGTCATTTCCATATTTTTCATAACACCCAATTTGTGCAGCTGCCTCATTTACAGCTGAACTTCTCTTCTCTTTGTGTGTCATTCCTACTACTCTATGTGCAATTGATACTAATATTGGCATGGCTAATATTCTATCCATTTCTTTGCCTGTCATAAAAGCCTGCAACCTCTCATTTGGCGTCATCTGATCTAATTTGTGCATAATTCCCCTCCCTATTAGCTTGATAAAAATATCACATATTCTATTATATATTAGTTATTACAACGCTTCTAATCGTTTTTTTTAATACAAAACTATTGAGTTATAGATATTCTTTATGATATATATTTATCCACTTTCATCACCAAGTTGCTACAATGCTAGGTACACTAAGAAACCAACTGACAAATATTTTATCAGTTGGTTTCTTAGTTTATTCTACATCATGCCCAGAGGCATTTCACCTATCTTTGCACCTTTTCCAAATGTTCTTGATGCGTAAATATATGCTTCTAAGTTTTCCTTTGGTGTTCCTACTGGTATTTGGCATCCGCTAGCCAAAATATATCCTTTGGGTGAAGTAGTACCTTTTTGGATACATTCCTTCACACTTTCTATTACATCATCTATAATACCAGATCTTAAAACATCTACCGGTGGAACATTCCCTGCAATGGTAACAGTGTCCCCTAATACTTCACATACTTTTGTCCTACTTTCTCTGAGTAAAGAGCTAACAGAGTCTCCCAAGTTTACTGTATCATACCAATGTATAGCATGCGATGGTCTACGCTTAACATCCTTATCTTGGCACAATAACAGGCACTAGCTAAGAGATACTTGTTCCAATTTATGCATCTCTCGTTCCCTCTGGCATTTCTCCAATTCTTGCTCCTGCTCCATATTTTCTTACGGCATATACAAAAGCTTCCATGTTTTCAATTGGAGTTCCTATGGGTACCTGACACCCACTTGATAGCATATATCCTTTAGGACTGTCGCCTGCTTTTTTTATACAACTTTTTACAAACTCTATTACGTCATCTATAGTACCATACCTAAATACTTCTATAGGAGGTACATTCCCAACTACGAGCATTTTATCTCCAAGAGCTTCTGCTGTATCTCCTATATCTTCACAGTTGTCTACACTAAAAGATGAAATTTCTAATTTTCCTACATCCTCCCAAATTCCTTTCGTATGTCCACAAATATGAAGAGATGGTTTTTTACCAGTAATTTCTATTAATCCTGATATCAATTTCTCAAGATAAGGAAGTGATAACTTATTAAACTGCTCTTTACTTAAAATATCAGTACATGTCACAGGATCAGAGATAGAAGCAGTTCCAGGACCTATTTCTTTAGTAAAAACTTCAATCCATTTAAGTGAAGCATCTACTGAAAATTGTAGTAGTTTCTCTAAATTTTTTACATCCTTTCTAGTATCTTTTAAGACACTTTCTATCGGTCTTATTGCAACAGCTGTAGAAAAAGGTCCAACAACACCAGTTGTAATTGCCATCTCAGGATATGATTGTTTCAGTACCTTCGCTCTTTCAAGTAATGGAGTAAGTATTTTATTGTCATAAGGATTAGGAATTTCAAGTTTATCAAAGTCATCGTAATCTTTCAGAATATGGTCATCAATATAATCTAAACCATCTTCAGGAAAAACTAAATTTGAACCTACAGCTCCGCCAATTGACCTTAGGGACAATCTTACATTTACACCTTCAATTCCTAACCGCTTAGTCCTTTTTCCAATAATATCTTTAAATACATTTATGTCATTCTCCATTTGATAGGTAGTATAGCCATATATATTTGCTAACGCTGGCTCTGGTAACTGAAGTGTATATAGAAGATGATCAACTTTTTCTCCATTGAAATACTTATAGCTTCTCTCTGCACTTGACATTTCCACTTTATAATTGTCCATTTCTGACTTTAATTCTAAGTAATCCAATTTAACTTTAACCTCCTTTTCGGATTATGTAGTGTTAACCTATTTATTTAATTTATAGATTAAAGCTCTGTTTTATCAAGGGTTTCAATGTCTTTTAAAAATAAAAAACAATGATCCCCCTTTTTCTGGTATAATTGAGTCGGCAAACCAACAAAAATACATAAGAAAGGTTGATCATTGTGAACTCAATTATATCATATTTACTTTTATATAATCAATTTTTAATTTCGACTATTCGTCAATTAATTATGTTTATTGTTAAAACTATTCCTCTAAATGATTTTAAAGATAATCACTTTAGTCCTAAATATCAGAAATTTACTGTTGATGCTTTACCAATTATTAAAAAACCTGAAAAACTTAACTACAAAATTCTTCTATCAGAGTATCAGTCTAAGAACGGCAAAGAGTTAAAACCTGTTAAATCTCGTGGTGGTAAATCCGTGCCTTCTGATGCAATATGCCCTCGATGTGGTGCTCTTCATAATTATCTGTACGATAATAACGGTGGACGAGGTCAGCTCCTCTGCAAGATTTGTAACTTTAGGTTCGACAAGGATAAAGAAAATTTTAGTTCTAATACTCTTATTTGCCCTTATTGTGGTTGTGCTCTTCTTAAAAAGAAAAGTCGTAAGTTTTTTAATATACATAAATGTGTTAACATGAAATGCCCATTTTATCTTGATTCTCTAAAGAAGCTTTCTCCTGAGGAGCTTGAAGAATTTAAGAATAACAAATATAGATTCAAACTTCACTATATCTATCGAGAACTCACTATTGATTTCTTCAAGGTGGATTTATCTTCTATGCCTAAAGGTTCCTTTAGTCTTATTTTTAGAAAATTCCCTCATCATGTAATGGGACTTTGTCTCACTTATCATGTTAATCTTGGTCTATCTACCAGAGCTACTACAAGAGCCCTTTAGGAGGTTCATCAAGTTAAAATTTCTCATGTTATGATTAGTAAATATGCGAAAACTGCTGCTACAATTTTTAAACCTTTTGTTGATGATTTTGATTACAAACCTACCAATTATCTTGCAGCTGATGAGACTTATGTTAAGATTAAAGGCGTTACCCACTACGTTTGGTTTGTCATGGATGCTCTTAAAAAATCTATTTTAGGCTATCAAGTATCAAATACTAGAAGCATTGACCCCTGTATTTTAGCTATGCGTATGGCATTTCAAAAATTTAAAGAGTTTCCAGGATTAAATCTTAAATTTGTTTCTAATGGATACTCTGTATACAATCTTGCAAAGCAACAATTCGCTCTTAATGATAAGGATTTTAACCTAATTCAAGTTATCGGACTTACCAATGATGATCCTATTTCTAAGGAATATCGATGGTTAAAACAGATCATTGAACGCTTAAACAGAACCTTTAAATTTTCTTACCAATTCACTAATGGTTATGGTAGCGGTAAAGGTTCAGATACTCATGTAGGCTTATTTGTTGCCTACTACAATTTCCTTAGGCCACATTTCGATACTTATTGGGAGTCTCTTAATTCAATTTCAGAACTTGAAGCTGTTCCTAATATGACTGGAAAATGGCAGAAGCTTATTGAGTTGTCACAAAGACACATTTTAACAAATCAAGCTTCTTAAACGCTTTTGTATACTTTTCCTTCAACCTCAAAGAATTTAAAACAATCGGTTTAATGGCTGTCAAATGACTCGACCCAAAAGTTTTCGACTTCTTAACTGACATTAAATCCGTATTGTTATGCTAAAAAAGAGGTTTGAGGAAAGTGTCTTAAAATTTTTCTTGTTTTTTAGTGAATTTTTCTTTAAACTTCTCTGTTTTTTAGCAAAATTTACTTATATCTAGATTGAGTTTCTTTATTCTAGTTTTTCATACTCTAGTTAACACTACCATTAAAAGTTTAAATTTTCCATGATTTCTTTTCTATAATCTATAAATTCATCACTCATTCTATTTCTTGGATATGGTAAATCAATTTCTATTTGTTTCTTTATTCTCCCAGATCTTGGTGCTATAGTCACTACTCTCGTACTCATGTATATGGCCTCATCAATATCATGAGTTACCATAATCATTATATGCTTGTTTGAACTCCACATGGATAAAAGTTCATCTTGCATATTCATTCTTGTAAAAGCATCTAAAGCTCCAAGGGGTTCATCTAAGAGAAAAACTTCTGGCTCATTAATCATTGTTCTAATTAATGCGACCCTTTGTGCCATACCACCTGATAATTGATGAGGATATGAATGTCTAAAGTCACTGAGTCCAACAACATCAATAAGTCTATCCACCTGATCCTTTTTTTCCTTATGCTTTCCTAACATCTTCAAACTAAACGATACATTATCCTCCACAGTTAGCCATGGAAAAAGAGTTGGCTCTTTGAAAACCATCCCTCTATTAATACTTGTACCTTTTATAGCCTTGCCATCAAGTTCAATTCTTCCTTTAGTTGGAGAAATTAACCCTGCTAATAAGTCTTAATATAGTGGATTTGCCACACCCTGATGGTCCTACAATACTTATAAATTCTCCATCTCTAATAGATAAGTCGATATCCTCCAAAGCAATGGTGACACCATGACTATCATTTGTTGATAAAAAAGACTTACATATACCTTTTAGTTCTAAAATATAACTGTTTTCTCTATCCACTAAGCCACCTCCTGCCATTTAAGTGCTATTTTTCTTACTTTAGTAAGTAGCCAGTTAACAGTGATGAATGTAAGACAGATAATTATAATAGCTGCATACATCTTTGCAAACTCAGCCCATGATTTCTGCCAAGTTATATACCAACCTAATCCTGATTCTACACCTAACATCTCACCTACAAGTAATGCAGTACATGCAGAACTCATACCTTGAGTTAAGCCTTGAAAAATATTTGGCAGTGCAGCTGGAAGAGCAATTTTTGTAACTAATTGAGTATCTCTTGCACCAAGAGTCTTTGCTGCTGAAAAATAACTCTTATCTACATTATGTATACCTATCATGGTTGCTAAGGTTACTGAAAACCATACTCCCAATGCAATAATGAATACAGCTCCTTTGAATAGACTTGCCGATACAACCATTACCAATGGCAACCAAGTCGTGGAAGGTATTGGACCTAATAACTTCATAAAAGGTGATACCCAATAATTTGCCCTCTTGCTATATCCACATAATATACCTGTTACAAAACCAATTGCTGCTCCAATAAAATATCCTGTAAATAGCAGAATTAGAGAATTCTTTACACAATCCAATAAATAAACCTTATCCACCCATGGAAAATACGGAAGTATTAAAATTCCAGTTTTTAAAGTTAAATAATCATATACCATTAATAAAAAGAATACAAAAGAATAAAATGGAGCTTTATATCTAAGCTTTGCAAAAATCTTTTTATTTAACAATCCTATTATAAAATAAGCAAACACAATAAGGATTAACAATCCAATAAAATATGTATAGACATTAGTAGTCTTATTTGTTCTATAATTTGGTACTAAAAGATATTCCAAGATATATATTGTCCCAAATATTACTGGTGAAAATGCTATTATATAGTCAAGGATTTTTACAACATTTGATTTCGGCTTAGATTCTAGCATTAACACATCTTCTCTTGTTAATTTTTCTACAACATTTAATATATCAACTCTTTTCATTTATAAAGTCACTGTACCATACTCATAAATGTCACTAAAACTGGTATAGAAATATTCTATACATTCCTTTTCCATCGCAATTGCCCTTAACCGCTCATTTAGTGTCATCCTTATGCATAAACTCACTCCTAAAGAGCCATGAAATTTTCACATATTGAATTATATACAAATTGTTATAAAAATACCAATCGATTCTTTCAATAGCAAATTGACTACTGATAAATAATCTATATAGTTAAAGTAACATAACATTGATAAGTATATCACTTACAATGTTCGCAAAAGCATCACTGAGTCTTATACAAATTGCACCTGAAAAGATTAATATGAATTACCTATTTTTATAAAAAAACAAGGTCTCAACTCTTATAGAAGAGCTGAGACCTTGTTTATTATTAAGCTTCCATGAACATTTTTATATCATCTTCAACGTTTGAAATTGTTCCAATTCCAAAGTTTTCTACCAATACTTTAGCTACATTTGGTGATAGGAATGCTGGTAGTGTTGGTCCTAGGTGGATATTCTTTACTCCTAGGTGTAGTAATGCTAGTAACACTATTACAGCTTTTTGTTCATACCATGCGATGTTATATGCAATTGGTAGTTCATTTATGTCGTTAAGTTCAAATATTTCTTTTAGTTTTAATGCTATTAATGCTAATGAGTAGGAATTGTTACATTGTCCTGCATCTAATACTCTTGGAATTCCTCCAATATCTCCTAAGTTTAACTTATTGTATTTATATTTAGCACAACCTGCTGTTAAAATTACTGTATCTTTTGGTAAAGCTTTAGCAAAGTCCGTATAGTAATTTCTTTGTTTCATTCTACCATCACAACCTGCCATTACGAAGAACTTCTTAATTGCTCCTGATTTTACTGCATCTACTACCTTATCTGCTAGTGCAAATACTTGAGCGTGACCAAATCCTCCAATAATCTTCCCTGTTTCTATTTCAGTAGGTGCTGGTAATTTTTTAGCGTGTTCAATGATCTCTGAGAAGTCTTTTGGCTTATCATCTACTCTATCTGGAATATGTTTAAACCCTGGATATCCAGTTGATCCTGTAGTATATACTCTGTCAGCATAGGATGCTTTTGGTGGTACTATACAGTTTGTTGTAAATAAGATTGCTCCATTGAATTTTTCAAATTCTTCTTTTTGTTTCCACCAAGCATTACCATAGTTCCCTACAAAGTGATCATATTTCTTGAATGCTGGATAATAGTGAGCTGGTAACATTTCACCATGAGTATAAATATCTACTCCAGTACCTTCTGTCTGTTTCAATAGCTCTTCTAAGTCTCTTAAGTCATGACCTGACACTAGTATTGCTGGATTATTTCTTACTCCAATATTTACTTCAGTAATTTCTGGGTTTCCGTAAGTTGACGTATTAGCCTTATCAAGTAGTGCCATTACATCTACACCATATTTACCAGTTTCAAGAGTCAATGCAACTAAATCATCTATAGTTAAACTATCATCTAAAGTAGCTGCCAGAGCCTTCCTAATGAACTTTGGAATTTCTGGGTTATCATATCCTAAATTATCTGCATGTTCTGCATAAGCAGCCATACCTTTTAGCCCGTAAGTAATAAGCTCTCTTAGTGAACGAATATCTTCATCTTCTGTAGCTAATACTCCTACTCTATCTTTATCGTTATTTGCTTTATATACTATATCGTCATCTGAGTTAACTGAAAAAGTAGAAGCATCTTTTAAGTCATCTAAATTTATTCCCTTTTCCTCTAAGTTTGCCTTTAATTCATCTCTCAATCTAAGGCCTTTTTTAATCTCTGCTAAGAATCTATCTTTATCAAAGTTTGCATTTGTAATAGTCATGAATAGACCACTCATCATGAATCTATCTAAACCAGGCATTTGATATCCAATTTCATCTGCCTTTACTCCTAATTCTGAAATACCTTTTAAGGTATATATCATTAAATCTTGTAGATTAGCAAGGTCTGCAGTCTTACCACATACTCCAACTTTAGTGCAGCCTTTTCCTCCTACTGTTTCCTGACATTGATAACAAAACATTGACATAACTTTTTAGACCCCCTTATTTATTGTCGATGATTATATTTTAATATTTAATTCCTACTAAATCTGTAACCTATGTTACAATTTCAAAATATTGATAAATTATTTTCAAAGAAGATTATACGGAGCGTCACAAAGATTGTTTCCTAATTCACAATTGATGTAATCCTAATAATTTTTCCCCGCTGCCATTACATTATCTGGATTAAAAGCATGACATGGAGTTACTCCGTATACCATACTACATTTAGGACATTTTCCTTCATGTGTTTCCATTATAAACTCTTCTCCGCACTCTTCACATTTTATATTAAAGGGCATAACCATAGGTTGGTCTGCAAACCCCATCATCCTTATCTTATCCACCACTTGTTTACCATCTTCGAAACTTGCTGAACATCCTTCATGCATATTGATTCATCCTTTCTATTATTTCGTAACTTTGAATTATAAATTTCGTCTCATAGCAACATTTAACTGTCCATTATCAATTGTCAAACCATTTCTTAAATAATTCCTCATATCCTGAATTATGTTATCCATCTGTTCTAATCTAGACAATGCCCTTTTCTCTTCTTCACTTGTTTCAATGATTTTTTCTATTCCTCCATTTTTTATTACAATCCTTTTGTCTGCCATAAGTGCTAAAATCGGATCATGAGTTGCTATTAGAACTATTTTGTCGCTGCTTACCAATAAATTTAATGCTTTCTTTCTATCGATACCTGCATTTTCTATTTCATCTATTAATACTATAGGTGAAGAACTTAAAATTGCAGTATCTGCAATCATCAGTGCTCTAGATTGTCCACCACTTAAATTAGTTATGTGTGAATTTAAATCAAATTTTTCTCCTGACAGATTATTTGCTGCTTCTATTATCTCCTTTATGACTTCTTCCTCATTTTCAACCATTCTGCTTTGGGCATGAAGCTCTAAAAACTCATAAACAGTTAAATCTATTACAAAATTCATGTTTTGAGACAATTGGGCAACTAATTTATTATTGGAAGAAAATCTCCACTTCATATCTGGAATTTCTCCATTTATAAGGATTGTCCTACCTGTAGGAGTATCCTTTTGTGCAGTCCATTCTATATCTGCTAAGAGTCTACTCTTTCCAGAACCTGTAGGCCCTACTATAGATATTATCTCTGATTTATTGATAGTAAGATTATCATAGTTTTCCTTTTGCCCATTTTTATTGGTCCCAGATATTATGGTTAATGATTCTATCCCTTCACCCTCTTCAATGCCTAAAAACCCTAACATTTGGGATATATATTCTAGTAAACCTTCTTCTATATTCTTAATATCCATTCCCCATTCTTCTATTTCTTCTTCAGAAAAATGATTTAGATATTCTTCAAAGGTTTTGTCTTCAAAACCTTTAACATTTAATCTATTTTCTTCAAAATAGTTTATTATAAATGGATACTTTTGTTGCAATTTCATTATTGTAACTGTATTTAATATATTATTCATCTTCATCACCTAATTTTATCTTTCTTACATTTCCCATCTGATAGTCTTCTCCTATTCTAGTTTCTCCTAAACAATATGAACATAATGCAGATGGCATTGGGAACTTTAATTTTTCTCCTTGAACAGTTTCTATATCTTCACTATCATCATATAATAATGTGCTAAGTTCAAATGCCCCTTGGCCAGTTAATCCATTAATATGCATAGTAACTGCTTTTGGATTAACTGAGTTTACCTTTGAGGCAAATACTTCCCTTTCTGCCTGAGATACAATATCTCCTTTTGTAATTACTACCATATCAGCAGATTTAAGCATAGGCCCAATTTTCTTAGGAGTATTTATTCCTGATAGATTATCTATTACACATACTGCTTTTATATTCTTTATATAAGGAGAACATCTATTACATAATCCTGCTGATTCTGTAATAAGTAAATCCAATTTCTGCTTTCTTCCCCATTGGACTACTTCTTCTATATTGCTTATAAAATAGTGATCAGGACAAAGGGATCCTGATAACCCTTTTTTTACAGGAACACCTGCTTTTTTATATAGTATGTCATCATCTGTATAGAGACAGTCAAATTTAACTACTCCTACAGATATATCTCTTTGTTTTAGTGCTTCAATAACTTTCAGTATTATAGAGGTCTTCCCTGATGATGGAGGACCTGAAATTGTTACTAAATTCATGCATATCACCTTCTATATAGATTCATTAAATATCTTCTCACATTCACTAATTAATCTTCCAATATCATTTTTCTTTATATAATCCCATCCAAGCCACATATATTTTTGATCTTTTGGTATTTTGTTATCTACTTTAGGATTAGTGCTTGGGAATCTTCCATTATGTGATAGTATTTCTCCTACCTTTTTTGATGCAAATAAATCAACAAATGACTTTAAATCGTCTTTCTTAGATTTCTTGGTTAGTAAAAATATAGGGCTTATAATAGCACCATCTTCAGGCCAAACTGCCTTCATGGGTCCTCCTTCTTTTGTCATTTTGGTAAAGAAGTAAGGCATTATTGTAACTACTGGTTTTTCTGGTCTAGTATGGGACTTTACCATTTCAGAAGGATGCATACCTTTAAATAAAGACTTCTTCAATCCCTTTATTCCTTGTTTCCCATATTTCTTGTAAATGTTTAATAAAATTGCATTAAATAGATCAAAATCTCCAATTGGTAGACTTACTTGATCTTCAAATTCGGGCTTAAAAATATCTTCCCAGGACTTAGGAATATCTCTCCCATTTAATTCTTCTGTATTTACAAGAAATACTGCCGGTACTACGCCAATTATAGAATATTCTCTATCTGGATCCAATAAACTTATATATTCATTATCAAAATCCTCATTAAACCTATCAAAACCTGTCATATCTTCAAAAGTACCTTTTTTCTTAAATTTACCCATTAGATTAGTATCAAAAAACAAATCAAAACCAGCTGATATAAATAAATCAGATAAAGCGTCTTCAGACTCTGCTTTTTCTATTTTTTCCTTTAGCCAATCTACTCCGCTAGATGCAGCCTTTAATTGATAATCAACAGTTATATCTAATTTATCACTTTCCTCATCCATCCATTCATTAAAAGCTTCCATTAAAGGCATTCTAACTGGACATGGAAGAATACCATCAATCCTTATATTAGCGTTCTCTACCTTTTCCTGATTAACCAAGGATTTATCTTCAGACATCCTATTTTGTTCTATCGAATTTACTAGTTTTTGAACAAATTGTTCTATATTTATCCTTTTACTTTTTAGAGCCATATTTAGCGAAATGGTCTTGCCCATTTTTTCTCTCATCTTTCCATCGGCTAATTGTTTAAAGCCATTTGACACAAATATATCTATAGTTTCAGGATATTTTTCAGTTATATCATATACCTTATCCTGTATATCAAAATATTTACTCATTATAAATCCCTCCTGAATCAAAACTCCTATTATAATTCATATTTATATTAAACATTATATCCCTCAATTTTAAAAAATTCGGTAACATCAGTTACCGAATTTTAAGACGCTCTTGGCCATGTCGGATCGCTAGGAGGAAATTCTGGGTTTGTGGTAATATATTCATATATATACTTCTCCACATCAACTCCAATATTTCTCAAACCTTCATTGCCAAACATTACGTTATATTCTAAAATATAATATCTATTATCAACTACTGCTATATCAAATCCTGCATGATTTATGCCTAATTGTCTTGCCACAGATTCTACTAATTCAATCGCTCCTGTTGGTATGTTGTTATAATCATAAGAGGCTCTTTTTGCAATATTGTTGTGAAAAGCTCCTTGGTTTGCTATTCTCCAATATGAGCCTATTACTCCATATCCAACATAGACTATTCTTAGGTCTCTATCTATAGGGAGCTTTTCTTGAATATATAAAGATTCATTATTATCTATATAGGATTTTAGTTGACTCCTGTCTTCTACAAGAAAAACACCTCTTCCCATTGAGCTCTTTATCTCTTTAGCTACTAATGGATATCCGAATTCTAATTCAATCTCATCTATGTCTATATGGTCTTTATTTAGTATTCTTGTATATGGAATATTTTCTGGAAATGTGGTTTGTAATACTCTAGTGGTTTCAATCTTGTTGTGTCCCAAATGATAAGTGTTAATGCTTGGAAATATCTTTTTCTTCAATCCATATACCAATGTATTCACTTGCCAGTATTCAGGGAACAGTAAAACATCAGCTTTTTTAAGCTTTTCTATTTCATTAAACATATTTTCGGGTTTAATATATGTTACATTTGATATTCCTAAAGTTCTAAATGGGTTAAAAGTAATTAGTTTCATCCATGTCATCGTGCCTTCCTATTTTAATTTATAATAAAATATTTTACTCTCTTACAGGGCTCTTGGCAATACTTTTTTAAATTAATTATAAAACTATGAAGAATCAGTTTGTTTTTTGTCGAATATTATTGTAAGATGTACTTATAAATTATTTTAGGAGTTGTTTTTATGAAAAGAAAAATATTTGTTATTATTATATTTGTCATCATACTTAGCAGTCTTTTTATATTTCGTGGGAAGTCCGAATCTGGCTCTGTAGCTGATGAATATTTGTTTGAGCCCAATTTACCATCAGAAACTCATGAACCTTCTGAAAAAGATAATAATTTTCCAGAACCAACAACAGAAGAAATTATAGAAGAAGACCTGCTAAAAGACACTACCTACATAGATGATGAAGGAAATACAGTAATAAAAAATACAGATGACACCTTAGTATTAGTAAATAAAAATAGAAATCTTCCTCCTGATTACAAACCTGAGGATTTAGTAATTCCAAATGTAAGATTTCCATTTGAAGAAACATTAGAAAAAAAGTATATGAGAAAAGAAGCTGCAAACGCACTGGAGGAATTATTTAATCAAGCTAATGAAGAAGGTATATATCTTTTTGCTATCTCAGGATATAGATCATATAATACACAAAGTTACCTTTTCAATACGAGGGCTGAAAGAGATGGGTTCGAGGAAGCTAACAAGCTGACTGCATATCCTGGACAAAGTGAGCATCAAACTGGTCTTGCTATGGATTTGTCATGTCAATCACTCGGATTTACTTTAGAACAAGATTTTGGACAAACTATAGAAGGAAAATGGCTTAAAGAAAACGCTCACAAATTTGGATTTATAATTCGCTATCCTAAAGAGGCAGTGGACATAACTGGATATAGCTATGAACCTTGGCATATCAGATATGTAGGTAAAGAAGTTGCTAAAGAAATCTACGAAAAAAATATAACGTTAGAAGAATATTTAGTGGATAAAAGTAGTATCCCTGTACTTAATGATTAGTACAGGGATTTTTTAGTTTCTAAGGTCTGCTTTAATCTTATTTTTGTTTAAAATAACCTCAAAGGCTTCTAATATAGACCTAGCCACTATATCAGCATAAGTCAAAAGCTTGCCAGAAGCTCCTTCACCTTCAATGACTGCTATTGATAGTACGGATTCCTTAAACATAGATATGTCGTTATATCCATTTCCTACACAGACAGTTCTACCTCCATTTAGTTTTTCTACTATTTGCTTTTTATACTCACCAGCATTATCCTTAGGAAAGGTTAAAACCTCTGCTTCTATATCGCTACATTCTTCTTTTACTGTTCCATAAGTATCTGCCGTTAATATGTATACATTTACATATTCTTTTAACTCAGAAATTAATTCCTTTATATCTTCCAATATTTTGCCATTTACTGCTATGGTTCCGTTATAGTCTAAAACAACATTTTCTATCTCTATTTTTCCTCTTCCAGGGATTTCATAAGTTAGCATAATATTATTCTCCTTTATCCATTACTATAATCAGATCCTCTTCTTTATAAATTTATAAAATATAATCTACATATCTATTTTATCCTCCACCTATGGGCGGAAATAATGAGATAACATCACCATCTTTAAGCTGTCTATCCCCTGAACCATCTCTTCCATTAAGCAACATAATAGCTACTTCAATTTCATCAATACCCAAAACTTTGACTATATTGGAAATAGTGGTTCCTTCGTCAACCTCCATCATTTGATTTTTCTTTCTTCCTTCTCTAAAGTAAGCAAACAGTCTTACCTCGACTTTAATCATCTCTTCACCTCTCCTAGTTATTATCATATTATATGAATTCATATTACTAATATTTTATCATGTATGTTTACTTGCCCATCTTTTATAACCCTCGTAAAAAAGACCTGCTTCGATAGAGAACAAGTATTGCCTCTTTTTATTATTTCACACTCTGGGAAACATCTCTTCCCTATTTCTGTAACTTCATGTATAGTTTCGCCTATTTTTATCATAACACCAACCTTTAACTTGTCTAAATCTAAATCTTTAACTCTTATATTCTCATGAAACCTTTCAGTACATAGCCCCTTTGTGTCTAGTGATTGAATTTCTTTTTTGCCTTCAACAGTGAATAGTGATACCTGTCTCCTACTATGTCCAAAGTGAATGTCACATACTAATCCCTTATCTTTTTTAAAATACCCTTGTTCTATTAATCTATTAGGCCCTCCCTTTTTATCTTGAAAGTAGATGCCTACTACTTCCCCTATTGGAATATATTTATCCATAAATTATAACACCTCTATAGTATCTCCAGGCTTAACAATTCCACCTTTTATGACTTTAGTAAATATGCCTTCTTTAGGCATTATGCACTTGCCAACCTTTTGTGCTATAGCACATCCTGTATGACATTCCTTACCTATTTGAGTAACTTCCTGAATGGTTTCTCCTATTCTTAACCTAGTCCCTACAAGAAGTTCATATAATATCAACCCTTCTGTTGTAATATTTTCTGCAAAATCACCATGGTTCAGCCCATCTACTCCTAAATCCTTCATCTTTTTAAAACTTTCAATTCCAAGTAAACTTATCTGTCTATGCCATTTACCCACGTGAGCATCTCCTTCTAAACCATAGTCTTTAACGAATATACCTTTTTCTATGGGCTTTTTAACTATCCCTTTTTTTTCAGATCTATTTATATCAACCACTTTTCCAAACCTATTCACATGATCCCCTCTTTCATTAATCATCTTTTCTAATAAATTCTCCTGATTTACCTCCAGATTTTTGCATAAGCTTAATTTCTTCGATTACCATACTTCTATCTATTGATTTGCACATATCATATATGGTTAATGCTGCCATTGATACTGCTGTCAAAGCTTCCATTTCTACCCCTGTTTTGCCAACCGTTTTCACTTCTGATTCTATCTCTATGCTTTCTTCCAATATATTAAATCTAATATTTGAACCTGTTATAAATATATTATGACACATTGGGATAAGTTCACTTGTTTTTTTAGAACCCATTATTCCTCCAACCTGGGCTACTGATAGAACATCTCCCTTTTTAATAAGCCCATCCTTTATCATTTCAATGGTTTCTTTTTTCATTCTTACTTTCCCATAGGCTTTAGCAATTCTTTTAGTATCATTTTTCCTCCCTACCTCTACCATATGAGCTCTACCTTCTTCATTAAAATGAGTAAAATCCATAATCTCTATCCTCCTATTTGATACATTTTTTTTGAAACATACTGTCCATTTTCTAAATGGTGAGACTCCGGCTTTTGACCTACAGCATCTATTATTATTTTCTCTATGTCTTGTCCACTTCTTAAAGCCTCCTTTAGATCTATTTCATTATTAGAATGAAGGCATAGTTTTAATTTGCCTTGAGCCGTCAGCCTTACTCTATTACAGTATTTACAAAACTTACAGGATATTGGATTAATCAATCCAATTCTTCCTTTAGCATTAGGCAGTTTATAGTAAACTGCAGGAGAAGATAAATCTTTACGTTCTACTTCAATTAATTTTGGGTTTTTTTCTAATACTATTTGATTAGATATAAAATATTCTGGTTCATATTTCACACCCTCTCCTATAGGCATTAGTTCAATAAATCGTACATCTATTTCTTCTTTTTGCGTCAATCTTATTATGTCTTCTATTTCATTGTCATTAAATCCCCCTATTAGAACTGTGTTTATCTTGACAGGAGTCAATCCTACTTGTTTTGCAACTTCTATTCCTTCTATCACATCTTCTAATTTTCCAACTCTAGTTATATATTTATATTTTTTCTTATCTAATGTGTCTAAACTTATATTTACTCTTTTTAATCCTCTTAATTTTAACTCCTTAGCATATCTTTTTAGTAGTACTCCATTGGTTGTTATAGCGAAATCTCTAAGCCCTTTTAATTTGCCAATCCTCTCCACTATATCTAGAATTCCATTTCTTAATAAAGGCTCCCCGCCAGTAAGACGTATCTTGTTTACTCCTAAATTTACAAAAACTTTAGCTATCTTTTCTATTTCTTCAATTGATAATACATCTTGGTGAGGAACTTTAGGAATGCCTTCTTCTGGCATGCAGTATTTACATCTTAAATTACATAGATCAGTTACGGATATGCGTAGGTAGTTAATATTTCTTCCAAATGGATCTTTCAAAATACCACCTTCTCCCTAGATTTGTGAAAACTATAATATAAAGTATTAACATAATTATACCATAATAAAAAAAGCTGTTACAAAATAAATTCCAACAGCTTTTCGACTCATATTAATTTGCTAACTTACAAAAGAAAAGTTAGATTTTTTCAATCTAACTTTTCTCATATACCATATTAGATGTGTATAGGTTTATCTATAGCGCCAAAAGCTGCTTCCATAACTGTTTCCGATAGTGTGGGATGAGGATGTATAGCTTTTGCTATATCATATACCGTCCCTTCAATTTGTATTGTCATTATGGCTTCTGAAATCATATCCGTTGCATTGCTAGCCATGATGTGAGTTCCTATGACTTCGCCATATTGATTATCAGATATTATTTTAGCAAAGCCTATAGTTTCTCCTTCTGCTAACGCTTTTCCATTGGCGGCCAATGGAAACTTACTTACCGTAATATCATATCCTCTATTCTTTGCTTCTTCTTCTGTAAGTCCAACAGATGCAAGCTCAGGGAAAGTATATATACAGGATGGGACTATATCATAATTCATAGTGCTATCTTTACCCATAATATTTCCTGCAGCTACTATCCCTTCTGCAGAGGCAACATGTGCTAGCGCAAATTTTCCATTTAAATCACCAATGGCATAAACTCCTTCTATGCTAGTTTCCATTTTTTCATTGGTCTTTACAAATCCTTTAGAATCTAACTCTAGATTTAAATTTTCTATTCCATTTAACTGAGCCTTCAATCCTAAAGATATAAGGTATTTGTCTCCCTTAAATAATTTTTCTTCCCCTTTATGGTCAATTAAAACTCTAGCTTCAGTTATGGACTTTAATCTTGTGTCCGTTAAAATATTAATTCCTTTTCTAATAAGTTGTTTTTGTAGAGTATTGGCCATTTCCTTCTCTGTGGAAGACAATATGCGGCTTGACCTCTGAATTAGAGTTACATTTGAACCTAATGAGTTGAAAATTGTAGCAAATTCTACTGCTATGACTCCACCACCAACTATTACTAAATCCTTAGGAATCTCCTCCAACTGTAAGGCTCCTTTGCTATTAATAATTTTTCCAGATTTTAAAGCATTATCTAATCCTTCAATAGAAGGTATATTATCTTTAGCTCCTGTTGCTAATATAAGATTTTTGCCAGTTATAGTTTCTCCATTAACTTCTACATTATTTTTATCTATGACTTTTCCCATTCCTTCAAAAAGGTCTATTTTATTCCTCTTAAATAAAGTGTATATACCGGATACTAATCTCTTTACTACTTTGTCCTTACGCTTAGTTAATAGATTCCAATCTACTTTTATATCTGCATTGTCAATACCAATTATACCAAATTCTTCGCCTCTTAATATATCCTTATACAGTTTAGCAGTTTTTAATATAGTTTTGGTAGGTATACAGCCCCAGTTCAAACATACTCCACCTAACTTTTCTTTTTCAACTACTGCTACCTTACCCCCAAGTTGGGCTGCCTTTATGGCAGCTACATAGCCTCCAGGTCCTCCTCCTATTATAATAAGGTCATATCTATTCATATAATCACCTTCATTTCTTTCTATGATTTCAACAACAGTATCTCTGGTTCTTTCAATAGTCTCGACAATATATTTAAGAACCGTGCTCCACTAGCACCATCAACTATTCTATGATCATAGGATAAGGATAAAGGCAACATCCTAGCAATAACTATTTGATCATCTTTTACAATAGGTTTTTTAACAATACGTCCTACACCTAAAATTGCGGATTCAGGGTAATTGATGATTGGGATACCAAAATGTCCTCCTATAGAACCATAGTTTGTTATACTAAAGGTACCTCCTTTAAGCTCATGAAGTTCCATTCTATTATTTTTAGCTCTATTGCTTAAGCCTTGTATTGCTTTAGCAATTTCTACTATACTTTTTTTGTCCGCATCTTCTATAACGGGCACCACCAACCCTCGTTCAGTGTCAGTAGCTATGCCAATATTATAGAAATACTTTAATATTAACTCATCTTTTTCCTCATCGAATTCAGAATTGAATTCTGGGAATTCTTTCAGTGCTACTATAACTGCTTTAAGAATAAATGGAAGGAAGGTTAAATTCACTTCTTCTTTTAACTTTTCCTTATATTTTTTCCTAAACTCATATAATTCAGTTACATCTATTTCATTCATTGCAGTTGTATGGGGGATTGTAAACCTAGAAGTTGCCATTTGTTCTGCAATAGTTTTTCTTATTCTAGTAAGTGGAATTCTTTTTATCTTCCCTTTCTCTATCAAAGTGCTTTCTTTATGACCTATTTCAGGAGCCTTTCTTTCTTCCTCTGGTTTAGACTTGGCTTCTTTAGTTTTCCTGATATCTTCCTTCATAACTCTGCCATTTGGTCCTGTACCTTTTACCTTTGTAATATCTACACCTAAATCCTTCGCCAATTTCCGTGCAACAGGTGTAGCAAGCACTTTAACCTTTTTCGATTTCGCTGAAATGTCATCCTCCACTTCAGTACTTGGTGGAATTTCTTCAGAAGAAGCTATTACTTCACCTACTACTCCAGCCGTTTCTTCTTTTACTACTTCCTTCTTTTCAGACAATTCTTCTTTTTCATCTGTTCCATCAGCCTTTCCTACAGTATCTATGACAACAAAGACATCTCCTACATTAACTACATCTCCTTCTTCAGCCTTTAATTCTAGAACTTTTCCTGTTCTCGGGGAGGGTATTTCAGTAGTGACTTTATCTGTCTCTACTTCAGCCAGAGACTGACCTTCCTCTATATCTTCTCCTTCTTTTACCAGCCATTTCATAAGATTCCCTTCTACAATACCTTCGCCGATATCTGGAAATTGAAATTCAAATCTCATCTTATTACCTCCTCTCTAAAATTTCACTACATCTTCTATGGTCTTTGCTATTCTCTCCGGAGATGGAATATAGTGTTTTTCCCCTCTTGGTAATGGGAAAATAGTATCGAAACCAGTTACTCTAGTTGGAGGAGCTTCTAAATACAGAAAGGCCTTTTCATTTATAATGGATACTATCTCTGCACCTACTCCCAAAGTCTTTGGAGCTTCGTGAACTATTATTGCCCTTCCAGTTTTTTTAACGGATTCTATAAAGGTTTCTCTATCCATAGGGGAAATAGTACGTAAATCTATGATCTCAGGATTAATTCCTTTTTTCTTTACAGTCTCGCTGGCTTTTTGCACATCCCTTACCATAGCTCCCCAGGTGATTATGGTAATATCTTCTCCTTTTTCTACTACCTTTGCCTTTCCAATTGGAAGTTCATAAGCCTCTTCAGGAACCTCCTGTCTAAATGCTCTATAGATTCGTTTTGGTTCTAAAAACATAACTGGATCTGGATCCCTAATTGCTGCTATTAATAGTCCTTTGGTATCATAAGGTGTAGAAGGTATTACTACCTTCAATCCTGGAATATGAGAGTATAAAGCTTCTGTACTTTCAGAATGATGTTCTAAAGCCCTTATACCTCCACCATAAGGGGCCCGAATTACCATTGGAACTGTAAAACGTCCTCTAGTACGGTTACGCATTCTTGCAACATGAGATATTATCTGATTGAAAGCAGGATATGAAAATCCCATAAATTGCATCTCAACGATTGGCTTCAAACCATTAATGGCCATGCCTACAGCTGTACCTACAATGGCAGATTCAGCAAGAGGAGTATCGAAAACTCTCTTTTTTCCAAACTTTTTCTGAAGGTCTACAGTAGCCCTAAATACTCCACCTTCAACACCAACATCTTCACCATAAACCACTACAGCTTCATCTTTTTCCATTTCATTTATCATAGCCTGATTTACGGCTTCAACTATGTTTAATTTATTAGCCATATTATTTACCTCCTTCTAAAAAAGATTTATATTGCTCTAATTGTTCCTCTAAATGAGGAGGCATAGTTTCATATTGATAATTGAATATATCTTCAATTGAAGTGTCCGATTTATCCTCTATTTCTTCAAAAGTATATACTACCTCTTTCTCTATTTCTTTCTGCGTATTTTTTTCCCATTCTTCAGTTAATATCTCTTTACTTTGGAGATACTTTTTAAATCTTAATATAGGATCTTTCTTCTCCCATTCTTCCACCTCTTTATCTTCTCTATATTTTGTCGGGTCATCAGAAGTAGTGTGAGCTCCTAATCTATATGTGAAGGCTTCAATTAGTGTTGGCCCTTCTCCTTTTCTTGCCTTATCTATAGCTTCCTTTGTTGCTGAATACATTGCGAATATATCATTTCCATCTACTAGAACTCCAGGCATATTATATGCAATTGCCTTTTGTGCAAGAGTCTCACTAGCAGTTTGTTCCTTTCTAGGAACGGAAATAGCATATTGATTGTTTTGAATAATAAATACTACAGGTGCTTTAAATACAGCTGCGAAGTTTAATGCTTCGTGAAAATCTCCTTGGGAAGTACCACCGTCTCCAACATAGGTCACTACTACATTGTTTTCACCTTTTATATTATTAGCCATGCCAATTCCTGTAGCGTGTTGTAATTGAGATGCAATAGGAACTGAAACAGGCAATACCTTTACTCCTTCTGGCATGTAGCTTCCCCACTCATTGCCATACCAGTAAAGATAGATATTCTTAAGAGGGATTCCTCTAATCAACCATGCACCTAGTTCTCTAAAAGCTGGTACCAACCAATCTTCTTTTTCCATAGCATATGCACTACCTATTTGAGCAGCCTCTTGCCCTATGTTAGGAGCATAGGTAAGCATCCTTCCTTGGCGTTGATAGGATAAAGCTTTTTCGTCTACTATTCTTGTATACAGCATAGTCCTGTAAAGGTATAATAATTCTTCCTCTGAAAATGAAAGAAGATCTTCTTCTGTAATAATTTGACCATTAGAATTTAAAATACTATAGTGTTTCTCTTCTGATGGCTTATAATCTTCAAAACGCATCTTTTTACCTCCTTTATGGATTGGATTTATATAAATGTCTTTACAAGTTTTAATTTGACGTTGATAATCATTATCATTATATATATTGCCAAAATATCTTTCTTTAAACACAATGATATTTTGTGAACAATGATTGTTTTTATACTAAAGTGGATGAGATTAGGACATAAAAAATACTGGTATAATTCAATTTTAAAATTATACCAGTTATCTAAAATTCATTTAACTTCCTTGTCTATTTGATCCACAATCTAAGGAAGAACTCCATATGTCTATAATAACTAATTTTTAATAGATATAATAATTTAAAAGTTATATTTTTTCATAGAATAACCTATAGAGTAAAAAATCAATCATCATAAACAACTGTACAGAATCCAAAGGTTTCCATAGCATTTCCATATCCTACTTTTTTATCTCTAAAAATTGAAAATTGCATAACATCAAAACTGTAAACATCCCAGTAAGGGAATGCAACTACAGTTACTCTTTGATCTGGTTCTAATTCAACTTGTGTAGAGTCTGTCATTGTCCAGCTTCTTTCTACGTTAAATCCTACTGCCGCAGAAATAGAAGCAATTTCAACATCAATACCAGCATCTACACTTAGACTATGACTATTTGAAACAGTACCAGAAAGGGTTATTGTTTTCATTACAGGTTCTTCTGCATAATTAACAGCAGAGTTTTCACATATTCTCTTTGCCCCACAAGAATGTTTTTTTCACAATTAATACCCCCTATAATTTATTAAACTTTATTGTTGCAGTTTTTATGAAAAGCATATCTTTCTATTCAAATTAGTTCATGAAAGCACCTCCTCAAATAAGATTCTCTATTCTCTTTCACCATTAATATACCATATTAAACCTAAATTTTGTTTAATATGGTACGAATGGTAGGAAAAACGGTGCGAATAGCAAAATAAAACCCCTATTCCTAAGAATAGAGGTCTATAATCATTCAATTACAATTATCTCACCTATATTTTCAAATCCATATCCACCTAAAGCTTCTACTCTTTCCTTGAACTCATCGGATTTTAACACTTGGATAAATTTCCTGACTCTTTCATCTTCCAATAATTCATAAGTTACTAAAAAGTCATAGTCTTCATAAGCTATATCTATAAAATCTAGGTCTAAGGCCTTTGCTGCTGAATATATGCCTAGCCCTGTAGAGGCTAATCCTGTTTTCACTGCTGTAGCTACTGCCATGTGGGTGGTCATTTCTCTATCATAGCCTTTTATGCTGGACAAATCTATATTTCTCTCATTTAAATAATAATCTAAAAGTATTCTAGTACCTGCTCCACGTTGTCTATTTACATATACTACATCATCTCTAGTAAGGTCGGTAAAATCTTTTATGCCTTTAGGATTGTCCTTTTCCACTATGAATCCTTGATGTCTTTTAACACCTTTTATAATAGCCATCTTTTGTCCATCAAAATATCTTTTTACGTAGGAGATATTGTACTCACCAGTTTCCATATCTAATAGATGAATAGGCGATATATGGCATTCTCCTCTTTTCATGGAAAGAACACCTCCCATGCTGCCCACATGCCCTGATGTCAATTCCATCATATCTGCTAATATATCCATTATTATGTCATGGCTTCCTATAGAAACTAAGGTTTTCTTTATCTGTCCTAGAGGTTTCAACAGTTTAACATTTGCTTTATTTCCTGCATCCATTCCTTCTAAGGATTGAGGTATAATTGCTATACCGTCAGCTTTTACTAAACTCATAGTAACTCCTGCCCCACTGGATATTGGAGTAGCTATAAGCTTATTATTTACGTATCCTAAATTAACTCTCACTAGTTCTCTATTCTTTAGTGTAGATGTAACCTTCTTTGAAATAATAGCTTCTCTAAAGGTGTTTTCCTGTTCATCAAGGCCTATAAACTTCAATATTAAAGGCGTAACAAAGGTTTCAAATACTAAATATGCCGATACTGGATATCCTGGAATGCCTATAACTGGTTTCCCATTTATCATACCGAGTATAGTAGGTTTGCCTGGCTTCATGGCTACCCCATGAATAACTACTTCTCCTAATTCTCTTATAATATTTACTGTAAAATCCTTGCTTCCAGCAGAGGATCCTGCCCCTATTAGAAGCATATCGTTTTCTTCTACAGCCTTTTTAATAGCCCCTTTAAGTTTTTCATAATCATCTTCTACAGGGTTATATCTATTAGGCAAACCTCCATTTTCTAAAACTAATGATTCAAAGACTCTTGAATTAGAATCAATTATCTTTCCAGTTTCCAATTCGTCAATATTCTCTATTATTTCAGTTCCAGTAGGGATTATTCCAACTTTAGGTTTTTTATATACCTTCACCTTTTTAGTTCCTCCTGATATTAAAGCTCCTATATCTATTGGGCGTATTCTATGCTTAGATGGAACTATCATCTCTGTTGCAACTATATCTTCTCCTATAGGTCTAATATGTTGCCAGGGATGAGCTGCATTTAATATCTGTACTTTTCCTTCTTCTAATTCTATTACATCTTCAATCATAATAACTGCATCATAATCATCTTTAATTGAGTTCCCTGTATTGATATATATAAAATCCTTACTCTCTTCTAAAGTCTTAGGATTAGTATCAGAAGCTCCAATAGTATCAGAAGATTTCACTAATATACCATCCATTGCTGCTGCATTATAATTAGGAGAAGAAACCTTAGCATATACTGCTTCAAATGTTACTCTACTCAATGAATCTAATACATCAACCTCTTCCCAGTTGGGTTTTATATTTAATGTTTCATAACACCTAACTTTAGCCTCATCAACATCTATATTTTCTATGTAAATGTTTCTATTTCTTTTACCCATTATATCAACCCCCTTTAATTCACAATTCATAATTCTTAATAAAACAAATCATATTTAAGTTACAATACATAGCATAAGATTCACAACATCATAACAAATAAACATCTCTTTCCTCTCCCTTATACACTCCCTCTTCATGAGGTTTTATTACTATGTATCCATCTGAATTAGATAGTAGAGTTATCATTCCAGACTTCCCAAAGCTAGGAACTGCATGAATTTCCCCTTCCTTTTCTTTTAGTTTTACCATTTGATATGTTTCCTTTCCTGGTGATGAGTGAAAATTAAAGTTCATTATGGCTTTTGTCTTAGGTAAATATTCAATTGCGCCCATCTTTTCCTTTATAAAAGGCTCTACTAAGGCCTTAAATACTATCATTGATGATACTGGGTGACCTGGTAGACCAAATATAGCTTTTCCTTCTCCTTCACCTATTATTGTAGGTTTACCGGGTTTGATGGACATCCCATGGACAAATACCCCTTTACCCTTAAATGAGTTTATTACTTTAGCTGTATAATCCCTAGCGCCTACAGAACTTCCTCCGGAAATCAGTACAATGTCAGAAGTATTTATAGCTTTTTTAACTTCTCCCCTTAATAAATTATAGTTATCCTTTACAATGGCTCTGCCAACAACTTCTCCACCTAATTTTATTATAAGAGAATAAAGGGTATAAGAGTTTATATCTCTTATCTTACCTAATTCTAGTTCTTCGTCTATATCTATTATTTCATCTCCTGTTGATATAATGTAGAATTTAGGTTTTTTGTACACTTTAACTTTGGGTATTCCTAAGGCTGATAATACTCCTACTGCTTCTGAAGTTATTTTTCTTCCCTTTTCTAACGCTATTTCCCCCGTCTTTATATCATCGCCCTTTAGTATCATATTTTCATTAAAGGATATAGACTTATAAACCATTAGATTCTGTTCATCTAGTTTTTCAGTATATTCTATCATCACCACTCCATCTGCTCCTTTAGGAATCATCCCCCCTGTTGGCACATATATAGCCTCTCCAGGTTTTATGCTTTTATTTGCAATCTCACCCATTTCAACCTCTCCTACTATATTGAAAAGGCTTGGTACTGACTCACTGGCTCCATGACTGTCCTTTGACTGGATTGCATATCCATCTACAGTAGAACGATTAAATTCAGGAACATCAATATCTGATACAATATCTTCAGCCAAAATCCTGTTGGTACATTCTAATAAGGATACTTGCTCTATTTCAAACTGATACTCGTTAAAGCTTTCCATAAGCTTGTCTCCTGCTTCCTTTACAGATACTACATTGAAGAATTTCATCTAGTATACCACCTTTCCACATTCCAAATGAATAATATTATTACATACCCTTCTAGCTTGTTCTATATTATGGGTGACTATTAGCACAGTCCCCTTGATTTCTTTATTAAATCTTAATATTTCTCTTTCCATAATCTTCATTGATTCTGGATCTATATTTGATGTAGGTTCATCTAATAGAAGTAGTTCGGGTTCGAACACTAATGCTCTTGCTAAGCTCACCTTTTGAGATTCTCCTCCCGAAAGAAGATGACCTTTCTTGTCCCTTAGATCTCCTATTTCGAACCTTTTCATTATTTCTTCTACTTTTTGTTTACGAATTCTTTTATCGGTTTCCCTTATTTTTAAAGGATATTCAATATTCTCATATGCTTTTCTTCTAAATAGATATGGTTTTTGCGTTACTAAAGTCATCTTTTTATAAATATCTTCATTCAATAATTCACTGTCATATTTAATTGTGCCAATAAAATCTTTATCCAATCCAGATATAATCTTTAAAAGGGTAGTTTTACCTGAACCATTTGGACCTATAAGTCCTGTTACTGTTCCCTTTTCTATACACAAATAGTTTATATCCAATATTATCTTTTCTGAATAATATTTTTTTAAACCTGCTATATTAATCTCCATATTAATCCTCTCCACTATAGGAATAAATTACGCTGTTTATAATAAAGGATATTATCAACAGCACAAGTCCTAGAGCAATTGCCATAGAATAATCCCCCATAGAATTCATCATGGATATGGTCGTAGTCATAACTCTAGTTCTATTCTTAATATTTCCTCCTACAATCATGACAGCTCCTACTTCAGAAATAGCTCTAGAAAAAGAAGTTACCACATTTACCATTAAATCCACCTTTAATTCTTTTATAATTAAAATAATTATATCAAATTTATTGGCACCTAAAGTTGTGCCTACCTTTTCTATTTCTTTCCCTCTATTTTTTGAAAGACTATAAGTAAGTCCTAATATTAATGGTGTTACTAATAAAGCCTGTGCTATTATCATGGCTTTTGGAGTATACATTAAATCAAATGTTCCTAAGGGGCCTCTTCTGGAAAGCATTATTGCAACAACTAGTCCAACAACTACTGAAGGGATACTCATAAATGTATAAAGTAGACGGGAAAAAGCTTTTTTACCCTTAAAATTTTTAATGCCTAAGTGGATTCCAAAGGGTATACATATTAAAGATGATATTATAGTGGCTGATGTCGATACAAATAATGACAAAAATACAATTCCATATATTTCTCTATCAAATCCTATTAATAATTGAATCGCTTCTTTAAATCCTTCTATTATATAGTCTATATCAATCACCACCTGAAAATTAACGGGCAGACATAAAAATCTGCCTTTACTAGAAATAAGTTTTGTCAGCCAAGTAAGACATATTATATAAATTATGTGTCATACTTTGGTGGGACATGTGGACGCGGGGACAGGTAATTTGTCCACCGTTTATTAGCTAAATGGCGTATTTATAGGCGACATATCAAATTTTGGTGATGGTCGCAGCTTATTATAAGTGATATGTTAAACTTTCATGGCTGGTCGCGACATATTTTGAAAGAACGCCGCCTCCACTCCAAGATTTGTGCAAATATCAGACTGAGGGAAAAAATTGTTTAGGTTTGTACTGTTTGAGCGGAGCGTTTTTTGCGTAGCGAGTTTACAAACCTATTTTTCCCCGTGTCTTGATAGTTGCCAAATCTTGAATGGAGATGCCGTTCTTTATAAATAAGCCGCGACTCACCACCAAAGTTTAACGTTTCATTACAAATACCACAAAGTATGACACACTTTCCCACTAATCCGCATTAGGAACAAATAAAGGTTGTCCAAATTCTTCTACTCCATATTCTCCAATTAATTCTTGAGTTTCTTCTGAAAGCATCCATTCCATAAACTTTTGAGCACCTTCTTCATTTATCTGCTCATTCTTATCTGGGTCTACAGGTATTATACCATATTGGTTGAATAAATTATCATCACCTTCAACCAATATTTCTAATTCCAATACATCGCTCATATTCAAGTAAGTAGCCCTGTCCGTAAGAGTATATCCTAATTCTTCATCAGCCATGGTTAATACATCACCCATGCCCGCTCCTGCTTCAAGATACCATTCTCCTTCAGGCTCAATACCTGCCGCTTCCCATAATCCAAGTTCCTTCTTGTGAGTTCCTGAATCATCCCCTCTGGATACGAAGATTGCTCCATCCTCTGATATAGCAGTCAAAGCTCCAACTATATCATTTGGATAATTTTCCTTTAGCCCTGATGGATCATCTGTTGGTCCTACTAATATAAAATCATTATACATAACATCTCTTCTTTCCAATCCATGGCCTTCTGCTACAAATTCCTCTTCTGATTCCTTTGCATGAACTAAAAGAATATCTGCTTCTCCATTTCTTCCGTTTTCTAAAGCCTTACCAGTACCTACTGCTACAACGTCTACTTCTATACCAGTTTCTTCCTCAAATATTGGTAATATGTAATCAAGCAATCCACTGTCTTGAGTACTAGTTGTTGTAGATAGAATTATTCTGCCACCTGTCTTTTCTTCTGAATCATTATCTTCTACTACATCTGTACTTTCATCAGACTCTTTCACATCTTGACTATCATTCTTTGGTGTACAACCAACCAACATTGTAAAGACAATTAAAATACTTAAACTTAATGCTAAAAACCTTTTCATATTTTATCTCTCCTCCTTTATATATTTATAAATAAATCTAATCAGTGAAATATTAGATTTATTTACATAATAAAAAAACAGCCTAAGAAAGGACTGTTATAGACCTATTATGGTTTATTATTTTCCTTTCCAAACACGGGAGGCATTAGAATTTCTCCTGATACCCATCGGCTTAATCTTCATGGCTTTTAGCTTTAGAAAATTATGCTCAGAAAATTGGTATAGATATTCATTTTTTCTCCCCTTACAAATCCAATAAGGGTAATCCTCAGTTTTTCTGCCATCTCTACTGCAAGACTAGTAGGAGCTGACCTGGATACTATAACGGGGACTTGCCTTTTTGCCATCTTTATTAAGATTTCAGAGGATATTCTTCCGCTCGTTAATATTATCTTATCTTTCGTATTTATTTCATCTAGCAATACTCTTCCAAGTATTTTGTCCAACGCATTATGTCTTCCAATATCTTCTTCAAACATAATTATATCATGAACAGTACACATTGCACAACCGTGAACCCCACCTGTATTTAAGAAAAGCTCTGATTTTTTATTAAATTGACTCATCAATTTTTTGATATTATCTATTCTTACAGCTAAAAGATGCTCTATCTTCTTAGATTTAAAGGAATCTAATACATTATAAAAGAGAGTTCCTTTTCCACAGCCAGAAGTTATAGTTCTTTTCCCTCTAAGTTTTTCATTGAATTCACTTATATTGTTTATATAAACGTATCCTATCCCTTTTTGTTCATCTATTATAATCTTCTCTATATCTGAAAGAGAAGAGATAAAAGCTTCGGAATAAAGGAACCCAACAGTCAACTCTTTAAGAGAATTAGGACTGCACAGCAGAGTAATTATCTCTTTATCATTCACAAATATGGTGAATGGATACTCTATAACAACAATATCATCTTCCTCTATTACTATTTCTCTCTTTACTCTCTTTATTTTCATCTTTTTAGTATTGTCCATCTACATCAACCTCAATCTTGATTGTTTATGGTATTTCGGTAGTCATTTAATTCTTTCTTGGTATTTAAGTTCAGAAACATATCCCAATTAGGGCTAAATATTCTTGCCTCTTCTTCCTCTATATAATAAACAGGCAGTTTATGAATTAATGAATTTACAGATCTTCTATTTTGAGTCAAGTGTTTTTCTATATCATCTATCATTTCCTTTGAATAAAAGGCATTAAAAGGCTCTATCCACTTACCAAACTTCGTTATACATGCCTTTACGCTTATTTTTTCTAATCGTTTTTTCATAAATCTAATATAATCTAGATTTATATTTGGCATATCACAGGCTACAAAATACACATATTGGCTTGATGCTTCCACCAAGCCAGCATGAATTCCTGATAGTGGTCCCTTCCCTACTATTTTGTCAGTAATAATTTTATCAGTATAGCCTAGATAGTATTCAGATTTATTGGTAACCACTATTATCTCGTCAAATAGATCTCCAAGCTTCTTTCTTAAATTGTCAATAAGTCTTCGTTCATTTATTTTTAGAAGCTGCTTATCAAAACCCATTCGTTTACTCTTACCACCAGCTAAAATAACTGCAGTTCCAAATTTTTTCATAATTTCACCTACCTAGCACAGTCATGAGCTTCGCCTTTTAGTATTTCCAAACCATGATGGAGACTATCCATTGTATAGTCTAAGGATTCTCTAACAGCCTTTGGGCTTCCCGGAAGGTTAATTATTAAAGTTTCTCCTCTTATTCCTGACACCGCCCTTGAAAGCATAGCCCTAGGAGTTATACTGAGGCTATAATATCTTATAGCTTCGGCTATTCCATTAGCCATTCTATGACAAGCCTTTATGGTTGCCTCAGGGGTTACATCTCTCTTACTAAATCCTGTGCCACCTGTAGTAAATATCAAGTCTACTTTTAATTCATCTGCCATATATATCAATTCTTTATAAAGAGCTTCTTCTTCGTCAGGAAGTATTATTGACTTTTCAACCTTATATCCTTTTGATTCTACTATTTCCTTTATGGTTTTTCCGCTTATATCTACCCTTTCACCTTTAGATCCTTTATCACTAGCTGTAATTATACCAACCTTAAACATCTAATCAACTCCCTAGCTTTTCAATTCTAACAGCAGCTACCTTTAATTCTGGAATCTTTGCCGTTTCGTCCAGTTTTGTATTGGTTAAATAGTTCGCTGCTCCTTCTGCATAATGAAAAGGCATAAACAATACATCTTCATCTATTATGTCCGTTACTTTAGCAGTTGTCACTATACTACCTCTTCTGGATGTTAATCTAACCTTCTCTCCATTAGAGATATCAAATTTATTAGCTGTTACTTCATTTATCTCCACATAGGATTCAGGAGCCAGTTCATTCAATCCTTCAACTCTTCCTGTCATGGACCTAGTGTGATAATGGTAGAGTATTCTTCCTGTAGTAAACACAAATGGATATTCTGAGTCTACAACTTCGGCACTATCCCTATGATCTACTGCCATGAATAATCCTTTACCTCTAGCTACAGTTCCTTTATGAAGATACTTTGTTCCTGGATGGCTCATATCTGGACATGGCCATTGAATGCCTTCTTCTTCTATTCTATCATACGTTATTCCCCCATATTGGGGAGTTACAGTTCTGATTTCATCCATTATATCGCCAGGACCTGAGTATTCCTTATCATGCCCTAATTTACGCATTAGTTCATCTAATATTTGCCAATCAGCTTTTGCCTCTCCTACAGGTTCTATTGCCTTTCTTATCCTCTGAACTCTCCTTTCAGTATTTGTGAATGTCCCATCCTTTTCAGCAAATGATGCGGCAGGCAATACTATATCTGCTAGTTCTGCTGTTTCTGTTAGAAATATATCCTGTACTACTAGAAAATCTATATCAGTTAAAGCTTTCTTTACATGATTTAAGTCCGGGTCTGATACCATTGGGTTTTCTCCCATTATATACATGAATTTAATGTTTCCTTTTTCTGCTTCATTCATCATTTCAGGGACAGTAAGTCCTGCTTTATTTGGAAGTTTTTCTTCCCATATTGTTTCAAATTTTTTCTGAATTTCTGGCTTAAATACCTTTTGGTATCCGGGAAAGTCTGCTGGAAGTCCTCCCATATCACAGGCTCCTTGAACATTGTTCTGTCCTCTTAATGGATTTACTCCTGCTGATTCCTTTCCTACATTTCCGCAAAGTAAACTTAAGTTGGATATGCTCATTACCGAATGAGTACCTGTAGTATGTTGAGTAATGCCCATTGCATAGTATATACCTGCCTTATCAGCTTCTGCATATATACGAGCTGCTTTAATTATATCCTCTTTATCTACACCACAAATTTTAGCTACAACATCTAGAGTATAATCCTTTATAAGGTCCTTTAATTGTTCAAAGTTTTCCGTATTGCTTTGAACGTAGTTTTTATCATATAATTCATCTTCAATGATTACATTCATCATTCCATTTAAAAGAGCAATATTGGAACCTGGCTTTATCTGAAGAAATACATCTGCGTAATCAGCCAATTCAATTCTTCTAGGGTCTGCTACTATCAATTTAGCTCCTCTTTTTAAAGCTCGTTTCATATAAGTTCCAATTATGGGATGATTTTCAGTAGTATTTGAACCAATTACAAATATAGCATCAGTATTTATTATCTCCTCTATGCTATTAGTCATAGCACCGCTTCCTAATGTAGTTGCAAGACCTGCAACTGTTGAAGCATGTCAGAGGCGAGCACAATGGTCTACATTATTTGTCCCTATTAATGCTCTAAACATCTTTTGGAATAGATAGTTCTCCTCATTGGTACATCTTGCAGATGTTAATCCTGCAAAACTTTCAGAACCATATTCTTCTTTAATTTCACTTATTTTATCAATTATTAAATCATAGGCTTCTTCCCATGTAGCTTCTTCAAATTCTCCATTTCTCTTAATAAGGGGAGCCTTTAGCCTATCAGAATGGTTTATAAAGGAATATCCAAATCTTCCTTTTACGCATAATAATCCATCGTTAGGCGTTCCTCTAGCTGGCTCTACACCTACTACCTTATCGCCCTTTACTAGCAGTTCGATTTGACATCCTACTCCACAGTAGGAACAAGTTGTTTTAACCTTTCTTATCTCCCAAGTCCTATACTTTTCTTTCTTTTTAGGCGTCAATGCACCTACAGGGCATACTGCTACACAATTCCCACATGATACACAGTTGGAAGTCGCCAACCCCAAATCAAAAGGAGTAACTACTTTTGAATCAAAACCTCTATTTCCTAGTCCAATAGCATTGGTGCACTGTAATTCATCACAAACTCTAACACATTTACCACAAAGTATACATTTATTCGGATCATAAGTATAGAAAGGATTTGAATCATCTATATGGTAGTCTTTCTTTTCTCCTACATAAGTTCCTTCTTCTACTCCATATTCATAACAGTAATCCTGTAGTTTACACCCTCCTGCTTTTTCACATGTAAGGCAATCCTCTGGATGGTTTGAGAACAATAGATCCAATACCTCTTTTCTGGCATTTATTACCCTTTTATTATGAGTTTCTACTACCATGCCATCCCTTATCTTAGTAGAACAAGAAGTTTGAAGGTTTTTCTTTCCCTTTACTTCAACTACACATAATCTACATGCAGCATAAGGCTCTAACCTATCATCATGACATAGAGTAGGAATGGATATGCCTAATCTATTACATGCTTCAAGTATGGTAATACCACTATTAACCTGGTATTTTTTAGCATTTATCGTTATTTCAGCCATTGCATTCAACTCCTATCTTTTAAACAATTTTATCTATTTCTTAATAACCGCTCCAACTGGGCATACTTCCATACAAGTGCCACACTTAATACATTGTTCTGTATCTATAACATGTCTTTCCTTTAAATTTCCACTAATACATGATGCCGGACAATTATTTGCACATTTTGTACATCCTACACATTTATCTGTAATAAAGAATTGTAATAGTTCTTGACATGAACCTGCTGGACATCTAATTTCTTTAACATGAGCTTCATATTCATGCCTAAAATATTTCATTGTAGATTTCACAGGATTTGAAGCAGTTTGTCCCAATCCACATAAAGAGCTATCTGTTATGGCTTCAGATAAGGACTCAAGTCTGTCTAAATCTTCAGGGGTTCCTTTACCCTTAGTTATTCTTTCCAATATCTCTAGCATTCTCTTAGTTCCTTCTCTGCATGGAACACATTTCCCGCAGGATTCATCTACAGTAAAATCCAAAAAAAATCTTGCAATATCCACCATACAATCTGTATCATCTAATACTATCATTCCTCCAGAGCCCATTATAGAACCAATTTTACCTAATGAAGCAAAATCCACTGGAGTATCTAAAAATTCTTCTGGAATGCATCCTCCAGAAGGACCTCCTGTTTGAACTGCTTTAAATTTCTTTCCGTTTGGTATTCCTCCTCCAATGTCAAATATTATTTCCCTTAAAGTGGTTCCCATAGGCACTTCCACTAAACCAGTATTCTTTATCTTTCCACCTAATGCAAATACTTTAGTACCTGGTGAATCCTCTGTGCCAATGCTCTTAAGCCATTTCGCACCTTTTGTAATGATTGGAGGAACATTTGCTAAAGTTTCAACGTTATTGATTATAGTAGGTTTACCCCATAATCCTTTATGAGCTGTTCTATTTATTTTTGGTCTTGGCATTCCTCTCTTACCTTCTATGGATTCCATTAGAGCTGTCCCCTCACCACATACAAAGGCTCCCGCTCCAAGTCTTATTTCTATATTAAAGTTGAACTCTGTTCCAAATATATTTTCGCCTAATAGCCCTTTTTCCTTTGCTTTTTTTATAGCTGTTTTAAGTCTTTGCACTGCTACTGGATATTCGGCTCTTACATATATATATCCTTGGTCTGAACCAATTGCATATCCGCATATAGCCATAGCTTCCAACACCGAATGAGGATCTCCTTCTAGTATGCTTCTATCCATAAATGCTCCTGGATCACCTTCATCAGCATTACATATTACATATTTCTTATCTGCTTCATATTTGAATGCCGTTTCCCACTTTCGACCTGTTGGAAATCCTGCCCCTCCTCTACCTCTTAAATTTGATTTCTTCATAATATCTATAACTTCCTCTTGAGTCATCTCAGTTAAGGCCTTTGCTAAAGCCTGATATCCATCAAGGGCTATGTACTCATCAATACTGTTATAATCTATGATTCCGCAGTTCCTTAAAGCTATCTTCTCCTGTTTTTTATAAAAATCAACTTCGAACACTGGTTTTATATTTTCTTCTTTTATTGCACCTTCATTCAATAATCTCTCCACAACTTCATCTCTACATAGATGTTTTTCCACAATTTCATCTACATCATCAATCTTTACTTGACTATAAAATGTACCTCCTGGATATATTTCTATATTTGGTCCAGATTCACATAGCCCAAAACAGCCTGCTATACTTACGTTCACATCAGTTAATTCTTCCTTATCTATCTTCTGTTCAAACCTCTTCTTTAATTCATCTGCACCTGATGAATGGCATCCAGGCCCTCCACATATTAAAACGTGTTTCTTATCCGAAACGTTTTCTTTATTGATACTGGAAATTCCATTATTTTTCTTTTCTAACCTTAATGTCATGGTCTTTAATGTCTTTTTTTTTATCTCATTCAACATCTCTATAGTAATCATCATTTTTACCTCCCATTCTATCTATATTTATTCAATATTTCTTCCACATCATCTACAGTGAGTCTTCCATATATTTCATCATTTATCATCATCACCGGAGCTAATCCACAAGATCCTAAGCATCTAGTTGCATCAATAGAAAATTTTCTATCTGGAGTAGTTTCTGCTATAGTTATTCCTAAAATTTCTTCAATCTTTGCTAATATATCTTGTCCACCTTTTACATAACAGGCTGTTCCTAAACATACACCTATTACATTTTCCCCTTTTGGAATTAAGGAAAATTGAGAGTAAAAGGTTGCTACACCATATATTTCTGATAAAGGAATATTAAGTTCTTTTGAAATCATCTTCTGGATCTCAATGGGAAGGTAGCCAAATAAATCTTGGGCTTCTTGCAATATCATCATTAATGCACCCTTTTTATACCTTTTTTCCTTCATGAAGCTATTTAATTGTTCAACTCTTTCTTTATTTCCTTCCCAATTGAATTTGAATTCCATCTTATTGCCTCCTTTTGCCAAGTTATCAAAAAAGACAGCTTTCACCTATGCTGCCTCTTACTTTCAACAGATTTTTTGTTTATATTTTTCTAACTTCCTATATTCAATTCTATACAAAATAGATAATATATTATAATACTAAAATATATTATACTACTTGTCAATATATTCATAACCTTATGAATTCGTTATATTTTTAACTAAAATATAAAAACATTTAAGTAGAACTACTTAAATGTTTTTATTAACGATTTATCTAATATACAACAATTTAACGATTCCTTTTTCCCTAAATGTTCTTTTTCCCTTATTATTTCATAAGGGTTCTTTTTATCTTTTATCATTTCTTCTAGAGGTTGAATATATTTTAATTCACTAGAATTTAACCCATCCTTTGCTAATGTTATAAGCCAATTCCCTATTTCATGTATAGTTTTTTCTTTTAATTTTCCATTTAATCCCTTCTTAGAAATACTCTTATTTGCATCAATTACATCTTCCATATTTACATTCTTTACATATTCATAGATTTTAGATAAATTATCATCATTATAAAAAATTCCTTTTAATAGAACTACTGCAGCGAAGTTTAATGGATAAGGTACTGAATCCATCATACGTATTTCTATATATTTTTTAGTCCTTACATCAGGAAAGACCATAGTTAACATATGCTCTAATTCTGCAATAGAATAATTTTCTGGATCAAAAATTTCTCTTACCAGTTTCTTTCCTGTAGGATAGGTATTTTCTCCATCATATACAAATATAGGGGGTACATTTAAGATATACTCTGCGTATTTCCTGTACCCAAAGTTATTATCAAATGTTCCCGGTACTATTCCTGTTCTATCATTATCACAATTTTGCCATATAAATGATCTCAAATTATACCTTCCCCATCTTTCTTCTTCAAAATAATATCCATTATCAAAAAGTGCATATAAAACTGGTGATAGAGCATTTGCTATCTTGAATTTCTTAACATAATCCTCTTCAGATTTATAATCAATTGCTACCTGTAACGAAGCTGTACCTTTCATCATATTATGAGCATGTATACCTTTTGTTTTAAAATATTCATACATATAATCATACCGTTTCTTTGGTATTATCTTAATCTCTTGAATTTTGGATATTGGATGATATCCAACTGTAATCAATGCCTGATTTTTACTTTCTAAAATTGGGATTATGTGTCGTAAAAAACTGAAATATTCATTTTCTAAATCCTGTATGTTCTTTTGAGGATTAATACTTAACTCTATTTGGCTTCCAGGTTCAAGGGTTATAATTCTATTTTCATTGCTAAGACCTAATAGATGCTCTCCCTCATAATTGCCTACCCATCCATAGCCTTCTAACTCCTTTAAGGTTTCTTCTACTCCATTTTCTCCATAATATGAAATAGTATACAAGGTGTCCTTATCTATTATAAAGTGTTCAAATTCTACACCTACCTTAAAATCCTCTTCATTAGTTTCACTATTTTTGAAATAACTTACAAATTCCTCTATTTGTTTATCATAATTCAATTTTTATGTCTCCTCTCCTTGGCACTAATATACTTTATATTACTTAACCAGTATATCTATATTCCCTTTAGTTATCTCCCTTAAATCATCTACATCTAACTCGATTTGAACTCCTATCTTCCCACCACTTACAATTATAGTATCTAAATCTAAAGCAGATTTATCGACAAAAGTAGGATAATTCTTCTTCATACCTATAGGAGAACAGCCTCCTCTTATATAACCAGTACACTTTCTTATATCCTTTACATGGATCATCTCTATTTTCTTTTCTCTAGTTATATTTGCAGCCTTCTTAAAATCTAACTCTGCTGCTACAGGAATTATAAAAACATATATTTCTCCACTTTTACCTTTAGCCACAAGGGTTTTGAATACAGTACGTACATTCCTTCCAATTTTGTTAGCAACTGAAATCCCATCTATCTTATCATCTCTTCTATCATAGGTTATCACATTGTATTTTTTATTATGAGTATCTAGGATCCGCATCGCATTTGTTTTTGCCTTTGACATCGTAAACCCTCACTTTTCTAATTTAAAGCATGAAATTGTCTTTATTATATTATAAACCTTTAATATTCTTAAAGCAAAGTATTAGTACCCAAATCTGTGAGAAAATAAACTTTCTATCAATATTCTTTTTTGTTTATGCCAATCCAGATAATACTTTACCAATTAAGTATGCAGCAACTGCTGCAATTCCTCCAACCACAAGCATTTCCAACCCAGAAGTAAACCAATTCCTCTCAGTCACCTTCACTTTCAATGCTCCTAAAATAAAAAGTGTTACTCCTGTCAATACAATTGCCAATACAAATGTTGAATCTCCTATATCTGGTATAAAAGAAGATAATACATAAGCTATCAAAGGAATAAATCCAAAAACCAGAAATGAAAAGAATGTGACTAGTGCGTTCCTAATTGGAGATTCTTCCTCTTCTACAATTCCTAATTCTTCTACCATCATCACATCTATCCAAGCCTTTTTATTCTTCGATAATATATCCATCATCTGTTTAGCATCCTCTTCACTCATACCCTTAGCCATGTATATCTCTACCATTTCTTGCATTTCTCCTTCAGGATAATGTTCTACTTCCCAAGTTTCTCTTTCTCTCTCTACTTGCTGATATTCTACCTCTGCTTTTGTGGACAAATAATCTCCAATTGCCATAGACAGTCCATCCGCTATTAAATTAGCAAATCCCATTATTAAAACTATTCCAGTGTTAAGCGCTGCTCCTGCAACTCCAGCTACAACTGCAAATGTGGTAATTATCCCATCTAATCCTCCATATACTAAACTTTTAATATATTTACCTTGTCCTTCATTATGAGGCTCATATCCTTTATTATGAGCTTTGATTGTAGCATCAATATCTTTATTCCTATAAGCTTCTCGAGCTTTATCCAGATTCCTCGTAAGCATAAAACTCCTCCTTCAATCATATTTATCTATTATTAACTAATTTTTTGTTCACTTCAAATACCTTCTTCCAAGTGAATAGGTTTATAATAATCAATACTACCATATATATTAATATACCATATGGAATGGTCATAGCTATGAAATGAGCTAATGCAAACAGTCCTAAGAGTAACATTAAAGGTATCATTGCTAATCCACTACCGTGATTTGCAGTTTCAAAAGGTTCAGAAAAAGGTAGAGTATCATTGAGTATTTTAGAACAAATTGTAATATATAATAATATGCTTATGAATATAATAATTAAATGAATAAATACTTCACCTCCAAATACAAACATAGAAACTATGCTAATTAAGACATATAAAGGCAATATTATATTGACGAGTGAAGCCTTTACAGCACCTTTAATTATGGATAATAAGTCAACTACAGGGGCAATCTTATAGATCCATGCACCTTTATAATTACCTGAATATCCTAAATTCATTATTATATTAGGAACCATAATGCCAACAAAATATAGGCTAAGAAACATCTTGCTACCCTTTAACCAACCTAAACCTTCTGAACCAATTGCTGTTAATATGAATATAAAAGGAAATATCATGGAAAAACCTAAAGATGGATAAACTCTCAACTTAAAAACTCTTTCCTTTTTGATCATATTAGTAGCAAATCTGAAAAATGTCCTCTCTTCTTTAGACCTGCATACAATCTTAGCTAAATAGAAGTTTAGACCTTTATTTCTGGGTTTTGAATGCCCACTGGTATCATTTAGTTTCTGTAAATTATATTCAAATATTGGTATAAGCTTAGTATATATGATTATTGCTATTATTGGCATTACGACAGCCAGCGCAGTAAACATCAATATATAATTGCTGACATTTCCATTTAATATCAGTTCAAATGGCCCTCCGAACCATATAGGAGGTAATATATATTGCCACGGTTTTGGTGTAAACTCTATATTCAATAATTCATCAAAACTAAACAATCTGCCTAACAATTGATATCCTACAGTTATGGTTATAGTCAATATTATTTGAAAATAATTAATTATATCCTTTAATTTTTCCCCATCGAAAAATTTAAGGATTAACAGATATAACAATGCTGTCAACACTATTATTAAAAGATCCATAAGTATTATTTCAATAAAAAATATCATCGAAAATAACAATCCATGCTTAATGAATCCTGCTATAAAACCAGGCCCTATAAAAGCAATAGTAATATAGAACATATAAATAGTAATATGAATCATCTTTGCTATATTCAACGTCTTGCTATTTATTGGACGAGAAAGTATTATATCCTTATCTTTTAAATCCAACAATACTGTTGAAAAATCTGATACTAAAGTAATTGTCATCATAAACATTATTACTCCAAATACAAAACTCATCTGAAATAGGTAACTTTCACCTAGCACTATAAATGGAATAAATACAATCCCTAACAATATATAAAGGCCTAGTGATTTTATTAAATTATTCCCATCTTTCTTTTTCTTGTTAGATGAATTCAACATAGTTGTAGGAGTTCTTCTTCCATCTAAAGTAAGTTTTACTTTTAATATTTTTCTCATTGTATCATAATCTATTCCAAATTTTTGAAACATCCCATCAAATATATCTAAAAACTTTAGTATTCTAAATTCCTCCATATCTATTTGCCCCTTGAACTATAGATACAAATTCTTTTGCAATCTCTTTATGGTCATTAAATCCAGTGAGCTGGTTAAATATGTCCTCAAGTGAACCTTCCATAGACTTCCCTTTTAATTCTTCAAAGCTTCCATCTGCAACGATTTGCCCATCATTGATTAGAACTATTCTGTTACTTATCTTCTCTACCACTTCCATTATATGAGATGAATAGAATACGGTTTTACCTTGTAATTTAAGCTCTTCTAATACTTCCTTAATAACCATAACACTATTTGCATCTATACCACTTAAAGGTTCATCTAAAAATAATATCTCCGGATCATTTATTAAGCTAGAAATTATCAATAACTTTTGTTTCATTCCCTTTGAATAAGATGATATTCTAGAATCATATACATTTTTTAGTCCAAATAGTTTCATCATCGATTTTGCTTTTTCATTAGCTTCATTGTAATCAATGTTATGTAATTCTCCTATAAAGGTTAAATACTCTCTTCCAGTTAAATTATCATAAATATCCGCCGTTTCTGGAACATAACCTATTTTCCTTTTATATTCTACTTTTCCGCTACTTACATCTTCTCCTAAAACCTGTACATCTCCTGTATACTCGCCAATTAATCCAAGCATTATCTTAACTGTAGTGCTCTTCCCGACACCATTAGGACCTATATATCCTATTATTTGTCCTGGATATACATCTAAATCTATTCCCTTTAGTACTTTTTTATTTCCAAAGCTTTTTTCTAAATTTCTTATATTTATCACTGATTGATTAGATAATTCCAATTATTTCACCTCTTTAGTCAATTTGTATATAATATTATCATATATATTTAAACAAATAAACGGTATAACTAATCAAACCTTAAATAGTTATACCGTATCCTAAATTATCTTATTCTCATATCATAACTTTATTCACTGATTCTAATGTCTCTGTTGAATATGGACATCTGTTACTCTGTCTGTCCCACCTATTGTTGATGTTGTTACTGATTCTTTCATTTGCTTATTTAACATCTTATAATAATTTATAGAATTATTTTCATCTACTTCAGGCATATCGATTTTTATATCTTCGTTAATATTTTTAATCTTTGTATTATAATTAATTCCTAATTTCAATACACCTTTTATTTGTTCTGCCTCTTCCGATACATTGTTTCCAATGATTTTTGTTATGGTTTCTAAATCTATTATCATATCAATAATACCAGCTTCATGAACAATATATCCATCACTATTAATTCCATATTCTATAACTATTCCTTCATCTCCTATTATCTGTACATCCTTTGTAGAATCCATAAATTCATTAAATTTCTTTTTAAATTCTGGAAGCTTCTTATCTAAGTTATTTGATTCGTTATCAACTTCATCTTTTACTAGTTGTTTTTCTTCTGGAACTTTCATCATGCTCGTTACTGCATTCATATATTCTTTTATAAAATCTATAGTATCTTTATCATTTAGACTATAGTTCACTGCATATCTTAAGAATTCCTTAAAAGATTTATCATCTAACTTCAATTCATAAATAGATAATGATTTCCCATTTACAGTTCTAGTCCCCTTATATTTTATTACTTCAACTTCTGGGTCGAAATTTTCCTGATAGCTTTTTAATAAGTCTGTAATTTTAGGTTGCATTTCTTTGCCGAACTTCATTAGCTCATTAAAGTCAATTTGTTCTTCACTTTCACTCATCAATTCTTCAAAATCGTATACAATATATTCTTTAGCTGAAGCTTCTGGAATCACTTGAGCCATTTGAGCCATCAACATTGGTGGCATTTTAATGATTTCTATTAACTCAGGTTTCTCACTTGACATATCTGTATCAACCCATACTGATAGTGGCATACTCATATCCCCAATATTTAAATTCATATCTGCAAATGCTGTAGCAGCCGTCCTATCCTCATTTTGTATCATCTTTTGATATATGTTGATATCTGAATCTTTTAACATACTAGTTGTCTGATCTATTACTTGTTGTTGCTCTTTTGCAAATCCCTCAGCCTCTAGTGTAAAATTAAGAACTGTATTACTTTCCATAGAATCAATATCTTGAGTCCTTTTATAAGCATTGTAAAATCCTAACTCATTATTAGTGCAGCCTGTAAAAGCCAATGAAAGTATTAATATTAATACTGCAATTGATATTTTTTTCATAACTTCCCTCCATTTTTTAGTTTATTAATATAATTATGTATCATACATTGATTATACAACATGTATAGTTAACTATAAGCAGATTATTTTGGATTTTAATCTTCAGCATTTGATTTTATGTCCTCTAACTTTTTCTTTATGTATTTTACATCATCTTCTATAAACCTATGTTTAACTTGGCTAACATCAAATTTTGCTAATTTAAAAGCAAACTGTGTAGCATACCCTCCTACAATAGCCATAATCAAAGTTCCTATACCTACATGCCCTCCCAGAATATATCCAACAGCAACTGCAGTAATCTCTTGAGTATTTTTTACTAATCGTACTGACTTATTGGTTTTCTTCACAAACCCTATCATCAAACCATCTCTCGGCCCTGATCCTAATCCAATACTAATATATAGGTAACATCCAAAACCTAAAACCAACATTCCTAGAAGCATCATAATGAAACTTAGTATAAATCCATCAAATACAGGAACTAAATTATTCAACATAAGAATATCAATAAATATACCTATAAATATCATATTAAATAATGTTCCCCAACCTACTTTTTCTTCAAGTATACTGTTCAATATCACTATACTAACTCCAACTAAAATATGAGCTTTTCCCATTGTGATTCTAAAAACATTAGAAATTCCTTGGTGGAAAACATCCCAAGGTGCTAATCCTAAGTTTGCGTTTATGGTCATAACTATACCTAAAGCACATACAAAATATCCTAAGAATAATTTTAACACTTTAAGAGCCCATTTTTTCATTACGCTACCTTCTTCTATTATTTTCCTTTATACTATTATAACATTATATTTCCTTTTTAGAAACTAGAATTGGACTAATATTTTATATGTTCCCTTCTAGTGTATGAAAGAATCATGTAAAATGATATAATGAAATTGATTTAATTTATTACATAAGAAGGTGATAAAGTGAATATTTTAGTAGTTGATGATGAAAAGCTTATTGTAAAGGGCTTAAAAAAAAGTTTAGAACAGCAAGGCTACAGTGTCTCTACTGCTTATAATGGTGAAGAAGCTCTTATAGTTTTACAGACTAAAAATGTAGATTTTATCATACTGGATTTAATGCTACCTGATATAGACGGTATGATGCTATGTAAAAAAATTAGAGAAATTCATGATATGCCAATATTAATGCTCACAGCAAAAGATGGTGATTATGATAAAATATTAGGGTTTGAACTAGGTGCAGACGATTATATGACTAAACCCTTTAATGTATTCGAACTAATAGCTAGGATAAAAGCTATAACAAGAAGATCTACAGTAAATAAAAAAGATATTGTATTATCCTTTAAAAATTTAATCATAAATTATCAAGAAAGAAAAGCCTATAAAAAGGATGAAGAAATAAAGCTTACAGCAAAAGAGTTCGATATGCTATATTTATTAGCAAAAAACCCAGGAAGAGTATTTACTCGGGAAGAGATTTTTAATCATATTTGGGAAGAAGAGCCTATGGATGTAAGGACCATTGATGTGCATATTAAAAATCTTAGAGAAAAAATTGAAACTGAAATTAGAAAACCGAAATACATTCTAACCAAGTGGGGGGTAGGTTATTATTTCAACAAGAATTAAAATGATAATTATATATAGCTTAATAACTATATTAGCGTTTTCAGTGTTTAGTATACTAATACTGAATAATTATAAAACTACCCAGATAAGAAATAATGAGATTAGATTATTCCAAACTGCTAATATTGTAGCTGAAGTCTATAAGAAGAATATAGATGACATCATATTCGCTAGAATGATGGTAAGAAGTTACGGAAAACAAGCTAACTCTAGAATTTTAGTCTTGAATTCCAATCAGAAAGTTCTAATTGATAATTATCATAGTTATATTAATGATACTATTAATAACCAGGAAATTAAAAGCAGTCTTACTGGCAAATCCAAATCCACTTTATATGATTTGAAAAATAAAGAGGTACTTCAACTTTCTGTCCCTATAACATTAAATGAAGCTGGAGAAACGCGCATAATAGGTGCAGTCCTTATATCTGCAGATATGAATTTAATTAATAGAAATGTAAAAAGCTTAAAGAATGATATGTTTAAGATTGCATGTTCTGCATTAATAATTACGCTATTATTAACAATTGTTGTTACAAATAATTTAACCAAACCTTTAAGGGATTTGACCTATGGGGTTGAAAAAATTTCATCAGGAGATTTAGGATATAGTATTAAAAGAAAAGCAAAAGGAGAAGTAGGCAAACTAATAAACACCTTTAATAATATGAGTAATACTTTGAATAAAGTAGAAAAAAATAGGAAAAATTTTATCAATAATATTTCTCATGAGTTAAAGACGCCTCTTACTTCCATAAAGGTGCTGATAGAATCTCTTACTATGGCAGATAATAACATAAAAACCTATAAAGAATATTTAAAGGACATATACAATGAAACAGATAGAATGGAAAAATTAGTTAATTATTTAATGACTTCAATTAAACTTGAGGACATAGTATTAGATATGAATGAAGAAGATTTAAATGAAATATTGGATGACACTGTTAAACTAATAACACCTTATGCTAAAAAAAATGATGTTTCAATAACCCTTGTAAACACAGAGAACATTAATGTTAGATGTGATAAAGATAGGATAAAAGAAGTACTTTTTAACCTAATAGACAATGCTATAAAATATAGGGATGATAAAAAGGCAAATAATTATATCTCAATAACACTTAAAAAATATCAAAATAAGGCAATAATAGCTATAGAGGATAATGGAATAGGTATAGATGAAAAAAATTTAGAAGATATATTTAAAAGAAATTTTAGAGTATTAGAAGGTCCTACCCAGTCACAGAATAAAATAAAAGGCTATGGCATAGGACTTACAGTAGTTAAAAATATCATAGAAAAACATAATTGGAAAATTCGAGTAGAGAGTTCATTGGAAAGAGGAAGTATTTTTACAATATCTGTCCCCCTATAATAATTTATAATTATTTTTTCTTTCTTAATAGTTTCTTAACATTTTTTCTCTCTTTCTTAATAAATATAATGTATAATATATATAAATAGAGGAAAGGACGTGGAACCATGAAGAAGTTCATTGTAATATTTTTAGTGATTATCTTGTCTTTAAGCCTTGTGGCTTGTAATAATACAGAATCTCCTGAAGATGAAAATCCAATAGAAGAACAGGATAACGCCGAAGAAAATGATGATGAAATAGTGGAACCTACTCCTAATACAGATGAAGTAGAAGTAACTCTTTACTTCGCTAATAAGGAGTATGTAGAAACTGGAGATGAAAGTTTAGAAAAACTTATTGCTGAAAAAAGAACCGTTGAATATGGAGATACATCACTTGAAGAAACTGTTGTGAAGGAATTAATAAAAGGCCCAGAATCTGAGGAATTAAGCACTATAATACCTCAAAGTATAAACCTATTAGGAATTGAAATAGCTGATGGAACAGCCTTTGTAAACTTCTCTCAAGAAGGTCTATATGGAGGTTCTATGCAAGAAGGTTTTACTATATCTCAAATAGTTAATAGTTTATTGGAATTAGACAGTGTTGATAGAGTACAATTCTTAATAGATGGAGAAAAGGCAGAATCATTAATGGGTCACATTTCAATAATGGATCCTTTTGAAGAACCCAATGAATAATAAGATAGGCAGATCTAACCCTGCTTATCTTATTATCCTTTTTTCAATTTTTCAACAAACTTTGTCGTAGCAGGAGAAAGTGTTACACTCTTTAAAGAACAGACACCAATATTTCTATTAGGTATATCTTCATCTAGTTTAATCTCATATAATTCTCCATTTTGTAAATATTCTTGTGAAAATTCTCTGATAACACAGGATATTCCTAAATTTATTTTTGCAAATTCTAATAATAGATCATGAGAGCCTAGTTCAATCTCTGGTTCAATTTTAATCCCTTTTGATAACAAATACTTTTCTACATACTGTCTAGAGTTTGATTTAGATTCAAGCAATATCAATGGAAAATTTATTATTTCGTCATAGCTCATAGATTTAGTAATCTTGTTCTTATACTTTTCTCCACAAACAAAGATATCATGAATATCTATCAGTTTTCTTATATTCAATGATGAATCTTTAATTGGTAAATTACAAATACCAATATCAACTTTTCCGGATTTTATAAGACTACAGAGTTCAAAAGTTGTACGATTAATTATTTTCAACTTAATGTTTGGATATTGGTTATGAAATTCTTCTAAAAAAGGCAACAGATAATAACGCGAAATAGTATCACCGACGCCTATACGTAAGTTACCTGTCGTTAAGGTCTTTGACTCAATTATCTTTTTTTCTCCAATATGAATTAGATTAATAGCAGAACTTATATGCTCAAATAAAATCTCTCCCTCATCTGTGAGAGTTACTCCTCTAGAAGTTCTAGTAAAAAGCCTTATCCCTAGTTTTTCTTCAAGTTGCATAATTGCTTGGCTAATAGCTGGCTGTGTCATATACAGTGCTTTCGCAGCACCTGAAAAACTTTTACGCTTAGCTACTTCAGAAAAAACTTTGTATAAATCAAGTTTAATATCCATATAAGCACTCCTTATATATATCATTACATCTATTTATTTTACTTATATCATAATATAGTATATATTAAAAGTAAAAGAATATTTATATCTACTAAAATGATTTTAAGGAGAGATTCTAATGGAAAGAGTTGTTGGAACTGTAATTAGAGGCTTAAGAGCTCCAATTATGAAAGAGAAAGATAATTTAGTTGAAATAGTAGTGGATACCATACTAAAAGCTTCAGAAATTGAAAACTTTCCTATTAATGATAGGGATATAGTTGCAATAACTGAGTCAGTAGTTGCACGTACCCAAGGAAATTATGCATCTATTGATACAATTGCTAAAGATGTGAACTCAAAATTTAGCAAAGATACGATCGGTGTTATATTCCCAATCTTAAGTCGTAATCGTTTTGCTACTTGCCTTCGTGGTATTGCGAAAGGAGTTAAAAAAATTGTTTTAATGCTTCAATATCCATCTGATGAAGTAGGAAATCCTTTAATAGACATGGACAGTATTGACGAAAAGGGTATAAATCCATGGACAGATGTCTTAACAGAGGAAGAATATCGTAAAAATTTTGGATATAAGAAACATCCTTTTACAGGCGTTGACTATGTTGATTATTATAAATCTATAATAGAAGAATACGGAACTGAATGTGAAATAATCTTTTCAAACAATCCTAAAACTATTTTGGATTATACTAAAAATGTCCTAACCTGTGATATCCATACAAGAGTTAGAACCAAAAGAATTTTAAAGCATAATGGTGTCGAAAAGATTTTTGGTCTTGATGATATATTGACAAAATCCATTGATGGCAATGGCTATAATGAAAAATATGGTCTTTTAGGTTCAAACAAGGCGACAGAGGATAAAGTTAAACTCTTCCCACGGGATTGTCAATCTATTGTTGACGATATCCAGTCTTTAATAAAAGAAAAAACAGGTAAAAACATTGAAGTAATGATCTATGGAGATGGCGGTTTTAAAGATCCAGTAGGCAAGATTTGGGAGTTAGCTGATCCTGTTGTATCTCCTGGCTATACTAGAGGACTTGAAGGTACACCAAATGAAATAAAGTTAAAATATCTTGCAGACAATAATTTTTCAGACCTAAAAGGTGAAGAATTGAAAAAAGCTATATCAGAACATATCAAAAACAAAGAATCTGATCTTGTAGGAACTATGGAAACCCAAGGTACAACTCCTAGAAGACTAACAGATCTCATAGGCTCTCTTTCCGATTTAACTTCAGGAAGTGGGGACAAAGGCACTCCTATTGTATATATTCAAGGTTACTTTGATAACTATACAAATTAAGACCACAAAATGTGGTCTTAATTTTATTCATCATATATATCTAAAAAAGAATACTTTTTATCGTCTTTTTTCCATCCTAATATGCAGTCCATATTTACATTTTCAGCTGCTCTAAATATAGACATATCTACATTAACAAACTTTTCTTTTAATTCTCCTATTAATTCTTTTATTTCAAAGCGTTTGTTACCAGTTTTTTTAGCTGATACCATGCATGCACAGTTCAAAGGTGAAATTCCACTATAGTTAATAAATTTTTTTATATATTCTTCTTCTATATGATAAAGTGGCCTTATAAGCTCAATCCCTTTATAGTTTTTAGATTTTAATTTTGGCATCATAGTCTTAAAGTTCCCTGAGCACAAAAGATTTAGCATTGTAGTCTCTATTACATCATTAAAATGATGTCCTAAAGCCAATTTATTACAACCTAGTTCTTGAGCCTTACCATATAACGCCCCTCTTCTCATCCTTGCACACATATAACAGGGATAATCACCAGCAATCCTATCTGCCACTTCAAATATTCCTGATTCAAATATATGTATAGGAATATCTAGATACTCACAGTTATCTATCAACAGTTGTTTTATATTAGGATGATATCCAGGATCCATTGCTATAAACTCTAATTCAAAATTTGAATTTCCGTGACGATGTAATTCTTGGAACAATTTAGCCATCAATATGCTATCCTTACCTCCAGAAATAGCTACGGCAATTTTGTCCCCATCTTGTACTAATTCATATTCTTTAATGGCTTTAACAAATTTACTCCACAAATGCTTTCTATACCTCTTTATTATACTTCTCTCTATTTCAGCTAAGGGCTTTCTATCCTCTTCTGGAACTAATGCTTCACAGCCAGTTCCTGCTAACTTATTTTCTTCCTCAGTCAATTACATCACTCCAAATTTATAGTCTTTTATTATTATATCATCATGATGTAAAAAGTGAAGACTCTATTCATCCTTTCTGAAATCATCCAAAATCTGATTCATTTGTTCATATGTCATCATCCCAGGTATTCCTCCTAATAGATTCCCTTCTTTATCCACAAAATATGAAGTAGGAAAACCACTTACTAAATATGTTCCAGCTATCTCGCCCTCTTCGTCAAAAACTACAGGAAAGCTATATTTACCTTCTTTAATATAATCTTCTACAATGCTTTTTTCTTCCATAACATTTACTGCCAGTACCATCAAATCATCATTTTCATCATATAATCTTTGAAGATCGGGCATCTCCATATCGCAATATTGACATCCTGTATACCAGAAGTTTACCAGCACATACTTCCCTCTATAATCGGATAGTGATACTTCTTCTCCATCTAGGTTAAGAAGAGTAAAATCTGGTGCTTCTTCTCCAATAGCTATATCAGGTGTTATTTCGTCGCTAGCTTTCTTGTCCTGCATACCTTCATCTGATGTCTCTGAATCCGTTTCACTGTCATTTTCCTCAGAGACATTTTCTTCTGATAAGTTATTTTCATTTGGTTTTTCATCTTTTCCAATGGTAAAATAATATAGCCCTACAGCCAAAACTACAACAGCTATTATTATTGCTAAAATCTTTCTATTCACTATATCTCTCCTCTTCATTATAATAATCTACTTATATCCACAACCTTATTAAAGAATACCAATAATCCAAAGATTATCATAATAATGCCACCAACTTTAGGCAAATATATCATAACCTTTTGAGTTCTTTCAAGAAACTTGCTAAATATATTAATAAATAAAGCTGTTAATATAAACGGTATCGCCATGCCTATAGAATAGACTAGTAACAGAAATACTCCTTGAGAAACTGTAGCTGTTCCTCCTGCCATAATAAGTATTGAAGCCAATACTGGACCAAAGCAAGGTGTCCAACCAGCTGCAAAAGCCATCCCCATCAATATTGAGCTAAACCAATTCTTAGTTTGTCTAGGAATACTTACTTTTCTTTCCATACTTAAAAATTTAAAATTAAAAATTCCCATCATACTTAAACCAAAAATTATTATTAAGATTCCACTTATCCTTAAAAATATTTCTCTATTTCTTATAAATATTTTCCCTAAAAAACTTGCAGATGTTCCCATTACCATAAATATAATCGTAAATCCTATTATAAAACCAATAGTTCTAATCAATGCAGTAATTTTTCTTTTCCTTAATTCGCTTTCCATACTAGCACCAGTCATATACATTATATACACTGGGATCATCGGAAGAACACACGGAGAAAAGAATGATAAAAATCCCGCTCCAAAAGCAATGGGTGTTGAAACATCATTAAGTATCATAATATAACCTCCTAAAATATTATATACCCCCTATCCCTATAATTATAACTGATATTTTTATAAAATCAAATAAAAAAGAATCGTAAGTAAAATAAATTCACTTACGATCCTTATACCCTTTTTCTTTGGCTATTGCTTCATCTCTTATTTCATGCCTCATTGATTTGAGAGATTCAAGTCTTCTTTTATTTTTCTCCTTTAATTCCTCTTTTGTCTTTTCATCATCTGTTTTAGCAATCATCTCTTCTGCTAACTCATAATTTTGGATTGTTTTATTAATTTTGAACTGAATTTTGTCTACATTATCTCTTCTATCATCTGGATTTGACTTGGGACTCTTTTTCATTATCAACGTCTCCTTTTACAGTATAGGGTTCATACTTATTATAACTAATGGTATAATAATTATTCCCTAATTACCTACTTATACAAGTAACAATATACTTAATGCCATAATGATCATTCCACCTATTAATCCATAAATTGCAATATGATGTTCTCCATACTTTTCTGCTGTTGGAAGTAATTCATCCAAAGATATATAAACCATAATTCCAGCTACGGAAGCAAATACTACTCCAAAAATCATATCATTCATGAATTTCATCAACACTAGATAAGCCAATAAAGCACCTAGTGGTTCTGCAAGTCCCGAAATAAAGGAATATTTAAATGCTTTTTTTCGATTCCCGGTTGCATAAAAAATTGGTACTGAAACTGCAATCCCTTCTGGTATATTGTGTATAGCCACAGCTAAAGCTATGCTTAATCCTAATCTTGAATCTTCCATTGCACTTATAAAAGTAGCTATACCTTCCGGGAAATTATGAATTGCTATTGCCAAAGCCGAAAAAAGACCCATTCTCATCAAAGTTGCATTTTCTGAATCCTTTTCTTTCATTTCCTTAACATCATACATTTCGTGAGGGTTTTCTGCACTTGGAACAAATTTATCTATTAAAGCAATTATTGCCATACCTCCAAAAAATGCTATAGTAGTAATCCAATATCCTTGAGTTTGACCATATGTCACTGCTAAAGAAGCTTTAGCTTCTGCAAATATTTCTACAAATGAAACATATATCATTACTCCTGCTGAAAACCCTAATGCAGCAGATAAAAATTTCTTATTTGTCTGTTTAGTATAAAATGCTAGTGCACTACCAATACCGGTAGATAATCCTGCAAATAATGTTAAGCCAAAAGCTAATAATACATTACTTGTATCCAAGTTTATCATCCTTTCAACTTCTCAATACAATCATTATCATTGATTCTATGCACCATATATACCCTCTATTCATATTTGTTGAAATTTATTTTCTCTCATTTACTAAAATATTTGGTAAAGTATAATATTCTGTTAACCCAGATATTATATTGCTCTTACCAACTCTAGTATAAAGACCTGCAAGTCTTTCATTGTATATAAATAATCCAATAATGGTTCCAAATTCCTCTACGAAAGTCTTATTATCTTCAAATGCTACAAATTTCCTAGTACATGGTTCAATAAATTCTTGGTAAATATAATCCTTATCCCATACTTCTTTTAGTCTCTTTCTCCATTCATCTTTACTAAAATCTCTGCCTACAAATACTCCTCTTGAACCGTTTAAATCAAGAGGTTTCATAATATATTTATCTTTATTATTTAATACTTCATTGAAAACCCCTTTATCTCCCTTAAATAATTCCGTATATGGAACATGTTTTTTTATAAATTCCCTCTCCTCTTGAGATAAAAATTTTAAGGTATCCTCATCATGTAGAACTTTAAATATTATCTTATTATGCACTACCTGTGACCTAATAGAACCAATTGTACACATAGCTTCGTTTTTATAAGCCTGTATAAAATCTTGTATTTCTTCTGCCCTTTCTATGAGTTCAAATGTAACCATTCTTCTATAAACTAAATCAATCCTATAATCATCAAAATAAAGCTTTCCATCTCTATAGCTTAAGTCTCTAGGATCAGCTATGATACAATTATACCCACTTCTGATGTAAGCACTTTTAAACTCTTCAAATTCCTTAGAAGTACCACTCTCAGTAAAATCAATTATTGCAACATTAGGTTTAGAGTTGGATGAATCATATTTTCTATATATATCTATACTATCCTTTACCCATTTATCAAATAACTCAAATAAACTCAACTTATACTTTTGTCTAAATTGTTTCATGGCTTTTGTTTCTAACAGTATTCGTCCTAATGTATTGTCTTCATTCATTGCAGAAGAACCATCTGTATTTAATTCACAAAACTTAAAGTCCTCATAATCCTTATAGAATACATCGAATCTTCCTATGGGTACATTTATATCATAGCCATTGTCTAATAGTATTAACTCTTCAAGCAAATTTGAAAATCCAAATTTCTTTCTAAAACTTCCATCCTCTATATATCTATTTATAACCTTATTAGCAATGGAAATCATCATATCTCCAATTTTTCTAAAATTATCTACATCTTCCTCTGTAAAAAACATCGGATGATAGAGAAATGGTACAGGTTTTCCTTTATATATTGCATTTGAGTTGGCAGCCTTTTCTAATGTTACCTTATAGTCCTTTAAATATATTTCTGCATCTTGAACAACCAGCTTTATGTATTCATTGTTTATCTCTGTTGACTTCATTAAATCACCTCATAACCAATTACTTTTCTTTCAATAGCTAAAACTTTTCTCATTGATATTGTTATAAATATATTATATAACATAAGTTCTATAATTTTATAATTTATTTGAAAATATAGCAGAAACCCTAAACTCATTGAATTTAGGGTTTCTCTTATTCATTCATAGTTTACTGTACACTTGTTCCCAATTTCTCTAATTCATCTCTTACAATACTTTTCACATCTTCGCTTGCTTCTGTTAATGGCAATCTTAATCCTCCCACTTTAATTCCACTCATATTTAATGCTGCTTTAACGGGAATTGGATTTGCAACTACAAATAGCTTGTTAAATATGTCTAGTAGTTTTAAGTGTATTTTCATTGCTCTTCTCGTGTTCCCTGATACAAAGGCATCTATCATCTCCTTCATATCTTTACCTACTATATGAGCAGCAACACTGACTATCCCATATACACCAACTGCCATACCTGGCAATGTCATGGAATCATCACCTGAATAGATTAGGAAATCTTCCGGTGTTCTCTTTACCATCTCAGACATCTGATTTATATTTCCGCTTGCCTCCTTCAATGCTACTATATTGTCTATTTGAGCTAACTTTGCAACTGTTTCAGGTAATATGTTGCAGCCAGTTCTTCCTGGTACATTGTACAACATAATTGGAGCATCTACAGCTTCTGCAACTTTTTTGAAATGTACATATAAAGACTTCTGGTCAGGCTTATTATAATAAGGTGACACTACAAGAAGTCCATCTGCTCCTACTTCAATTGCACTTTTAGCATTTTCTATAGTAGCTTCAGTGGAGTTTGTACCAACTCCTGCAATTATTGGCACGTCTATATTCTTCTTGATTTCTTTGTATAGTTTTATCTTTTCATCAGAATTTAGCGTTGGTGATTCTCCTGTAGTCCCTGTTACTACCAAAGCTGTATTCCCTTCTTTAATTAAGTATTTTGCCAATAGAACTGCTGATTCATAATCAACATTCAAATTCTCATCAAAAGGGGTAACCATTGCTGTAATTAATCTTCCCCAATAAACCATCAAAAAACCTCCTTTTAAAATTTATCTATTACATAATATGAAAACCTATTAAACATGTTCTTAAATTAAAATTTAACCATTTAAAGTAGTACTGAATATGATGTAACTATCTAAGTTTAAAAGAATATTTGTTTAGGAGGAGATATCTTTGAAAGCGTACAATGTAGCCATAGTTGGTCCTTTAGGGACTGTAGGAAGAAAGATAATAACTATACTTAGTGAACGTAATTTTCCTATTAATAAAATTAAGTTTTTAGGGACACCAAAAAACAAAAATAAGGAAATCATTTTTAATGGTGAAAAATTCTTTACTGAAGTCGCAGAAAAAGGTGATTTTAATGATATAGACATAGCATTTTTCTGTGTTGACAGGAGTATTAGTAAATACCTTGCACCTATTGCAGTTAGTAAGGAAGCTGTAGTCATAGATAACAGCAACGCATGGCGAATGGATGATAATGTTCCTTTAGTAATTCCAGAAGTAAATTCAGAAGATCTTGTGCACCACAAGGGGCTTATAGCAAATCCAAATTGTTCCACAATACAGATGCTAGTGCCTTTAAAACCATTACATGATGTTTATAAAATAAAACGAATCGTTGTGTCTACCTATCAGGCAGTATCTGGAAGTGGTAAAAATGCCATAAAAGAGTTGACAAATCAAATAACAGATTATTGTTCAGATAAACCTATATCAAATTCTGTTTATCCATATCAAATTCTGTTTAACGCTTTACCCCATATAGATGAATTCTTAGAAAACGGCTACACTAAAGAAGAAATGAAAATGGTTAACGAGACTAAGAAGATACTGGATAAAAATATTAAAGTATGCTCTACTACAGTTAGAATTCCAGTCATTAACTGTCATTCAGAATCAGTTAACATACAGACTGAAAAACCTATTTCTGCGGATGAAGCAAGAAAAATATTAAGTGAATCTAAAGGAATTAAAGTTGTGGATGATCCTAAGTCTGAACTGTATCCTATGCCTATTGATGCTAATGGTAAGGATGAAGTGTTTGTAGGACGAGTCCGAAATGATTTCTCAATAAAGAATGGTCTAAATCTATGGATAGTCGCAGATAACCTTCGCAAAGGTGCAGCTCTTAATTCAGTGCAAATTGCTGAAACATTAATAGAAAAGAATCTATTGTAGCAGGTGATATTATGGGAATTATTGTACAGAAATTTGGAGGAACATCACTTAGAAATCTTAACAATAAACCTAGTATTCTAAAGCATATAAAAGAGTGCATAAATAGCAGTAACACTCCCGTAATAGTAGTGTCTGCAATGGGCCGAAAAGGTGATCCGTATGCCACCGATACTTTAATTAGACAATTGGAACAGATAAATAATAGAATAGACTCTAAGAAAAAGGATTTAATAATGTCCTGTGGTGAAACAATATCAGCATCAGTAGTATCTCATCTATTAGAAGTAAATAACATTCCTTCTGAACCATTAACTGGATTTCAGGCTGGAATACTAACAGATGATAATTTTAATTCTGCTGAAATAATGAATATTGATGTATGGACTGTAAAGAAATATATAAGAGAAGGTAAAGTTGTAGTAATAGCAGGATTTCAAGGAGTAACTAAAAATAAGGAGATTACAACATTAGGAAGAGGTGGTAGTGATATTACAGCTATTGCCTTAGGTGGCCATTTAAAAGCTGAAAGAGTTGACATATTTACTGATGTACCTGGTGTTGCAATTATAGATCCTAAAATAGTTCCTTACACTCGCTATATTAAAAAAATATCCTTTGCTGATATGTACAATTTAACATCAAACGGAGTTAAGGTGATGCATCCAAAAGCAGTAGAAATTGCAAATAAATTTAATATTCCCGTTAGGGTTACGTCAGCTTATTTAAATTTACCTGGTACTCTTATTTCAAATGAAAATAGTAATGAAAAAATAATTGGAATAGCTATAAATCATAAAGAAGAACATGTTATTTTTACTACTTTTTTTAACATAGAATGCAGGGATACTATCACGAAGGATTTTAAAAATTTTTACACTGCTAATAAGAAAGATATTGTGGATATGCTATACGATAATAGGAAAATATCCATAATAACAAATACTAATAATATTCCACATTTCGCCCAACAGCTATATAATAATCTAATTAAATAACCACTTTAAAACAGAGACCTTAATTGAGTCTCTGTTTATTCTAAAATCGGTTGAATTTGTTTTTCCAATAAAGCTTCCTTAATAGTTGGTTCAATCTTTTCAAAGTTTGCTATCATTGAATTAGGTTTCCCTGTTGGATTATCTTGTTTAAAAGGAACAAAATACACATTTTTCATGTTCAAAAGCATGCCTATGTTCTTAGCATTGGCTCCCAATGCATCATTAGTTGCAATAGCTAACACTAAAGGCTTCTGATTTCTTAAATGTGCTTTACATGCCATAGTTACTGGAGTATCTGTTATAGCGCTAGCTAATTTAGCTAATGTATTACCAGTACAAGGCACTACTATCATTATGTCTAACTTTAATTCAGGTCCAACAGGCTCTGCATCTACAATAGTTGAAATTAATTCCTTACCAGTTATTTTACTTAATTTGTTTTTCCATTCATCAGCTTCGCCAAATCTTGTGTTAATAGAATCTACATTATATGAGATTATTGGATATAAATCGGCTCCTTTACCAGCAAGTCTCTCTATCTCTGGAAATACATATTGAAAATTACAGAAGGATCCTGTTAATCCCAATCCTATTTTAATCCCTTCCAATGTCATCTTTATATACCCCTTTCTTCAATAATATTATATATGGTTTCCTTAATGACCATAGCAGCAGTTACTGGAGCAATCTTCCCTGGTAATCCTAAAGCATGAATTGTTTTTATTCCTAATTTATCTGCTACATCAAAATCAACTCCTCCCGGTTTTGAAGCTACATCAATTACCAAAGTTTCTTTCTTTATATGGCTTAATGTATCCTTGTTGAGTACCAGAGATGGAATTGTATTGAACACTACATCCATATCATGAATATGTCTATCCAATTCTCTAAGCAATATAGGTGTATACCTTAAACTTCTAATCCATGCCATATCACTATACTTTCTTGCTGCTACATAAACATTGGCTCCTATTCCATAGAGCATACTAGCCAAAGTTTTGCCTATCCTTCCAAATCCTAATACTAAAGCATTAGAACTATGTAAAGTTATAGGCATACGTTCTAATGCAATTTTAATAGCTCCTTCAGCCGTTGGAATAGCATTTAAAATCTGCATTTCTTCTCTCTTAAAATAATCAATAATAGTAATACCATATTCTTTTGCTTTTAGAATATGGTTGTCATTTATTTTCCCAGCTATAAAAGGCTGGTTGCTATCTATTTTCTCTAAAACTGTTTCTATTGATATTTTTTTATCGTGAAAATGTGCATTTAATGTTTTATTGTCATATGAAAGAGGCAGCGGTCCAATTATTATTTCAGAATTTCTAAAGTCTAAACCATGAATATGTGACTTTAACACATTGTGTCCATCCTTATCAAGAAGACTTGCTAGTTCTAAATTGCGTTCATCCCCTCCTAATACCATAAAATTCTTCTTTTTCATGTAATCCCTCCAATATGAAAAATATTGACGACTAATATATATACTATGTCAAAAAATTTATGGTGTTACATAAATTCCCTGCCAAGTTCCAAGCTTTAATTCCCCATTTTCGATTATAATACTACAGGATGAACCTGTTAGGGAAGCCTTTATATGTGCATGGGAATTACTTATCCTTTTAAATATCAATAACAAATTAATATATATCTACGTGCTTCCATTTTCCTTTTTTGAAAATATAATACGACATTAATCCAGAAATAAACGCAGATGCACTAATAGCAATCCATACTCCTGTAGATTGTAGATTCAACACAAGCGCTAAAACATAAGCAAGTGTAACTCTAATTATCAGCCAGGATATAAAAGTTACCCAAAATGGAACTTTCGTATATCTAGCTCCTTGCATAGTTCTAGATAAAGTAATTGTTACTGCATGTAAGGGCTCGGATATTCCAATTATTATAAGAAAAGTCCTTCCTATTTCTAAAACATCAGGATTTGCTTCATCTAAAAAAACTTAATAAAAGGTGTTGAAAAAACTGCAAATATAAATGCAAGACCTCCCATTAAACAAGCTGCTAATATAGCACAAGCTCTACCACTTCTTTCAGCACATTTCAACTTATCTGCGCCTATATTCATACCTGACAGTGTTGCTGCAGCAACTCCTACGGTTAATCCAGGCATTAATGCATACTGATTTAAATTAGTCCCTATAACATAGGATGGCACAGCCGCGTCTGCCCTAACTGTTCTTGCCAATATAGCAAATAATAAAAATCTACTTATATTTCTTGAAAGTCCTTGAAAAGCAGCAGGTATACCAATGTTTACAATCTGTTTTGATACACTCCAAATAGGTTTTATCATGTCTTTAAATTCAACTTTTATAACAAACTTTCCACTAAGTAGTGCACCCCATTCTAAAGCACTTCCTACAAGACGAGAAATACCTGAGCCTAAAGCTGCACCCATAACTCCCAGCTCAGGGAATATCCAAACACCATATATGAATAGATAATTTCCTATTATATTTACAATATTCATTATGATGTCTATTATTAGTGGCGTTTTTGTATCTCCAGCACCTTGAAATATGGCTCTACCAATAAAATGTAACAGAAAAAATGGCATACATAAAAAAAGACATTTATATACTGTTGTGCTAAGAGTAATACATTGTTACTAATACCTAAAAGCTGTAATATTGATTTATTAGTCAGAAGACCGAACGGAATCATGAAGGCCGCTCCTAAAAGACATAGAAAAAATGATTGTCCTGCACTAATGGACGTACTCTTCTTATCACCCTTGCCCATTGCACGAGAAACCATTGCAATAGTACCTGTAGATACTGCCATTACCGGCACCATTATTAACATAATAACATTCCTACCAGTCCCTACTGCAGAAATAGCATCTACTCCTATAGAGCTTACCATCTTTATATCTATTGTTCCAACAGATACCTGCAACAACGATTGTATAACAATAGGCCAAGCTAAATACACAGTATTAAAATACAAGTTGTCATTGTTTAGTAAAAATTCTGTCTTTTTGTCATGTACTTTGGTATTCAATTTAAGTCTCCCTTATCTAGCCACATTATAACATTTTGATACTGTAATATCTAGGAAGCCGAAATAATTATTTTATGATTTTAGTATCATATATATGTATGAGCAAATATTTTATATTAATACAAACCACTATATTTAGTAAAAGGCAAAAAACCTCTCTATATTTTTTACAACTAATGAAAATACCCATATATTGAATAATATTAGTCTTCATGTTAAAATCATATAAACAATTAATCTAGATTGGAGAGATTATATGAAAGACTTGATAAAGAGAATAAATGAACTTGCACATAAATCTAAAACCGTTGAATTAACAAAATCAGAAAAGGAAGAACAACAAAAATTACGACAACAATACTTGAACACATTCAGAAAAAATATGAAAAAGACTTTAATGAATGTTAAAGTTATGGATAAAGAAGGAAACGATGTTACTCCTGAGAAAGTAAAATATGAACAAAAAAAATATAATAATTAAGTAACAATACATTTAATCTTTCTATACACAACAAAAGCAGAAGATAAAATTTCTTCACTTCAAATCTTGCCTTCTGCTTCATTATATATTAAAATCTGGTGAATCCCATCCCTCAGATTTAGTATAGATGACACAATACAAAATGTCCATTTTCCACTTCCCTTTCTGTGGGCATCTTCTCCATACATATTTGTTTTGCATAAGGACACCTATCATGAAAATAGCATCCTGAAGGTAAATTGATAGAACTTGGTATTTCTCCCCTTATACCTTTAGAATTTTTTAGATTTGTACCAGACAACTTAGGTACAGAAGAAAATAAAGCTTTAGTATAAGGATGTAGAGGATTATCAAATATATTAACTTTGCTTCCCTTTTCTACAATCTTACCTAAATACATGACCCCAAGATCATCACTTATATGTTTCACTACTGAGAGATCATGGGCTATAAATAGGTAAGAAAAGTTATATTCCTTCTTTAAGTCCATTAATAGATTCAATATTTGTGCTTGAATAGAGACATCAAGAGCGGAAACTGGCTCATCTGCAATTATAAACTCTGGTTCAACTGCCAGTGCTCTAGCTATACCAATTCTTTGCCTTTGGCCTCCACTAAATTGGTGTGGATATCTTGTTGCTTGTTCAGGCCTTATCCCAACCTTTCCTAAAATATCCAAAGCTTTTTCCTTCGCTTCGCTTTTTGAAGCTGCAACTCCGTGAAATAACATAGGTTCAGTAATTATATTTAATACTTTTTGCTTGGAATTTAATGAAGCATATGGGTCTTGAAATATCATTTGCATTCTCTTTCTGTATTTAAGCATTTCTGTTCTAGTAAGGTCTGTTATATTTTCTCCCGCAAACTCAACAGTACCACCTTTAGGTTCGATAAGTTTAATTATTGTTCTTGCAGTTGTTGACTTTCCACATCCTGATTCACCAACTAAACTAAAGACCTTGCCCTTATCTACGCTAAACGATATATCATTTACGGCACGTACAATACGTTCTTCCTTTACAAACTTACCATTTTTAAATTTAATCTTACCTAAAATTCCTTTATCAAGTTCAAATCTTTGTTCTAAATTTTTTACTTTAAGAATCGTATTCATTTATTTCTCGCCCCCTTTTAATGGGAAATGACATGCAATATAGTGACTTTGACCAACTTGTTGAAGTTCTGGTTCTTCTTCCTTACATATTTGTTTACAATATCTACACCTTGGGGAAAAATTACATCCTTCAGGAAGATCAAACATATTAGGTACGATACCTGATATTGATTCCAACTTCTTTTTATCTTTATCAAGATCTGGAATAGAATTTATCAATCCTTCTGTATATGGATGCTTATACTCTTTTATAATATCTTTTGTGTTCCCTGTTTCAATGATTTTTCCGCAATACATAACATTTATTCTATCCGCTATTTCTGATATAACAGCTAAATCATGAGTAATAAGCATCAATGCACATCCATGTTCTTCTACAAGATTTTGCATAAGTTTTAATATTTGAGCTTGTATGGTAACATCTAGTGCTGTTGTAGGCTCATCTGCTATTATAAGTTTTGGGCTTGCAGCAAGAGCAGTAGCTATTACTACTCTTTGCCTCATACCCCCACTAAATTGATGAGGATAGCTTTTCATTCTGCTCTCAGGGTTTGAAATACCAACAGATTTTAATAATTCAATACATTTTTGTTTTCTTTGGCTTTTTGTTAAATCTTTCTCATGTAATAATAATACTTCTTCTATTTGTTTTCCTATTGTATATACTGGATTTAGTGATGTCATAGGATCTTGAAATATCATAGAAATATCTTTGCCTCTGACTTTATTCATTTGATTTTCTGATTTTTTCATTAAATTTTCACCGTTGTATATTATTTCTCCAGTTTCGATTTTACCAGGTTCTTCTATAAGACGTATCACTGAAAAACCTGTTACTGATTTTCCTCCTCCAGATTCTCCAACAACACCTAATATTTCTCCTTCATTTATATCAAAACTTACATCATCTACTGCTTTTACTGTTCCCTTAAATGTATGAAAATAAGTTCTTAAATTTCTCACTTCCAATATCTTTTTTGCCATTTCTTCACCCCTTTTTATTTCAATTTAGGATTTAATTCATCTCTTAAAAAATCACCTAATAAATTAATGCCAAAAACAATAAGCATAATATATAATCCAGGGAAAATTGTTACCCACCACATTCCACTATACAATACATCAAATCCGTTGCTACATAACATGCCTAGAGAAGGTCTAGTGATAGGAACTCCTAACCCTAAAAAACTTAATGTAGCTTCAGTAAGTATATTGCTACCTACTTGCATCGTTACTAATACTATGATAGATGTAAGAACATTTGGGAAAACATGCTTAAGTATAATCTTCAAGTTTGGCAACCCTATAACTTTAGTCGCTTCTATGTATTCCTGTTTTTTTACAGATAAAACTTCTCCCCTAACAGTTCTTGCAAATTTTACCCAACCTACTATAGTTAGAGTAATTAATATGTTAACTACACCTCTTCCCAATACGGACATTACAAACAAGGCGATTAACATAGTGGGAAATGAAAGCATAACATCTGCTATACGCATAATTAGTGCATCTACTTTTCCTCCAAAATAACCTGAGATAATACCTAACGCTATTCCTAATACACTAGATAATAATGTGGATACAATCCCTATAACCAATGAAACTCTACTCCCATAAACTATAGCACTGAACATATCCCTACCTTGCTGATCTGTTCCTAATATAAATGTTGATTCACCACCTTCAATCCATGCAGGAGGCGTATATGCATTATTTAATTCGATTTCGGACATATTATATGGATCTTGTATTGTAAATAATGGCCCGAATATTGCAATTAAGATAACTGAAATTATAATAATTGATCCAATAATTGCTAGAACTGACCTTTTATAGTTATAAAAAAACTCTGATTTTAAAAATAATTTCCATTTACTGTTCTTTGTCCCTATATTATTAATAGTTTGAGCTTCAGTTTTCATGTTATCACCTACCTTTTATTGATTTAAATCTATTCTAGGATCTATAATTGTATAAAGTATATCTACGACAAAGTTTATAAACACGAACATAACTGCAACAAACAATATGTATGCTGCAATAATGGGTCTGTCAGCACTATTTATTGCATCAATAAGTAATTTCCCCATCCCAGGCCATGCAAATATTGTTTCAGTTATTGTTGTAAATGCTATAAGTGAACCAAGCTGCAAACCAAATACTGTAACTACTGGTATTAAAGTATTTTTTAGAGCATGTCCAAACAATACTTTTCTTGTTGGAACACCTTTAGCTCGTGCAAATTTTACATAATCTTGTCTAATGCTTTCTTGCATTCCACCTCGGGTTAAACGGACTATTTGTGCTATATTACCTATTGCAAGTGTTATTGCAGGTAAGATTACGTGTTTCAACCCATCAATAGTTGCAAGACTAGTTTCAATACCTAAAAAAGTTCCCATCTCTCCTCTACCTGACACTGGAAGAACTCCCAAAGTTAAACTGAATAAAATTATCATTACCATACCAATCCAAAATGAGGGAAGTGATATTCCTGCTATGGATAATGTCATAACTATTTTACTAAAAAGTTTCTTTGAGTATGCTCCTGAAAACACTCCTAACGGAATACCTATAGTTATTGCCAGAAACATAGCAAGTAGAACAATCTCCAATGTAGCAGGAAACCTTTCCATTATTAAACCTAATGCCGATTGATGATACATATATGACATACCAAAATCACCTTGAAGAGCATTTCTGATAAATACACCGTATTGTACATAGATAGGTTTATCTAACCCAAGATATTCCTCAACGACTTTAATTTCTTCTTCCGTTGCATCTTCTCTAACCATCAGGTATACGGGATTTCCCATAACACTTGTGAATGCAAATATTAGTACGGATACTAAAAACAATACTAGAACTAGCTGAAATATCCTCTTTATAATATATTGAAACATCCTTTCACCTCCATGATTAATTAGAAATATAGTAAGAGAAAGAAATTCTTTCTCTTACCTATATTATTATTCTTTAGTTTGTAAATTCTATGTCCCAAGCATATATATAGTTATCTTTTCTTGGATGATATATTATACTATCATCATGAGCATATATATCATTTTGGAAGTGTAATGGAATATAGGATATATCATCTGCTGCAATCTTCCATACTTCTTGCATTATGCTATCTCTTTCTTCTGGATCAACTGTTGCTATTGCTCTATCGATTAGCTCATCAGTTTCAGGATTTTGATAGTAGCCTCTATTTACTCCACCGTAACCTTCTTTTATATAACCGTCTTGCGACATACTATAAACAAGGTCTAGCCCCATGAGAGCACTCTCTCCACCACTATCAGCCCATCCAGTCATACAGAAGTGAGTATTATCTCCCTCTCTATTAAGTCCAGCTATATAATTAAAGAATATAGATCGTGACATTAAGTTTAAGTTAACTTTAATACCAACCTTTTCTAAGTATCCAGCAACTGCAGTTGCAATTTCAGCATCATTTATATATCTATCATTGGAAGAATCCAAAGTGATTTCAAATCTATATCCATCATCTTGCCTTGGATATCCAGCTTCATCTAATAACTTTTCTGCCAGTTCAGCATCATAATCTAATCTTTTTATATCTGGATTGTATCCATTATATCCTTCTGGAATATAAGTTGCAGCAGGTGTAGCAAAACCATTCATTACATTTTCAATAATTTCATCTTCATTTATTGCACGATAGATAGCTTCTCTAACCTTTATATTCTTAAATGGATTTGAACCATCTGGAGATTTTAAAGGCATGTCCGCATCTGGGCTTGGATTGTCTGTCCATCCTGCTAAATTAAGATATATTACCCTTAAACTTGGTTGAGTTATAATATTAATACTATCATTTGATTCAAGTGATTCAACATCTCGTACTGGTACATCAGTTATGAAGTTAACCGCACCAGAAACCATATTTGCTGTACGTGTACTTGCATTAGTTATAGGCTTAAATACAACCTTCTCGGCTTCTGGTGATTCTCCCCAAAAATCTTCATTTCTTTCAAATATTATCTCGTCACCCCTTCTATGTTCTACAAACTTATATCTACCTGTTCCATTAGGATTTAGAGCAATCCATTCATCTGTTTGTCCTTCACAAGTTTCCTTATCCAAAATCATAAGGTCCTTTAGGTGTGCAAGAAGTAACGCATTTGGTTCATTACAAACAACTTCTATAGTATAATCATCAACTTTTTTATAGCTTTCCACTGTAGATAGACAATACTTAAATGCTGATACTTCTTCTAATGATCTATCAAATGAATAAATAACATCATCTGCTGTAAAATCATTTCCATTGTGGAATTTAACACCTTCTCTCAAGTAAAAAGTCCAAGTTAAAGCATCTTCTGACACTTCCCAATCTTCGGCAAGAGCAGGTTGTATTTCTAAATCCCTATTAGGTACTACAAGTTGATCATATAGATGATTGTTTATAGCATTAGTAATTGTTTCATTCAATACATATGGATCTAAAGATTGTGCATCTCCAGCTAATGCTATTACTACTTCTTTTGAACCATTTCCATCTGTTGTGTCAGAGTCACTACTAGTTTTAGTATCGCTACCACAGCCTGTTAGCAAAGAGACTAGTAGTACCATGACTAAAAAAATTACAGTTATTTTCCTTCTCATATTCATTCCTCCTCATATTTTTTTTAAAAAAAATACCACTTATGGGTATTTTAATGACTGTGTGTGATAATCTAAATAATAGACAAAATATTTTGATAATTTTACGTGGTCAAACGATTAAGAAATGTATGTAAAAGTAAAATAATTTTCCTTATCGAACAATAAATATGAAATATGCTCAGTTATTCTTTACCTGTTTTTTTAGTGAAGAACGAATCTGTTCTAACTTTTCTAGATACATCATTAAGTTATCTCTCATATTAAAGCTAATCATAACTAGCAATATCTCAATTAAACAAGTAGTAGCTGAAATAAAATTTAGGAAGACAAGCGAACTACTATTACATCTTAAAATATATTTTGAACCCTTGGCTATTGGAGATTCATCACTATCCGTTATAGAAATAAAGGTATAATTATTTTCAATTAGATATCTGCTAAGACCAATAACATTATGAGAATATTTGGGAAAAGATATTAAAATAAAACAATCTTCCTCTGTCGCCCTTGAAAAATCTAAACTTGCTGATATTATATCTCCCACTTTTACTATTCTACTATCGATGTTTATTAACTTTAATCTACTGTTAAGATACTCAGCAATAACTTCTGACATTCCCTGCCCACATATGTATACTTTTTTAGTCTTACTAATTACTTGTGATATTTCTTCAAGATCACCAATACTATTATCTTTAATGATTCTTTCATGATTAAATCTTTGTAATTTTATAGTGTTGTTGTAAGCATCATATGAATTTTTAATCTCCTTGAGTGACGATTTTACTTTAATTGGAACATCAAACTGTCTTGTAATTAACTCTTGAAAAAGTTTTTTTAACTCTGTAAAGGAATCTATGCCAATATTCTTACAAAAATTTAATATAGTCACTTCAGAAACATTAATCTCTTCACTAATTTCTTTTAAACTCATAAAACCGATTTTATCGCTATTATTTATAAGATATTGAGCAATAATCTTCTGTTTATTAGTTAAATGTTCCAAATTGTCAGATATAATACCAACAATTTCCAAATGCATCACTCCTTTTTTAAATATTACTATAATATTTTAATAAAGTCAACATATTTTTCAGAATTTTATATTTAATACTTTAATTTATAATCTTATATATATTTTATTTATTCACTATGTAAATTGCATTTTTAAAAGTATACTAGATAATATAAATTAGTTTAAATATTTAAACTTTTGAAATGAATAATAAAATTTATGATATAATGTGAAAATCGACTGTTTACTAAATCAGGTGTATCTGCATATTATGCCACTGGATTAAAAAAAAGAGGTATAGAAATAACATTTAAAATTGAAGATGAAAACTCCAAAATTATGCCAGCAATAATACTGGAAAGATTAAGAAAATTAGAAATTATAACAGATGATGAACTTAGAAAATTGGCAAAATATTATGTTATGAAGATTAGAAATCACAAGCAAGAAATAGTTGGTGAGACAAAATTAGAATTCAAACTGATAAAGAATACACCAGTTATGCAAAAATCATAGAAGGGGCTGTTTCAAAATAAAAAGCCCCTTATTAACATAATAAATACATTACAAATAGCCTATAATCCCTACAGTAGCATTATCTACATCAGGTTCCAAGGGTTTAGGACTTATAGTCCAATCTCAGCACATAAATATTGGCTCCCCAGAATAGAAAATTAAATAATTAAGTTTTTGCAATTCTATTATATCAATTTTTAATAATAAATTAATCATTTACTTTGCCAGCTGTACATGAATCTCACATAACTGAAGTCGTGGAAGTGTGTGTCGAATCTTCAATATTCTGTTCACTATATTTACTATTTTTATTAAAGTAATCTTTTAGCTTTCTTGGTCCTGACAGTATTTCTCTATCTATAAAAAGTGTGCCATCACTCTTTGTTTTAATACACCATTTTATTAGCATAATAAACCCATTTACAATTTCTATACCAGTTATACAACGGTGATGTACACAACTTCCATCGTTAAAATAAGCAGGTTCATCTACTCCAGGAAACATAGATCTATGATTATGTCCAGTAATAAGCAGATGTTTTTCCCTTATTACCCATTCTGTAAGTCTCCTAGCTACCCTATCTTTCTTCTTATAATTTTTAGCTGTTCTGATTGGATCATTTACACCAAATAGCTCAAGAGGCCTCCACAAATATCTAACAAAAAATCTGGATAACCTCCATAAACTATTATTTAATAATTCTACCTGATGTCCATGTGTTAGAAAAATCTTATTGTTTGTTCCTTTATAATTTAACACTAATCCTTCATGTATTTTTACATTTGGAAATAAAGGTACATATCCCTTTTTTCGTTCATCATAACATTGATATAAATTATTCTTTACAAACTTTTTATCCCTCTTCACCATATCATGATTCCCGAATATTAAATAGAGTCTATTCTCATTAAAAAATCTGGACATATTCCAAAATGTATCCTTATGAGCTTCATAAATATCAGAAAAACTTCTATTTTCCCATAACTCATCTCCATCTCCAATTTCAATATACGTATATCCCTTATTATAATAATAATCTAAGGCAGTAAAGAAAAGATTTTGATTCTTGAAAAAGTCATCCGCCCAGCTTCCATCTCCCCTATGGCAGTCACTCATCATGATAATTTTTGAAGAATCATCAATATAGATTTGTTCTGCTGATTGGAAAACTTTAGATATTCGCTTTAAGCCTAACATAAAGATTCACTCCATTAATATTATTTATACCATAATATTAATGAAAGACATTTTTGATTCATTAATCTTTTAGTTATATTAAGATCTCTCATATTATCTCCTTTTTCTATAGAAAGCATTAGATCTTACAAGGAGAGATATATCATGCCATGTGAACTTATAAAACAAGGTACTAAAATATTTTTTATTTAAGCATAATGAAAATTTAATAGGAAAAGACTATAGGTTAGAATACATATGGAAAGGATGAACAATATGTCTTCAAACCATAGCATATATATTTATAGTGAAATAGGAAAATTAAAATCAGTTTTACTTCATTGTCCAGGAAAGGAAGTAGAAAACATAGTCCCAGATTATTTGAGAAGACTTTTATTTGACGAAATTGTATATTTAGAACAAGCTCGTAGAGAGCATAATCAATTTGCCGACATTCTAAGAAACGAAGGAATAGAAGTTGTTTATCTCACAGATTTAATGGCAGATATTTTAGAAGATACAAAAGTCAGAGAAGAATTTTTAATGGAATTTATGTATGAAGGGAAAATTATTACAGAGGGGCTCCAAGAGGCCATAATAGAATTCTTTAATACTTATTCTCCAAAAGAGTTCGCAATAAAATGTATAGAAGGAGTTAGGAAAGAGGAGCTTAATCATATTAAACCTAAGTCTTTGGGTGATATGGTAAAAACCCCATATCCCTTTTATCTTGATCCAATACCTAATATGTACTTTCAAAGAGACCCCTTTGCATCTATAGGAAAAGGGATTTCCTTAAATGTAATGGCAAATGAAACCAGGAATAGAGAGACTATATTTGCAAAATATATTTTCAAATATCATCCTAAATTTAAAAATGTTCCTAGATGGTATAACAGAGATAAAACTCATTCAATTGAAGGTGGAGATATATTAGTTCTTTCTGATAAAGTTTTAGCTATAGGAATTAGTGATAGAACTGATCCAGTAGCCATTGAAAGAATAGCTCATAGTCTTTTAAATTCCGAGCAATGTTTTGAAACGGTTCTAGCTTTTGATATCCCGAAGGCAAGAGCGTATATGCATTTAGATACAGTATTTACTATGGTTGATTATGACCAGTTTACAATATATCCGGGAATCGAGGATCCTTTAGATGTATACAGCATTACAAGAGGAAAAAATAATGATATTAATATTAAATATGAGAGTAACAGCTTATCTAGTATATTGAAACAATACTTAAATCTACCATCAGTAAATTTAATAAGGTGTGGAGACGGTGATCGAATTGCAGCTAGCAGAGAACAGTGGAATGATGGAAGTAATACCCTTGCTATATCACCAGGAAAGGTTATTTGTTATAACCGTAATTATGTAACTAATAAAGCTCTAAGGAGAAATAATATAGAAGTATTAGAATTTGATTCCTACGAATTATCTAGAGGTCGTGGTGGACCAAGGTGTATGAGTATGCCGTTAATAAGAGAGGATTTATAAGCCCATTATTAACATCTTGGTTACAAAAATTATGTCTAAACAAGTTTTTTAAAGTGTTACATTTATGGGGACTTTATGAAAAAGTCAACAAAACTAAATATAACCATCAAACACTCCCTTTTAGAAAAAACATATAATAAAGTGAAATAGAGGAAAGGGGGTATATCTTATGTATAATTATTTTAATGAAAATTGCTATATGCAATATCCAAATCAAACTACCCATATATGTTCTAATCACCTTCAACCGTCAATAAATGAACCTTCATTAGGCTATACTGTTTCCGTACCAATTAACTTAGCTAAATCTTTGGAAGGAAAATACTTCGTCGGTTATGCTGATAATCTAGCATTTGGAAAAGGTACTAGCGCTTGGGCAAGACTATATAATCCTATAAATTCAGGAGTAAACTTACATGTAACAATCTGGACTGTTACAGATATATCCGAATCTGCCTTCCGAGCGCAAATTTGGTTTAACACTAATCCTCCTGGAACACCTCAGGAGTCCACACTAGTAACCCCTACAAACTTAGCACTTTGTCCTTTACCACGTGCTAAAATAAGACTTCAGTATGCAACAAATGTAGAAGGAAATCCATCAGGAGGGGTTAAAGCTTTTGTCCGCCGTGGACAGCCTGAAACTACATTGGTAGATGATGAACAAGGAAAATTTATATTTCCACCTGGAGGTTCTTTTCTCATCTTTTTATCTAACCCAGAAGCACCAGATTTATTAGTTTCAGGCAGAATTGCATTTGGTTGGTGGCAAGAACCTATATGTAAATGAGAATCACAAAACCAATAAAAATAATAGCGTTCTACTCTATCGTAGAACGTTTTTCTTTTAACTATGTTTAATTATTCAATGTAATAAATCATAGTTGACAAAATGAAAACAAATGAAATGTCAGTCTATATTTACTAACATATAACACCATACACTACAATATTGAATAACCTATAGTAGGAGGTGAACCAATATGCCTTGGCAAAGGACTATACAGTATTTGATAAATAAACCTGTAGGCGTCTCTCTAATTGACGGTACAGGTGTTTCAGGTGTATTATGTAGTATAACTAATAATGAAATATACTTGATGGAATATTTATATCATACTCAGTTTGCATTAAAACACTACCCCCTAAACCAAATCCGAGATGTACTTCCATTTCCACCATGTACAATTCCATCTCCACCACTTTACTAGCTTCACTAAATATGTGATTGTCTGAATGGAATGGATTGGCTTAAATATATATCTGATTCTCCAAATCCTGGATATTTGCAAAACAATGCTTTTATCTTTAATACCAGTCTTGTATTTCGGGATGTTTTTCTATAAGTCTTTCATTCATTTATAGTAATTTTTTCATAATAATCGTTATACGCTAAACTTAATTTTACCATAGCTGGTATAAAAATATCATAATATCTACTAATTTCCCCAAGTTTTCTAAACAATTTCCTCAAACGTGCTACATCAGATTCTCTATATTCTTTAGTCTTCTTATATTCAATATATTGTTCTCGTATTTCTTGATTCTCATTATAATAAGCATCAAAATCATTTACAGCATCTGTTCATTCACTAGATATCTTATATACATTTGCATCATCCACATCGATCAAGGTAAATACTAATAAATCTTCCATAATACCCCTATCTTCACCTTGGATTAATCATTCCAATAATTCTAATTTTTTTCTCGCTATTATGTTCTATTTCCTTTTTATACTTTATTTCGCATAAAACAGTATTAGATAATTGACTACATAAAAGTTTATTGATTTTTTCAATATTTAATGCCAAATCAATATAAAATTTTGTTGTATCCATTTCGAAAGTCCATTATCTGGTCCCTCTAGTCAACATGGATATGATAATGTAATCGACAATTCTATTATAATTATTACATCATTACCAATATAAACTACGATTTTAATTAATATTTTTAAAATATCATAAACAATATACATAATATGGATATAAAATAGCTTAACATTATAGCTTTCTAGTTACATATAATATGAAGAATACAGCATAAGCAAACGATTAAAGACTGCCTCTACATATGTTAGGTTTATAACTATCTATTCAATCCATGCATATTCATAATACAATATTATATAGACGACCTTTGATCTCACCCGTTGCATGGCATAACATCCTACTTATGATACGGTTCTCCGTATCGACTTGATGCACAAAATAGATAGGATATATTTAGTAGCTGATATATATTACCAACATCAAAACTTATTCAAAATTAAAGCAGTAGGTTTCATTACACAGAACCTACTGCTTTAATTTTAATATTAATAGAAACTTAAAAAATTAATTTACTGCCTATTATAAACTTCTCATCATACTTCATTTAAACTTCATTGATATCGGATTACCTTAATTTATATAAATTTAGAAGCTAAATTAGTATACAACTATTTAAACTATTAAAATATCTCACTATCTCGCATAATGCCTGTGGTACCTTGCCGCTTTCTCTGCATTTACTTTTGCATACACAGCTGCATCTTCGTCAGTTATCTTGTATCCTATTAGCATTATTGCAGCTCCTGCTAAAGCAAATATTGCCGGTGCTCCAGCAAACACCCACATGAACTTAGATACAAATTCAGGAGTAGGTGTTATTCCTGCTGTATATCCAATAATGTCTAAACCATATCCTGCGAGAGTACCACCGATCATAAACCCTACTTTTATAGGCATATTATACATATTTATTGCTATTGCACGATTATCTTTTCCTGTTTTATAAAAGCCATATTCACCTGCATCAATTGCATAGTTAGGTCCAAAACCAAAGAAAAAGTACATCCCTAATTGATTAAGACAAGCAAAAAATATATAAACGATCAAAGATTCTTTGGCAAAAAACGTCATTAAGAAGAATGCGGCAGCATATATTGATAATCCTGTTACCATGGCATTCTTCTTTCCTAACTTTACACCAATTTTGGGACCTATTGTGCTGGCAACTACTGCAAATGCCTTTGTAATAGTCAAAGCAACTGACATCATTAAGAAATCGCCCAATACATACGTAAAGTAATATGCCATAGCACTTTGATTCAATACCATAGCTATAAACTGCAATGAACTTGACGTCAAATAAACTAAAAGTTGATTATTAATGACTACAGATTTAGCCATCTCTTTTATAGTTGGAGTCGGAACTTCTGAAACTGTATTTTTTGAATACGGAGGATCATAAGAAGCAGCGGTTCTTGTTAAAGCTGTAGCACCAATTAGAAATAGCGAACCAAATAATATTGATACAACAAAATATGAATTTGCTCCTACCATAGGAGTAAAAAAATTAATTAGAGGAATTATTGTAGCAGAAGCGATGATACCAGCTGCTGCCATAGCCTGACCGTTTCTAATTGCCAATGTATTTCTAGCTTTCAAATCTACACCTGACATTAATGAAAGTATACTAAATTGTGATGTTTGAAGAAAAGCCATTGAACAATGTAGCAAAATATAGCCTATAATAGTAACTGCAATTTTACCCCCAGTAGAAAATGTAGAAGTATTAGCAAATAATAATGCAGAACCTGTAAATACTGTAAAACGACAAATCATAGTCCAAGAACGGTATTTACCCCATTTTAACTTTGATTTCTCAATGATTCCTCCAGCTATTAATGCAACTATAAAGTCAACTATTCGACCAATCAATAATGTAGTTCCCATTAATGCCGCACCATAAAGTAGATAATCAGTCATGAATATGTTTGTATAATTCATGGACACTGCACTAAATGTCGTTAATGCAAAACCATAAAAAGTAAAAGCACCTATTTCGGACTTCTTTAATTTAGACATAGCATAACCTCCAAAATGTTTAATTTTAACAAAGGCAACAGATTGCAATCTGTTGCCTTTGTTAACCTTCTAAACATGTCTAAAACATAACCTTACTCATTTTATCAATTTCTTCACTAGCATTCTCATACACACCTTCAAAAGAACTATAGTCTCCTCCTTGAGTTAAGCAAGGAATATAATATAATTTCCCACATCGTCTGCAACTTTCCTCTACATATTTAGCAGTATTCTCAGGTGTCCAATCTGGAAAATCAACTACTCCACTGTCAATATCTCCCATAAAACTTATTTGTCCACCATATTTGTCTATAAGTTCAGGAGTATTATTAGTTGACATAGTTCCTTGCCATATGTCAATTCCCATCTCTATCATATAGGGAACCAAGGTTGCTGCATAACTGTCACAATGGTGGACAATGAGCTCAACGCCATTATCTTTATAATATTTATATATCTTTTTATATCTTGGTACAAAAAACTCTTCAAACATCTTCGGAGAAATAAATGTAGAGGTTTGACTTCCCCAATCATCATGATGAAAAATTGCATCAGGCTTAAGATACTTTATAAGTTGCTCTGCATATTTAAGCTCATACTCCATTAAGTAATCAAGTAATTCGTGCATTTTCTCAGGTTCTTCATAATAATTCATTAAAGCGTTTTCCATTCTCATAAGGTGGTGTGTCATTTCAAAAAGACCTGGTGCTACAAACCCTGTTACAAACTTTTCCTTTCGATTTACAGATTCTGCATGTTTTACAGCTACTTGCCATTCTTCTTCTGAAAATATAACAGAAGGTGCTTTTACGTACTTTTTCCATTCCCTAACATCTTTTAATACAATATGTTCCTCATCATGTACGGGGAAATCTCCAAGCTGTCCTTTTGGCCATTTAAAGGTTATACCCCATTCATTTTTAATTTCCTCACCTGGTTTAGGCTTTATCCTTTTTATAGGGACTTTATCTATAATTTCAAGAAATTCATATTGCTTCACAAATCTATCAGGATTTCCACCTTTTATAGTTTCAAGCAAGTTTTCTCGTATCGTTAACATATTGATAACCCCCTTTGCTTATTTTAAGGCATATTTACGCAATTGCCAATTCCTTTACCAATTCTTTTGCTTTTGTGGCCGCACTACCCGCATCTGACGAATATCCATCTGCGCCAATTTCCATTGCAAATTCATTTGTTATAGGAGCACCACCGACAATAACCTTAAAACCTGTCAAATCGCTTTCTTTAAGAGCCTTAACAGTTTCTTTCAAAGCCGGCATTGTTGTAGTAAGAAGTGCAGAACAGGCGACCAATTTAACATCATCATTTTCCTTAACTGCATCGATAAATTTTTCCTTCGGCACATCTACTCCAAGGTCAATTACGTTAAATCCAACACTTTCAATCATCATAGCTACTAGGTTTTTGCCGATATCATGCAGATCACCTAGCACTGTACCTATAATACATGTGCCCAATGACGACGAGCCTTCACCAGTCAAATGTGGTTTAAGAATCTCAACACCACTTGCCATTGCTTTTGCTGCTAGAAGCATTTCAGGCACAAAAATTTCACCTGCAGAAAATCTATCTCCCACAACGTTCATAGCTTTAATCATTACCTCAAGAATATCCTCAGCTTTTTCTCCTTCATCCAATACCTCTTGCACAAGGCTAGGCACAATCTTAGTCTTACCTTCTTCGACATTAACTTTTACTTCTTGAATTTTGGACATATTATTACCTCCTATATAAATTAATATATTTTCTATACAATTAATATGTTTTCGAAAAGTTCAAAAACTTTAATTTATTTCAGGGTTGAACATTAAAGCTTTGTTCCTACTTTTTTGATAAAAAATATATAAAATGACATTTAACTGCAATTGCCCTACTTACGGAAGGTATAGAACCATTAATTTACTCTCCTATTATGATAGTGTTAAATAATTATTTGAAACAATTATTTGACATTATATTATACTTTAACGCCTATTTCCTCTTGGCATTTATTGATTTGATCGGTGGTTAGCTTATAGCCAAAGATAAGAAATATTACTCCAATAACTAAGAAAATAGCAGGTACTAATGAAAATATAGCCGCAGAACCTCTTTTTATAGTTTCTGAAGCTTGCGTAGGATCTATATTTGGATTAAAATTCATCATGGCAAGGGCAATATTTAATATAACAGATTTTCCCAAAACAGCTACTTTTAGTGGAAAGTTTTGTAGTCCCATAATGAACCCTTGTACATCTTTGCCAAATTTCCATTTTGCATATATAGCAGTATCTGCATAAAGAACTGGTGTACAAGCAAAGCTAACTCCATAACCCATCTGAACTATACTCATAAGTATTATTACTAAGATAACATTCATATAAGAAAAAAAAGCTAATACCATAACGCCAATCATTATTATATAAGTTGCTATTAATGTCTTACGACTTGAAAATTTTTTAATCAATGCGCCAGCTATAAAGGAACCTACAACAGCAGCAATATTTGAAATAAAGATATAGGGTCCTTGTAATCCTTCACTTTGTGCTACATATGTAAAATAGTATATGGCAGCACCAGAGACAACAAATTTAATACTCATTTTTGCAAAATCTACTACTAATAGTGCTAGCAATGGTGGACTTTTTAATAATACTTGCACCATGTCTTTGCCAGTAAGTTTTCCTTTAGTTTTTGCATCTGCCTGTTCCTCTTCTCCAGTATCCTCATAACCATCTGTCATCTTAAAGTGTGCATAGTATCCAACTACCATTACTAAACTTAAAGCAAATGCAAGAGCTGCAAACTTATTTCTTTCGCCTACCACCTGTGCAAGTAAATTGGCTAATGGAAGTCCTAAAAATGAAAATGTAACAGCTGAAAGATTAGTCCATGTACCACGAGATGAAGATAAAATCCCACGCTCTTCAGGTGTTTGTCCTATAACACTTACCATAGTAGCATTAGCAGTCCATGGAAAGTTCCAAAGAATATGGCTAGATAAAGCACCTGCAATTACAATTACTGATGAAACTACGCCATTGCCAACCTTTAAAAACTGAAGGGCATACAAGAATGGTATACACCAAGGTATTATAATCAACCACGAGCGATAACGGCCCCATCTCTTTGGTTTAGCTGCATTAATAATGCCACCATAAATTCCCGATAAAACTGCGTCTACAATTGCAATAATCGAAGCAATGGTACCAACTACAGCTAATGGAAACTTAGCAATATTGGTTAGAAAAAAATTGAAATAAAAAGTCTCAACGCTTGTCATCAACGAGAAACCAAAATCCCCCATACCAAAGAATCTACGCAATGTAAATGTTAAAGGCTTGATACTTTTTTCATTTTTGAGCGTTGTACTTCTGTTCTCCGTTGACATAGTAGTAACCTCCTTAAATGCAATCTTTAAAACATTTGATTATTAGAAAGACAACAGGATATATTCTGTTGTCTTTCTAAATCTGTTAAAAATATTTAAAACATGATTTTACTCATTCTATCAATTTCTTCATTGACATTCTCATATACGCCTTCATGATAGCTAATGGCTAATCCATGGGTTACACAAGGAATATAATATAATTTCCCACATCGTCTGCAACTTTCCTCTACATATTTAGCAGTATTCTCAGGTGTCCAATCTGGAAAATCAACTACTCCACTGTCAATATCTCCCATAAAACTTATTTGTCCACCATATTTGTCTATAAGTTCAGGAGTATTATTAGTTGACATAGTTCCTTGCCATATGTCAATTCCCATCTCTATCATATAGGGAACCAAGGTTGCTGCATAACTGTCACAATGGTGGACAATGAGCTCAACGCCATTATCTTTATAATATTTATATATCTTTTTATATCTTGGTACAAAAAACTCTTCAAACATCTTCGGAGAAATAAATGTAGAGGTTTGACTTCCCCAATCATCATGATGAAAAATTGCATCAGGCTTAAGATACTTTATAAGTTGCTCTGCATATTTAAGCTCATACTCCATTAAGTAATCAAGTAATTCGTGCATTTTCTCAGGTTCTTCATAATAATTCATTAAAGCGTTTTCCATTCTCATAAGGTGGTGTGTCATTTCAAAAAGACCTGGTGCTACAAACCCTGTTACAAACTTTTCCTTTCGATTTACAGATTCTGCATGTTTTACAGCTACTTGCCATTCTTCTTCTGAAAATATAACAGAAGGTGCTTTTACGTACTTTTTCCATTCCCTAACATCTTTTAATACAATATGTTCCTCATCATGTACGGGGAAATCTCCAAGCTGTCCTTTTGGCCATTTAAAGGTTATACCCCATTCATTTTTAATTTCCTCACCTGGTTTAGGCTTTATCCTTTTTATAGGGACTTTATCTATAATTTCAAGAAATTCATATTGCTTCACAAATCTATCAGGATTTCCACCTTTTATAGTTTCAAGCAAGTTTTCTCGTATCGTTAACATATTGATAACCCCCTTTGCTTATTTTAAGGCATATTTACGCAATTGCCAATTCCTTTACCAATTCTTTTGCTTTTGTGGCCGCACTACCCGCATCTGACGAATATCCATCTGCGCCAATTTCCATTGCAAATTCATTTGTTATAGGAGCACCACCGACAATAACCTTAAAACCTGTCAAATCGCTTTCTTTAAGAGCCTTAACAGTTTCTTTCAAAGCCGGCATTGTTGTAGTAAGAAGTGCAGAACAGGCGACCAATTTAACATCATCATTTTCCTTAACTGCATCGATAAATTTTTCCTTCGGCACATCTACTCCAAGGTCAATTACGTTAAATCCAACACTTTCAATCATCATAGCTACTAGGTTTTTGCCGATATCATGCAGATCACCTAGCACTGTACCTATAATACATGTGCCCAATGACGACGAGCCTTCACCAGTCAAATGTGGTTTAAGAATCTCAACACCACTTGCCATTGCTTTTGCTGCTAGAAGCATTTCAGGCACAAAAATTTCACCTGCAGAAAATCTATCTCCCACAACGTTCATAGCTTTAATCATTACCTCAAGAATATCCTCAGCTTTTTCTCCTTCATCCAATACCTCTTGCACAAGGCTAGGCACAATCTTAGTCTTACCTTCTTCGACATTAACTTTTACTTCTTGAATTTTGGACATATTATTACCTCCTATATAAATTAATATTAGCTTATTGTAAAATTTTACAATTCGTATAAATACTATATTAAATTTATTAAAATGACTAGGTTTCCCCCGTTTTTGGATACACATACATTGAAAAAATGTTTATAACTTAAAAAACAAAAGGAGAAACTTATGCCAACTTCAGCTAAACAATTAAATTTTGGTGATATTTCTACTGATTTTGATAAGTTTTTTAATCAAAATCAAGATAACTTACTTTCTTTATTAAGTGAATTCATTAGTATTAGTGATTTTATTCCATTTTTCGTTTTCGTCTGAATTATATAAGTTTCATGACTTTTTAAAAGTTCTTGATAAATCTCAGTTTTCTAGGTTTAAATCCAATTTCTTTAATGTCCTTAATGATTTATTTAATAATTCAATTCATTATACTGAAGATATTCCTGAAAAAATCAATCCTTTAACTGCCTTTACACTTATGGTTAAGACAGAAAATCATGATAATCCTCTTGCAATTAAATTTTTAGTTGCATAAGCTAATTTTAACTGTTCAATTAAATAATTATTTTTTAAAGGTTTATTAAGTCTTTATTTTGCTATGTTCTTTTTCACATATAACCTAAATACTTATATAGTTTTATGAAATATCCTCACCTTCTGTTATAGATAACCTTTCATAATTTTAAAATTACATTAATCTATTTTATTTCAGGGGCCATCATTAAAACTTCGTCCCTACTTTTTGATAAAAAAGATATATAAAATGACACCATTTTCAAACAACATTTAATTATAATTATTAATTGGACTATCTCTTACATTATCTTGTCGATAATTTTTTCGCTTTTGATTTACCTATAACTCCATCGCGATGTGCTTGAATATACTCTAGACAATAATCATCATTCTTAAGCAATGCATTTGTAGCATAAATTATACCTAACATATCACTGTTTGTAGGATCTAAAATAGCACTATCCATCCCAGCTTGCATTGCTAAAACTAAAAATGCTTTATTAATATGTTTTCTTCTAGGAAGACCGAAGGAAATATTAGACAACCCACTAGTAAGATGGATATCAGGATAAGCTTTCTTAATCCTCCTGCAACATTCCGCAAAGGTCAACAAAGCATCTTGATCTGTCGATAGCGTCACTACAAGCGGATCTATATAAAGCCTTGAAGGATCAATACTGTATTCTTCTGTTTTAGTCATAATCTGCTCAAAAATTTCCATACGGTCATCAACTGAATTAGGAATACCATCGTCTCCACACAACAATGCAACGCATCCCCATTCAGTGTTCGCAATTCTAGGGAAGATTGTATCTATTTTATCTCCCTCCATAGAAACCGAGTTAACAATCCCTGGCTTATTACAAAACCTTATTGCTTCGACACATGAATGCTGACTTGGACTATCTATACAAATAGGCAAATCTGTAACTTCTTGAATACAATCAATTAACCAGTTCAAAGTCTCTACTTCTTCCTCTTCCTCAACTGAGGCACAACAATCAATGTAAGAAGAATTGGATTCTGCTTGCAACCTGGCTAATTCCTTTATAAACTGTGAATCACGATTTGCAATTGCCCTACTCACAGAAGGTATAGAACCATTAATTTTCTCTCCTATTATAATCAATTTGACACACACCTCCATATTCGATAAAATATGTTTACAATATATTCTAAAAGTTCCGAATTTAGTATATCATCAAATAATTCGGAATTCTATCCACAAACTGTTGATATCCTAATTATTTTTTAATACATTTTGTTCAATTTAAAGCATATTTAAAATCTCATAGGCATAAACTGAATAAATCCCAAGATAACACCAATGGAAAAACACTTTTTAAATTTAAAATATAGTGTCTTTCAGTTCAAAAATAAACAACAAAACTATAATGGAGGTTAACTATGAAATTAAGCTCTATCTTTGTAATTGAACAATTGCAAAGATATTATAAGATTTCTGTCCCCAGTGAACTTTCTGCGACTCCATGTCTAATTCACCCAACACTTTACACTCCAGGGATGAAATTACAAGACTATATAGTATATGTTGTAAACAAAATAGGATTAAATGACTTGGAAGCTTATGGAGAATTTCCAGAGCATTGTTTGGTTATCGTTATCGGAAGAAAACCGAATTATAAGTCTTTTAATGTGTGTACCTTATATGGTACCAATAATGCATTGATAGTTTTTTCACAAATTCAGGAACTATTTAACATTTATGCTACCTGGCAAGAGAATTTGATACATACTTATCTTAAAGATAAATCAATCCAAACTATGTTGTCTATAAGTATACCGGTATTAAAAAATTCATTGTTTGTAGTAGGAATGGATTTTACCATTTTAGCTGCCGCATTTATAAATTCCCCTAATTCCTATGAGGATGTATTCGGTTCTTCACAAAATACTCATTCATACGTAACCGCTTTAAAAAACAGTGAATTATTTCATCAAGTTAAAGAATTAAATAATGTTTTTTATTTTCCATCAACTGTAACAGGATTAGCCTCCCTCTGTGTAAATATCAAAAAGAATGACAAAACTACTCACCGTCTTGTGATGCTGGAAGATAACCGAAAAATAGGAAAAAATGAAGGATTTCTTTTAGAGTTTTTAGCTCTTCTAATACAACGCATGCTCAATTCTAGTTTAGTAAAACATTTGAATCCAATAAATAATGGTTATGAATATTTAACTAAAATTTTCTTGAACATTTTAAACAATAAAAACGTAGATTATCTGGACATAGGTCAAAAACTTAATGCTGAAGGCTGGTTATCCAACCACGAATATATTTGTATTTGCATTAAATTAACCAAAATAGACAAACGAAATTATACATATTACCCTATTATCCTCTATCTAAATAAAATTTTCAGCAACTCCTGTCCCCTTCTTTATAAAGGGAATATAGTAGTTTTTATAAATATGACTCTTTCACAACTAAACTTAAACGAGCTCTTAAAACGTGCCGAAGGCTTTGCGAAGGAAAGTTTATTAAATGTTGGTATCAGCCCCAGCATGTCAGGACATATACACTTACGATATCAGTACATACGCGCACAAATTGCTTTATCTATTGGAGTCCAGAAATCACCTAAAAAACGAGTCCACATATTCAACGATGTTTCTTTTGATTATATATTGCAACAATCAACAAAAGAGCTTCCCGCACCTATGATAGCCCACGAAAAACTCCTAAACTTAATAAATATTGATAAAACTAAAAATACTGAATATGTAAGGACTCTATACATATATTTAGATAATCAATTCAATGCGCTACAAACAGCAAAGAAATTGTTTATACATCGAAGCACATTAATGTACCGTTTAGACAAAATTAAAAAAATTCTTGGTTCAGATCTAAAAGATTCTGATGAACTTTTATATATTATGCTTTCTTTTCGTTTACTTGGCTATCGGCAAGAAGTAAAAAACAGCTTGTATACGATATACTGCCAGGACCATAATAATAATTAAGTCCATTATCCTTGCAAAGCTGGCTAACCAATATACCATAAGATTCCAAGGAAGAAATCATCTTGTCTTGAAATAGGCAGGCTTTATTTGGATATATGCATTTTTCACAAATTGTACATGCTCCAACCCCTAAATACAAAATGTCCTTGTACTTATTAGACAAAGAATATCTTAAATTTAAAGAACGTCTTTGGTGTTTATCCTGAATTTCCATCATGCCATCAACATCAAAACTGTTTTCTAGTTCATCAACCGTCTGAACTATAAATCCAATATTGTATTTTGCTATTCTAGCCCTGCACTCTTCCAGACTGCCACAGCCAGGTGGGCATGACCAATTTTTGCCATACATACCACAGATATTTGCCTGACACATACGACGTATCTCTGGAAGCAATTGTATGGTTTTTATATCCAATATGGTAAAATATTCAAAGCCAGCTTTTTCAGCTCTCCTTAATAATTCATCCATTCCTATATTTTCCCCCTATTACATTGTTTTTGAATTATCACTTTTACCTATAACTCTGTTTTTATAAACTCCATATGCTCCACAAACACATCCTGAAACTCTGCCGCCAATGCTAATTCCATAAACTTTACCTTTTTAGCAATTTTTGCTGCTCGATTAAATTCTTCTTTATTTAATATTGATAACTTTGCCCCTTCGCCTGCTGCATTTCCAACCACGGTTATTTTCTTTCGTAAAACTAATGGAATCAAGCCTATATCACATGCACTCTCAGAGGACATATAATTGCCGAAGGCCCCTGCAATTAAAACTTTATCTATATCTTTGTAATCCGCTCCACTTTTTTTACAAAGTATGTCAATTCCTGCAGCTATGGCTGATTTTGCTAATTGCAGTTCTCGGATATCTTTTTGACTTAAATAAACTTTATCTGATATATAATATGGTGAATGTTTTAAGTATCCAGAAGGCTCTAGTAGCCCGCACTGTAGCATTACTGCAACTGCATCTATCAATCCTGAGCCACAAATACCAATAGGTTCTTTTTCATTAATAACTGTATATTTCAACTGCCCATTCTCCCAGCTTACGTGATCAATGGCGCCGTCAGCGCCACGCATACCACATTCAATTTTTGCCCCTTCAAAAGCTGGACCAGCAGCAGTAGAACAAGCCAGGATCCGATCCTTGTTCCCAAGAACAATCTCTCCATTAGTTCCAATATCAATCATAAGAGTTAATTCTTCTAATTTATCAAATTCTAATGCTAGTAGGCAAGCAGAGGTATCTGCTCCTACAAAACTGCCTATATTAGGAAGAACACGTAAAATTCCTTCAGGATGAATATGAATGTCATAATCTTTAGCTAGGAAAGTATGTTCTTTTACCATTGCTGGTAAATAAGGTGCAAGTACTAAAGACTTAGGAGATAAGCCTAAAAAAAGATGATGCATAGCAGTATTGGCAGCGACGGAAATTCCATAAATATCTTCGATTTTAATACTAACCTTTTGAGTCAAGTGTTTAAGAAGTCCATTCATTGTGCCACGAACTATTTTGCCAAGATGTCCCTTCCCACGTTCCAGTTCATAATTACAACGACTAATTACATCAGCTGCATATTGGGATTGAGGATTTAACTTACTGCCTACTGCTAGTATTTCACCATCATATGCATTCAACAGATAGGCTGCAATTGTTGTAGTCCCTATGTCAAAAGCAGCTAATGCACAATTCTCCATTGCTTCTTTTTGTTCTGGCAATGCTGGAATCCCTGGCTTTACTTCTACATTTCTACTAGCACTCTCCATCAAAATCTTGTAAGCACCTGCTCGTCGCAATGTCTCCACTTCCATATCTTCTGTGATGGTTACCCTGCACGCCAATTCTTCTGATGCCTGTGTGCCACGAATGATTTTCACCTTGCACTTTTTACATTTCCCTTGTCCACCACAAAAAGCATTAGGCTCTAATCCCGCTGCACGTTCAGCTTCTAAAAGGTTTGTCCCTTCCTTTACACTAATTTCAGTTTTCCCATTAAAAACGACCTTGAATTCATTCATATACACACTCCCTTGAAATAAAGCGTAGTGTCAAATACGAACTATCTACATAAATTTGATTATCTTCCGTTTTACGCATGATTTTAGTAGGAATTATTATTACAACTTTTTAGAGAAGAGATTAACTAGAATGAAAATTCTGATGAAAAGGTGAGATATTAAAAAAGCTATGCCTATATTCACAAGAAAGTAAATTCTGATACTACATTCTGAGATAAGATATCTATTACGACAAATAGAGAAAAAAGCCTAAAAGTTAAAAAGATGCTATCAATACTTCATCACGAAGGCGAAAATACGTAGCTTACGCTAAATATATCGCCTTCGGATAAAAATTGAAAAGTGTCTATTGATGGTTTATCAACGATGTAGATAAGTATTCTTATGCTATCCCAGAAACATCGACATTTACATCCTTTAAATTTCTTATCCCTGCATCATTTAAAATATCAGCAACATCCTGCCATTTATTTAAAGTATAAATATGAAGCCCATCAATTCCCGTATTAATGTAATCATAAATTAGTTTTACAGTATACTCTTTACCCGCTTTTTTGAAATCTTCAGGATTGTCACCGTATTTTCCAATTATCTCTGCCAATTCCCTTGGGATTGAACAGCCATTGGATACCGTCATTCGAATTGTAGAATTTTTTGAAAGGACAGGCATAACACCCACATCTATCGGTAGTGCAATTCCTGCTTTTCTAATTTTGTCTACCCAACGTTCATATCGTCCTACATCATAGCATAACTGAGTCATTATATAATCTCCTCCGACATTCTGTTTTATTCGAAGGTGGGTTATATCCTCTTCAAATGATCTAGCCTGTATATGTTTCTCTGGATTTCCTGCTATGGCAATACAAAACTCAGGAAAATTTACCTTAATAAATTCCACCAGTTCATTTGCATAATCAAAATCTCCTCTTGTTTCTTCCCATCCCTTTGGAAAGTCTCCTCTTAAAGCCAGAATATGTTCAACACCCATATCTAAGTATGTCTGTAATTCTTTTCGTATACTTTCTTTTTTATTGCCTATACATGTATAATGAGTTACTGGGATTATTTTGCCGCTTTCTTTAATGGCTTTGCATATTTCCATGTTTCGACCTGCATTCGTTCCTCCTGCACCGTATGTACAACTGATAAAATCAGGTTCAAAAGCATACAAATGCTCTAATGTATCAAGAAGAGGCTCCATAGACTGATGCTCTTTAGGTGGAAAAACCTCAAAAGAAAATGACATCCTTTTTTCCATAATATCAGTTATCCTCATATTTATATTGCACCCCCATTTAGTTATAGTATGCTCTCGAAAAGTCCAAGAGTTTAATTTACTTTATTTCAGGGGTTAGCATTAAAGCTTTACCCCAAATTCCTTGATAAAATTAGTATTAATATTCTGGTAATACTCCTATAGTGGCGCTCATTTTATTCCTACATTTTATATCTCTATTAAAAACGCATATTTTTTCAAAATGATATTATGTTAACTAATTCTGTTTTACAGGTTTTGTTATGTTAATTCTGTTTACCCTTACCTAATATTGAAATTTAAACTATGTTTAATAAAAACGTACCATAAAAAAAATTAAAACTCTATCCACAAACTATTTAGTTTCAAGAATTTTTTTACTACATTTTGTATTAAAACTATAATGAATTTTCAAAAATATGCACTTTGAAAAACTCTTTTTAATTTTTTGTTGAATATAGTGAGATTGTAATAATGCATTAAAGTATATTACGATATGCTGAACTAGATAGTATCTTATAAGATATGACAGCTTGTCCTACTTATAATACGGTTCATCATATCAGTTTTACTCGCAAAATAAGTAGGATGTATTTAATGGTGGGATACCCAATGAAAATTGAGGTTTCAATAATCTATACAATTTTTATATGTATCTTACTACTTTATATTAATTATAACTCTATAAAGCCACTCGAGTTCTCCAAGTGATTTCTTTCGTGTTATTGAAATATATACTTTTATAATTGGATTATTTTTTATTGCTATTCTCCTTATAAAATCTTTCTGTTCCCATTTTATAGTCTTGGTAATCTTGCTAAATACTTCTATCATCTTATAGTCAAAAGCTTCTGCACTTACTTCTATTATTAGTTATACGCTTTTGAGCTAGCATAAACGGGGCTGTTTCAAAATAAAAAGCCCAAAAAAGCAAAACAGGTCTTAGAGCGCTAGCTCTAAGACCTGTTTTTTAGTATAATTTAATACTATGAAAAACCATACTAAATTTAATCATAAAGCAAAAATCAAAAAA
>NZ_JAIOUP010000006.1 GCF_019931165.1 Schnuerera sp. xch1
TATGAGCGATTCTTATTTGATGTTTCAAAGGCACTAATACCATGTTCTTTATATGTTAGATACCAACGCCGAACTGTTTCATGGTGAGCTCCAATATTCTTTGCAATACTTTTAAATCCTTGTATACCTTCCTTATAATCTTTGCAAGCTTGTAATTTTACTTCCTTACAAAACTTTACTTTTCTTCCCATAAAAAACCTCCTAGTAGAAAATCTAATTTTAATTAATTAGACTGTCTACTTTGGAAGTATCATATCAGGGGCCGTCTTTTTTTTATTGTTATAATTTATTCTCTCTTTGCATACTATATTGTATACGAAAGGCAAGAGGGGGAAAAGATGAAAAAATTTGGGATTTATACTGGGATTGTATTGGTAATCATTATTTTGATACCTTCAATCATAGTAAAGACTTTTAATTTTGTTCCAAAAGAAAACAAATTAAAAGATAATTTAAAATCTGAGTCTGAAGAAAAAGATATTGAATACGAAGAAGATTTTGATTATATAAAGGTATATGATACGAGGACTCAAAAAGTTAAGGAGATGCCTTTAGAGGAGTATGTGAAGGGAGTAGTTGCGGCAGAAATGCCAGCTGAATTTCACATTGAAGCTTTAAAGGCTCAAGCTGTAGCTAGTAGAACCTATGCCCTAAATAGAATGCAACGATATCCTGAAGGGAATCCAGGACATCCCGAGGCTCCACTTTGTACAGGCATTCATTGTCAGGCATATCTCACACTGGAAGAATTGAATGACCTTCATGCAAAGGATTGGGAAGAAAAGTACTGGCCTAAGATAGAAGAAGCTGTGGATTCAACAAAAGGACAGGTACTCTATTATAGAGGGGAAATAATTGAACCTCTATATCATTCTACTAGTGGGGGAATGACAGAAGATGCTATAGATGTTTTTGCCGTTGATTTGCCTTATTTAAAATCTGTAGAAAGTCCTTTCGAAGAAGATGCACCTAAGTACAAAAATGTTGTAACCATGACAGGAGATGAGTTTGTTGACAAACTCAATCAACAATATCCAGGAACTAATATTACTAAAGATAACCTAGCAGAAAAAATAAAGCTTGTTGAGAAAACGGAAAGTGGAAGAGTAAAAAAAATAGCCATTGAAGGCACAGTGGTGAATGGAAGAGAAATAAGAGAATTATTCGAGTTAAATTCAACTAATTTCAAGATATACTTTAGCCCCAAAAATAACATAGTAGACATTGAAACAGTGGGATATGGCCATGGTGTAGGTATGAGCCAATGGGGAGCCAATGGAATGGCTAAGAATAATAAGGATTATGAAGAGATATTGAAACATTATTATACAGGAGTAAAGCTAGACGATTTGTAAAACCAAGAGAATTATTCTCTTGGTTTTTTACGTTATAAAACAAAAAACCATCTCTAATTTTTCTGGAAAAATTTATTTATATATGTATTAAATAGATAAATGTGGAAATACTAGCTAATGGAGGTGGGGGAATGAAAGAGAAATTGAAGAAATTTATTGAGAAAGATGGATTTTATCTTATTCTATTTATCTGTGTATGTATTGTAGCAATCACAGCTGTATGGGCTTCTAAGGTAAACTTGGATAAAAGTGATGAAGACAACCTATCACAGAATGAAGAAGACTTCATTATTGTTGATGATGAATTAGAAACAGAGAATTCTGTAGAAACTAGTACAGAAGATGAAAAAATAGATGAAAAAGAATCAGATGAAGAAGAAACAGGTAAAGAAAAAACTGAAGAAAAACCTAAGGAAGAAGAGACTGAAGAAAAAACAAGTGAAGAAACTGAAGAAGAAAAAGTAAACGATGAAAAAGCAGATGAAGAGATATTGGATGAGGAACTTGATGAAGATCCAACAACTGAAGAAATAGCAACTGCTTCCAATCAATCAAATCGCATGGGAGCTCCAGTAATGGGAAAGATAAGTACAGAGTACACAGATGATAATTTAATTTATTCAGAAACATTAGAAGAGTGGACTTCTCATAAAGGAGTAGATATTGTAGTCGAAGAGGGTGCTCGAGTTTTGGCTGCATTATCTGGGACAATATCGGAGGTATATAATGACCCATTATGGGGAATGATAACTATTATAGACCATGGAAATGGATTACTTACAAAATATGCAAATCTATCTACAGAAGAATTATTAAGCGAAGGAGTTGCAGTAAATGAGGGTGATCCAATAGGTAAAGTAGGGAAGACGGCAACAGTTGAGATGATGATGGATCCACACCTTCATTTTGAAGTAATCAAAGATGGTACAAACGTTGATCCAGAAGATCATCTACCAAGCTTTATCTATTCAGAGTAATATATTAGTTCTAATAGGAATTAAAAATGCATAAGTATTTAGAAAGATTAAAAAACCCAATAAAGTCCAAAGGGGGTAGACCTACTTGAAAGATTATATTGAAGAAAGAGCATTGGAAATTGCAAAATACATAATAAGTGAAAAGGCCACTGTCAGGCAGGCAGCAGGTGTTTTTGGTGTAAGTAAGAGTACAGTGCACAAGGACGTTACAGAGCGTCTTCCCAAGATAAACCCTCTTATAGCAACCATGGTAAAACAAGTTCTAGACCAGAATAAAGCTGAAAGGCATATTAGAGGAGGGAAAGCAACTAAATTAAAATACAAAGCAATTAACAACTAATAGTTCAATAAAAATAGCCCTCTTTTCTGGGCCTTTTGGTCTTGATTTTTGTCTTCCCAAATTAAAATCACTTCAGTTTAAAATATAGTAAATCGCATTAGGAGAAAACAAATTAATTATAAGAAATAATATAGAGCGGCCGTTCTTTTGTGATATCTAAAGAGTGGCCGCTTTTTTATACATTAAAACAAAAATGGAGTCGCTTATTACGGAAAAATTGAAAAAATTTGGTTTATTAGGAAATAATATATGATATAATGTATAGATGTACAGATGATTAATAAGGGGGCGATTGTAAATGACTGCTTTAAGAACTGATATTGGAATAGACTTAGGAACAGCAACTGTACTTGTATATCTAAAGGGAAAAGGCATAGTTTTAAATGAACCATCTGTAGTAGCTATCGATTATAATACTAACAAAATTTTAGCCGTAGGAGAAGAAGCAAAGAGAATGCTTGGAAGAACCCCTGGAAATATAGTTGCAATTCGACCTATGAAAGATGGAGTGATTTCTGATTTTGATATCACGGAAAGGATGTTAAAGTATTTCTTTGCAAAGACAGTAGGAAAAGCCATTTTTAAACCTAGGGCAATCATATGTGTGCCAAGTGGAATAACTGAAGTAGAAAAGAGAGCAGTACTTGAAGCTAGTAGTCATGCTGGATCTAGAAAAACCTATTTAATTGAAGAACCTATAGCTTCAGCAATTGGAGCGGGTATAGATATAACTCAGCCTGATGGTAATATGATAGTAGATATAGGTGGAGGAACTACAGATGTAGCAGTGATATCTTTAGGAGGTATAGTTGTAAGTAAATCAATTAAAGTTGCAGGAGATGAATGTAATGAAGCAATTGCAAGATACATTCGTAAAAAACATAACATGATGATTGGAGAAAGAACTGCTGAAAATTTAAAGATAAGTATAGGAACTGCATATCCTAAGGAAAAAGAATTGTATATGGAAATAAGAGGAAGAAATTTAATGACAGGACTTCCCAAAAATATAAAAATTTCTTCTAGTGAAATGTTAGAGGCTTTAGAGGAGCCAGTGTATCAAATTGTTGAAACTGTTCATAATGTATTAGAAAAAACTCCTCCTGAGTTAGCCGCAGATATAGGAAATAAAGGAATATTTATGACAGGTGGAGGTGCATTATTACAAGGATTGAATAAGCTTATTATGGACAGAACTGGTATAGATACTTATGTTATAGAGGATCCAGTTAGTGCAGTAGCTATAGGAACTGGTAGAGCGTTGGATTGGATAAGATTCTTGGATTCGGATTCCATAGATTCTAATTCAATAAGGTCACATAATAGTTAAAGTTTTTTGTATATATGTCGATAATAATGTTTGAAATTACATAAAAATTAATTTTGATCTTGAGGAAGGAGAATCCAAGTGAATAGAGGATTATATATTAGTGCTACCTCTTTAATTGCTAATCAGAAAAAGTTAGATATTTTATCCAATAATTTAGCTAATGTAAATACTACAGGATTTAAGAAAGATATATCTCTAGTTGAAACATTTCCAGAAAAACTATTATCGAAGATAAATGATAGAGATACTGGCCTTAGAGTAACGGGAAGGAATGCAATCACATACGAAACAGATGGACAGGTCCATACAGCTAGAACTGATAATGGATATTTTGTAATAAATACACCTAATGGAAATAGTTATGTGAAAGAGGTCCGTTTTACTGTGGATGAGCAAGGCTATCTGAGAACTTATTATAGAGATAATAGAGAAGACTTGAATACAGATTATGAAAATTTTGTGGCTAATAGGGAAGGAAATCCTCTTCAAGGACAAGTTGGAGATATAGAAGAACTTTTGCAAGGGAATATCTATTATCCAGATTCTCATGTAATAGGCACTATGAATGCAGGAGTCAACTTTCAAAAGGTAGTTATAGATTTTACTGCAGGAAATATAGTTGAAACTGGAGGAACTTATGATTTAGCATTAGATGAATCTGGATTTTTCAAGGTTACTGGAGAAGATGGTAATACATATTATACTAGAGATGGTTCATTTTCAACAAACGCGGAAGGCGCGCTTATAACAGCCAGTGGAGAATTAGTCCAAGGAATAGATGGGCCAATATATATTGATGGCAAAGAGGTACTCATACGTAATGATGGGTCAGTAATAGTAGATGGAAACGTTGTAGGATTTTTAGACGTTGTAGATATAGATAATAGAGAATTTTTGAGAAAAGTTGGAGACAGTTTATATGAAATGGCGGAAGGAGTTGAATCGGAAGAGATTCCTTATGAAGGAGAGGTCATACAGGGATACTTAGAAGGTTCAAATGTAAATACAATACAAGAGATGGTAGATATGATTACTCTACTTAGAGAATTCGAATCTGGACAGAAGATAATAAGGATGCAGGATGAAATCCTTCAAAAAGCGTCAAATGAAATAGGAAGAGTATAGGAGGGTATAACCTATGAGATCACTATGGACTGCAGCAACAGGCATGAGATCACAACAGTTTAATATTGATACAATTTCAAATAACTTATCCAATGTAAATACTACATCATACAAGGCTCAAAGAGCAGAATTCAAGGATTTGTTTTATACAACACTTAAGAGAGCAAATGTATTGGATGAACAAGAAAGGCCAGTTAATCTAGAGGTAGGTCATGGAGTTATGCCTGCTGCAACTAGAAAAGATTTTAAACCTGGCAGCTTTGTCGAAACAAATGGTACTTTTGATTTAGCCATCGATGGAGATGGATTCTTTGGGGTATTGTTACCCAATGATGAAATTAGATATACTAGGGATGGCAGTTTTAAATTGAGTGTGGATTATGATGAAGGTATGTTGGTAACTTCTGAAGGATATATCGTGTTGGATGAAGACGACAATGAAATATTTATAGAGAGTGGAATAACTGATATTACAATAGATGAATTAGGATATATAACAGGAGCAGATGAAGATGGAGAACCAGTTGATTTAGGAAGAATTAAAATAGTTGAGTTTACCAACCCAGAGGGATTGCTATCAGAGGGCTCAAATCTATACAGTCAGACTGTAGCTTCAGGAGAGGAAATACCTATAGATGCTGAAGAAATGAGAGGTAGAATAGTTCAAGGATATCTGGAATCTTCAAATGTACAAGTAGTGGACGAAATGGTCAAGATGATAACAGCCCAAAGAGCTTATGAAATTAGTTCTAAGGCTATACAAACGTCAGATGAAATGCTTCAATTAATCAATAATTTAAAAAGATAATGAGGTGGTTATGTGGAAGTAAATGATATAAACACTGATAATGACCCATCATTATTACAAAAGAAGGTTGAATCAATATCAAAGACCAAGGATGATGAGGATTTAAAAGAGGTATGTAAGGAATTTGAATCCATATTTCTAAACATCATGTTCAAAGAGATGAAGAAGACAATTCCAGATAATGGGTTTATAGAAAAGAGTACGGGAACTGAAATGTTTGAAGACATGCATATAGAGGAACTATCAAAAGAAATATCTAGTGGAGAACAAAGCGTAGGCATAGCAAAGATGCTATACGAACAATTCAAGAATGGATATATCAGTTGGTAGGAGGTAAATAATGAAGAAAAAACTTGTATCAGCTATACTAACATGTATTCTATTATTTGGTACAGTTAGTATAGGATTTAGTGAAAATAAAAATTTACCTAGAGAAGATGTGGAGAAAATAATAGAAGAAGTTGCAACCAAGAGAGGAATACCAAGTATAATATTGAAATCAATAGCTAAATTAGAGAGTGGATTTTGTCAATTCAATAGTTATGGCGATCCTTTAATCAGTAGAGGCGGAAATATAGGTATAATGCAAGTAAGTGGAAAAGCAGCAATTTATAACATAGAGAAGTTAAAACATGATCCTGTTTATAATGTAGAGGCAGGGGCAGATATGTTGCTTAAAAAGTGGGACATGGCTAATACTAGAATGGCTACCATAGGAGATATGGATCCTAACATATTGGAACATTGGTATTTTGCTCTATGGGGGTATAATGGCCTATTGGACAGAAATAACCCAAATGTAGGGAATGATACATACCAATCTAAAATATACGAGGTATCATTAAAAGATTATAATAGAAGAATAACTCCAGTTAGTAGAGGTGCTATACCTAGCAGGGGATATCCTAGAAATAATATAAATATACCAACTCCTGAAACATATCATGAAGGTGATATATTAAAATATAGTCCTGAAGATATAGTACAACCAGATACCATAGAAAAGGCACAAGGAAAAGATTCACTAATTCTCTATGATAACCCTATGGGGACAAAAATAGGTGCAGTGGGACAAGAACAAACTATGACTGTATTAGAAGAACCAGTATTAAAAGGTGGTTATTATTTTTATAAGATCCAAATAAATGAAGATGGAAGAGTTGGTTGGGTTTATGGAAACTGGATATCTGAAATATAATAATCAAGGATTAAAAACTCCCCTAACTGTTAATACTATTAACAAGTTAAGGGAGTGATTTTTTATGGTGAGGAGGATAGTTTATATATTTTTAGTTATTATAATTACAATATTTACAGTAGGATTTATACTATACAATCAATATTAAGATGAAGATAATAAGGGTGGCTTTGGCCACCCTTATTATTTAGTCTACTTGGTATGTTATATTATCGCCATCTATTGAAAATTCTACTGTATTCAGATATTTCATATCCTCTTGACTATCTATGATTTTGTCATTTAGCTGAATGTACCTCACTCCATCTTTTAATTCTGTTTTAGTAGTATTTCCAGGGTGTATTACCCATACGCTTTTTCCGCTTTCTGAAGTCTGAACTAAGGTTTCATGTAATAGTTCAGCTTCCAATTTATCTACAAATCCACCTGCACCAAATATTGGAGTATTTAAGAATAACATTATGTGATCTTCTTCTGCATTTGCTAGTCCATTCTTTAACCATACCCATTGTTGTGGATTAGTAGGTCTGATGCCGCCTTTAGCACTACTTGCATCTATCATAAATACATTTTTATATCTATGGCTTGTATAAGGAGCTCCAATATTTATGATCTTATCCGATTTAATGCCATTATTAAGTTCATTATTGGCTTTTCCTATTAACATGCTTACATCATGTTGATTTGCTCTGTTTCTAATTTTATCATATATAGTAGATACCAATGTCTTGTCCAATTCCTCGGTAGTGTTAGAAGTCTTTGGTATTCTAGCAACCATTAGTGAAAATCCATCTTTCACATTGGCTTCAACATTTCTATTATCCTTGAATTCAGTTGGAGTTGGAGCTATTGTTTCATCATAAGAAGGTGGATAATAAGCTTCTAAACCATCTATTAAAATTTCTCCTGAGTAACTCTTGCTGCTGTCTGTCTCTATAACATAAATTCTTTCCAATGCAATTGGATAAGAAATATTGTCAGGAATATTAGCCTCAACTTGTTGCCATTGTGTAGAATCTAAGGATTTCTCAAAATTAATATAGTGACTATTTCCATTTGCATCTAAGACTTTTCCTCTTAACCAAGTACCATTACCGTCACCTTTTACCCATAAAGATAATCTATTTGGAGTTCCCTTTAAGGCTAATCCATTTTTACCTTCTGGTTTAAACATTAAATATGAGGCTCTAGTATCTTTTCCTTTAGCAAAATCATATTTAAGTCCTATGCTGTTTTGGCCTTCTTTAGCTTCAGGTTTTGTGCTGATGCTTCCACTTACATAGTCCGGATATGCAACAGATTTAAAGTTTTCTATATTCTCAAAACCTTCTATAGATGTTTTATTATCACTACCAATGGATACTAATATGTTGTTTAATGCATCTCCTATGCTAAGAGATATAGCACCGGCTCCAATGTTTCCATTGCTGTAGAATACACCATCTTCGATATTTCCTATGTTTCCTAAAACGGTCCATTCAATATCTTCCTTGTATATCTTTGCGCTGTATCCATTTTGATCTTTTCCATATATAGTCCCTATATTTTTACTTCCATTAGGATGTAGATGAAATTTATCAACTGGTATATCAATGCTTTTAACTTCACCTAATACTCTTAAATCAATTGAATCAGTTAAGCCTTTATAATTAGCTTGTACAGTTACTGTACCTGAAGATTTAGCTTCAAAGATATTTTCATATATTTCCCCGTCAACACCTTCAAATGTATATTCTACCTGACTATTATCTATTTTAAGGGGATTATGATATTGATCATATCCCTTTATAGAAAACTTTCTAGTTGTATTAGGAAACATATCCGTTTCATCTGTATCAATCTCTATATATGAAAGTTCTCCCTTAGGTGCATTAGTAAATACTCCAACACCATTTACAACTTTACGTTCGGTTCCTTCAGAAGGTTTATTTACAACTTCAGCTAATTGTTTGTCTATAGGTCTAATAGCCATAGTTGTGGAACCACCACCATCAAGATTGATAGCATCATATGCTCCTAAATCTCTTAGTATGGATCCAAATATTTTTTGGCTTACTCCCTTATATGAAGTATCCCTACCATCTATAGTGGCTATTATAAGTTCTTTTCCGTCTTCGGAGATTCCCATTCCTGTTCTTGGTTGATCTCCTTTTATATCAATATTTGTATTTGTTATATTTCCATCTTGAAGTATTATACTTCCACCACCTATAGCAAATTTGATATCTTCTAAATTAGGAGAAGTACCTACATCTAGTTTAACTTCATCTCCTTCTTCAAAATTATCAAGCAAAGGTTCTTTTCTTTCTCCACGAACTGATATTATGTATCCATTCTCTGGAATAGGTACAGCTTCTTCCCCTATTCTAATATCTTGGACTACATTATCTACAACTACCATTTCTACCATTTGATCATCAGGGCCATTATTATATTTCTTTCCAAAAGATTTGGAACCCCAATGTTTATTTAAAAGAGTTACCATATCCATATCTGCGGCTTTGTTAATCAAACTAATGGTTACACTCTTATTAGAATTTAATGACGTGATATTCATTTTTCTATCGAAAAAAGTTATATCGGAATTGTTGTCTGTATCTAAATAGAATGTAGGAAGAGCATAGGCTCTTTCTATTGGAGAAGATATAACTTCACCATCTTGAATGAAACTTCCCATTGAATGGGGTATTGGGCTATAGGTAAAGAAGTCACCATTAATTCCTGCCACTGCTTTGCTATCTGTTACCATATCACTTACGGTGTCTCTATTAGAGAGGCCATTATCACTAAATAATCCAGATATTTCAGCATATTCATCAGTCAAATCCACTCTAACTACATTTATGTTCCACCAGCCTTTAGTTGTAAATTTCCTTATGTTCTCATATTGTATACCTGAACCTATATATCGTGAATCCTTAGTTTCATGGATTACATAAGGCATATTAACTGCACTAGCAGCTAACGATGGAACTGTTGAAGCAATTATCATACTAAAAACAAGTAAGCAAATAAAAAACTTTTTAATTGAAATTTTCAAAAACATCACCTCTCCTAAATAAAATAACAAGTAAATTACTACATCTTAATACATTGTAAATTTTGCTTTTAATTCCTTGAAACCTCCTTTCTACAAAAAATTTCTTCTTTTTCCATTCATGATAGTATTATATAATTTTAATGTCTCAATATGGTTACAATAGGATTACAATCAAATAACAAGTGTATGACAATTTGGTAAAGATGAAATTAGACAAAAAATTAGGCAATAAAAAAAGAAGGATTGATTTTTCAATCCTTCTTAATCAATGGTCGGGGTGAGAGGATTCGAACCTCCGACCTCATGGTCCCAAACCACGCGCGCTGCCAAACTGCGCCACACCCCGTTGATTACTTTCTCTCGCTGACTACTCTTATAGTATAAGGGATGTTTGATATAAATGCAACATATAAAAATAGGTCAATAATAGGCGTAAATAACTGTTATAACGAGATAAACAATAATATCTAATTTATTCTTACTATATCGACAAATTTCATTTAATAGAGGTTCAATCATTAGAGCCTTTAGTTTCAGGCTAAATTTTCAAATAAGTTATCAATTGACTTATATATCCCATTATGTTACAATAATTGCAGAATTGAATAAAAATCTTGATGCCTTATCAAGAGAGGTGGAGGGACTAGGCCCGTTGAAACCCGGCAACCTGTAATATATCAAGGTGCCAAATCCTACAGAGTTTAGAATCTGAAAGATGAGGTTATTTGCAATTGCCTTTTCCTTTTGGAATAGGTTTTTTTAATTTAAGGAGGAATTCTATGAAAAAATGGTTGTTTACTTCTGAATCCGTAACAGAAGGGCATCCAGACAAGATATGTGATGCTATCTCTGATGCAATATTAGACGAGATACTGGCCCAGGATCCAGATGCAAGAGTGGCGTGTGAGACTTCAGTGACAACAGGGTTAGTGTTAGTGACAGGAGAGATAACGACGGATTGTTATGTAGATATACCAAAAGTCGTAAGAAGAACAGTAGAAGAAATCGGGTATACAAGAGCTAAATATGGTTTTGATGCAGATACATGTGCGGTGCTTACATCCATAAATGAACAATCTTCAGATATAGCTCTTGGCGTAGACAAAGCGTTAGAACATAAACAGAATGGAAAAGATGAGTTTGATAAAATTGGAGCAGGAGACCAGGGCATGATGTTCGGGTTTGCGTGCAATGAAACAGAGGAATTAATGCCATTGCCAATATCATTAGCTCATAAATTAGCTAGACGTTTAACAGAAGTTAGAAAGAATGGTACATTGGAGTACTTGAGACCTGATGGTAAAACTCAAGTTACAGTAGAATACCATGACAACAAACCAGTTAGAATAGAAAACATCGTAGTTTCTACTCAACACAGACCTGATATGGATTTAGACACAATAAAAAGTGATATTATGGAACATGTGATAATGAAAGTAGTTTCTCATGATATGTTAGACCAAGATACCAAGTACTATGTAAATCCAACAGGAAGATTTGTAGTCGGTGGACCAATGGGAGATGCTGGACTTACTGGAAGAAAGATAATAGTGGACACCTATGGTGGATACGCAAAGCATGGAGGAGGAGCATTCTCAGGAAAAGATCCTACAAAGGTAGACAGATCAGCTAGCTATGCAGCAAGATATGTAGCCAAGAATGTAGTAGCAGCAGGATTAGCAGATAAATGTGAAATAGGTATAGCTTACGCCATCGGAATTGCTAGACCTTTATCCCTATATGTGGATACCTTTGGGACAGGCAAGATTTCAGATGAAGAAATAGAAAAATTGATAAAGAAACATTTCGATTTAAGACCAGCAGCTATCATCAAAAATTTAGACTTACAAAGACCAATCTACAGAAATGTAGCAGCCTATGGACATTTTGGAAGACAAGATTTAGATTTACCATGGGAAAGAACTGATAAGAAAGATGTGCTATCAATAGATTAAGCACAATTATATCCAATTGATTAAATATTTTAATGAATTCATTAAGATCCTGGGAGTATATGCCATAAGTCTACAACTATATATGAATATTTCTATGTATTTTAATTAACTCATCAAAAGTAGAGTAAGGAATTGGCCTTACTCTACTTTTTTTAATTTCCATATTTCAAGTTAATATTAATTTAACCTAGGTAATATGGAAGGCGCCTTCCTCGTTGGAGGAAGTAGTATGTATGAGGAAATAGAAGATTTATTAAATTTAAGCAGAAAAGGTGATGTAGAGGCTAAAGAGACCCTATTGTTGAAGCTTAACCCATTAATAATAAGCTCTATAAGAAGATATTACAATAGGATAACTCAGTATGATGATTTGATTCAGGAAGGATATGAAACGATTTTAATAGCCATTGAACAATATGACCAAAGTAAAGGAGTTCATTTTCTAGGATATATAAAGATGATGCTAAAATATTGTTACTTAAACAAACATAAAGAAAAACAATTTCTTTCATTAAATGAACCTCTAGAAGAGGGAGAATTTATAGACTTACTAGAAGGAGATGAAAAAGAACCTATAGATGTCATGCTTGAAAAAGAAGAGATAAATATTCTATATAACAATTTAGATTGTCTTACAGAAAGACAAAAACAGGTAATTGTTGACTTCTATATAAACAATCTATCCATAGATAAAATTGCGAACAAAATGCAGATATCATATAGGACAGTAGTCAATACCAAAACGGTAGCAATAAAAAAATTAAGAAACATAATAGTAAAATAATCTACCTTCTTCTATATAAGGAACAGAAGGAGGTGGTAAGATGGCAGTCACAGATATTAAGGATAATGTAAGATTGAAGCTTGAACTTGATGTGGGATTAGATGGTAACAGACAGGTAATCAAATCCAAAACATTGTCAAAAGTAAAGACCGATGTATTAAGCGATGATCTATTTGCAGTAGCTGAATCCCTAGCAGGTCTTCAAAGTCTTCCTTTATACAAGGTAAAAAGGCTTGAAGAAATTGAGCTTGTAGATGAAGAATTATAATTTAATGATTAATTCAGCCAAAGGAGGTGATTAGGTGGATAAATCGAAATTGGAAATGGAGTTTCTGGATACAGCAGGTAAAAAATTCAGAATCAGCTTAGATGAGCCTAGAACTGATTTAACAGAAGCAGAAGTAAGAACGGCAATGGATGACATAATAACACGAAATGTATTCTTCTCTACTTCAGGAGATATTGCAGCAGTATCAGGAGCCAGGTTTATAACCACAACAATAGAAGAACTGGAAATATAGTAAGTTGACAGTTGATAATTATGGGCGCCTCCGGTTTTGTGCAACAAAATGAAAGGAGGTTATCATGGAGGAAATCTATACTCATATAGCTAATTTAGGTTTTCCGATAGTCATTTCTGTATATTTGTTGGTTAGAATAGAAGGAAAACTAACCCAGCTTACAGAGAGTATAAATGAGCTATCTAAAACAATAGCTAGTATGAAGTAAAAAATGAATCCCTTCTTGACATAGAACATATGTTCTGATAAAATATGTCAAGGAGGGATTTTTATGGATTTAGAGAAAATAATATCAGAGGAATTAATAGCCTTTTTACCAACCTATTTGGATATGAAAGGAAATTGTTCTATGTTGTATACAATACATGGGGGAACATATGAAGTTAATAAAACCACAAAAACTATAATGAAACAGTTGAGCAAATATTATCTGATAGATATAAAGAATGCAAGAAAATATTATGGAAATATATTAAATATCAAAAATCTAACACCAATTCCCTTTAATAAAGATAATATATTTATACCTGTAAAGGTAAGAAAGCCATTATGCAAAAATGATGGTGCACTTGGATATATAAATATAGGATATATCAAGGAGGTTTATAAAGTTAAAGGCAATACCATAGTATACCTTGTAAATGATAAAACTATAAGATGTTTAAACTCAATTGAAACTGTTAATAAACATATTAAGAATGGTTTTATAGTAAAGAGATTATGGCAGGAGAAGCAAAGAACGAGTACTATAAATGAAAAGGATATATACGAGGAATATGATAGGCCTGCTACCAAAAGGGATATAGCATTAATAATAAATGAAATAATTAAAATAAAGGCAAACATTAAATAATTTAATTGCATTTAAATTGTGATATAATAAAATCAAGATTATCAGTAGAGGAGAATTATTTTGTTAAGACTGGAAGGTACAGTAGAGGATATAATATTTAGAAATGAGACAAACACATATACGGTTGCGAACTTAGATACTCCAGATGGAAGAGCTACTATTGTAGGATATATACCTGTTATAAATATAGGGGAAACATTAAGAGCAGAAGGAGAATGGATATATCATCCTACATATGGAGAACAACTAGAGATATCTAATGTATCCATAGTCGTCCCATCTACTGTAAATGGGATAGAGAAATACTTGTCATCAGGCCTTATCCCTCATATAGGACCTAAAACTGCTAAGAAGATTGTAGAAAGGTTTGGTACTGATACTCTGGATATAATTCAATACAATCCGGAAAAATTAAAGGAAATAGAAGGAATAGGAGATAAGAAATTAACAAAGATTGTAAAAGCATTTGAAGAACAAGGAGAATTGCGGGAGGTAATGATATTCTTGCAACAATATGGAATAACTCCTAACTATGGAATAAGGATATATAAAAAATACGGAAAGGACACTATAAATGTAATATCTGAAAACCCATATAAACTTTCAGAGGATGTATTTGGTATAGGATTTAAAACAGCAGATAAGATTGCACAAAATATGGGCATTAGCATTGAATCACCTTATAGGATAGAGGGAGGTATAAGATATATTATAAATAAATTTGCTGGAAGTGGTCATACCTATGTGCCAAAGGAAGAACTAATAGAAAGCACAGGGAAAATGTTAGAAATAGAAGATGAATTAATTGAAAATTCAATAAGAGAACTAGCCATAAAAGGTATTATACATATACTAAGTATAGATGATGAGATCAGAGTATACTATACTCCTTTCCATGTAGCGGAGAGTAATGTAAGTAGAAAAGTAGTGGAACTATCTAGAGCTGAGCTAGATGACCTTGATATAGATGTTGATAAGGTAATATCTACTATAGAAGGACAAGAAGGCATAAGATTTGCGAAAAAGCAGATAGAAGCCATTAGGGAATCCATAAACAATGGAATGATAGTCATAACAGGAGGGCCAGGGACAGGGAAAACCACCATAATAAATGCCATAATAAAGATATTTGAAGATCAAGGATTAACGGTAAATCTAGCTGCACCTACAGGAAGAGCAGCAAAAAGGATGTCAGAGACGACAGGAGTAGAAGCTAAAACCATCCATAGATTGCTGGAATACTCCTATATGGAGGAAAACATGGTATTCGGATTGGATGAGGATAGTCCTTTGGATACGGATTTACTTATCATAGATGAAGCTTCCATGATAGATATATTACTGATGAATAGTTTGTTAAAGGCTATAACGCCAGGGACTAGGCTCATACTTGTAGGTGATATAGACCAATTGCCATCAGTTGGAGCAGGAAATGTACTAAAGGATATAATAAATAGCAATGCAATTAAGGTAGTAGAATTAAATGAGATATTTCGTCAAGCCGAAGAAAGCTTAATAGTAGTCAATGCCCATAAGATAAATAAAGGACAATTTCCCATATTGAACAAGGGAGATGATTTTTTCTTCATAAGAGAAAAGAATTCTAACAATACAGTTAATATAATATCGAATTTATGCAAGGAAAGATTGCCAAGCTATTATGGACTAAATCCTTTGAAAGATATACAAGTATTAACTCCTATGAAAAAGGGAGATGTAGGTATAAATGCATTGAACAAACATCTACAAGATGTATTGAATCCAAGATCTAAATTAAAAAAGGAAAAGACCATGGGGGATGAACTGTTTCGAGTAGGAGATAAGGTAATGCAAATTAAAAATAATTACACCACAGAATGGGAAGTCATAAAAGACGGTGAAGTTATAGAAAAAGGAGAAGGAGTATTCAATGGGGACTTTGGAATAATAATGGATATTGATGATGATAACAGAATAATGAAAATCCTATTTGATGATGAAAAGGAAGTAGAGTATAATTATAATCAATTGGATGAGCTAAAGCTATCCTATGCCACTACAGTACACAAAAGTCAGGGCAGTGAATTCCCAGTAATTGTAATGCCCATGCATTGGGGACCACCAATGCTTCTAACCAGAAATCTACTATATACAGCAATCACTAGGGCTAAGGAATTGGTGGTATTAGTAGGTGAAGAGAAGTATTTACAGGCTATGATAAACAACAATAGGATTACAAGGAGATATTCAAGCCTTGATTATAAGATAAGAAATATGTTGACCATGTATTAGGAGGAGATTATGGGAATTTTAAGGGATATGGGAAACTTATTATTTCAGGAAGAAAACACCTGTTTATTCTGCAAAGAAAATACTCCAATCAGTGAAAGCCATATCTGTAAAAATTGTAATAGTTTAATAGAATTTACACATAAGGAAATCGAACTACACTATTCTAACATATATAAGGCATATTATTCAGTATTGTACAATAGATTCATTAGAAAAAATTTACATGCATTTAAATTTGGAGGGAAAAGTTATCTATATAAACCCTTTGGAGAGATACTATTATCTACCATTTATGATAAAAGCATAGATCATAAGATAGAAGCAGTAGCTTATGTACCAACTAATAAAAGGAAAAAGGCTATAAGAGGATACAATCAATCAGAACTATTAGCACAATATATATCCAAAGAATTGGACAAGCCACTACTTAAAAATAATCTCATAAAGATTAAATGGACTAAAGAACAGAATAAATTGGGGAAAATTGAGAGAAAGAATAATTTAAAAGGTGCATTTAAAGTTATCAATGCAGAAGGTTTAAAAAATAAAGAAATTCTTTTAATTGACGATATTATTACCACAGGAACAACTATAATTGAATGCAGCGGTATTTTAACAGAAAATGGAGTCAAAAAAGTGTACGGTTTAGCTATTACTTCTAGTATGAAAGTATAAAGAGGTGAAAATATGGATGTAAGAAACTGTAGTCGTTGTGGGAAAATTTACGCTTATAATGGATTCAATATCTGTCCGGAATGTAGACGAGAAGATGAAGAAGACTTTAAAAAGGTAAAAGAATATATAGATGAAAATCCTAAAGCTAATGTAGCAGAAGTATCTGAAAAGGTAGAAGTGGATTCTAAAAAGATAATTGAGTTTTTGAGGCAAGGGAGATTGGAGATAAGAGAGGAAAGTAATTTAATTCTATCATGTGAAAAATGTGGTGCGCCTATAAGGACAGGAAGATTTTGTGAAAAATGCACTGTAAAAATGGAAAGGGAGTTCAAACGTTCCATAGGAGGAGGTAGGGATCCTAGAACTATTCAAAATGGAAGTGCTATGGAAAGGATTAGAGTTACAGATAGACATAGGAACGATAATTAAATAAAATGTTAAAGTATCACCTCGTTTTACCGATAATAATATGGAATAAGGGAGAGCGGGGTGATTTTTATGAAGATCAATAAAACAGATAAAATTATGAAGGTATATAATTCAGGGATGAATAAAAAAGTAAAACAAAAAAAGAACAAAATAGGAAAAGATGAATTGAAGTTTTCAGATAAAGCTAAGGATTTTAAAACAGCAATGAACAAACTAAAAGATATACCAGAGGTAAGAAAGGATAAAGTGGAAAAACTTAAAAGAGAGATTAAATCAGGCACATATAATGTAAAGGGCAAAGATATAGCAGAGAAAATGTATAAAAGCGTAAATTTTGATAAGAAAGTATAATGAGGTGAAGATATGACCTTTAAGGAAGAATTGATCAGTATTCTGAAAGAAGAACTAGAATGTATTAAATCTATAAAAAAGTTAACCTTTCAAAAGACGGATACAATAATAAACAGTCATGTAGAAGAATTGGAACAGATAACTAAAAGAGAAGAAGCGCTGATAAATAAAATGGCGCTGGCAGAAGAAAAAAGAATTAAACTGTTAGATACTTGGGGAGTAGATAAAAATACTCCTCTTTCAGACATAATAGATAAGATTGATGAGGAAAAAAAGGATATAATGGAATTAGGAGAAAAGTTGAGTAAATTATTGGCTGATATCCAATCTAGAAATAGCGTCAATAATGAACTTATAAATGAAAATCTACAATGGTTGGATTTTAACATTAATTTAATTACTCAAGCTGGAGCTCCTGCTACTTATGACAAGAAAAATAAAAAAGAGAAAACAAACAAGAATCTCTTTGATAGGAAGGTGTAATCATGGGTTTTGGAGGATTATATATTTCTATATCAGGATTAAATGCAAATAAAAGAGCATTAGATACAGTGTCTCATAATATATCCAATGTAAATAATCCATACTATGTAAGACAAAGTGTAATCCATGCAGAAAGCAGGTATTCTTTGGATATAATAAACGGATTGCAGACTGGCTCCGGAGTTGATGTACAACAGATTAGACAGATAAGAGATGAATTTTTAGATGCAAAGATTAGGAATGAAATGGCAGCCTATGGATATTATAATGCAAAGTCAGAAATACTTGGTGAAATAGAGATAATATTTAACGAAATAACCAGTAGTGGACTTCAGAATGTAATGGATGATTTTTGGAATGGTTGGGCTGAGCTATATAAAGAACCAGACAGTCTAACCATAAGAGGATTACTACATGAAAATGCAGTGGCATTTACCACTACAGTAAATCATATAAGCACTCAATTGGACAATTTACAACTCAATCTAAATAGGGAAATGCTAAATAAAACAGAAGAAACAAATGTAATCTTAGAGGAAATAGCGGATTTAAATAAGAAGATTAAGCTAGCAGAAGGATATGGTAAAAACATATCTGCTAATGACTATAGAGATGTTCGTAATGCAAAATTAGATAGATTATCAGAGTTGATACCAATTACACATTATGAAAATCAATATGGTGAGGTAGTAGTGTCTCTTAATGGTAGAAGTTTAATAAATGGAGACTATTTTAATCCTATAGATATACAATTAAACGAGAAAGGCCATGGAGAAATTTATTGGTCAGATACAGGAGATAAAATTGAATTAAACGGAAGAGGAGAACTAGGTGGATACATAGATGCAAGAGATGAAGATGTGGTGAAATATAGGGAAAGATTGAATATATTAGTAGGAGAACTAGCATCGAGTGTAAATGCACTACATAAGCTTGGTGCGGACTTGAAAGGAAATAAGGAAGGAGAGGACTTCTTTAAAATTACAGATCCCAGTGATCCAGCAGCCACAATAAAAGTAAATGAAAAATTGAAGGACTTTAGTAAAATAGCAGTATCAGAGTCAGGAGCTGAAGGAGATGGAGAAATAGCAAAAGCTATATTGGGTTTAAGAGATGTAAATTTATTTAAGGAATACGATGAATATGATCTCGGTGAAGATGGATATATATATAAAGACTTAGAATTAGGAGAAGGTTCAACTATTGAAACTGTCCTTAAAGCTATAGCAGACAAAGAAGGTTCCATGACATTGGATGGATTCTACAGAGATTTAATCTTAAATTTAAGTTTAGATAGACAAGCATCAGAATCTATGGCAGACAATCAAGATATGTTAATAAGACAAATAGACGGAAGAAGGCAAGAAATATCCGCAGTTTCATTGGACGAAGAAATGGCAAGCATGCTAAAATATCAACACTCCTACACAGCAAACAGTAGAGTAATAAATGCTATAGATGAGATGATAGAAAATATAGTGAACAGGATGGGAGTTGTAGGAAGATAAAATTTTTATGAAGGGACTGAGTAAATAAATGTTTGGATTTAATACAGCCGTACAAGGCCTATTAGCAAGTCAAAGATCCTTATATATAACAAACCATAATATAAGCAACATGAATACCGAAGGATATTCAAGGCAACAAGGAGCTCAAAGAGCTACAAATCCACAAAGCCTACCGGGAATAGGCTTTTTAGGAACGGGTACTGAAATCTATAATGTGGAGAGAATAAGGGATTCATATGTAGATTTTAAATACTGGAACGAAAATGCTTCTACAGGTGAATGGTCAGTAAAAGTGGATACTTTAGGTGAAATGGAAAAGCTGTTTGGAGAACCATCCGATAGCAGCTTTAGACAATACTTAGATGATTTTTATACTGCATTGGATAATATGAGCAAGAATTCTTCAGATTCTTCCTTTAGAGAACCAGTTGTAGAAAATGCTTTAGCCTTGACTAAACACATTAATGAAACAGCAAAAAGGTTACAAAATTTAAGAGAAGAAACTGAATTTTCAATAGAAACTAAGATAGAAAATGTAAACAGTTTGGCAAATCAAATAGCCTCGTTAAATAGACAGATATATTCAAATGAGTTGGATGGAAGACCAGCCAATGATCTAAGGGATAGAAGAGAACTATTGGTAGACAAGCTATCAAAGATAGCAAATGTTAAGGTTGATGAATCTAAAGATGGTAAATATAGAGTAAACATAAGCGGAGTATCTATAGTAGACCATATTGATGTAAATGAGATAAGTTGGAGTAAAAATGAAGATAAACTAAGTCTACAGTGGAGCAACGGAAGTGAAGTAAAGATAAAATCTGGAGAATTAAAGGGAGTATTGGACTTATACAATGGAGATGGACAAAATAGTACCTATAGAGGGATACAATACTATCAGGATAGATTAGATAATTTTGCAAAAGGATTTGCTGAAGGATTTAATGAACAGCATAAGTTAGGATATGGATTAAATGGTGAAACAAATATAAACTTTTTTGTTGGAGATGGAGGCAATACTAATAATATTACTGCTATAGATATAACTGTATCTGAACAAATACTAAATGATTTAGATAATATAGCAGCAGCAAAAAATGCAGGTGGTAGTGCGGAAGACAATGGCAATCTGTTGGAATTAATAGATCAAAGGGACAGAGGAGAACATTTTGGTTTTAACAGTAGTCCAGATGATTTTATAAAATCCATAATGTCAAACCTAGCGGTGGACAGTATGCAAGGCCAAAGAATGCATGAATCACAGAATCTAATACTTAAAAATATAGAATCAAAAAGAAACTCCATATCAGGAGTATCCTACGATGAAGAAATGGCAAACATGGTAAAATTCCAAAACACCTACGTAGCATCAGCTAGAATGATAACAACAATGGATGCTGTAATGGATGTGACGATAAATAGATTAGGATTAGTTGGACGATAAACCAATGAGGCGAGTCACGACATATTTAGAAAGAACGTGCCTCCAATTCAAGATTCGTGAAATATTACGACACAGAAAAAAATAGGTTTGCGAAGACCGCTATTGCTATAATACACAGACCAAACGATTTTTTTCAGTCGGATACTTCTACAAATCTTTCATAAGTTGGTGCTTATCTTTCTAAATATGTCTTAGTAAGGATAGGTTCCTATGTCTATTTGATTTTAAGACAGAAAATGGCACTTTGTTTTATCTAAAATTTTTACGAAGGGACTGAGTAAATGAATGAGAGTAACTAATAATATGCTTATAAACAATATGGTTTATAATTTAAATCAAAACCTAAAAACAATGGAAAAGCTTCAATATCAACAAGCTACAGGTAAGAAATTTAGAGTACCATCAGATGACCCTATAGGAGCTAGCAAAAGTTTGAAATTCAATACGGATATATCAAAATTAGAACAATACCATAGAAATGCAGAAGATGCTATGTCCTGGATGAATGATACAGAAGTAGCTTTAGGGGAAATAGGTGAAGTACTAAAAAGAGCATATGAATTGACAGTAGATGCAGCAAATGGAACAAAAGAAGGAGAAGATTTGAAGAAGATAAAAGAAGAAATTGACCAGTTGAAAGATCATCTAGTACAAATAGGAAATACCACATATGCTGGAAGACATATATTCAGTGGGTACAAGACGGATATGCCTTTATTCAATGAAGATGGCACATATAATTCTGATTTTACAGGAGACTTACAACTAGGGGAAGATGAAGTTGTTACTTATAATGTTGGAGTATCTGAAACGGTAGAAGTAAATATAGTAGGAATGAAGGTATTTGGTGTAGGTGAAGTGCCAGAGAAACCAGAAGATTTTGAAGATGCTTTTTCTGGTCATACAGGAGATGGTGGTGATGCAGCTACCTTAATAAAAGTTTTTGAAGACTTATCCACTGCTTTAGAAGAAAATAATACCGAAGATATTCAAACTGCCATAGGAAATCTTCAATCAAGTCAAGAACAGGTCCTATCCGTAAGAGCAGAAGTAGGGGCAAAGATGAATAGACTTGAACTAACTGAGAAAAAGTTAGGAACACAAATAAATAATGTAAAAGAACTATTATCATATAACGAAGACGTGGATATGGCGGAAGTAATCATGAACTTAAATGTAGCTGAAAATGTTTATACATCTAGCCTAATGACTGGAGCAAAGATTATTCAGCCAACTTTGGTTCAATTTCTAAGCTAGATAAGGCATAAGCAAAGCTTACGCCAATTTTGAATCAAGACAAAAAAGACCTAAATAACTGTGTACTGTGTATTATGAACTGAATAACGAGGAGGAACACCATGAAGCTTCATACAACAAATTTTGGTTTAATTGAAATAGATGAAGAGAAGATTATCAATTTCCCCGAAGGATTATTAGGATTTGAAGATGAAAAACAATTTATAATAATAAACAGTGAAGATGAGGACAGTCTATTTCAATGGCTACAATCAGTAAATAATCAGGAATTAGCCTTTGTAATAATAAACCCCTTTTTTGTTTTCCCAGACTATGACATAATAATACCAGAAACGGCTCAAAATAAATTAAAGATAAAGGATAAACAAGACATAGGAGTATATACAATAGTAGTAGTCCCAGAAGATATGGAAAAAATGACAACCAATCTATTAGGGCCTATTATAATCAATATTAAAGAGAAATTAGGGAAACAAGTAATATTAGATGACGATAGATATACAACAAAGCATTATGTTTTCAATCAAAGTGTAGAAGGCAGGGGTGAATGAATATGCTAATACTTACGAGAAAAAAGGACGAATCCATTATAATAGATGGAAATATTGAAGTAAAAATTATGGAAATTGAAGACGGAAAGGTAAGAATTGGCATAGATGCACCTGAAAACATTGATATTTTTCGGAAGGAATTGTATAAGTATATTGAAGATGAAAATATTGAAGCATCAAAATCGAAGTTAAGTATTGACGAAGTGAATCGATTATTTAGAAAAAAGAAGTAATTGAAGCCAACTCAGAACTAGTATACATGTTATTTGACAACTTGGATGATTCTTGGAAATGAAAGAAAAATTTTATATAAAAGTACTAAAGTTATTGGACAAGCATCCGATAATAGTATTGAGAAGTAGAACTTCTCAAAATTGTGAATTAAGAATTGTAAATTGTAAATTAAATTCACAATTCAACATTCAAAATTTAAAATTCCGCCCTACGGGCGGCGGCATGGATGCCAAATAATAAAAATTCAAGGAGGAATTAATAATGAGAATTAACAACAACTTAATGGCTTTGAACACCCATCGTCAGTTGGGAGTTACAAACAATGCTTCAACAAAATCAATGGAAAAATTATCTTCAGGATTTAGAATCAACAGAGCTGGAGATGACGCAGCAGGACTTTCTATATCCGAGAAAATGAGAGGGCAAATTAGGGGTCTTAATATGGCTTCTAAAAATGCTCAAGACGGTATTTCATTGATTCAAACAGCTGAAGGTGCTTTAAATGAATCACATGCTATACTTCAAAGAATGAGAGAGTTAGCAGTACAAGCAGCTAATGATACTAATGTTGAAGTTGATAGAGATGCACTTCAAGCAGAAGTACATCAACTATCCGCTGAATTAACAAGAATTGCTGAAACAACTGAATTTAATACACAAAAATTATTAGATGGAGATTTTAGTGATAAAACTTTCCATATTGGTGCAAATGAAGGTCAAAATCTTCAGTTAAGCATTGGTGAAATGAGTGCGGATGCTCTGGGAGCAGGGTTTGTAGAAGATGTAGATATAACAGATACGGCCGCATTGACAACTTTGGCTGCAGATACAAGTTATACAGTAGTAAGATTTGAAGCTGTAGATATTACAGATGGAGCTGATCCTGCTGTAACTGTTGTTACTGGAGCACAATATGGTCTTGCAGATGCTGATGGAGAAATAGTTGCTGTTAGTGCCGATGGAAAGGCCTTTACTGAATTAGATGAAGCAAAAGCTGTAGACAGTATTGAAGATGCGACTATAGGAACTGCAAATCAATCAATTACTTTTACCAATGAACTTAGTGCAGGTGTAACTGTAGAAATTTCAGGGGCAGCTGATGATGGTTCTGCTGTGGCAACTGCAACTGGTGGGGTTAGTATTTCCAGTCAAGAAGTAGCTGGTAAGGCTATAACAACCTTTAATAAAGCTTTAGATTCAGTTTCATCTGAAAGATCTAAGCTAGGAGCATTGCAAAATAGGCTAGAGCATACAATAAAGAACTTAGATACATCTGCTGAAAACTTACAAGCAGCTGAATCTAGAATTAGAGATGTAGACATGGCTAAAGAAATGATGGAGTTTACTAAGAACAACATCCTTCAACAAGCAGCTCAAGCTATGTTGGCTCAAGCAAATCAAGCACCTCAAGGAGTTCTTCAGTTATTAAGATGATTGAATCTCTAGTAATAACAATAGAGGGTCAGGGGATTTTTTCTCTGGCTCTTTTTTAAAATATCGATGTTAAAAGGTGACCTGAATATGGATAAAAGTTGGAAAGTTAAGGGGTTTATCTTATCTGATGCAAAGTTGGAACACAATGTGACTATAGATGGTTTTCTATTTGATATAGTGGATAATAAAACATATGTAGAAATAGATGTAATTGGAGATTCCACAGAAGAAGCAAGAGAAATTGTTTTAAGTAAATTTGAAAACTTGTCTGGATTTTTATCCTTTGTGGTAGATTCAAAGTTCAAATTAATTATTACTGACGTAATTCAAATTGTTCATAAAGGTGAAAAAGGATACGGAGAAAAAGATCTGTTATGTAGACTGGCAATACCTAGGAAGGTAACGAATCAAGATATAGGGAATGCTAATCAATTACTTAAAGAGAGCAGATATTTAGATAAAATAACTAGAACTGCAATCAAATACTATGAGAGAGGTATAAGGATAGAGCCATGGTATACAGAGGCATTTATAAACTATTTTAAGATAATTGAGCTAATATCAGATAAATATCTAGATGAAGCAAAACAAGAAAAAGAAGAAGAAAACAAAACAAAAATGGAACAAAGTATTTCTAAAATAGTAAAAGAGATTAAAAGTAAAAAATATGATAAAGATGCTATAATTAAATCAGCAAAAGACATATACGAGATAGGCAAAGTTGAAAGAAGAAGGAGAATAGAACTAGCAGCAACTGATTTAGGGGCAGAAGAATTTACCATAGATGATATAAAAAAATTGGTAAACATTAGAAATAAAGTTTCAGCGCATGCGAATAGTCAATTGGAATTGATTAATGGAGATCAATTAATTCTATGTAAATCTTTTGCTAAAAAAATATTAAGTGGATATATTCAAAAACAAATTAAAGATTAATGATAGGAAGTGTTTAATTTTATTGCTAAATTGCTAATTAGAAAGGAGCATGTATCATGGACATAGCAGCACTATCAATGGGACTAAGCCAAATGAAAGTACAACGACAAGCCAGCATATCGATCATGAAAATGGCAATAGATACTGGAAAAACACAAATGAACGATATGGTACAGATGATAGAGGAAAATACCAAGATGATGGAGCAATCCATTAATTCTCATTTGGGTAGAAGCATAGATATTAATCTATAAATAATCAAAAAGAGATGATAACATGGTAGAACAAGTAAAAGAGCGGTTAGAAAGACAGCTGGAAAGAGTAAATCAGCGTACACAGGTATTGGACATGATAGAGGAAAGATTCTTCCAGATGGATATTTGGAAGATTAAACATCGACCAAGTTACTAAGATCCTAAAAAGGGTCTTTTTCTTTTATTTTCACAAAGAACTACTATTCTAATGATATAATTAACTTAAAATATTCTAATCAAAATGGAGGTATTATCATGAATGAAATACTTAAACAGATAAAAAATAGAAAATCAGTCCGTGTATTTGAGGACAAAGAAATTCCAAGTGAAGTGAAACAGGAAATATTAAATGCTGCATTTGAAGCTCCTACTGCGGGATGTATGATGCTATACAGCATTTTTGACATAACTGATGAAAACCAAAAGAAAAAATTGTCAGTTACTTGTGATAATCAACCATTTATAGCAAAGGCGCCTATGGTGCTTGTTTTTCTTGCAGACTATCAGAGATGGTATGATTCCTTTTGTTTTGAGGAATGTGATATAAGAAAACCTGGTCAGGGAGATATATTACTAGCTTATGCAGATGCAATAATTGCTGCTCAAAATACTGTAATAGCTGCAGAATCCTTGGGAATTGGTTCATGTTATATAGGGGATATTCTTGAGAACTGTGAAGTTGTTAGAGAGTTGTTAGAACTTCCAGACTATGTTATACCTGCTGCTATGGTAGTATATGGGTATCCAACAGAGTCTCAAAAGAAAAGGAAGAAACCTGTGCGTTTTGAAAAAGAGTACATAGTTTTTGAGAATAAATATCATAGATTGTCTAAAGAAGAGAATAAAAAAATGCATTCTAAAAGAAATGAAAAATCAGGTTTAGCTGATAATAATATTAATGAATATATTAGAAAGTTTTGTAAACGTAAATATATGTCAGACTTTTCTTTAGAAATGGATAGATCTGCAGCAGAATATCTTAAGAAATTTAAATAGATATAAAAGGAGAGTGATTTCATGTTTAAGCCTCAGAACTATGCTTTTCAAATTGAAGTAACTGTAAAGTCTGTATTCAATTGTAACAAATATGAACTTGGCGGTATAACAGATGCAAATTTTATAGAAAAGGATCCTTTTATAGCCATAGCATTTGTATTAGGTAACTTCTATAACAAAGTAAATACTAGCTTTAAGGAAAAAATAGATGAATTTCTTAATGTATATTATTTAGAAATGGGAAAGAGCATTTCAGAAATAGGAGAAGAAAAGATTAAAAAACTAGTAGCAGATTTTAATGAAATAGTATCAACAATTTAAAATAGTATAATTCAAGGGAGCCTACTAAGTCTCATTATCTCTTATATGCTCTTATTTTTAAATAGGATTATATGATAGTTTAACATGTACAATTCATAATATTTGATTTCTAATCATTAATTAGAAAAATGACAATTGTTTAATTTTGTCGAATTACAGGAATATATCATGTTGGCTTAGGATTTGATTTTGATGATTATTTAACTGGAGAAACGTTGAGTTTCTTTGTTGAAGGAGATTCAAATATAAAGGGATTAGAAAATATAACAAAGGTTCCAAAGTTAATTGAAATGTTAAAGGATAGAGTAATAACCCCTTTAGTTTTCTAGAGGGGTTTTGTTAATGTAGCACAGGTTCTGATGCTCCTACGGAGGTTATCTAAAATTATTAAAAAATATCCATATATATTGATTACACTGAAATTATCAAAAATTCTGTCGATATATATTAATGTAATATGATTATGACAAAACATTTTTGATTTTAGAAAAAAGGGGACGATTATATGGACTTAGAAAAGCATAGGGGAAAAAACAAAGTACAAACAAGCTCCATTAGAACTAAGTTATTCATTATACCTATTATAGTGATAACATTGGTTATGGTAGTAATAGCAATAACATCTACTATAAACACGAAAAATAGTCTATTCGATGAAATGGATAGAAATGGAGAGATTATATTAAGAGAGACTGTAAGCAGATTAAGTGACAATACTACATCATTGAAGATAATAAACAATGCAATAGAAGAAGATATTATGGTAGCTGCTAAATCTATTATGCGTGCAGAAGATGAATTGACATATGAGAAGATGTTAGAATTAGCTGAAGATAATGGAGCGGATGAATTAACTCTTTTTAATTCAGAGGGAATAATACTATTTTCAACTGTAGAAGAATATGTTGGGATGTCCCCAGATGAGAATAGTGATTTGGCTGAATTTTTTAGAAGTGGACAGGATGTATTAATGGAAGAAATAAGACAAGATACTGAGTCAGATACATATTTTAAATATGGAGCTATACGACTACCTAGTGGTAATTTTGCTCAAGCTGGAATAAAAGCAGATTATATTAATGAACTGACAGAAAGGTTTAATCGTCAAAGCTTAGTTGATAGTTTAACAATAGATGATGATATTGTCTATGCTGCATTTATAGACAATGATTTTAAAGTAGAGGCTCATAGTATACAGGACCGTATTGGAGAAAGTTATTCTGAAGATGAAAGAGTCGCATCAGCAGTTACTGATGGACAAATGTCTTCTTTAGAAGATGTATTTCATAAAGATAATAATGAAATTCCAGTATATGATGTATTGTATCCAGTAGTTGTAGATGGAGAACAGATAGGGGCTTTAAATATTGGTTTTTCTATGGAAGATGTAAATTCTGCTATAAATAAAAATCGTAACATTATCTTTTCTTTAGGAATATTTGCGTTTTTGTTATTAGGGGCAATTCTATTTTCAACATCTAATAATGAGATAAAAGCTATAAAGAAACTAGAACACCTTATGAATACTATGGCAGATGGGGACTTTAGCAATGAAGTGCCAGAGAAATTATTGAATAAAAAAGATGAGTTTGGAGTAATATCTCGTTCAGTAGATACTATGCAAAAATCTATAAGAAACATTATTAAGAATGTTTTCGAAAGTTCTCAAAGTGTAGCTTCTTATTCTGAAGAATTAACAGCAACTACTGAACAGTCTGCAACTGCAGCTGATGAAGTAGCTGAAGCAATTGAGAACATAGCTAGTAGTGCTAATGAACAAGCCAATGATACAGAAAAAGGATTTATATCTGCTACAGAACTTGGAGATGCAGTTAATAAAAATATAGATTATATAAAGAAATTAAATAGTTCTGTCAGCAAGGTAAATAAACTTAAAGATGAAGGAACTGAATTAGTTGGAGACCTTGTAGAAAAGAATAATATGAATGATAAAGCATCTAAAGATATTGGAGAAGTAATAAAAAGTACAGATGAAAGTGCTGAAAGAATAGCTTCGGCTAGTGAGATGATAAAAAACATTTCAGAGCAGACAAACTTATTAGCTTTAAATGCAGCTATAGAAGCAGCTAGAGCAGGAGAAAGTGGTAAAGGATTTGCAGTAGTAGCAGAAGAGATTAGAAAACTTGCAGAACAATCCAATGAGTTTACAGAGGAGATAAGTAAAGTAATAAATGATCTTACAACTAAGACATCAAATGCAGTACAAACTATGAATGAAATAGAAAAAGTAGTAGACTCTCAAAATGAAAGTGTAACAATGACAAATAATAAATTTAAAGGAATAGCTAAATCCATAGATGAAATGAAACAAGTTATAGATTTTGTAAATGAGTCTAGTGATGAAATGGTAAATGAAAATAATGAGATAATAGAGATAATGGAAAGCCTAGCAAGTATATCACAAGAAAACGCAGCTGCAACAGAAGAAGCATCTGCATCTGTAGAAGAACAAACAGCAGGTATAAATGGGATTGCAAACTCGAGTGAAGAACTTGCAAATATAGCAGAAAAGTTAAAAATCCAGGTAGAGCAATTTAAAATCTAGTATAATAGAAATATTTAACTTATATATATGAAGTAGTATATGATTTATTAATAGTATCATATAAATATAGTAATTCTATTATAAATTTTATAAACAGGAAGTGATACTTATGTATTCTCAATATTCAATTAAGGTAATTGAACATTTCATGACTCCGTAAAATGTTGATAGTATGATAGACTATGATGGCAAAGGTACTTTTGGTGATCCTAGTTGTGGAGATTCTTTAACCATATACATAAAGGTAAAAGATAATATTATAGAAGATATATCTTTTTTAGTTTTTGGATGTACCGCATCTGTAGCAACTTCAAGTATGACTACTGTTCTTGCTAAAGGAAAAAGTATAGAGGAAGCACTTGAAATAGAAGAGGAAGATATAGTTGAAGCATTGGACGGATTGCCAGAAAACAAGCTTCATTGTTCTAACCTTGGAGTACAAGCTTTAAGGAATACAGTTAAAGATTATTTAAACAAGTAACCAAAGATGCAAAAGGGATAGTCCCTTTTGCATCTAATTTTATAGAATGGAACTTGCCTATAATTGATAATAATTGCCTGTCCGCAAATATGAGAAAAATGAATTTTATTGCAAAAAAAGTAGAGTCTATGGTTCAAATAGTATTTTTATCAGAAACTATAGTTGTTATGCTTGCAACAAGCTTCCAGTGAAGTTTAAAGAACTAGTTATTATTTTTTTAGAAAGAACATTAATAGCAATACCAATAGTTGCGATATTTATGCATATACTTTTTTAATATAATAAAATGAATTAAAACATGTAGCTTTATTTATATGGTAATTTGTAGAGAAGACACAGTTTTTTATTGTAGAAACTTTGTCTTTTAACGGTTTATAAAAAAAGGATTTGAATAAAATATATTGAAATAAATATGTAGTGATATAATATGAGAAAAGAATTAATACATGGGGGAACTAATATGACATCAAATATTAAATCTACTGGGAAACTACATAGCTATGTAGAAGATCTATTTGTACAGCTTTTCTGTGAAGCCTTTGGGCCTGAAAAATCTCAATACCTATACATTCAGTATCCCTTTAGAGATATATATGGAAATAGTAGATATATTGACTTTGTACTACAAAACGAAGATATAAAAATTGCAATTGAAATAGATGGAGAGACATACCATAATCCAAGTAAAGTATCTAAAAATAAATATTATGATGACTTATTAAAACAGAATAGTCTTGTATATGATGATTGGAAGGTGTATAGATGGGTTTATAATCAGTTAAAACACCAACCTGAAAAAGTTAAGGATGAGATGATGACTTTTCTAGGAGAAATGCCTTAGTTCTATTCATGGCAAGGCCTACTATGTCAAAAACATTATATTTGCAGCAGCTAGGTAGGGGAATGAGACTATGTGAAGGAAAGAATTACCTAATTGTATTCGATTTCATTGACAACTCCAATCTTTTCAATATGCTATATTCGCTTCACAGAGTATTTAATATTAGAGAATACAGGCTAGGTGAATACGTAGTAGCATCTAAAAAGCAGAAGCAAATGGACATAGATCTCATTGCAAAAGGTGAAAAGTCATCAGTATATTTAGATTTTCCTATTGATATAGCGGATTATGAGTTATTCTTATAAGCCAGTTTTACTTAAGGCCATGTTTGAACACGTAGATGAAAAAGGAAAAGTAAGAGTTAAGGATATAATAGGATTATTTTATAGATTTTTATGAAGAAAGAAAATCAAAGGAACTTCCTGTAGAAAAGCGTAACAGTATATATTGCAAGGATAGCTGTACAAGAAAGGGTGTTGGAAGAAATATATTTTCGAATCCCTTTAAACGTTTTGAGGATATGAAGTTTATGAAAGGATGTAGGGAGATTGAATATGTGGAATTTAACAGATATATATTTAAGAGATTAACAGATAAGGAAACAATATGGATAATATCCCATTATGATAAGAAACTTGAGGAATATTATAATAGACCAATTTTTATAAATAAAAGCTAAGTTTTAGGAGAATTAGAATGGATTGTTTATTTTGTAACAGACAAGATTTAAATATAATAGCAGAAAATGAGTTATGCTTTGCTATATATGACAAATATCCTGTAAATTTAGGACATATATTAATAGTACCAAAAAGACATTATAAGAATTTTTTTGATTCGACGGAAGAGGAAGTCACTGATATATATAAATTAGCACATAAATGTAAAAAAATACTGGATGATAAATACAAACCTACTGGATACAATGTTGGAATTAACATAAATGAATCTGCTGGACAAACTATAATGCATCTTCATGTTCACTTAATACCTAGATATAATAATGATGTAATGGACCCAAGAGGAGGAATAAGAAATCTAAAATCTCAGCTTGTACCATATAAAGGATAGTTAAAAGCCATTATCTTATAATGGTAATGGCTTTTTCTTTTGCAGAGGGTTAATACAATTGGTGAATTTTAAAATAAATGATATAATTAGCATAAAATGGTTATTTAAGCTAACTATTTTAATAGGAAAGGAGACCTATTATTGAAATATATTAATAAGATTATTTTAATAATAGTACTTTTTATATGGCAACCATCATTCGCTAATAATGAAGACATAATCATAGTAGGAGGAGATAGAAATTATCCACCATATGAATATGTAGATGAAAATGGAGATTATAGAGGATTTAATGTGGATATAATGAGGGCTTTAGCTTTAGAACTTGGAATAGACATAAGACTTGAACCTATGGACTGGCAAGAAGCAATAGAGGCTTTGGGAAAAGGGGAGATAGATGCTATACAAGGAATGAGTTATAATGAAGCTAGAGGCAAAAAATATGAGTTTTCAGAAAAACACTTAGAAAATTCCCTTATATATTTTGTGCGAGAAGAAGACCCATTTATATTTGAACTTAGTGATTTGGAAGGCAAAAAGGTAGCTGTGCAGAGGAATGACCTTGCTGAAGATGCTTTGTCTGAATTAGATAATGTGGAATTAGTAATATCTTTAGATTTAGAAGAATCATTGGACAAACTTATAAATAATGAAGTAGATGTGGTACTAGGAAGTAAATTAGTAGGTTCTTACATAATGAGGGAAAAAGGGCTTGCAGATGAAATAAAAATGGTAGGTTATGAATTTAATCAAACACCTTATTGTATAGCTTTTGAAAAAGGAAATTATAAACTTAAATATAAATTTAATAGAGCCCTTAGAGACTTAAAAAATGATGGTATATATCAGAAAATATATGAGAAATGGTTTGGCCAAGAAGAAATAGCTAATCTTCAGGATCTTAAATATGCCATATATATTCTTTCTGTTACTGTTATTGGGTTTTTAGCTGTCTCTTCATTTATATATAGAATTAATAAAAAGCTTAAAAGAGAAGTGGCAAGAAGAACAGAAGAACTAAATTTAAAAAACAAGGAATTAGAAGAAAAACAAAAGATAATAGAGGAAAATTATAGATTTAAAAAACAAATATTGGACAACCTAGGCATTGGTCTTATAACATTTGACAAAGATGGTAATATAACCACAATAAATAAGGATTGCAAGGAGCTTTTAAAAATAGATCAAGAATTAATTGGAGAAAAGTATTTTAAATGTAAGTTGAGTAGATTTTTTGATATAGATAAAATACAAAGCTGTGTAAAAGATGGTAAAAAATATAGATATATAGAAAAAACCTTTACACGTAATAATGAAGAATTTACTTTTGCCTATACCTTATGGCCACTATATGAAGATAATGATAACCATATGGGAGGGGTTTTAACTTTTAGGGATATAACAGAGAGGTTATTATGTATGAAAAGAAATTAAACCAAAAAGACAAAATGGAATCTTTAGGTAGATTAGTCTCAGGAATAGCCCATGAAATAAGGAATCCACTTACAGCTATTAAAACATATATAGACTTACTACCAATGAAGTATGATAACGAAAAATTTAGGGCTAAAATTACGAACCAAGTACCAAAAGAAATAGATAGGTTAAACAATCTCCTATTAGAATTGTTAGATTACTCTAAGCCTAAGGAAATGAAAAAAGAAATCATAAAATTTAAAGAACTAATAGATGGAATAAGAGAGCTTTTTATAACAAAACTGAACAAGGAAAATATAATACTAAATTGTGATATAGATGATGTAAGTATTTATGGAGATAAGCAACAGGTAAAACAGATATTAATAAATCTTCTTATAAACAGTATTGAGGCTATAGAAGGTAAAGGCAACATAAATTTAATAGTAAAAGAAGAAGGAAATTCAATTATAGTAACCATAGAAGACGATGGAGAAGGAATAGAGGAAAAAAATTTAAAGACTATATTTGATCCTTTCTATACAACGAAGCCAACTGGAACAGGACTTGGGCTTTTTATATCTTATAAATATATAAAGGAAAATGAAGGAGAAATAAAGATAAAGAGTAAAAAAGGACAGGGAACTAGGATAGATATTACATTTAAAAAAGCTGAAGAATAGGGGGAATTAACTTTGGCAAAAGTACTTATAGTTGATGATGAAAAATCTATATGTGATTCTCTTACATTTGCATTAGAAGATGATTATGAAGTTATGTCAATCCAAAATCCAAATGAAGTTAAAGATATATTAGAAAAGGATAATATAGATATAGTACTTTTAGACCTTAAAATAGGTAATATAAATGGAATAGATGTGTTGAGAGAAATTAAAAATATAGATGAAGAAATACAAGTAATTATAATGACTGCATTTGGAAGTATAAAATCATCTGTTAAAGCTATACAAGAAGGGGCTAGCCATTACATAACAAAGCCAATAGATATGGAAGAACTATTTGTTTTTATAAAGAAGGCATTAGAACATAAAAAAATTAGTTTATCTTTAAAGAATTTAAAGGAAGTTATAAATAGAGATTTTGGAATAGATGGAATAATAGGTAAATCAGAGGCATTATATTCTGTATTAGAGAAAGTAAATAAAATAAAGGATTTAGACACAACCATTTTAATAACTGGAGAAAGTGGTACAGGAAAAGATCTAATAGCTAAAGCTCTTCATTTTAAAAGCAATAGAAAAGATGAAAATATGGAGATAATAAACTGTGCTGCAATACCCAGCGATTTGTTAGAAAGTGAATTGTTTGGATATGAAAAAGGTGCATTTACTGGGGCGGAGAGAAAGAAATTAGGGAAATTTCAATTAGCCGATAAGGGTACTTTATTTTTAGACGAAATAGGAGAAATGGATTTACAGCTACAATCTAAGATATTAAGAGTAGTAGAAGATATGACGGTAACACCTCTAGGTGGAGAAAAAGGTGTAAAAATTAATACTAGGATAGTTGCGGCAACAAATAAGGATTTAGAAGAAGAAGTTAAAAAGGGAAGCTTTAGAGAAGATTTATATTATAGATTAAATGTAATAACATTGGAACTTCCTCCCTTAAGAGAGAGAGTAGGAGATATACCTATACTTTTAAGTTATTTTTTGGATATATATAATAAAAAGTTAGACAAAAATATTAAAAGATTTGACAAGGAAGTAATAAAAGAACTTAAAAACTATAATTTTCCGGGAAATATTAGAGAATTGGAAAATTTAGTCGAAAGATTGGTTGCACTTTCTGATAAAGAATATATAGAATTAGAAGATCTTCCTAAGAAATATATAGGACATACACCGACAATAAATAGTGATGAAAATATTATTATTAAAATAGGGTCTACTTTAGAGGAAATAGAAAAGAAATCAATAGAAGAAACGTTGAAATATTTTGATGGCAATAAAAAAAGAACGGCAGAATGTTTAGAAATAAGTGAAAGGAGTCTACATTACAAAGTTAAAAAATACAATATATAATGAATTTGAATAAAATACTGAAAATTTTTGTAAGACTGCAAATTTTGCAGTCTTTTGTTTTACTAAATATAACTGTAATGCTTTTAATAGTATATTAAAAATTTTTCAACCATTAAAAATGCTTGCATGTAGAATTTACTTTAGGAATAATAAAAATTGGAATGACTTTTGCTATATTATGTAGACAGATACAATCGAATAAAGAGGAGGTAGTATTGTGCAAGCAGTTGATAAAAGATCTAACCAAGATATTAGTTATGAAGATTTAAATCTAAATGACCCTAAGGTGATAGATTCTTTGACTCTTGACAAAAAACAATACAGAAAAGGATTAGTACAATTTCTATTTTTTACAGTAACAGCAATCTTAATATTCTTCGTACCATTTAATATAAATGGAAAGTCAGGTCAAATATTATTTGGAGTCATTTATAACGGAATTATTAATCTTTTAGGAAACTTTGGATTATGGCTAGTAACTTTTATTCTTTTAAGCAATGGTATAGTAAGTTTTTATGGGAAATATTGGGCTAAAGAAGGAACTAAATTGTATGATTATTATAAGGGAGATTCAATAATTCATCCAATATTATATCTATTAGGTGGAATATTTGCCGTAATGTTTTCCTTAAGTACTACTATGGGATTGAATATGCCTGAGATAATTGTAGGACCTAAGACAGGAGAAATGGTTATACCACCAGTAGTTTTAGGAGTTGCATGGATTATCCCAGTAGGAGCTTTCTTTATGCCATTTCTTACTGAATATGGTTGCATAGACTTTTTTGGTGTTTTGTTGGAACCTTTAATGAGACCATTATTTAAAATTCCAGGCAAAGCAGCAGTTGATGCTACGGCATCCTTTGTTGGTTCTACATCAATGGCAATTATAATGACAAGCAGACTCTATAAATCCAATACTTATACTAAGAGAGAGGCCTGTCTAATAGCGACAAGTTTTAGTGCAGTAAGTGTTGGATATGCGGTTTTAGTTACAGAAACTGCAGGCCTTGCTGATCACTTTTTAGAAACATATTTTTCATCTTTTATATTAGCATTTATAGTAGCCGCTATAGTGGGAAGAATACGGCCACTATCAAGGAAAGAAGATGTATATTATAATGGGAAGATACAGACAGAAGAAGAAAGAAAGATAGGAACAAAATTTGAAGCACCTAATAAAATGCTTAAAAAAGGTGTAGATAGAGCAGTAAAAAGAGCATATACATCAGGGAAGTTACTTCCAATAGTAAAAGATAGTTTAGTTGAAGGAATTATTATTGTACCGAAAGTAATAACTCTTCTATGCTCCATAGGTATTATAGGTATGATATTAGCTCGTTATACTCCATTCTTTAAAATAATAGGATATATATTTTTACCATTAATCAAATTATTACAAGTTCCAGATGCTTTGGAAGTTGCTGCAGCAATACCTGCAGGAGTTACTGAGATGTTTTTACCTGTATTAACTATAGCAGATAGAGTTGATATTATAGCGATAGGAGCTAGATATTTCATAACAGCAGTATCAATGGTCCAAATTATATTCTTAGCAGAATCAGTTGTAGTTGTTATGACAACAGGAATTCCTCTAAAATTTAGGGAATTGATGATTATATTTTTAGAAAGAACATTTATTGCAATGCCATTTGCAGCATTATTTATGCATATATTATTTTAATATATTGATGTATAAATTAATAAAACTTATTATAAATAGGAGGGAAAGGAATATGACAAAAAAATATATTTTAGCAGTACCAAATTTTAGTGAAGGCAGAAATCAAGAAGTTGTCGATACTGTAGCAAATGAAATCAAAAAAAGAGAAGGAGTAAAATTAGTAACTTGTGAACCAGAACATGATTTTAATAGAACAGTGCTTACAATTATAGGAGAACCAGAACCATTAAAAGAAGCTTTGCTTGCAATGGCTGCAAAATCATACGAATTAATTGATATGACAAAACAAGAAGGTACTCATCCTAGAATAGGAGCCCAAGATACTATACCTCTATTTCCGCTGATGAATATAACTTTAGAAGAATGTAAAGAATTAGCAGAAGAAATAGGAAAGAAATTACACGAAAGACACCAGGTTCCAATTTATTTCTCGGGGGAAAATGCAAGAACGGAAAATAAAAAGAGTATATCGTATATAAGAAAGGGACAATATGAAGGATTAAAAGCTCTATTAGAAGATGAAAATCATCCAGACCATGAAGATAGAAAGCCAGATTTATCTACAGATGGAAAGTTAAGCGATAAATTAGGTGCCACTATAGTAAGTGCTGATATGGAAGGATTAACAGCATATAATGTGTTCTTGTCTACTGAAGATATAAAAATTGCTAAAGCAATAGCAAAAGCTTTAAGAGGACCAAGTGGAGGATTCTCTACGATAAGATCAGTAGGAATCAAATTCCCAGAAAGAGATGGAGTAGTTGTTTCCATGAATCTATTCGATTGTAGTAAAACTCCAATCTATAGAGCATTTGAATTTGTAAAACAAGAAGCCAAAAGATATGGAGTGGCTGTTACAGGTTCAGAATTAGTAGGCCCTGTAAAATTAGATTATCTTTTAAATAATCTAGAGTATTATCTAGGATTACAAGAATTTAATAAAGAACAGATATTAGAGCATCACTTACTTAAGTAAAATCTAAAAAGCTACTGAGAAAATACTCAGTAGTTTTTTAGTATGCTTGGCATGGGCAATAACCTAATAGTGCAACTTCTACTACTAATGTAAATACTAGATTAGTACCCATGGATATTGCCATCATTCAATATTATTCATACATTTCAGCATCTTCTTTAGTCCTATGAACTGTACCATGTGGGTGCTCAGGAGGCGCATATATAGAATAAAGTTTAATTGGTATGTTACCTGTGTTAACTAGGTTATGCCATGTTCCTGCAGGTATGAGTATTACATAGTCATCACGGACTCTTCTTCGGAAAGTTAAGTTATCTCTTCTGTTTCCCATCATAGCAATTCCTTCACCTTGTTCAATACGAATGAATTGATCAACGTCAGGATGCATTTCTAAACCAATATCATCACCGACATTAATACTCATCAGTGTAAGCTGTAGATAGCTACCTGTCCACAGTGCAAGACGGAAATAGTTATTTCTTTTTGCTGCTTCTTCTATATTAGTTACAAAAGGATAAGGGCCATAGTCTCTTAATCTAATGGGATATCTATCATGGTTTGGGTAGCGTCCTGGTCTATTATCCCAGTAAGGGCATGGATATGACCTATAATCATCATACATAATGTTCACTCCTTTCATAGTTTCTATGATATTATATGTCCAATTTTTAATAGACGTGCTTTAAAAAACAATTAATTTGATATATTAAGGGTAAAATAACCTTATAAACTATAAGAGGTGATATTATGTGTGAAAAACCAAACAAAGAGAAATTAAAGAAAAAATTGACTCCAATCCAATATAGAGTGACTCAAGAAAATGGTACAGAAAGACCTTTTGAAAATGAGTTTTGGAACCATGAAGAAGAAGGAATATATGTGGATATTGTCTCAGGTGAGCCCTTGTTTAGCTCTAAAGATAAATATGATGCAGGCTGTGGCTGGCCTAGTTTTACAAAACCAATCGATAAGGAAAATATCAAAGAAAAGTTTGATACTAGTCATGGAATGAGAAGGACAGAAGTTAGAAGCAAAGATGGAGACTCTCATCTAGGCCATGTATTTACAGACGGCCCTAGGGATAAAGGCGGTCTAAGATATTGTATCAATAGTGCTGCATTAAGGTTTATCAAGAAAGAGGATATGGAAAAGGAAGGTTATGGTGAGTATTTAAGATTATTTTAAATTAGTAATCAAGCTTTATCCTTGACAAATGACTGAATATAGTATATTCTAAAATTAAAAATAGGGTGCTCGATATATCGGGCTGAGAAGAGAAGAATAACCTCTCTAACCGTTTAACCTGATCTGGGTAATGCCAGCGTAGGGATTATAATATAGTATTTATTTTTGAATGTAAGTATACTTAATCCTTTCTAGCTATTAGTCAGAAAGGATTTTTTAATTTCCAATTTAAATATAATTAAAATAAAGGAGGAATTTGTGATGAATGCAAGTGTTGCTATTCAAGTATTGCCAAAGGTTGAATCAAATGAGGAGATATGTGCAATTGTAGATGAGGTTATTGCATATATTAAAAGCACAGGATTGTCCTATTATGTAGGTCCATTTGAAACTACAATAGAAGGAGAATTTGAAGAATTGATGGATATTGTAAAAGAGTGTCAATATATTGCTATTAAAAAAGGATGTCCATCTGTAATGTCCTATGTAAAGATATGTTTTAAACCAGAAGGTGGTGTACTCACTATTGATCAAAAGGTTACAAAACATCACAACTAAAATATCATCTTACATAGCAATAGCAGGTATAATTATTATATGGCAACTTATATCCATTATGGAGATTATACCGAGATATATGTTGCCGTCACCTGTAGATGTTATAAGAGCTTTTATATTAGATTTTCCACTTCTTATGCACCATTCAAAGACTACATTATTAGAAGCTTTTTTCGGATTGAGTATTGGAATATTACTGGGATTTATAGTAGCTGTTGTCATGGATAGATTTCATTTTGCATATAAGGCTATTTATCCAGTATTAATTATTACTCAAACTGTACCAACAGTAGCTATTGCACCTTTGCTTGTATTATGGTTAGGTTATGGCATGGCACCAAAGATAACATTGATTGTAATTGTAACTTTTTTTCCCATTACAATTGGTTTATTGGATGGTTTTATGTCAGCAGAACATGACGCCATAAAACTGCTTAAATCTATGAATGCTTCAGAAGGACAGATATTTAAGCATATAAAATTACCAAGTTCTATATCCCATTTTTTTGCTAGTTTAAGAATTTCTGTATCCTATTCTGTAGTGGGAGCAGTAATTTCTGAATGGCTTGGTGGATTTGATGGTCTAGGTGTATATATGACAAGGGTCAAAAAATCATATTCTTTTGATAAAATGTTTGCAGTAATTCTACTTATATCCTTTATCAGTTTATTGTTGATGAAAGGAGTTGCAGTTTTGCAAAAGATTAGTATGCCTTGGGCTGGTAAGGAAAAAAATTTATAAAAAGGAGAATAAATATGGGAAAGAAATTAGTAATATTATTTTGTATATTAGGATTAATAATTACTTTGACAGCATGTGAAGATAAAAGTGATGAAAATATAACTATTGTTCTTGACTGGACACCAAACACTAATCATACAGGATTATATGTAGCCCAAGAAAACGGATATTTTCAAGAAGCAGGTTTTAATGTGGAAATTGTTCAACCACCAGAAGGTGGTGCTGAAAATCTTGTAGGATCAGGGAAGGCACAATTTGGGATTGCTTTTCAAGATACGATAGCTCCAGCATTTGCTTCGGACAATCCTCTTCCAGTAACTGCAGTAGCAGCTATAATCCAACATAACACATCAGGTATTATATCCCTTAAAGGTAATGGAATAGATACTCCAGAGGGGATGGCTAATAAGGTTTATGCTACTTGGGACATGCCTGTTGAGAAGGCAATAATAAAATCGGTTGTAGAATCTGATGGAGGAGATTATGACTCTATAAATATGGTTCCAACCACTGTAACGGATGTTATAACAGCACTTAATACGGATATTGATGCAGTATGGGCATATTATGCTTGGGATGGTATTGCATCTAAGGTAAAAGGAATAGAAACTGACTTTTTTGCATTTAAGGATATTAATCCAGTATTGGATTATTACACTCCAATTTTGATTGCAAACAATGAATATATTGAAGATAATAAAGAAGAAACTAAAGCTTTTTTAAAAGCATTGGCTAAAGGCTATGAATATGCTATAGATAATCCAGAAGAAGCAGCTAATATATTGTTGAAGGCGAGTCCAGAATTGGATGCAGAATTGGTGAAGGAGAGTCAAAAATGGCTTGCAAATCAATATAAAGCAGAGGCAAAACAATGGGGGTATATTAATCAAGATAGATGGGATAATTTCTATGCTTGGTTATGGCAAAAAGGTCTTATTGAGAAAGAGATTCCGTCAGGATATGGATTTACTAATGATTACCTTTCTGATTAACAATTGAGGGGAAGATTTTAATGACAAAACTTATTGCAAGCAATATAACAAAATCTTATGATAACAAGGAGATAGTTAAAGATGTTTCTTTGAAGGTAGATGAGGGAGAAATAGTATGTCTATTAGGAATAAGTGGTGTAGGAAAGACTACATTATTTAATATAATATCAGGATTATTAATTCCCGATCAAGGCAAAGTTTTACTAGATAATAGAGATATTACAGGACAAGCTGGACATATTAGTTATATGCTGCAAAAAGATTTATTATTGCCATATAAAACGGTCTTAGATAATGTATCTTTGCCACTTATTATAAGAGGAGAGAATAAGAATATAGCTCGAGAAAAAGCTGCAGGATATTTCAAAATCTTTGGTATAGATGGTAATCAACACAAATATCCCAACCAATTATCTGGCGGGATGAGGCAAAGAGCGGCGTTACTTCGAACATACTTATTTTCTCAAAAAGTTGCTCTATTAGATGAACCTTTTAGCGCTTTAGATGCTATAACCAAAAGTACTATGCATAATTGGTATCTGAATGTTATGGAAAAGATTAAATTATCAACTTTATTTATTACTCATGATATAGATGAATCAATTACTTTATCTAATCGTATTTATGTTATGACAGGAAAGCCTGGACAGATAACAGGAGAGATAAAAATAGAACACCAAAAATCCAGAGGAGAAGAGTTCATTTTAAGTAATGAATTTATTGATTATAAAAAACGAGTATTAGATATACTGAACAATAGTTGATTAAGGGGAGATTATCTCTCCTTAAATTTACCAATATAGAATGACTCAAGAAAATGATAAATAAAGAGCAAAAGTTAAATAAGTATAGGATAATGATTTATTTACTTTATTGAGAATCATTAAAGAAAATAAGAATTTTGCCGAAAATATTAGATAAGAAAGAATAAGAAGGAGAATCTTTAGCCAAAGGAGTTGATTTTATGGGTATAGCGACAATGTCAACAACACTAAGCCAAGCTAAAATACAGCAACAAGCAAGCATTTCTGTAATGAAGATGGCAATGGATACTGGGAAAACGCAGATGAATGACATGGTACAGATGATGCAAGAAAGCACTAAAACGATGGAACAGTCTGTTCAACCTCATTTAGGAGCTAAAGTAGATATTAAATTATAGATTATGATGTCAAGAATAGTTTTGATACTGCCATTATTCCATGATAAAAATAACAGAGGTGATTTTTGTGGCTTATGAAATATGCAGTATGTGTGGTAAATTTTTTAAGAGAAATGGGAGAAGATTTTGTGAAGACTGTTTTGAGAAGACAGAGAAGGAATATGACTTAATTGTAGAATACATCAAAACGCATCATAATGCTACTGTACTGGATATTATTTCAGACACTGGAGTGTCTCTTAAAACCATTGATTGTTTAGTTGAAGAAGGATATGTTACATATATAGAGAATAAGGTACAGACAAGTGAGGAAGAGCAATCATTAGAAAAAACTCCTAATTCATCAAAAAATGAAGGCAAATTTTATTCAAAGGGATTAAGATATTAATGAATTTCATTAACAATAAAAAAGTTGTTGAAACGAGTAAACTTCAACAACTTTTTTATTAAATTTTATAAATCATCCAATATAACTGCAATATATCTATTAATTATATCGTGTTTAACATATTTTTTAGATTCTTCAAATGCTCCATCTGAATATCTTCTAAATGTCTGTTCATCCTTTAGTATTTCTTCTATAGCGTTTACTACTCCTTTAATATCACCGTAAGGAATTAGTTTTCCAGCATTAGGAGTTACTATTGATTTAGCTGCGGTGTAGGAATTATATACAATTACAGGCATGCCTACAGAATAGGCTTCTACCAACACATTGCCAAATCCTTCATAATTGGAGAGCAATAATAATATGCTATTTTTATGTGCTACCTCGTTTATATCTTTAATTACTCCCTCCACATTAACTTTAGAAAGTTCTAATAGCACTTTACTAATACCATCTCCATAAGCATTTATCTTATATTTTGGATATAATATATCTGCTAATTTTATATACTCTCTGATATTTTTTTGTATAATATCAAATCGACCCAGATACATTACATTATTCGTATATTTACATATTTGATTTCTAGATGTTTTTGAAGGGTTAGGAACTATATATGATTTAAAATTATATTTAGTTCCTGAATTTTGTAAAATCTTCAGAATTTCTTTTTTATCTTCTTCAGTGTAGAATAAAAACTTATCTATATATTTTATCCTTTCTTCTAAGATGAAGGGGATAGTATTGGAATTTATTGTCCCAAAGTTTATATCTGGTCTATTGGATTGAAATATAATTATTTCGTTTCTTTTTAGATCCTTTTTAGACAGAGAGAGCAATTTTTGCACTCCAAATACAACTATCTTCGAACCAGGAACAATCGATAAATCGTCTAATTGATAGTTTTGATTTTCAAAGACTTTCATATAATTTTTCAATTTTTGACTTTTATTAAGCATCAGACTATAAGTTTCCACATTCGGTAATTTATCTAATAAGATATCTTTTTTATTTAATACTAAAGGCATTTCAATAAATTTTTGTTGAGGCATATTTTCCTCAATTAATCTCATTATAGTTTGTACTCCGCCAACAGTTCGAGAACATCTATTGCTTATAAAATATATTAATTTATTTTGATCATATGTGCCCATCATACTATCAATCAACCCCATTATACTTTAATACCAATATCCTCATATTATTAACATAGAAATTGCCGTTAATATTTTATCTAATTACTGATTATTTATGTACTTTAATTTTTATTTAACCTCTTTATATACAATGATTATATATTATTCATCATCTTTTTCATCACTGGATTTTACTTCTTTATTTATAAAAACAGAAAAATAGGCTCCATTTATTTCGCCGCCTAATATTATCATAATACTGGTTATATAAAGCCATATAAGTAATATTATGACTCCTCCTAGACTTCCATAGGTTCTTGAATAGTTAGCAAAATTATTCACATAGTAGGAGAATATATAGGAAGCAATTATCCATCCAATGGTAGTGAATGCTGCTCCAGGCAAAGTATAGATTAATTTTATATTAGTCCTTTTATTATGGGAAACACTATATTTATATAATAGAGCGAATATAATTATCATTGATACAAAAGGTATCACTTTTCTTAATTGCTCCCATAATCTATAAAATATATTTGCTACTCCAATATATGAGAATAAAGTATTTCCTATTACTTCACCAAATACAAGCATCAATAATACGATTAATAATAATATAACTAGAGCAATTGAAAATATAATTGATAGGAGTTTTAACCTGATATAGGGTCTTTTTTTTTCGACATTATAGGCTTTATTAATGGCTTTTATTATTGCAGATATTCCCAATGATCCGGTCCAAAGAGCCAATATAATACTTAAAGAAAGTAGAGTATCAGAGCTTGTATTGGTAATTTCATCTATGATACTTCTTAAGAGAATTTCAGTTTCTAAAGGTAGCATAATAAACCAATTATCTAATATTCCTTCTTGTGTAATAGATGTATATGCTAATATATTTAAAAAAAATATTAAAAAAGGAAATATTGATAATATTAAATAATAAGTAAGCTGAGCTCCTATAGCGGTTATCTCATCCTCTTTTATATTGTGAATCAGTCTATTTAAGAATATAAACCATTTTTTATTCCTATATCTTTTGAATTTATTCTTCAAGTCCAAGACCTTACCACCTTTTATAATAATAGAGGAGCATCAGGGCTCCTCTATTATTATACTAATTATTTTAGATATTTATCAAACCATTCTGTGATTTCTTTAAGCCTTCTTATTCTATGCTTTGGTTTTCCAGACCTACTCAATTCATGGTTTTCACCTTTAAATAAGCAAAGCCTTGATTCTACTCCATTGTATTTTAATGAAGTAAACATTTGATAGCCTTCAGCAATCCAACATCTATAATCTTCTTCTGAATGTATGAATAGAGTAGGAGTTTGAACTCTATTTGCATATTTCATAGGTGAATGGAACCAAAGTCTATCTACATCTGACCAAGGGTTAGCAGCTTGTTGATCTTCTACAAAGAAATATCCGATGTCGGTTGTGCCAAATTTTGAGATCCAATTTGCTATACTTCTTTGAGAAACTGCTGCTTTAAACCTATTAGTATGTCCTATAATCCAATTGGTCATAAATCCACCATAAGAGCCACCTGTAACACCAATTCTATCTTCGTCAATAAATGGATATTTTTCTATTACTATATCAGTGAATTTCATTATATCATCGTAATCGATTGTTCCATATTTGCCACGAATATCAGCAAATTCATTGCCTCTACCATCACTACCTTTTGGATTACAGAAAAATACTGCATAGCCTTCATTGGCCCAATATTGCATTTCATGGAAGAATATATTACCATAAACTGTTTTTGGACCGCCATGGATGTCTAATATAGCTGGATATTTTTTACCTTCTTCATAATCAACAGGTTTCATAACCCAACCTTCAATTGTTATTCCCTGATTTGTTTCAAAGGTTAATCTTTCTGGAGTGGATAGTTTTTTCTCCTTGATTACCCATTTGTTAAAGTATGTTAACTGATCTTCTTTACCATTTTTTAATCTATACAGTTCTTGAAGTTTAAGCCCTCTAAATCCGACAAACATTATTTGCCCATCTACTACATCAAATTCATCTACTGAGCCTTTTTCTGTAGTCAATTTTTCTATATTTCCGGATGTATCCATTCTATTCAAATAGGAATTACCATATTCGGTAGTTATAAAGTATAGATAATTTCCATCTACTTTTGCTAAAGCAGAACTATCATATCTACAATCAGAACCTACGGAATTGCCTAAACTATAATCAAAGTCAGTAGGGGACATTAACCTTACATTTTCTTCGTTGTCCATTATATAGATTTTTCCATTTTCATTGATACCATAATCTTGTGTATCTGTGCCTGCAAATACTATTTTATCCTCTAAGAAGTCAGCGTAGGAATATGAGAAGTTGTCTTCATGTGATATTTTTTTTAGATCATTTTCTTTAATGTCATAAATATGTAGATCTTCTTTTATTTGCATTTTATCTATAAAGGAGTTAGTGATTATTATTACCTTTGACTTATCCTTATTTAATTTATAGGAGTATACATTAGTAAATACATCAGTAATTGGATTTAATTTCTTTTCTTTTAGGTTATATGTATATAGTCTGTTTCTTTTTTTGTTGGTGAATCCTTCGCCGTTTGACCAAAAAGGTATTTCGTCTAATACTACATAGTCCTTTTCTTCATCTGAAGACTTCTCCAATTTTGGTTTGTTATAATCATATGTAGCTGTTATTATAAAAGTGTCTTCATCTAGTATTTCGATATCGGTTACATTTAATGGGATGTCGAAGACCTTATTGGATTCTCCGCCATTTAAGGATATTTCATAAAAACAAGTTAAATCTTCACCTTTTTTCTGTCTTGATTTGTCCTTGCTATCTCTTGAATCAGGGAAGAGTAAAGTGTTTTCATCTTTAAATATAAAAGATTTTACTGTCTTGCTAGAAGTCAATTTAGTAAATGTTTCATTCTGAGTATCATAGATGTGAATATCTGATAGATATTTATTTCCTTCTACATCCATTTCATGTACTATAAAGCCCAGTTTACTGCCTTCAGGAGAATATCTCAATTTTGATAAAAACTTATACTTTGTAAAATCATCTAACTTTAGTTTATTCAAACCTATCCCTCCTAATATAGTATTTCGAGCATCTATATTCTTATTATACACTAAATTTTGGGATATTGACTTAAAACCATCAATTTTTTAGTTTATAATTTAGATATAAGAAAAGGCTTCAACTGAAGCCTTTTCTTATAATTGATTTAAGTAGATAACCTTTCCACTATTATTTTTCAAATCATCTTTGTTCATAAGAATATTAAAGATCAATTTGCCAAAAGGAGTGATACTAATATTTAGAGTAGGGTAATTGCTGTATTTGAACAACCCTAATAGTTTTAAGTATCTACAATAATTAATAACAAGTTTAGAGAACTTTACATCTTCTGAAATAAAATTACTATACTTATAGAATATTCCTTCTTCTAAGTCATTAAATAGAGTCAACATTCTCTGTTTGATGGACTTTGTTTCATTGATATCTAGATTATTGTTGATATACAATAAAAATTCATCTTTCCAAATGTATTGGATGAATAGGCTAAATTTTTCTTCATCCGTAAGCCTTAAAAAGTGAGAAGCTTTTTTAGTAATTGTTAGCATATTTTTCTCGATTTTTACTAATTTATTATTTATAGAAAACCTATAAAATAGATCTATTAATGGAAAATCTATTTGATTTGGTGCTTGTTTTGTAATGTTTTCCTGATTTTCCATTATGCTATTTAATTCCAATAGAACTTTTCTTTTTATATTTTTTTTCCTCTCAGTCAATTCCAAAGGAGTACTCATTAAGAATAATAGAAATTTTTCATAGTCCATTATGAAATCATAAGCAATTTCATTTATATCATGTATTATATTAGTGGATATAGATCTATTTATGTTAAAAATCGATTTATTGTTTTTAGTATGGTCAATATACATAAACCTATTTTTACTTATCTTAAGAATGCTTTTATATGATTTTTTATATGATTGATCCATATTCTTTAGATACCTAAGATATATCTTTAATGTGGATATATAAGAGCTCAATTCTCTTTGCGAAGAAATGAATCCATCTTCAATAGCATTGATCAATATATCTTCAATGTCCAGCTGAGCTAAATCATTTAGAGAAAATCCATCATCAACTAGGTAATATTCAAATAAATTAATTAGGTTAGTAATATGTCTTTTTATATTTGGCATAGACATATTATTTTGCAGATGATTTTCAAACTCATCTAATTCATCATATAGAATAGAAGTAATATCTTCACCATCTTCTAATTCCATGTCTAACATTTCATGGATACATTCTGTATATATTCTATAGATATTTATACTGAATAATTTTAAATATCTGTTGATAGATAAATTAGGCTGTTTAAACTTAGTGCGATTATAACCTATAAATACCTTTTCGATAAATTTATCTTTAACAGAAGAAGGTAGAAAACTGATGTTACCAATAAAACCTTTAAAATCAATTATCTTCCCAATTCTACCAAATATCAAATCCGATTTATTCAATATATTAACCGTATTAGGTTCCCATAGTGTATGACGTTTTTTTGTTAATAGATCTAATACATAGATATATTCTCCTTTTATATGCTCTATTTCAAATAAGGATATAAAGGATTTGTTTCTTTCTACTAGTATGTTTTTCTCCAAACTGGAAAGCTGATTGGATTCTTCATCTAACATATGTTCAATAAAGCTTTTACCAGAGTCAGTTCTATAATCAATACTAATCCATACATTAAACGCTAATTTAGTTTTTTGTTTATCAAAATCAGGAAAATAAAATTCTATTGAATCCAAAGATTTACCTTTTTTAACAAACTCATTTATATATTTAATCAATTTTTTTGTAGTATTTTCCTGTAAAATCTGTATTTTATCATAATCCAACTTACTCATAATGCCCTCCAAATCAATAAAAGTATATAATAAAAACTATAAATAAACAGTGTAATATATATTATATACTAATATTAACAATAGTGCATTGGAAAAACAATAAAAGTTTAAAGAAAATATATGCTCAATATAGAGATGAGCTTAATTGATTATATATCACTAATAGTAATCTTAGCTTTATCCTTTTCCCAAGCATGAAGCACTAGAGCTAAACCTATGACTCCATATGCTATAAATACCCTAAAATATTCACCGATTTGAGCATTACCAAATAGATTTTGCCCTGCCAATGGAGATATTACGAATAAGAAATGGAATAGGAATGTACCTATTAAAGCCTCTTTCCAAGAAGCCTTTTCTACAGTTGCACCGCCTACTAGTAAAGAGGCAACTGCAAACAGTCCTACTTGTACATGACTTCCATAAGTGTTCATAGTTCCTATATTCTGTAAGAATATTATTTGGCCCCATGCAGCTAATACTGTGGAGATTACTACTGAGATAACTCTAGTTTTTTCCACATTGATACCCGATACTGCAGCTACTTCTACATTTTGACCAACTGCCCTCATATCTTGACCAAGTTTTGTCTTTAAGAAATAACCCATTAGTATAAATATCAATAATGTAAATAAAAAAGTACATACAGGATATTCGCTTAACCATTGAAAAAAAGGTAGATCTATTTTATCAAAGGGAATTAAATGGTCTAGAGAATATTTGATTCCTGCTAAATCTACTGTATTTTTAATTCCCACACCAGATGGTAATAGTAAACTTTCATTTCTTATTGGAAATACAGTACCAGCCATTAATAGGAACACAAGCTGATAAATACCATTTGCAAAGAATCCTAAAACCATACTTGTAATCATTTCTTTTCCCGTTGCCTTGTTCAATATTTTTCCTACGATGAAACCAAAGATTATAGCAAAAGGAGTTGAAAGAAGAAGACTTAGAAGAAGTCCATTTGTTCCTCCGATTGTGAAATTTGTTATAATAATTAGAGCAATCTGTCCTGCCATTGCTCCTAAAGTGATAGCAAAATTTAATCCTAATCCGGTAATTACGGGAAGAAGCAAAGATAATACTAGTATTAAGTTTCTTGATAGACGAACTATCATTTCATTTACTAAAAAACCGCCAGGAAGTCCTGTAAAGAAGGACCCTACAATACATATTACTAGAAATACAATGGGTACTATCATGCTAGTTCACCTTCCTTTCTAGTCAATGCATATAAGATGATACCATTACTTACAATGGTTCTTATTACTTCGGACATACTTCCTTCTGCGACTATATTTACTACAGGTAGTGCAACTACAAGTAATGATTGGAATAATACAGTTCCAACTAAAACGTGTATTATAGTTGCCTTTTTAAGAGTAGCTCCACCTATTAATATAGCTGCAGCTGCAGGCATTGCAGAATATAATGGTGCATTATATAGCTGTAAGAATCCAAAGGCTTGACTGTATATGATAATTCCTATGGCGGCCAATACTGTGGAGATTATAGTCCCTTTGATCCTTTGTTTATCCACATTGATACCATTGGAAATGGCAAACTGTGGGTTGCTTCCTGCTACTATCATAGATAATCCTTTGCTGCTTCTACTATATATCCAGATTATAAAAGCACAAAAACCGAAAAACAACAGTAATCCAGTAGGAATTCTAACGCTGCCAATATAGAAGTGCCAAAAGTCATTTAATACATGTGCAATAGATGACTCAAGCGACACAGTGACACGAAGCCCATTGCCTCCATAAGCCCATATGAGTTCTGGGCTGGTAAATGGAGCTACTAGCCAAAATATACACATAACAGAAACTATAGAATAGCCTACATAGTTTCCAACAGTCATCTCATCGCCTTTAATTTTATTCAACATTTTACCATAAAAATATCCAGCTATTATGGCTAAAGAAACAGCTATAATTATGGATACGAATAGACCGGTAAATCCTGAAAGCTGAAATTCGATACTTATCAGTGCACCTATCAATCCAAAGATAATTCCTAAAGGAATGTTGAAGTTAAGACCAATGCCAGATTGTATACCAGGTATCATGGCTAGCACTAAGATAGCATTCATTCCGAAACGAACCAATATATCGGATATTAAGCCTGATAAAGGTATTTTTAAGTAGATTGCGAGCATAATTAAACATATCAAAAATACTGAAATTATGAATCTGGGAAATCCAACCTTATTAATAAGTTCTTTCATCTAGTCCACCACCTTTTCTATATCTTCTCCAGCCATTAGAAGGCCAAAATCTACATCAGAAGCATTTGGAGGCAGTATGCCTGCTACCTTTCCATCATATATAATGGCTATTCTATCTGATATTTGACGAAGTTCTCCTAATTCACTAGAGGTGATGATAATGGTTACGCCAAATTCTTTGTTCAGACTAATCAATGTATCTAGTACTAAATTTTTAGCTCCAATATCTATACCTCTTGTGGGTTCTGAAACCAACAATAGATCTGGTTCTAAAGTTAAAGCTCGTGCTATACATACTTTTTGTTGATTACCCCCACTTAAGTGTCTTGTATTTTGCTTAGGGCCAGTGCACCTAATATCCAAATCTTCAATCATTTTAAGAGCATGTTTTCTAACTGCTTTGCTATCGATTAATTTTAAAGAACCTATTTTCTTTAGGAACTTTCCTTGTACTTCTAAACTGGAAAATGCAATGTTAAATTCAATGGAATGATCTAATAATAAACCAACTCCACGCCTATCTTCAGATAAGAAGGCAATAGATGAATGTAGAGCTTCCTTTGGGTTATTTAATAAAAGTTTTTTGCCCTGCTTTATAATAGTTCCAGATGCCTCATATAAACCCATTATTCCATTTGCAATGCCTATTTTCCCTTGACCAGCTAGGCCTCCAATACCTAAGATTTCTCCTTTTTTTACTGTTAGGTTTAAACCTTTAACTAATTCTCCAGGCATATTGACCTTGAGATTTTTTATATCCAGAATATCTTCATCCTCAATTTTTCTTTCATCTTTTTCTTTTTGTGAAAGCTCAATTTCTCTGCCTACCATTAAACCTGCTATTTCATTGATTTCTATATCATCAGTATTTATAGTTTTAACTACTTCACCATCTCTTATAATAGTTATTGAGTCTGTAATTTTTTTTATTTCATCCAATCTATGAGATATAAATAGGATAGCTATACCTAAATTGGATAGCTTTTTTATTACTTCTAAAAACCTAGTTGCTTCTGATTCTGTAAGAACTGCAGTTGGCTCGTCCAATATCAAAAGTTTTAATTGTGTTTTATCAATTTCTCTTGCGATTTCAATAAATTGCATATAACCAACTGGTAAGCCAGCTACAGGTACATATTCATCTATATCCATATCCAACTTTTTGAGTGCAGCTTTGGCATCTTTCGCCATTGATTTTAAATCTAATTTTTCTAATCTTTTACCAAAGATTTTACTTAAAAAAGTTGGCGTAGTTTTTTCCCTATTTAATTTAATATTTTCAGTTATTGTGAATCCTGGGATAAGCATAAATTCTTGATGTACCATACCTATTCCAGCATCCATAGCATTATCCGGAGAAGTTGGGTTAAAAGTCTTTCCATTTATATGTATTTCACCTTCATATCCTCCAGTTGATTGAATAACTGGCATTCCAAAGAGTATATTCATTAGAGTAGATTTTCCTGCACCATTTTCTCCTACAAGACCATGAACTTCTCCTTCTTTAATAGAAAAGGATACATCATTTAAAACTCTATTTTCAGCAAAGTTTTTACTTATATTTTTCATTTGGAGTAGATCCATCTGATTACCTCCTTAATTTAAGAAGAAGGAGGCCGTAAAGAAACGACCTCTCTACTTAAAATATTTGAGAGCCTGCTACAAACATTAGGAAATTTGGGTTTCCTTCTAATTCATTAACTAAAACACTATCGTCTTTAGTGACTTCCTTTAAAATCTCTGTCATATGTTCTTTATCAAATTTTTTTACTTCGCCATTGCCGTAATCTACAGCATATTCAACGGATGCTTCTACCATTGTCATGTTAGCAGCTACTTTCCAAGTTGCAAATCTACCGCTAGCTCCAGATTCTTCAACTACTGCTCCTATTTGTTCTAACATGTAAGAAACATCACCAGCTTTTTCTTCAGGAATTTCAATTCCTAAAGCTCCAGGGTACGCGTGATATGGACTTGGACAGCATTGTTCTGGATAGAGTGCGCCTGATTCCAAAACTGATTTTATCAATGGTTCTTGCATTGAACAGTTAGTATTAAAGAAAGCAGTATCTTCACCATATTTTTCAACTTGTCTTGGAACATCTTCAATCATAAACTGTTGAGCTCCAGGGATACCAGCATCACCTGTTGGATCTGGTGCATCTACTTCAACAAATTTCAAATCTACTTCTGCACATTGATCTCTCATTATATCTCTTCTTTGAGCCAGTAGCTCCATAGACATATGTCTTGGGAATGAATAGTGGACGAAAGTTTCTGCTCCCATTTCTTTAGCGAGAGCTACTATAGTTTCACCACGTTTTAAGTTATCAGTTTCCAATACTATGTCGGCACGAGCACATATTGTTTCTGGATCTTCATGTGGTATTCCAGCTATGAATAAGATATCATCTCTATCCTCTCTAATCTTATCAATAGCGGCAGCAGTTCCAGGTACTGCTTGACATATAACTATAGCTTTTACTTCCGGGTCGGAAGCTAGACTGGTAATTTGAGCTATAGTAGTTTCTTGTTCTTCTGTGAATTTGTCAGGATAGGTAACGTGCTTGATAGAATCTTCACCATATTTTGCTATCATGTTTTCAGCTGCACGAAATTCCTCTTCTCCTTGTGATACAGTACCAGTAACTAGTCCGATTTTGAATCCAAGACCATCACCGCTTGTTGTTTTTTGGCTATTACAACCAACGATGCTTAAAGTCATTATTGATACCAGTAATAATGCTAAAAGCCTTTTACTCAAAACTTCCCCCTCCTTTAAAATTTTATATTATTTTAAATCCTCTATGTAAATTTAAAGGATAAAAAATCAACAATCCGAAATCCGAATATTTAATAATTAGCAATATAAAAAATATTCAAAATAATATATGTAAAAAAATAAAATGTATTATTATAGATAAATTTTGCCGCAATATGTAGCTTGATGTAGGGAAATGAAAGTATAATACTAAAGAAATGTATGATTGGTTTTGTTTATTATAATCTTATTTTATTAATATGTCAATCCTTTATAACTATAATATCAATCATACAAGTATGAATTTCTATAAATATATTATATCTAAAATACAAATATTCTGAAAATAATTAGATTGAAGGGAATTATTATGTTGAATGGATGATATTAATTTTAAATAAACAGTAGTTAAGGACGATTAATAATCGTCCTTAAGATGGTATTTCATTGTTGATCTTGTTTTCAATTAAATTTAGTTCATTTAAAATCTTTTCTATGTGATAGTTAAATATTAAATCAGTTTTGTATTTCTCTCTATTAAACTGAGGAGGAATTTTCTTATCAAATAGTTTTTCTAGTTCCTTTCTGTTGCTTTCTTCTAAATACGAGGTATCCAATGCAAACATTACGCTTAAATGATTGTAAATTCGTTCAAAGGATTTAAAGATAGTTTCAAATTCGGAATAGTCATCTGTATTGCCGAATTCTAATTCAGTATCCTTTTTTAATATATTGTAATTACTTTCTATATCTGATAAGAATACTTTTAAACCTTCTAATGATTTATTTTCGTTTTCAAAAATTGCAGTTTCTAAAGTATCCTTGAACTTATTATATATTTCATTAATGGATTTTATTATAAATCTTTCATTGTATGGGTTAGGTGGAACAATAAAATAATTTATTAAAGTTCCCACAATAAGTCCTATAAAGGTATCTAATGTTCTGTTCATGGCGTAATTCAATCTGCTTCCTTCTTCATAGTTTAGGATGATTGCAAGAAAGACTATTACTGAAATTGTTATTGACTTTTTCCATCCAAGCATATTACATATATGAATTACGATTAATGTTCCTATTCCAATGGATAATATATTTAAAGGTGCAATATAAGAAAATAGCAAAGCTATAATAGCTCCTACTATTGTACCAAACATTCTATGTTTTCCTATGGAAAAGGATTCGGAAACAGATGTTTTCATAGCAATTATTGCAGCTATCCCTGCAATAAGAGGACTATTTAAACTGAGTAATTGAGAAATTAATATTGTAATGGATACTGCTAAAGCAGTTTTAACAGTACGCATTCCAACTTTTTTAACTTTCATAAAACCACCTTTCAATATTATAAGGATATTATAATATATTTCTCGAATATAGCAAGCATAATACGAAGTTTTTTAATAAATAAATAGTTTATATATTATAATAATATTAATATACAAAGAGGTGGATGAAATGAATAGAGATTATAGACATCTAAAAATAGGAATTCTTGCAGGCTTCATATTGATCTTTACATATTTAATATTGAGTTTTGATATATTCAATAGGAATAGTATATTTACTTTAATAACACAGGACATATACAGTATGGGCATGGAAATAATTTTTATTGGTGTTGTAACTATTTTATTGATTTTTTTTGTTCCTATATCTTGGCTTTCAGCAATTTCAGCTGTACTCTTTGGGTTAAGAGGAGCTATATTTATTTCAATTGGAGGAATTCTTAGCGCTATTATTTCATTCAGTATAGCTCGAATATTTAAAGATGATGTATCAAGGATTATAGATAGGATTTACTACAGAAAGAAAAGAAAGTTAACATTGGATGAGATATATTTGAAAATTAAGAAATATGGTTTTGGTTATGTGCTTTTTTTAAGGAGTCTTCCCTTTATTCCATTTAGTATGGGAAATTATATTTTTGGTATTAGCTTTATTCCTTTTAAGCAATTTGTTTTTGCCACATTATTGGCTGTATCAATTGGACAGGGTATAAATGTTTATTTTTTCGATAAAGCATTGAGAATAGGAGAAAATCCGATTGATACCTTAATAGCTGGAGTCATTAAAGGAATCTATTTTTTGGTGATTTTCTTATGGTCACGAAAAAGTAAATATAATGCTAAAGACTAATCTTTAATTAGTCGATATAAAATGTAAGATATAGAACAAATCAAAGGGGAGATATGTATGCAAGTCAAAGGGATTGATAAAATGGATACCATTATCTACAATGAGACTAATGGAAAAGCCTCAAATACTATAAATGCTAAAGCTGAGCATACAGACAATAAATCAGATGGAGTTTGTGAAAAGGAAAGGGCAAATGATAAGGAAAGAACATATACAGAAGATGAACTCATTAGATCTATAGAATCTGCTAACGAGGAATTTATTATATATGATAGAAAACTTGAATTTTCTATACATGAACAGACAAAGCAGATAATGGTAAAAGTTATAGATGTATCAACGGATGAAGTTATCAGGGAGATTCCTCCAGAAAAGATTTTGGATGCTGTAGCTTTTCGTTGGAAAGCAGCTGGCATATTAGTAGATGAAAGGATTTAGGTGATGAGATTATGAACAATTTAAGAATAACAGGATTGGCATCAGGTATAGATACTGAAGAGATGATTCGTAGTTTGATGGAAGCAGAAAGAGTTAAAGTAGACAGAGTAGAACAAGACAGACAAATATTACTTTGGCGTCAAGAAATGTATAATAATATAAATAAAGATTTTGCAAACTTTATATTAAATAGTAGGAAGATGTTCGGGTTAAACTCGGTATCACAAACAGGATATCTCGTAAAAAATTCCTATAAAAATTTAAGCTGGATAAAAAATGCCAGTTCATCTGATACCAGTGTAGCAACAGTATCCACTACAGGAAAAGCTTTGGATGGAACTTATGATGTCCATGTTGAACAGTTGGCTAAAGGTGTTAGTATGGTTAGTGGAAGTGAGATTGATGTAAAAAGAAATGACGAAGGTAAATTGATAGATAATGAAGGTAATATAATTGAGGATATTAAATTTACTATGAATGATGGACAAGTTGATGAGAATGGTGAGCTAATTAATTTTAACATTGAAATTTCTAAAGCTGATGGTATAACTATGAATGATGTAGTCAAAGCCATAAATTCTGCAAAGACAGAGATTTCAGATGAAAATGGCAAAACAAAAGAAGTATCACTAAGAACAAAGGCCTCCTATGATGCAGGAATTGATAGGTTTTTCTTACAGACTACAAATACTGGAGCAGATGCACAACTGCAAATAACTGCAGATACAGATAGCAGTGGTGAGAAGTTTATTCAATCCTTAAATCTGAAGACAAGCTACCAAGGGCATGAAGAACCAGTAGATTTTGTTTTAGATTTTAATTATACAGGCCAAGACGCTATAATCGACTTTAATGGTGCATCTGGTATCACATCTTCAACTAACAATATTACCATCAATGGTATTACAATGAACCTTGTTAAGGAAGGTAATTTTACAGTAACGGTAGCTACTGATGTGGATGCGATATATGAAAAAGTAGAAACTTTTGTAAACGACTATAATGAATTAGTGGACAAGACCAATAAACTATTAGGAGAAAAACGATATAGAGATTATCTACCACTTACAGATGAACAGAAGAAAGAAATGGAAGAATCAGATATAAAACTATGGGAGGAAAAGGCTAAATCCGGTTTACTTACAAACGATGATATAATACAAAGAACTATGCAAAATGTAAGAACCTCTATATATGAGAAATTTGATGATGGTCCGTTCAAATTGATTACTGATATAGGGATTAGTACAGAAGAGTATTCGAGAGGTAATGCTGGAGGTAAACTTGAAATAGACGAACAGAAATTAAAAGAAGCTATATCTCAAGATCCAGAAGCGGTTATGGACATGTTATTCAAAGGAAGTAGCGAAGAAGATGGTGAAAAGGGAGGTCTTGTTACAAGAATACATGACAATCTAATTTCAGGTATGGAAGATATTATTGAGAAATCTGGAACTGGTGGAAACGATAGCTTATACAGAGATGTCAAGTCCAACATATTAATTGATTTTGTTACAGAATATGGTAGTAAAAGTATGATTGATGAAAATGTATTGGATCATAGTAAAAGAATAGATGATTTAAATGATATGTTGATTAGAAAAGAAAACAATTATTATGCAAAGTTTACAGCAATGGAAAAAGCAATAAGCAGAATGAACCAACAGAGTGCTTGGTTGATGCAACAATTTGGTGGTTAGATGAAAGGGTGATAAAGATGGCGTATAGTGCGTTAAATCAATATAAACAAAATTCAGTATTAACAGCTACTCCTGAAGAATTAACTCTTATGCTTTATGATGGTGGCATTAAATTTATGAATATAGCTAGATACAGTATAGAAAATGGAGATATTGAAAAAGCTCATATGGCATTGGTTAGAGCTCAAAATATAGTTACTGAGCTTAGCTCAACATTGAATATGGAGTACGAAATATCAGATAATCTAAAGAAATTATATGGTTTTGTAATGGACAGTTTGATAGATGCTAATATAAAAAAAGAAGTAAAACCAATAGATGAAGCATTAGAGATATTGACAGAGCTAAGAGACACATGGAAGGAAGCTATGAAATACATGAAAAAAATGGTTTATAAAAACAGGAAGGTGTAATTAAATGACCAAAAAAAGTATTGATCAATTAATATCTCTAACTAAAAAGAAAAAACAACTTTTGGACAATATAATCAATATTACAAAAAGACAAACAGGGCAGATAGAAAAAGAGAACATGGAAGGCCTAGATATGAGTCTAAATAAAAAAGATAATATTATAAAACAAATCGATAAATTAGACAGAGAATTTTTAGAGGTTTTTTCTCAAGTTAAAAAGGCCCATTCTGTTGAAGATATAAATCAGTTGGATATTGAAGAATATCCTAATTTAAAAGAGTTAAAAGAAGTAGTTCAGGAAGTAGCTTCAACACTATTAGCAATTTCTATGATAGATAAAGAAAATAGCTATTCTATAAAGAGAAAATTAGAGAAGACAAAATTGGAATTAAGGAACATAAAGAAAGGAAAAAAAGCATATAAAGGATATAATACTAAGACTACAGAAAGTATGTTAATAGATGAAAAAAAATGAGTTAATATTCATCCATTAACTTATTTTTTTAATCAATATATTGTAGATAAGAAATTATATAATACTAACAAATTAATAAGTATAAAAAAGTTTATTTTCTAAAAATAACAAAAAAGATAAAAAAGATCGAGAGGAAAATTTTATAAAGGTTTTATCAAGAAGTTTATCCACAAGCAGAAATCGGAAATAATAGTTACTCACAAAACAATCCACATTATCCACATGAGAGCCATGAGACAATCCACAAAACAGTCCATAGTTTATTGTTAATAAATTAATAAATAAACATGCAATGATGATGAATAAATTTAAAAATAAAGAAATTATAAGATTTCTGTTTACATATTATTGATTTAGGGGTATATTATAATAATAAGTAGGTATAAGTATTTTACTTATATGAAAGGAGTTGGGGTTTATGAAACTTAATTTTACCGGAAAAAATGTAGATGTAACAGAAGCTTTAAAGGATGTAACTACAAAGAAATTAGGAAAGTTAGACAAGTTTTTTCAAAATGATGTAGAAGGAAATGTTACTTATAGCGTGGAAAGAAATTGGAAGGTTATAGAGATTACCATAAACCTACCCGGGACTATTCTTAGAGCTGAAGAATCAAGCGATGATATGTATACTTCTATTGATAAATCTGTGGATATATTGGAACGTCAAATCAGAAAATACAAGACAAAGTTACAGAGAAGATACCAAAATGGGGAAACCATTAGATTTGAAAATGTAATGCCATTAAAGGAAGAAGATAATAAACCTAAGATTGTTAAAACAAAGAAATTTGGTATGAAACCTATGAATATAGAAGAAGCCATTTTACAGATGGAATTATTAAGACATAATTTTTTCGTATTTATGAATGCAGATTCTGAGGATGTAAATGTAATTTATAAAAGAAAAGACGGGAATTATGGCTTGATAGAACCAGAGTTTTAATAGTATAATTAACATAGATTTGATTAATAAGATTGCAGGATATAATATCCTGCAATCTTTATTTTATCGGATGAGGAGATGATAATATGTATTTAGAGGCGATAGTCATTTCAATAATAATTGGATTGATTAGGGGAGGTAAACTGAAGAGATTTAGAGTGTTAAATAGTGGAACTATATGGTTATTGTTATTTGGAATAACAATTCAATACTTGTTGTTTTTTGCAAAAACAGTTGATGATATTGACATATTTGTGCAATATAGTGTATATATACAGATATTTTCTTATATTTTAATGCTAATAGGAATACTTGCAAATCTTGAATTTAAATCTTTATGGGCTGTATTAGCAGGATATTTTTTAAACTTCGTATTTCTAGCTGGAAATGGATGGACAACACCAAATCCAATAGAGGGTACAATTGAAAACATAAGATTCCCCATACTAGGTCATATAATACAATTTCTTGAACCTTATCCAATACCTAAAGTTATAAGTTTAGGAGATTTGATCGTTAGCTTTGGAATATTTGCCTTAATTCAAGAAGTTATGTTAAGTAAAGATTTTATCATGGGCAGATATAGAGTATAATAACTTGTATAGACTATTAATAAGTGATAAAATATAACGATAGAAATTGATTAATATTGAAAGTCTTGAAAGGCGGTTAAACAATGAGAAATTTATTAAGCAAAATATTTGGTTCTTATAGCGATAGGGAATTAAAACGTATAGAACCTTTAGTTAATAAAATAGAAGAGTATGATAGTGATATGCAGATATTATCTGATGAAGAGCTTAAACATAAGACTGTAGAGTTTAAAGAGAGGTTAAATAATGGCGAATCTTTAGATGATATTTTACCTGAAGCATTTGCAGTAGTAAGAGAAGCATCCTATAGAGTACTAGGCATGAAACACTTTAGAGTGCAGCTATTAGGGGGTATAATTCTGCATCAAGGTAGGATAGCTGAGATGAAAACTGGTGAAGGGAAAACATTAGTAGCTACTTTACCAGCTTATTTAAATGGACTAACTGGGCAAGGAGTTCATATAGTAACTGTAAATGATTATCTAGCCAAGAGAGATAGAGATTGGATGGGTAAGATATATGAATTTTTAAATCTTTCTGTAGGATGTATTGTACACGGGTTGACCAATGCTCAAAGAAAGGATGCTTATAACTGTGATATTACCTATGGAACCAACAATGAATTTGGATTCGACTATCTAAGAGATAATATGGTCATCTATAAGAATGAGATGGTTCAAAGAAAACTAAACTATGCAATAGTTGACGAGGTAGATAGCATATTGGTAGATGAGGCGCGAACTCCACTTATCATATCAGGAAAGGGAGACAAGTCTACAAAATTATATGAAGCAGCTAATTCTTTTGCTAGGACATTAAAAGGAAGAGTAGTGGACCCTAATGAAGACAAACCAGATCCATTTGTTAGGGAGATTAAAGAGGAAAAGGTTGATTTTCTTGTAAATGAAAAGGCTAAAAGTTGTACCTTAACAGAAAAGGGTACTACTAAGGCTGAAGGATATTTTGGACTAGAAAACTTAGCAGATCCAGACAACATGGAAATAGCCCATCATATAAATCAAGCATTAAAAGCAAATAATATAATGAAAAGGGATATAGATTATGTAGTTAAAGATGGAGAAATTATAATAGTTGATACATTTACAGGAAGATTAATGTATGGTAGAAGATATAGCGATGGATTACATCAGGCTATTGAAGCTAAGGAAGCATTAAATGTAAGAAGTGAATCCAAAACTTTAGCAACTATAACGTTCCAAAATTACTTTAGAATGTATCAGAAATTATCAGGTATGACAGGAACTGCAAAGACTGAGGAATCCGAATTTAGAGAAATATATAAGATGGATGTAGTGGAGATTCCTACTAATAAGCCAGTCATAAGGGAGGATCATCCCGATGTAATATATGGAAGTGAAGAAGCTAAATTTAAAGCGATAGTGGAAGAAATAAAAGAAAAGCATAGCAAAGGACAGCCAACATTGGTAGGAACTGTTTCCATAGAAAAATCTGAAATATTGAGCAAAATGTTGAAAAAACAAGGGATACGTCATCAAGTATTAAATGCTAAACATCATGAAAAAGAAGCGGAAATAGTAGCTCAGGCAGGAAGATTTGGTGCAGTAACAATAGCTACAAATATGGCAGGTAGAGGGACAGATATAGTACTAGGCGGAAATCCTGAGTATATGGCGAAACAGGACTTAAAAAAAAGAGGGTACGATGATGATATAATAAGCAAAGTAGACAGTTTTGCACAGACGTCTAATGAAGAAGTATTAAAAGCGAGAAAGGAATATAAGGAACTTTATGACAAGCATAAGGTGGAAACTTCAAAAGAAGCTAAAAAGGTAATAGAGGTTGGTGGACTTCACATAATAGGTACTGAAAGGCATGAAGCTAGAAGAATTGACAATCAGCTACGTGGTCGTTCTGGAAGACAAGGGGATCCAGGTTCATCAAGATTTTATATATCTTTGGAAGATGACTTGATGAGATTATTTGGTGGACAGAGGATACAATCAGTAGTTGGCAGTTTAAATATGGATGAAGATGAACCTTTGGAACACAAACTATTGACTAGATCTATAGAGAGTGCTCAAAGGAAAGTTGAAAGCAATAACTTTGCAACAAGAAAGCATGTATTGCAATATGATGATGTAATGAACAAACAGAGAGAAGTTATATATGAACAAAGAGGAAAGGTATTAGAAGGAGAAAACTTAAAAGAAGATATTCTAGTTATGGTAAGAAATATTATTGAATCTGCTGTAGAAATGTATACAAGACAGAGTCAAGATGTAGATGAATGGGATATAAATGGATTACAAAATTATCTAGAGAATATATTCTTACCCAAAAATGGACTTAAAGATATTGATGTAGAATCCTTAAGCAAAGAGAAATTGACAGATAAACTATATACTTTGGCAGAAAACAGATACAAGGACAAAGAACAAGAAATTGGAGAAGAACAATTTAGAGAAATCGAAAGGATAGTCCTATTGCAGGTAGTAGACAATAAATGGATGGATCATATAGATGCTATGGACCAATTGAGACAGGGAATAGGATTGAGAGCATACGGTCAAGAGGATCCAGTTAGAGCATATCAAAATGAAGGATTCGATATGTTTGAACATATGAATCATAGCATACAAGAGGAAACGGTTAGATATCTATACCATGTTCAAAGACCAGATAAAATGGAAAGAAAAAGAGTAGCAAATCCTACAAATTCAGGCAATAGTGAAAACAAACAAAAAACAGTAGTCAAAAAGAAAAAAATAGGTAGAAATGATCCATGTCCTTGTGGTAGTGGGAAGAAATATAAAAAGTGTTGTGGAAAATAACTTATATTCCAAAATTTGATTTTTGGCAGAGTAAAAAGAAGGAGGATTTATGGAAGATATTTATATATACAAGGAAAAAGTAGAAGAAATTAAACAGATGATAAACGAATTGGGTGTTTCACTTTGACATTGACAACATAAAAAGTGAAGCTGAAAAATTAGAAAAACAAACCTATGAAGAAGGTTTCTGGGATGATTCCGATGAAGCTCAAAAGATAATGAAGCAATTAAGTAATTTAAAGGGGAAGATAAAGGAATATGAGGATTTATTGGATTCGTTAGAAGATCTGGAAGTACTAATAGAATTAGCCATCGAAGAAGAGGATTATCAAATATATAAAGAAATAGAAGAAAATTTTAAGAAGATATCAAAATTAGCACAGGAATTCAAAATTTCCGCTTTACTAAACGGAGAATATGATAATAATAATGCTATTCTATCCATTCACTCAGGAGCAGGTGGGCTAGAAGCTCAGGACTGGGCTGAAATGCTTCTTAGAATGTATAAGAGATGGTGTGAACAAAGAGAATTTCAAGTATCAATATTGGATCTATTATCGGATACTGAAGGAGGTATCAAATCCGTAACTATGCTTATCAAAGGGTTTAATGCTTATGGGTACTTAAAATCTGAAAAAGGAGTGCACAGATTAGTACGTATTTCACCTTTTGACTCATCTAATAGGAGGCATACTTCCTTTGCTAGTATAGATGTGTACCCTGAATTGGATGATGATGTAGATATTGAAATAAACGAATCAGATTTAAAAATTGATACCTATAGAGCCAGTGGTGCTGGAGGACAGCATGTTAACACTACTGATTCAGCTGTTAGAATAACCCATTTACCTACAGGCATCACAGTTCAATGTCAAAATGAAAGGTCTCAGCATAATAATAGAGAAACAGCTCTGAAGATGTTAAAGGCTAAACTTATTCAAATAAAAGAAGAAGAGAAAAAAGAAAAAATTGAAGACTTACAAGGAAAATACTCACAAATAGGTTGGGGATCCCAAATACGCTCCTATATATTCCATCCATATAATTTGGTGAAAGACCATAGAACCGAGACAGAAGTTGGAGATGTGAATAAAGTTATGGATGGTGACATTGATGTATTTATAAATGAATATTTAAAACAATATGCCTTCTAGGACTAGAAGGCTATTTTTTGTTAAATATAGTTTTACATTATTACTAACAAAGTGGTATAATAAAGTAGAATAGCCAGTAAAAAAATTTACGGGAAAATTTTAGGAGATGTCGAAATATGAATATAGTTAATATATTAATAAATGAATTTAAATTGAAACCATTTCAAGTTACTAATACTATTAAATTGATAGATGAAGGAAATACTATCCCTTTTATTGCCAGATATCGTAAGGAGCAAACTGGAAATTTAAAGGATACAGTATTAAGAGAATTATATGATAGATTAAACTATTTAAGAAATTTAAGTGATAGACAAGAGGAAGTTATTAAACTTATAGATGGGCAAGGGAAACTAACTGAAAGTTTAAAAAACAAGATATTAAAAGCTAAAACTATTCAGAGAATAGATGATTTATATAGACCATTTAGACCAAAAAGAAGGACAAGAGCGACTATTGCCAAAGAAAAAGGATTAGAGGGGTTAGCAAATTTAATATTTGCTCAAGATGTTGAAGAAGATAAATTTGAGGAGCAAGTTCTATCTTACATAGATGAAGAAAAGGAAGTATTAACAGCCAAGGATGCATTGGCTGGAGCTATGGATATTATTGCAGAGATAATCTCTGACAACGCAGAATACAGAGAGATGATAAAGAACATAGCTAATAAAAGAGGACTAATAAAGACGGAAGCTATAGAAGAGGACGAGAAGTCTGAATATGAAATGTATCATGATTATAAGGAGTCAATAAAATCTATACGTAATCACAGAATCCTTGCAATAAATAGAGGAGAAAAAGAAAAGATTCTTAAAGTAAATATTATCTTACCAGATGAACAAATCCTATCAAATATAAGGTCCAAGATAATAATAGATAAATCAGCAAAAATTACAAAATATCTAGAAGCTAGTATTGAGGATAGCTATAAAAGACTTATATTACCCTCTGTAGAAAGGGAAATAAGATCTAACCTCACTGCAAGAGCAGAAGAAGAGGCCATAAAGATATTTGCTCTTAATTTGAAGCCATTACTCATGCAACCACCTATTAAGGGAAAGATTTTAATGGGAATAGATCCTGCTTATAGAACAGGCTGTAAGGTTGCGGTGATAGATCAGACTGGTAAACTTTTGACTTATACAACAGTTTATCCAACTGCTCCTCAAAATAAAATAAAAGAATCAGAGAAGATATTAACAGAACTTATACAGAAATATAATGTAGATATAATCACTATAGGTAATGGTACTGCATCTAGAGAGACTGAAATGATAGTAGCTGAGATGATAAATGAATTGGATAGAGAAGTATCTTACACTATAGTGAATGAAGCTGGGGCATCTGTATACTCTGCTTCAGAAATTGGACAACAAGAATTCCCTAATTTGGATGTATCCATTAGGGGAGCAGTATCAATAGGTAGAAGACTTCAAGATCCATTAGCAGAACTTGTGAAGATAGATCCAAAACATATAGGAGTAGGTCAATATCAGCATGATTTAAACCAAAAAAAGTTGGATGAAGCATTGAAAGGAGTAGTAGAGGACTGTGTTAATACAGTTGGTGTGGATTTGAATACTGCTAGTTCATCTCTGCTTAAGTATGTGGCAGGTGTTTCATATAAAGTGGCATCAAATATTATTGAATTTAGGGAAAAGGAGGGGAAATTCAATAGTAGAGAGGAACTATTAAAGGTAAAGGGGCTAGGGCCTAAGACATTCACTCAATGTGCAGGATTTTTAAGAATTTCGGATGGAGATAACCCACTAGACAATACGGCAGTGCACCCTGAATCATATAATATTGCCAAAAGTCTAATTGGCAAGGATTTAGACGAAAGAAATGTGAAAGAACTTTCAAAGAAACTAGATGTAGGTACTTTAACTCTAAGAGACATAATTTTAGAGCTTAAAAAGCCTGGTAGAGATCCAAGAGATGAAATGCCAAAACCTATCTTTAGAACTGATGTATTAAAGATGGAAGATTTAAAAGAAGATATGATTTTAACAGGAACAGTAAGAAATGTGGTTGATTTTGGTGCTTTTGTAGATGTAGGTGTGAAACAGGATGGATTAGTTCATATTTCCCACTTGTCCAACCAATATGTAAATCATCCAAAAGAGATGATTAAGGTTGGAGATGTTGTAAAGGTTAAAGTATTAGATGTAGATGTTGAAAGAAAGAGGATTTCACTTAGCATGAAGGAGGCTTAATTATAGGGGGCGTGTTCGATGAGGGATATTGATGAAGTATTAAGTGAAAAAAATGGTTTTATTGGGATTATTAGTTCTAATTATGGAGAAGATGAACTTGAATTTTTTAAAAAACATATAAGAAATTATCTTAATAATGGTAGTAGAATAGTATACATTTGTTCAAAGAAAATGAAGACCAAATGTTTGTGTTGTCTTAAAGAATACTTAATAAAATCAAATAAACTAATATTTATATGTATGGAAGATTATGTGAGCGGAGATAGTATTGAAATTACTGAATTTCTAGAAGCTGTAACTAGGCAAGTAGGTAAATTGAGTGAGGATAACGATGAAAAAGTATACATTTATACTACTGTAGATTCGCTTTGTAATTTTATTAAGAAAGATGAACTGGAATATATCTATAAAAAATTAAGAGCTATGAGTAAAAATGGACGAGCTATATTTTTTGTTAAATATTTAATAAAAGAGTTTAATGAAGAATATGTTTATAATCTATTTATTAATCATGATTTTTTATTGATATATGAAGTAGATGATTTTGAAATTTACACACCAACGCAATTAGTACATCAAGGATTGATGTCATTGTTGGAACGCAAGGATATTGATCATAAGTATAAAAAAGAACATATGAGAGATAAATATTTGAAGAATTTAGGAGAGCGAATGGATGGAACAATTCATGATATTAACAATTTGTTAGTATCAATATCAGGCCATGCTCAATATTCTCTTAGTTTAAATGATATCAAAGAAATCAAAAAGTCTCTTGAAATAATTAGTAAACTTGCATTAGATGGAAAGAGCATTACTCAAAAGGTTAAAAACTATATAAAAGGGAGTTATAAATGTTTAAAAGATATCTATATATTTGATTACATAATTAATAATTGTATAGAGATGACGAAACATAAGTTCAAGTTTTCATCTGGTAATTTAAGTAATTTAGAGCTAAAAATAGATCTACAATCCCAACAATATGTTTATGGTAATGAATACGATTTACGACATTCGATAATAAATATAATATTAAATGGAATAGATGCCATGGAAGATTCAGGTGGAGTAATGACTATAAGAACTTATGATAAAGATGATCAAATAGTATTAGAAATATCAGACACAGGAAAAGGTATGGATGAAAATGTACTTAATAAGATCTTCAAACCTTATTTTACAACTAAGGGGTCTAATGGGACTGGATTGGGTTTAAGTATAGCAAAAAAAATATTTGAAAGACATGATGCAAAAATAGATGTGGAAACTGCTGTCAATAGAGGAACCAAATTTACAATATATTTTCCATCTGTAGAACTTAAATTTGATAATATAGAACAGAATATATATTCTGCTAATTAGTATAATAAGATAAACAAAGGGGAACATATATTATTTTTATAAGTAGAATTACTGGGAAAAGTATTGAATAAGGAGATTGTTGGTATTGGGAATAGAATGGGTAATATAGGAGAAGTAGTTTATAATAATTTTAGTTAAAGAGAGGTGCTTTTTTTGAAACTAGGATTTATAGTAAACCCTATCGCGGGCATGGGAGGTAAAGTGGGCTTGAAAGGTACTGATGGACCTAGAGTTTTGGAAAAAGCCATAAAACTTGGTGCAAAACCTGAATCACCTGATAAGGCTAAAAAAGCCTTAGAGATTCTAATACCTATTAAAGATAAGATTAAAATAATAACATGCCTAGGAGATATGGGTGAAGAAGAGGCTAAAGAATTAGGCTTTGAAGTGGATGTTTTAGATGAAATGAAGGGCGAGAAGGGACCAGAATATACAGAAAAGGCAGCGGCTGAGATGATAGATATTGGAATTGACCTTTTGTTGTTTGCTGGAGGAGATGGCACTGCAAGAAATATTTACAATGCCATAGGAGATAAAGTGCCGGTCATTGGGATACCAGCAGGAGTTAAAATCCATTCAGGAGTATTTGCTAATCATCCAAGAAGTGCAGGACGTATAGCTTTAAAGTATATTCAGGATGAAGATTTACAGATAAAGGAAATGGAAGTTATGGATATTGATGAAGAAGCATTTAGAGAAGGTAATGTAACAGCTAAATTATATGGATATATGAAAGTTCCTTTTGAACCCAAGTTAGTTCAAAATCAAAAATCTGGAGGGATAGTAGGAGAAGAAGCGGCTTTAGATGGTATAGGAGACAAGATTGTTGAAGATATGGAGCCGGATGTGATGTATATAATAGGTTCTGGTACATCCACCAGATATATCATGGAGAAATTAGATTTGCCAAATACTCTATTAGGGATAGATATAGTGAAAGATAGAGAATTAGTTGCATCTGATGTAAATGAAGGAGAGATTCTAGAATTAATAGAAGGGAGAAAAGCTAAGATAATAGTTACTGTTATTGGAGGTCAAGGGTATATATTTGGAAGAGGTAATCAACAGCTAAGTGCAGATGTAATTAAAAAAGTAGGAAAAGAAAACATACAGATAATTGCCTCCAAACAAAAGTTAAGATCTCTTGAAGGAGGGCCATTATTAGTAGATACAGGTGATGATGAAGTAAATAAGATGTTTACTGGATATATGAAAGTAAGAACAAGTTATAATGAAGAGTCTATTCACAAGGTAAAGGGACTTTAGACAATTGATTGACAATAATCACACTTAATATTATAATGAGATTAGATAATGATAAAACTTCAGGGCGAGGTGCAATTCCTCACCGGCGGTAAAGTCCGCGAGCCATTGTCTTTGGTTGACTTGGTGAAATTCCGAGACCGACAGTTAAAGTCTGGATGGGAGAAGATTTTAAGTAATACTTAAAGTATACTTTAATAATTGTGATTTCGCCCCGAAGGATTTTTCTTTGGGGTTTTTAAATTCTTCCTAGCCCTAGAAAAATAATTCTATGGAGGGATTTTTATGGAAATAATAAGAAGGGAACATTTTAATACTAGAACATTGGTAAAGGTTTCAATTTTAGGAGCAATTGCATTTTTGCTTATGTTATTTGAATTTCCATTATGGTTTGCACCAGTGTTTTTGGAGTTAGATTTTTCTGATGTACCTGCTCTTATAGGTTCATTTGCCGTGGGCCCTGTAGCAGGAATACTTGTACAATTGGTTAAAAATATACTTAATCTAGTGTTACAAGGCACAGATACAGCAGGAGTAGGGGAACTTGCTAACTTTGCTGTAGGTAGTATGTTTGCTTTTACTGCCGGATTAGTTTATCATAGAAAAAAGACTTTTAAGAATGCTATTATTGGAATGATTATAGGAATAATAACTATGACTATATCAATATCACTTGTTAACTATTATGTTATGATACCACTTTATGCTAAACTGTTTGGATGGCCGTTGGAACAAATTGTAGCCATGGGAACAGCAGTAAATAAATATGTAGTAGATTTTAAGACATTAATTCTATTTGCAGTGGTTCCTTTTAATATAGTTAAGGGCATTTTAGTAACGTTGGCCACAACTTTGCTATATAAAAAGGTATCACCAATATTACACTGATAGACGGGTCATTGACCCGCCAATTTTTAATTGTGAATTGTGAATTTTGAATTATGGTCGGGGTCATTCTGTTAGGCCTTTTGGGCGACCATAGGCTGTTTCTGCACTATATTAAATTATGTAGGTAAGTTCAGAGACATATTTGGAAAGATAAGCCTCGACTTATGAAAGATTTGTGGAAGTATCCCACCAGTAAATTACAATTCAAAATTAAAAATTCATAAATAGCGGGTCTATGACCCGCTATTTCGTGTTATAATAATAGTTAGTTTAGGTATAGGAAGGCTGATTAAATGGTTAGAATAGTATTAAAGGGATTAAAAGAAACAGAAGAATTCGGTGAGAGATTAGGCAATATTTTACAAGGTGGAGATGTATTATCTTTAACAGGAGATTTAGGTGCAGGCAAGACAACCTTAACTAAATCAATAGGAAAAGGATTAGGAGTTAATGATTACATAACTAGTCCTACCTTTGCATTAATAAATGAATATAAAGGTAGGGTTTGGGTATATCATTTTGATGTATATAGATTAGAAGGCCCAGAAGATTTATTTGATTTAGGATATGAAGATTATTTTTATTCAAATGGTGTTAGCATAATAGAATGGGGAGATAAGATAATGGATATTTTGCCCAGTAATACAATTGAGATCAACATAGAAAAAGGTGAAAAATTAGACGAAAGAATTGTAACTATATCTGGACAAGATAATAGGTACAGTCAAATAGTTAAGGAGTTGAATATAAATTGAAAGTACTAGCAGTGGATACATCAACTATGATGGCAACGTGTGCTGTTTTAGAGGATGGAAATTTATTAGGAGAATATTCTTTAAATCAAAAGATGAGCCATTCTGAAAATTTGGTACCTATGATTAAAGAGGTTTTGGATAGTTTAAAATTACACGTGTCAGATATAGATTTATATGGAATAGCTATAGGCCCTGGTTCATTTACTGGGCTTAGGATTGGGATAGCTACTATAAAGGCATTTGCTCATGTGTTTGATAAACCAATCGTAGGGGTATCTACTTTGGAAGGACTAGCATTTAACCTTAGCTTTAACGGTATAATAATTCCTATGATAGATGCTCGAAGAAATAGAATTTATACAGGTATATATAAATGGGAAAAAGGTAATCTTAATAATATATTAGCACCTACTATTATGGAAATTGACGAATTATTGGAACTATTAAACAAGAATTATAATAATATAATAATAAATGGGAATGCTGTTAATATTTACAAAAAAAGGATAATGAATATACTGGGAAACAAAGTAAATTTTGCTCCAATAATTTCAAATAGCTGTAATGCTGCAAGCATTGCTGAACTTGCCATATTGAAACAGCATAAGTATAATTATGGTAATTATTTTAATTTGGTGCCAGATTACTTAAGGGAATCTCAAGCACAACGAGAATTAAAAAAGAAAGAAAGTGGTAGTTAATGAATATAGTCATTAGAGAAATGAAAGAATCAGACTTAGATTATATAATGGAGATAGAAAAAAATGCATTTACCCCTCCTTGGTCAAGGGAGGCCTTTTTATTAGAATTATCCAAGAATTTACTCGCCAAATATATACTAGCTGAGGTAGATGGAGAAATTGCAGGATATGGAGGTATATGGCTAATAATTGATGAAGGTCATATTACAAATATTGCAGTAGACGAAAGGTATAGAGGAATTGGTGTAGGCAGCAAAATATTAGAAGGGCTTATACAATTATGTGTAGACAGAAATGTAGTAGCTATGACCTTAGAAGTAAGAAGATCAAATGAAATAGCTAAATCACTCTATAAAAAATATGGATTTAAAGAATATGGAGTTAGAGAAAAATATTATCATAACAATAACGAAGATGCAATTATCATGTGGAAAAACATTGAATTTTAATGAGGTGGAAATATGAATAACAGAATCACAACATTGGCTATAGAAACTTCTTGTGATGAAACTTCATGTGCAGTACTGAGAGATGGTAGAGAAGTACTATCCAACATTATATCTTCCCAGATAGATGTGCATAAAAAATTTGGAGGAGTAGTACCAGAAGTAGCTTCAAGAAAACATATTGAAAATATAGATTTAATAATACAACAGGCTTTGGATGAAGCTAAAGTCACTTTTGAAGACATAGATTTGATAGGTGTAACTCAAGGGCCAGGATTAGTAGGTGCTTTGCTTGTAGGTATTTCAAGTGCAAAGGCAATAGCTTATGCATTAAACAAGCCCTTAATAGGAGTAAATCATATACAAGGACATATATGCGCAAATTATATTGAGCATAAAGATTTACATCCTCCCTTTACCTGTTTAGTTGTATCTGGAGGACATACCTATTTAGCTTATGCCAATGACTACATTGATTATGAATTGATAGGTAGGACAAGAGACGATGCAGCAGGAGAAGCTTTTGATAAAGTTGCTAGAACTTTGGGGTTGTCATATCCTGGAGGGCCATTGATAGATAAATTGTCAAAGGAAGGAAATCCAAATGCTATCGATTTTCCAAGAGTGTACCTTAATGATAATAGCTATGATTTTAGCTTTAGTGGTTTGAAAACAGCTGTTTTAAATTATATAAATAATATTAAACAAAAAGGTGAACAGATAATAGTAAAGGACATAGCTGCTAGTTTTCAACAAGCTGTAATAGAAGTTTTGGTGGATAAAACCATAAGTCTTGCCAAAGAAAGAAAGTCCAATAAAATAGTTATGGCAGGCGGAGTGGCTGCTAACGAAGGACTAAGGAATTTAATGAAGAAAAGAGGACAAGAAGAAGGAATGGAAATACTCTATCCTTCAAGACTGCTTTGTACAGACAATGCTGCTATGATAGGGTCTGCTGCTTACTTTAATTATATTAAAGGATATACTTCAGACTATTATTTAAATGTAGTACCAAATTTAGAGTTAAAGTGATAAGTACTAACAAAATAACCACATTATCTCCACATATTGATATAAGTTTACAATAAATACGTGTGGATAATGTGGAAAACTCACATGATGCCCTGATAATAGGACATGTTTTTGGGGATAAATATGTGGATTATGTGTATAAATTATGTGGAAAAAGGAAACACTAATTTTCTGACAAATTTACCCATCGCTCATAGAGAGAATTTAAATCTGAGTGAATAACATCTCTTTCCTTAGATAATTCTATAATTTTTTCAGGTTCGTCATATAATTTAGGATCACATAATTGTGTATCCAATTCTTCTATTTTTCTTTCCTTTTCCTCTATTAGTTTTTCTAAGGTTTTAATATTTGCTTTTTTCCTTTTTTCTAATTTCGATTTTTTTCTTTCTTTTTTTCTTTTTAATTTAATTTGTGTCTTTGTTTTCTGTTCTTCCTCATCTTCAATTATTACTTCATTCTTTTTTAGCAAATAATAATCATAATTACCTAGATATTCATTTATTCCATCTTCTGTTAATTCTAATATCTTGTCAGTTACTGTATTTAAAAAATATCTATCGTGAGATATTATTAATAGAGTTCCTTCATAATCTAAAAGTGCATCTTCAAGGATCTCTTTAGAATCTATATCTAGATGATTAGTAGGCTCGTCCATAAGGAGAAAGTTAGCGTTAGAGAGCATCATCTTTAAAAGAGAAAGCCTACCTCTTTCACCACCGCTCAGATCTTTAATTTCTTTAAATATATCGTCTCCAATGAATAGAAATCTGCTAAGTATAGTTCTTATGGTATAATGATCAAAGTCAGGATTTTGGTCCCATATTTCATCTATTACAGTTTTATCTAAATTCAATCCAGTTTGTTCCTGATCAAAATAACCAATATTGACATGATGACCTAATATTATGTTTCCATTATCATATGGTATTTTGCCCAATATCATTTTAAATAAGGTTGTTTTTCCTATTCCATTGGGACCGATTAGTCCTACCTTTTCTCCTCTATATATATTGCAATTAATATCTTCTAACAGTTTAAAATCACCAAAGCTTTTTTCTAAATTTTCAATATTTAAGATCTGCCTACCACTTCTTATCTTTGGCTTAAAGGATATTTTAACTTTTTTATTATTAGTGGGCTTTTCTACTGCCTTCATCTTGTCCAATAGCTTTTGTCTACTTTGAGCTTGCTTTATATATCTAGAGCCTCCATAGTTAGAAAAACGTCTTATGATCTCTTCTTGTCGTTTAATTTCCCTCTGCTGATTTTCATATTGTTTTTTCAACAACTCCAGTTCTTTTTTTCTTTGTTTCATAAATCCAGAATAATTTGTATTATATGATTTAAGTTCTTGATTTTCCAGATGAAATACTCTGGATACCACATTATTCAAAAAATATCTATCATGAGATATTATAATTGCTGCACCTTTATATTCGTTAAGATATGATTCTAACCAACTTATAGCATCTATATCCAAATGGTTGGTTGGCTCGTCTAATAACAGTAGTTCAGGTTTTTCCAATAATAATTTTGCTAGAGAAAGCCTAGCCTTTTGACCACCACTTAGAACATTTATTTTCTTTTCCATATCTTCGTCTTGAAATCCTAAACCCTTCAAAACACCTCTAATTTCACTTTTGTAACCATATCCATTTAGATTATTGAATTCTTCTAGTAACTGAGAGTATTCATTCATAAGACGGTTTAGTTTTTCTGACTTGGATTTTGAACTTTCAATACTAATCTTTTGTTCAAGGTTTCTTAAATTCTTTTCCATTTCAATTAATGGTTCAAAAACTTGTAAACATTCATCGAATACTTGTTTTTCACTTGATATATTGGTATGTTGCTGTAAATATCCTATTTTCAAATTTTTCTTTATATATATTTCTCCATCATCCTTAGATATTTCCTGAGCTAATATTTTAAATAGAGTGGTTTTACCAGAACCATTAACTCCTATAAGCCCAATCTTATCCTTGTCTTCTACTGTAAAGCTAATATCCCTTAGAATTTCATCGACTACATATCTTTTCGATATTTTATTACAGGATAGGACTATCATATTTTAATCTCCTACTTTCTATATACTTATATAATCTATTCTATCAAAAAAAATAGCCCTTTTAAAGTAAGGGCTGTTCTAAGATTTTAAATCCTGTTCCATAGCTAAACTTGAAAGAACTTTATCTACTAAATCTACGTCACATTTTCCTTCTTTAGTGAAATGAGTACATTTTTCACAGCTTTCAAATTTTTCATCGTAAACTTGTGAAACATTGTTCAGGTCATCTCTTTTTCCGGGATTATAAGAATCACAATATATAGCTATTTTTCTTAATTGTTCTTTACTGGCCATAAAAATCCTCCTGTTTGAGTATGATAATACTATTATGGGTAACCTACTTTAAGAATATACATAATATAAATTCTTAGAGTATCTTAAATTGACCTGTTGAGAGCATAATGTTATAATGTTATCATTAAAAAAAATAACTTAAAATAGATTGGGGTGATAATATGGAAAGAGATAATAAAGTATCCATAACAGTAATCAGAAGATTGCCTAAGTACTATAGATATCTAGAGGACTTATACAGGAAAGGAATAAACAGAGTTTCATCCAAGGAATTAAGTAATATGACTGGCTTTACAGCTTCTCAAATCAGACAGGATTTAAATAATTTTGGTGGTTTTGGACAGCAAGGGTACGGATATAATGTAGAAGAACTACAAAAACAGTTAGGAAAAATATTAGGATTGAATAAGATTTATAAAACTGTAATTGCCGGATCCGGTAACTTAGGTCAGGCTATTGCTAACTATAGAGGATTCCAAGATGCAGGATTCAAAGTTGTTTCACTATTTGACAAAAACCCTAAACTTATTGGTTTAAGAATCGGAGATCTAGAAATAAGAGATATAGATGATATGGAAAGCTTTATAAAGGAAAATGACGTGGAAATTGGGATCATAACAGTTCCAAAGGAAAGTGCTCAAGAAATAGCTGAAATTTATGATAAAAGTGGTGTTAAGGGAATATGGAATTTTGCACCAGCAGATCTTCAGATTAGTGATGACATAATAATAGAGAATGTGCATTTAAGTGAATCACTCTTTTCATTATCATATTTTTTAACTAACAAATCAGATTATGTGAGAAGAGGTTAGGTATTTAAGGGGATGCCCATAATGCTGAATATATATTCAGCATTATGGGCATTTTTTATTCTGATAATAAATATACTAGGTAATTAACACTAATATCCAGAATATTAGGAAATTGCATGGAAATAAAATCTTTGTTGGAATATAATAGACTTACAGGTTGTTTTAATAAAGGGGGGAATGTATATGGATTTTAAATTAACAAGAGAACAAGAGTTGATAAGAAATGTCATGAGAGATTTTACTGAAAATGAAGTAGAACCTATTGCAGCTGAGATTGATAAGACGGGTAGATTTCCAAGAGAGAATATAGAAAAGATGGCTAAGTACAATATGTTAGGCATACCATTTCCAGTTGAATACGGAGGAGCAGGAGGAGATGAAATATCCTATGCAATTGCTATAGAAGAGTTATCAAAAGGATGTGCTACTACAGGGGTTATTGTATCTGCTCACACTTCTCTAGCTTGTTGGCCTATATATAAATACGGGACGGAAAAGCAAAAACAAAAATATCTAATACCTTTAGCAAAAGGAGAAAAAATAGGAGCTTTTGGATTAACTGAGCCTAATGCAGGTACTGATGCAGCAGGACAGCAAACAACAGCAATACTTGATAGGGATAATTATATTTTAAATGGAACAAAGATATTTATAACAAATGGTAAAGAAGCAGATGTATATATAATATTTGCAATGACTGATAAATTAAAAGGAAATAAAGGCATATCTGCTTTTATAGTTGAAAAGGATTTTTCGGGTTTTAGTATAGGAAAAATAGAGGATAAGATGGGAATTAGAGGTTCAGCTACAGCAGAGTTAATATTTAGAGATTGCATTGTTCCTAAAGAAAATTTGCTAGGGGAAGAGGGACAAGGCTTTAAAATCGCTATGTCAACATTGGATGGCGGAAGAATAGGTATTGCAGCACAGGCTTTAGGTATTGCAGAAGGTGCGCTAAACGAAACTATTAAGTATATGAAGGAAAGACAACAATTTGGCAGGCCTATAGCTAAGTTTCAAGGGCTACAGTGGATGGTAGCGGATATGTATACTGAGATAGAAGCGGCTAAATTACTAGTATATAGAGCAGCTTATAATAAAACAAATGGACTACCTTATAATAAAGAAGCAGCTATGGCTAAGCTTTTTGCAGCTAATACGGCTATGAGTGTAACTACTAAATGTGTTCAATTACATGGTGGATATGGATATATAAAGGATTATCCAGTTGAAAGGATGATGAGGGACGCAAAGATTACAGAAATATATGAAGGGACTTCACAAGTACAACAAATGGTTATTTCATCTAACCTGTTGAGATAAATCGCCAAAGGAGGTATATAATGAATATTATTGTATGTGTAAAACAGGTTCCTGATACTAATGAAGTTAAGATAGATCCTGTCAAGGGAACTCTGATTCGAGAAGGAGTACCTAGCATTATAAATCCTGATGACAGAAATGCTTTAGAAGAGGCTTTAAGAATTAAAGATAAGTTAGAAGATGTTAAAGTAACAGTACTTAGTATGGGGCCACCTCAAGCTGATATTGCATTAATAGAAGCCATTGCTATGGGAGCGGATAAAGCGATACTTTTAACAGACAGAGCTTTTGCAGGTTCAGATACATGGGCTACGTCTACTGCATTAGAAGCGGGGGTAAAATATATAGGAGACTATGACATCATATTCTGTGGTAGGCAGGCTATAGATGGAGATACTGCTCAGGTGGGGCCTCAGCTTGCCGAACGTTTAGGTATTCCGCAGATAACTTATGTTGAAGCTTTAGAAATAGAAGGTAGAAAAGTTATAGCAAATAGATCTTTAGAAGATGGATATTTTATTATCGAATGTAAGATGCCAGTATTACTCACAGCTATAAAAGAGCTAAATGAACCAAGATATCCATCTATAAAGGGAATATATGAAGCATTTAAAGAGGATAAGATTGAGATTTTATCAGCAAAAGATGTAAATGCAGATGTAGATAATATTGGATTGGACGGTTCCCCAACAAATGTATTCAGATCCTTTACACCATCAACAAAAAGTGGAAATTTAGAAATGTTTGAAGGTACTTCAAAACAAAAATCAAGAGAGCTAATAATCAGATTAAAGGAAGAAAAAATTATATAACACAATTTTGAGGAGGGGAATATGTATGTCGGTAAAGGTAATATATGAAAAATGTATTGGTTGTAGTGTTTGTAAAGATGTCTGCCCATTTGATGCTATAGACATAATAGATAACAAAGCTGTAATAACGGATAAATGTACTGCGTGTGGCGTTTGTATAGAGAAATGTCCTATTGATGCTATTGGCAAGGAAGAATCAGAAATACAAGGGATAAGTATAGATGATTATAAGGGAGTTTGGGTATTTGCTGAGCAAAGAGAAGGCAAACTATTAAATGTATCCATAGAGTTACTTGGAGAAGGTAGAAAGATTGCAGATCAGTTGAATACTAATTTAACAGCAGTTCTACTAGGATATAATATAGAGGATTTAACAGATAGGTTAATTAAATATGGTGCTGATGATGTATTATATGTAGATAATAGACTATTAGAATATTATACTACTGGAGGATATGCGAAGGTAATTTGTGATTTAATTACTGATAGAAAGCCAGAAATATTATTAATTGGTGCTACCAATATAGGTAGAGATTTAGGACCAAGAATATCTTCTAGGATTCACACAGGACTTACTGCTGACTGTACAAGGCTAGATGTAGATTTAGATAATAGAAGATTAATGCAAACTCGTCCAGCATTTGGGGGAAACTTAATGGCAACTATAATTTGTCCTAAACATAGGCCTCAGATGGCTACAGTTAGACCAGGAGTTATGGAAAAAGCTAAATTCGATAAAACACGAGAAGGTAAAATAGAGAAGATTATTCCTTATTTGACAGAAAGCGATATAAAAGCTAAAGTGATAGAATATGTAAAAGGTGGGAAAGCTGAAGTACAATTGGAAGAAGCTTCAATTATAGTATCTGGAGGACGAGGATTGGGAAGTCCGGAAGGATTTAAATTAATAGAGAAGTTGGCTAAAAAACTAGGTGGAGTAGTTGGAGCAAGTCGTGCTACAGTTGATGCTGGATGGATAGATCAAGCTCATCAGGTAGGGCAAACAGGAAAGACTGTAAGGCCAGATTTATACATTGCCTGCGGAATATCAGGAGCAATCCAACATTTAGCTGGCATGAGGGAATCTAAATGTATAGTAGCTATAAATAAAGACAAAAATGCACCTATATTTGAAGTTGCTGATTATGGAATAGTAGGGGATATTTACGAAATATTACCAGAATTGTTGATAGGACTAGAAAACATGGGTGAAATATTGGAAAAAGCGGAGGTTTGCGAGTAGGTACATTATATTTATGAAATTTGCACTTAAATAAATTAAATGTTAGAATAAAGGCACCTTTAGGTGTCTAATTTTTTTATTAGAAAGTGAGAGATATATTATGAAAAAAACTTTATCTATTGTAAGTTATAGTATAGAATCTGTGGATTCTTACTATGCACAGATAAAGAGTTTGTTTTCCAATAATATTATTATCAAAAAAGTATGTATAGATAATCCTGAAATTAGAAAAGGAATAGATTCGGATGTAGTATTGGTCCCTTCCTATGATATGTTTGAAAAAATTAAAGGATATTTAAAGGAAGATACTGATTTAATTTTTGCTAGCAGAACAATTTGCAAATCAGGCCTAGAGAAGATAATGAATATAAAAAAAGGTAGTGAGGTTGTATTGATTGATGAAAGCCCTGAAATGACTGAACAAATGATTTCAGTAATTTATCAACTTGGAATAAGACATATTGACTTGAAATCCTATTGGACAATACAGGAGGAAAACATTGGGGATAAGACTGTTATTATTTTAGGGCAATCAGATTATATGCCGAATTCAGCAAAAGAAATTATCAATATAGGTAATAGCTTATTAGATTTTAATTCAATAATCGATATAGGGATGAAATTTGATTTAATATACATGTTGAATAGGCAGGATATTTCAAATAGTTATAGGGAAGTTGAAAGTGCAAATTTCGGATTAGCAGAAATTTTAGGCGAAACAAATAGCCGTGAAAGCCAATTGGATATTTTACTTCAAGTTATTGATGCTGGGGTTATCGCTATAAATCCTGAAGGAGAAGTGTTACTATATAATGATAATGCGAAAAATATAGTAGGATTTAAAGAAGAGGAAGTAATAAATAGAGATGGTATTGAACTATTCAATCAGATACCCTTTGAGTATGTCCTTAAAAAATTGGTTTCTGTTGAAGAAAAAATTATCAAAATGGATGGTTATGATGTAGTCACATCAGTTAACCCATTAGTACACTCAGGAAAGCTATATGGTGCTATTGCTGTAATAAGAAAATACAGCGATACTGAAAAGAAACAACATAAATTAAGACAGAAGTTGATTGGTAAAGGATATAAGGCAAAATACCATTTTAATGATATAATAGGGAAAAGTGATACTATTAATAGAGCTAAAAATATTGCTAGGAGAATGGCAAAGTCAAATTCATCCATATTGATTACAGGAGAAACCGGAACAGGAAAAGAGTTATTTGCTCAAGCTATTCATAACAGTTCCTCGAGGAAAAAATATCAATTTGTTGCTGTAAATTGTGGCGCCTTTCCAGAAACTCTCTTGGAAAGTGAGTTATTTGGGTATGAAGAAGGTGCTTTTACAGGGGCACGAAAGGGTGGAAAGCCAGGACTTTTTGAATTGGCCCATAATGGCACCTTATTTTTAGATGAAATAACTGAAATGCCTATGAATCTGCAAGTAAAACTTTTGAGGGTTTTACAGGAAAGAGAAATAGCCAGAATAGGTGGAAATAGGATAATAAATGTAGATATAAGAATAATTGCTGCTACCAATAAGGACATAAAGTCCATGGTTAATAGAGGAGAATTTAGAGAGGATTTATATTATAGATTGAATGTGCTCCCATTAAAGATACCGCCATTAAGGGCTAGAAGGGAAGATATATTATTTCTCGCGAGAAAAGTTATGGAAGAGTTTAATAGTGATTTTGTATTAACAGAAGCTGCAAAAGAACAATTATTAAGCTATAATTGGGATGGAAATGTAAGAGAATTAAGAAATTATATTGAGTATTTTGTCAACCTAGGGAAAAAAGAAATAGAAGTAGAAGATCTACCGTTTTACTATGAAGAAAATGGTAATAGCGAAGTTGTTACTGAAGGGAATAATGAAATAATGGTAGAGTTTTTAGAAACTATAGGTAATGACATAAAAAAATATATTTTTGTATTAGAAGAGTTGGAAAAAGCTTATATCAACAAAAGAAGAGTAGGAAGAAGGAGTATTAACAAGCTAGCCAAATCAAAAGGAATATTTTTGAGTGAACAAGAGATAAGGAAGATACTAACCAATCTTGAAAGATTTGACATGGTAAATATAACCAAAGGGAGGGGCGGAACTATAATAACAAAGCAAGGTAGACATACATTAAAATATTTTAAAATCAAATAAAAGGGTTAAAAGGGAGAGAATAGCAGTCCCATTTAACCCTTTTATTATATATTATGTTTCATTATCATATAAATACAATATATTGTAATTAAGTTTTTTTAACATATATGTCGAAATTTATCGAATTTTTTTATCAATTCGAAAAAATGGCATGATTTATGCATTCATTATGTGCTTAAAGTAAAATTATCAAAGGAAGGAGGGTAGGTGTATTAAGTAATTTATTATTTTTATTCATAATATAAATGTGCATACAAAGGAGGAATATTGTGGACAACACAGAATTAAATCAAAAAGTAGGATTAAATCAAGAAGATAATAGAGATCAGTTTCAGTCAAAATTTGGATTTATAATGGCAGCGGCTGGCTCTGCAGTGGGATTAGGTAATATATGGAAATTCCCATATATGACTGGAGAAAATGGCGGAGGAGCTTTTGTTTTAATATATTTAATAAGTGCTGCTTTAATTGGAATTAGTTTATTAATTGTTGAATTTGCAATAGGTAGAAATAGTGGAGCAAGCGCTGTTGAAGCCTATGGTAAATATAATAAAAAATATAAATTTGTTGGATTCTTTTCGATGATAGCTGTTACGGTTCTCTTTTCTTACTATAATATTATTGGTGGATGGACAATATATTATTTTATTCAAAGTATAACAGGGAATCTAATTGGCTTGAATGCAGAAGAAATAAGTGCAGGATTTAATAGTTTTACGACAAATGTTGATATAGTTGCAGTATTTGGAATTATATTTCTTGCTATTACAGCTTTTGTTGTATTAAAGGGAATTTCAGGTGGTATAGAAAAAGCTTGTACCGTTTTAATGCCTGCATTATTTATAATGTTAATCGTATTGGCTGTTCGTTCCGTTACTCTTCCAGGGGCTGCAGAAGGGATAAAGTGGTACTTGAAACCAGATTTTTCTCAAGTTACAAGTTCTACTTTTGTTGCTGCACTGGGACAAGTATTCTTTAGTTTAAGCCTTGGTTCTGGTGGTATGGTAACTTATGCAAGCTATTTGAATAAAAAAGAGAATATACCATTTGCTGCTTCAGTAACTGCTATATCTGGTACTGCAGTTGGTATTTTAGCTGGATTAGCAATTTTACCAGCAGTATTCGCTTTTGGGTTATCACCTGGAGAAGGACCAGGGCTTGCATTTGTAACATTACCAAATGTTTTTGGTCAAATGCCTTTTGGATCATTTTTCTCTGCTGTATTTTTCTTATTATTTTTCTTTGCAGCTTTAACATCTTCTATATCAATGTTAGAAGTTTCTGTAACTTACATTTTGGAAAAAACAAAGATGAGCAGAAAAAGTGCAGTCTTGGTTATGTGTTTGATTATATTACTCCTAGCAACTCCACCATTGATGAGCTATGGGAGTTGGGGCGATATTAAAATATTTGGTAAGAACTTCTTTGACCTATATGATTATTTTGTATCCAATATTTCATTCCCATTAGTAGGACTAGCAGGTGCATTAATAATTTCACATGTCTGGAATGAAAAGGATTTAAAAGACGAGATCACAAATACTGGTGAAATTAAATTTGGTCTATATAAATTCTGGTATAGCTTTGTTAAGTATATTATTCCAATTTTATTAGTAATTTTATTCTTAACAGCAACTGGGATTTTAAATATATAAAAGTTGGCATATTATTTGCATTTATATAAAAAGATGTGAATTCAAATTAAATTCTTTAAATTATCATAACGAATCTTAGAGAAGGGGGAAATATAAATGAAGAAGCTATTGACAGGAAACGAAGCAGTAGCTGTTGGAGCTTATGAAGCAGGTATTCATTATGCTGCAGCATATCCTGGAACACCAAGTACAGAAATTTTAGAAAACATAGCTCCGTATAAAGAAGAAATAATTGCAGAATGGGCACCAAATGAAAAGGTTGCTTTAGAATCAGCGTTAGGTGCATCTATTGCTGGTGCAAGATCTCTTGCAGCAATGAAGCATGTAGGATTAAATGTGGCTGCTGACCCATTTTTTACTGCAGGATATACAGGAGTTAACGGAGGGTTTGTTTTAGTTGTTGCCGATGACCCTGGATTACATTCATCTCAGAATGAACAGGATAACAGATATTATGCAAGATCAGCAAAAGTAGCTATGGTGGAGCCAAGCAATAGTCAAGAGGCTAAGGACATGGTTAAGGCTGCCATTAAGATAAGTGAAGAATTTGATACTTTAGTTTTATTCAGAATGACTACTAGAATATGTCATAGTAAATCTCTTGTTGAAGTGGGAGAAAGAGAAGAAGTATCAATGAAAAAATATGAAAAGAATCTACAAAAGTATTATGTAGCTCCTGCTGTAGCAAAACAATTGCATGTTAACTTAGAAGAAAGACTTAAGAAATTAGAAGAGTTTTCTAACAATACAGATTTAAATTATATTGAATGGAATGACAAGAAAATAGGAATTGTATCTTCTGGAGTAGCTTATCAATATGCGAAAGAAGTATTTGGAAAAAATGCTTCATATTTAAAATTAGGATTTACTTATCCACTTCCAATGGAAAAAATCAAGAAGTTTGCAGAGGAAGTAGACACTCTTTATGTAGTAGAAGAATTGGAACCATATCTAGAAGATCAAATCAAAGCCGCTGGAATTGATTGCATAGGTAAGGACAAGATCCCAAATATTTGGGAACTTAACTCTGAGATTGTTGCAACTGCACTGCTTGAAGAAGAAAAATCAATTATAGATTATGATAAGTCTAAGGTTGTAAATAGGCCACCAACTCTTTGTGCAGGTTGTCCACATAGGGGATTCTTCTATGGATTGAGTAAGAGAAAAGATGTTATGATTACAGGGGATATAGGTTGCTATACTCTAGGTGGAGCAGATCCATTAGGTGCAATGGACACAACTATTTGTATGGGAGCTAGTATCAGTGTAGGACATGGTGCTAAGAAGGTTTTTGATAAGTATAATAAGGACATGAGAGTAGTAAGTGTTATTGGAGATTCTACATTCTTCCATACAGGTATAAACAGTCTTTTAGATGTTGTTTATAACAATAGCAATACTATTACTTGTATACTTGACAATAGGGTAACTGGAATGACAGGACATCAGGAAAACCCTGGAACTGGATATACTCTTCAGGGAGATGTTACTAAGATGGCAAATATTCCTGATATAGTTAAAGCTTTAGGAATTGAACATGTAAAAACTGTAAACCCATTGAAGTTAGAAGATCTTAACAAAGCTTTCGATTGGGCATTTGAACTAGACGAACCATCAGTAATTATTACAAGATATCCATGTGCACTTAAAAAATTATCTGAATTTGACAAAAAAGAATTTGAAGTTCCTTCAGGAACATTTGGAGTAGATGAAGATAAGTGTATAGGATGTAAGATGTGTGTAAATACTGGTTGTCCAGCAATACAATTTGTTAAAGAGGACAAGAAAGCAAAAATTGACCCAGTACAATGTGTAGGCTGTGAGTTATGTGAGCAGGTATGTCCTGTAAATGCAATAAGTAAGGTGGGTGAATAAAATGGCAGAAACAAAAAGTATATTATTAGTTGGAGTAGGTGGACAAGGTACAATTTTAGCTAGTAAAATTTTATCAACAGGCCTTGTTGAAGCTGGATATGATGTAAAAATGTCTGAAATTCATGGAATGGCTCAAAGAGGCGGAAGTGTTTCTACACAAGTAAGATATGGAGACGAAGTTCATTCTCCAGTAATAGGAGTAGGAGAAGCAGATATTTTAGTTTCATTTGAAACTATGGAAGCATTAAGATGGTTGGACTACCTAAAACCTGAAGGAAAAGCTGTAGTAAATGATTATCAAATAGGGTCAGCTCCAATACTTATGGGCAAAGCAGACTATCCTGAAGGAATAAATGAAATTATAGAGGAAAAGGTAAATGCTAATATAATTGATGCTGCAAAGATAGCTGTAGAATTAGGAAATCCTAAAGTTATGAATATTGTACTAGTTGGTGCACTAGTTAAGGCGATGAATTTAACTGATATAGATTGGGAAGATGTTATAAGAAATACTGTAAAGAAAAAATTTGTAGATATAAATATAGAAGCACTCAATAAAGGAATGAGTGCAATATCACTTGGTGGAGAAACAAGTGCAATTTAATTATTAAGTCATCAATAGACATTGTTCAGTAAGATAGATATATATCTTCTTACTGAGCAATTATTTTCCCATAAGTTTTCATATAATGTAGACTTTTCACACAATTATGAATTATAATGAAATTAGTATTAGAATTAAAAAAAGAAAGGGGAATGAGAAATGTCAAAGAGTTTATTTAGAAATGAATTATCAAAATTACGTCCTTACGTTCCGGGAAAACCTATAGAAGAAGTACAAAAGGAATATGGTATAGATGAAGTAGTAAAGTTAGCTTCCAATGAAAACCAATTAGGACCATCTCCAAAGGCTATGGAAGCTGTAAAAAAACAAGTAGAAAATATAAATGTATATCCTGATCCAGCTAGTATGGAGTTAAGGACTAAATTAGCTGAAAAGTACGGATTGGAATACGATAACATTGTTGTTGGAAACGGTGGAGAACAGATATTACAAATAATTTCACAAACTTTTATAGATGCTGGTGATGAAGTGGTATCAGCTGATACTACATTTACTATATTAGGAATTTGGGCAGAGCATCTAGGTGGAAAATTAGTAACTGTGCCTATAGATGGATATAAACAAGATTTCAAGGGAATGATTGAAAAAATAAGTAAAAATACTAAATTGATATATGTATGTAACCCAAATAACCCATTAGGAAACATAATGACTAAAGATGAAGTTGAATATTTAGTGGAAAATGTTCCAGATGATATTGTAATAGTATTTGATGAAGCATACTATGATTTTGCTAAAGTAAATCCAGATTATCCAGAATCAGTGGATATATTAAAGCAAAGGCCAAATACGATAATATTGAGGACATTCTCAAAGGTCACAGGAATTGCAGGAGTACGTGTAGGATTTGCTCTTACATCTAAGGAAATTGCAACAGAAATGGGGAAGGTTAAAGGTACTTTCAATGTAAACAGACTTGCACAAGCTGCAGCTTTAGGAGCATTAGAAGACGAAGAGCATATTAAAAATACTGTTGAGATGAATTATAAATCATTAGGAATGATGGAAGAATGCTTTGAAAGCTTAGGATTAGAATATATAAAATCCAATGCAAATTTCGTATTTGTAAACACAGGCAAAAATTCTAATATGGTTTCAGAGGAACTATTAAAGAGAGGTATAGTAGTTAAAGCAGGTAGTATATGGGGCTGGGATACATGGTTAAGAGTTAGCACAGGAACAGTTAAACAAACGGAAAAATTCACTAACGCATTGAAAGAAATACTTAAGTAAACGGACTTGAATTCAGCAATAAAGGAGGGATAATAATGACCCATAAAATATTAGCTATTAATCCAGGTTCGACTTCTACAAAGATAGCTTTGTTTGAAGATGAGAAAGAAATATTTACTGAAACGCTGGATCATCCGATAGAGGAGATTGAAAAATATGATAAAGTTCAAGATCAATTCGAGATGAGAAAGGATATAGTAATTTCATTTTTAGAGGAAAAGGGATACGATATAAATGAGTTATCAGCTGTAGTGGGAAGAGGTGGAATGCTTCCTCCAGTAAAATCGGGAGCTTATGAAGTGAATGAGATAATGCTCGAAACTCTTGAAAAAAGACCTGCTATGGAACATGCATCTAATTTAGGTGCACCTATTGTATATGAAATAGCGAAGGTTGCAGGAGTTAGTGCCTATATATATGATTCAGTAAGAACAGATGAATTACAGGATATAGCTCGTATATCTGGCATGCCAGATATACCAAGGACAAGTACAAGTCATGTTCTTAATACCAGAGCAGTAGCAATAAAAACAGCTGAAAAGTACGGTAAAAAATATCAGGATATGAATTTTGTTGTTGCTCACTTAGGTGGTGGAATATCTTTAAATGTTCATGAAAAGGGGCAGATAGTTGATATAGTTTCAGATGATGAAGGACCATTTTCACCAGAAAGAGCTGGTAGAGTGCCATGTAGACAGCTTATAGATTTATGTTATTCAGGTAAGTTTGATAAAGCCACTATGCATAAAAAATTAAGAGGTAATGGTGGAATAAGAGCATATCTTAATACTTTAGATGCTAGAGAAGTTGAGAAGATGATTGATAATGGAGATGAAAAGGCAAGAAAAGTCTATGAAGCAATGGCTTACCAAATTGCTAAGGGCATAGGTGAACTTGCAACTGTAGTAGAAGGAAAAGTGGATTTTATTATTTTAACAGGCGGAATTGCTTATTCTGATATTATGACTTCTTGGATAAAAAAACGTGTAGAGTTTATTGCACCAGTTGAGATCGTTCCTGGTGAAAATGAGATGGAATCACTTGCTTATGGAATACTTAGAGTATTAAGAGGAGAAGAGAAAGCTAGAGAATATGTAGAATAGAGACACTGTAGTTTTTTGTATTTGTTTGTACTTGCACTTATTATAATACAGTGTTAAAATAGAGTTGGCGAAAAGATAAAATTATAACAAATTATAAAAGGTATAAATAATTCTTTATGAAAATGTTTTCATAAGCATAATTTAAGGAGGTATAACTATGGCAAAGGAAAATTTAAATCCATTAAAAAATTCTCAAAATCAGGTAAAAGCTGCTTGTGACAAATTAGCATTAGACCCAGCAGTATATGAAATACTAAAAGAGCCACAAAGAGTTATTGAGGTTAATATTCCTGTTAGAATGGATGACGGAAGTATTAAAACATTCAAAGGTTTCAGAGCTCAACATAATGACGCAGTAGGTCCAACAAAAGGTGGAGTAAGATTCCATCCAGGAGTAAACATAGACGAAGTTAAAGCTCTATCAATATGGATGACTTTCAAAGGTGGAGTTATGGGACTACCTTATGGTGGAGGTAAAGGTGGAGTTATAGCTGACACACTAAGCCTATCCCAAGGAGAACTAGAAAGACTTTCAAGAGGATATATAGATGGACTTTATAAGTACTTAGGAGAAAAAACAGATATTCCTGCACCAGATGTAGGAACTAATGGACAAGTTATGGCATGGATGGTAGATGAGTACAATAAATTAACTGGAACTTCTGCTTTAGGTGTTATTACTGGTAAACCAGTTGCATGGGGTGGCTCAGAAGGTAGAAATGAAGCAACAGGATTTGGTGTTTCGATAATTACAAGAGAAGCAGCAAGAGAAGTAGGCATAGATATGAAGAGTGCAAAAGTTGCTATTCAAGGATTTGGTAATGTAGGTCGTTATACTGTTAAAAATGTTCAAAGACAAGGAGCTAAAGTAGTAGCTATTGGAGAATGGGCACCATCAGTAGGAACTTATGCTTTATATAATGAAGACGGATTAGATTTTGCAGATATGGAAGCTTACATGAACGAACATAAGAACTTAGTAGGATATCCAAAGGCAAAACAAATTTCTCTTGATGAATTCTGGGAATTAGATGTTGATATATTGATCCCAGCAGCTTTGGAAAATGCTATAACTAAAGAAGTAGCTGAAAAAATAAAAGCTAAATTAGTATGTGAAGCAGCTAATGGTCCAACAACTCCAGAAGCTGACGAAGTATTAAATGAAAGAAAGATTCCTGTTACTCCTGATATTTTAACTAATGCAGGTGGAGTAGCAGTATCATACTTTGAGTGGGTACAAAACCTACAAGGATATTATTGGTCAGAAAAAGAAGTAGAAGAAAAACAAGAAGCTAAAATGGTTGAAGCATTTAAAGATGTATGGGCTCTTAAAGAAGAAAAAGGCGTTACAATAAGACAAGCTGCATACATGATTTCAGTTAAGAAAGTAGCTGAAACAATGAAATTAAGAGGATGGTATTAATCTACACGATATAGATTTAGTTTAAGTTATGATTTAAATGTAATTTGGATACAATAATAATATCAAAGCTTTGTGTGGTATCAATAATTAACTTAAGCAATGCTTTACAAAATAGAATATCATTAGGCAAATCAAACTATCAATAAAAAACCCTCAGAACTCGTACTTCTGAGGGTTTTGCCATTTGGGTACTCCCATCATAAACCCTAATTAAGGTTGTTCCTCATCTTTTTTTATGTTCTAAAGTTTTGGGTATAATAGTAAAAGTGATCTTAATATGGGAAGGAGCAATAGAATGAATTATAAAATCATAGAAAAGGATAACAAGATAATATTAAAGGATATGAAAAATTTCGAACCAAAGCATATATTTGAATGCGGACAGGCATTTAGATGGCATGTAGAGGAAGATGGAAGCTATACCGCTATACATAAAGGTAAAGTAATCAATGTTAAGAGAGAAGGAAGAGATGTAGTATTTTCTAATACTAATCGGTCTGATTTTGAAAATATTTGGTTTAACTATTTTGATTTAGGCAGGGATTATAGTAAAATAAAAGAAGAATTGTCTAAAGACTCAGTATTAAAAGAAGCAATTAAATTTGGTCAAGGTATAAGGATACTTAATCAAGAACCTTTTGAAATTATCATTTCATTTATAATTTCGGCTAATAATCAAATTCCACGAATCAAAAAATCCATAGAGCTTATTAGTAGAAGTTATGGAGAATATATAGATACATACAATGGAAGAAAATATTTTTCTTTTCCAACGCATGATATCTTAGCAGATGCAGATATAGAAGATTTGGAAAAGAATCACAAAGTAGGATATAGGGCAAAATATATAGTGAATACTTCAAAGATGATAAAGCAAGGTAAAATCGATTTAGATTCCATATATTCACTTTCAACTGCTGAAGGACAGGAAAAGCTCAAAAAATTTCCTGGAGTTGGTCCTAAGGTTTCTAGTTGCATATTGTTATTTGCATTTAACAAGGATAATGCTTTCCCAATTGATATATGGGTCAAAAGAATCATGGAATATTTTTATTTAGAAGAGGATACAAAATTAAAGGATATATCTAAATTTGCAAATAAAAAGTTTGGAGACTTAGCAGGATTTGCACAACAATACCTATTTTATTATGCAAGAGAACTAGGAGTAGGAAAAAAGAATAAAAGATAAAATGGATGAAGAGAGTTTTGAAATGACATCATTGCATAATAATAAAATAAAAAAAGAGGATAGTGAAGAAAAATCAATAAGATTACAGTATTTGATGAAATATGATGAAATTTAGGACTTGATTCATGTTTTCTTATTAAGTAACATAATAAATGTACATATTAGCACTCATCTTAAGTGAGTGCTAATAAAACGTAAAAAACGAAAAATACAAGGAGGTAATGATATGAACCTTAAACCACTAGGTGATAGAGTAGTTATAAAAATAGTAGAAGCAGAGGATAAAACCAAATCTGGAATAGTTCTTCCAAGCTCTGCTAAGGAACAGCCTCAAATGGCTGAAGTTGTTGCTGTAGGAGGAGATATAGCTAACGATGATAAGAAAAAGAATCAAATTAAAGTAAACGATAAAGTAATATTCTCTAAATATGCAGGAACAGAAGTTAAGATTGATGGTGAAGAATTGACAATACTTAAATTTAACGATATTTTAGCTGTAGTAGAATAGTTGGACAATGTACAGTTAAAATCGAAATGATGATCTTGATCCTCTGCTATCTAACGACAGTAAGATTAATTCTGTCTATTGCAGGGTGACGATGGTTTGCATTTGGTATGGGCGATATTTGATCGCCAGATAGAACTGAAATAAAAAGAGGAGTGTGAAATATAATGGCCAAAGAAATCAAATTTAGTGAAGATGCTCGTAAAGCTATGGAAAAAGGAATTAATAAATTAGCAGATACTGTAAAGGTAACTCTTGGTCCAAAGGGAAGAAATGTAGTATTGGATAAAAAATTTGGTGCACCACTTATCACTAATGATGGTGTGACTATTGCTCGTGAAATAGAATTAGAAGATAGATATGCAAACATGGGTGCACAACTTGTTAAAGAAGTTGCTACAAAGACTCAAGATGTAGCAGGAGATGGTACTACAACTGCAACATTATTAGCTCAAGCTATCGTAAGAGAAGGTTTAAAGAATGTAGCAGCTGGTGCAAACCCAATAATATTACAAAATGGTATTAAAAAGGCTGTTAATAAAGCAGTAGAAGAAATCAAGAGATTTTCAAGAGATGTAGAAACTAAAGATGATATAGCACAAGTTGCTTCTATTTCAGCTGGAGATGAAGAAATAGGAAAATTAATTGCTGAAGCTATGGAAAAAGTAGGTAATGATGGAGTTATTACAATAGAAGAATCTAAATCCATGGGAACTACTTTAGATGTAGTAGAAGGTATGCAATTTGATAGGGGATATCTATCTGCTTATATGGCAACTGATACGGACAAGATGGTTGCTGAATTAGAAGATGCATATATTCTTATAACTGATAAGAAGATTTCAAACATACAAGATGTATTACCAATATTGGAACAAATAGTTCAACAAGGTAAACCATTACTTATAATTGCAGAGGATGTAGAAGGAGAAGCTCTACCTACATTAGTAGTAAATAAATTAAGAGGAACATTTAACTGTGTAGCAGTTAAAGCTCCAGGATTTGGTGATAGAAGAAAAGAGATGCTTCAAGATATAGCAATACTTACTGGTGGTCAAGTAATATCAGAAGAATTAGGATTCGACTTAAAGGAAACTACAATCGATATGCTTGGTAAAGCGAGAAGAGTACAAGTAGATAAAGAAAATACAGTAATAGTTGATGGAGAAGGCAATCAATCTGATATTGAAGATAGAGTAAATCAAATAAGAACTCAAATCGAAGAAACTGACTCAGAATTCGATAAAGAAAAGCTACAAGAAAGGCTTGCGAAACTAGCAGGCGGAGTTGCAGTGATTGAAGTAGGTGCTGCTAGTGAAACAGAACTTAAGGAAAGAAAATTAAGAATAGAAGATGCATTATCTACAGCTAGGGCAGCTGTTGAAGAAGGTATGGTTCCAGGTGGTGGAACAGTTCTTGTAGATTGCATACCTGAAGTAGCGAAACTAATAGACGTAACACAAGGAGACGAAAAAACTGGGGTAAGAATAATAACTAGAGCATTAGAAGAACCAGTAAGACAAATAGCTAAAAACGCTGGATTAGAAGGTTCAGTAATAATAGAAAAAGTAAAAGGATCTGATGTAGGAGTTGGATTCGATGCATTAAATGAAAAATATGTAAATATGATAGAAGCAGGAATTTCAGATCCAACAAAAGTTACTCGTTCAGCATTACAAAATGCAGCATCTGTTGCAGCTATGATATTAACAACAGAATCTGCAGTAGTAGACGCAGAAGAAGAAGACCCAACTGCTGGTATGCCTGCTGGCGGTGGAATGGGTGGCGGAATGCCAATGATGTAGTATCAAAAACCTCTGAGGAGACTCAGAGGTTTACTATTTTCCATTATATATCTTAATATATTCTCATAAATATTAATAGTAGTATATAAATGTTTAAAGAGCACTTCTTTTACTAAAGAATAGATAAGAAATATGTGTTAAAATATATAATAGGTTTTAAATTAATAAAATTAGGATATATATAATCATATAAAACAATTAAAGGAGTGAAATTTATGAAATACGAGTTATTACATACTTGCATTAGAGTAATGGATTTAGAGAAGTCTTTAAAGTTTTATGAGGAGGCTTTAGGATTAAAGGAAACAAGGAGAAAGGATTTTCCAGAAGATGAATTTACCTTAGTATACTTAAGTGATGAATCAGGAAATTATGAGATAGAGTTAACATACAACTATAATCCTGATAAACCTTATGAACTGGGAAATGGGTTCAGTCATATAGCAGTTTCAGTAGATGATCTAGAAGCTTCTAGAGAAAGACATAAAGAGATGGGATATAAGGTTACTGAACTAATAGGATTACCAGGAGAGAAACCAAAATACTATTTTGTCACTGATCCAGATGGATATGATGTTGAGGTTCTAAGAGCAAAATAATAAGCATAACTTAACCATTCAAAAATCCTATATTTCTCAAAAATTCTCCCGTCTCATCCCTACTACTTTTGGAGAAGGCTTTACAAGATTTTTTTGTCCAAGTTTCATCAGACTTGCCATTGGTTCTTTTATTATAATATTCTTTCATAGTTTTATTGTATTCATTTATTAATTCATCATCCTTTGTCTGATCATAATAATCTATTTTGTGAACAACCTCTTTTGGCAATCTAGGTTTTAGACCTGGATTGTCATCTGGATATCCTAAACATAATAAGAATAGTGGAGCCACTAAATTAGGCAGCTTAAATATATTATGAACCTCTTGCATATTATTTCTCATACCTCCAATAACAACTCCACCAAGACCTAAGCTCTGTGCAGCTATCAATGCCTTTTGAGCTGCTAAGGCAGTATCAATAACTGCCACGGTATATAATTCAGCATTGCTAAATACATCAGTATTTGCAATATCCATATATTTCTTACTTCTGTTCAAATCTGCACAGAATAACAAAACTACCGGTGCTTTAACTACCCACGGTTGGCCTCCAGATATCTGAGATAATTCTTCTTTCTTCTTTTTATCCTTAACTTCAATTATTGTATATGTTTGTAAATTGTTTGATGTTGGTGCCATTTGAGCACACTTAATAATAGTATCCAATATGTCATTATCTACTTCTTTGTCCCTATATTTTCTAATTGAAACATGGTTCATGAGCAAATCTATTGTATTGTTATTTATTAAAATCAACCCCTCTTAAAGTATTTAGTTTTAATTTTCACTTTTAATATATCCAAGTATATCGATTTTATAAACTAATAATTTCTTATCTATCAAACAATATGTATCTGAATAAAATTTCTTGCTATTGAAATTAATATTTGTTATACTATAAGGAAAAAATATTATCTGCAATATATACATAAGTTTATATTTAATTTAACTATATTTGTAGTATACTATTAATATAAATTTAGAGGAGGGTTTACTATTGGAATTCGTTGGAGAAGGCTTAACCTTTGATGATGTACTATTACAACCTGGTAAATCAGAGGTATTACCTAAAGAAACAAAATTAAATACCTATTTAACTAAAAAAATAAAATTAAACATCCCATTAATGAGCGCAGGAATGGATACTGTTACTGAAGCAAGGATGGCCATAGCTATGGCTAGAGAAGGTGGTATAGGTATAATTCATAAGAATATGAGTATTGAAGAGCAGGCTCTAGAAGTGGATAAGGTAAAGAGATCTGAGCATGGCATAATTACAGATCCTTTTTCTCTTTCAAAATATCATGATGTTTCAGATGCCTTAGAATTAATGGAGAGATATCATATATCAGGGGTTCCTATTGTAGAAGAAGATGGCAGGTTAGTCGGTATAATTACTAATAGAGATATCAGATTTGAAGTTGATACGAGTAAAAAAATAGAGAAAGTAATGACTAGTGAAAATTTAGTTACTGCTAAAAAGGATATCAATATGGATGAGGCTTTGGAAATAATGAAACAGCATAAGATAGAGAAGTTACCTTTAGTAGATGAGGACTATAAATTGGCTGGACTTATAACTATAAAGGATATAGAAAAATCCATTGAGTATCCTAATTCAGCAAAAGATGAATCTGGAAGATTGGTAGTAGGAGCAGCTGTAGGTATTACAGAAGATATGTCGAAAAGAATTGATGCATTAGTTAAATCTAAGGTTGATGTAATAGTCGTTGATACAGCTCATGGTCATTCTAAAGGAGTAATAGATGCAGTTAAGAGAATTAAATTAGAGTACCCAGATATTGAATTAATAGCTGGAAACGTGGCAACAGGTGAAGCCACAGTAGAATTGATTGAAGCAGGTGTTGATGCAGTAAAAGTAGGAATTGGTCCTGGATCCATTTGTACTACAAGAGTAGTTTCTGGAATTGGTGTGCCACAGATAACTGCGATTATGAACTGTGCAGAAGCAGCAAAGGAATATGGAGTGCCAGTGATTGCAGACGGTGGAATAAAATATTCAGGAGATATTACTAAGGCACTAGCAGTAGGAGCTAATACAGTCATGATAGGTTCATTGTTTGCAGGTACTAAGGAGAGTCCAGGAGAAGAAGAGTTGTATGAAGGTAGAAGATTTAAAGTGTATAGAGGTATGGGATCTATAGGAGCAATGAAAGCAGGAAGCAAGGATAGATATTTCCAAGAAGATACTAAAAAGCTAGTACCTGAAGGAGTAGAAGGTAGGGTTCCATATAGAGGACCATTAGGAGATGTTGTGTATCAACTTATTGGTGGAGTAAGATCAGGCATGGGATATGTAGGAGCTAAGGATATTAAAGAATTACACCAAAAGGCTAAACTCATCAAGATAACAAGTGCATCTTTAATAGAAAACCATCCCCATGACATACACATAACTAAAGAAGCACCTAATTACAGCAGAAGATAAGGGAGGATTTAAAGTTGATATTAATTCTAGATTTAGGGGAAAAATTTAGCAGAAGTTTAGGAAAAAAAATAAGAGAGAGTAAAGTTTATTGTGAAATAGTATCTTATGATTACTCTGTAGATAATATTAAATCAAAAAAGCCAGAAGGAATTATAATAACAGGTGGAGAAATTGAAGATGCATCTTTAATGGATAAAGATATATTTAAATTAGGAATACCTGTTTTATCAATTGAATATGATACAGAATCTAATGCTAAAGATTATAATTTTGAAACAGTAACCGTGGATAGAGAAAGTCTATTGTTTAATGGATTGAATGAAAGTTTACAATTATGGATGGATAAGGAATACGTATTTGATAGTATTCCACAGGGATTTGAAAAGGTTGCAGAATCAGGAGAAAATATTGTAGCTATTGAAAATAAGGATAGAAAGATCTATGGTGTAAAATTTCATCCAGAGATTGAAACTTCTAAAGAAGGTAAATATATAATCGATAATTTTCTATTTAAGATTTGTAATTGTGATAAGAGCTGGAATATGGAGCAATTTGTTAATAACAGTGTAAAAGAAATAAAGAGACAAGTAGGAGATAAAAAGGCTTTATGTGCATTATCTGGTGGAGTGGATTCATCTATATGTGCAGCACTGGTGCATAAAGCTATTGGAGACAACCTAGTCTGTGTATTTGTAGATCATGGACTACTGAGAAAGTATGAAAAGGAACAGGTAGAAAGAGAATTTAGAGATGAATTCCATATGAACCTCATAACTGTAGACGCTAAGGACAGATTTTTAAATAGATTAAAAGGAGTAACAGATCCAGAAAAAAAGAGAAAGATTATAGGAGAAGAGTTCATCAGAGTTTTTGAAGAAGAACAGAGTAAATTAACTGAAATTGAATTCCTGGTACAGGGAACTATATATCCAGATGTAATCGAATCCGGAACAGATGGTAAATCGGTAGTAAAGAGCCATCATAATGTAGGAGGGCTACCAGAGGATATAAACTTTGAATTGATAGAACCTGTAAGACAATTGTTTAAAGATGAAGTCCGAGAGGTAGGACGACTTTTAGGAATTTCTGATGAAATTGTAAATAGACAGCCCTTTCCAGGTCCTGGATTAGGAGTTAGAGTTTTAGGCGAAGTTACAGAGGAAAAGCTAGATATAGTAAGAGATGCTGACTATATATTTAGGAAAGAGATAGAAAAAGCAAAGTTGAATGATAAAATCTGGCAATACTTTGCAGCTATCCCTGAAATGAAATCCGTAGGAGTAACTGACGGAGAGAGAACCTATAACTATACAATAGTACTAAGAGCAGTAAATAGTATAGATGCCATGACTGCTCAATGGGCCAAAATTCCATTAGAAGTATTGGAGAAGGTATCCGATAGGATAGTAAATGAGGTATCGTACGTAAATAGAGTGGTATATGACATAACAAATAAACCACCTGCTACAATTGAGTGGGAGTAACACTCAATGAAACGAGCGATAGGAGAGTTGAATTGCTGGCATTATCGCAACCTACGGCGAGAGTAAACAACAAAAAACTTTGCATATGCCACTAGGACAAGGGAACTAAACTTCCTTGTTCTATTATTTTGGAAGGGATGAAAAAACATTTCAGATTTGAATCATATATTGAAAAATATTTTCATATATACTATAATAAAAATAATAATAGAATTGGAGTGTTCTAGATGTATATAGTAGGAATCGATGGAGGAGGAACTAAAACCGTTGGATATTTATCGGATACTAATGGTAATATTTTATCAGTAGCTAAAAGTAGTTCATCAAATTATTTGTCTGCAGGAGTAGAAAAAGCAGAAGAATCATTAAAAGAAGTTCTAAAATCCCTGTGTATTTCTAATAATATTACTTTTGATGATATTCTGCTAATTTCTTTAGGCTTGGCAGGCGTTGGTAGAGAAAAGGATAAACAAGTTATTAAAGCTATTTTAATAGAGATAGGCATTAAAGGAGAAAAACTAATAAACAATGATGCGTATATTTCATTAGTAGGGGCTCATGGTAAAAGTGAAGGGGTAATTACTATAAGTGGAACGGGTTCAATTACATTAGGATTAGACGGGAATGGAAAATTATTTAGAGTTGGGGGATGGGGTCATATATTAGGAGATGAAGGAAGCGGCTACTATTTTGGTAGAGAAGGATTGATGACTATGGTAAAATCTTACGATGGTAGAGAAAGTCCGACCTCTATAACCGACAAAATCTTGAACTATTTAAGTTTTTCAACTGTAGATGAAATAATCTCTTACGTATATAATAACTTAGACAATAAAATTAAGATATCATCCTTATCAAAATTAGTAGTTGAGGCTGCAGAAGAAGGTGATAGTGTGGCAAAAAAGATAATTACAGAAGGGCTAGCAGAGCTAGTAAATATGACAATGACAGTAGTTAAACAAATGGATAATAATTTAGATATAGCTTTATCAGGTGGAATATTTGAAAATTCCATTTTAATGAAACGAAAGTTTAGGGAAATGTTACTTCAGCAAAAACCTAAATTGAATATTATTGAAAATAAATACAACCCAGGTATAGGGGCCTTGATAGTAGGGTGGGAACATATGAAAGTTAAATACGATAATTCAAAATTACTAAAACAGATTAAGGATGTTGATATATATGTCTGATACAATACTTACTAAGATGAGACAAGGAATGGCTAGTTTTACACCTTCTGAACAGAAGATTGCTAGCTATATATTAGAAAATCCACAAGAAGCTATGAATTTGTCAGTAGTTGAAATGGCTGAAAAGAGCAAAACAAGCGAGGCTAGTGTAGTTAGGTTCTGCAAAACACTTGGTCTAAAAGGATATCAAGAACTGAAGATCTCTATATCTATGAGCTCCATTGGAGAATCTACAAAGGAAAAAATTCTTCACGAAATGATAAATGCAAATGATACGCCAGATATAATATTAAATAAATTATCAGCTGGCAGTATCCAAGCTATTGAAGACACAAATAATATTTTAAATATTTCCAGTCTAGCCAATGCAATAGAAAAGATAAATGAATGTGAGAAAATATATCTTTTCGGGGTAGGTGCTTCATCAATAGTAGCTTTAGATGCTCAATATAAATTTTCAAGAATTAATATACCTACTTTTATGTTTTTTGATCACCATATTCAATTAACATCAGCGGTACATTTAACAAAAAAAGACGTTGCAATAGGAATTTCTCACACTGGAAGAACTATGGAAGTAATTGATGTTCTTAAGATAGCCAAAGGCAAGGGTGCCACTACCATATCCATAACTCAATATGGAAAATCGCCAATACAAGAGGTCTCTGATATAGTCTTGTATACTGCAAGTGTAGAAAATAATTTTAGATCTGGGGCTATGGCATCTAGAATTGCTCAGTTATTGGTGATTGACAGCCTATTCATAGGTGTGGCATGTAAACGTTATGATGAAGTTATTGAATATTTAAAGATTACTAGAGAAGCTTTAGAGGATAAGAGATATAAATAGGGAGGTCACAATGAATTTAATAACTGAGAAATCGAACAACAAATCCAAGGATATAGATAAAAAATCTACTATAGAAATATTAAGAATAATGAATGAAGAAGATAAGTTAGTAGCTTATGCTGTTGAAAAAGAACTACATAATATTGCAAAAGCTGTAGATGGAATTATAGATACCTTCAATAAGGGAGGAAGATTAATTTATATTGGAGCTGGTACTAGTGGAAGGTTGGGTGTTTTAGATGCTTCAGAGTGCCCTCCTACTTTTAGCACTGATAAGGACCAAGTTATTGGGATTATTGCTGGTGGGGAAAAGGCGTTAACTGAAGCAATGGAAGGTGCAGAAGATAATTTTGAGGCTGGAGAAGAAAATTTGAAAAAGGTAAAATTGTCACAAATAGATACAGTTGTAGGAATAGCTGCTAGTGGCAATACCCCTTACGTATTGGGGGCCATCCACTATGCAAACAATACAGGTGCTAAAACTGTTGGGCTAAGTTGTAATGAAAATAGTATGCTCAGTAATGCTGCTGATATAGCCATTACTCCAATAGTAGGGCCCGAAGTTATTACAGGTTCTACTAGATTAAAAGCAGGAACTGCACAAAAAATGGTCTTAAACATGCTTACAACTGCATCTATGATAGGAATCGGAAAAGTTTATAATAATTTAATGGTTGATCTTAAACCATCTAATAATAAACTTATAAAAAGATCTAAAAGAATAATTATGGAAGCTACAGGTATTGAAGAGAAAAAAGCAGAGAGGTATTTGAAACTGTCAAAGAATAAGCCAAAAGTTGCAATAGTAATGGTTGAAACTGGGTATAGTTATGAAAAAGCGGTAGAGTCTCTTAATAAATTTGGTGGTTCAATATATAAGGCTATAGATAGTAAGTATAAAGCAGAGGAGGTGAAAGAATGATTAAGGTATTGATGGTATGCTCAGGGGGGATGTCAAGTTCTTTAGTTGTAAATACCATAAAAAAGGAGGCAGAAAAAGAAAATATTGAAATTGATATTAAAGCAGTAGGTACTGGTGAATACATTGATGAAGTAAAAGAAGATTGGGATTTAATACTAGTAGCTCCTCAGGTAAGACATAGATTTGAAGGATTTGAAGAACAGGCTAAGGAGGAAAATATCCCTATAGAACTTATTCCACCACAAAATTATAATCCTCTTGCAGGCGCCAAATTAATAAAACAAATTAAAAAGTATTTATGAGGAGGATAATTTATGAATAAATTATTCGAATGTATTGAAAAAGGTTTAATGCCGCCAATGATAAAAATATCGGAACAAAGACATTTAAAGGCTATACGTGATGGGCTTATAGCGAGTATGCCACTTATGATAATAGGTAGTATATTTCTAATTATAGCTTTTCCACCTATACCTGCATTAGCGGAAGTAATGGCACCTTTTATAGAAAATTTGACATTGCCTGTTCATGCTACTTTTGAAATAATGGGATTAATTGCAGTATTTGCAATAGCATATAATCTTGGAAAAAGCTACAATTTAGATGGACTTACATCAGGAATATTATCCTTATCTTCATTTATCCTTGTAACACCAAGAATTGAAGAAGGATTCCAAGTGGTATATATGGGAAGTCAAGGCTTATTTGTTGCAATAATAATAGCAATAGTTACTGTAGAAATATACAGATTAATAGTAAATAAAAATTTAATAATAAAGATGCCAGAAGGAGTACCTGAAGCAGTAGGACGTGCTTTTGGTGCATTGATACCTGGTCTTGTAGTTGTGCTAGTATTTTGGGTTATTAGACTATCTTTAAATAGTTTTTTTAAACTATCAATTTTTGATGTTGTCGAAAGAGTATTACAAACACCATTGAAACAATTAGGAGGGAGTTTTTTAGGAGGATTAATTGCAGTTTTATTGATTCAAGTACTTTGGTCAGCAGGAATACATGGTATATCTGTTGTAGCAAGTGTAATGGCGCCAATTTGGTATGCTCTAGCAGAAGAAAATGCAGCAGCTAAAGCTGCTGGTGAAGTATTGCCTAACGTTATGGGACAGCAAATGATGGCTATATGGATTGCTGTTGGAGGTTCTGGTATGGTATTGGCATTAGCTATTTTGTTTGTATGGAAAGCTAAATCTAAACATGTAAAGAGTCTAGGCAAAATGACAATATGGTCAAGTTTTTTTAATATAAGTGAACCTATAATGTTTGGAGCTCCAGTAGTAATGAATCCTATATTAATAATTCCATTTATACTTGCTCCTGTTGCTGTATATGTAATAACATATCTTGCTATGGCATTAAATATTGTCGGAAGATCATATGCGGTGGTTCCATGGACAACTCCAGCACCTTTTTCTGGAATATTAACTACTGGTGATTGGAAAGCAGGAGTATTGATGATAGTGGGTATTTTAATTTCTATGGCCATATATTATCCCTTTTTTAGAGTTTGGGATAATCAAATAGCTGAGCAAGAAGTGGAACAAAAATCATCTTAATATATAAATTTTAAGACAAACTGCTAATATAACATAGAACTTATTCCACCACAAAATTATAATCCCCTTGCAGGCGCCAAATTAATAAAACAAATTAAAAAGTATTTATAAGGAGGGTAATTATGAGTAAGTTTTTTGAATGGGTTGAAAGAATATTAATGCCACCAATGGCGAGATTATCTGAACAAAGACATCTAAGAGCAATACGTGATGGTATTGTGTCAACTTTACCGTTGATAATAGTTGGTTCTTTCTTTTTAATATTTGCATTCCCACCTATACCAAAATTAGCAGATAAGATGAGTCCAGAACTGGTAGAAAATATTCTAATACCATTTAGATTGACAATGGGATTGATGGCATTATATGCATCTTACGGTATTGGTTATAGTTTATCGAGATCTTATAAATTAGATGGAGTTTCAGGTGGAATTTTATCAATGGCTGCATTTTTACTGACCACCATTCCTCTTACTATGGAAGAAGTTGGATTTGTGCTACCGATGGGGAATCTTGGTGGCAGTGGGATGTTCGTTGCTATCTTAATGTCAATATTTGCTGTAGAAATAATGAGAGTATTACAGACTAAAAATATAATGATAAGGATGCCTGAAGGAGTACCTGATTCAGTAGCTAGGTCCTTTGAAGCTTTAGTACCAGCTGCGGTGGTAATACTCATTGTTTGGTTAGTAAGAGTGATGTTGGGATTCGATATTCAAACATTTATTATGAACCTATTTAAACCCTTAGTTAAGGCTGGAAATACATTACCAGGTATATTGATACCAATTTTATTAATTACTTTGCTTTGGGCGGCTGGTATACATGGAGTCTCAGTAGTAGGATCTATTGCTCGTCCAATTTGGATGGTGTTGTTAGATGAAAATATGACAGCATTAGCTGACGGTGCAAAGGTTTTACCAAATATCGCACCAGAGCCTTTCTTTCAATGGTTTATATGGATTGGTGGATCAGGGGCCACTTTAGGACTTGTATTTCTCTTCTTAATTTCAAAATCGGACTATTTAAAACGATTGGGAAGAACAAGTCTATTGCCTGGAATCTGTAATATTAACGAACCTATTATATTTGGTGCTCCAATAGTATTAAATCCACTATTAGGTATACCTTTTATCATTGGTCCAATTGTAACAGGAATTATAACCTATATTGCTATGTATTTCAATATGGTTGCTAGACCATCCATTACGCCTCCATGGACTTTACCGGCACCAATAGGAGCATATCTTGCAACAAATGGAGATTGGAGAGCAATAATTTTAGTTGTTGTCAATATATTAATAATGACAGCCATATATTATCCATTTTTCAAAGCATATGAAAAACAACTATTAAAAGAAGAACAGGGTAAAGATACAGTAACTGAATAATAAAAAGCACCAGTTATGCTGGTGCTTTTTACAGATAGATGTAATTATGGTATTGAAGGAGGTAAAAATATGAACAATTTAGAAGAAATAATATTTTCAATAATTATCCATGGAGGAAATGCCAGAGCTAAGTCTTATGACGCATTGAAAGCTGCACAAAATAATAATTTTTCTGATGCTGAAGTATTTATGATAGAAGCAGAAAAAGAATTAGGAAAGGCCCATAGAATTCAGACGGATATTATACAAAAAGAGGCTAATGGAGAAAAAGTAGATGTTTCCGTTTTATTTGTTCATGCTCAAGACCATTTAATGACTGCTATGGCTGAAAAGACTTTAATAGAAAATATGATAGATTTATATAAAAGAATTAATAGTTTGGAAAAGGAGGTAGAGGAGTAAAATGGAAGGATTAAAAATTGTTGTTATCGGTGGAGGTAGTAGTTATACACCAGAATTAATAGATGGATTTATTAAGAGAAAGGAAGAACTTCCAGTAAGAGAGATATATTTAGTTGATATACTTGAAGGAGAAAGAAAATTAAATATAGTAGGCAATTTAGCGATGAGGATGATTGAAAAGGCCAATCTTAGCACTAAAGTAATCTTAACTTTAGACAGAAAACAGGCTATAAAAGATGCAGATTTTGTTATAACTCAATTTAGGGTAGGTGGATTATTCGCTAGAGCTAGAGATGAGAATATACCATTAAGATACAATGTATTAGGTCAAGAAACTACAGGGGCAGGAGGATTTGCAAAAGCTCTAAGAACAATCCCTGTAATAATGGATATATGTAAAGATATAGAAGAACTATCCCCTAAGGCTTGGTTAATAAATTTTACTAATCCTGCAGGATTAATAGCTGAAACTATATTAAGGTATACAAATATTAAAGCCATTGGTTTGTGTAATGTTCCTATAAATATGAAAAATACTACAGCTAAAATGTTTGGGGTTGAGCCAGAAAGAATTAAAATGGACTTTATAGGATTGAATCATTTGTCATGGGCAAAAAAGATATATTTAGATGGTGAAGATATTACAAAGGAAGTAATAGAGAAGAATCTTGATGATGAATCATTAAATATGAATAATATTCATAATTTAAATTGGGACAAGGATTATTTAAGAGGTTTAAATATGTTACCAAGTCCATATTTAAGGTACTATTATATGATGGATGAAATGGTTGAAAAGCAAAAACAAGATGTAGAAGGAGGAAAAGGCACTAGAGCAAAACAAGTAATGAAGATTGAGGATGAGTTGTTCGAAATATATAGTGATCAAAATCTTGACATTAAACCACCTCAATTAGAAAAAAGAGGAGGAGCCTATTATTCAGAAGCTGCAGTATCGTTAATTAGCGCCATTTATAACGATAAAAAGGAAGTTCACACTGTGAATATCAAAAATAATGGATCTATTCTAAATTTAGATAAAGATGTAGTTATTGAATGTAATGCCATGGTAGATAAAACTGGAGCAACTCCAATGGTAATTGGTAATATGCCACCAATTATTTCTGGACTGGTAAACCATGCAAAAGCCTATGAACTATTAACCACAGAAGCTGGTATTACCGGAGATTATGTAAAAGCTTTAGAAGCATTATCTGCAAACCCTTTAATTCCGTCAGTCACTATTGCAAAGAAAATATTAGATGATATTTTAAGAGAAAATAAAAAATATCTTCCTCAATTTAGTAGGTGATAACTCGTTGACTACGGCGAAAGGAATGATAGTTAATATGAAAAAGGTAATTATAAATGCGGATGATTTTGGATTAACTTTGGGATGTAATAAGGGAATTATTAAAGGTATAAAAGAAGGGGTAGTTACTAGCACCACTGTAATGATAAATATGCCATATGCCTATGAAGGGCTAAAAGAGTTAAAAGACATATATTTTAAATCTGTAGGAGTTCATTTGACATTGACTTGTGGGGAACCGACGTTACCAACTGATGAAATACCTTCATTAGTAGATGATAATGGTAGCTTCTATAGGCGAAGAGCTCAACTATTTCCTAAAATGAATTTAGAAGAAGCTGAATTGGAGCTACGTAATCAAATAGAACTATTTATAAAAACTGGATTAATACCTTCTCATTTAGATAGCCATCACCATATCCATATGTATGATGGTCTAAGGAAGATAGTATCTAGATTAGCGAAAGAATACAAGTTACCAGTGAGATATGCAAATGAGGAAACGAAGGAATATTTAGAAAAAAACCAAATACTTACAACAGATGGTTTTTCCATGGAGTTTTATGGGAAAAAAGCTAAAAAAGATGAGATAAAAATGATATTGAATAATTTTGAAGGAAATATTATAGAAATTATGACTCATCCAGCCCTTTTAGATGACGATTTAATCAATATTAGTAGTTATAATATTGATAGAGAAAAGGAATTAGAGGTATTGACCGATAAAGGATTAATTAAGTGGCTAGAAGAAAATGATTTCCAGTTAATTGGATACAATCAATTAAAGGAATAATTTATATGGGTAAGTTATATAATTTGACAGATAAGGATAAGAGAAGTTGTTTGTAGGGTTAATGTCAGGAACTTCTAGTCCCTTTTAATGAATATTTGCTTTATAAGAGTCAAGATAAGAATATAGCTTCGCACAACATAGGGTGAACTGGCAATTTAGCTGATATAAAAGGTTAAAATAGATACAAAACAAGATACTAAAACAAAACTATTAATCAAATAGTAGGTAATTATAAGCAACTTGCATTATTGAGTGGGTAGTAGATAGAAAATTCGATGGAGAAGTGGGATTGAATCTTAGTTTTTCTGTCTAAAATTATCAACTTACCATTGATATAGGTATTAATACCTATATCAATGGTAAGTTTTTTTATTTTTATATAGAGCGCCTTTTCTATGATGAAAACAATAAAAATATAATAACAGAATCTTTCAAAAAATTAATTGACTTCATAGTAAATAAATGCTAAAATGAAAGTAAGTTCCACTATAATGATAAGAGTTCCGCTATAGAGAACTAATTACTTGGGGAGGTATATAATGAAATTACCAAAAAAGATTACAATTTGTGAAGTAGGACTAAGAGATGGACTTCAAAATGAATCTAAAATATTAACAGTTGATGAAAAAGTAAAAATTGCTGATTTATTAGTTGAAGCAGGCTTTAATGTTATCGAAATTGGCTCTTTTGTCCATCCAAAAACAGTGCCACAAATGGCTTCTACTGATGAAGTATTTAAAAACATCAATATGAATGATAAAGTTGAATATAGAGCACTTGTAGTAAACCTGAAAGGTGTAGAGAGAGCTATTGAATGCGGATGTAAAAAAGTTAAATTAAATGTTTCTGCAAGTAAAGCACACAATATAGCAAATATAAACATGACTCCAGAAGAAAGCGTTGCAAAATTTAAAGATTGTGTAGATTTGGCCACATCAAATGGAATTGAAGTGTCTGGATCAATATCTATGCCTTTTGGTTCGCCATGGGAATATAAGATTACAGCTGATGATGTAAAAAACATAGTTAATGCTTATGTTAATTTAGGTATAAAAGAAATTTCCCTATCAGATGCATCAGGAATGGCAGTTCCCAATCAAGTATATGAATTATGTATAGATATGAAGAAAACATTTCCAGAAGTTAAATGGATATTACATTTCCATAATACTAGAGGGTTAGGTATGGCTAATATATTAGCAGGTATGCAAGCAGGTATCACATGGTTTGATTCATCATTTGGTGGACTTGGAGGATGTCCTTTTGTACCAGGTGCTGCGGGAAATGTGGTAACAGAGGATATTTTACATATGTGTGATGAAATGGGAATAAAAACAGGTATTGATATAGATAAGAGCATATTAATTGCAAAAAAAATGGAAGTTCTATTGGGACGAGAATTATATGGATATTTATTAAAAGCAGGCAAAAATAGCGATTTAATAAAATATTGAGTTAGTTGTGTGAAAAAGTAGTTAACAGTTTTTGTTACAAAAATTAGTTGTATAAATATAAATAAATTATTTATTGTCATTAGAAATTATTAATAAAATTTCCTCGATATTTACTTTAATACATTCTAAAAAAGAAGACAAGCAGATCTACTACAAGATAAAAAAATTGAATTAATTAAGAAATGTATAGAAATTTAAAAATTGGAAGTTCTGATAAATTGAATGTTAAAGAAGCAACAATGCAGATGTTTAGGCAAAACAAAAAGTTTGTTAAATGAAAACGGTATCGAACTAGTATTATTTATGATATTTAAAGAGCTAGGAGTAGATATACTGAAAATGACAGTCATACCATAGAATTATGGAGATGTATTAAGTTATTAAATGAAACATATAAAGAGATGAAGCTATTAATGCTTCTTTTACAATAATATATATGGGAGAAATGGGAGTAGTAATAAAGATGGTTTTTTGCTTATTTGATTCAGATATGACGTATGCAGTTGGCAAAGAATCATCTACATCTAGTCAAATATTAATAAAAGATATTAATATAGTTTTAAATATATTTTTGGGAAAAGGTAAAACAATTTCTTATTGAAATTACTTATGTGAGTATATAATTGTTCTAATTTAGATTATATTATTTTATTTAATATATTCAATTAAAAAGGGAGGAATAGAAATGGAACTAAAAGCTAAAGGTTTAAAAGAAAAATATCAGGATTTAACTGATGAACAAATTATTGAACTCAAAGAAGTGTTTTCAAAAGCAAGGATAGCATTAAAAGAAATTGAAAAATTTGACCAAGAAAAACTTGACAAATTATGCCAAGCAGTAGCATGGTCAGTAGCTAATAAGAAAATTTTTAAGGAATTAACTGACTTAGGAGTTAAAGAAACAGGGCTTGGAGACCCAGTATCAAGGATGAATAAGAGATTTAAAATTAGAGGAATATTAAGAGATGCTTTACGTCAAAAAAGTGTTGGTTTGGTTAAGGAAATACCAGAGACAGGTATTTCAATATACGCAAAACCAGCAGGAATTATTGCATCGATTGTACCTACTACTAATCCTGCCTTAACACCTGCAGGAACAGCTATATATTCTGTTAAGGCAAGAGATGTTGTTATTTTTTCACCACACCCACGTTCAAAAAACACTACATTAAAGACTGTTGAGTTAATGAGGGAAGCACTTAAAAAAGAAGGTGTTAATCCAGACGTATTACAATGTTTAAAAGGAAATCCTAATAGAGCAATGGCTATGGCAGTAATGGGTGAGGCTGATTTAGTATTATCTACAGGTGGACAAAACATGGTAAGACGTGCATATGCTTCTGGAACACCAGCATATGGTGTAGGTGCAGGTAATTCAACAATGGTTATAGATGAAACAGCTGATATTGAAGAGGCAGCTAGAAATACTATGCTAAGTAAAACTTCTGATTATGGGTCTGGATGTTCTGCTGATGGTAACCTTATAATTGAAGCTAGTATCTTTGACAAAATGGTAACTCAACTTCAAAAAGAGGGAGGCTATCTAGCCAGTGAAGAAGAAAAAGAAGCATTAAAAAAAGTTATGTGGGATGAAAGTGGTAAAAGGCTTGCTAGTACAGTAGCTATACCACCTCAAAAGTTAGCAAAAGAAGCAGGGTTTGAAATATCGCAAGATAGAAAGTTTATTATGGTTATGGGAGATGGCATTGGAAAAGAACATTTCTTTTCACATGAGAAATTAACCACTTTACTAGCTTTATATAAATATGAAGAATTTGATCAAGCTCTTGAAATGGTCAGAGAAATCTACGAAGTAGGTGGTAAAGGACATTCATGTGGTATCTACTCATTTAATGAAGAACACATTCATAAACATGCATTAAATGCACCAGTAAGTAGAGTAATGGTTCGTCAACCTCAATCAAAAGCAAACGCAGGAGCCTTTACTAATGGAATGCCAATGACATCAAGTTTAGGTTGTGGAACTTGGGGGGGAAATATTACATCTGAAAATGTTAGTTTAAAACATTATATGAATTATACTTGGGTTTCTAAGCCTATATCAGAAGATAGGCCATTAGATGAGGAATTATTTGGCGAATATTATAATCCTGAAATGGAAAAGTAATAATAAATTTCATAAAGGAGCGAAAATAATTGAAAAAATTACTTTCACATCAGTTAATAGATTATTTAGAAAGAAGAGGCATTAAGCATGTATTTGGTCTTTGTGGGCATACTGTAATTGCTCTATTAGATGCCTTAGAAAAAAGTGAAAAGATTAAGTTTGTGTCAGTAAGACATGAGCAAATAGCAGCAACAGCAGCTGATGGTTATGCTAGGGTAACTAAAAAAGCATCAGTTGTATTTACTCACCTAGGACCAGGTCTTACAAACGCAACTACAGGTGTTGCTAATGCTGCCTTGGATTCAATTCCTATGGTTGTAATAGCTGGTGACGTTCCTAGTTATTATTATGGGAAGCATCCACATCAAGAAGTGAATATGCATTGTGATGGAGCTCAGTATGATATATATAAACCTTTTGTAAAAAGGGCTTGGAGACTGGATAGCCCAGAATTATTGCCAGAAATTCTTGATAAAGCATTTAGGTTGGCAGAATCAGGGAGACCGGGACCGGTGTTAATATCAATACCAATGGATATGTTTTCAAGAGAAATTGAAACTAGCCATTTTAAGAGGACTTATTATAATTCTCATTTTACAGCAAAACCTGCATTAGCAGAAAAAACAGCGATTGAAATTGCTAAAATATTAATTAAAGCAAAGAGGCCTCTCATTCATATAGGAGGACAAGCAGTATTTAACGATGCAACAGAAGAACTAACTGAACTTGTCGAGTTTTTAGATATTCCTATAACAAGAAGTCTCATGGGGCAAGGTGGTATTTCTGATAAACATCCACTACATGTTGGGATGACAGGATTCTGGGGGACAAACTTTGTAAATGAAATCTCCTCAAATGCTGATGTAGTGTTTGGTGTAGGAACTAGATTCGCTGAGGCTGACAGTAGTTCATGGTATAATGGAATAACATTTAGTGATAAATCTAAATTTATTCAAATAGACTTAGATCCTATAGAAATAGGTAGAAATTATCCTGTAACATTAGGAGCAGTAGCTGATCCTAAACAAGCATTAAAAATAATTTTGAAAGTTGCTAAAGAATTAAAGCCAGAAGGAATAGATAGACCGGAACTTAGAAAGAAAATTGCAGATTACAAAGCTAACTTTAAGAAATCAAATAAAGCAATTTCTGAAGATAATAGATTTCCAATGGCTCCACAAAGAATTTTAAAAGATGTAAGAGAAGTGTTTCCAGAAGATGGATTAATCTTTACAGATGTTGGTTGGAACAAAAATGGTGTAGCACAACAATTTGATATAATAAAGCCAAGTACAATTTTTCATCCAGGTGGATTAGCTACAATGGGATTTGGTTCAGCTGCAGTATTAGGAGCAAAACTAGCGGCGCCAGATAAAAAAGTTATTACATTAATTGGAGATGGTGGATTTGGCGCTAACCCTTCAGTTTTAGCAACTGCAGTAGAAGAAAATATTCCTATTGTATGGGTAGTTATGAACAACAACGCCTTTGGTACTATAGCAGGTCTTGAAAGTTCACATTATAATCATACATTTGGAACAATGTTTAAAACACCAAATGGAGAGCCCTACAATCCAGAGTGGGCTGAAGTAGCTAAGGCATATGGAATAAAAGCAAAGAAGATTACATCTGCTGATGAATTTAAAGATGCATTTAAAGAAGCCTTAGACTCAAATAAACCTTATTTATTAGATGTTCCTATGGAAAACATTCCAGTTCCTACTGATGGAATATGGAATATCAATGATATTTATACTCCAAAGGATAATGTAAAAGAAGGTAGACTGATGTATGGAGATGCTGAAAAATCTTTTCATGTAAGTACAAAATAATTTATTATTTCCTTGGTATTATCTAGGGGAAATGTCTCCCCTAGACTTAATACATATAAATTTCGTCATTAATATGATAACGTTACTTTTTTGGAGGTGAATAAATTGAATTTATTAAAATGGCTAGATGAAAATCTAGAAAAGTTTGTACTTGGTGTATTTCTATCCATAATGGTAGTTGTAATGGGCATACAAGTTGTGGCAAGATATGTATTCAATTCATCACTAACATGGTCTGAAGAGCTTACAAGGTTTATATTTGTATGGTCAGCATTTTTGACTCTTCCTTATACCATAAAGTTTGGTATTTCCCTAAAGATTGATCAGTTGTTAAATTTATTTACAAAAGATATAAGAAAAGTTTTAAATATAATCAGCCATATTCTTATGTTAGTTTTCTTTATCTTTATGCTTTATAATGCAACCGATGTTGTACGGTCAGCAATTAATAGTGGGCAAAGAAGTCCAGCAATAGGTTTACCAATGTATCTTATACAAGTCTCTTCAGTGGTAGGATTTGCACTTACTATAGTGAGGGTATTACAATCTTTGGTTATTTATATTAGGACAACAGAAAAAGTTTAGAAGAGAGGAGGAGAGTTTTTGTCATTAAGTTTATTTTTTCTAATTTTTGCAGTTTTATTATCGATAGGGTTACCAATTGGAGTTGTCTTAACAATGACAGGTATTTCCCCATCATTATTAAATTCTAGTTTTGCAGGAAATGCCCCAATGATAATTAGGTCAATGTTAAGTGGAGTTGATAGTTTCCCGCTCTTAGCTGTACCTATGTTTATTATATCAGGAATTATAATGGCACGTGGGAAAATATCTGAAAAGCTTTTTAATATGTTTGCGTTTTTCGTAGGGAAGAGGACAGCTGGACTGCCAATAGCTGCTATAATCACATGTTTGTTTTACGGTGCAATATCGGGATCTGGACCTGCCACAACAGCAGCAGTAGGTTCTATGACTATTCCAATATTAGTTGGATTAAATTACGATAAGACATTTGTTACATCTATGATTGCTGTGGCTGGTGGTCTTGGAGTAATTATTCCTCCAAGTATTCCTTTTATTTTTTATGGAATGTCTTCAGGGGAGTCTGTGGGTAGATTGTTTGTAGCTGGTATTATACCAGGAATACTTATAGGTGGGATATTATCAGCATATGCAATTTATTATTGTAAAGAAAGAGGTGAAGACAAAGATAAGCTCAATGAATTTACTAACAGTCTTAGAAGTGAGGGGTTATGGAGCGTATTTAGAGATAGTTTTTGGGCACTGTTATCCCCAGTAATAATTCTTGGAAGTATCTATAGCGGCATTGCTTCACCAACAGAAGCTGCTGCAATATCAGTGTTTTACTCATTATTCATAAGCATATTTGTATATAAGACTATTAAAATTAAAGATATACCATCTTTATTAGTTGAAAGTGTTAACTCTTATGCTCCTATTCTGTTTATACTAGCTGCAGCTATGGGATTTGCGAGAGTTTTAACTTATTTAAGAGCACCACAAATTATAGCGAAAGTGATAACGTCAGTAGCCTCAAACTCAGTAGGAATAATGTTAGTAATAAACGTATTGTTACTGTTTGTGGGTATGGTTATGGATACAACTCCTGCCATATTAATATTGACACCAATTCTTTTACCGTTAGCTCAAGCCATTGAGGTGAATCCAATACATTTTGGTGTTGTCATGGTTGTAAACCTAGCAATAGGTTTTGTTACTCCTCCTATGGGTGTAAACCTATTTGTTGCTAGTAGTATATCAGATATTTCAATAGTTAAGATAGCAAAAGCAGCTATGCCATTCATAATAGGATTTTTAATTGCATTAACACTTGTCACATTTATACCTCAATTGAGTTTACTATTATTGCAATAATAAATAGGGAAAGGATGAAAAAAATGAAAAAGGTAAAAAAAAGTATTAGTATAACTTTAGTATTAGCTATGTTAGTTTTAACATTAGCAGGATGTAGTGGAGAAAAAGTTGATACTTCAGCAACTGATAGAAATGAGGATAATACAGCATCAAATTATTCATTTGATTTAGCTATAGACAGTCCAGAAGATACAGTAACTTATTTATTTGGTAAAAAATTTGCCGAATTAGTTGAAGAAAAATCTAATGGAAGAATAAAAATAGAAGTGTATTCAAATGGACAACTTGGTGGGGATAGAGAAATTGCTGAAAGTGTTCAAAATGGAGATTTAGCTTTTGTAGTTCAAAATACAGCTCCACAAGTAAATTTTGTACCAGAAGTAGCAGTATTTGACTTGCCTAATTTATTCCCAAATGCAGACGTAGCGAGAAAGGTTTTAGATAGTTCTTTCTTTGATCAAATAGCAGATAAATATGAAGAGAATGGAATAAAGTTACTTGCTTATGCTGATCAAGGTTTCAGAGTAATGAGTTCAAATATAAAAGTAGAAAAAATTGATGATTTTAACGGCCAAAAAATTAGAACAATGGAGAATCCTTATCATTTAAAGTATTGGGAATCATTAGGTGCTAATCCTACTCCAATGGCGTTTGCAGAAGTTTACATCGGATTACAACAAGGTACAATTGATGCACAAGAAAATCCATACGAAGTTATAGTTTCTTCTAAATTTTATGAACAACAAAAATATGTTATAAATACAAACCACTTACTACATTTACTTTCATTAATAACTAGTCCCCAAATTTTCAATGATTTATCTGTTGAAGACCAACAAGTTATATTAGATGCTGCTAATGAAGCAAAAGTATGGGCTAGAGGGCACGCTGATAATAGAGTGGAAGATAGGGCTAAGATAATAAAGGAAAACGGTGCTAAAATAGTTGAACTTAGTGATAAATTAAAACAAGAAATGGCTGAAAGATCCCATTTAGTATATGATGAAATTGAAAATGCAGTTGGAAATGAACTAGTTTATTCTATTTTAAAAGCTATTGAAGAAGCTCAATAATTAAAATATGTATGAGGTTTATGGGGGGATCATCATAGGAACTGTTGTAATAGGTTTAGTAGGTAGTGGACATGCTTCTCATTTACATTTTTACATTGTAATGGCTACAAAAGTGTTAATGGTGTAAATGTAAGGAAAAAATAGATGTAATTGATATTGTAATCCCTCCATGCTGTATAAGGAAATGGTAATCAAAGTATTTAACACCGAAAATCATATTATTTGTTTATCTGTGAAAAAAACATAAACAATTACTTCAGACAAAAGGAGACGAAACTCTATCGAGAAAAGAATCATACAAAAAGAGTCAAGAACAATTAATAATGTATGCAGAAAATTTTGTATATGTTTCCAATATTCAAAAAATTGTCAAAACAAGAAGTAAAGAGAATTGTATTTTGTTTATGAAAGTTTTTTTATGTTAAGTACTAGTTAGGAAGAAAAGGGCAGAAAATAAAATTTTAAACTTAAAGGTTTTTTGACGACTTGTAAAAGAAATATTTTTTTAATTGTAACAGTGTTATTTTGGTTTTCTTTATATGCATATATACCTCAAAAGACAAATTATTCTGATGAAAAGAAAAAGTTATTAGCTACACATTGGCCTTACAATCAGTGTATAGGTTGTCAGAAGATATTAATTGTTTTGCTATTTTATTAGTGAATCCAACTAATAAAATAAATATCTTATAAATTAGGATATAGAAAATTAAGAGTGATATATTTTGATGGCAATAAAAAAAGAACGGCAGAATGTTTAGAAATTAAGTAATTGCGAAACTCTTTCTAAAAACTGAATAATAGGAATATAGATCCTTCAAAAATAAGTTTCAAGAATAG
>NZ_JAIOUP010000007.1 GCF_019931165.1 Schnuerera sp. xch1
GCTTCTTTAGAATATCGAAACCATGCATCCATAAGTGCATAAATTTTTAATTAATTTAGTTGTCTACTTGACATGGGGCAGTTCACCCAAGCCGTCCATATTATTAATCCTCTGACCTTTTGTTTTTAATTGTGAATTGATTAAGCTCTATACAGTTTTCCTCCAAGTTTTGCAAATTTCTCTTCTAGATCTTCATATCCTCTGTCAATATGGTAGATATTACTTATTTCTGTAATTCCATCAGATATTAATCCAGCCAGTACTAAAGCAGCTCCTGCTCTTAAATCCGAAGCCTTAACTGGAGCTGACATCAAGCTGTCTACACCTTGAATAATTGCGGATCTACCATCTATCTTAATATCGGCTCCCATTCTTTTCAATTCATCTACATGCATAAATCTATTTTCAAAGACTGTTTCAATAGCAACACTTGTCCCTTTACTAACACACATGAGTGCCATAAATTGAGGTTGCATATCTGTAGGGAATCCTGGATAAGGCAATGTTTTGATATCTATTGCTTTTGGCTCATCTATACCTATTACCCTAATATTATCTTCCTCTTCTATTACTTTACATCCAGTTTCCCTTAACTTTGCAATCATTGGTTTTACGTGACTCGGTATAACCTTTTCAATTGTGATATCGCCTTTAGTTATCGCTGCTGCAACCATGAAAGTCCCAACTTCTATCCTATCCGGTATAACCGAATGAGTGGCCCCACCTAGTTTCTTGACTCCTCTTATCCTGATGGTACTGGTACCTGCACCTTTAATACGTCCTCCTAATTTGTTCAAAAAATTAGATAAATCCACAATTTCAGGTTCCATAGCGGCATTATCAATTATGGTTTCACCTTCTGCCATTACCGCAGCCATCATTACATTTTCAGTTGCTCCTACACTGGGAAAGTCCAAATAAATTCTCTCCCCAATTAATTCATCTGCATGAGCACCAATATTACCATGATCTACATCTATCCTTGCTCCTAAAGCTCTAAAACCTTTTAAATGCAAATCTATAGGTCGAGTCCCAATGGCACAACCCCCAGGTAAAGACGTCTTTGCTCTACCTAATCGAGTTAATAATGGACCTGCTACTAAAAAAGATGCTCTCATTCTACTCATCAATTCATAAGGTGTTTCGTGTTTATTTATATTAGCAGAATTTATCTTTATAATTCCTTTATCCAATAATTCCACTTTTGCTCCTAAATATGATAATACTTCACACATTACTTCTACATCTTTTAATTTTGGTACATTCTCTAGTATGATATCTTCTGTCCCTAACAAAGAAGCCGCTAGAATTGGCAATGCGGAATTCTTTGCTCCACTTATTCTTATGTTTCCTCTTAATGGAGGGCTCTTTTCAACCATAAACCTATCCATTTCATCTCCTCCTGTTATTAGTATCCAATAGTTATAATAGGTGTCCCAATTAAAATATAGGTTTTATTTTCATGTTCATCAAATCTCATCGCAATATTCAGATTCATCTTATTTTCCCCCGTATATATGTACTCATCTATATAAGGGGTAAATATGGAAAAGCTTAAAGTGTCATCATCTTTATATTGCTCTATAATCTTTCCATTTACAGTTTTAGTTGCAGCTAATATTTTATCTTCATTTTTACCCATATTCATATTATCATTAATGGTACCAACAATGCAAGAAGTAACATTCATAGATTTATCATATTCATCAAAAATTTTCTCTACTTTCAACATTATATCATTGTTTTCAACAAATGGATTATTGCTTATCAAGTTGATAAAAAGAGATGTCTCTCCAGAATTATCCTTTTCATAAGAATAGGATGATAATGTAAAAGTTACCAAATTATTTTTCTTATCAACCCCCTGTACCATTATTTGGTTAAACCCGTCTTCTTCAATTTTTTCTTCCCAATAATAGTCTCCTGTTAATTCTTTACCTTGTACTATTTTACGGTCAATTAAAATCCCCTTTATTCCTAGTTCATTTCTAATTCTATCTTTAAAATCTAACATTTCGTCTTTTTCAACAAACCTGTCAAGTATAACTCCACCTAAACTTATGTCGCCTTCCTTAAAAGTAGCATCAGTTTTTTCGAGAATTTCCATCATAAGTTCTATTTCTGAATTCTTTCTCCTATTTACTCCAAGTGTTGGAAATAGTAAAACTATAATAATACCTAATATTATAAATTTTTTATAAAGTTTCATACCCTAACCTCCAAACATTTATTAAGGAAAAGGGTATTGCAGATAAAAACGTAAAGGGGGACAAAACATTTCTATCATAAAAAATACCCTTTCCTATGGTAAAAGTATTACCAAGAAAGGGTACTTTTTATACCTTATTGGTTAATTTTTTCATTGTTAAATTCTTTTAAGTTTGCTATATCCAACCTATTTAAAGCTCTTCGTAGTGCAAGTTCTGCTCTAGCCACATCTAATCCTTCTTTTTTTTCTCTCAAACGATTCTCTGCTCTTTCCTTAGCACTCTCAGCTCTTTCAATGTCAATTTCTTCAGGCCATTCAACAGAATCTGTAATGACAGTAGCCTTTTCTTTAGTGACAGAAATATATCCATCAGTTACTGCTGCTACCTTTTCTTCTCCATCGTTTATTATCCTTATCTTTCCTATATCAAGAGGCGTTATTAGAGGAGCTCTATTTTTTAAAATAGCTAAATCTCCTTCTACTCCTCTTACGATGACCATATCTACTTCATCAGAAAAAAAAGCTTTGTCAGGAGTAACTATTTCAAGTTTAAAAGCCATAATTAACCCTCCATCTTTTTAGCTTTTTCTAAAACGTCATCGATTGTACCTGCCATGAAGAAAGCTTGCTCAGGAATATCATCATGTTTTCCTTCTAATATCTCCTTAAAACCTCTTACAGTCTCTTTTATTGGTACATAGACACCTTGCATTCCTGTAAACTGCTCTGCAACAGTAAATGGCTGAGATAAAAATCTTTGTATCTTTCTTGCACGTGAAACTGTCACTTTGTCTTCTTCAGAAAGCTCATCCATCCCAAGAATTGCAATTATATCTTGTAACTCCTTATATTTTTGCAATACCTCTTGAACTTCTCTAGCTACATTATAGTGCTCTTGACCTACAACATCTGGAGCTAGGATTCTTGATGTGGAATCCAATGGATCCACTGCAGGATATATTCCCATTTCTGCAATCTCACGTGACAATACAGTAGTAGCATCTAAATGAGCAAATGTAGTTGCTGGTGCTGGGTCAGTCAAGTCGTCAGCAGGTACATATACAGCTTGCACCGATGTGATAGAACCTTTCTTAGTAGAAGTGATTCTCTCCTGAAGCTCACCCATCTCTGTAGCTAATGTTGGCTGATAGCCTACAGCAGATGGCATCCTTCCTAATAGGGCAGATACTTCCGAACCAGCTTGTGTAAACCTAAATATATTGTCGATAAACAATAGCACATCTTGCCCTTCTTGATCTCTAAAATATTCAGCCATTGTAAGACCAGTAAGTCCTACTCTCATCCTTGCTCCTGGCGGTTCATTCATCTGACCAAATACCATTGCAGTTTTATCTATTACTCCTGACTCAATCATTTCATAGTACAGGTCATTACCTTCCCTAGTTCTCTCTCCTACTCCTGAGAATACTGAAATACCACCATGCTCAGTTGCTATATTATTGATTAACTCCTGTATAAGAACAGTTTTCCCTACACCAGCTCCACCAAATAATCCTATCTTACCACCTCTTGAATATGGAGCTATAAGATCAACAACCTTGATCCCAGTTTCAAACATCTCTTGAGAAGTTGCTTGATCTTCAAAGCTAGGAGCTGGTTTGTGAATAGGAGCCTTATCAGCTTTAACTTGTTCTTTACCGTCTATATTTTCACCCAATACATTGAATAATCTACCCAATGTTTCTCTTCCAACAGGTACAGCTATAGATTCTCCGGTATCTATAGCTTCCATACCTCTTACCAAACCATCAGTTGTACTCATAGCTACACATCTAACAGTATCATCTCCAATATGCTGAGCTACTTCTACAACTAATTTGTTTTCTCCATTCTTTATCTCAATTGCATTTAATAGTTCTGGTAAATTTTCTTCACTAAATCTAATGTCAACTACAGGTCCGATTACCTGAACTATCTTACCTATATTGTTTTCCATATCTCCACTCCTTTCTCTATTACTTAAGAGCTTCAGCACCTGTAACAATTTCTGAAATTTCTGTAGTAATGGCTGCTTGACGGGCTCTATTAAAGCTTAATTCAAGTTCATCTGTCATTTCCTCTGCATTGTCTGTCGCATTTTCCATAGCAGTTCTTCTTGCCCCTTGTTGACTACAAGAAGATTCTATTAAAGCTCCATATATTACAGATTGAATATACTTTGGAATCAAATAATCCAGTACTTCATCTGCATCAGGTTCAAACTCTACAATAGCACTTTTCTTCTTTTCACTCTTTTCTTCTGCTAAAGAATCACTAGGAAGTAATTTTAGCATTTTAGCTTCTTGAGAAATAGTGGATATAAACTCAGTATAGACTATTTTAACCTCATCTATTTCTTCCTTTTCATACATTTCCATAACTATATTTCCTATATTTCTTGCATTAGAAAAAGAAGGGTTTTCTGTCATACCTACAAATTCAGCTTTAACATCGTATCCCCTACTTTTAAAGTAGTCTCTTCCCTTAGAGCCAACTGCTATTAACGAAACCTTATCCTTTTTATTTCTGATTTCATTTTCTACCATTCGATTAACATTAGCATTAAATCCACCAGCTAATCCTCTATCAGCAGTTATTACTATATATAAACTTCTTTCAACATCCCTCATATTTAGGTAAGGATGATTTATATTTCCTAGTTCTCCAAGTATTTCCTTTATATTTTCATAAACTGTATTGTAATAGGGTCTTGATTTTTCTAATTTTATTCTAGCTCTTCTGAGTCTTGCAGAAGATACAAGTTCCATTGCCTTAGTAATCTGTTTAATATTGTTTATACCTCTTATCCGTCTTTTGATATCTCTTGTTGATTCTGCCAATTAATTCACCCCCATATTTTAGGGAATACTAAAAGCTTTTCTTAAATTCAGTAACAGCTTCATCTATTTTCTTTTCAGTTTCCTCAGTTAAATCTTTAGTTTCCTTTATTGAATCAATTATTTCAGGGAAATTGTTATCCACATAATTCAAAAAGTCATTTTCAAATTCACTTACTTTCTCCACAGGTATATCAGTTAGATGTTTATTTATTACAGTATATAGAACTATAACTTGATGTTCTACCCTTACAGGACTGTATTGAGGTTGCTTAAGTATCTCTATTATTCGCTCACCTTGTTCTAACTGTTCTTTCGTATCCTTATCAAGTTCTGAACCAAATTGAGCAAAAGCTGCTAAGTCTCTATATTGAGCAAGCTCTAGCTTTAGGCTTCCAGCTACCTTTTTCATAGCCTTTATTTGAGCTGCTCCTCCTACCCTGGATACTGAAAGTCCTGTATTTATAGCAGGTCTAATTCCTGCAAAGAATAAATCTGTCTCTAAGAATATCTGACCATCTGTAATTGATATAACGTTTGTAGGAATATATGCAGAAATATCTCCGGCTAAGGTTTCTATAATTGGCAATGCAGTTATAGAACCTCCACCATAGTCCTTATTCAACTTTGCAGATCTTTCTAGTAGTCTTGAATGTAGATAAAATACATCTCCTGGATAAGCCTCACGTCCAGGTGGTCTTCTAAGCAATAATGACATTGCTCTATATGCTGTAGCGTGTTTAGATAAATCGTCATAAACGATAAGTACATCTTTACCATTAGACATAAATTCCTCTCCAATGCTAACTCCAGCATAAGGAGCAATATACTGTAATGGTGCCAATTCACTTGCAGTTGCAGAAACAACCACAGTATAATCCATAGCTCCATGTCTTTCGAATGTATCAACTATTTGAGCTACTGTAGATCTTTTTTGTCCAATTGCTACATATATACATATAACATCTTGGTCTTTCTGATTAATAATTGTGTCCACTGCTATTGCAGTCTTTCCAGTCTGTCTATCTCCAATGATAAGTTCCCTTTGTCCTCTACCTATTGGGAACATAGAGTCTATTGACTTTATTCCAGTTTGAAGCGGTTCATTTACAGATTCCCTAGTAATAACACCTGGTGCAACTTTCTCTATAGGCCTAAATTTAGTTGCATTTATAGGTCCCTTTCCATCTACAGGTTGACCTAGGGAGTTAACAACTCTACCTATCATTGCATCTCCAACTGGAACTTCTATTATTCTGTTAGTCTTTTTAACTGTATCTCCTTCTTTAATATCCTTATCAGATCCTAAAAGTACACATCCTACGTTGTCCTCTTCCAAGTTAAGAGCCATACCATAAACTCCACCTGGAAATTCAATTAATTCATTAGCCATACATCCTTCTAATCCGTGGATCCTAGCTATACCATCTCCAACCGTAAGTACTGTACCTACGTCAACCATATCCAATTTCTTCTTATATTTTTTAATCTGTTCTTTTATAACAGAACTAATTTCTTCTGGTCTTAACTCCATTTTTTCACCCCAGCTTTCCTATAATGTTGCGCCTTTCATAGCTTTTTCAATTTCTTCTAATTGTCCCTTAATAGTTCCGTCTACTATTTTATTCTCAATTTTTAATAGTACACCGCCTATTACATCTTCATCTACAATATTTTTCAATTTCACTGTTTTATTTAATTTGTTCTCCAATGCTTTAGCTAATTTTTTCTTACCTTCGTCATCCATTTCCACTGATGTAATGGCAGTAACCTCTACTATATTTTCATGCTCATTGAATAACTTTTCAAATTCCTTATTTATCTCTATAATTGTTCCTTCTCTTCTTTTGTCTATTAGAATATATAAGAAATTTAGAACTTCTACGGATACTAAATCTTTAAATACTGAATTCAGTAAATCCTTCTTCTCTCTCTTTAAAACCTTTGGATGAGAAAGTATTTTTCGAAGGCTTACCTCTTTCATTAAAACATCTGTTACTTTCAACATATCCTCCCTAAATCGTTGCAACTTATTTAATTCTATACCAGCTTCAAATAAAGCAAAAGCATATCTTCTACCTATTAAATTTGCCATTTTTGACTCCCTACCTCATCAACAAATTTGTTTATCAATTTCTGTTGTTTAGTTGAATCCATTTCCTCTTGAATTATTTTAGAAGCAATTAAAATAGCCATCTCTCCAGATTGAGTCTTTATATCCAACAGAGCCTTTTCCTTTTCAGCTTCTATTTCCTTTTTAGCTTTTTCTATTATGCTATTTGCTTCTTCTTTTGCCTCAGTTACAATACTCTCTTTTACTTCTTCGCCTCTTTTTCTTCCACTTTCAATTATCTCTTGTGTTTCTTGCCTTGCTTCAGCGATTCTAGCTTCATACTCATCTTTCAGTTTCATTGCTTCTTGTCTTATCTCTTTAGCTTCATCTATCTCATTCTTTATATTTTCTTTTCTATCATTGAGAATCTTAGAAACTGGTTTATATAATAATTTTCTTAATCCTAAAAACAATATAAATGTTGCTATTAGGGTCAGAATTACTGATGAGAGTTCTGGTAATACCCTTACATTCATAACAAAGCCTCCTTTTTAAAGGGGTATTTAGGAGGGTTCCTCTAAGATAATGGAACCCTTTCTTTTTATAATCCTAGGTTCAAATATGCTGTTAATAGTGGTCTAACAAATAGTAGAATTATAGCAATTACCAGCCCATAAATACCGGTAGTCTCTGCAACTGCCTGACCTAATAGCATCGTTCTAGTAATGTCACCTTGAGCTTCGGGCTGTCTTCCTACTGCTGCAGCACCTTGTCCAGCTGCATTCCCTTGTCCTATACCAGGCCCTATACCTGCTATCATAGCTAATCCTGCACCAATAGCTGAGCATCCTAATATAAAAGCTTCACTTGTTATTCCTTGTAACATTATTAATTCCTCCTTTTAATTTTTATACTCATTTAGAATATTGTATTATTAGCACAATCAATCATCGAAATTACCACCAATAAAAATCATTGTTAACATTGAGAAGATAAACGTTTGTAATACTCCAGAAAACAAGTCAAAATATGCATGGAGTGGTGGTGTAATGATTGGAGCAATAAATCCCAATGCATTGTATATAAGCGACATAATGATTACACCACTTAGTATATTTCCAAATAAACGGAAAGATAATGATATAGGATTTGCTAATTCCCCTAACACATTAAGTGGTAATAAAAATGGTAAAGGCTCTAAAAATCCTTTTAAATATCCTCCAATGCCATTGTTCTTAACTCCATAGAATTGGGTTAAAGTAAATGTAACTAATGCTAATGTAAGAGTTACACTATAATCAGACGTTGGTGGTGTAAATCCTAATAATCCAAATAGATTTGCTACCAGCAAAAAGGCCATAAGAGCAAATATAAAAGGTCCAAACCATGCTTGTTTTTCTCCCATAGTCTGTTTAACTAAATTTTCAACTGTTTCTACAGCCATTTCAATCACATTTAAAAATCCAGAAGGTTTTTCATTTGGATCTGCTTCTTTAACCTTCCTATTTGCAATTGCTGCTAATATTAATAATAAAATCACTACAATATAAACATTTACGATAGACTCAGGTATATAAATTTGTCTTCCAAATAAATTTAAGGTTATCTCAAACAAATATACTCCCTCCTTTCTTACTTATTATATAAATAGTATAACAAATTTCTTAAATGTGATTACTCATTATCATTTTTTTCTATTCTTTCTTTTGAAGAAGCTATCATAAATGGTATATGTAATGATTACTATCTTTATCATAAATAATCCAATTGCTGTTGTGACAAAACTTAAATAATTTGCTATGGCTGCAACAATAAGAACTATTCCATAGATAAGGTATCTAACAAAGTAATGAAATATCGTGTATCTGTAAGCTCTATCAGGGCTCATCTTTATCGAGTTGTTAATTGTATTTTCCAATAACTTAAATCCCAATATGCTTATAGTTGTCCCAAAAACAAATCCTAAAATTAATGGTTTATAATTTTTAAATCCCAAAAAGATTATACCAATAATTATTAAACTATATACAATTGTTTTTTTTATAATCACGTATGATAAATTTTTATCACTTTTCATTAGTTCACTTCCGTTTATTATCTTTTTTATTTGCTAATTTGAGTAAATTTAAAAACCCTGCTCCTGCACCTAAAATTATAAATATCAATCTAAATGCCATCTGGGTTCCAACAAATTTGTCTATAACGCCACCTAAATAAACTCCTAATAATATTGGAGCTATTATTGATAACCCAATTTGAGTTATTAAAGCCAAATTTTGAAAAACTTTTTTATCATTTTTTTTATTCAAGCTAAACACTCCAACATTTTTTCTTAAGTAAAATTTATTAATTATTAATATTCATACAATAATAATATACTTTAAATTTAAAAATATTGCAAATTAAAATTGTTAAATTTTTAATTTAATACCCAATTAAAATATTATATGCAACTAATAAAAGCCCTTGTTTAAGGACTTTTATTAGTTTTTATATTTATATTAATAATTAAATTTTCATTTCCTTTAAATCATCTGTAACTATTAGTTTAGCTTCTGTAGCTTCTTGTACTTGATCAATTGTAAATTTAGGATTAATTTCCTTTAAAAGTATTCCTTCTTCTATAATTTCCATTACTCCCATTTCAGTAATAATCATATCTACTTGATTAGCAGCAGTTAAAGGAAGATTACATTTGTCAAGTATTTTATGGTTTCCTTTGGCAGTATGCTCCATAGCTACGATCACTCTTTTTGCTCCTACTACTAAGTCCATAGCACCGCCCATTCCTGGTGCCATCTTGCCTGGAATCATCCAATTTGCTAAATTCCCTTCTTTATCTACTTGTAAGGCTCCAAGAACAGTTACATCAACATGGCCTCCTCTAATTATTCCAAAGGAAGTGGCAGAATCAAAAAATGCTCCTTCTGGTAAAATAGTTACAGGCTGACCTCCTGCATTTACTACATCCTTGTCCTCTTCTCCTTCTTTAGGAGCTGGCCCTAACCCTATAAATCCGTTCTCTGATTGAAAGGATATATTCATGCCTTCTGGTATGTAGTTAACCACCATTGTAGGCAATCCAATACCTAAATTAACTATATCTCCATCTTTTAATTCCTTAGCAACTCTTTTAGCTATAAACTGCTTTCTTTCCTTCTTATCCACTATCTATCACCTCCACCAACTATATAATCTACAAATAATCCTGGCGTAATAACTTCATTTGGATCTATTTCTCCTGATTCTACTATATTTTCAGCTTCAACTATTACTGTATCTGCCGCAGTTGCCATAATGGTATTGAAGTTTCTTGTAGCTCCTCGATAAACTATATTACCTTTTCTGTCCACCTTATAACCAAGCAATAATGCTACATCCGCTCTTAGCGGCAATTCAAGAAGATATTCTTCACCATCTATTTCAATCCTCTTTTTCCCTTCTTGTACTACTGTTCCTACTCCTGTTGGTGTTAGAAATCCCCCTAATCCTGCACCTCCAGCTCTTATTTGTTCTGCTAAAGTCCCTTGAGGTACTAGTACTACTTCCATTTCACCTGAATTCATCTGATTTCCCGTTTCCTTATTAGTACCTATATGGGAAGCTATTAGTTTTTTAATCTGTCTGTTTACAACTAGTTTACCTACACCAGAATCAACAAACCCTGAATCATTACAAATCAACGTCAAATCCTTAACGCCTTTTTCCACTAATGCATCTACTAGTTTACAGGGAGTACCACAGCTTAAAAATCCTCCAACCATGATAGTCATACCGTCTTTTATCTGTTCAACAGCTTCATCCATCGAAATAATCCTTGCCATAAAAAACACCTCCACCCATTTTCCAAAACCAAAATATGTATGTTGTAATTTTGTCAAACTTGTTATAAATCTTCATTATCTTTAGTTATTCTAAAAGAAATACTCCAATTTTCAAATATGGAATAAATCTCTATCTAATTTCCTTGTTCCCTAAACAAAAGAAATGACTATCTCTTAACTACAACAGCTATACCTTGACCCCCGCCAACGCATAAAGTTGCAAGTCCTTTCTTAGAATTTCTTTTTGCCATTTCATATAATAGAGTAACCAAAATTCTTGCTCCCGAAGCTCCAATCGGATGTCCTAATGCTATAGCTCCTCCATTAACATTTGTCTTTTCAACATCCAAACCTAATTCCTTAATCACAGCTAAGGATTGCGCCGCAAAAGCTTCATTCGCTTCTATTAAATCTAAATCTTGTATCGATGTGTTAGCCTTTTGTAATGCTTTTTTAGTTGCTGGTATTGGGCCTGTTCCCATTACCTTCGGGTCTACACCTGCAGAAGCATAGGATACAATAGTTGCTAAAGGCTTTATACCTAATTCTCTAGCCTTTTCTTTAGACATAATGATTAAAGCCGCTGCTCCATCATTAATACCTGATGCATTTCCTGCTGTTACAGTGCCATCTTTTTTAAAAGCTGGTTTTAATTTTTGCATTCCTTCAATAGTCGATCCAAATCTTGGATGCTCATCAGTATCCACTACTATTGGATCCTTTTTCCTCTGAGGAACTTCTACTGGAATAATTTCATCTTTAAATCTCCCACTCTTTATGGCTTGTTCTGCTCTTAATTGACTTGTTAATGCAAATTGGTCTTGTTCTTCTCTGGGTATATTCCACTGTTCTGCAACATTTTCAGCAGTAATACCCATATGATAATCATTGAATATATCCCATAGACCATCATGTACCATGTAGTCTTCTATAACCCCGTCACCCATTCTTTGCCCCCATCTTGCTCCTTTTAATATATATGGAGCTTGAGACATGTTTTCAGTTCCTCCTGCTAATATAATATCAGCTTCCCCAGCCATTATGGCTTGAGTTGCCAATGCTATAGTTTTAAGTCCAGATCCGCAAACTTTGTTTACTGTAAACGAAGGTACTTCTACTGGTATATTAGAATGTATTAAAACCTGCCTAGCTGTATTCTGTCCTAATCCAGCTTGTAATACATTTCCAAATATAACTTCCTCCACCATTTCTGGCTTGATGTTTGCTCTTTTCATAGCTTCTTTTGCTACAATGGTACCTAATTGTATAGCTGAAACATTTTTAAGACTTCCACCAAAAGTTCCAATTGGTGTTCTAACAGCTGATACAATGACAATCTCTCTCATAATAACAACCTCCAGAATTCAAATTTTAATACTAGCATTTTTTATCCAACAATACTTTAAAATGCTAGACTTCTAATTTTTAACTAAGTATCTTCATTCTTAAATATACCTATATTAATTAATAGCTTTATATAAATTTAATGCAAACTCTATGCCAACTGTTATTATAAATGTGAAAAGTCAAAATATTTTTATCCAATTTAAAGTTAATTTCAACTTGCTACTAAACTAGAATCAAGAATCCAGCACATATAATGACTCCTGAAATTAATAAATCTACCAAACAATATCCCATAATATCTCTTGCACCTAAACCAGCTATTCCTAATGCTGGAAGTGCCCAGAATGGTTGAATCATATTTGTCCAAGCATCTCCCCAAGCTATAGCCATACCTGTAACAGCAGAGTCAACACCTAATTGTAAACCTGCTGGCATCATAATAGGAGCCTGTACTGCCCATTGACCTCCACCTGAAGGTACAAAAAAGTTTACAAGGCCCGCACTTAGAAATGTAAACAATGGATATGTTGCTTGCGTAGATATTGAAACAAACATATGTGACATCTGTCCTGCAAGTGATACTCCTAATTCACTCTTTCCTGTCATCATACCCATAATACCTGCATAGAATGGAAATTGTAATATGATTCCCCCTGCACCTTTTACTGCTTCTTGCAACGCATTTAGATACCTTCTTGGTGTTCCATGAAGTATAATACCAACTATCAAGAATATTAAATTAACAATATTTAAGTTTAAGTCAAACCCATTTGTGCTAAAGTGATATATTATGTATGCAATTCCAAGTATACCAGTTATCATTGAAAGAACTGGACTATTTTCCATCTTTTCAGCTGATGTCATGACTACTTTTGTAACAATTACTTCTTGCTCTGGATCTTCAAGTAGTTTTGGATCTATTTCATAAACGTCTTCTTCCTTTGGATGCATTGCGCTATTTATTAATGATAGTGCTATTATTATAGCCGCCGAAATAATTAAATTAAATAATGAAAATATTGTCTGAGTTGTAGGTATTGCTTCTACTACAGCTCCTAGTGTAGCTTCTGATAAAGCTTCCCCAGGTGTTGCTAATATAAGAGGTATAGAACCAGATATTCCTGCATGCCATACAAGGAAACCTGAATAAGCTGCAGCAATTAAAAGTCTGTAGTCAACTTTCTTAATCTGTTTTGCTAGTTCTCTTGCATATAGTGCACCTATAACTAGTCCAAATCCCCAATTTATCCAACATGCAATAGCAGAAATCAAGGATACTGCAAATATTGCTTGTGTTGGAGTTTTAGGTATAGATGCTAATTCAGTAAGGCCTTTTCTCATTACTGGCGCACTTGCCATTGTATGACCTGTAACCAGTACTAGTGTCATCTGCATTGAAAATGCTAGCAAACTCCATACACCATTACCCCAATGAGCAACCATTTTAATGGGTCCTTGTCCAGTTGCAGTTATCCCTAAAATAAATACAAGAATAGTAAGAACAATCGCGAATAAAAATGGATCTGGAAGATATTTTTGAACAAGTTCCACACAACCATTTGTAAACTTTTTAAACATTTATACTCCTCCTTTAAAACTTCCACTAAAAATTTCAATTGGTGTTCTAACAGCTGATGCAATAACAATTTCTCTCATAATAACAACCTCCAGAATTCAAATTTTTACTAACATTCGCTTATCCACCAAAACTTATATAAATAAGTTCCTTAGTTAGGTCATTAGTTGATTGAAAAAACAGTTAGTATAATTTGGTAGATTTAATTATTATTAAAGCAAATCTTGTGCCAATTTTTCGTACTTTAATCAGCAATATCCTTTTAAACGATAGGTATTTCCCTAGCTTTCAATATGCAATGTATAATTAACTATACACTTTGAATAGTTTAAAAAAAGGAAGTGTGTAGTTGATCAACTACACACTTCCTTTTTTTATTTATTGGATATATGTATTTTTTAGGAATATAAACCTTTTAAATAGATAGAAAACAAATAATTGTAGACATCTGTATACAAATTCTAATCAATTGTATACATTTATCTACAATCATAAATCTAAATCATATTTATTTAGCTTTTTATATAGCGCAGTTCTATGAATTCCCAGCTTTTTTGCTGCTAAGGTTTTATTCCCTTTAGATTTAATTATGGCATTTATTATAGCTTGTCTTTCTGCATTAGCTACTGTATCTTTTAACGGACGTATTTTTTCAACATTTCTTTTAAAATAACCTCTGCTGTTTAAAAGCCTTTCTGGTAAATGCTCTGGTAATATTACATTTCCTGTTGAAATGGTTATGGCTCTTTCTAATATATTTCTAAGCTCTCTGATATTACCTGGCCATTTATAATTCATCAGTATCTCTATAGTTTTTTTGCTCAATTCCCTTCTTTCCATATCCAACTCCTCGCAGAGATTAACTAATAAGTGATTTGCCAACAATGGAATATCATCTATTCTCTCCTTCAGGGGAGGAATGTCTATATTAATTACATTTAATCTATAGTATAAGTCTTCCCTAAATGTACCTCTTTCAACTGCATCCTCTATATTTTTGTTAGTTGCAGCAATAATCCTTACATCTAAAGTAATCTTTTTGTTACCGCCTACACGCTCAAATCTTTTTTCTTCTAATACTCGTAATAGTTTTACTTGCATTTCTAAAGGCATATCACCAATTTCATCTAAAAATATTGTGCCTCCATTAGCTAATTCAAATTTGCCTGGTTTGCCTCCTCTTTTTGCTCCAGTGAAGGCCCCTGCTTCATATCCAAACAATTCTGATTCCAGTAATTCTCTGGGTATAGCAGCACAATTTATTGGAATAAAAGGACTAAATTTTCTATAACTGGCTTTATGAATAGCTTGTGCAAACAGTTCCTTCCCTGTGCCTGATCCTCCAAGAATCAAAACTGTGGAATTGGATTGAGCAGCTGTTCTTCCTAGCTTTTTTAAATATTCCATCTTCGGATTTTGAGTTATAATACTATCAAAAGTATATCTACTACCCTGTAATCTTTCAATTTCTCCCTTATATTCATTGATCTTGTTTTCTAACTCGATTAGTTCCTTTGCCATTATCCTTACTTCACTAGCATCCCTAAACAACACGGCTCCTACAGCACCAATTATCTTTCCACCACGTATAATAGGAACTCTATTAGCTACCATATCATAACCTTGAATTCTCTGAATATTTCTTATCTCTTTTTTTCCTGTTTTCACTACTATATGCAATCTGGTATTTTCTATTACATCCTCAACAGCCTTTCCAATTGCATCTTTTTCACTAATACCTAAAAGTTTTTCATAATTCCATTTTACAATCTTGCCTTTATTATCCACTAATGCAAATCCTTCATAGGCATATTCCAGAAGGTCTTCTATCATGTCCAAACTCATCTTTTCCTCTATTAATTGGCTTTGAGAATCTTTGATATCTGTTATATCTCTAATTATGAATATATGAGCCAGTGTTCTTTCTCGTGAACAATAAGGAATATACTTTAAGGATAGATGATTACCATTTAAATCTAACTCCTCTCCTCTCCTTATGCCATTTAGATAGAAATGTTTCTTTAATTTTTCATTTTTGATAAAATCTGGGAAATCAACAGTCTTGAGTTCCTGCTTATCTATATTCAACATATCTAGAATAGCTTTATTTCCATAGCAAATATTGTTTTCATCTACTACGAAAACACCTTCTGCTAAAGAATCTAACAAAAAGTTTAAACACTCTTGATTGTTCTTTAGAAGATTCACAAAATCACCTCTATTACCGAACAGTATCGTGTTTAAGTATAATATCCACAATTCTTTCAGAAGCTTTTCCATCTCCATAAGGATTAATTGCATTAGCAATTTTAGCATATTCTTTATGATCGGATATTAAAATATCCAAAGTATTATATATATTATTATAATCTGTACCTACTAGCTTAGCAGTACCTGCTTCAATTCCTTCTGGTCTCTCTGTCTCCTCTCTTACTACCAACACTGGTTTCCCTAAGCTTGGGGCTTCTTCTTGAAGTCCACCTGAATCAGTTACTACAAGATGAGATCTAGCCATTAAATTTGTAAAGGGTTCATAATCCAATGGTTCTATTATATGAACCCTATCATTTCCATTAAATTCCTTATATGCTATTTCTCTGACCTTTGGATTTAAATGAATAGGAAAAACTAATTCTACGTCATTGTACTTTAATACTATTTTATTAACTGCAGAAAATATATTTTCCATTGGTTTTCCTATGTTCTCTCTTCTATGTGCTGTTATTAGTATCACTTTTTTATTTTCATAATCCATGTCATCTAATTGAGGTATTTTAAAATTATATCCTTTCTTAACCGCATATTGAAGAGCATCTATTACAGTATTTCCTGTGATAAATATCTTATCTTCTGGATATCCTTCTTGCAACAGATTATTCTTATTCATCTTTGTAGGCGCAAAATGAAAATCTGCAAGAATTCCAGTCAATTTTCTGTTTGCTTCTTCTGGATAAGGTGAGTAAATATTTCCCGATCTTAATCCTGCCTCAACATGACCTATTTTAACCTTTTGATAAAATGCTGCTAATGCTCCAGAAAGTACAGTAGTAGTATCCCCTTGAACTAACAACACATCAGGCTTTACTTTCTTAATTACATCTTCTAGGCCTTGCAATGCTCTCATAGTAATTTCAGTTAAAGTCTGGCCTGGCTTGAATATATTTAAATCAACATCCGGATCTATATTAAAAAGATTAAGAACTTGATCTAGCATCTCTCTATGTTGAGCAGTTATACATACTGTATTGTCAATATCAGGAGTATTTTCCATCGTCTTTATTATAGGAGCCATCTTTATTCCTTCTGGTCTTGTCCCAAATACTGTCATAACTTTAATCTTCATCCTTATCCTCCTTCTTAGAACTTATAAGTCCCATCTTCATAGCTAGTAATATTATAATGATGCATATTATAACTGAAAACATTACAGCTTTTTTACTGTCAATTGATGATATTAAAATAGCACAGATTCCAAATGCTGCACTTATAGCATATAAAATCAATACCGTATTCCTCTGCGAAAATCCTCTCTGCAACAATCTGTGATGAAGATGTCCCTTGTCTGCTTCGGCGATGGATTTCCCATTTAATAATCTTCTAAATATAGCAAATGTAGTGTCAAATATAGGAACTCCTAGGATTATTATAGGAACAATTACTGCTATTGTTGCAACAGATTTCATAACTCCTTCTATAGAAAGAGCAGCTAAAATAAATCCTAAGAACAATGCTCCTGTATCACCCATGAATATCTTTGCAGGTTTGAAATTATAAGGTAAAAATCCTAAACAAGATCCTGCAACTATTGCTGACATTATCATTATTGGTAAATAATTAAACCTGTTAGCAACAAATAAAAAGGATAAACTGGAAATCATTGTTACTCCAGCAGCTAAACCATCTAATCCATCTATCAAATTCAATGTATTGGTAATTCCAACTACCCAAAATATTGTTAAAGGAATAGAAAAACCATCCAATACCAATACAGAACCTGGACCTCCAAAAGGATTGGTCACTGCATCTATTTTTACATCTCCATATATTAAAACAACAGCAGCTATAATTTGAAACGCTAGCTTTGCTTTTGGACTTAATCCCTTCATATCATCTATTATTCCCGATATCAATATTAATGTTCCACCTATAATTATGGATATAAGAGTTTTATCTACTGGCAAAAATGCCAAAGATGACACTATAACAGAGACATAAATAGCCAATCCACCCATCAGAGGCATTGGCCTCTTATGTACTCTTCTATTATCCTTAGGAATATCTACAGCTCCTAAACTAACTGCCACCTTTTTTGCTGCTGGTGTCATAAATAACGATATAAATACTGCTATAATAAATGGAATTACCACATTTTCCATAATATTTTCTCCCCTTAAGTTTAAGTTCTTCTAAAATTGTATATTATTATTATAAATAAGTCAATCAAGAATCAGTGGATGTGTGGGCATACAATTCAACACAACGTTTAGCAAGAACATCCATGGAGTCTATATATTTTATTGTCAAATCAATTTTATCAGCCAATGTAGATAATTCAGTACATCCTAGTATAGCAGGTATGTCTTTATCTTTTATATATTTATTGGTAAGTATTTCAAAATCTCTTGGGGTTACATCAAACTTTGAAGATTTTACTTCATATATCCAATCCATAATCGCATCTTTATCTTTATCATTGGGTTCTATAATATTTAAACCAAACTTTTGAAATATATTATCATAGACATTTGTTTCATATGTCCCCTTTGTAGCTAATAATAGATAGTCCTTATTTTCGGGACAAGTGTCTTTTAAATAGAGAGCAGTTTCTTCTATCATATTTAATACTTTAACTTTGATATACCTTGTAATATCATCATAAAAATAATGAGCGGTATTACATGGAATTGCTATATAATCTGCCCCCATATTTTCCAACCTTATAGCTGATCTTATCAATTCTATTCGTGGATCTTCGCCTTTGCCCAAGATATAATCTGTCCTATCTGGAATATTTGTATTATTATCAATTATAATATGCAAATGTTCCTGGTCTTTATCTGCATGAGTAATATTGATAATCTTTTGAAAAAAATCACAGGTTGCTAAAGGTCCCATACCCCCTATTATTCCTAAAAGCACATTACACGCCCCCTTTATTTATAATCTAAAAGCGAGCCAGTAAACTTTAGCTCGCCTATATCCATGCTGTTTATTTAGTACCAAACAATCTATCTCCTGCATCTCCAATGCCTGGGACTATATAAGCATGTTCATTCAATCCTTCATCTATATTTGCTAAGTATATGTCTACATCTGGATGTTTTTGTTGAATTACTTCGATTCCTTCTGGCGCACCTAATAAGCATACCAATTTTATAGAATTAGCACCTTCTTTTTTTAGGAAATTAATAGCAGCATCTGCAGATCCGCCAGTAGCCAACATCGGATCCAATACTATTAGTTCTCTTTCCTCAACGTCCTTAGGTAATTTACAATAATATTCTACAGGTTTTAATGTTTTCGGATCTCTATAGAGCCCAACATGTCCCACTTTTGCTGCAGGAAGAAGATCAAGCATTCCTTCTACCATTCCCAGGCCTGCTCTTAAAATAGGTACTAATCCCAACTTTTTCCCAGAAATAACCTGAGATTTAGTTTTAGCTAAAGGTGTTTCAATCTCAATTTCCTCTAATGGTAAATCTCTAGTTACTTCATAAGCCATTAGTGTGGAAACCTCTTTAACCAACTCTTTAAATTCCTTAGTCCCTGTGTTTTTATCTCTAATAAATGTGAGTTTGTGCTTAATTAATGGGTGATCTAATACAACAATTTTTCCCATCTGAAAAACTCCTTTCCTATTGTTTATAAAAACTTCTGTATAATTATATCATAAATTGGCCTCAATGCTAGATATTTTATTTACCCTTCTTTCATGTCTTCCTCCTTGAAACTTTGAATCAAGCCAAGTAGATACTATTTCAATTGCTAAATCTTTTCCTATAACCCTACCACCTAATGCAAGAATATTAGCATTATTATGTTCAACGCTCATTCTCGCAGAATAAATATTTTCACAGAGAGCACATCTAATGCCTTTTACCTTGTTACATGCAATTGATATTCCTATTCCAGTACCACATATAGCAATACCTCTATCTACTTCACCAGATACAACTGCTCTTGAAAGTTTTTCTCCATAATCTGGATAGTCAACAGAATCCAAAGAATTAGTGCCGAAGTCAACATAGTCTATACCTTCTTCATAAAGATATTCCTTTATATATTCCTTTAGTTCATATCCACCATGATCGCTACCTATTCCAATTTTCATAATGTTCCTCCTTGTTAATTGTCCTTTTCCAATTGTTTAATTACTTCTTTGAGTGCATCTTTAATCTCTTTTTTTACCTTATTATAAAGATGCATGTCTCCACCATATGGGTCTTCTATGTTTTCCTCTTTTGAATATGCATATTCCTTTAGAGTATATATCTTCCCTTTGATAAAATCATATTTAGAAAGCAGCTCAGCTTTATGAGACACACTCATGGATAAAATTAAATCTGCTTTCTCCAATAATTGTCTATTAATAATCTTTGCCCTATAGCTGTCTATATTTATCCCTTCTAATTTTAATGCTTCAATAGCTCCCTTAGAAACTTGCTGACCTTCTAAAGCAAATATTCCTGCTGATTTCACATTCACATTTAGTTCTTTTTCTTTTGCCATTTTTTCCATTAATGCTTCAGCCATTGGACTTCTACAAGTATTTCCAGTACAAACAAAAAGTATATTCATATAAATCGCTCCTCATACTTCTATAATATTTCCTCCTGAAGCCTTCTTTAACCTATTCATTATTGCAATACCTATATGTGATAATTCTACACCCTCAGAAAGAATTATATCCACATTTTTTTTATCAAATAATCTTATAGCATTAAATAAATTGTGTGCAATTGTTTCCTTATTTTTTCTACTGCCTACAGAAATTACAATTTCTTCATCATATCTATCTTTTGTTTCATCTGTAGCCATTATTCCCACTGATTTGCCTTGCTTTGTTAATTCATTTGACTTTTCCTTTATAGTATTTACTATATTGTCAACTTCCCCTGTGAACACAATCATATCAGCCTTTGGAGCATAATGTCTATATTTTTGCCCAGGAGACTTTGGAATTATATTTTCGTTATCCTTTATTATACTTAAATCAAATTCTACATTAGGAATTATGTATTGCAGATCTTCTAAAGTTATACCTCCAGGTCTTAATATCATGGGTATATTTCCTGTTAGGTCCAAAACAGTGGATTCTAAACCTACACCTGTAGCTCCGCCATCTATTATCATGTCAACTTTACCATATAAATCCTCTATTACATGTTGAACCGATGTAGGACTAGGCTTACCAGAAGTGTTAGCCGAAGGTGCAGCAATAGGTACACCGCTCATTTCAATAAGCTTCAATGCAATGGAATTATTAGGCATCCTTATGGCTACAGTATCAAGGCCAGCTGTTATAATATCTGGTATGGCATCACTTCTTTGAAATAACATGGTCAATGGTCCTGGCCAATATTTTTCCATTAATCTTTCTGCCTCTGTAGAAATTGATTTTACCAAAGACTTAACTTCTTTCATTGATGATACATGAAGTATCAACGGATTGTCTTGAGGTCTACCTTTTGCATGGAATATTTTTAACACCGCTTCTTCATCAAGACCATTGGCTCCAAGACCATATACGGTCTCTGTCGGGAATACTACTAATTTCCCTTCTTTGATATATTTAGCACCTTCCATTATAAGTTTTCTTTCTGAATTTATATTATTCACTTTTACTATTTTAGTTTCCATAATGTCCCTTCTTTTTTATTTTTTCAACTATATATTATACATTATTTTATCAATTATTAAAACAATACAAGAAATAAACTGAAATCGAATATATAAATTTAGTTCTTAATATTTTAATGTTGTAATATTAATAGAATGAAAGGGTGAGAATATGTATAATTTATTTTATATAACATTGTGTGGATTTTTAGTAGGTATGCTAGGCACAGGGTTAGGCGGGATTGCCTCTCTATTTGTTAAAAATACAAACCGAATAATGAGCTTTCTGTTGGGAATAACTGGCGGTTTCATGTTATTTATTGTAACTTTTCATCTTCTTCCAGAATCATTCTTTGTATCAGGGAGTATAATTACAACAATTATAGGGATAATATTGGGTATTTTATTGATTATATTTATTGAAAACCATATAGAACGTATGTCCAAAAACCCCTTTATAAAGAGCAGCTTGTTATTGGGTATCAGCATAGCAATACATAATTTCCCTGAAGGATTAGCTTTGGGATCTAGTTTTTTGACTATGTCTCACTTAGGACCAACCCTCTCTATAGCTATGCTATTGCATAATATTCCAGAAGGAATATCAATGGCTATTCCAATGAAGATTAGTAAACAATCCCCTTTTAAAATCATATTATGTACATTATTAATAGGTGCTCCTACAGGAATAGGTGCTCTTTTAGGTGGATATTTAGGAACATTTTCACCTCACATAATTGCTCTATGTTTATCCTTCGCAGGAGGCACTATGCTTTATATAATCTGTGATGAAATAATACCAAATGCTAAAACCCTTCACAAAGGAAGGGCTTCATCAATAGGAATAGTATCAGGATTTATTGCTGGAATAATATTATATTTCAAATAAGACATGAAATCGTATTTTATCCTACTTGTTTTAATTTTTCTGCTTGATCTGATGTTACAAGAGCATCTATCATCTCATCTAACTCTCCATCTAAGAATGAGTCTAATCTGTGGACCGTTTTATTTATCCTGTGGTCTGTTATTCTTCCTTGTGGGAAGTTATATGTTCTTATTCTTTCGGATCTATCTCCTGACCCAACTTGACTTCTTCTTTCCTGTGCTATTTCATCATGTTGTTCCCTCATCATTTTATCATACAGTCTACTCTTCAATATTTTCATGGCCTTATCTTTATTCTTATGTTGTGATTTCTCATCTTGACAGGAAACAACCATTCCAGTTGGAATATGAGTTAGTCTTACTGCAGAATCCGTTGTGTTAACACTTTGACCTCCATTTCCTGAAGATCGATATACGTCTACTCTTATATCACTTGCATTTATTTCTATATCTATATCTTCTGCTTCAGGTAGTACTGCTACTGTAGAAGTAGATGTATGGATTCTACCACTGGATTCTGTCTCAGGAACTCTCTGAACTCTATGAACACCAGACTCATATTTTAATTTGCTATAAGCACCATTACCTTTTATCATGAATATGGCTTCTTTAAATCCACCTACTCCCTGTTCACTGGTACTCATTATTTCAACTTTCCAGCCTTGTCTTTCTGCATATCTACTATACATTCTAAGTAGATCTCCAGCAAATAGTCCAGCTTCATCTCCACCAGCACCTGCTCTTATTTCAACAATAACATTTTTCTCATCATTTGGATCCTTTGGTATTAAAAGAATCTTTAGCTCTTCTTCTAAGCTTTTAATAGCTTTTTCATTTTCAGCAACCTCTTCCTTTAATAATTCCTTCATTTCATCATCCAAATTTTCCTTTAACATTTCCTTATCCTCTTCTAAAGTCTCTATGGTCTTATTATATTCTCTATACTTCATCACAATAGGTTCTATCTCTGCATGTTCCTTAACTAATCTCTGCCATTCACTTGTTTTGTTTATTATCTCGGGATCTATTATCTTCTTGCCTAATTCCTTATATCTATTTTCAATAAAGGATAATTTTTCTAACATATTTTACCTCCTTTCTAGCTTATACCTTATTACATTATAATCCATACTGTTACATGTATATTATACCATGAATCACTACAAAGAATCCAACCCTATCATTCTCTTCTTTCATCTCTTTTCCCATAATAAAGTATCGCAAATATACCTCCAATTAAAATCAAATAAATAGGACTTATGTCTGTAAATATTATTATTAGAGTAGTAACTACAGCCAATAATAATCTTATATTAGTAAGCTGCGATGTTTTTATAAGTTTATATACTGCTGACGCTATCAGTGCAACTACTGCCGGCCTTATTCCTAAAAACATCTGCTCTATAATAGGGTTATCCCTAAATTGAAAGAACACGGTAGCAACTAATAATATGATTAAAAAAGAAGGTAACGCAGTACCTAAACAGGAAACCAAAGCTCCTTTTAATCCCTTTAATCTATATCCTAAATATATACTGATATTTATGGCTATAGCTCCAGGAGATCCCTGAGCTATGGCAATAGCATCTATAAATTCATCTTCTTTAACCCATTTTTTCTTATCCACTAGTTCTTTTTGAATAATTGGTATCATAGCGTATCCGCCACCAATTGTAAAAGCCCCTACTTTGAAAAAAGTTTTGAACATATCAAAAAGCATCTACTTCACCTACCCTAATAGAGTATTACTCCAATTAATCCTGCAAGCACTATTGCAAGTATAGGATTAAACTTTTTAAAAGTTACAAGATAAAATATGAATATACTTATGATTACTGATTTAACATCTATATAAGCATCCACCGCAACAGATACAGCTGCTGAAGCTATCAATCCTAATACAATTGGTCTGATACCTTTAAAAAAATAATCAGTATAAGGGGAATCCTTAAATTTATTTACAAAATGAAAAATAATGCTTATCACTACAAAGGAAGGCAGTATGACTGCAAATGTAGCCACCATAGATCCTAAAAGCCCTGACACCCTATATCCTAAGAAAGTTGCCATATTTATTGAAACAGGACCTGGAGTCATTTCTGCTATGGCTAAAACATCTATAAATTTTGCATTTGTTAGCCAATTATGAATATCAATCACCGTTTCTTTCATTAAGGGAAGCATAGCGTATCCTCCGCCAAAACTAAAAGCTCCTATTTTAAAAAAAGCCATAAATAATTTAATTAAAATAGTCATCCGCTTCAACTCCTTCGTTCCTTAACACCAAGAACTACCCTATCCAATCCCTGTAGATCTTTCAATATTTTAATATCTTTAAATCCTTCATCCGTCATCATGCTTTTTATTTGTTGACCTTGGTCATAACCTATTTCAAAGATCAATAATCCTTTTTCTATTAAATACCTTTTGCTATCAGGAATTATTCTTCTATAAAAGTCAAGTCCATCTTTTCCTCCATCCAATGCTTTCATAGGTTCATAATCCTTTACTTCCCTTTGTAAAGTTTCTATGTCATTTTTAGGTATATATGGTGGATTAGATGCTATTATATGAAACCTGTTTTCTTCATTTATTCCCTCAAATAAATTGCTTTCCATCAATATTACATTATCTAGATTATACCTATTCTTGTTTATATTGGCAACCTTCAAAGAAACATCACTAATATCAGTACCGTAAACATTGACATTTCTTTTATAATAGGCAATACTCAATCCAATGGCTCCACTACCTATGCCTATGTCTAAAATGTTTATAGGTTGGTTATTATGATTTTCCTCTATATATGATAAAACATATTCCACCAATATCTCAGTATCTGATCGTGGAATCAAAACCCCTTCTTCTACATAAAAATCCAGTCCCATAAATTCCTTCTTATTTATTATATATTGAATAGGATATCCTTTTGATCTTTTCTCCATCAATTCTAAAAATTTATCCACAATGACCTGGGATACTTCTTCTTTTCCGTGAGTATATATATGTGTGTTATCCACATTTAATAATTCACCTAATAAAAGGGTAGCTTCCAATACGGGATTACCATATTGTCTACCCTTTATCATATTCGCACCTTTTTTAAGCAACTGGTTTATTTCCACACATCTTCCTCCTTGTTTCCAGTTAATACAGCTTTCAAGGCCTGTATAGCAACTTCTATTTGGCTTCCGTCAGGTTCCTTTACTGTTGCTATCTTCTGCAAAAACAGGCCAGGATATGATATATAATATGCCAATTTGGAATTGCTCTTCCCAATAAATTTATTTATCTCATAGGAAATTCCAGCTATTACTGGAAGCATTAATAGCCTTACTAAAAATCTCTGTAAAGGATTTGGCCATCCAAAGAAGGAAAGAACCAAAATGCTTACAATCATTACCATAAATAAAAAACTAGTTCCACATCTAGGATGAAGAATAGGATATTTCTTTACATTTTCAACAGTCAATTCGTCGCCATTTTCATAACAATGAATGGTCTTATGTTCTGCACCATGATACTCAAATACTCTACCAACCTCATCCATTTTAGATACTGATACTACATATATTAGGAATAAGATTATGCGTATTAGCCCTTCTAACAAATTCATCAAAAATGAAGATTCTATTGCATTTTTAAAAAAATTAGTTACGAAGGTTGGTAATAATATAAAAAGGCCAACACTTAATAGCAAAGATACTAATAAGGTAATTACAATCTCCGCATCTTCTGCTTTATCCTTAAATATTTTTTCTAAAATAGTCTCAGCTTTCTTATTGTCTTCATCTTCTTCTATGTCAAAAAATTCAGCAGAATACATTAAAGCCCTCAATCCAAAGGACAATGATTCCACTAATCCTACTACACCTCTAATTAATGGCAACTTGAAAAATTTATACCTCATACCTAGTGTATTTAATTTCTCTTTTTTTAATATTATTTCATCATCTGGTTTTCTTACTGCTATGGCCACATCTTTTGGGCCTCGCATCAATATACCTTCAATTAGGGCTTGACCGCCAATAGTTGTTATATGTTTAGGAGTTCTATTCAAATCTTTTATCTTCAATTAATCAACCCCTCTCTATCAATTCATAATTATTCAAGTCATTCTATCGGATATTTTTGGTGACCACAGTTTACCTCTAACTTAAAATACATCGTCAATCCTCTTAAATAAAAATTAAAGGTTAGTTGCCTAGAGCATCTAACCTACATTAATACAGATTAATCCATGCCATATTTTTTCTTGAATTTTTCAACACGTCCACCACGTTCAGCAGTTTTTTGACGTCCTGTATAGAATGGATGACATTCTGAACAAACTTCTACTCTTAATTCTTTTTTTGTTGAGCCTGTTTTAAATGTATTTCCACACGCACATTTTACTGTTGTTTCGTAATATTCTGGATGAATGCCCTTCTTCATTATTTTCACCTCGCAATACAATTTTGACCAGTTTATTATAGCATAAAACTTTAATTAATTCAACTAATACCAAATTTTATTTCTCATCTTTACTATGAACTCTTCATTTGTTTTAGCCTGCATTAAATTATCTATTAATGTTTCTGTCACTTCTTGTGCTGGAGAATTTCCTAATGCTTTTCTAATTCCCCATATTGTTTCCAGTTCTCCTTGACTCAACAATAGATCTTCTCTTCTAGTTCCTGACTTATTGATATCCAATGCAGGGAATATTCTTTTTTCTGAAAGTCTTCTATCTAAATGTATCTCCATATTTCCTGTACCTTTAAATTCCTCAAATATAACATCGTCCATTCTGCTACCTGTATCAACTAACGCAGTAGCTAAAACAGTTAAACTACCACCTTCTTCTAGGTTCCTAGCTGCACCAAAAAATCTCTTTGGTTTATGAAGTGCACCAGGGTCTAATCCACCTGACAATGTCCTTCCTGTTGCTGGAATCGTTAAGTTATATGCTCTAGCAAGTCGAGTAATACTATCCAATAATATAACCACATCTTTGCCATGTTCAACTAATCTTTTAGCTCTTTCAAGCACTATTTCTGCAACTTTAGTATGATGGTTTGGAAGCTCATCAAAAGTTGAATATACCACATCACCATTAACCGACCTTTGCATATCAGTAACTTCTTCTGGTCTTTCATCTATTAAAAGAACAATAATCTCTATATCGGGATGATTCTCAGATATGGCATTAGCCACAGCTTTAAGAAGAGTTGTTTTACCAGCTTTTGGCGGAGATACAATCATTCCTCGCTGTCCCTTTCCAATAGGAGCAATTAAATCGATAATTCTAGTAGAAAGGTTATTTGATGTAGTTTCTAGAGATATTCTTTTTCTTGGATATATAGGTGTTAAACTATCAAAATTTGGTCTGATTAAGGATGTTTCTGGATCAAGCCCATTAACATTTCTTACATATAGAAGTGCCTTATACTTCTCACCAGATTTGGCAGGTCGTGTAATTCCATAAACCTTATCCCCAGTTCTGAGTTTAAATCTTCTAATTTGAGAAGGGGATACATATACGTCATTATTTCCAGATAAGTAATTATCAGATCTCAAAAATCCATACCCATCTTGATGGATTTCTAATATCCCTTCAGCTCCGTTGATATTATCCATCTGTTCTAATTCTTCTGTAACTTTCTCAGGTAACTTATCTATGTCTATATCTTTAATATCTATTTCTTCCCCTTTTTTCTCTCTCTTATTGTTAACATCTTTGCCATTACCTTTATCCTTCGGATTATCTTCTTTGACAGTTTGTAAAATCAAACCAATGAGTTCATTTTTTCTGTATTTGGTTATGCTTTTAATATCTAATGTTTTAGCAATAACTCGTAGGTCATCTAATTTCTTGTTTTGTAAAATATCTAAATCCAATACTTCACCCCCAAATTTTTTTAACATTCATCTACCCCCAAATTTTAAGATTCCCTCTGGTGGTTAACTGTATACCTTATCAAACTGCTTTTTTCTTCTACTAAGCTTCATCGTTTCGGGATTAATCAAAGAAATGTACAAAAGGATGAGCATTCCTAACTAATAATAACACTATAATTTTTTTAAGTCAATATGCTATTTTGCATATTTTGGTTTTTTATCCATTCTGTGTATAGCTTCTACAAATCTTATAGTTCCAGTCTCTGCTCTCATAACCACAGAATATGTCTTAGCCCTATTATTCCCATAGTATACAACACCTTTTAATAATTCGCCATTAGTAACGCCCGTAGCGGCAAATACTATTTCCTTTCCTTTTGCTAAGTCCTCCATAGTTAAAAGTTTATTTACATCACAAAGTCCCATTTCTTTGCATCTTTCTTTTTCCTCATCATTCATAGGGTGAAGTCTTCCTTGAAACTCTCCGCCCATACATTTTAATGCTGCTGCAGCAATAACACCCTCTGGAGCTCCTCCTGTACCTAATAATATATCAACTCCTGAATGATCAAAACAAGTTGCAATTGCTGCTGCCACATCTCCATCTTTAAACAGCTTAATTCTCGCTCCTATGTTTCTTACCTTCTGAATTAATTCCTCATGTCTAGGTCTATCAAGCGTGGTAACTGTTATATCTGATATATTCTTATTTAAAGCTTTAGAGAGGTTTTTTAAAGTTTTATCTATTGGCATATCTAGATTAACCTTGCCTTTAGCTTTAGGTCCTACTGCAATTTTATCCATGTACATATCTGGTGCATGCAGCAAACATCCTCTTGGTGCTACAGCAACTACAGAAATAGCATTAGCATCACCATTAGCTACAGCATTGGTTCCGTCTAATGGATCTACAGCTATATCCAATTTTATGGAACCTGGAGTAGCTTTACCAATTTGTTCACCAATATATAACATAGGTGCTTCATCCATTTCACCTTCACCTATAACTACTACTCCATCTATGGCTAAGGTATCAAACATTTTTCTCATACCATTCACAGCTGCTTGATCTGCTAAATTCTTATCTCCTCTACCAAGATACCGAGCACTATTTAATGTTGCTGCTTCTGTCACCCTAATCAAATTTAAAGCTAGATTTCTATCCATTTAAAAAATCCTCCTCATTTTCCTTTTATTGTATATTACGTACTGATTGCTTAGTTTATGTCGATTAGTATATCATATTTATCTGTGCTTTTTCAATAATTCTTTCAATATATCATTTTTATTCAATCTATGGTGAGCTTCTATGAATCTTATTGTGCCTGTTTTGGATCTCATCACAACCGAATTAGTCTTAGCTAAATTATCTCCGTAATATACTATACCTTTTAATAGATCTCCATCAGAAATTCCTGAAGCAGCAAAGAAAATGTCGTTTCCCTTAGCCAAATCATCTATAGTAAGAATTTGATCTAATTTTTCATCAGTCCATCCTAATTCCCTACACCTTTTTATTTCCTTATCACTTGAGGGCATAAGCCTTCCTTGAAAATCGCCACCCATGCACTTCAATGCAGATGCTGCAATAACACCTTCGGGAGCTTTTCCTGTATTTAACATTATATCTACACCCGTATCCTCAAATGCAGTAGCTATGGCTGCTGCTACATCACCTTCAGCAAATAGTTTGATCCTTGCACCTACTCTTCTTACTTCGTCTATTATTGGCTGATGCCTTTCTCTATTCTGAATTATAACTGTTAAATCAGAAATATCCTTATTTAATGCTTTAGCTACATTCAATAGATTTGTCTCAACAGAAGCGTCTATATCAATCTTTCTTTTGGCTTTAGGTCCTACAGCAATTTTTTTCATATAAGTATCTGGTGCATTCAATAGACATCCTTTTGGAGCCATTGCTATAACAGCCATAGCATTAGGTAGTCCTTTTGCTACCAAAGTAGTTCCATCCAAAGGATCTACAGCTATATCAGCCTCTATATTCATGCCTTTTCCTATTTCTTCACCAATGTATAGCATAGGTGCTTCATCTATTTCACCTTCGCCTATTACTACTTTTCCTTTGGTATTTACAAGACTAAAAGCAGCTCTCATTCCATCTACGGCAGCCTGGTCTGCTCCTATCTTATCTCCTCTTCCCATATATCTACCTGAAGCTATAGCAGCTATTTCTGTAACTCTCACTAAAGATAAAGCTAAATCTCTGTCCATAATAATCTCTCCTTTATTTTTTCTATAACTATTATAAACTAAATACAAAAAATGTAAAGTTGCATCCGCCATTATGATACTTTTCGCAAGCTTCTATTTCTAGTTCCTTACTAAATTTCATTCTTCCCATAAGAATACCTCCAAAGTAGATTTAGCAATTTTAATTAAATTACTTCGTCTACTTTGGAGGTATCATATCAATAAAACCACCTAATTATTGTTCAATCCTTCCCAGTCCTTTAAAAATCGTTTAATTCCAATATCAGTTAAAGGATGTTTTAACATCTGTGTAAATACCTTATATGGTATAGTCGCAACATGTGCTCCTGCTTTTGCTGCTTCAATAACATGAACTGGATGTCTTATGCTTGCTGCTATTATTTCTGTATCTATACCATGCATATCAAATATTTGTACTATATCATTTACTATGTTTATGCCTTTATTTCCAATATCATCTAACCTTCCAATAAAAGGACTAACATAGGTAGCTCCTGCCCTAGCTGCTAGCAATGCTTGATTAGATGAAAAAACTAATGTAACATTGGTCTTTATTCCTTCACTAGTCAAAACCTTTACAGCCTTTAATCCATCTTTTGTCATTGGTATCTTTATTACAATATTTGGATGTATCTTTGCTAAATCTCTAGCTTCCTCTATCATCCCATCCTTTTCTAAGGATATAACCTCTGCACTAATAGGTCTATCTATTATATCGGATATTTCTTTAACTACCTGTTTAAAATCTCTTTCTTCTTTGGCTATTAATGAAGGGTTAGTAGTTACACCATCTACAACTCCCCACTCATTAACTTCTCTTATTTCATCTATATTTGCAGTATCAACAAATAGCCTCATTATATACAACTCCTTTGCTATTTTAAGTGTCTTATGCTCTTCCTGCTGAACCAAATAGATTCATCTTCTCTTTAATAACCTCTTTCATAGCTTCCTTAGCTGGCCCTAGTAGCTTTCTTGGATCTATGTTATCTGGGTTTTTCTTGTTAAAGTCTTTTATAGCTTGAGTAAATGCTATTCTCAAATCAGTATCTATGTTAATCTTATTGATTCCTGCAGCTACAGCTCTTTCTATAGAATCAGCAGGTACTCCGCTTGACCCATGTAATACTAGAGGCATATTCAATAGTCCTTTAATAGTCCTTATTCTATCGAAATCAATTTTTGGCTCCCCTTTATATACTCCATGAGCAGTTCCTACGGCTATAGCTAAAGAATCTACATCTGTTTCTTCAACGAATAGTTTAGCTTCCTCTGGGTCTGTAAAGGTAGCATCTCTTTCATCTACAGTTATATTATCTTCGGTTCCCCCAATTTTACCTAATTCAGCCTCTACGGATACCCCTACTGCATGTGCAACTTCAATTATCTTTTTAGTTATGTTAATATTTTCTTTTAATTCATGTTTACTACCATCTATCATCACCGAAGTAAATCCATGCCTTATACACAACATCACTTGGTCAAAGTCTGTTCCATGATCTAAATGTAGTACAACAGGTACCTTTGCCTTATTTGCTGCTAACTTGCCTAGTTCAGCAATATATTCAATTCCAGCATATTTTAATCCACCTTGACTAGCTTGAAGTATAACTGGTGAATTAGTTTCCTCTGCTGCCTCTATTATAGCTTGAACAATTTCCATATTATTCACATTAAAAGCACCTACAGCGTAGTTATTCTTATGAGCATCTTGCAATAATTCCTTACCAGTAACTAACATACCATTGCCTCCTCTTTTCAATATTCTTATCCTATTCTATAATCAAATCAACACATAAAATATCATACTCTCTTAGTATTATCTTATCCTTTTAAATAAAATATTTAAGTCTTTTTCCATTATGCAAACATAAGGTTTATATAACAATCTAAATACTAGGGCTTGGTTCCTGTCTTATGTTTTTTAAGCTGTTTCCCTTTAATCCTAATATTTCTCTTGCTTCATCTGGAGTGGATATTTCCCTCCCTAATTCTTTGGCTATTCTAACCACCTTTTCTACCAATTTACCATTGGATTCTGCTAATACTCCTTTTGATAAGTATAAATTATCTTCAAACCCAACTCTGACATGTCCACCCATGGCGATTCCCATAGTTACCATTGGTATTTGATGTCTACCTATTCCTGCTACTGTCCATGTAGACCCACTTGGTATACTGTCTACCATAAAAGTTAAATCTCTTGCAGTAGCTGCCATTTGTACTCCTAGCACAAAATCAAAATGCATAGGTTCTAATAAAATCCCTTGTTTAGCATATTTGATTGCATAGTCTATCATTCCCTTATCAAAGACTTCTATTTCAGGCTTTACACCTTTTTCCATCATTATCTTACCAAAATTTTTTATGGTATTCTCCGTATTAACAAATATTTCATCTTCACCAAAATTTAAAGTTCCACAGTCTAAAGTTGCCATTTCAGGTAATAATTCCACTGGTTGAAGTCTTTCTTTGTCCGTCATCCCTACAGCTCCACCAGTTGATGGTTGAATGATCACATCAGGACATCTCTTTTTTATTTCATCTATACATTCTCTAAATCTTTCCTTGTTTTGTGTAGGAGTACCATCATCATATCTCACGTGTAAATGTATAATACTTGCTCCTGCTTTATAAGCAGATTCAGCTTCTCTACCTATTTCCTCTATTGTATAAGGTACATTTGGATTTTGCTCTTTTGTAACTTCCGCTCCACAGATAGCAGCTGTTATAATTAACTTATCCACTATAATACCCCCTTTAAAGTATTAGAACTACATGTGAAAATTATTTTCTTTTCTTATCTTTTGGAACCACACATGTTCCTGTAGCTTTACATACTATTACGGGCTCATCTAACACATCACATGCTGAATCGTTGACGTCTCGTCTTGGTGTTATAACCTTCCTTGCTTCAAATTTCATATTTCTAGAGGTATTACCTACTTTTATTATCTCCCCTACTGCTTCTATGTAGTCTCCAGCATGAACTGGGGCTAAAAATTCTACATCATCATAAGCTACAAATAATCCTTCATCTCCATCATTTCTTATAAGTAATTCTGTAGCTACATCTCCGAACAATTGTAATACCTTAGCTCCATCGACTAAATCTCCACCATAATGAGCATCTCCAGTGCTCATTCTAACTCTAATCATAGCTTCTCCCATAATGCAACCTCCATAACTAATATATTTTAATCCTGTTCAAATCATTTTTATTATAACATAAGTATTTAGCTTATACCATATCAATTAATATTCTCCTTCAATACTTAGTTCTTTTAATTCTTCACTGTCCCTCGTCCTATTTTCAAATAATAAAATATATTTTTACTACATTGTAACTACATAATATGAAAAATATGTTAATATATTATCAATACTATTTGGAGGTGGTTAAAACTTGAGCAATCTCATAACATTAAATAATATAAGAAAAATCTATAAAATGGGTAATGAAAAGATCGTTGCACTAAACGATGTTAGCCTCTCCATTGATAGAAAAGAATTTATATGTTTACTTGGAACTTCTGGTTCTGGAAAGAGTACTCTTCTCAATATGATGGCAGGGCTAGAAAAACCTACTAGAGGCGAAATAATCATTGAAAATCATCATATAGAAAAGATGAATGAAAAACAATTAGCCCAATTTCGTCAATTACATATAGGATTCGTATTTCAATCATACAACCTGATCTCTACTCTATCGGCCTTAGAGAATGTAAGCTTAGGCCTTACCTTTAGGGGTATACCTAGAAAAAAAAGAGAAAATATTGCAAAAAAAATGTTAGAATCTGTAGGGTTAGGTAATAGGCTTAATCATAAACCTAGCGAAATGAGTGGTGGTCAACAACAAAGAGTAAGCATAGCAAGAGCTTTTGTAGAAAATCCAGAAATAATATTTGCAGATGAGCCCACTGGAAACTTGGACTCTAAAACCACTGTCGAAGTAATGAACTTAATAACGGGTATGGCAAAGAAAAATGAGCAAACGTTAATAATAGTAACCCATGATCCAGAAATTTCTCCCTATAGTGATAGGATTGTTCACTTAAGGGACGGCAATATTGAAAAAATATCTAAAAATAAACATAAGGGGGAAGGGAATAGATGAAAAGATATACTATAATTACTTTGGTATTTTTATTAGTTTTAATACAAATTCCTATTATAGGACTAACGGATGATGAGGATTCAACAGAAGATATAATGCCAAAATTCAGTATAAAAAATCGCGATATACCAATGGGAGATGCAGACAAAACTATGACTTTATCCTTTAATCTTGAAAACTCAGGATATCAGGCAAAAAATGTAGTTATTACTCCTGAGTTCATAGCTGAGAACAATCCATTTACAGTAAGTAACCTTACTAATTCCGAAACCATAGAAAAAATTGGCGGAAATAATACAGTTAATGTAAAGTTTAAGTTATCCATAGCACCAGATGCAGTTGCAGGTACATATCCTATTAGAATCAATGTTAATTATGAAAATATATATGGAGATCAAGGACATTTTGAGGAAACTGTATATGTAAGGTTACTGGCAAAAGTACCCCACCAAAACTAATAATTAATCGAATATCAACTAATCCTAAAGAAATAGGACCTGGTGGTGAAGTTAAAGTCAATATAGTATTTAAGAATAAAGGAAGCATCAAAGCGAAAGATTTAACAACTACTTTAGAAGGTTTAAATACTGATGGAGGATTTTATGTACAATCCGGTTCCAATGTAAAATATATAACTAAAGTTCAAGGCGATACTGTAGGATCAGTAACCTTTGATTTAAAAGCTGCAAATAATATTACAATAGGTAGTCATGAACTTGCTCTCAAATTCAACTATAAGGACAGTCAAGGGAATATCATAGAAGATGTTCAAAATATATATTTAGACGTCACTGGTAAAAGCAGCAATGCCTCTAATTTAATAATCGACAAATTAACTTATCCAACTTCTGGAGTCAATCCAGGTGATGACTTTACTTTTGAATTTGACCTTGTGAATTCTGGTGAATTAGATGCTAATAATATTTTAGTAAAAACAGAAAGCACAAATCCATCAATGGTACCTAAATCTGCAAGTATTATAAAGTTAAATTCTATAGCGGCTGGTGAAACTAAAAGCTTACAATTTGTATTTACTCCAACTGATGAAGCAGAAACGATGAATTATCCTATAAACATCACCGTTGAATATCAAGATGAATTAAATCAGAATAGCGAAAATAAATATGCACTTACCCAATATATAGGTGCTTATGTAGATAATGAAGAAAATAATGCTAACGGGAAGCCAAAACTAATAATAGACAAATATAATTTTGAACCAAACATTGTAAAGGCCGGAGAAAATTTTGACATGAATCTGTCCTTCTATAACACCAACAGTCAACAGTCTACTAAGAATATAAAAATATTCTTAACAGCAAATGAAACCACAGATCCTGAAAGCAATACCAGTGGTAGCAACGTATTTACTCCTGTAAATAGTAGTAATACTTTCTATATAGATAATATTCCTCCAAAAGGCAGAGTAGAAAAAAATATTACTATGTTTACAGTACCAGATGCAGAAGCAAAAACTTACACTGTAACAGCCAATTTTGAATATGAAAACAATGAAGGAGAAGAATTTACAGCAACAGAGTTAATAGGCGTTCCAGTAGTACAACAATCTGAATTAGAATTAGGAAAAATAAGTCTACCTCCAGAAGCGTATATAGGGCAACCTGCTCCTGTATTTATTGAATTCTATAACACAGGAAAAGTAGCTTTATATAATATGATGGTAAAGCTGGAAGGAGATTTCCAAACCGAAAATGGTAGTTTTTATGTGGGAAATTTTGATATTGGTAAATCTGAATACTTTGAAGGAATGATAATCCCTAATGAAACTGGAGAATTAACTGGATCACTAGTATTTACCTATGAAGATTCTTCCGGTGAAACTATAGAAAAAAAAGATGATTTCACTTTGAATGTAATGGAACAACCACCAATGGAACAGCTGCCTGGAGATATGCCCCCTATGGAAGAGCAAGATTCCAGCATTATTAAACGCCCAGTATTCTGGATAGTGGTCATTTTAGTATTAGCTATAGGAGGATTTGTATTCTATAAAAAGAGGAAAAAGAAAGGTATGGCTTTAGATGAGTAGTATAGATTTAATCCGAATGGGACTTAAAAATCTATGGCGTAGAAAACTTAGAACATTTTTAACAGTACTAGGCGTTATAATAGGTACTAGTTCCATTGTAGTGATGCTCTCTTTAGGTTTTGGAATGCAAGAATCATTTCAAAACCTATTATCCAGAATGGGAGATCTAACTACAATAAATGTACATAAACCGTATATTGGTGGATATGGGGGGATGTCAACTTCTACTTCACCTTCAATGAACAACGATGCCAAATTAGACGATACAGCCATAACAGATTTTCAAAATATACCTCATGTAGTAACTGCAACTCCTATAGTAGAAACCTGGGGAGTCATTAAAACCGGAAGATATGTATCAAATACCTCTATCAGAGGAATTGATCCTATTTCTATGAAATACTTCGAGTACAATATATCAGAAGGTCGTCTCTTGAAACCTGGAGATGATTTAGTTGTAATCTTTGGAGGATCTATAAAAAATAGTTTCTATAATCCACAATCTTCAGGAAGAGGTATATATGAGAAACCAGATATTGATCTTATGAATGATAGAATGATATTTACTTTCAATACCGATGTGGGACGTGAAACTTTCCCTGGTGAAAACATAGAAACTCCTGACTATGAGGATTATAAAATTAAAGCAGTAGGTGTGCTTGAAGAAGGAAATCCAGAAACTGACTATACTGTATATGCTCCTATTGACACAGTACAAAGGATGATTGATGAAAAAGAAAGAGCAGAAAACAGTAATAATAGAAATCAAAATAGACGAAATGAATATTAAAGGGTAATGGTCAAAGTAGATGATGTAAACAATGTTCAAGATATTCAACAAGTTATAAAAAATAAAGGATTCGATGCTTATAGTTTATCAGATATCTTAGAGGAAATGAAAAAAATGTCCAGTATAATTCAGGCTATATTAGGTGGAATAGGTGCCATATCATTACTTGTAGCAGCCATAGGTATAACAAACACCATGGTAATGTCCATATATGAGAGAACCAAGGAAATAGGAATAATGAAGGTTATAGGTGCTTCATTGAAAGATATAAAAAAACTATTCCTATTCGAGTCAGCCATTATAGGTTTACTAGGTGGTCTTATAGGCATAATATTTAGTCATCTATTATCTTTCATATTAAATAAATTTGGTGGAAATTTTCTTATGGGTATCGGATTCATGGGTATTGAAACTGAATCAGGGACTAACATAAGTATTATACCTATATGGTTAATATTTGCATCCTTAAGCTTTTCAGTCTTGATGGGTATAATATCAGGATACTATCCAGCAAGAAGGGCAATGAAATTATCAGCTATTGAAGCTATAAGAACAGAATAAAAAGACCCATGGGTCTTTTTATTCTGGAATCAGTTTTCTTAGCCTACCTCCCACTATTGCTTTTTCAATCTTTAAGTCATCGTCAAATATAATCAAGTCAGCATCTTTTCCTACTTCAATGCTTCCTTTTTTATCATCAACTCTGATAGCTTTGGCAGAATTTAGAGATGCCATTCTTACCGCATCCTTTAGGTCTACATTTACTAGATGGACCATGTTGTAAACAGCTCTATTTAAAGTAAGAGTCGAACCTGCAAGCGTTCCATCTCTAAGTCTAGCTGCATTATTCTTCACATATACTTCCTGTCCTCCTAAGGAATACTTGCCATCTTTAAGTCCTGTAGCCATCATTGAATCTGATATCAATATAATATTATCTTTACCCTTTGCCTTTACTGCTAGATTCATAGCTGCTGGATGCACATGTATGCCATCTGCTATCATCTCACAGAGTACCCTTTCATCTGTTAATACCGCTCCTAATACTCCTGGTTCCCTATGAGAAAATGCTCTCATCCCATTATAAAGATGTGTCGACTGCGTTACTCCTAAGTCTATAGCTTTTTTAATCTGTTCAAAGGTTCCATTTGTATGCCCTGCTGATATTGTTATGTTTTTTTCTCTTAAATACTCAATTACTTCTTCGGCTCCTTCAAGTTCAGGAGCTAAAGCCACTACCTTAATATTGTTATTTGAAAGACTTACATACTCTTTAATCTCTACTAAATCAGGACTTTTTATAAATTCAGGTGGCTGAGCTCCCTTCTTCTCCATTGAAAAATATGGCCCTTCCAGATATATGCCTAATACTTGGGATCTTATATTAGCATTGTTATCTCTATCCTCTATATAATTCCTAACATTTTCTATAGCTTTCCTTATTTTAATAGGATGTTCAGTCATTACTGTTGCCAAAAATGATGTTACACCATTTTTAATATGAAAATTGGCTATAGTATTTAAAGCTTCTTTTGTTCCTTCCATTGCATCATGACCAAAGTTTCCATGATTGTGAATATCCATAAATCCTGGAGATAGATATTTACCTTCCGCATCTATTACTTCATCATAACTCTTTTCATTAAATGCTTCTTTATCAAATATATTTAATATCTTACCATTTTCAATTTTTAGATTACTGCTCATTATTATTTCATAAGGAGTAATGATATTAGCATTCTTAATTAATGTCTTCATTTAATACACCTCTCTCATCCTATTCATCAATCTCTCCATATATAATATAACAGTGAATGTAATATAGCAATGAAATGTATTATTTATATCTATATCTAACACTTTTTAACACATCAAACTTCCTGCTCATGTCGATAATATTCTATACTCTAAACAATCTATGTGCATACTCAGCTTGTAACCTTTCATTAAATTCTAGTCCTCCATCAACATTTTGGCTCATGTAAACTGGTGGAGTATATCCTCTTTCAATCATGATTTCAATTGCATGTAAGACTGTTGCCTGTAATAACACAGCTGCTGTAATGGATGAAGTTCCACAGACTTTAGTTTCCATTCCTTCGACATGTATTGCCGCATCACCTTCAACTCCTCTATTATCCAATATTACATCTGCAAGCTCATATAATTTCTTTCCTGAGCTATGTCTTGATTTTAATTTTTTGGAAGCTTCTAATGAAGTGACAACAATTATTTTATTTCCTTTTTCTTTAACATATTGTGCTATTTCGATAGGTAGTGGATTTCTACCAGAATTTGATATTAGAACAAAGCAGTCGTTCTCTCTAACATCCACTTCCTTTACAAAATATGATCCAACTCCTTCAATCATTTCATATTTCCCTTGAGCTGGTTCTTTAATTGCCTTCGTTGGTATCAAACCACCAGCCCTATGTGATATCTCAAGTGCACCTGCAAATGAATGACCGCTGCCAAAGGATTGAACTATTCCTCCATTCATTATTGAATCCGCAATTATTTCTCCTGCCCTTTTGATGTTCTCATACTGAGTGTCTTTAACATCATTGATCATATCTTCAATTGTATCAAAAAACCTTTTATAGCTCATAACTATCCCCTTTCATTATTTATTGACTAATCTATAACCTTCTTTAAATAATTGATAAAATCTACTTTCGGGTCTCCTGGCACCATTCTAGCAGTTAATTTTATTCCCCTTTCATGCAATTCTTTAAATGCCTGTATTTGGTCCTTAGTAACTTTAATATTAGTCTTTATCTGAATGGCTCCTTCCTTATGAGCTAAATTCCCTATATTTATAGTGTCAAGCTTTACTCCTAAGTTTATTAAATCTATAGCATCCTGTGGATCCTCCAATATTAAAAAGACACGCTGTTTATCATATTTTCCAGCTTTAATATTAGTAGCTGCTTTTTTCTTAGTAATAATGGAAGTTCTAATTCCTGGTGGTACTGCTAGTCTTAAAGTACTCTTTTGTAAATCATTCGTTGCAACCTTATCATTTGCTACCATTATTCTATGAATATTCAACGAATTAACCCAATATGCAACTACTTGTCCATGTATAAGCCTGTCATCAATTCTTGTGTGTACAATACCCATATTCACACCTCCATCATTATATTTTTACAAGACGGGATATTGCTAAGCAGTATCCCGTCCAATTCTATCATCATTCAATTTCCCTAAGTTCCTAATACTCCTAATCCACCTAGTATAATTGAAGCCATTAATAATATCCATATAGCTTTTGTCGAAGTCATCTTCTCCTTTCCCAATAGCCAGTATACAAAAGCTACCAATATTACTGGAATTAATGCTGGCATTATTTGATCGAGTACTTGTTGTACCTCTAAAGTTACTTCTCCCGATTGAAATACAAATGGAACTTTCGGTGTCACAACTGTTGGTATTAAAGCACCAATTACTGTTAATCCTAATATACTGGCAGCTTCTGTAAGACTTTGTATTCTATCCGACATTGTAGCAATTAACTTTGTCCCCTGTACATAACCTATTTCAGTAAATTTCCACCTAAGCCAAAATCTAACGAAAGCCCAAATCAACCAAATCCAAACACCTACAGAACTACCATTTAAAGCCATATTCGCACCAATCGAAAGAATTACAGTTGGAATTATAACTCCAAATATTGTATCTCCTACCCCTGCAAAAGGACCCATTAGACCAGTTTTAATAGCTGTTGATGCTTCTTCTCCGTCCGTTCCTTCTCTTTCTTCAATAGCAGCATTTGCTCCTAATATGAAATGCGCCATATCAGGTTCAGTGTTAAAGAATTGAAGATGTCTTTTTACTGCTTTTTTCAATTCTTCTTCCTTTTTATATAACTTTCTTAAAACTGGCATTATCGAATAACAATAGCAAAGTCCTTGCATTCTTTCATAATTCCATCCTACCTGCCCTGCTAAAAACCATCTGAAAAATATACGTTTTAATTCCTTTTTAGTTATTTTATTTTCACTATTAGGTTGGTTATTTACAACTTTGTCACTCATCTTCATCAACACCTCCTTTACCTGCTATCGAAAGTTGCTCCCTACTTCTTTGATAAACCAATAGTCCTAAAGCTAAACCAACTATAGCTACTCCAATCATTGATACTTGCAGAAAAGCAGCTAGAGCAAAGCCAATCAATAGATATGGTAAATACCTCTTCGCTGGTAAGTATCTCAATAGGATAGCAATCCCTAGTGCAGGTAGTACCTTTCCTGCTACCGATAAACCATTAAGCAGCCACTGTGGAGTTATATTTACTAATGCATCTACTATTTCAGGTCCAAATATTAAAGCTATAGCCACTGGTATAGCACGAGATAATCCCCAAGGTATAATACCAAGTAAATTCATTCTTTCTACTCCGTCAAAGTTTCCATCTTCAGCATATTTATCAGCTCTATGTTGAAAGAATGTGTTTGTAAATCTAGCCAAGATGTCCAATTGTACTAAGAACAAACCAATTGGTACCGCAATCCCTATAGCAAATTCAACCCCTAGTCCTGACATGATGCCAAAAGCCGTTCCTATTACTGCACCAGACATATAATCTGGTATCGAGGCACCACCATAAGTACCTACTCCTAAAACCATTAATTGCAAAGTTGCACCTACCGCTAATCCAAGTGTTACATCTCCTAATATAAGTCCTGTAAAAAAGCCAGCCTGTATAGGTCTGTTCAACCCAATGTTGGTTTCTAGTGAATCGTATATCGCAACAAAAGCATAAATAGATAGTATGATTATTTGCCAAGCAGTTATTTCCATAAGCTCCCCTCCCTTTGAATATTTATTAAAAAATAACTAAACTATCCTCCTTTACTTTAATTAAATAATTATATTTATTCTTCACTCATCATCATCGTGGATCTTTCTTTCATTCAATACGTAATTTATATTTTTTATACCATCCTTACCTATATTGATAAGATTATCTGTAGCATCGTCTAAGGACATAAAATTTCTACTTCCTAAAGCTTCAAGTAAGATGGGAAGGTTTAAGCCTGAAATCAGTTGTATCTTTTCATATCTGTTGAGTAACTTAATTATAGAAACATTGCTAGGTGTTCCACCATACAAATCTACAAGTACTAACAATCCATCATCTATATAGATTTCATCAGTTAACCTTATCAATCTTTCTCCAAAATTTTCGATACTCTCTCCTGGCTGTATTCCAGCAAATCTTACTCCTTCTACATCTCCTATAATCATTTCAGCCGTATCATAAAATCCTTTTGCTACACTTCCATGTGAAATAATCAATATATTAAACATATTCTTAATGCCTCCCGTCCATTTATCATAATATCTTCATCAGTTCCACAACCTTCTCAACTATAAAGTCTCCAGTATGTTTATCAAATGGCGAAGACCAAGCTTCGTAATCTCCTTGTTTATAGGATTCAGGTGTATAAACATACCCTACCATTCCATTTGTATATCCAGCAATTATAGTATAAGAAAAACTTGACTTTTCCTTTATTAAGATTCCATAATCACTAAATAATTCTACAGGTATACCTGTAATTAATATATCTCCCAATTTCATCAATTGAATAGGTATAATTAAATCCAGTCTATGCAAAACATCTATCAATTTCAACGTAATCATAGCTCCTTGATGCTTCGTTATAGCTTCTCTCAATTCCTCTTGAGTCACACCTTCATCTTTGGCTCTGTTCAACCTTCTAGCCATTGTCTCTAAATGCTTTAAAGCTTCTTCCCTACTAGGTAGTTCCTTTCTGGGGAAATCAAAATATGCCTTAACACTATTAATTGTAATATCATCTATATATTCCCTATTATCATAGGATTCTAGAACACTTTCATATAGTGCATTTCCCAATCTCTTCACTTCATCAAAGTTCTGACTTTTTCTAGTAAATCTTGTGCTTTGATTACCACAGGCTCCATTTATAAACATACAGGTACATTCTTTCCCAAAATGTTCTTCTATTAGCTTCTGAACTATACCTGGATAATCTGCTGATATATATAGATTATCAGCCCCTAATACAGTGGCATGACAAGCATAGTTTACTATTGCAGATAATAGACAATCGTTTTCCTTTATGAGAAATATTCCATTAACCATATCATCAATTGGCCAATCTTTATTAATTCTATTGGAAGCTATCTTGTCACATTTGGATCTTCCAAAAGCCAGTTTTACTGGTTTCAATTCTTTTGTTGAATTTAAAGCATTTTTTATTATCGCATTGATTATATATTCTTTTGCTTTTTTATTAGCTTCACAGGTAGAAAATCTTTGATCAAATTCCCAGTCAAAAATATCTGGTGCTGCATGAGTGTGAGTAGCACAAACAAATATATCTTCTTCCAAAATATTTATTTCTTTATTAATGCCAAGAACAACTTTTTTAACAATATCTTCATTTACCCCAAGTAAATCATTGGATATAATTATTATGGTTTTTTCTCCATTGGAAACTGTAAGTGCTTTCGTATATATATCATCATGAGTTCCCTTATTTGGTTCATCTCTCTGACCATAACCTGCCATATATACACCTTTTGGTATGGATAATATAGCGGATGATATATTTGCCTTAATATATGAATACATGTGAATTACCTCCAATAATTCTATGATGTTCCCTTACCAGTTTCTTATTTTTCACATAACAACATCTCTTTAGATTCAACTAGCATACTGTGTAATATAAATATGCCAACAAAATCCGAAGTAGAACCCATAGGTTGCCTTAATCTCTTTAAATCTACAATAACATCTCATAATATTCCATAGTTATCAATTATTACACCTGCAACTTTATATAATTTTTACCCGTGAATTTTTTAATATCACAAATTTTGAAAATCCATTTATTCTCAAATTAATTCCAATTATTGTCTTATCATATCCATCAACTCTCATATTTTACAGCAAAATAAGGAAATTTACCTGCTCCTATTTATTTTTTATTCATTTTTTAGTATAATAAGAATTGTACAATGTTATTTTTCATAATATTCTCAATTTTGTAATATATAAATAAGGAGGAGGTATATTATTTGAAAAAGACTAAATTAACAACCAAAATATTAATAGCTTTAATTCTAGGTATTATAGTAGGATTTATGCTAGATGGTCATCCAAACATTGCTACTACTTTTATTCGACCATTTGGTACACTGTTCTTAAACCTAATCAAGATGATAATAGTTCCTTTGGTATTTTCTTCCCTTATAGTAGGAACTTCAAGTGTTGGAGATGTTAAAAGCTTAGGAAGAATAGGTGGAAAGACTATTGCTTATTATCTATTCACAACTGCATTTGCAGTTACTATAGGGCTAATATTGGGAGCTTTAATTGTTCCTGGAGCAGGTCTTGATATTCCAGTAAATGTGGATCAAGCTGTACAGGAAAGTCCCACATTGATTGAAACCCTATTAGATATTGTTCCTAGCAATCCACTAAAAGGTCTAGTAGATGGAAATATGCTTCAAATAATTGTATTTGCAATATTCCTAGGTATAGGTGCTACATCAATCCCAGAAAATTTAGGAAAGCCATTTATCAATTTCTTCAATAGTTTAGCTGAAGTAATGTATAAAGTAACTGCATTTGTTATGAAATTTGCACCTATTGGTGTATTTGGATTGATAGCTCCAGTTGTAGCTGAAAACGGACCTTCCGTATTGCTACCACTTATCAAAGTTATTATAGCAGTATATCTGGGTTGTATATTACATGCTATTCTGGTTTACAGTTCACTACTCAAAGTATTAGCAAATTTCAGTCCATTAAAGTTCTTTAAAGGCGTAGCAAGTCCAGCAGTTACAGCCTTCAGTACAAGTAGTAGTTCTGGTACACTACCTGTTACTATGAAAACTGCTAAAGAAAATTTAGGTGTGTCCGATAAAATAGCTAGCTTTGTTCTTCCTCTAGGTGCAACTATAAATATGGATGGTACTGCTCTATATCAAGGAGTATGTGCATTATTCATCGCTCAAGTATATGGTATAGAATTAACATTGGCACAAATGGCTACAATAATTCTTACTGCTACTTTAGGCTCCATAGGAACAGCAGGCGTTCCTGGAGCAGGTATGATAATGTTAACTATAGTGCTACAATCAGTAGGATTGCCATTAGATGGTATAGCTTTAATAGCTGGTATAGATAGAATATTGGATATGATGAGAACATCTATAAATGTAGTAGGTGATCTATCTGCAGCAGTAGTAGTTGCAAAAACTGAAAATGAACTTGTTGAAGTTAGTGAAAAAACATCTGCATAAAATAATAAATAAGATAAGGTGCAGTTTAAACTGCACCTTATCTTATTTATTAATATTCACTATTTCATCACTTTCCAATTCTAATCTTACATAATCATCTAGTCTCAAATCATATATGCTCATTTTCTCATCTTCTAAAGTTATCATTACATCTTCCGATATATAATAGCTTTTCTTGTCTCCTTGATCATTTATTATTGTAAGCATTGATTCATCTGAAATGAGAATAGACTCAATATATCCTCTATCCTCTCCTAGAACGGATTTAGCATCTATTGTGCTCACGTTTCCATCAGTTAAGGATATTAACACTTCATCTCCAATTCTTAAATCTTTCACAGTGACTTCATTTGCGTTTCGATCTATTATTGTATCTTTATCTATTGCATATCTATATGTACTGCCATTTTTTCTCTCTACTAAAAGTATACACTCTTCTTCGAATATTTTCTCCTTTATTATCCCCTCAACTCTACCATCTTTGCTTTCCGCCTCTATGGATAATGCAAAATCTTCAAGTGCTTCAACTGTTACCATATCTCCTTCATGTAAACTATAAAGGTATGATTCATTTCCATCTATAACTACTTCTGGTTCTCTGGATAAATTGAAAGTCTTGATATCTCCAACCTTGGTTTTTACCATCATACGAGTTTCGCTCAAGGACATATTATCTATAGTTCCATATGTGATATTACTATCACTGTCAACACCTATAGCTTCTATTACATTATTTTCTAATACTGAAGCCTTAACATGCATTCCTTCTTCAAGCATATCAAAAGATGCAATTTCTCCATTAATGGTTATTTCAACATCTTCTTCTAAAGTATAGGAATCAATCTTTTGTCCATCATCAATAAATATATAATCTCGTAACATTAAAACTATAATCCCTGATAAGTCGCTGTAGTTTTGATTTTCAGGCTCAGTAGGTTCTTCAATAATCTCTGGAACAATAAACGGGATTCCATTCATATGATTGTATGCTATGGAAAGCATCTTTGCTAATACAGCTCTTGTGACATGTTGATTTGGATTAAAGTTCCCATTCCCATCACCCTTTTTGCCTAACACTCCTTTGTCTATTAAAAAATTTATATAAGGTCTTGCCGTTTCAGGAATTTTTTCTATGTCATTGTAAAAATTGTAAGAAAATATGTATGTATTTTTCTTCTGTTCTTCCATTCCCATTGCCTTTGCTAAATATATTGCTAGTTCCGTTTTTATAACTTTTCTTACATCACCATCAATCATCAAATTGTTTTCAATAAATTGTTCATTAAGTAAATTAGCGGATAAAGCTATGGCAACAGCATCCTTCTCTTCTTCCGATAAATCATACTCTTCTAAAAAAGTATCATAATTATCTCTCATCTTCACTACTTCATCTTCATGTATATTCAAAAGCCTGGTTATATAAGTTAAAGTCTCTACAATATTTACAGTTTCATTAGGTCTGAAAGTTGCATCCTCATATCCGTCCATAATCCCTAGGTCTACAACCTTCTCAATATAGTCATATGCCCAATGGTTACTATCTATATCTGTAAACATGCTTTCGCCATAAGCTGTAATGCCGGTAAAAACAAAAGAAAATACCAGTATTAATGAAATAACATTTCTTTTCATTATACTATCCCCCTCTTATCAATTAATAGGTTAATATCATGAATGTCATCCTGAGACCAAATTATACGTTTGCTTTACTCAGGATGACATGTCCTTAAACTAATTATATTATATATCTCTATTTATATTCTACACAAATATATAAATTCCTGTATTAATTAGACCTATTTTCTTTACAAGCTGTAATAAAATCTCTGAATAGAGGATGAGCCTTAGTAGGCCTTGATTTAAATTCCGGATGAAACTGTGATGCTACAAACCATGGATGCCCTTTTAATTCAAGTATTTCAACTAATCTTTTATCAGGAGACATTCCACTTATGAGCATTCCATTTTCTTCAAATTGTTCTTTATATCTATTATTAAATTCATATCTATGCCTATGTCTTTCATAAACCAATTCATTCTTATATATATCTATAGCCTTGGAACCCTCTTTTAGTCTGCATGGATATACTCCTAATCTCATAGTTCCCCCTAGATTTGCAATATCCCTTTGTTCAGACATCAAATTTATTATAGGGTGAGGAGTATTTTGATTGAATTCGGAACTATGAGCATCCTTTAGACCTAATACATTTCTAGCAAATTCAACTGCAGCCATCTGCATACCTAAACATATTCCTAAGAATGGAATCTTATTCTCTCTAGCATATTTTATAGCTGTTATCTTACCATCAATTCCTCTATCTCCAAAACCTCCAGGTACTAATATTCCATCTACATCATTTAAAAATTCGTCAGCATTCCCTTCGTTTAATTTTTCAGCATGAATCCACTTTATTTCAACATTTACATCATTGAATATACCACCATGATTTAAAGATTCAGCAACAGATAGATAAGCATCTTTTAATTCTACATACTTACCAACTAATGCAACTGTAACTTTATCCTTTATATTTTTAACTTTCTTAACTATATTCTCCCATTCCGTCAAATCCAATTTATTACATTTTATATTGAGTTTATCTATTACTAATTGAGCTAATCCTTCCTTCTCCAACATGAGTGGAAGTTCATAAATTGTTTCTACGTTTACATTTTCAATTACCTCAGATGGAGCTAAATCACAGAATAAAGCAATTTTATCCTTGATATCTCGAGATAATGGTACATCAGTCCTACATATAAGTATATCTGGTTGTATACCAATACCTCTCAACTCTTTAACAGAATGCTGAGTAGGTTTAGTCTTTAATTCACCTGCAGTAGCTAGATATGGAATCAATGTTACATGAATATACATTACATTTTCTTTTCCTACATCATATTTTATCTGTCTAATAGCTTCTAAGAATGGTAAGGATTCAATATCTCCTACAGTTCCACCAATTTCAGTAATAACCACATCCACGTCTCTATCCTTAGTTACTCTTTTTACTCTTTCCTTTATTTCATTGGTAATATGAGGAATAACTTGAACTGTTCTTCCATCATAATCTCCTTTTCTCTCCTTATTTAAAACAGACCAATAGATCTTACCTGAAGTAACACTGCTATATTTATTTAAATTGACATCAATAAACCTTTCATAATGGCCTAAGTCCAAGTCTGTCTCCGCCCCATCATCAGTTACAAACACTTCTCCATGTTGATATGGACTCATAGTACCTGGGTCAACATTTATATATGGGTCAAATTTTTGAACTGAAACTTTGAGACCTCTACTTTTTAATAATCGCCCTAAACTAGCAGCAGTAATTCCCTTTCCTAAAGAGGACACAACCCCTCCTGTAACAAATATATATTTAGTACTCACGCTGGACCACTCCTCGTAAATTCATTATAACTATATTATTGTATAAAATATTATAGTTCATGTCAACGAAACTTAATGCTATCCAAAATCCAAACTCTATATTTGTAATTATAATGTAATATTTGATACGACTTATATGATGTATAATAGAATTAGAATATTTACGAAAGGAGAGATTTATATGAAAAGGATATTATCACTATTATTAGCACTAGTCATAGTACTTAGCTCTGTTCCTATTATTGGAGCTCCTTCTGAAAAGGAAGAATATAATCAAGCTGGAGAAATACTCAAAAATTTAGGTGTTTTGAAGGGTTCAAAAAGCGGAGATTTGATGCTAGACCAGTATCTGAAAAGACAGGAAATGGTTGTATTAATAAGCCGCCTTTATAATAAAGAAGGTACAGCTGAAAATTTTAAAGTTAAAAATACATTTACTGACGTAGATAAAGATTCATATTATGCTCCATTCATATATTGGGCAGTAGATGAAGGACTTATAAAAGGAACAGCTCCTGGAAATTTTGGATATACTATAGAAGGAAATAAAGAGTATTATACTAAAGTACAACAGCTACAGAATGTACTTTTAAGAGCTTTAAAATACGGAAGTGAAATAGAATCCTATGATGATGTACCAGAATTAGCAGAAAGTTTAGGTTTAATGGAGGGCCTATCTGTAGACCCAGATGAACATATCACTAGAGGATTAATGGCTGCTATGACTCTTAATGCTTTAAATCTTAACGTTAAGGGCTCAAGCGACACATTAGCAAAACAATTAAGTTTAAACATTCCTGTTGCCATAAGCGTAGAAGCAACTTCCTCCACATATAAGGATACCCTTATATTCGAGGGTGTTGCTAAAGGCACGGATGAATTAAAACTTAATTTAGAACCAGTTTCCGATGATATATCTTCTGGAGAACAATTCCATGATATAGAATTAAAAGATGATGGTAGATTTGAAATTGAAATCAAAAACCTTGAAGGTGGAAAATATAAATACAGCTTTTTAAAAGGAAATTTAACTCTCAAAACAGGAAACGTTACTATCCAAGACCTCCCCTTCGAATTAAACGATGTATCTGCAGATAATCTAAAGGAAATTTCTCTAAATTTTACACAATCTGTTGACGAAGATAGCAGTCAATTCCCTAGCAATTATTATACAAATGCAGGAACAGTTAAATCAGTGCGTTTAGAAAATAATAATAAAACTATAATACTTACACTTAATGAAACAATGAAAAGTCAAAATACATATAAAATATCTATAAATAGAATAAAATCTGAAACAGACGAGGAAATAACTATAAGAGATAGAGAATTCAGTCCTTTTGACAATGAAATACCAGAAGTAATTGATGTTGAGCAATTAGGAAATAAAGGATTAAAGATTATAATGTCAGAACCAATCAAAACTGCTAGAATATCAAATTTTAAGATAGATGGTGAAGAGGTTCTAGGACAAGTTGATAAAATCGATAATGTAATTATGTTAAAATATTATTCTTCAAACTATGCCCCTAAAGAGGGAAAACATACTTTGAGTATATCAGAATTGACAGATTTTGCAGATTATAAAGCGTTAGATGATGAGATTACATTTGAAATAGTAAAGGACAACCAATCACCTAAGTTAGAAGATGCAAGGGCAACTACAGAACAAGTTATACTTGAACTTGATGAGGATATAGATTCAGATTCAATAAATAGAAACGATTTTTATTGGAGATCTGGTCATACTAAAAGATATCCATCAGATATAGAAGTAATAAATAATAAAGTCATATTAAATTTCTCAGGAAAAGAACTTCCTACCTATGAAATAACTATCTATATAGATAATTTAGAGGACTATTCTGGCAATGAACTTGAAGATGAAGAAGTAGAGGTAGAACCAGTATTGGATACAACTGCTCCAGAAGTAATAGGATTAAATGTCTCAAAAGATGGAAAAACAATAACCATTTACTATAGCAAAAATGTAAATGCAAAAAATAGATCCTACTATGATTTAAGGGATGAAGACAATGAAAAAATATATATAAGAAATGTAGATGGTTCTGGAAGAGAATATAAGATTTACTTAAGTAATCCACTACCAGCTGGAACCAACACCATTACAATTGACGATGTGGTTGATACTACAACATTGGAAAATACAATAAAAACATATACACAGGATATATATATGGAAGATGTTGAAATACCAAAAATAGTAAGCTATTCAGGCCATGGCAATGAAATAATACTTCGATTTAGTAAAGAGATGGACGCATCCACTATATCGGAGCACAGCAACTATTTGATTAAGTTTGATAACGACTATATGTACCTTCCATCAGAAACAGAATTTAACGAATTATATAATGAAAAAACCTATATAATTACTCTACCAGATGAAATTAACGGTGAAGAAGTCAATATAGGAGAAAACGATAATGTTGAAGAACTCGATGTCCGAGGTCTTACAGGGATTAATGGAATATTGATTGAACCTGAGATATTGAAATTTGACGACACAACTGAAGGTGAAGCAGTAGTCAAATCTGCAGAACTAACAGAATCCGATACCATAATAGCTACATTTGACCAACCAATATTAGATGCATCAGAAGATGACTTTAAAGTAACAGATAGAACTGTTAGAAATGTAAAAACTGATGGTACTGAAGAAGTTGAAATCAGATTGGATAACGATGATGAAACAACAATAGATGGAAAGTTAACTATAAAATCTAAAAATTCAATCGTAACATACCTGGAATCGTCTGCTAAAGCTGATTCTATTGATGTAATAGATAAAGTAAGACCAAGAATAGATTCTAAATCAGGAAACCTTAGCAGCAGTGGTAGAACAATATACTTACCTTTTACTGAAGAATTAGATGATGATTCTGCTTCCTTATTTGAAAGAGATTTAATAGTAGAAGCAATTGGTGAAGAAATACTAGATATTTCGGATTACTCCACTACATTAGATACAAGTGATACTGAAATTAGGATTACAATAAGTAAATCAGTAGATGCTGATGAATACTCCATAAGATTAGTAGATGATCCAAAATATATAATGGATACAGGCGGAAACGTAGTTGAATATGATGATTATGAATATTTCACTAGATAATTAGTAAAACTCCCCATATAAATATAGAAGATCTCCTTATAGACCCAAAAATATGGGAAAAATAGAGGCCGAATGGCCTCTATTTTTTATAACCATAAAGTTAAATGATATTGATATGAAATAGCTCTTAACTTTTCAAAATTGAATTAGTTAAAATTTATAATAATTATTTATCTGTAACATATGTTACATAATTTATCAATAATTTTATATATAATTTAAACAAATATATAAAATTGGGGGTTTACAATGATTGAAAAAATATTTAATTATAGCTTAATAGATGAAAAAGCAGTTGAAAGGATTATAATGGATGAAAACATCAATTATATTCACATGGTATTTAATAAGAATGAAGGTCTACCAGAACATTTTTCAAATTCAAATGTATATATGACCGTTTTAAGAGGTACTCTATCATTGCAACTAGGAGAACAAGAAATTCATGAATATGAAAAAGGTCATATATTGCAAATACCTTATAATATAAAGATGAATGTGAAAAATTTACATGACGAAGTACTAGAACTAATAGTAGTAAAAGCACCTGCTCCTTCACATTTTAATTTTAAATAAATTTTATTAAGGATTATGCTAGATTTGGCATAATCCTTTTTTAAAGTAATCCTTTAAAGCCTCTCTTGACCTTCCCTTTATACCTATTACTTTATTTGCAGTAATCATAGAATTCAATATTGCCTCCTCTTCACATTCTGCTACTGCTCTAAATACATTATCAATCCTTTCTTCACTTAGAATACGCATATTAAGTATATCTAAATTTTGTCCATGTTTAAGCACATTTCCTGTAGAGAATCCAACTATTATTTCTCCGCTTCCATGCCCCATATATGATCCTACTTTTGATAGCCCAACTACTGCTCTTTTGCATATTCTTCTTAACTGTCTACTGCTGAGGGGTATATCTGTGGCAATAATTGATATTATAGATCCTTTATCTATATTCTCATCTACATTTATTTGACTGGACAATTTCTTTCCTATATTTTTGCCTTCAATAGTTAAGTCCTTTAACAATCCATGATTTGATAACACCAATACCCCTATTGTATAAGGTACTCCATCTAATGTTACTATTCTCGATGCAGAGCCTATGCCCCCTTTAAGCTGGTGACAGCTCATGCCTTTCCCTGCTCCAATATCTCCTTCTTCAAAATCTACAGTTGCATTTTCAATTGCTTTATATACATGTTCCTTCCCCACTACCCTTTTTTGTATATCATTTAAATAGCTATCATTACATTCACATATTAATGGGTTAAAGGTAGACAAATATATATTTTCCTCAGTACATTTCTCTACCGCATATTCTGTTATCGCATCATATACCAACCCTACATTTAATGTATTGGTTAAGGTAATTATGGATTCCAATGTTCCAATCTCATCAATCTGCATAAGTCCTGTAGACTTGCCATATCCATTTAATATATGACTAGCTGCAATGAGCTTGTTTGTATAGATATTTCCTTCCACAGGAAGTATTACAGTGACTCCAGTTTTGTTTTCATATGTATCTATAGTACAATGTCCTACTGTGACTCCTTTTACATCAGTTATCTTATTCAACTGCCCTTTTGGTAGTTCACCAATATTTATTCCATAGTCCTCTATTCTCTTTTGGTTTGACATATAGTTCACCCCAACCACATTTTAATGTATGGATTCTATTGAGTCTTCATTAAATTTAAACAAATTCAATCCTATTTCTTCATCATGTCTTCTACCCACATTCCCGTCTATAACATCAATTATCATTTCACATGTAGCACTTATGACTGCTGAATTCAAATGACCACCATATGCCTTATTGTTTTTATCACATACTGTAATATGTAGATGTAGGTAGACTTCTTCATCCATACTTGTTATATTTCCTGAAAGATTTGTAATTTCCATATCGCCAGTTAAGTCTTTTGAATGGTATTCCTTAGATTCTGTATTAAATAGGCCAATTGTCACCTTATTGGTTGCACCAATACCAGTTACTCTTCCTAGCTTAATTTCATTTTCCTTGCAAAGATTTGTTAAAGAGTTAATTACTTCTTCCCCTCTTTCAAGCCTTACCACATATTTATCTACAAACTTTTTATATTTCAAAACTATCCCTCCATTATGATTTAGTCTTTACTCTTTTATATAATTTATTATATCAAATTTCTATATTGTAGTTAATCCTACAATATAGTGGCAGGATAAATATTATCTTTAAAAAATGGCAACTGATATCGTATTCCATTTTAATCTATTATATGAGTAATAGGATGTAATGAATTTTGCACATTACCTATCAAGATCTTTAAATTACCAAAATCACTTTTTTGTGCCATTTGATTAGCTAATTGTAATGCATCCATTTCTCTGGTCTTATTTACTTTATTTAATAATATATATACTTTTTGATCCTTTTGAACATCTTTTAATAGTCCACTCTTATGAAAATATACTCTTATGATATTTTCTTTACTTAATATAGTTTCCTGATTTTCTGGCTCTCCATTTAGGAGAGCCAAAATTCTTTCTGGTCTATGAACATATTGATCTATAATAGGTTTATACATCGCATCTGTTCCCATTATTGCGACAATTATATCATTATGTTTAGGCAGTACTGGTTCATATTCTGCTGGCGCTTTAAAGGATTTGCCTTTAGCTCCATCTGCTTCTACTATAATTATATCGACAATATTTTCATTTTTAACTCTTTCTATCCATTGAATAGGTATACCCTTTAATTTTTGTTGTTCTTCTAGAATTGAAGTGGTAAGACATATTACATTACATTCCTGAAAATATTCTTTTAGTTTTTTTACAGCTATGTTATATTTAGATTCTGTAATTAATTTTTGAGCCAAATTTCCTTGGTCAATAGAAATATGCGTTGTAGTTGTTACTAATACCTTTTTTCCTTGTTTATTGAATTCATCAGCCAATGAAAACATAGTTGTGCTTTTCCCACCTGCTCCAATTAAAGAGATAGTACATGGAAAATCCTTTATATTTAAAGATTGACAAATTTTCATATTAATCCATCGCTTCCCTTTCCTTTTTTTCTTCAGCTATGGTTTTCTCTGATACTATGATGTTTAAGAAAAACACAACAATAGTGGAAATAATAACTGGAGAACTTCCAAAGATATCGATGAACCAACCTGGAAACATTGCTATGGATTCAGGTACCATATCAATTCCCATTCCTAATGCTACAGCTAATCCTACGATTGAAGTATTTCTAGCAGATAACTCATCCTGAATAATCAATTTTATTCCTGACATAGTGATCAATGCAAATACTGAAATGGTAGCTCCTCCTAATACACACTGTGGAATTGTAGTCATCAAGGCACCAAACTTAGGGATAAATCCACAAAGTAGTATAACTATTGCAGAAATAGATAATACAAATCTACTGACAACCTTATTCATAGCAACGATTCCAACATTTTGGCTATAAGTGGCAGTTGGAAGAGCACCAAAGAAAGATCCAATAATACTGGCAACTCCATTTCCAATAATTCCACCAGATAATTCTTCATCAGTAGGTTCTCTATCCAAACCTCCTGAGGTAGTTGCAGATAAATCTCCTACAGCTTGAATAGAATTAACAATATACATTATAGCCATGGTAATAATAGCTGTTATATTAAATTCCATACCAAAATGCAAAGGTTTTGGAAGTGAAAATATTCCTGCTTCCCCAACGGCTGAAAAATCTACTATTCCTGAAAATATAGAAATTATATATCCTGCTATGATACCAACTAGTACAGATGCAAGTTTAAGATATCCTTTTGTAAAGTTATTGCAAATAAGTACTACCACAAGTGTAATAAGTGCAATTCCCCAATTCTGGAGACTACCATATGTTGGAGCTCCATTTCCACCTGCCATATAATTGATAGCTATTGGATAAAGAGATAATCCTATAGTAAGTACAACTGTACCAGAAACTATAGGTGGGAAAAATTTTCTAAGACGTTTTATAAAAACACCCATTACAATAGCTACTAAACCTCCCACTAATTCAGCACCTAATACACCAGCAATCCCAAAATCTGCTGCAATTGCAAGAATAGTAGGTACATAAGCAAAGCTAACCCCCATTATAACTGGTAATCTTGAACCTATTCTAATACCTGATTTTCCAATAGGATAAAGCTGAACTAATGTAGCAATTGCCGCGATAAACATACAGGTTTGTACAAGTATTGTACTATCTTCCGCTCCTAATCCTACAGCTCCTGAAAGTATAATAGCCGGTGTAATATTTCCTACTATCATAGCTAAAACATGCTGTAAACTTAATGGAACTGCTTTTTCTAACGATGGTTTCCCATCTATATTAAACAAAGAGTTATTTACATTACTACTTTTCACATTACCTCCTCCTTCTGGAGATTAGATTTTTACCAATTTTAACACAACCATCCAATATATTAATCCTTCCACTTTTAAGTGAGGGATGAATTTACAAACTTTTTATGATATAATTTAATAATGTTAATTTATTTATGTTCGGATATAGGAATGCAAGGAGAATTTATTTTGTAATAACCAAGTTTAGATCTCCTTGCACAAAATATCCAACATATTGATGGAACTATTTATATCAAAATTTATGATATACACTTTTAAAATTAAACTTACCATATCTTTATTTGAATACTCTTTATCTATTAATATGAATATTCTTGTGAGGCTTGATTTGTAAGCATAATAGCATTTGTATTGCATCTAGTAACACAGAGTCCACAGCCAAAACACTTAGTTTCATCTATTACAGCTTTATCGTCAACCATGCTTATAGCCTGATATACACAACTTTTAACGCATCGTTTGCATCCTACACATTTATTTTTTTCTATTTTAGGAACATTAGTTATATAATTTGCACTTTCCCTTTTCTTCATCTTTTCAATTGTAATACCTTTAATCTCATCTATTGAATCATATCCATGTTCATCCAACCAATTGTTTAGTTCTTTGTTTATTCTATTAAAAGCTTGAGGTCCCTCTACAATTGCCTGTGTACAAACTTGAACAGCTGAAGCTCCTGCCATAAACATCTCTACTACATCTTTACCACTGGTTACTCCTCCAACTCCAATAATTGGTATATTTACTACTTTAGCTAGTTCATAAATATGTCTTAATGCTATTGGTCTTATAGCTGCGCCAGACATCCAGCCATATCCTTCTTTACTTCCCATAGCTGGTAGCCCGGACTCAATATCAATTTTTAAACAAGGACCTACTGAATTTATAGCTACTAGACCATCTATACCTATTTCTTCTAATGTCTTACCAAGTTCCTCAATGTCAGGGATACCAGGACTAAGCTTTGCAAATATAGGCTTATTTGTACAAACACGAACAGCTTTTAGCGTATTGATAACTGGAGTAAGGTCTCTTCCAATATAATGAGTTGATATTTCAAATGCATCTGCAAACTTTTCCACTTTAGGAATAAGCTCTGTAAGTTCTTTAGTAGTATATCCTAATCCTATTATTAAAGGTGCTCCGCATTTTTTCGCTTCTTTATATTCCTTTTCGATCCAATGTTTCGGAGATAATTCAGACCATAATTCAGTATTTAAAAAACTATGCTTATACTCTGCCATACATGGTTTTGGTATTTCTGCTGCAACTGTTGATATAGTCTTGCTAACAGCTCCACCTGCACCGCCTTCTACACATTTTTTTATCATGCTTGCATTTCTAGATGGTGGCCCTGCTGCTACCATAACAGGGTTTTTAAATTCAATATTAGTTAACTCTATTTTTAAATCTGCCATTTTGCTCCCTCCTTTATTAAATCAATAGGTTTTACTAAGCCTGTGCAATAACTTCAATTTCCACAATTGCATCTTTAGGAAGTTTAGCTACTTGTACACAAGATCTAGCTGGTGCTTTCTTAGAAAAATAACTTTCATATACTTCATTCATCGCTACAAAATCTTCTAAGTCCTTTATGAATACTACTGTCTTTATTACTTTTTCCATACTAGAGCCAACTTCCTCTAATATAGCTTGTACATTGTCTAAAGACGCTTTTGTTGCCTTTTTTATGTCATTAGTTACTAATTGACCACTTTTCATATCAATTGGAAGTTGTCCAGATGTGTAGATTAAGTTTCCTACTTTTATTCCCTGTGAATATGGCCCAATTGCCGGTGGCGCTTTATCTGTACTTATAATTTCTTTTGTCATATTATCTCTCCTCACTATTCTTTCTTTTTGCTATATGGTGTATCTTTCAAAGGTAATTCATCTCTAAATTGTCCATCATACTTTAAATATGCTCCTTGTATTGCCGGTGCTGTAGGAATTGCAGATAGTTCACCAATTCCCTTGGCTCCATATGCCACAATATCTTTGTTTTTTTCTACAATTATGGTTTCTATCTCAGGAATATTATTAGCTCTTAAGAGACCAAGCTTTTTGAATTGAGCAACAGGCACAGAATATTCCATTGGGTAATCTTCAGTTAAAGCATAACCCATTCCCATTACTGCACCTCCTTCTAATTGTCCCTCTAAGTTTTTAGGATTTATAGCTTTTCCTATATCATTTGCAGAAATAATCTTTTGCACCTTGCCTTCTTCATTTAATATAGCTATCTGAGCAGCATAACTATAGGATACGTGACTTACTGGATTAGGCTTGTCGGAACCCATAGGATCGGTAATAGGACTATATTCTGCATAAAATTCTTCTCCCTCTAATTCCTCGAGACTTCTATTTACCAAGGCTTCCTTGAGTTCTAAAGCTGCTATTCTAATTGCCTCTCCGGTAAAGTGCGTTTGTCTAGATGCAGTAGAAGTTCCAGAATCTGGCGCTATAGCTGTATCAGGTGCATCTATGACAACATTTTTAGGGGAAATGCCTACCGTTTCACATAAAATCTGAATAGCAATTGTCCCAAGTCCTTGTCCCATACATACTGCGGCAGTGCGAATATGGATTATTCCATCTATGATAACTAGCCTACATCTTCCAGCATCAGGTACGCCTACTCCCAATCCTGTGTTTTTCAAAGCACAAGCAATTCCAGCATAAGGATATTTTTCGTATTCATCTTTAACTTCTAAAAGCACTTCCTTCATAGCAGTACCTTCATCTGCAATTTGTCCATTTGGTAGTTCTTGACCTGGTTCTATAGCATTTCTATATCGAATTTCCCAAGGGGATATACCTACCATTTCAGCTAAAAGATTTAAATTACACTCACTGGCGAATATGGTCTGTGTTACTCCAAACCCTCTAAAAGCACCTGCTGGTGGATTATTTGTGTAAATTGCCTTTCCATCTATATCTATATTTTGATAATTATAAGGTCCTGCTGCATGAGTACATGCTCTTTGAAGCACAGGCCCTCCTAAGGATGCATAAGCTCCTGTGTCCGCTATAACTGTTGCTTTCATAGCTGTAAGCTTTCCATTTTCATCGCAGGCAGTTGTGAACTCCATCTCCATAGGATGTCGCTTTGGATGCACAACAATACTTTCTTGTCTTGTCAAAGTAACTTTTACTGGTTTATTGGTATACCATGAAAGTAAAGCTGCATGATGTTGTGTACTCATATCCTCTTTCCCTCCAAAGCCTCCCCCTACTAGTTTAACAACTGCTCTTACTTTATCCTTAGGTAGTCCTAATAGTTCAGAACATTCCCTTTGTACGTCATAGGCACCTTGTGTACCTGTATAGATAGTTATTTCATCGCCTTCTCTAACTGCCAAAGCGCTTTCTGGTTCTAAAAATGCATGTTCTGTAAATGGAGTAAAGTATTTTCTTGTCACCTTATATTTTGACTGTGCAATTACTTCATCAGCGTTTCCCCTTTTTAATACTTCATGAGCCAATATATTTCCATTTTCGTGGATTTTAGGTGCTCTTACGGATAAAGCCATCTTTGGAGAAGATATAGGTTCTAGTTCTTCATATTCAACTTTAATTAAATCTACAGCTTCTTTTAATCCCTTTTTACTCTTTGCAGCTACTAATGCTACTGCGTCTCCAAGATATCTTGTCTCTTCTCCTACCTTAATCAAAGCTGGCCAATCTTTTACTAAATGCCCAATATATCTTTCCCCTGGTATGTCATCGGCAGTCAAAACAGCTTCTACTTCTGGATGTTTTAAAGCCTCTGATATATCAATATCCTTTACAACAGCTCTAGGATATTTAGTGCGAAGAGCTGTCCCATATATCATGCCATCCATCTTCATATCGTCTACATATTCCCCTGTGCCTAAAACCTTTTCATAGGCATCTATACGATCCATTCTTTCTCCAATAGAACCTTTTGATAAACTCTCGGTAGGAGTTATCTCGCCTCTAAAAGCTTTTGCTGCTAATTCTACAGCCTTTTCTATCTTTACATATCCAGTACATCTACATAGATTTCCATTTATAGCTCTTTTAATATCCTTAGCAGTTGGAGTTGAATTACTATCCAACAAGGCCTTTGCACTAATCACCATCCCTGGAATACAGTATCCACATTGAACAGCGCCGGCCTTTGCAAAAGCCCAAGTGTAAATCTTTTCTTCCTTTTTGCTAAGACCTTCCACAGTGATAATTTCCTTACCATCAACTTTTGCTGTAGTAAGAAGACAAGCTCTTGTCTTTCTACCATCTACTAAAATGGTACATGCACCACATACACCTTCCCCATTGCATCCATTTTTTACGGATGTAAGGTCAATGTCATCTCTTAAATACTCCAACAGCCTTTTATTTTCCTCTACATCTACCTTGTTTCCATTAACTTTAAATGTATACAACATTATTCCCCCTTTAGGGATTTCCTTTTCACAAACCTTCCTTGTGGTTGTTCTAAAATCCCTCCATCTTGAGACAACACTTTATTGCCTCTTAAAAACACGTATACAGGTTGTGCCTTTACCTGCATTCCTTCATAAGGAGTATAATCCACATTTTGTATTTGAGTCTTCTGTTCAATTATAGAAGTTTGATTGAAATCCCATACTACAATATCTGCATCACTGCCAACTGCTATAGTCCCTTTCTGTGGATATACACCAAATAACTTAGCAGCATTTGTTGATGTCAATTCGACCAACTTATTTAGACTTATTTTGCCAAGTTGAACACCATACGTATATAGTAAAGATATTCTATGTTCTACCCCTGGAATACCATTGGGTATTTGACTAAAATCATTGATTCCTACATCCTTATGTCCCCTAAAATTAAATGAACAATGATCCGTACTAATGGTATCAATAAAATGATTATTTATGCCGTTCCATAAAGCTTCTATATCCTCTTGTTTTCTCAAGGGTGGTGACATAACATACTTTGCAGATTCAAATCCTTCAAGATCATATAGAGAATCCTCCAGAAGTAAATAATGTGGACATGTTTCTACATGTACCTCTACGCCTCTTTTCTTTGCCTCAATAACGTTTTCCAATGCTTCTTTAGAACTTAAGTGAACTATATATACAGGAGCATTTGCCAATTCTGCAAGATACAATAATCTAGTTACTGCTTCCTTTTCTACTAGAGCTGGTCTAACCAACGGATGATAGTACGGTGAAGTATATTTCTTTGATTTCGATTCCTGTATTAAAGCTTCTATCACATCTCCATTTTCACAGTGAAACGTAATTAATGCACCTAATTCCTTACTTCTTATCAACGCTTTGAAAATATCCTCATCATCCATTTGCATTATTCCTTTATAGGCCATATAAATTTTAAAAGAAGATACTCCCTTTTGAATCATGTCTTTCATTTGTACGGGAACCTTATCGTTCCAATCAGTAATTGCCATATGAAAACCAACATCACAATAACTTTTATTTTTAGCCTTCTGATTCCAATTATTAAGTCCTTGTTGCAAGGTTTCTCCTTTATTTTGGGTAGCATAATCCAGTATAGTTGTAGTTCCTCCAGCTATAGCAGCTTTAGTACCACTGGCAAAATCATCTGCCGTTCTAATCCCTGTTCCTGTTTCTAAGTCAAAATGTGTATGGGTATCAATTCCTCCAGGAAGAATATAATATCCATCAATAGATATCACTTCATCCCCAGTTTTTTTTAATTGGGATCCTATGGCTACTATTTTCTCTCCTTCTATTCGAATATCCGCTTTATATATATCCACTGCTGTTACAATGAGCCCATCTTTTAATACGATCCCCATAGTACATCTCCTTCCTTTTAAACATATTTATCCTAAACCCATTACCACCCTATCTCACTTATTGACGATTCTAGTACCAGTACTTCCCTTAATAGCTTCTCTAGCATTTTCTAATGAAGCAACAATTGCCTTTTTATTTGGAGCAAATGATACAAATTTCTTGCAAGCCTCTATCTTAGGTAGCATACTTCCAGGTGCAAATTGTCCTTCTTTAATATATTGATCTACTTCTTCTATTGTAACTTCTGAAAGTTCTTGTTGATCTGGTTTATTGAAGTTGATACAAACCTTATCTACCGCTGTTAAAATCACCAGTTGATCTGCATCTATAACCTCTGCTAGTTTTTCTGCAGCAAAATCCTTGTCAATGACAGCAGCAATTCCTTTCATTCGTTCTTCTTGTTTAATAACTGGAATACCGCCACCACCACAGGAAATAATAATGGAATTTCCTTCTATTAAGTCTCTAATTAAACTTTTTTCAACAATATCCACTGGTTTAGGAGAAGGTACTACTCTCCTATATCCTCTTCCTGCATCCTCCTTCATCATATAACCCTTCTCAGTTGTAAGGTTTTCAGCATCTTCCTTAGTATAAAAAGAGCCTATTGGTTTAGTTGGGTTTTTAAATGCAGGATCATTTTTATCTACCTCTATTTGAGTGATGATTGTCCCAACATTTCTTTTAATATTTCTTTTTCTCAATTCTTGCTGTATGGTGTTTTGAAGATGATAACCGATATATCCTTGGGAGAAAGAGCCACATACATCAATAGGATATAGTTGATTTGATTCATCACAGGCATGGGCATCATTTACAGTTTTAATTATTTGCCCTACTTGTGGCCCATTGCCATGTACAATAGCTAATGTATGGCCTTCTTCAATTATGTCTACTATTGACTTTGCTGTTTCTTTACAATTGTTAATTTGAGCTTCTACACTTGTATCTCTAGGGTCAGATTGAAGTGCATTCCCACCTAATGCTAAAACTATTTTCATATCTTACCTCCATCGTAACAATATAATAATAAGGAATCAGTATATAAAAGAAAGAGTTTAATCTTTCTTTTATATGTTATTTTTTACTATTATTTCATTTACTATTTCATTAGTCTAGAGTTATTTTTATCCATCAATATCCGTAACATCTTTATTGGATCTTTCACTTTTTGTAAAAGGATTATTGCTGCAATAATGTATGGTTTGAAGCTAGCTTCCTTGTATAAAGGTACTCTATATCTATTAAATACGGAGGCATCTACTTCTCCATTTTCACAACTAACTCCAGTAATATCTGCTGGTAAGCAATGTAGATAAAGTGCTTTCCCGTCTTTTGTCAACTTCATCTTTTCTTCTGTACATGCCCAATCCATATGGTTAGTATTTTGTTGTAATAATTCCTGTTCTAGCTCATCTATTTCAGCAAATTTACCTTCTCCATATAAATTTGTTCTCTTTTCCATAGCAGCATATGGAGCCCAGCTCTTAGGATATACAATATCTGCATCTTTAAATGCCTCATCCATAGAATTGGTTTTTACAAACTTGCCACCAGTTTCATCAGATTGTTTTTTCGCTATTTTTTCAACATCGTTCATTATTTCATATCCTTCTGGATGTGCTAATGTTACATTCATACCAAAACGAGTCATTAAACCAATAACCCCTTGTGGTACAGAAAGTGGTTTACCATAGGAAGGAGAATAAGCCCAGGTCATAGCTATTTTTTTACCTTTTAGGTTTTCTACTCCACCAAATTCGTGAATTATGTGAAGCATATCCGCCATAACTTGAGTAGGATGATCAATGTCACATTGAAGATTTACAAGGGTTGGCCTTTGTTCTAGAACCCCATCCTCATACCCTTCTTTCACATATTCGGAAACGTTTTTCTGGTAAGTATGACCTTTTCCTATATACATATCATCTCTAATTCCAATTACGTCAGCCATAAATGAAATCATATTTGCAGTTTCTTTTACTGTTTCACCATGGGCTTGCTGTGACTTCTTTTCATCTAAATCTTGTACTTCAAGCCCTAACATATTACACGCTGAAGCAAAGGAAAATCTAGTTCTTGTTGAATTATCTCTAAAAATTGATATGCCTAATCCAGAATCAAATATTTTAGAGCTAACATTATTTTCTCTTAAATGTCTTAAACAATCTGCTACAGTAAAGATTGATTGCAATTCGTCCATAGACTTATCCCAGGTAAGAAAGAAATCATTTTCATAAAGGTCCTTATAATTTAAATTTTGAAGTTTTTTTAGCATATTATTGTATTCCATAACATTCCTCCTGAAATTTATTTTTTTGTTTATTAATTTAAGTATTTATTAACATATGTGATTGGTACTAAAGCATATAATGCTGCACATTTAACCAATTCATCTTTCCATGTTCTTTCATTTGGTGCATGAGCCTGATCTTCATGCCCTGGTCCAAAACCAATACATGGAATATTATATCTGCCCATAATAGAAACTCCATTTGTTGAGAATGTCCATTTGTCTACCAATGGTTCTTCATTAAATAGGTTTTTATAGCTATCTACCAATGTCTTACAAGCAGCATGATCTTCTGGTAATACCCACGCTGGGAAGTAACATTCTGTTGGATATACTAAGCCAGTATAAGCAGGCCTTTCATAATTATACATTTCAACTTCTGCATTTGCTTCCTTTACAGATGGTAAGTTCCTAATTTCTTGAAGTGCTCCCTGCCAAGTTTCTCCATTAGTTAATCTTCTATCAATAGAGATACTACATCCATCTGCTACTGCACATCTAGATGGAGAAGAGAAAAATATTTCTGAAACTGCTAAAGAACCTTTTCCCAGAAACTCATCATAATGTAAATTCTCATGTAGTGCCTTTAGTTCATTAATGATAGGAGCCATTTTATATATTGCATTGTCTCCCCTTTCTGGAGCGGAACCATGGCAACTAACCCCATGGGTAGTAACTTTTATTTCCATTCTTCCTCTTTGACCTCTATAAATATTGCATGAAGTTGGTTCAGTAATAACAACAAATTCTGGCTTTATATTATCCTCATTGATGATATATTGCCAACACAATCCATCACAATCTTCTTCTTGTACTGTTCCAGTTATAATTAGGGTATAGTCATCTTCAAGACCTAAATCCTTTATTATTTTCCCAGCATAGACCATAGAAGCCATTCCACCTTCTTGGTCAGTAGCTCCTCTGCCTATGATTATTTCATCGTCTTCATACCCTTCATATGGATCATATTCCCAGTTTGCTCTTTCTCCAACACCAACTGTATCAATATGAGCATCCATAGCTATAATGTGTTTTCCATGTCCGATATATCCTAAGACATTTCCCATTGGATCTATTTCAACCTTATCAAATCCTACCTTTTCCATTTCGTCTTTGATTCTTAATATAACTTCCTTTTCCTGTGTGCTCTCACTTGGAAGTTTAATCATATCTCTTAAAAACTTTGATATCTCAGGCTCATATTTTTTCGCTGCTTTCATAATTGCTTTGAAATCAATATTTTTACTCATTTTTATCCTCCTTCATTTTTATTCTTTCTACTTTTTTACATTTCACTTGGATACAATCCATCCCATACAATCTTTCTATAATGTTCTGGATCAGTATCACCTTCAGTATTGATTACTAATATTTTAGATGTTTCATCAATCTCCAATTGTTCTTTTAAATCCTTTAATTTTTCATCCTTTAATAAGGAATATACAATACCAGCTGTTACACTTCCTGATTCTCCAGATACTACTTTATCATCTTCATTTAATGGATTTCCTAAGACCCTCATACCATTTGCTGATACATATTCTGGACAAGAAATGAACGCATCAGCATAATCACTTAGAATTTCCCATCCAATGGTATTTGGCTCTCCACAAGCAAGACCAGCCATAATAGTATCCATATCTCCTGTTACAAATGTTCTTTTTTTATTCTTTGCTGAACGATAGATACAATCAGCTTTATTAGGTTCTACTACTACTGTAATTGGTCTATCATCTCCATAATATGCTGTCAAGAACCCTTGAACTGCCCCCGCCAGGGAACCTACACCTGCTTGCACAAAAACATGTGTTGGCTTATCTAGTTTCATTACATGCATTTGTTCTACTGATTCCAACATCAATGTAGAATATCCCTGCATGATCCACTTAGGTACATCTTCGTATCCTTCCCATGCCGTATCCTGAATGACTTCCCAGCCATATTTTTGGGCATTTTTAGTAGCTAGGCGAACGGCATCATCATAATTCATATCAGTAATGCTAGCCTCTGCACCTTCGGCCTTAATCCTGTTTAATCTATGTTGCGAAGACCCCTTTGGCATATAAACTATTGATTTTTGTCCTAATTGATTGGCAGTCCACGCTACACCCTTCCCATGATTTCCATCCGTTGCTGTTACAAATGTAACTTCTCCTAATTTTTCTTTCACCTCTTTAGAAAGTAGCATTTCAAAATTAACATCTTCAATAGAAAGGTCTAATTTTTGTGCTAAAAGATTTCCAATAGCATAGGAACCTCCCAATACTTTAAATGCATTTAATCCGAATCTATAAGATTCATCTTTCACTAATATTTCTGAAACACCTAACTGATTTGAAAGATTTTTTAATCTCACTAACGGAGTTTGAGAATAGACATCAAAACTTTCATGAAAATATTTGGTTTTCTTTGTTTCCTCTAGATTAAAGTCTCGTACGGAAACTTTATTGTTTTTTTGTCTGGCTTCTTTATTCTGTATACATTTTATTGATTCTGACATTTTTCTCCCCCTCTTCTGTCTATAAAAAACTCATCTATATGATGTAGCAATAATCATACCAGCTTTTGTATATTATGATAAAATGTTATCTTATTCTGATCATCCATCTATGTATGTCCCTATAAAACCGGCTTCTGTAGACTTCAATTTATAAAGTAAAAAATTTATCTTATAAATGTTCTACTCCTACACGCTAAAAAAGTGATAATTTTTATTATCATATTAATAAAAATTATCATATTGATAATAGAATGAATAGATCAGCTTACTATCAATATCTTTAGTTCTATAAATATTAAAAACTATCATAGCAATTATCAATTTGATAAATGTGTAACATTAATTTGCTTCTTTATACAATAAGCTCAAAGAATAACCGTTGTTTATATAGTTAATCCTTGAGCTTATTGTTCGCTTAAAGCATATATATTTTAATTTCTTACATCATAGACCATATCTTAGCTGCTCTTTCAGAAGATCTTGCCATAATTGCATCTTCATCAACTGGTAATATCTCTTTATTCTTCATAGCAAATTTACCATTTATTATGGTGTCATTTACCATCTTGCCGGTCATTCCAAAAAGTATATGGCCAAAATAAGTATCCCCATTCAATGGAGTATATGGTTTATAGTCAACTGTGATAATGTCAGCATATGCACCTTTCTTAAGAACACCTAATTTTCTTTTAAAATAATTATTACAAATTGCTGGATTATTATCAAACTGTAAAGCCTTTGTTTCCATAAACCCTACAGTAGGATCACAAAGGTGGTGACTTTGAAGGATATTTGCTACCTTCATTGATTCAAACATATCATTTGTATAAGCATCTGTGCCAAGTCCTACCCTAATTCCCTGTCTAACCATCAATACAACAGGTGGACATCCAACAGCATTCCCCATATTCGACATAGGATTGTGTACTACATTGGTATCTGTTTTCTTCAAAATCTCAAGCTCTCGCTGATTACCATGTACACAATGAACTGCAATCGTCTTATTCCCTAATAATCCAAAGTCGAAAAATCTTTCCAATACTCTTCTCCCATATTTTTCTAATGAATCATATTGATCATCTATCCCTTCAGCTACATGTATGTGATAGCCTGCATCAATTCCCTCCATAGCTTCTTTGATTTTATATAAGGTTTCATTTGAAATAGTAAATGATGCATGTATACCAAATAAACCTTTAATCATATCCTCTTCTGTATCATTGTAAGCTTTAATAAAGTTTACATTTTCCGCTATTCCCTTTTTTCCTATGTCTTTTCCATCTCTATCTGATACTTCATAACATAGAGATGTTCTAATTCCAAGTTCCTTTGCTACCTCAACTATTGTAAAGAGACTATCTGTTGCAGCATTTGGACTGGAATGATGATCAAATACTGTGGTAACACCGTTTCTTATGGATTCAATATAAGTCGTGTATGCATTTAATTTACAATCCTCTAAAGTTAGTTTCCTATCCAAATTCCACCATTGGTTTTCAAGAATGTTTAAAAAGTTATCTGTAGGTTTGGATACAGACATGCCTCTTGCGTATGCACTATAAATGTGAGTATGAGTATTGATCATGCCCGGCATTATAATCTTATCATTAACATCTACTACTTCTTCCTCTGGATAATCTGCCTTTAAGTCTTCAAACCTTCCTACAGCTTCTATTATATTATCCTTAACTAATACCGCCCCATTTGCAATATATGAATTTTCTATATCATTGGTAATTACTTTTCCATTTCCTACAATCACAATATTCTCCCCCTTAATTTTTAATTAACGTATTTAGTTGATATATAAAGCAATTATTGTACCAACTTTCAATATCTTTTCAAAATAACTTTATTTATTTAGAACTTTCCTGTAAAATAGAGCTTCTATTTTTTATATATGCAAATAAAATAGATTTCTATATATTAAAATGCTAAAAAATCATGCCGATTTCTATTATCATACTGATAAAAATTATCATATTGATAAAGCCAATGAAGAATTCATTTATTTTACTGTTAAGAGTTTTATAGAATAAGAATCTCCATGGTTAATTGTCGAAATGATAACCCCTATGGAAATTTTCTATCCTTTATATATCGTAGGAATTGAGTTTTCTGTAAAGAGTAGCTATTCCAATTCCTAATTTATTGGCAGCAGCTCGTTTTCCCTTTGTATCCCATCCATAATAATCTAAGGTTTTTTGGATATATTCCTTTTCAATAACCTTAATGGGCCTTATATTATCCAATTTATACTCTTCTTTCATTTGATTATCTTTATAATGATAAATATTGTCTGGAATCAATTCACTAGTCAAAACCTCTTGATCTTCTGCCATATTTATCATATATTCTAATGTATTTTCCAATTCTCGTACATTGCCAGGCCAAGGATAATCTATCAATATTTCTTGTGCTTTTGCATCAATGGAAGTTATATGCTTGTCATATAGCATATTATAATTCCGTATTTTTTCTTTCATGATTACTTCTATATCTACCCTTCTTTCCCTTAAAGGTGGTATATGAATTGGAATAACATTTAATCTATAATACAGATCCTCCCTGAACTTGTTCTGCTTAATTAATTCTCTTAAATCTTTATTTGTAGCTGCTATTACTCTAACATCAAGATCTATGGATTTGTTGGAGCCTATTCTTACAATTTTATTCTCTTGTAACACTCTCAATATTTTCACCTGGAAATTCAAGGGCATGTCCCCTATCTCATCAAGAAAAATTATTCCTTCATTTGCCAACTCAAACTTACCTACTCTGCCATTAGGATTTGCACCACTAAAGGCTCCTTTAACATATCCAAAGAGTTCACTTTCCAATAATGTACCTGGAATAGCACCACAATTTATAGCTACAAAAGGCTTGTCCTTTCTGTCACCTTCCGAATGAATGGTTCTTGCTATAAGTTCTTTGCCAGTACCACTTTCTCCAGTAATAAGAACTGTAGATCTAGAAGTGGCTATCTTTTTAATTCTTTTCTTTAACATCATAATACTCTTTGAGCTTCCTAGTATTGCATCTGTCCTTATGAATTGATTTGCGTAGGTGAGTGTATATGCATCTGATTTTAATTTTTTAATTTGATTAAAAATCAAAATCTTACTATAATACGATCCATCTAATGGTAAAGATATTAAAGTTCCCAACAGATCATATTCCTTATCTCCTATTTGAACTGTATATTCTTCTTTTCCCATCATAAATTCATGTTTTGGTATTATTCTAATATTTTCATAGATATGTCTATCTTTAAGATTAAGCTGTTTTACTGCACTGTTATTTATATCATATATTCGATTATTATCATCAATCATAATAATCCCCTTATCTATATCATCTATAACTTTTTTTAAGGATGTGATAAGTACCTTATTTCTTTCATTCTCCATATACTCATAAACTTTTGTAGCAATAAAGTCTGCTATCTGATATAAAAACTGAAGATGAGAATCCATCTTTTCTAATAATACTTTCCTTTGTTTTGGATTAAAACAGACAAGTCCTATTACACCTATTATCTGGTTATTTAATTTGATAGGAGTACTTAATTCTAAATATTCACTACAATGTCCATAATTAACACATTTTTTACACAGAGGATGTTCTCCTGGGTTTTCAATGATCTGGTGAGTGCCATTTTCAATAACGTATTTGTATACATTTCCTTCAGCTAGTATATTTTCATTTATCTTTTCTCGAAACGTCCCTGTACCAGCTATTCTATTAAGCTTCGAATCTACTATTTCCACATCTACATTTAATACATTGGACAACACTCTTGCATATTTTATAACAGAACTCTGAATAGACTTTAAACTGTATCCTTTCATTTAGATCACCTTCTCCACTCTTTATTTTATATTTATTAATCTCTAATATTCTATAAAAATAGTTCCCGCTTTATAAAATGTACTTATAAATATAAAATATCACGAAAAATGCTATAATTTCAAATAAATTTTAAATATTCATTTACTTTTATTATTCTTGTATTAATGACATACTTGGATTAAAATATATTTAACCTTATTATTGGAGATGATGTTATGGCTTATAGTTATGTATGTAATGTCTGCGGCAAAAAGTATAATACCGATAGTTTAACATTTCAATGTTCATGTGGAGGTATGCTTGATTTAGATGATTTTGATATTTCTTTTAACAATATAACTAAAGATGAATTTAGCTTGTTTAGATACATAGATGCATTGCCTTTCGATAAAGACTCTAATATATGGAAGGATATTACTATGGGTGAAGGGCTAACCCCTATTGTTCCCTTCAATAATGACAATCCAAATCTGTTGGTGAAAATAGATTATATGATGCCTACTCTTTCATTTAAGGACAGGGGTGCAGTAGTATTGATATCTAAGGCCAAAGAACTAGGCATTAAAAAGATAGTCCAAGATAGTAGTGGAAATGCTGGCACATCCATAGCTGCATATGCAAGTAGGGCCGGAATAGAATGTAATATATATGTACCTAAAAACACTTCACCTAAAAAAATAGAACAGATTTCTTCCCACGGAGCTAAAGTTTATATAATTGAAGGTAGTAGAGAAGATGCTGCCAAAGCCTGTTTAGAAGCTGCTAAAAATGGTGATAGCTTTTATGCTAGTCATGTATACAACCCATTTTTCTATCAAGGAACAAAGACTTATGTCTATGAAATATATGAACAATTGAATGGTAATATGCCAGAGGCTTTGGTAATTCCAGTAGGAAATGGGACCCTGGTTTTAGGAGTTTATTACGGACTAAAGGATTTGTTGAATTCTGGACTCATATCAAAGATGCCGGAAATAATAGCTGTTCAATCGGAAAATTGTGCTCCTATATATGAGGCCTTTACTAGTGGTAAAAGCTATGTGAAAGAAGGTACAAATGAAGGTACATTAGCTGAAGGAATAGCTATTGCCTACCCTAAAAGAGGCAATCAAATACTTGATGCAATAAGAATCACTAATGGACAGGTAATCGTCGCTCCTGAATATTATATTATGAATATGACAAAGAAACTTGCAAGATTAGGGTTTTATGTAGAACCAACCACAGCAGCTACCTTTGCTGGATATTTAAATCATCTAGAAAAGAACCCTATAGAAGGAAAAGTTGTAATACCATTATGTGGTTCAGGATTAAAACATTAATACAATAGTATATAAAACATAAAACCCACTTTTTTGAGCACTACAAATCCTCCCTGTCTTGCATGAGGAGGATTTGTTTTTTAATTATTTCTCCTAATTATTATGCTTCAGCAACTACTTTTTGAGAATCTCTAAGTAGTGTAATTCCAGTATAAGTTATTACAACAATTACTAACCAAGTCAATACATTCATTGGTAAAGATGTTACTATAAATACTGCTATCAATACTCCTATAACACCGAATATAGAAATTGCTAAAGAAGCTTTTCTGTTATATGCTCCTTCCTTAACAAACTTTATTGATGCTGCTGGCATTAAGAATGCACAGGAACCCATCATAATAGGAAATGCTACATCAGGTGACATTCCTAACATATACACTAATGCCATACAAGGTGCATAAAGTCCAATACCTGCTGTCATCAATGCTCCTAATATAAAGTTACCTATTACTGCTATAAACAATTTTCCACCAGTCAATCCAACAGCAGTACCTGTTCCCAAACTATCAATCCAGCCTACTTGACCAGCTAACATTACAAATGCAGTTGCAATCAAGGCAATTCCCATAATAAACTGAATCTTTTTTTCTGGCATCCTTGATATAATTCCAGCTCCCAATACTGATCCTACTACAGCAGCTGCAATCATAGAAACCAATGTAACAAATTCTACTTCTATTGCAGTAATAAACGCAAAAGCTTCTAATACAACTGGAGCAGTACAAGATACATTTAATGTTCCTGGAAGTACCTTATCCTCAACTTGCTTAAATCCTCTTAATAGGGCAGTTGTCGGGGCAAAACTTCCAATACCTAAGGTATCAAGAAAATTCGTAAGTAACCCAGTAAATCCTGATTTTGCCCAACTAGTTTCTTCTTCCAATTCATCTTTATGGTTTACAAAGTCTTTCCCAAATGTAAATCCAAACACTGCAGTGAAAACACCCAATACACTTAATAAAATCGTAGTTAACACTAATGATACCTCCTTTTAATATTCCTTCGTGCTTCCTTTAATTCCTATAATCTATATTTAATGAGAACCATCACTCTAAATATCCAAATGTTTTTTATTATACGAATATAACATTTTCTATACTTTTTGACAACTTATCCTAAGGAAAAACCATATTTTACTGGGTCATCTTCATCGATTACAAAATGATTAAAACCAGTAATATAAGCAGAACCTGTGATTTCAGGAATTACTGCATCAAAATCTCCAACCTTAGTAGTACCAACAATTCTACCTCTAAACAATGTTCCTAAGATGCTTTCATATATAAATGGTTCTCCTTCTTCTAATTGACCTTTAGCATGAAGAGTTGCCATCTTTGCAGATGTACCCGTTCCACATGGAGAACGATCTACTTGTCCTTCTCCAAATATCACTACATTTTTCAATGTTGCATCTGGATGAGTTGGTTCATCATAAATTTCAACGAGGTCTACGGTTTTAATATGGTCTAAAGTAGGATGTTGGATTTCAATTTTTTTATTTACAATGTCACGAATTTCTAAACCAATCTCTTTTAGCTTGTTTGCATTGTTAGGCTCAATTTTTAGTCCTAATTGTTTTGCATGAACTATTGCAAAGAAACTACCTCCAAAGGAAATATCTAAAGTTATTTCACCAATTTCAGGAACTTCAATTTTTACATCTTGCTTATAAAGAAAAGCAGGTACATTTACTATGGTAAGTTCCTTAACTTTCTCGTTCTCTATAGTAGCTTTAGCCTTTATCAGACCTGCCGGTGCTTCTAATGTTAATTCTGTAACAGGTTCTACCATAGGTACCATACCAGTTTCTACTGCTACAGTGGATGCACCAATTGATCCATGGCCACACATATTTAGATATCCCCCACCATCCATAAAGATGATTCCTATATCAGCCTCATCATTAGTTGGTTGAGTAATAATAGAACCAAACATATCATTATGTCCTCTTGGCTCATGCATAATGGCTGTTCTAACATAATCCAAATTTTTTTCCAAGTACTCTTTTTTCTCTGGCATAGTTTTACCAGGGATATTTGGAATACCTCCTACTACAATACGAGTCGCTTCTCCCATTGTATGAGAATCAATTGCATGAATACTTTGAGAAAATTTCATTTATCTTCCTCCCCTTTGCATTTTTAGTTTTAATAATGCTACTGCCTTTTTGGCATCGACCTGATTTACATTATTTTCGCCTACAACCTCTGTTTCAATTCCATCTTCAGATTTATTAAAATCTACAATTGTATCCATGTACTTATTTGTTACTACGAATTGTGCTTGGGTTCCGACAAAAGTCATGCCTACTAACGGTATTTTCCTCTTTCCTATTTCTTCAATAGTATTGGCGAAGTCCACATGGCTATTGCCCCAACCATCACATGAAACAATTGCTCCATCAACGCGCATTGCTTCTAACCATGCTGCAGCTCTTTTTCCAACAAAATATTTATCACCGTTATCTTGGGGAGTCCCTACTAACATTACTCCTACCACATCCAAATCATCATCAGAAGTTGCCACATCCAATAGCGGATCTCTAAAGTGATGAAGAGTAGTTTCCTTAGTTGAAGGTCCTATGCCCATAGTCTCCCTCCTTTATACCATAGAGCGCAATGCTCCGTCTCTATACTCATTTGGACTTAATATAATGGGTACATTTCCTAAGTCTATAATAGATCTTCCGCCTTCAAACCCTGAAGGTTCCTTGCTGAATAATTGGTTGTCATACATAGCTCCTTGTCCTGCTATTTGTTTAACAATCGCAACTCTTTTTTTACCAGGTCGAATTTTATCATAATATTCATGTTTTTCAGTATATTCACGACCTGGTAACTTTTTCATAATATTTCTAATTTGTTGTATAAATAAATCACAGATTCTATGTCCTTCTGTAGCATATTTTCTGCTTGACATTAATCCCTCTTGAAATGTAACATCTACATGAATAATATAGTCATCTTTACAAGGAGTACCTGCCCTATCCAAGAAAAGTTGTTCGTTTAAAATACCTTCAGATGATCCAAACTCAGCCATTTGAACTCCCTTTACATCTGCTCCTGTCAGCATTACATATACACCTGTCAAGGTGTGTGTAATCCCTTCTCCTAGGTCTCCTAATACTTTTGTAGAAATAGGAATTACATCCATAATGCTATTTACATACATATCATGTTCATAAGGGTTAATGACTTTAAGTTCTATATTATCAATTAAATCCTTGTTTATTTTGTCACGAAAAAAATCCTCAGTTAGAATAAGTCTTTTCCCTTCAATTGAAAATTTTTCTCCCAGCTCTATCTTCTCCATATGATAAGACTTAATTACTAAACGTCTCATTTCAACTTCTTTCCTATTATCCAATTCTATCACCCTTTTATTAATGTGTATCATCTGCCCTAAGATTAGGACAGATGATAACATTCATTAAACTTTAGCTACATATTCATATGGTAATGGAACAATTTTACCTGGAGTTTCAATTTCTTCTAATTGTGCTAATGTATCTCTACAAATATTTCTTTGCATATCTGGGTTATTTGGTTCACCAGCATTTGCACCCATAGGAACTCTAGGAGCAACTGCTCTTGGAGTTCCATTTTGACGTACTACTGGAGGAAGTGCTGCAATAATTATAGTTGGTATTCCAGCTTCCTCAATCGCTCTCTGCACAATCACGGCAGAGCGGTGACAAGTACCTCAGCCAGCTGTCATTAAAACAGCATCTACCCCTTCATCTTTTAATATCTGTGCAATTGCAGGTCCAGTTTCTTCAGTAAATACCTTTTGGTTTCCACCGCCACCCATGAATCCAACATGAGTTTCAGCAACTTCACCTATAAATCCTTCTTCTTTTAATTCTCTTAAACGATCAATAGGAAACATACAATTTATGTCCTTATTTACATCACCATTGTCATATCCACCATGTGATACCATTAAATCACTTGTTTTTGCATCCTTTGGAATTAATCTATAGCTTGTATCTCCTGCTAGATTAAACCTCTTATCGGATTTTAAATGCACACCAGCTGCTGTTGCTAATGCAACCTTCATGTCCTTTAACTCTTTAGTTACTTGAGTAAAAACAGAAGGTGGTGTAATGGGAGCATAAATTTCAGATTGTAATCCCTTTACCAGACTCATATTTATACCTCCTTATTTTCTCTTTGTCGGTCTAAATTACTGCGATATTTTTCATTTACTTCTGGACTCAATACTTCAAGAAAACTCATATTTAAGCCTACTTCTTGTCCTACTTTTAATGGATAATCAGTAATCAACATCCTCCTAGGTACTTTAATATGTCCTAATCTTCCTTTAAAGTCTACCCCTACTGCTCCATCTTCTACCTCAGTAATTATACCTTCCATATAGATTATCTTATCGCCATATTTCATATCATTAGACCTTCCCTTATGAATACTTTTCTTTACGTTTTTCACTCATTGGAAGTGATTGTTCGTTTTGAACCCTTTCAACCTTTACACCATATTCCTTTTCAATTAAGTCTAGATTATTTTCTTTCACATTTGGATTCCAGTTTCTTTCTGCATCTTTCACTTCTTCGCCTTCCATTGCTGCTTTTAACATAGCCATAGCACGAATTGCATCTTCAGGGCATAAGACATTACAGGATAATACTTCATTTTCAATACCATCTTTAGACTTGTTAAGATCTATCATATACTTCATATGCTCATTTCCTACTACAAGTGCACCTTGAACTGCACAGAACGACATACCTACAACTGGGATATCTCTCATACCAATCTGTTCAATATGGCTAGCAAAGTCAATGTGATTGTTTCCAAATCCTTCAGTAGTTACAAAAGCACCATCTACACCAAGCGCTTCTACAATCATACCTAACCTTTCAGAAACATAGAATTTTTCAGAGTTAATTTGTGGACTACCAACAAATAATACACCACAAAGATCTACTTCTGGATCATTCATAGCTTCTAGAACTAATGGTTCTCTCCAATAATGTCTAGATGTCTCTTTAGAAGCTGGTCCTATACAAGTCAATGCATGAATACCACCATCTAATACTTCCAATGGACTCAACATTATTGGTACATTACCCAAGTCAACATTTGGCTTTCCACCTAGAACACCAACTGGTTCTACAGGTAATATTAAGTTGTCGTGCATAGCACCCTGTCCCATAATTTCCTTAACAATTACAACTTTTTTCTTTCCTGGTCTCTTATATTGTTCAATTAATTCTTCATCTACTACTAAGCTTTCATCTTCTACATTTTTTAGAGCATCTCTAATTTCTTGTGTAATAAAATCAGTAGCCGTATGAGCAGCTAATGGACCTCTTCTTTCCATGTTAGTATGTTCTTGGATAACAACTTCAGTCTTGATGAAGATATCTCCTTTATCAGGTGAACCTGGTCTGTTCCACATAATATTTTGTTCTAAAATACCTTCTGAGGATCCAAATTCGCCAATTTGTACTCCACCTTCATCAGTACCTGTAACCATCATAACTACTCCATCTAATACTCTAGTTACACCAGTACCTAACTTGTCTTCTCCTTCTTTTGTTGCTATTGGCTGTACATCCATAATAGTTTCACTATACTTGTTATATTCATCTTTAGTAATAATATCAATCTTTATGGATTTTACTAAGTCATTTACCTCTACAGCATCATCACAAACATTTTCTCTAATGTATAAAGTAGTCCCATCAATTTTTGTTTCTGGACCAAACTCTACCTTATCAATCTTGTAATGTTTCTTTATCAATTCTCTTACCTTTTTAGCTTCTTGTTTCTCTTCTGTTGTTTTATCAGCTTTTACTTCTATAGTATCTGTTACTGTTTGTGATGCTACGCCATTGGTCCCTACTCCTAGAGGGATTTCTAAATCGATATCTTCTCCTTTACCTATATGCAATTTGAAGATACCTGCATTTCCAGCTGTAGTTGCTGATTTCTTTGGAGTTTTTACTACTTCCTCCTCTTCTTCAATTTCTTCAACAGGAGTTTCTATTGCATTTGCACCTTCTACAATATCTGGAGTAATAGGTGTTAAAGAATCAATAGTAGCAGTTAACTTAGCATCCAAAACCTCTCCTATTTTTAAACAATTATCTGGAATTGTAAGCAATCCAGAATCTTCTAGATCCGGCAAAATAGCTGGATCTTCTAAATCACCGGCAGTAATTATTTTTCCTGCCTCTGTTCTACAACATACAACAGCATAATCCATTTTGTGTTGTTCTGCAGTTTCTGGAGTTATTGACATTTATATATACCTCCTTATCAATATTTATTTATCTTTAATCTTTCTTACTAGTCTTTGCCCTGCAGCTCTTAGTACATGATCTGTATGATGATATGTTGGTACTCCTAACCTAGGAGTAACTGTCATAACAGTATTAGTTCAGTCACCGCAGCTACCAGTAAGAATTACTTCTGCACCTTTTTTCTTTAGAGATAAAACTGTTGAAGCTTGACCTGGGCAAATGCCTGGTAATTCACAACGATATCTACCATTTACATCTACCATCCTTTTACATTTTTCTTCAGCAACAACATTTCCACCCATAGCCTCTACAATTTCCTTTAACCTATTCTCTTGAGCTCCACATTCACAGGCAAGTATCCCAAATTTTCTTTTATCCTGTGGGAAAGGCATTGCTATTAAAATGCCGCCAAGAGTTTTAGTTACAGGGGTATCTTCTTTTCCATGTTTCCCAGTAAATGGACCACCTAAGACAATCTCTCCATGTGGTTCTAAATATCCTCCAGCTTCTTCAATCAGTTCTTTTACTGGATAACCTATGGGCACATCCATAATTGTCTTACCTTCTTGAGCACCTTTTACCCTTCCACCTATAGTTACATCTTTGTCTATAACAGGCTTTCTATCCTCTACTGCCAATGCAATATTCTTTGTTGTCTCTAAATTTTGTATTACTGCGTTAGCTTCTCCAGGTAATTGTCCTGGCTTTAATTCTACTCCTAAAAGCTCTCTGACAATAACCCTCTCATCTCCAGCAGGATATAAATCAGGAAGATATTTTATTTCTATGTTGTCATCACCTATCGCAGCTTTTAATTTAGAAATAGCTTCTTTATGCTTTGGCTTGATTGCAACAATTCCATGTTCTGCCTCGGTAATATCCATAATGATCTTTAATCCACTTATTATCTTTTCTGTATTTTCTTCAAGGTAATGAATATTATGTCCTAATATAGGTTCACATTCTGTTGCATTAACAATAGCATAACCTCCAGGTATCTTTGTCTTTAATTTTACATGGGTAGGAAATCCTGCACCACCAGCTCCTACAATTCCTGCTTCTGCTATTGCATCCAATGCATCATCTGTCTCATCTATGGGTAAAAAATCTTTTGATTGATTTTTATCACCTAAGATAATGATTTCGCTTTCTGTAACAGACTGTACTTTCCCATTTACACTACTATGGATATTAGCTCCTAATCCATTTGGTTCTGCAATTTTTTGTCCTCTTTTTACTTCATCATCTACTTTTACTATGGGTACACACGGTCCGCCAACATGTTGTTTCAAAGGAAAACGGAATTTCATCAGATTACACCTCCTTCATACATTGATAAATTTTAAACTTATTTGCTGTTTGCAACTATATATAATGCAACCATTGTGCCAAGTCCATAATAATTGGTCAAAAAAATAACAGATCCTCTATTTTTCAATAGATAGATCTGTTATATTGTTTTGTTTAATAGATATATAAATCCTAAAATAATACTTTATTGTCAATAATTCGACACTATGTTTCAAGCTTTTAGTACTTAAAGCCTATTGTTATGTTATAAAATAGATAATATTACCTATGTCAATTTTCCGTCATACCGTTGACTTTTTTTCGATACATTTTCATTTATTATCAATAATAACTCTATTGGTTTCGTAATTCATTCTTATTTTGTGTTAACAAGCTTACTATTATCAATGCTAATATAGATAATGGTCCTGCAATAAGTATACTATTCCAACCCATTGGTGTCTGTAATACTACGTCCCAAATAAGGACTGAAGCTCCACCTACTATTATAGATGCAAGCCCTCCTTGCTTAGTAGCCTTATCCCAAAATAGACATCCTACTAATGCAGGGGTAATAGCAGCTCCATACATTGAATAAGCATACATCTGCATACTCAATATCGATGGGAATAAAGTACCTATAGCTAAAGCTATTATAGCTAAAACAATAATTGTAATTCTTGTGAAAACTAGTTTTTGCTTATCAGTTGCATCTTTTTTAATAAGCCTTTCCCATATATCATAAGTTATATTTGTAGACGCCGAAAGCAAATAAGAATCAGCTGTTGTAACGAAAAGTGCAGTAGCACATGCTAATAACAATCCTCCAACTATTGTTGGAAGCCCCATGGCAACTTGAAAGAACGCAGTATCCGCATCTTGTAAGTTTGGATATAAAACTATGGCAGGAGTAACGATAGCAATTACTAATATATCTAATAGGAGTGATAGTCCAAATAAACCAAGTCCCGATTTAGTCGCTTCTTCTGGATCCTTAGCAGCTCCAAATCTTTGGTATATATTTTGATCTCCTAATACTAAAAATATTGTTGGTAACATATATCCTAATAGTTGTACTCCATTCAAACCTCCTGTAATCGTACTTTTCTCTACAGGTATAGATGCAATCATTTCAGATAATCCACCTGCTTGGCTGATAGCCAAAGGTAACCCAATTAACATGGCAATAAAAATAATAAGAGTTCCTATTGCATCTGTGTATGCTACAGATACTAAGCCTCCAACGACAGTTAAGAATACTACAAACACAGCACTAATTAATGTTCCAGTAGTAACGTCCATACCAGTAACCATATTTAATATATATCCACCAGCTTGAAATTGGTATGAAGTTATTCCTACATATGCAAGAACTATACAAATAGTAACCAATGTTCTTGCTACTACCCCATATTTTTCCTCAATTAATTGAGGCACTGTATAGCCAGTTTTTTCTCTAACACGTTTAGCTAAAAATACTGCAATAAGAAGTAACCCTATAGGCTCTCCTATGAAATAAAATATTGATGCAATTGGTCCATTGGAATATACAAAATTTGCACTTCCAGTAATCATTCCACTTCCCATCCAAGTCGCTAATAGTGTTCCAACCAAAATTGGAAATGGTAATCTACGTCCAGCTGTAACAAAATCATCGCTACTCTTAACAAACTTTTTATTCAAATACCATCCATATATAGATACCCCAATTAAGTAACCTAATATAATTAAAAAATGTACAGTTTTCATATAATTCTCCTTTCTTAATGGATTTCTAGTTATAACTTTTTAACAAATATTAATATTACTAATAAATAAAAAGTTCCTCTCCTCCTTTCCATCCTTTGTAATAGATCTTTCCCACTATTCATTTTTAATTATAGTATAATAACTATACCAACTTTATAACGGATATAAGAGATTATAGTAAACTCTTGTATTTTTAACAGATAAGCGCATCATTGTTAAATATTATCGAATAAAATATTAGGTACTTTATGTGCGAATTTTTTATAATGATGCCTACTTTTTTTAATATCTATTGTTCTATTTTATATTTTTCTAACTTATAGTATAAAGTACTTCTAGGTATATTTAAAATTTCTGCAGCCTTCTTTTTGTTCCATCCGGTAGATTCCATAACTTTACAAATTATTTTGATTTCTGTATCTTCTAATACCTTTTCTAAATCATATTCTGTTTGTTTTCCACTTATGTGATTGACATTTCTTAAAATTTCTGCTGGTAATAATTTCTTTGATATTATACCATTATTTGATAATACCACTAGCCTCTCAATTGTATTTTTTAATTCTCTGATATTTCCAGGCCATTCATAATCAGTTAGAATTTGTAATACTTCTGGAGATATTTTAGTAATCTTCTTTTGGTACATTTCCGAATATTCACTTATGAATCTATCTATTAATAAAGAAATATCCTCCTTTCGGTCTCTCAAAGGTGGAATTTTAATAGATATCACATTTAAACGATAATAAAGGTCTTCTCTAAACAGTCCTTCTTCCATCATCTGTTCCAAATCCCTATTAGTAGCAGCAATAATACGAGCATTGACTTTTACAGACTCTTCTCCCCCAATTGGTTGAATTTCTCCATCTTGTAAGGCACGCAACAATTTAGCTTGCATATCAATCGGCATCTCTCCAATTTCGTCTAAAAACAGGGTGCCTCCATCAGCCAACTGAAATTTTCCCTTTTTCCCTTTTGTCAAAGCTCCTGTAAACGCTCCACTTGCATATCCAAATAATTCACTTTCCAACAAATTACTAGGAATAGCACTACAATTTACAGCAATAAAGCTTCCTTTACGTCCACTATCTAAATGTATCCCTCTAGCAAAAACCTCTTTACCTGTTCCGCTTTCGCCAGTAATTAATACATTTACATCTGTTTTTGATATTTGCTGAGCTAATCTAATAGTATCTGTAAATTCTTTATTTTTTCCAACTATTTTTTCTCCAAATTGATACTGGTCTTTAACTACTTTCTTATATTCTGTTTCTAGAAGTTTTACTCTTGTATTAACTTTCTCCAACTCATTATATAATTCTGTAACCTCCGTAATATCCCTTTCCGATGATACTGCACCTATTAATTGATCTCCAAAAAAAATGGGTTTGGCTGAGATAGCAACATATGATCCTTCTCTTGGAGAATGGTTGATATTTTCAATAGGTTTTTTCTTTTCTATTACTTTACTTAATAAAGCATTAGGAAAGTAATCGTTTAATTTTTGTCCCAATATTTCCTTTGCACTAACTTGATAAATATTCTCTGCACTCTTATTCCATAGCTTTACAATTTTATTACTATCTATAACACAAACACCTTCATGTAATTGGTCTATAACTTTTTGTAAATGATTGCAAAGTTCCTCTATTTGTGCATAATAATTATCACGTAAAGAAATACTGTCCACTACACCTATTATCTTTTCTCCATCTAATACAGGCAAACGTCCTATATTATTTTTTACCATGAAATCTCTTGCCTCTTTTGCCGTCTGTTCTGAAGTAGAAGCATGAACTGGTGATGTCATATATTGACTAACTGGCTTATTCACATCACTCCCATCTCGGAAAATTTGGCCAATATCTCTAAAGGTAATAATTCCCAATATCTTTTCTTTTTCATCTTCTAATGCAATGAAGGCCTCTTGTCTATTATTTACGATCATTTTCTTACAAACATGAATTAACGCATCTGTAGGACTTACTTTTAAAAAGTCAGTAGACATGATATCCTTAACATTCAACTTTATAGTTTGATTGAATATCATAAAAATCCTCCTCAATTCTACATTTATTGTATTATATCAGTTTGGATAAATAAGACATGTGAAAACAACTAAGAAGTAAAATCTTCCTTAATTTAGTTTAATGAGATTAAGTATAAATTATAGCAAAAAAGAAAATTTTAATTGTTAAAAAACAAATACTAATTGATTGGATATACATTCAGCATTATACAATATTAGCAATGTTTTGTGAACCTCGGTTTAATACATTTATTGTTATATAGTTGATTAGATAGGCTGTATCTAAATCATATAAGGAGTTTGTTAGAGCAAATTACATGTCCCCTTGTCCATAGGTTTTGAATTTGTCCATCATTAGAGTTATCTCCTCTTCTGATAATATGACTGGTTGTCCTATACATTTGGTTCTATAGTATAATTCTGCACAGTATTCTACTTCTTCTGTTATATTAAAGGCTTCTCGTAGATCTTTTCCACCTGTTAATATACCATGATTTGCTAATAACACTGCCTTTCTGTCAATCATTGCTTCAAAGGCATTTTCTGCTAGTTCATTTGTTCCGAAAGTAGCATACTTAGCACATTTTACATCTAATCCAGCTGAAGCTATCATATAGTGAACTGGAGGTAATGTCCAATTTAAGCATGCTATAGTAGTTGAATATATAGTATGAGTATGAATCATTGCATATATATCATCTCTTCTTTCATAAAATATCCTATGCATTTCAAATTCACTAGATGGCTTCCTATCTCCATGAACCCTCTTTCCTTTTATGTCCAGTATTACTATATCTTTAGGCTTGGTCTGAAAATAATCTATGCCTGATGGGCTTATGGCTATTAACTGCTTCTGTCTATTATATATGCTCAAATTCCCACCAGTTCCCTTCGTAAGACCTGAATTAATCAATTTTCTCCCATATTCTACAATAAGTTCCCTTTCCTTTTCCATTAACATATAGATTATCCTTTCCATACTAAAGTTTTATAATTGTGTACTTCTGTATTACCAATATGGCTTTTTTCTATTTATTATTTAATGTTTATCCTTTCTTCCTTAAATTTCAATATATTTTTGTTAAATGGAGGTCTTACTATCCCTTTTTCTATTATTATTCCTGTAATATTCTCATGAGGAGTCACATCAAAAGCAGGATTATATATTTCAACTCCTTTAGGAGCTATTCTTATCCCTTCAATATGAGTAACCTCTTTATCCTCCCTTTCCTCTATTTTTATTTCATCACCTGATTCTATATCAAAGTCTATAGTAGAAGTAGGAGCTACTATATAGAAGGGTACATCATATTCCTTTGCCACTACGGATAACATAAAAGTACCGATTTTATTGGCAGTATCACCATTTATAGCAATTCTATCTGCACCTACTAGTATTACATCAATCTTTCTATCTCTAATCAATGTAGCAGCTACATTATCTGCAATTAGCCTAGTTGGAATACCTTCCTCAGCTAATTCCCAAGCAGTAAGCCTACCACCTTGTAATCTAGGCCTTGTCTCATCAGCATATACTAATATATCTTTGCCATCATAGAAGGCTTGTCTTATTACACCTAAAGCTGTACCAAATCCTGCTGTAGCAAGAGCCCCTGCATTACAATGAGTTAGTATAGTAGCTTTATCTGGAATAATTGTATTGCCATTCCTGCCTATACGTTTGTTGGTCTCTATATCTTCATTATATATTTTGTCTGCTTCAATTTTTATCTTATTATAAATAGATTCCTTTGGCAAACCCTTGTTTCCATCTATAACTGATCTCATACGGTTTGTTGCCCACATTAGATTTACAGCAGTAGGTCTCGATTTGTCTAAAACGTCTAAAGCTATGTCTAATCTTTTAAGAAATTCATCCTTATTATTGTTTAAGAATTGCTTTGCAGCTAAAACCACACCATAGGCTGCAGCCGTTCCTATAGCTGGAGCTCCTCGTACAACCATATCTTTAATTGCAAAATCTACTTCTTCATAGGTTTTACATTGAAATATCTCATAGGATACAGGCAACTTCCTCTGATCTATTAAGAATAAAATGTCATCTTTAAATTCCATTGTTTTTATTTCAGTCATAGCACTATTCCCCTTTTCATGTACATAAATATGGATATAAATTAATAAAAATAGCCTTTATGCTCATATACTTCACCAATAAGTCTTATATGTTTATATATTCGACATAAAGTTTGTTTTCCCTTTATTTTTTTAAAAATCTATAAATAATGTAAAAGTTTGTGTTTGAGAAGGTGTCAAAGACACAAATAATACTCCTATTAATACATAAACAATAAATCCTATATAATTGAAAAACTTACTAATATCTCTTTTCATAATATTCATACTAACTAGCTGACAAACTACTGCTCCTGCAATAAATAAACCAATATGAAAAATTACATTAGTATTACTTGCAATAACTTGATAAGTATAATGGCCAATAACAATAAGTAAATTCATGGATATAATTCCACTAGCTTTTGCTGTAAAATAGTTTGATGTTTTATTCTTCAATATCCAATAATCAATTAACATAAAAAAAGTTAATGCAAAATATCCAAGCTTTAAGTGCTCCCATACACTTTCATTTACAGCACTAAAGAATCCTACAATAATAGATTTGTCTGACCATTCATACGTAAAATGCAATAAAGATCCTACTATAATGATCCAAAATATACCTATTATATGCCATTTATTGATAATTGATTTTCTTTTAAACATAATTTCACCTCTAATGAAATTATATTCCTATTGATGGATAATAAATTATATTATAATAAAAATTTTAGTTATTTTTTGTTTTTATTTATATTAATCAAATTGGAATGTTTATATTCAATGTAGATATTTCTGAAATGTGGATTTTTTGTGAAGTGTGGATATTTTGGTTAGGATATTTGGTTTTATGTGTGGAAAATCTAATTATGAAAGTGAGGTGATAAAATGACAGTTAAAAGTGATCTTGAAAAAGCTATAGCTTCATCTGAAGCTGCAAAAGGAAGTTATTCTATGATGGCCCAATCAACTGAAGACGAACAAGTAAAACAAACCTTTGAGCAGATGAGCTCAGATATTGATAGACATCTACAATATTTAAATGGTAGATTGAATTTTTTAAATGAAAATAATGAACTTAATCAACAATAATAGTATAAATTAAAAACATTCAATTAAAGATTATAATAAATGGAATAGCCTTTAAAATGCATTTGATTAAAAAATTCAGATTTATTAAGAATTATGAAAGCAGCTAAAATTGATGAGGCTATCAATTTTAGCTGCTTTGTGGATTGTTATGACACTATAGATAAATTATTTATTTTAATATAATTTATATCCCTATATTTTTAAAACCACGACCTTTTACTTCCACTACGTTATTTACAGTAAAGAAAGCATTTGGATCTGTTTTTTCTACTATGTTTTTTAACTTCGCTGTCTCTCTTGATGTAACTATACAATATATAACTTTTTTATTTTCATTTGTATAGCCACCTAATCCTTCCAAAAAAGTAACACCCCTGTGCAATCTTTTAATAATCGCATCAGCTACCTTCTCAGGAGTTTGTGATACTATAACTATATTCTTTTTCACATTTAATCCTGTCTGTACTTTGTCCACTACAGTATACCCTATATACATGGATATTAGCGTATACATTGCAGATTTATACCCAAATAGTAATGATGAAAGGGAAACTATTATAGTATTTGCCATCATTAAGCCTGTCCCAATATTCACATTATATTTTTTCTTAAGAATTGCAGCTATTATGTCAAAACCTCCTTGAGAAGCTCTTTGTCTAAACATCAGCCCCATTCCTATTCCATTAAATATTCCTCCAAAACTTGAACCCAATAATATATCGTCTACTATAAAATAACTCCCTAATTCTCTTGTAAGTGTTAAAAAAAGTGACAAAACAAGCATAGATATAAAACCATATATAGCAAATTCCCTATCTATCATTTTAGAACCTATAACAAATATAGGAATATTAATAAGAAATACGGATATACCTGTAGGTATTTCCGTTAGATATTGAATTAAAATTCCTAATCCTCCAACACCACCACTTAATAGCTTGTTAGGTATGAAAAATACGTTGAATGCTATAGAACACAGTAAATTTCCTATTACTATAAATATTAGTTTTGTTACAATTTCCTTTGAATTAATTTTTCCTGCTAATTTACCAGACATCTTTAACTCCTTCTTTTCTTTTTTTATACTGCATCCACATGATAGCATTTTTGATTTAATTTTCATATGTCTTTTTAATAAATTTTATTGAAAATAATATAAAATGTTAAACAAACACTAAATTTAAAACAACTGCAGAAACAATCAATACTATAAACAAACTAAGTGCATAAAACCTATATTCCTTATACAATCCGCTAGTAAGTACTCCCATATGTTCCAATGTAAACGCTTGACAAAGATGTAATGGCGAAAAAAATAGCCTAAGAATGCAGCTCCAAATACAAAATATGTATAAACGTATAGCAATCCTCCAATAATATTAAGCTGAGAAATCATAGGAAATATAATTGCCAATGCAGCAGTCTGATTTCAAGTTATGTATCCAAAGAAAAATGATGATATGAAAAACATTGCTATATGTCGAAATACAAGATTTATTGCAGCACGTCGCGGAGGCGATAACTCCATCTCTTCTCCTAAATTGTATATAAATGGAGCAGATAATAATGCCCCTCCAGAAATTATTAAAACTCCAATCATAGCAGGAATTATCATTAAAATTTTTTCTTATCTCTTATTAAAAGTATTAATATATTAACTATTTCATTGAGTATATTGTAGTGTTTCATCCACCCACCAAGAATACTTACCATCATAACTGTCAGCACTGTAGTCAGAGATGGCGAATTAGTTATAATACTTGCAATCGCTTGCCCTAAATCTTCCATTCGTAAACCAGACAATATGCCTAAAATTCCTGTCGAAATCAAAAGGATATAACTAAGTTTAACTTTTTTACTAGTTAAAATTGGTATTATTATAAATGCAACAAGCACAGATATTAATTGACTCAATTTTATCGTTCCTTTTATAATTATTTCCTTCTTTTAACATTATATCATAAATAAGTGGACAAGGTACTTGTCCACTTGTCCACTTATTTATTTAAAAATCCTATTGCAATTACTCCTGGTCCTGTGTGAGTTCCAATTACAGGTCCAACTTCTGATATTATTATATTCTTGGGTGTATATTTTTCTTCAATTAGCTCTCTTAAAGTCTTTATTGTTTTCTCATTTTGAGCATGATACAAGAATACAGTTTTATTAGTCAAATCAAATTCATTTTCTTTTATCCAATTATCAAACCACTTTACGATTTTGTTGTTGCCCCTGACCTTATCAACAACTGAAACTTTACTATCTTTCACTGTAATAATAGGCTTAATATTCAAAATTGAACCTGCTATTGCCTGCCCTTTAGAAAGTCTACCTCCCTTTTCAAGATATTTCAAAGTATCAACTGCAACCACAAGTTCTACCTTATCCTTTAAACTTTCTATTGTTTTAACAATTTCATCTATACTTTTGTTTTGATCTACTAACTCTGTTGCTTCCAATATTAAAGAAAATGTTCCAAGACATACACTTCTTGAATCTATAAGATTAATTCTCTCATCATCGATCATATTCTTTGCTATTTGTGCAGATTCATATGTTCCACTAAGGTCTGAACCTAAAAATATTCCTAAAACTTCATCTCCACCTTCTAATATTTTATTAAACACTTCAACAAACTTTCCTGGTGTAACTTGTGATGTAGTAGGAAGTTTATCTGATACAATTAATTTGTCAAAAAATTCATTAGTACTTAATTCAACCTTATCTAAATATGATCTATCTTCAAAATTTACTGTTAGTGGCACCATTATAAGATTATATTTTTCTATAATTTCTTTTGTAACATCTGATGTACTATCAATAACTATTCTTATACCCATAATTTCTCCTTCCATTTTAATTGGATTATCAAAATATTCGACTGTTGAAATATTAGATTAAAAATCATACTTTTTCCTAAAGAATATATCTATTTTTGCCAATACTCCAATTAGCATCTTCTCCTCATCTTTATTCAATGATTTCAATGCATTAGTTACTAAATCCTTATGAAAATCTAAATGAGCATTATATGCTGAAATGCCTTTATCTGTTAGCTTAATCATAACAACACGTCTATCGTAACTTGAGCGATGTCTTTCAACGTACCCCTTTTTAATTAAATTATTAATTGCTGTAGTTAACGTTCCGGAAGTAATGCCCAATTCTTTAGCTGTCTCTGACATAGTGGGTTCTTTATCTATCCCTATATTTTCTATAATATGCATTTCTTTTATGGATAAGTCGGAAAATTCACCTCTCCTGAGACATCTTTCTTCTATATCAAGAACATTAGCAAAAAGCCTTACAAGTATTTCATTAATAGATTTATGATTATCCATAGTTACACCTCAAATATTTTGATAATCAAATTATATTTGTTAAATGTAACTCTGTCAAGCGGTATATAACAAACTAAGCACTTTTAACTAGTATTGTTCTATAATCAACTAATCTTATCTACTCACTAAAATATCAAGTGTAATATTGGTGCTGCTATAAGTATGGATAATACAACTCTTTCTATCCATATTATAATATAATCCTTCATTGTAAGTGGTATCTCTGTGGCCATCATACAAGGTATTGAAGCTGAAAAGAATAAAATTTCCGATACACTCACTATTGCTATAAGAAACTTTGTAATCATAGAAGCATCCGTAACCAATAATGCTGGCAAAAACATTTCAGCTATACTCAATGCATTTGCTTTAGCTGCTAGTAATGGCTCGGGAATCTGCGTTATTAGAGTAAATGGATAAAATATATAACCTACTATATCAAATATAGGTGTATATTCAGTTAAAACTACTCCTATAACTCCAATAGACATAAGTAATGGACCAATTGATAAAGCTAACCTTATTCCTGATTTGAAAGTTCCTAATACACTTTCTACAACTGTAGGTGCATTATCAAATGCTTCCATTCCTTCTTTATATGCCATCTTAAATCTATTACCGGAGTCTAATTTTTCTGCGTTACCTTCTTGTCCCTTATAGTAAGTTGTTGGTTTCTTGCTTAAAGGATATATCCTTGCTGTTATAGCTGTTACTATAAATGTAATAACCAAAGTCAACCAAAAGTACAATAACCAATAATCCATAATATCTAATGTATCGGCTACAATAACCATAAATGTAGCTGATACAGTTGAAAAACCAGTAGCTATAATAGAAGCTTCTTTTCCTGTATATTTACCTTCTTGATATACCTTATCCGTAATAAGTAAGGCCAATGAATAACTACCTACAAAAGATGCTACAGCATCTATTGCAGATCTTCCTGGTGTCCTCCAAATTGGTTTCATAACAGGTTGCATTAGAACCCCTATGAATTCCATTAAACCATAATTAACTAAAAATGCAAGAAATATTGAACCTATTGGGACTATTGTAGTTACTGATATAACTATATTATTATAAATAAATGGAATTACATTTTCTTTCATCAAAAATGCTGGTCCTACATTAAAAATTGCCATGAATATAAATACAATACCTAGTAGTTTAATAATTGAAAAAATAGATGTTGTTCTATCTCTATTCCAAGTTTTATTAATAAATGGCAATACTCCTCCTATAGCCACTATTAAACCGGAATATACAGACCCAAAATAAGGAATAGTTTTGATATAGTTAACAATATGATCTAAGGGAATAGAACTATCCCCGTTTATTTTGATAGGTATGAAAAACATAAAAATTCCTATTGCTGCAAATAAAATAAATTTAAAAATTCTAATCCCATCATTTTTTGTTCCTGGGCGTTTTTTCATATTAATTCCCCCTTTTCTTATGTCTTATGAAATACTAATTAGATTTTCTTGCATTACAACGAGACTATTATAATGAATTTACCATCTGCTTTGCATATATAAATTATATCATAAAGTGGATAAAATCTTCCTAATACTTTGAAAATTAATCTTCAGATCCAATTTTCATAAAAGGAGTTACTCCTTTTATTCTCCAGTTTTATGTCACTAACTGATTTCACTACCAACTTCTTTAATATCTTCATCATATTTAATGGCTGCTTCTATTGCAGCTGTTATTCCTTTAATAATAAGATCTAAAGGCATGCTTGGTCTGTCTTTTTTATCAATTACTTGTTCTGGTAGAAATGGAATGTGTATAAATCCACCTTTCATGTTTGGGTATTTTTTATCTATGTTATAAAGCAATCCATACATAATATGATTACATACATAAGTACCAGCTGTATTTGACACTTCTCCAGGTATATTCTTATCATTCATCTCTTTTACCATTGCTTTAATAGGTAATTTTGCAAAGTAAGCAGCATCCCCATCTTCAAATATTGGTTCATCTATAGGTTGGTTCCCTTCATTATCTGGTATTCTTGCATCACTTATATTTATTGCTACTCTCTCTATACTTATTCTATTTCTTCCACCTGCTTGACCAACGCATATGGTTATGTCTGGATTCTCTTTCTCTAAAGCTTTCTCTAATCTTTCTATAGACTTCCCAAATACAGTTGGTATTTCAAGTTTTATTATATCTGCACCCGCTATTTTATCATCTAATTTTTTCACAGCTTCAATAGCTGGATTTATTTTCTCATTTCCAAAAGGATCAAAACCCGTAATTAATACTTTCATATTTAAGTACCTCCTAATTTTCTTAACTATATTATAAAATATATTAAAAACAGAACTTCCCTACAAATTATGGTAAAATCCTATAACGCAAAGATTAATATCCATATTATATGAATTATAAACATTACTAATGCAATTGGGAATTGTGACTTCATTACCTTATTTTTATCTTTCATTTCTAAAATAGCTGCCGGTACAATATTAAAATTTGCTGCCATAGGTGTAAGTAATGTTCCACAGTACCCAGCTGTCATAGCCAATGCTCCTACTATTGCTGGATTTGCACCTTGTGCTAATACAAAGGGTGCCCCTACTCCTACTGTAATAACAGAAAAAGCTGCAAATGCATTTCCCATTATCATAGTAAATATCATCATACCTGCATAATATGCTATCACACCTAACACTATATTTTCAGCAGGAATAATTCGAGAAATTCCAGAAGCTATCACTTCTCCTACTCCTGCAGCATTAAATAGTGCTCCAAGAGCTGCTAAAATCTGTGGTAATAAACTTGGAGAACCTATTTGTTGTAGCATATTGCCACCACTTTGAAGAGCTTCAGATGTCTGAGATTTAGTTAATATTAATCCAATTACAAGCCCTACTACAGCTCCTATTCCTAATCCTACAAGTCCATCTAAATCTGTAAACTGTGCTATTCCAAAAGCAAAAATAGCTATCATAAGCGCAGGAATGAATATCGCATTTCCTATTTCATTTGACTTTTTCTTTCTATACTCTTCATCTGTTGCATCTCTTGTAGATCCTGCTCTAACTCGTTTTGTAGCTGTTAAAACTGCCATCACGATTAAAATAATTCCTGTAATATTTGCTGGAATATATGGCCCAAATATAAATATTATACCTAATAGTCCCCAAAACAATGTACTTCCTATTCTGGTAGGATGTTCTTCATCTTTAAATGAATAAAATGATGTTATTAAAGATACCATACCACATAATATAAATAAGATCTCAAGCAAAATATCATTCATAAATAATTTCTCCTTTCTTCCAATTATTTTGATTGATACTTTCTATCTGTTTTTCTATCAAACATTAAAACCTGAATTATTACAACTATTGTTGCTATTATAGCTATAGGTAATGCTGCTTTAGAAATATCTAAAGGAGTTACATTATATCCTAACTCATTTAACGTACTAACTATTAAGAGAACACCGCCTGAAGCAATGAATACATTTTGTCCATAGAAGTTACCGTAATTTTCAACTGCTGCTGCCAATCCTTTTATATTTTCTTCATCTTCTTCATCTATATTTTTATATTTAGCTTCTGCAGCACCTACTGCCATTGGGTTTACAATTGGTCTAATAAACTGTACATGTCCTCCAAGACGCAGTGACAACATTGCTGCTATAGTCCTTGTAATCATATATATTGATAATATTTTTCCTGAAGTTGCAACCTTTATTTCTGCAATAAGAGTTGAAGCTCTTTCCTTTAAACCATTATTTTCTAATATGCCTATAATGGGCAATGTCACCAAAAATACTGACATATATCTATTTGTTACAAATGATTCTCCTAAAATTGCAAGTATTTCGTTAAAAGATAATCCTCCTACAAATCCTGTTGTAATTCCTGCAACAACCACTACTGCAATTGTATCCCATTTTAGAACAAATCCAACAATTACAATCACAATTCCAATAAGTCTAATCATTATTTCCCCTCCTTAACTAAATATAACAATTAACTAAAATTTATGATTGACAACTAAAATTTATGATTAATAATTAAAATTTACAATTGACCAAGAGGTTCCCTATTTCTAAGTAAAACCATAGGTGAGGTGTAGTTTACACATACATTTCTATCTACAAAAAATCCAGTTCTAATTATACAAAGATATGAACTATCAACAAAATATCTTGAATTCTTTGAATAAGACAAACGCAAATAGATTAAGATATACAGTGTTTTTAATTTATTCCAATTAAATTGCGTACCATTCTAATGTATATTATTATAATTAGGAAAAATTTATGGGTTAACTTAATCAGAATTAACGACATACCCATTAAACAGGTCTTACATAATTATAATAAGAAATTTCAATTTTCAGAAAATGAAACTTTATGATATAATTAAAAAAATAAATTAGAAGCGTACATACTTTATACAGGAGGTGTTGTGGTTTCATCTAAACCAATTATAAGACTAGGTAGATGGAAAAGAGAAAATTGAGGGAGGATATAATGGATTCTGATACGATTCATGCAAAAATAATAGACTTCGATAATGCAGACGACTTGAATATTTGTATGGCTACCGAAACTGATATCGACGGAATAATAAAGGTTGCTTCTTCTGTGGGCAATAGTAAGAAAAACCATAAGCAAGGATTCTTGATGGACAATTACCTTAGGGATAAAGAAAAATATGTAAGTAAATTTAAAAACGATATAGATAATTCAAAGTTATTCTATGTTATCAAAAAAAGGGATCATGTACTAGGTTTTTTATTAGCATATACTAAAGATCAATGGCTTAAAAGTGAGCCTAAGTGGATCTTTGATACAAACTGGAAAGATGACTTTAATAAAAAAGCGCTTAAAAAATTTGTTATATTAGAAAAAATTGCAGTTAGATCTGGCTTAACAGGTAGAGGTTTAGGAAGCGAACTATTTAAAAAATTTAAAGAAAAATCTTTAAATCTAGGCATAAAAAATATGTTTTCAGAGACAATACTTTCTCCAAAACCAAACTTTGCATCAATGGAATTTGCTATGAAGCAACGATATAAATTAGCTGGAATTAGATATGAAAATTTTGAAGATAAACTTTTTACTACTATAGTCTACCATAAAAAACTATCAAAATAACATGTAAATTAATTTTTAGTTCACTATATATACAAAAGAGAGAGATCGCTCTCTCTTTTTATTTTATTTTATTTTCTTTTATTGTTATAAGTTTTATCAATAAGCAAAGTAAAGAAATGCAAAATGTATAATATTATTTATCTAAAAATTTACCTTGTTCAGATTTTGCAATTTCATCAAAATGTTCTATCAGCATATCCAAATGATCAGTTACCTGTTTACCTCTCATAGATTTACCATGGCTTGGGATAGCAATATATGGATTTAACTGTCTTAAATTAATTATGGATTCTTTAGCAGCTTTCCAATCTACAGTTAAATATGCTGGAGGTCCTGATATTTCTTGTTTTTGAGTTATCACAGATATCAATGATTCTTGTTTTGTAGTAGAAAATACATCCCCAGCTATAATTACTCTGTCTATTTCCCTAAATAATGAAATATGTCCTTCAGTATGACCTGGAGTATGAATCCATTTCCAACCTGACATACCTGGTACACTTCCATCAGGAGGAAGAATTTCAACTCTGTCCTCTATATCTATACTAGTATGAGGAAAAGACTTGCTCATCCTGGATACTCCTCCGCCATCCACAGAAGGATCTGCTAATGGATAGTCCTTCTTACCAATTACATAAGGTAATTCTAATTCATGAATATATACTGGAACATCCCATTGCTCAGAAAGTTTAACCACTGACCCTACATGGTCAAAATGTCCATGAGTGAGAATAATACATTGTGGTTTATTGCCTTTCCCAAACCTTTTATCTATAGATTCCAATATGAAATCAGCAGAATTTTCTAGTCCAGTATCTACTAGTACAAAATCTTTATTATCAGACATAGGATCTCCAATTAAACATGCATTAACTATAGTAAATTCTAAAACTAAAATATCTGAAACGGCTTCCTTACTAGTAGCAGTTATTTTGGACATCTTTTCTAATAGTTTATTTCCCAAAATTAAAACCTCCATTTTACAAATGTTTATTTAACTAGTATTTGTAAGATGAAGGCAATTATACTGTTAAGGTCATATAAAAACAAATCTTAAAAAGTAAAGAGCCCTTGATAAACAAGGACTCCTCGTATTGAATATTTTATATTATTCCAATTCCTGAAAGCAATACTAATGCTATAATTATTGGAATGACAAATTTACATAAAAACATCCATACATTAAATATTGCAAATTTGACACTTTCATTATTTGTAACTTCAGTTTTAACTTTATCTTTACCCCAGAACCATCCTACATATAATGTGATGAACAATCCACCTATTGGTAATAAAAGACTATTAGCAAACCAATCTAAGAAATCAAATATATTCTTTCCAATAATTTGGAAACCAGACCATATTCCCATTGATAATGAAGCGGCAATACACATTAAGAATAGTATTATACTAGTGATCATAACAGCTCTCTTTCTTTCCCACTTTCTATTGTCTATTAAATAGGAAACAACAACCTCTAATAAGGATAGAGAAGAAGTTAGAGCTGCTAATGTAAGCAATACAAAGAATAGTATTCCAAATATTCTTCCAACTACTGGACCCATTGTTGCAAATATAGCCGGTACTGTAACAAACACTAATCCGGGTCCCTGGCCTAAATCAAATCCTAAAGCTACAGTAGCAGGTATTATCATCATTCCAGCTAGTAATGCAACTGAAGTATCCATTGCAGGGACTATAATTGCACTTTGAACAAGGTTTTCCTTTTTACTTAAATAGCTAGAATAGGTAATCATACAACCCATACCTAAACTCAATGAGAAAAATGCTTGCCCTAGGGCTGCCAGCATAACCTCACCTGTCATCTTTGAGAAATCAGGCACAAATAGATATCTTAATCCTTCCATTGCTCCAGGTAAAGTCACTGAACGAATTACTAATATAACTAATAATGCGAAAAGGGTAGGCATCATTATCTTAGACGCTTTTTCTATTCCAGCACTAATTCCTTTAGCCACTATCACAATGTTCATTATTAAGTAAATTGCAGTCCAAAAAATCGGAGACATAATTCCACCAGATAATGCACCAAATATTTCTCCCATAACCGCTGGTTCTGTTGAAAACTCTCCTAATACAATTTTAAAAATATAAGCTACTGACCATCCACCTACAACGGGATAATATCCCATAATTATAAATGCAGCTAATACCCCCATTACTCCCACAAAAGTAAATCTTTTGTCCAATTTTTTGAAAGCATCTACTGAGGATAACTGAGTATGTCTACCTATTACAAACTCAGCTAACATCAATCCAAATCCAATTACAATTACACAAATTAAATAAAATAGTACAAATGCGCCTCCACCATTTAATCCTGCTAAATAAGGAAATCTCCATATGTTTCCTAGCCCAACTGCAGATCCAGCTGCAGCAAAAATAAAACCTATCCTTGATACAAATTGATCTCTTGATTTTTCCGTAGTTGGTTGTTTTTCCATGAATAAACCCCCTTATAAAATTAGTTAATATCGACAACTTATAATCCTAATATTCGTCTATTCACCCCCTCTACTACAATTTTATTATGATTCAAGTCATAATATTCTGAATGTTTTTAATAGTATAAGCCCTATAAATGCTCACTTATAAAATATCATAAATTCGCCCTATTTGTCAATATATTTGTAACATTCAGAATATTGTTTAATAATTAACATTCTTTTTTGTTCTTTCTAAATTAGAAAACCAGTTCTTAGTGAACTGGTTTTCTAATTTAGAACTCTTTTCATCTGTAAATCGTTTATCAACCATCCCAATGATAGTCTCTTTAGTTTTCCTTCTGTTGGATTACCTGTCTTCTTGTCCCAACCTGCTATTTCATAATATGTCTCTTTAGCTTTTTCATATTTTTCTCTATCCAAGGCTACCCCTTTAGATGGCCCATCTTGAAATGGTTCAAATACTCTTTGAGGTAACGTATCATCTTCCTTAGTAAAACCCTCTCTAGCATTAAAATACCTCATCATATTTATCTTTCTTTCACCTATCTCCATTAATTCATATACTGAGGTATCCCATCCTATACCATATTTAGCAAATTTGACTAAGTCCTTTGGATTGTATAGTTCTGTAGACGCTCCCCATACGAATTGGCATAGGGATAATATATCAACTGTTGATTCAAAACATTGAGTATTAAATGCGAATCTTGTTTTTTCATCATCCATTTCAAAATTATCATCATATCCCTTTCGAATTCCTAATAATGCTAAGTTGTTTCTAGCCTCACTTTCCGGTGGCAAAGTAAGCACTGGATCATGTGTTGAAGATTGATGATCTGCCCCAAAGGTATTTACTGAATAAATAAGTCCTAATGATGGTTTATACTGTGGCATATGAGCTGGAAATTCTTGCTTTTTAGAAGTCATACTATATTTTTCTGCACCATTGCCTAACCTTTGAGCTACTCTATAGCTTCCCTCCGCTAATAAATCTCCTATTCCTTCTCTTTTTGCAATCAACTCTATCATGGTTAAAGCTGATTCATCATTTCCAAAGTTAAGTTCTATTCCACCAGTACTCTCTTTAGTCAATACACCTTCCTCATAACATTCCATAGCAAATGCTATAGTCCCTCCACAGGATATGGTGTCTAACCCATACATATTGCATAGCTGATTAGCTATGGAAACTGTTTCTAAACTTGTGATTCCACAATACGAACCTAAGGATGCAGCAGTTTCATATTCTGGCCCTCCATATATTGGATCAACCTTTCCTTCTATCTCCACTACCCTTTTACATCTTATTGGACAAGCATAACAAGTGTCTCTTTTCTTCAATATAGTTTCTGTCATAGTAGTACCAGTTATATTTTCTGCTCCTTCAGGGAAATACCCGGACTTCCAATTCCTCGTTGCTAAAAATCCATTTTTATGATGGCTGATTAATCCTCCGTCTGTTCCATGTTCTCCAAGTGATCGCAATCCTTTACTGTTATTAAATCTTTGTATTCCTTCCTTAACTAATTTGTTAAAGTTATCAGGATCTGCAGGTTTAAGTCCTAATCTTTTCTTTATAGCTATGGCTTTTAAATTTTTAGAACCCATTACAGCTCCAGTACCATTTCGCCCATTTGCTCTATTATTCATATTTATTATGTTAGCATATTTCACTAAATTCTCTCCTGCAGGACCTATTTGTGCTATATCTACGTTATCTTCATCTAGATCCTCTCTTATTAATTTTTCAGCTTCTCCTGTTACTTTTCCCCATATATTTAAAGCATCTCTTAACTCTATTTTTCCTTCGTCTATGTATAGATATACTGGATGATCTGCCTTTCCTTTAAATACTATAGAATTCCAACCATTTGCTTTTAAATAAGCTGCAAAAAATCCACCAGCCTGACTATCTCCTATTCCTCCGGTTAAAGGACTTTTAGTATTTACAGTAATTCTGTTTGCGCCTGCAATAGGTAATCCTGTCAATGGAGATACTGAAAATACTAATATATTTTCCGGAGATAAAGGTTCCACTTTTGGTTTTAACTCTTTTAACAATATATAAGTACCTAATGCAGAACCCCCTGGATATAGTCTATGAGTATCTCCATCCAATACCTTTTTCTGAATAGTACCATTAGTTAAATTAACTTCTAATATGTTGGCACTTGGAAAATTCATATTACCAGCTCCTTCTATAGCATATATTTTAACTATATTTTAAGTGTTTTGCAAATTATTCTTATAACGTCAAAAAAAGAATGTTCCGTCGTTTAAACTGCACATACTAATTTTACCCATATAATGATATACAAAACAGCAATAAAATTTTACAGTATATTCTAAGTGTAAATTGTTTCTTTATATAATAATATAAAAATGAATTTTATTCATCATTTATAAAATCAAAACAAATCATTTTAATATTCAAACGAAACTGGATTATTTTTTTGTATACTTTCTACATTTAACCAAGTCAATATTTATTATATCCTTATAGAAATACTATGATAACGCTTTCAGTATCATCTGCATTGTTTTTATATCAAAGCATAGTATTAATTCTTTTTTAGGAGGATATATATGGAATATCACGAAAAATCTAATGCGCAAGCTAGTAATAATTCTGGAATTATCTACAAGATCGATGATCGTCCACCACTCTTAACCTCAATAGTATTAGGAATTCAGCATATTTTGGCTGCTTTTGGCGGAATTGTCGCAGTGCCTTTAGTAGTTGGTGGAGCTTTAGACCTTCCAACTTCTGATGTTGCATTTCTAGTGAGTGCTGCTATATTTGTTGCTGGAATAGCAACCTTTATACAAGCAAAGGGAATTGGTCCTATTGGGGCTAAAGTCCCTTGTGTTATGGGCACAGACTTTACATTCGTTGCTCCTTCCATAGCAGTAGGATCTACTATGGGTCTTCCCGGCCTCTTTGGAGGAACCATATTGGGTTCTTTTATAGAAATGGTTATAAGTAGATTCATTAAACCCCTTATGAGATTTTTTCCACCAGTTGTCACAGGGACTGTAGTTACATTAATAGGATTAACTTTATTACCAGTATCCATCGATTGGGCTGCAGGTGGAACTGGAGCGTCTGACTATGGTAGACTACAGAATATAGTTGTTGCAGTCATAGTATTGATCATAATAATTCTACTAAATCGATATGCTAAAGGAATGTTCAGTACTGCTTCAGTTTTAATAGGTATCGTTATAGGCTACATAATTGCATATCCGCTGGGAATGATTGATTTTACGGAAGTTGCAAATGCTAATTGGATTGAACTACCTACTATCTTTAAATATGGTGTAACATTTAACCTAAAAGCAGTAATTCCCTTTATAGCTGCTTATTTGGTTACCTCTATCGAAACAGTAGGATGTCTTATAGCTATAGGTGAAGCTTCCGATAGAAGAATAGACAGCAAAGGGATAGGTGCTGGTCTATTGGCAGATGGTGTAGGAAGCTTTATAGCTGGATTTTTTGGAGCTGGTGCTAATACATCATTCAGTCAAAATGTTGGACTTATCCCTATGACTAAAGTGGCAAGCAGATTTGTCGTTATAATTGCAGGTATAATTCTGATGATATTAGGTATATTCCCTAAGTTAGGAGCATTAGTTGCTATTATGCCAGAGCCAGTTTTAGGTGGTGCAGGTATAGTGATGTTCGGAATGGTTGCTGCATCAGGAATAAAAACACTTAGCCGTGTAAAGATGACAAATAGAAATCTATTAATAATTGCAGTATCAATAGGATTAGGTTTAGGTGTCACAGTAAGACCTGAAATCATATCAAACCTACCAGAAAGTTTAAAGATGTTGTTCTCATCAGGTATTAGTACTGGTACCATAGCCGCTCTAATATTAAATCTAGTATTAAAGGAAGAGAAAGGCTCTACAATAGAAAATATAAGTATAAAAAACAAAATGAATATGATTGAAAATTAAAATTGTGGATATCTGCTAATTATTTCTTTTCTTTAAGACAATTATCAACAATATTATAACTACATGTGCAAACATTATAATTCACAAATTTTAACTTTATACCAATAAGAAAAAGTATATTATTCACTCTTTTAGGAAATAATAAATGTAAAATGGTGAAAGGAGATTCTATGGCTCAAAAATATGTCGTTATAACTGACGAAAAGCTTTCCGAACCTATGTCTAAAGAAGATGCTATAAAAACAGTTAAAAGCTATGATAATAAGGCAATAAATGCATACATGGTTTCGGAAGAAGAGGCAAAAAGAATAAAAACTCCTGAAAACTTTAACAAGCCTAAATGGGGATAATTATTAAACACTCGGATAAAGCTTTATCCGAGTGTTTAATATAATAACTAGACACTTATATTCTCAACATCTTTAGGTTTGATAAAATAACCTATAATTCCTCCAATAATAGCCGGTAATACCCAAGCAAATCCAGATGATGCTAAAGGCAACATTTCTACAAACCTCAATAGATAAACTTTTATTCCTAATATTTTTAAAGATTCAATTGCACTTACTATCAAGGTAGAATAAATAGCATATTTGTAGACATTATCATTTTTAATATAATCTCCTAAAAATACTGTTAATAATATCAATACAATTACTATAGGATACATAAATAACAATATAGGTTCTGCAAATGATATAATTGATTCAACACCACTGTTAGACATAAAAGTACTAAATAAAATTGTTATTATTACTACCACCTCATATTTAAGTTTTCCTTTGCTTATCTGATTAAAATATTGCCCTACAGTAGCAGTAAGCCCTACAGATGTTGTTAAACAAGCTAATGCTACAGCTAGTCCCAATCCTAATTCTCCAAAAGCTTTTAATAAGTTATTGGCTATGTTCATTATTAAATCTGTTCTCGTTATGGTTTTAGGAAATATTTCTCCACCTGTAGCACCTAAATAGCCTAATCCACCATAAACGAATGCAAGACCTGATATGGCAATTATTCCCGCCCTTTTAGTCATAGAAATTTGTTCTTTTTCATCCTGATAACCTTGTTGGATTAATGTAGAAGATATAATACCTCCAAATAATATAGCTGCTAAAGCATCCATGGTTTGATATCCTTGCTCAAATCCGTCAGAAAATGGTTTGGCTAAATTTTCATCAATTGGTGTTCCCATAGGATTAATTATTCCTCTTAAGATCAACAATGCTAAAATCATAAGTAAAGCTGGAGTTAATACTTTTCCTATCTTGTCTATTACATTAGTCGGTTTTATTGCAAAGAGCAAAGTAATTCCAAAATAAATAATTACAGATATTATAGGATTAGCATTAGGAAAAATTGGTAAAACCCCCATCTCAAAAGCAGTAGCCCCTGTTCTAGGTATAGCTAACAGTGGTCCAATAACAAGAACTATCGTAATGCCTAAAAACTTTGAAAAAATTGGTGATATTTTGTTACCCAATCTATCCACATTACCACCTGCTTTAGCAGAAGCCATTATCCCTAAAAATGGCAATCCAATCCCTGTTAAAAAAAATCCTACCATGGACCAATTCCATTGATCTCCTGCTATTAGCCCTAAAAATGGTGGGAATATTAAATTCCCTGCACCAAAAAACATTGAAAACAATGCAGCTCCAAGTATTAATGCATCTCTCCTTTTTTTCACTGTCAAAACCCTCCTTAAATGTAGTCAGCAAAATATCGTTAATATTTTACCATTGTTTAGACAATTTAGCAAACATCAAAAATTAATAATTATTAAACATTTCACACTCTATAATTGCAAAAAACAAGACATGCTCCTTATATGACCCCCTTTCATAAATAGATATTATTTTCTATCTATTTATTATAAGTGAAGCATGTCTAAATCATGTCTTACTTCTTCAATAATTTTAAATTTTCAACTTTAAAAACAATACATAATATGAAATATATTAATGCACCTGTACCTATAGACAACAGCAATATTAATAACTCAATTATTTTATTAGTTGCAAATTTAGCTGACAATCCATAGAACATGAAGTAAACAACCACTCCCATTATTAAAGATGCAGCTAAAGTTTTAATAAATGTTTTTATATAAGCTGTAAGTCCAATAGGCCCTATCTTCTTCCTCAAATTTAAAAATAAAAATGCAGAAGTAAGTGTAACTGATATACTTGTTGCCAAGGCTAATCCCGAATGATCCATAAATCTTACAAATATTAAGTTTAGTATAATATTCAACCCTACTGCTAAAGCACCATTCATCATGGGTGTTTTTGTGTCTTGAAATGAATAAAACACCTTATTTAACATAAGTCTCAATGATATTCCTACTAATCCCAAAGAATAAAAGAATAAAGCACTTGATGTCATATTGGTCGCAATAGAAGTAAACTCTCCCCTTTCAAAAAACAACCTCACTATTGGTTCTGCCAATATCAATATTCCTATTGTTGCAGGTACCGTTATTATCAATATAATATTTATTCCCTGCCCCATTATTCTTCTAATCTGTTTGTTATCCTGTTGAGAAAAAGCCTTTGATAACATTGGAAATATTACTGTAGTAACAGCCATTATGAATACCGATACTATAACATCATTTATTCTGGCAGCATAATTGAGTGCAGATATGCTACCATCCACTAAACTAGATGCCAATGTCTTATCTATTATCGTATTTATCTTCTGAACTGCAGAACCTAATATAACTGGTACGATTAATTTGAAGGTTTTGCTTATATATATATCCTTAAGATTTACATCCAGCCTATACCTAAATCCTTGATGCCTTATAGCTGGAATTTGAATTAAAAATTGAGTAGACGTTGCAAATACACTAGCAAGCATTAGATCAGATATATTAATCTTATCTGCCATAAACAATAAAAAGAATATAAATACAAAATTATATGGAATTCCCATTATGGCTGGTGGCCCAAATATCTGGCTACTATGTAGATATCCAGAAAAGATATAAGTAAAGCCTAAAAATATTATAATTGGTAAACCTATTCTATTTAATTTAACCGCTAAATCAAATTGCTCTCCTTCAAAACCTTTAGCGAGTATTTTTATTATCACTGGAGATAATAAAAATCCTAATAATGCCAATATTATAGCAGTAAAAAATACTACATTGAAAATATTATTCAAAAATTTTAGCTTCCCTTTTCTGCCTTTCCTTTCTTCAATTTCTGTGAAAATAGGAATCAAAGTTGTGTTTAAAGATGTTCCTATAGTTGTCATTATAATAGTAGTAGCCGTCATAGCAACAAAATAAGTATCAGTTTCATATCCCGAACCATATTGAGAAGCGATAAGCACCTCTCTTATGAATCCTAAAAATTTACTTATCAAAGTAAATATTGCTATTGTTGCTGCAGACTGAGCTACCTTACGGGCTTTTGTCATACATTTTCTCCTTTTCTTAACGTTTTCAATTTATACCTTGGTACTTTACCTATAAATAGCCATCTAATATTAGTACTTCCCACTGCTAATACAAATGCAAAGCTTATCAAAATTCCCATCCCGCATATGAAAACCAACGAAGAAAGTCTACTATGTCCTATATGGTTAGGTAAATAATTCATTAAAATTCGCTTCAGTTCCTCTAAAATTAATGGGTGCACAAAGTATATTCCAAAGGAATAGGTTCCAAAATTTTTCAATAAATTGAACTTATTCACTATTTTTCTTGTTAACCATATTAAAATTGGCATAGTAAATATAGCATATATCATGGTATGAGGTCTTATAGAACCAAATCTACCATAATAATCCCTTCCACCATTAATCCATACATTATAGTAAACTTGTCCAACATAAAGAAAAGTTACAATCGCATATGCTATAGACAATTTCTTTATATGTTTTTCAACAAAATTTACTACCTCTTCATAGTGCATACCTAATAATCCACCCGTCATAAAGTAAAAGAACCATCCAAATACAGTTTTCCAATAATATAGATTAAATATTTTTATAACCCCTGTGGCATTTGGATTTTTAAAATAATATCCATATATAAGTATAGCTCCCTGAACTATCAAACAAAAACTAAATATCCTAAAGGGATGTTTCTTCATATATCTTGTCAGATACCTTATCAATAACGGTAAAATCACATAAAACTGAAATATTAAAAATATAAAATACAGATGAGAAAATGATTCTCCTAATAAGAGTTCCCTTCCAAATACTAATAATTTTCCAAGAGTTAAAGGTGCTTTATATAAATATGATCTATATAAAAAATAGATTGCTGACCATATTATATAAGGTAGTAAAATAAACTTAATCTTCTTCTTGTAAAACTTCTTAGTATCAAATTCATCCATTGATCTATAATTATAAAACAGCACTAATCCTGAAACCATCATGAATATAGGACTTCCAAATCTAAAAAATTGATTTGTAAGTATTCCCAAATACATTGCTTTTGAACCAAATTCAGAATTAACCGCAAATCCTGCAGAAGCGTGAATCAGTAATATTCCCATAGCTGCTATAGCTCTTATATAGTATAATTCTTTTATTTCCTTACGTCTAGCCATATCAATTTCCTTTCTATTTTTTTATGTTTATATATTATACCATACTATTTTAATTTAAAAAAATTACCCCATACAAAATTGTATGGGGGATTTCCTAAGTACTGTTTATCAATCTCCATGGTGATTGTTTTATACGTTATTACTTGTGGAAGAATGCTCTCTTCATCTGGAGGGGTAATATCTAAATATATCTTATACTCTCCATTATCTTTTGTTATCTTTTCTACTTCTACCGAATAACCTGGAGTTGGAAACATTTTAGTTGCAGTTACTAACCCCTTGTCTTCCTGTATCCTTGTATTGATGCCTTCTTTTCCAAAATAAGACTGAATAATTCCTGATAGAGTAAAGGGAATCTCCTCAGGCTCTCTTGACTCTCCTGGTTCATCTATATGTTCATCATTAGCTATATTATCTAATAAATTATTTATCCTTTGTAATACAATAATAGCTTCAGCTTGGGTTATTTTAGCATAAGGATTAAATTTAGCATTAGATTGTCCATCAATTATACCTATACTGTATAAATTAGATAAGGCTTGTCTTTGACTCTCCGTTATACCATCTATATCTATAAATGGCATATCCTTAGTATCAAATTCCACTACCTCCAATTCTGCTAATTTTTCTCCTATAATTCTAACCATTTCAATCCTATCTAGAGCCGTCTTCCATCCTACCTCAACAGGTGTATATCCTTTCTCCTTTAATAATGATGAAAAGGATAATAAAAATTCATCTTCATTTATTGGTTCCTCTGGGCTGAGACGTTTAAAGTTTTCCTTCGCCAAATATGGGAAATAATATAATAGAAAATCTCTATTTATCTGCCCTCCAGACCAATGATTGCCAATCTTTTCATTCATATCTGCAAATACAGCTGATGTAATGGATATTGAAAAAATAAGTATTAACAGAAATACGACTGCCCTTTTCATACCATATCCCCCTTTTATATAGTACATATAATATGTTTATACATATTTATTTTGTTTGTATAAATCAAGATGCCCTAAAGCTAGAATAAAATTATAGAATGATTAGCGAAGGACAATTCTTTCAGCTCTACAAAATCAATTGGTTATTGCAGATTACATCAGATACGATAAATTTAGCATTCCTTATCTATATTATTATTATAACTTTAAAACATTATTAATTAGTTACAGTTAAGTTACAATTTTCAATATAAGTGAAATTTACATTAAAATAGAGGCTGATTTATTAGCCTCTATTTTTTATAAATTAACATATTATTCGGTTATTATAGGAGGTCCATCATACCATTTCGGAGTTTTATAATACTTAGACATTTCAGGTCTATATTTAGCCATTTGTTCTGCTAAGAATCCTAATGGTGGAACAACGGGTTTGCCTTCTGGTATAAAGAACTTACTACTGTCAGGATCATATTTATATTCGCCTGATCTGTCAAATAAATAAGGTAAATATGACTCAAATTGAGCATTACCATTTTCATCTAATATCAATTTTTCACCATCATTTTTATAATTGTAGAAGTATTCTTCTTGCATCTCTTTAAATTCATCTTTAATCCCCGCAAGCTTATCTTCATCAGTCATCAATTCTATAGCACTTGCTGCCATTACCTTAGCTCCTGCAATCAATCCCTTATGTGCAATAGTTGTACCAGTAGTAGCACTAGTAGACCAATGATGTCCTATAGCACCTGGAACACTAGATGGGAAATTAAGAGTTGAAAGGGGAACTACTAGAGAAACTTCTCCTATATCAGATGAACCTCCACCAACAAATACTGGGGATGGTCCTCTTGGTTTATCCTCAAGTCTGGAATTATCATAAAGGCTCACTTCAGATGCACCTATAGATTTTTGTAATTCTTTTGCAAATTTTTGCTCGTCTCCAGTCCATTCAGGCATACCTACTTTTAGAATATTGTTCTGAAGTATGTTTGCTACACCTTCATTTCTGTAGCATTGATGGATTGCTGTATATGGAGTAATCTCCATTTTAGTATCAGTGGCAAGAGCTGCAGCCTTTGCACAATTTAATACCTTTTCAAAGTCAGATTTTATTAACTCATCTGAATTCCTTACATAATACCAAGTTGTAGCTCTATCAGGAACTACGTTTGGGGCCTCACCACCTTCTAAAATTACATAATGCATTCTAGATGTATAGTGAAGATGCTCCCTTAAAAATTCAGTATTCATATTCATTATTTCAACTGCATCAAGCGCAGATTTTCCAAGCCATGGAGAGCCAGCAGAATGGGCAGTTTGACCATAGAACGTAACAGAAAATGACCACTCTGTATTACTGCTTACACCGTAGGACGCACCAAAGCTACCTCCTCCATGATTGTCAATTACAACATCAACATCATCAAACAAACCCGAATAGACCATGAATGGACGACTAATAACTGTTTCTTCAGCAGGACTTGCAAACATCTTAATTGTTCCAGTAAATCCACCTTCATCCATAGCATTTTTAACTGCTACAACTGTACCAGCCGCGGCCGTACACATGGTGTTATGAGTACATCCATGGCCTGGTGCAGAAGCACCATTTACCTCAGTAACTGGGCTATGTTCAGTACTTCCTGCTTCTTGGGAAAGTGCTGGTAATGCATCTAATTCTCCTAATACACCAATAGTTGGTCCATCTCCATTAGAGTAAGTAGCTACAAAAGCAGTAGGCATTTTTGCTACTCCTTTCTCAACTTCAAAACCTTCTTTTTCTAGATAATTGATTAAAAGATTTGAAGTATTATATTCTTCTAAGCCTAATTCTGCATATGACCAAATTGCATCGCAAATCTCGGCTAACTTTTTCTGTGTAGTAGAGTTATCTAGGAAGTCGATAGCAATCTGTTGATTTTTATCAAATACATTTTTTGAAACATTAGCAGCGACTACACTTAATGGTGAAATCATGGTGTAAGTTAACAATGCTAATAAAAAAATAGTTATATACATTTGAAGCTTTTTCTTTTTTAACATTTCCATTACCCCCTGTTTTTTGCTAATTAATTGAGGAAATTACATAATTAAGTTTTTAAAACTAAATAAAAAAGTATATAAAATAGTAGCTCATTGAAAATGAATTTTTAAAATTGACATTTAGTTTGATAAACAACAGAATCCTCCTATATTGATTCACTTATACTTGGCCTATTAAGCAAGACTCACTTGTGTTTCCAACTATTAAGGCTATACAATTTAATAGTGCTTGTACTTCGACCTTTATACCTTTAGATCCTACATTATCTAGGCTTATATAGCTTTTTAGTCTGCTATTATATCTTTTAATTGAGGTTCTTTTATCATATTCTCTTTTCCAAGAATTAGAGCATTTTAAAAAAATACTCATAATACACTGGGTTCACTTTATAGTCTACTTTAAAAATATATATTAGTAGTTAAAAGTTGAATGTCAGTTCATACCATGGATACAGTTGTATTTACCGACTGCATATGAACATCTGACTTTAAGTAGTTTCCATCTCTAATCCAGTAAACTAGCTTATATACTTTTGAGCAAACAGAATCAAAGTCTTCATTTAATCCTTTCTGAGCAGAAAGGCTTCCTCTTGAATTGTAAGCTATTGTCGGAATACTATTTATTTACTTACTATATTTTTATAGATATAATCAAGATCATAGCCAGAATTCATAGCATAGTAAAAAAATTTAAAAGTTACCTTGTAGTTACTAAAAAACAACCGCTTTATCCGAGTTAGAGCCATTGTACCCTCGTATATTATTGCCATTAGTATCTCTCTTCATTCCTCAGTTGGGATTAGTACCATCATAAATAATATTTAGTTTTTTAGCCTTAATAACTAGATCATAAAATAGTTGTTCAAGTTTTTCTGAGTTCGAGACAACTTTCCTAGAAATCTAGGAAAGGTAGGTTCAAAAGTGCTTTACCAAGAATATCAAAACCACAATAATATCTTAGAAATGGATTTTTTTAAGTTTAAGAACCAAATGCTTTCTACTTTGAATCTTTTCTATCTGCATGATTATTAAAAAGTAAATTAAAACCTCAGGTTCATAGCCCCTTAGACTTCTGGAATTGCTTGATTTTCTAAAGGCATTAGCAAGCTTAGAAATATTACTTTGAGATAGAACCAATTCTAGTCTAATTTGTTGCTAAAATTTAATAATTTCCCCAAAAGAAAAACTAGTAAAATCAATGATTTGAAAATATGAAATTTACTCAATTAAAAGATTATAAAAATATTTTTTATCCCCTCATGATAATATTTATTATATTCTGATCATTCCGTTATATGACAGTATATTCTTTTAATTATAGTTATAAACATTTAAAGACATAATATATAGGCCTATGAACAATTGTTACTAAAGGGCTATTCAAACATCAATAACAAAAAAATCTTCTATCAAAACATTCTTCAGTAAGTAAATTACAGCTTTGCTGGGCACGCTCCTATAAATTATAAAATAAGGGGCTGTTTCATAACTTATTTATAAGTTATGAAACGCCTCTTTTTCTATATTCTAGTTGTCAACTATATTTCATAAATTTCTATAAAATGAAATATAGTTTTATCAATCTGATTTTAGGTATGCCAAATAAAACCTAGAGATTTTCTAAGTTTATTTTACTTATTGTGTTTTTTATAATTAAATTGCCTCTTTATACTTAACAAATCCCAATTTATTTGATTTCATTTTATTACTTAATTTCCTTATATTTATTGCTAAACTTAATAATTTCATTTCTGCAATAATCTTATTCTTACTTCT
>NZ_JAIOUP010000008.1 GCF_019931165.1 Schnuerera sp. xch1
CTATATTTCATTTTATAGAAATTTATGAAATATAGTTGACAACTAGAATATAGAAAAAGAGGCGTTTCATAACTTATTTATAAGTTATGAAACAGCCCCTTATTTAATACCTAAAACTATTTTTAATTTCAATTCAGATAGTAAATAAATATCAAGCTATTCAAAACTTTAATGCTGTATAAGTAAGAGTAATCACGGAATGGTGATTGTTTGTTTTATAATAAACATAGTTAATAGTATTAAGAAACTTATAATAAAAGGGAGGTCAAAATGGAAAAGGCAAAAATAAAAGTTAATAAAACAGAAATGATTATAGGATTTATAGGTGTTTTATTGGTGTTAATTTTAGGGAAAGCGCTGCTAAAAACAGATATGTTGTTTTTTAGGCTTTTAATTGGTGTAGGACTTGGTTATGTGTTGACGAGAGCTTACACAGGATTTGCAGGCAGTGTTAATCGTGCATATAATACTGGTTCAACTAAATTAATGAGGACATTAATGTTTATGTTTTTTATTTCTACTTTAATAACAACTGCTTTCGTATTCAACAGTGACCCTAGCAATTATAATCTTTGGATAAATCCTATCAATTTAGGGTTAATTTTAGGAGCAACATTATTTGGATTTGGGATGTCCTTTTCTTCGTGCTGTGCAAGTGGAGTGCTTACTGATTTAATTACAGGTTTACCTAGGGCTTTTATTACTTTGATATTTTTCAGCTTAGGAGTATTTCTTGGATTCCCTGTTCAAAAAACTGCAAAATGGGTTACTAACTCTTGGTTTTCTACATCAGTTGGAGAACAAATGTCTGGAGGTGTGTTTCTACCAGATTTATTTAAGGGAGATGGTTTAGGAGGCTACCTAGGTGCACTTATATTAATTGCATTATTTTGTAGTTTAGTAGTTTCTTTATCTTACCTTTATGAAAAATGCCGTAAAAACAACAGTACCTATATAGGCCACCCCATGGAAGAACAACAAAATTTAAATGAAACATTTGATACTAAAGAATTTAATCTTTTCGGTGTTGAAACTTATAATCGTTTTTTTGTCAAACCATGGACTTTAAAACAGGGAGCCGTAGTTATTAGTTTAATATTTGCTCTCTTGATGGGGGTTACCGGTGCTGGTTGGGGTGCTTCTACTCCTTATGGTATGTGGTTTGGTAAATTGTTAATGATCTTTGGGGTTTCATCTGAATCTCTTGCTTCATTTACCAACCAGACAGCTGAATTCTTTACTGTGCCATTTTTTGAACATGCAGTTTCGGTGCAAAATTTCGGTATCATAATTGGAACAGCTATTTACCTATTAACTGCTGGTAAATTTAGAGAAACTTTTATGTCAGAGATGCATATAACCAAAAAAGAAGTATTATTATTTGCTCTTGGTGGCATTACTATGGGATTAGGAACTCGTTTAGCTAATGGTTGTAATGTAGGAGCATTATATACGCCTATTGCAAATTTCTCGTTATCCGGCTGGATATTCTTAATCTTTATGGTAGTAGGGGGTATTGCAGGTAATACCTTTGCTAAAAAAGTAGGATAAAAGATAAAAATTTAAGATGTAACATTGATGAAAGCTATTATAGTTTTGCAATAAAATATAAGATCAAAAACAAAGGGAGGAAAATTTATTATGGATAAGAAGATTTTAGTCATAGGAGGAGTAGCAGGAGGAGCTTCTGTTGCTGCTAGAGCAAGGAGATTAGATGAATCTGCAGAGATTATCATGTTTGAGAAAGGACCTCATGTATCTTTTTCTAACTGTTCACTACCTTTCCACTTAAGTGGAATTGTAGAAGATTCTGATTCATTGGTTTTAATGGCCCCTGAGAAATTCAAATCACAGTATAATATAGAAGCTAGAGTTAATAGTGAAGTTACTAAAATCAATCGAAAGGAAAAGACTATCATAGTTAAAGACTTAACAACAGGAAAAGAATATGAGGAATCTTATGATAAATTAATTCTTTCTCCAGGAGCCAATCCAATTCGCCCTGGCAGTATTCCGGGAATAAATAATCCAAATGTATTTACTGTTCGAAATGTAGTAGATATAGAGAATTTTAGTAATTATATTAAAAATAATAAGGTAAAAAAAGTTGCTGTAATAGGTGGAGGCTTTATAGGAATCGAAGTAGCTGAAAATTTAAGATTAGCAGGCGTTGAAGTAACCTTAGTGGAAGCTTTAAATCAGGTAATGGCACCATTTGATTATGATATGGCTCAAATTCTTCATAAAGAATTAATAGATAAAGGAGTAAATCTGATTGTAAGCGATGGAGTACAAAAGCTAAATGAAGATTCGATAGAGTTACAATCAGGAAAGAAGGTTGATGCGGAAGCGGTAGTTATGGCAATAGGTGTTAGACCAGAAACTACATTAGCAAAGGAAGCTGGACTTGAAATAGGTGAGACAGGTGGTATAAAGGTAGACCATAACTATTTAACTAATGATAGAGATATATACGCAGTTGGAGATGCTATAGAGGTTTACAATAGATTAACACATAAGAGATCAAGACTTGCACTTGCTGGACCTGCACAAAGACAAGCAAGAGCTGTAGCAGACCATATTAATAATGTTTGTCATAGAAACACAGGAGTAATAGGATCTTCAGTTGTTAAGGTATTTGATTTAAATGCTGCTTCCACAGGACTCAATGAGAAGGCAGCAAAGGCAGCTGATATAGACTATGGTTTCGTGTATATAATACCAGGAGACAAGGTCGGATTAATGCCGGAAAGCAATCCATTGCATTTCAAATTAGTATACGAAGTTCCTACAGGAAAGATATTAGGAGCTCAGGCAATAGGCAAAGGAAATGTAGATAAGAGAATAGACGTTATAGCTACATTAATCATGATGGATGGTACTTTGGAGGATTTGAAGGAATTAGAATTATGTTACTCTCCAATGTTTGGAACAGCGAAGGATGTTGTAAATCATGCAGCATTAGTAGGATTGAATTTATTAAATGGATTTTTCAAACAGGTTCCTGTAACTAAGGTAAGAGAATTAGTAGAAGATGATGCATTTATTATAGATGTGAGAGAAAAGGCTGAATACGAAGAAGGCCACCTAATTAATTCTATTAATATTCCATTAAGTGAATTGAGACAAAGAACTAATGAAATTCCTAAAGATGTACCTGTATATTTACACTGCCGTTCAAGTCAAAGAAGCTATAATGCAGTTATGGCTTTACAAAACATGGGATATGATAATCTATATAATATCTCTGGTTCATATTTAGGAATTTGCTGCTATGAATATTTTAATGATCAGGTAACTGGAAGAGATAAAATAGTAACTGCATATAATTTTAAGTAATTGGTTGATAATATGAATGGTAAATTAAATAGATTAGATATATTGAGTTTAGTACTAGGATCAATCATAGGGTGGGGTTCCTTTACCCTGCCCGGTACTAAATTTCTCCATGAGTCTGGCGTAATAAATACAGCCATTGGATTAATAGTCGGAGGAATGGCAGTTACATTTATTCAAAAAGGCTATCATATTATGATGCAAGCACATGCAGAAGATGGTGGAGAGTTTTCATACACATATCAAAACATGGGTAAAATCCACGGTTTTATAGTTGGATGGAGTTTAATATTATGTTATTTAAGCATAGTGCCATTGAATGCGACAGCTTTTGTTCTAGTAATTAAAAGGTTATTTGGTTCTAGTATAGAAATGCTATATCTATATGATATTGCAGATTATCCAGTATATTTGTCAGAGGTTTTAATTGCAAGCTTTATCATTATTTTATTTGCATATGTTAATATTAAAGGAATTCGAGCAAGTTCTCGAGTTCAAAATGGCATGGTGTTACTTTTAGTCGTAAATGTAATAATACTGTTTATAGCAATGTTATTCATAACAGATAAAACGTTGTTCGTTGAGAACTATATATTGAATTATGATTTTAACATGGGTGAAATATCAAAAATAGTAGCAATCATTCCATTTCTTTTTGTCGGATTTGATGTAATTCCACAAGTAGTAACAGAGCTAAATTTCAAACCAGAAAAAGCAACTAAAATGGCAGTAATATCTATATTTGCAGGGGTATTGGTTTATAATATCCTTAATGTCATAACTTCGTTGATATATACACCTGGAGCAGCTTTGCAGCAGGAATGGGCCCTTGGCTCAGCTATTTTGAACAAAATCGGTTTATTTGGGTTTTTATTATTGATTATTGCTTTAGCAGCAGCTGTAACAGGAGGAATTAATGGCTTTATGCTAAGTAGTAGCAAATTAATTGGTGCATTATCAAATTATGGACTATTCCCTTCAAAATATAAGGAACGAAATAAAGTAGGAGTATTTGAAAAAGGAATAAAATTTGTTGCTATTATAAGTTTAATTGCTCCATGGTTTGGACGAGAAGTAATTATATATATTGTAGATATGTCATCGCTATTAGCAGCATTAGCATATTTCTACGTATGTTATATTAGTTCTAAAATTGTAAAAAATAGGAGAGAAAAGTATCTTTCATCAATAGGAAGTTTTATTAGCATTGCATTTATTGGTTTATTGGTTATACCCTGGTCTCCAGGTAGGTTGAGCATACCTTCTATACTCTTTGTGATCTTATGGATAGTTGCAGGATTTTTCTATTACAGAAAATACTGTATAAATGCAAGGCAATTGAATATGCATAGAAAAAATGAAAGAATCCAGGAAAAATAGGATTAGTATTTTTTATTGGATTCTTTTCCATGTAGGAAATAAAATATTATATTAAATATTTAACTATTATTTTACTACCAATAATGGCACCCATAAAAACAAAAAGTGCAAATACCCAGCCAGATAGTGAAAGTGAAGCTATACCACTATATAGAGAACCAATATTACATCCTGAAGCTATTCTAGAACCATACCCCATCAATAACCCACCTACAGCAGCTAATATTAGTTGTTTTTTTGACTTTGTTTTCCGAAACTTAAATTGAGAAGCAATTAATGTGGACAATAAGGCACCTATAATTATTCCTAAATTTCTGATGGATCTAGGGGCTTTTAAAAAACCTGATTCTAGGGATGATAAACTACCCTCTGAAACAAAATAATACCAGTTTGATACATCCCCTCCAAAAGCCTGGAATACCCATGCACCACAATTTGTTAATGCAGAAGTTATCATCCAAGGTTCTCCAGTCGCTGCAAGAGTTACAATTTGAAATAGCGATAACAGAACTGCCCCAGTAACATATGACCAAGAATTTTTAAACCATTTAATATAAAATTTGTTATTGTTTAAGTTCAAGTTTGCACCTCCTGTTTAGCGTTTAGTAATCTCCACTTTTCTTTGACTCCCATTTATCAGCAATAATAAAAAGAAAAGCGATAAATAATAATTGGATCGTCAAAGCACCAAGCCAACCAAAAATATCTGGAAGAAATATTGGATTAGCATGAGAAATAAATTTTTCATGCCACCATCCAAAGTCATGTGCTCCCCATAATGAACCAATGATGAAGAAGATAAGAGCTACCATTTGCGTTTGAAAACCTTCTCCAGTTCTCATTAGGACACCTGAAGCGCAACCACCTGCTAAAACCATTCCAATACCAAAAAGAGTACCTCCTATTATAGTTGCAAAGCTTACAGGAGATATGGAATCTTGACCTGGAATTGTTTGGCCATTAATATATGCTCCATATTTAATTGAAGTAAAACCAACAGTTGTTATAGCAAGTGCTATAAGTACAGCTTTAGTTAACGATGTGCTTCCAATTAAATAAGGGTCTCTTATGGATGAAGCAAAACAAAATCTTGATCTCTGCAGGATAAAACCAAAAACAATACCAGTAATCCAGAAAAAACTAAGTGTACTCGACATAGAATATAAAAATACACTAAAAGCTATAATGAATATAAAAACGAATATACCAATAGGTATTTGATTTTTTATTTTATTTATATTATTACTCATAGAATACACCTCATTTAGTTATAGTTATCCATATAAATATTATACCATATTTGCTTATTACTTTTTTATCTTGGGTATATATCATAGTACATTGCACATTACTATAATAATATAGTTAATTAATGATATAATATAATAATACTTGTAGTATGAGGAGCTGAACAGTATATGCATATAGAATACCTAGATTATTTTTATAAAGTTGCTACAGCAGGAAGCATTTCAAAAGTAGCTAAAAATACTCATATATCTCAATCAGCATTAAGTCAACAGATTTCAAAATTAGAAGAAATATTAGGGTGTAAATTACTAGATAGAAGCAATAAGGGTGTCGAATTAACTGAAAAGGGTATGATTGTCCTAAAATATGCTGATAATATAGTAAGGACTTATGATACGATGATAGAACATTTACAATCAACTAATGAGAATATGAAGAATATTAAAATTGAAGCTTGTTGGTCAATAGCAACTTATTCTTTACCATGTGTTATGTATATAATCAAAGATAAGTTTTCTAAATATAATTATGAATTGAATCCAAATGAATCGGATATTATTGAAGAGAATGTAATGAATAATATATGTGACCTTGGAGTTATATATAGTAAGCCAAAAAACCAAGATCTATCATATTACAAAATTGGGATGGATAAAATAGTGTTAGTTTCTTCATCTAATTATGAGATACCAGATGAAATCGATTTTAAGGATTTAATAAAACATCCGTTTATTTTGCTAAATGATAAGACTCATGTTATAGGGGCCATCACAAATAAAATGAAAGATATAGGACTTGAAATAAAGGATTTGGAAATATTATATAATAGTGACTCGGTAGAATCAGTAAAATCATCAGTGGTAAATGAATTTGGCATAGCGTTTTTGCCTTATACATCTATAAAAAAAGAGTTATATAATGAACAATTAAAACTAATAAATATTAAGAACTATTCAGTAGAATATGACATGTATCTAATATATAATAAAAATGCAAACAATAACAGAGCACTTAGTGAATTCATTAAATATTTTAAAAAAGTCGCTAAGAAAAGTCTATGTTAGGGTTTGGTTATAAAAATTTCCCAAACACCGTTGATTACTTCTTCATGCGTTATCTTGTATTTTTTAAAATTGTTTATAATAGCCTCTAATACGCAACTATGATCGGTTATAACCTTTATAGTATCAGCTGAACTTACTGATTTTAATGCTCTTCGAGTTTTTATAATTGGGATAGGACACATGTCCCCAAGACAATCTACTTTTTTCATAAAGATAACCACCTTAATAAATTAAATAATTATATACACGATTATATCATAAAAAATAGATTTGAAACAAAAATTAACAAGGGATTTCTATCCCTTGTTAATAAATATCTTTGCAGCTCTATCTAGTATACCGTTTAAATATGCTAATAGTATTCCATAATTAGTTATAGGTGTATTTTGATCTTCGCATATTGTGATTCTACTTTCAATTTCCTTTCTATTAACCATACATCCTCCACAGTGTATAACGAGATCATAATTACTTAAATTTTCACTAAAATTATATCCGGTTTTAAAGTAAAAATTAAAATTTTTTCCTGATTTTGTTTCAAGTAATTTTGGGATTTTAACTCTACCTATATCCTCATGGCTTGTATTGTGGGTACAGTTTTCGGCTATGAGTATATTTGAATTATTAGGTAGGCGTGAAATTACATTTAACCCCTCTATGAATTTATCTAGTTCTCCCTTTTGTCTTGCAAATAGGATGGAAAAAGAGGTTAAGTTTATATTATCTGGTACAATCTTATCAACCTTTTTAAATATTTGTGAATCAGTAATTACTAGGTTAACATTACTAATATCTTTAAGTCCACTTTCAAGTTCTGTATCTCTCATCACATAACATTTAATCCCATGATCAAGACATTCCCTAATTACCTGTACTTGAGGTAGGATGAGCCTGCCTTTTGGTGCTTCCTTGTCTATTGGTATCACAAGGACTACTTTACCATTATAGGGGACTAAATCCCCTATAAGATGTGGATCTTCTTTAATATCTTTAATTTTATCGATAAGTTTATCTTTGAGCATGTCAATATTTATACCTTTTAAAGAAGAAACAAAGATAGCTTCATTATATTTTTCTTTAACTGTATTTATATATTCGTTACTTGCCTTGTCAATTTTATTTATAACAAGAATATATGGTATATTATATCTTTCAAAATTATTTTTCATATTAACTAGGGTTACATTATCAATATCATCTATATCCATTACATATAAAGCTATATTGGTTCTTCTCGTAGTTTCTAAACTTTTATTAATCCTCAAGCTACCTAAACTACCTTCATCGTCAAGTCCTGCTGTATCAATGAAGAGTACAGGGCCAACAGGAATTAATTCCATAGATTTTTTTACAGGATCTGTAGTAGTGCCTTTAGTATCACTGACTATTGATACTTCTTGATCTGTAATAGCATTTAGTAGAGAGGATTTTCCTACATTTCTTTTCCCATATATAGTTATTATTGTTCTATTTGAATTTGGAGTAGTGTTCATAATCTCACCCTTATAGGTAGATATCCCTTTGTCCTTCTTCTATTAACTTTAACTTACTTTCAATAAGTTTTCTTCTTTCAGGATCGTTTTTTTCTACCATTTCAAGTTCTTTTTCAATTACTTTTTCACCAGATTTTCTAGTTTCATCAGTTGCATAGTCCAAAAGATATTCCTTAAAGGTAAGTATTGCATTTGGTATACAATAATTTTGTATAATTCCTGGTTTTGCCATGCTCATAAATCTCTCTCCGGTTCTTCCACTTCTATAACAACCAGTACAGAAAGAGGTTATATATCCAAATTCGCACATTTCATTGATAACACTGTCAAGAGAACGATTATCCCCAAGGTGGAATTGTTCTTTATCTGGAATATAGTCGTCTTTTGTATATCCTCCAATGCCTATTTTTGAGCCTGCATCAATTTGTGATACTCCAAGAGGAATGGTTTCACTCCTAATTTCAGGGGTTTCTCTAGCTGTAAGTATTAATCCTGTATATGGAACAGAAAGACGAATTATAGCTACTAGTTTTTTGAAATCATCATCGGAAACCTTATATTTACTTTGATCATAGAATTCTGTGTCTAGAGCGGGTTCAATTCTTGGACAGGAAATAGTGTGAGGACCTACTCCAAAGGTTTTTTCTAGGTGTATTGCATGCAATAGAAGTCCCATTATTTCATATTTCCATTCAAATAGGCCAAATAGAGCACCTATACCTACATCATCTATTCCACCTTTCATGGCTCTGTCTAGTCCATACAATCTCCATGAATAATCACCTTTTCTATCTCCTGCTGGATGAAGTTTTCTATATGTCTCATGGTGATATGTTTCTTGGAATATTTGAAAAGTACCAATCCCTGCTTCTTTTAATATTTTATAATCTTCTACATCTAGAGGAGCGGCATTTATGTTAACTCTTCTTATTTCTCCATTACCGTTTTTAGTGTTGTAAACAATACGCATGGTTTCAGCAATGTAGTTGGCATCGTAGCATGGGTGCTCTCCATATACAAGAATCAATCTTTTATGACCGTTACTTTCTAGAATTTTTACCTGTTCCTCAAGTTCTTCAGGAGTCAAAGTTTTACGAACTATTCCTTTATTATCCCTTCTAAAGCCACAATATAGACAGTTATTAATACATTTGTTTCCTATATAAAGGGGAGCAAAGAATACAATCCTATTCCCGTATATTTCATCTTTTAGCTTTCTTGCTGCAGAAAATATTTCTTCTAGTAGATTTTCATCTTCAACTTGGAGAAGCTTTGCAGTTTCTATGGGTTCTAAACGTTTTTTATCCAATGATTTTGCAATTATCTTTCTAATCTCACTTCTGTTTGCATTTTTCCCTTTTTCCAACAAACTAAATATTTCATCATCATTAATAAAGTCTTCTTTATACATTTTCATTCCTCCCATTATAATTTATATAATCTCCTCTGCTCATATCTACATGAAAATTTACTTTTTCTGCTTTTCTTTTAATTAGATCCAATTCGTGAATATCTGTTGTTTCTTTGTTCTTATATATTTCATATTTTTCTCTTACTTCTACAGGTGAAAGATTTAACATCACTACATTTGCACCAGCTAATATTCCTTTTTCTAGTCCCTCACTGCATAGAGTATTTAGAGCAGTAGTTGCGGGAATGAGAGCATAAGGTAATAAAAGTCTTGTTAAAGCAAGCATTGTCAATGTAGTTTCTATTGAACCATTTTTTAATTTATTAAGAGGAGTATCAGGATGGGGAATAAGTGGACCTATCCCAACCATAGATGGATCTAATTTTTTAAGAAATAACAGGTTATTTGATAAAGTTTCATTATTTTCACCTGGCAATCCAACTATAAATCCTGCTCCAGATTGATAGCCAACTTTTTTTAAATTAAGTAAACAATTAATTCTGTGACTTAATGTCATTTCTGGATGTAAAGCCTCATACATTTCATAAGAAGCTGTCTCATGCCTTAAGAGAAATCTATCTGCTCCTGCATTAAATAGATTTTTATAACTTACTTTACTTCTTTCACCTATAGAAAGGGTTATTGCTATATCTTTGAATTTGTATTTTATTTCTTTTATTATCTCTTCTAGGATCTTATCGCTATAATAAGAATCCTCTCCTCCTTGAAGGACAACGGTTTTATACCCTATTCTATAACCTTTTTCTACGGATATAAGAATTTCTTTTTTAGACAACCTATATCTTTTCACTTTCTTGTTATCTCTTCTTAACCCGCAATATTTGCAATTGTTTTTGCAGTAATTAGTAAATTCTAAAAGTCCCCTTACAAATATTCTATTTCCATAGGTCTTCTGGGTAGTTTTGCAAGCTAGTTCATATAAATATTTTCTGTTTTTTTGGTGTAGGTTGTTAAGTAGATACAATAATTCTTTTTTTGACAAATTATTTTCATAGTATAATTTTTTGAGTAGTTTTTTCATATTTCCAGTTCCTTTTTAGATATAGAAGTTTTGACAATGCAGTTACGTAAATTACCCAACTTTCCTGTTAAGCTATTTATTTCATCCAATGTTCCTACAACAGTTATAGATATAACAGAAATCTCTTCTTCCTGAAAAGGTATTCCCATTCGTCCTTTTATTATATTTTTGTAATCAGATACTATTTTGTTAAATTCATATTGTGAATTTTTTGGTTCTTCTAATATTGCACTTATTATGGCGATTCTTTTTTTCAAAAATCTCCCCCCTTTAAACAAAAAACTTCCTTTGAAAGGAAGTTAAGTATGTTGAAAATACTAATTCCCTTTCAAGTTAGAAAATTCTAATCTTGTCAGGTATTAGGTACATTGTGATCTGAAAATATTAAGGGCTACCTCAATGCTTCCAGATATTATATTTGATAATATTTTAACAATAATAGGCAAAGATGTCAAGAAAATTTTGTAATAAATTACTAAATAAGCTAAGAAAACCTACAATTCGATATCATCCAATCAATAATCAAAATAGTTATCACAATCTTCGCTGTTAAATTCAACTTCAACAGTGACATGTTGTATTCCTTTTTTATTCATCAATTTTCTTATTTCTTGTTTTAGCTTAATGATATCATCTAGTTTAATGTTATCTTCCACCACTATATGTGTGCTCAATAGATTTTTTTCACCTTCTAGAGACCAAATATGGGTATGATGTACTGAAAGCGCGTTGGTTTTTTCTACTATTTGTTTTTCAATTTCATCAATTGGTAAATTTTTGGGTACTCCTTGTAAGAGTATATTTAATATTTGCTTTAAGGTTATTATAACATTATATAGTATATAAGCTGTAATTAAAACTGATAAAATAGGATCAATTACTGGGATGTTTACAAACATGAGTATAATACTAGCAATTAATATGGCTAACCATCCTAATATGTCTTCTATTAGATGCCATGAAACAACTTTTTCATTAAATGATGTGCCTTTTCTTAATTTCAAAGCAGCTACACCATTTACTATTATTCCTATAATAGCAAATATAAGCATTCCGCTAGAATTAATACTTTGAGGATTTAATATTCTTGGAATTGCTCTTACTAAAACAATTGCAGAACCACTTATTAATATTAGACTATTAATCAATGCACCTAATAATGAGAAGCGAGCATATCCATAGGAAAATCTTTTATCAGGTCCTTTCTTGGAATATCTCTCTAGAGACCAAGAGATACCTAAGGACAACGAATCTCCAAGGTCATGTAAAGCATCTGATAGAATAGCCATACTATTTGTCCAAAAGCCACCTATAATTTCAAATATTGTAAAGCTTAAGTTCAATAAAAATGCTGCTCTAATATTTCCTTGATTGTTGTAGTTGTGGTGATTATTGCTGTGATTGTGTGGCATTGTTTCATCCTTCTTTCTATAATAAGTTATTTATATTAATATAGTACCCATTTGAAATTAATTTTAAAATACATAAGGACAAGTATCCACATCATATCTTATTTTAAAAGAAAGGGTACGGTGATGGAATTGTCTTCTTTTTATACAAATGTAATACATAATTTTTTAATTGCCTTTGGAGTAGTAATTGGTGCCAGTGTGTTTAATGGAATAGGAGCTATAATAACTGATAATCCACCTATGAAAGCCATGATTGACATAGCTAGATCTACTAAAATTTGGGCTGTAGCAGTTGCTCTTGGAGGAACCTTTTCTTCCTTTGATGTAATAGATAAAGGATTATTTGCTGGAGATTTTAAAGCTTTGATAAAACAGGCTTTATATGTATTAGCTGCTCTATTAGGAGCAAACTTTGGGTATACATTTATTAGGGTAATACAAAGGTGTGGACAAATATGGGGAAGATAAAAAAGAAGAATTATAACTTTAACTCATGTTTTATAGTTGGTGTAATAGCTGGGATATTATTGGGTGGTGTAATAATGACTACTATTATTAGTTATAAGATGGACACACTATATGAAAATATTGCACAGCTTGAGTATGTTATAAATGAGAAGGATGCTAAGCTAGAAAAATTGGAAGAGTCAATTAATACGATGAATTTTGTGCTAGAGGACATTCAGGTAATTGTTGATTTTAAAAGTAAAGATATAGAAGATAAAATAGATAAAATTGAAATAGAAAAGGTTATAAAGGAGAAGTATACTAACCTACTGGGTAAGGAAGTAAATACAATAGATCCAGATTTGGTTATTGAAGTAGTGGATCAAAGGATTTTTAGATTAGAAGGAAAAGAATATAAATTATTAGTTAATAAGCTAGTGCTTACAGAAACATTGAAATTGTGGATAGAAGTTGGGTTAGTAGATGAAAAATTTACTGAATGATGTATATGATGCTATTGATATTTTAAATAAATACCCCTGTATGGTATAATAGAAGAAAACAGCAAGGAGGAATTTTAATGAAGATTAATATAGATCCTAAAGCAAAGGAATATATACAAAAAGAATCTAATGATAACACTATAACCATAGGAATCAGACAAATTGGATCTGGTTGACAAGTATCCTATGAACCATCAGTTGAGATGGGAATACCAGATAATAAGTTTTCTTTTGATATATATGATGTTGAAAATATTAAAGTATATCTTTCACCTGAACTTAGAGCTAAAGATGATGAGTTCACCATGAAAATGGTTAAATTCTTATGGATTAAAAAGATATATGCAGATGGATTAATTGTGATGAAATAATATAAGATATTGACAAAATTTTTCTAAAAGGTTACTATATGAGTGTAAATGAATATCGATCCAATGCTTCTCGGCATTCGAGCAGACTAATAAATGTCAGAATATTTAAAAACTATAAGGTAGGAAATCATGTAATTACAAGACAAATAAAAACTTAATAGAAGAGTATCTCTTTATAAGGTAAACGATTTCAATATAACTGAGGCTGCAAAATTTTTTACTATAAACAAAGTATTTTTCATTTATTCTTAGAAAAACCATATAATCTTGTTGTTTAAAAACATTTTAAATATCAAGAATATTGACAAAACATTATTTAATAGGAATCTTCTCATTAAGTATTAATATATTTAAAGTTATATTTATAATATTTGGTCATTAGCGTTGATATTGGAATTTAACTTAACATTATAACCTAATAATCAAATTTAATTGAAAATACAAAAAGGAGGATATTATATGGAAAGTCCACGCAAACCTTATATCTATGAAGCGATTATTTCATTTCTGTTTCTAATAGTAATAATGGGAGTAGGTATTGTTGGATTTGGTTCAGATCCACATATTCCTATGTTAATTGGAACAGCATTTGTAGCATTGATGGCAATTAGACTTGGATATAAGTGGCAGGATATAGAACAGGGAATGATTAATGGAATCATTCAAGCGCTTCAATCAGTTATAATTCTAGCAATTATAGGCGTTCTAATTGGTGTTTGGTTATTATCAGGTGTAGTTCCTACAATGATATATTATGGTCTAAATATTATATCACCAACAATATTTTTAGTAGCCACAGTTTTAATTTGTTCTATTACATCTATAGCAACAGGTACATCTTGGGGAACTGCAGGAACCATTGGTATTGCTTTAATGGGAGTAGCTAAAGGATTAAATATTCCTGCACCGATTGCAGCAGGTGCCATTATTTCTGGTGCATACTTTGGGGACAAGATATCTCCTCTTTCTGATACAACTAACTTAGCACCAGCTATGGCAGGTACAGATGTATTTACCCATGCTAAGTATATGATTAAGAGTAATTCAATCACTTATATTATAACTATAATATTTTTCCTAGTAATAGGGTTTAGGTTTGGCGGAAAAAATGTAGACCTTTCTGCTATTGAACAAATTCAAAGTGGTTTATACGCAAGCTTTAACATATCACCAATGCTATTGTTGCCGCCTATTATAGTTATAATTTTAGTAGCTAAAAAGATGCCAGCTATACCTGGAATATTTGTAGGTGTTATATTAGGTATGATTTTTGCACCTATTTTTCAAGGTGCTAATTTAGGAAATATATTATCTGCAAGCTATAGTGGATATGTGAGTGAAACAGGAATAGCAACTATAGATGAACTTCTTACAGCAGGCGGTCTAGAAGGGATGATGTATTCAATATCTCTTACGATTATAGCAATGATGTTTGGTGGTATAATGGAAAAAACAGGTCAATTAGAAGTAATAGTTAACGCTTTACTAAAACGAATAAAAGGCGTAGGAGGGCTTGTTACTCTTACAACTGCAACTTGTGTTGCAAGTAATATTACAATGCCAGAACAATATATATCAATTGTTGTTCCAGGTAGAATGTATGCAAAAACATATAGAGAGAAAGGACTACATCCAAAAACTCTGTCCAATGTTTTAGAATCTGCAGGAACAATAACTGCACCTTTAATACCATGGAACACCTGTGGAGCGTTTATGTATAGTGTATTAGGGGTATCAGCCACATCTTATGGCAAGTGGGCTATAATGAACTACTCAACTCCTATATTAGTAATTGTATTGGCCTTTATGGGAAGTAAGCTAGTAATTGAAAAAATAGAAGATGACCCAGAGACGATAATAGCAACGGCTGATTAATTTGTATTGAGAAACTACTTAAGTCAAAAAGTCTTTTTAAAGGACTTTTTGACTTTTTTGTTGCATTTTAATAGCAACAAAAATCTATCTGAAAATATATTTATTTATTGACAAAATAATTTTAAAAAGTTATAATTTCTACATACCTATATAAGCATATAAGAATATAAGAATATAATATTAGACTTATGGTGAGGAGGTAAATACTATGGCAAATAAAGCAAAATTGTATTTATTAACAGGATTTCTAGGAGCAGGGAAGACTACCTTTTTAACTAAGGTATTAGAGGATGATTTAGAAGGTAAAAAGGTTGCAGTTATAATGAATGAATTTGGCAAAGTAGGTATAGATGGTACTATAATTCAGAAAGAAGGGATGGAGCTAGTTGAATTAAATAGAGGTTCAATATTCTGTTCCTGTTTGCAGCTTTCGTTTGTATCTGCACTAACAGAAATAGCAGACAGAGATATGGACTATGTATTTGTAGAGAGTTCAGGTCTTGCGGATCCATCTAATATAGCAGAAATATTGGAAGCGGTTAAAGTTGCAAAAGGTGATGCCTACGATTATAGTGGAGCAATCACTATAGTAGATGCAGTTAATTTCTTAAGTCAATTGGAGGAAGACATAGAAACTGTAAGGAGACAGCTTAAATTCTGTCATCTAGCTATTATTTCTAAGGTAGATTTAATAGATGATGAAAAGAAGAAAAAGGTTATAGAGAAGATAAAGGAGATAAATGATAAGGTGGATATTATTGAATCGATAAATGGAAACATAGATTATGACTTCCTTGAAAAAGATCTTATGAAAAATGATTGGGCAGAAAGCGAAGAAACAACAAATTCTCCAGAAAATAAGCCGAAATCATTGACCTTAACCTATGATAAAGATATAACCAAAGAAGGACTTACAGAATTTATCAATAGGATCAAAGACGATAGTTATAGAATTAAGGGATTCTTCAAATTAGAAGATGGATGGAATCAGGTGGACGTAGTAGGAGATATTATAGATTACAAACCAACAGATAAAGGAGAAGAAACATCTGAGTTAGTAATAATATCTAAAATAGGAGCACAGATAATAAGACCAATATTTAGTGCTTGGGAAGAAGTAATAGGTAAGACTATGAAATTAAGATAGGATTGGGGTGATAATATGGATAAACTGACAAGGTTCTTTAAAATTCTTTCAGATGAAACTAGGCTTAGAATAATGGTGCTTTTATACCATAGGGAGCTATGTGTATGCCAAATGTGTGGTATCACAGGCATATCTCAGCCCAATATATCAAAGCATTTGGCTAAGCTTAGAGACATGGACTTAGTAAAAGATGAAAGAAAGGAACAATACACTTGTTATTCCTTAGACTTAAAGGATAAATTGTTTGAGAACATAATTGAGAATATAGTTAATAATATAGGAGAGTATCCAACTCTAAAGTTAGATATAGAAAAGAGCAAAGCTGCAGAAAAATATATTGAGCTGATGAGTGCGAAGAAGTAACTACAGGGACAATTTTTTGTGGCTATTATGTTGTGAGCCATAAGAAATGTCCCAGGGTTATCCTATAAGACCCTATAGCTTTGCCTAAATAATTGTGAGTTGATTGGACTGGATGTGATTTTATGAATATATTTAATTGGGTAAATGACCAATTGTTTAAAATGAAATGGCTTTATAATTTAGTTAGAATTTTAGTGGAGGAGATTTTTAACCTATCCTTAGAAACTAGAATTGGTACCAGTATTCACTTTTTTATATATGATGTTATAAAGATTTTTATACTTTTATCAGTATTGATTTTTGCTATATCATATATTCAAAGCTATTTCCCACCAGAGAGGACCAAAAAGATACTAGGTAGATTTAAAGGAATTAAAGGAAATATGTTAGGAGCATTGTTAGGAACTATAACTCCTTTTTGTAGTTGTTCAAGCATTCCTATTTTTATAGGATTTACATCAGCTGGGTTACCAGTTGGAGTAACATTTTCCTTTTTAATATCATCACCTATGGTAGATTTAGCGTCCTTACTATTACTGATGTCCTTTTTTGGAGCGAAAATAGCTATAGCCTATGTAATTGTTGGACTGATACTAGCAGTTATAGGGGGCATTTTAATAGATAAATTAGGAATGGAGAAATATATAAAGGACTATGTATATGGAGTTAAAGATACAGACGTAAATATTGAGGAGATGATTCCAAGAGATAGAGTGAATTTCGCTAAAGACCAGGTCAAGGATATTTTCGATAGAGTATGGAAGTATATTCTAATAGGTGTTGGCGTAGGTGCATTAATTCATAATTGGATTCCTCAGTCTGTAATAGAGAATATATTAGGTCAAAATAATCCTTTTGCAGTAATATTAGCTACTATGGTAGGCGTACCAATATATGCAGATATATTTGGAACTATTCCAATAGCTGAAGCTTTAATTGCTAAAGGTGTAGGAATGGGAACGGTATTAGCCTTTATGATGGGTGTAACTACATTATCCTTTCCATCATTGGTAATGTTAAGTCAAGTAGTGAAAAAGAAATTGTTAGGAGTATTTTTAGCTATAGTTACAATAGGGATAATTATAATTGGATATTCCTTTAACATATTTTCATTTTTATTAAAATAGGATGGTGATTTAGTTGATAATTAAGATACTGGGGACTGGTTGTTCTAAGTGTGGAAAGCTTGAAAAGAATTTAGACAAAGCTTTAAATGAATTAGACCTACAAGCTAATATATTAAAGATAGATAATCTAGCAGAAATAGTAGGATATGGTATTATGAGTACTCCTGGGTTAATAATAGATGACGAAGTAAAATCTGTCGGCAAAGTGCCTTCTGTAAAAGAAATAAAGAAGATGTTAACTAAGTAATCGTATATTGACACCAACATCAAATAAAGGTACAATTATATTGGCATATGCCAATATAATATAGAAAGGAATGAATAATAATGGCTGATTGCAATAGTTGTCCATCTAAAGATAATTGTAATTCTCAAGACACATGTACAATAAAGAACAACCCGAATAATCATGTTAAAAATATAATTGGTGTTATGAGTGGTAAGGGTGGAGTAGGAAAATCTACTGTCGCTGCTCTAATAGCTAAGGACTTAAATGATAAAGGATATAAAGTAGGGATTTTAGATGCAGATATTACTGGGCCAAGTATTCCAAGATTGTTCCAAGTTAATTATCAAAAAGCTATGGCTAATGACAATGGAATATTACCTGTAGTGACTGATGATGGTATAAAGATAATATCCTTAAATCTATTAATGGATGAAGAGGAAAAACCTGTAATTTGGAGAGGACCAATAGTATCAGGAGTAGTTCAACAATTTTGGACTGATGTTTTATGGGGAGAATTAGACTATTTAGTAATAGATATGCCACCAGGGACTGGGGATGTAGCTTTAACTGTTATGCAATCCATACCAATATCAGGATTGGTAATTGTATCGATACCTCAGGATTTAGTATCCATGATAGTAGCAAAAGCTATTAATATGGTTAATAAATTAAATATTCCTGTATTAGGAGTAGTTGAAAATATGAGCTATGTAATGTGCCCAGATTGTAACAAAAGAATTGAAATATTTGATGGAGAGAACACATCGGAATTCTTGACAGAACATGGGCTAGAACTTTTGGGAGAATTACCCATGATTAAGGATATAGCCAATATTCCAAAAGAAGGCAATCAAAAATTAAGCGAAGAAATAAATAAAACTTTTGGACAAATAGGCGATAAGTTAGTGAATGCTTTAAAGTAGACATATTGGAGGAGTAAGTATGGCAAGGCCAACTAAATGTAGAAGAGTGGATTTTTTTCCTAACACAACGTGTTTTGTACCATTAGGGAAGGAAAAAAGAAGATTAAAAGAAGTGGAGCTGAAAATAGAAGAGTTAGAAGCCATGAGATTAAAGGATATTGAAGGATTATCCCAACAGGAATGCGCTGATAGGATGAAGGTATCAAGACAAACCTTCCAAAATATAATAGATAATGCAAGAAATAAAGTTGCTGTAGCGTTGACAGAGGGGTTGGCCATAAACATTAAGGGAGGAAATTTTATTTCATCTTATTGTGAAATAAAATGTGAGTCCTGTAATACAATTTATAGAATTAAAAATGTAAAAGATAAAAAAGAATGTCCTATGTGCAATTCAAACAAGATACATTGTAACAACAAAAATAGAAGATGCAATAAATGGTGTGAAAGATAAATGGTATAATCCCCCATATTTTGGGAAAAATATAAATAAAAAATATGGGGGTGTTGCAATGTATAAGGGTAAAAGTTATTATAGAGGTAAGGCAAAAAGAATAATTAAATATATAAATTTAATATCGAATAAGTTTAAGGATGAAAAGACAGAGAAACAGCAAGTTCTAGAAAATTTAAATAAAGCTCATAATGAATGGAAAATGAAAGAAAAATATTTTGAACACGTTACAGATCCTGATTTAGTAGATCATGCTATATATGAATTAAAGGCTTCAAAAATAAAATATATGTATTTGTTAAAAAAGGCAAAGAAAATGGATAATGAGTAATATTTATATAACATGTCCCTTATTATATAATAAGTACTTTAAATAAAGGGGGAAAGTCTAATGGACATAGGCATTGTATTAGCTTTTTTGTTTGGGTTATTCTTATTATATATAGTAGGTATGCTATTAGTAATACCTATAAAATTAATTATTAAATTAGTGATAAATGGAGTTTTAGGAGGTATTTTATTATTAGTTGTAAACTTTATTGGTGGATTTATAGGTTTTAGCATAGTTATTAATCCACTAACTGCAGTTATTGCTGGTATATTTGGAATACCAGGAGTAATTTTATTGATTTTATTGCAATATATACTATAATAACAATTAAAATACTAAAAAATTATTATTCTGTTTGCAAATGACTCTAAGATTTGATATAAATATAATGTATAATAATTTTTTGTAAGGAGGCAATTGCCATGGCAGCAATTAAAGTACAAGTGGAAAAAAGAACAGGATTGGGCAAGAATAAAGTAGATAAACTTCGTCAAAAAGACATAATACCTGGAGTTGTGTATAGCAAAGGTGAAGAAAACAAAAATATTCAAATTGATAAAGGTAGTTTTGAAAAAGTTTATAAAACTGCGGGAACAAGTACCTTAATAGATTTAGATCTGGAAGGAAAGGTTGAGCCTGTACTAATAAAAGAAGTACAAATGCATCCATTTAAAAACCAATATTTACATGTAGATTTTCAAAAACTTAATATGAATGAAACTGTTAAATTAACTATTCCTATTGTATTAACAGGTAGGGAATATATTCAAGCGCAACCTTCAATATTAATGCAACAATTAGATGAGATTGAAATCGAATGTTTACCTCAAGATATTCCTGAAACAATTGAGGTGGATGTATCAGGTATTGATTTTAATACTCCAATTCATGTGTCCGATTTGGATATATTTAATGATGAAAATATAACAGTACTTAGAGAAGCAGATGAATTAGTTGCAAATCTAGTATCTCCAGCTGAGGAAGAAGAGGAAGAAGAATTAGAAGAAGAAGCAATAGATGCAGAGGAAGTTCCAGTAGTAGGTGAAGAAGAAGAGGAATCAGAAGAATAATATTTAATTGTGAAAGAGCAGGTAGGATTATCCTTACCTAATGTTAAAGGAAAATTGTTGTAGGAATTATATGGAGTAAAGTTCCATGTGAATTAAAAAGGAGATGCATCTTGTTAAGATATAAGTTGCCAAAAACAAAAACTTAACGAAAGGATGACATCTCCATATATGATGATATATAACGCTTTAATGAATTTAGTGTAAAAAATATAAAGAATTTTATAAAAGAAAAAAGACTTAGCTAATTTGATACTTAAACTAAGCGGAACTAAGGAAAAATGATATCAAAAAAAGATTGAGAAATTGTAAGGAATGATAAAATTAGTGAGAAAGCGCATATATTGAAGAATTAGTAAACAAGCTATTATGAATAAAATACATAAAAGTAAAGTTGAAGAACCTAAGCTAAAGATAGAGGAAAAAAGAAAAGTACGTGTATTATACATAGAAGCTTAGGAAGATTATGTTGTTCTGCAGAAAAAAGCAATAAAAGTAGAGATTTGTACTAGACAATTATTATCTAAATAAATACATCAAAGTTGCAACAGCTCATCTAGCGAATAAAGATATTTATCAAGAATTAAAAGATACCGAGATTGGCCAAAACTAGGTGTATTTCAAATGGCTGAGCTTATTCTATATAGGGAAAACGGCCAAAAAAGCATATGATATGGTAATGGCACAAAAGATAAAAGAATTATAAAAGAAAAATATTTAGATGCAAGAGTCCCTAATCAAGTCCCTTCGACAAACTTCTACCGGTAAATATACAAATATCTGGAGCAACAACTTAATTGCTATTGAGGAAGGTTATAAGACAGGTGTATATAAAGGATTAGGGTATTCAATAGGTTAAGATGAATATCAGTACGCTATAACATAGTAAAGCTTTACGATAACAAAAGGAAGTCATATAATATAATTAATGTATCAATAGAAGCTAATCCTGATATCTTACTATTCTAGTGGCAGAGTTTGCCACTAAATTTTAATATTGGTGTTAAAAATGCTTATTATTAAAGATACAGTCTTTAATTTGTATTATATTTTATCCACTAGGATGGATCTATTCTCTTTTTCTCTACACTAAATTAACGCTGTTCTGTTAAAAACTTGGAGTAAAATTATTATTGGTATAACTAATCAAAGAATAAAAGGAAGATGGAAAATACATCTTCCCATCATACAAATCAAACTGTAAAATGTAATTACTAAAGAACATAAATAGGAGTGATTTATATGACCAATTTAATTGTAAAGGAAAAAGAAATATCCTTCAATATGTTAGAATAAGTGTAAAGAGAGGGCGGCATATGGATGATTATATAGCAGAAATCATAAGGCATACAGATATGAAACAATATAAACCATTAAATGAAATTGTTTTTGAAGGAATAAGAAAAACAATCATTAAAGGTCAGATACCAGTGGGAGAAAAAATAAATGAAAAGGAATATGCTGATCGGATGAATATTAGTCGGACTCCTATCAGGGATGCATTGCATCGCTTAGAAAAAGAAGGATTAGTAGAGTATATTCCACGATACGGGGTAATTGTAAAAAAGGTATCCATAGAGGATGCAAAGGAGATCTACCAGATTCGGAAAGCTTTAGATACATTAGCCACTGTTAATGCCATGAATATTATGACAGACGAACAATTTCAAGAGTTGAAGAATTTGCTCAATAGAACAGAGGAAGCCAATCGGCTAAATGAAAGTTTAGATGAGATAACTCAATTGTTCTCTGAATTTAACGAGATGATTTATGAGTTTAGCCAAATGCCTCGATTGACTTCCATTGTCACAAAATTAAGAGAATATCTCATGCGCTTTAGAGATATTTCTTTAAAAAAAGAAGATCGTAGACGTAAAGCTTTGGATGAACATTGGATGATTTATCGAGCTATATGCAACAAAGATGAAGATCAAGTAAGCTTGATTACCAAGGAACACCTGGAATATTCAGAGAAATTTATATTGGAAGAAATGGAAAGACAACAAAATGTTAAATAATCAAATGAAAGACTATATTACTGAAAAGAGAACAATAAAAGAAGATAAAGAATCTAAAATAAATAATTGGGCACATCAACTGTCTATTTATGCACAGCAAGGGGTTCTCTATGAAGCCGTCTTATGCCCTAAACCAGGTTTGGTGGATCCTGTAAATAGTGGAGCCCACACCGATATGAATATCTTTACCTTTATGGATAGTTCCAGCAGTTTATATGAAGGATTTTACCAATACGCTAAAACAGGTCTTTGGTGGGGGAATTCCCCAAAGAAGTTATTTCAACACATTCGTCCAATAGGTATTAGACTAGAAAAGCAAATGTTTAAAGAAACTAAAGGGATTAATACCCATAAGGGAATTATTTTTTCAATGGGTATCTTTTTAGCAGCCGCAGGCTTGTTTTTGCAAAAATATTTAGGTATATCCCACGAATTTCCTATTTTAAAAGATAATGAAACCGATAAAATTTTTGGTATAATAAAAGAAATGACTCTTAATCTAGTGGATAATGATTTTCAAGACATATATCAAAAGAAAAATTTGACTAATGGAGAAAAGTTATATTTGAAGTATGGTTTTACTGGAGTACGAGGAGAAGCCGAAGCTGGATATCCCTGTGTTCAAAAAGGAACTTTACCTTTAATTCGAACACAGGATAAAAATACTTTATTAAACATCCGTTTATTAGAAGTTCTACTTTTCCTGATGTCTTCAATTGAAGATTCTAACGTGGGTCACCGTGGTGGATTAGAAGCCTTGCAATTAGTAAAGACCAAAGCTAAATACTTTATTAATAATGGTGGCCTTTGTCAAGCAAATGCTATACAAAGAATTGAGGAAATGAACCGTCTATTTACTTCAGAGAATATCAGCCCCGGAGGAAGTGCTGATTTATTGAGTATTACTGTATTTTTGGGGAAATTAGAAAATATTTTCTGATAAACAAGAAAGCGGCTAATGTCGCACTTGGGAAGGTTAAAGGTTTGATCCTAGAAGAGCAAGATGCTTTCAACCTCCAAAGGAATAGTGATCCCTTTTAAAGAAGGGATCACTATTCCTTTATTTATGGTCATAATAAAGGGAAGAAAGTTTTTTAATGTGCTCACATTATTTTTTTTGTGTTTCTTTTTTTTTAGATGTTTTTTTGCTGATGAAAACGTTTTGTTTATTTATAATAAAAGTTGATAAAAGCAAATAGAATAAAAAGGAGTGTAAGTTTATGGCAACATTCTTAGCTTATCTTATGGTTATTGTTTTTATGTTTTTGGTTATTAGAAAAAAATTAACACCTTTTTCTGCCTTGGTTCTTGTACCATTAGTTTTCGCAAGTCTAGGTGCAATCTTCGATATATTTCCTACAAACATTGGTGAAATGGCTGTAGAAGGAATAAAAGATGTATCCACTACCGGGATTATGTTATTTTTTGCAATTCTTTACTTTGCAATTATGTTAAATGCTGGGTTATTTGATCCAGTTACTTCAGCAATGATCCGTTTTGCAAAGGGAGATCCAGTAAAGATACTTCTTGGAACAGCCATTGTAGCAGCAGCAGTCTCATTAAATGGTGATGGAACCACAACTACTTTAATTACATGTACTGCATTTATTCCTATTTATAAAAAATTGAATCTAAAAATGATGAATCTGGGTGTATTGGTTATTTTAATGAATACCATTATGAACTTACTTCCTTGGGGAGGGCCAACTGCACGTGCCATTGCTGTCTTGGATCTTAATGAACAAGCTGTTTTACAGGGCTTGGTACCTGGAATGGTTGTCTCAGTTATTTACATGCTATTCGTTGCCTACTATTTGGGAGTTAAAGAAAGAAAACGTATTGGTATTCAAACCTTGACTAATAAAGACATTAAAGAGTTGATAACCATAACTGATCCTGAGGAATTAGCTTTAAGACGTCCAAAGAAAATTTGGATCAATGCCATTATGACAATTGCTTTAGTAATTATGTTGGTGTTCGGTACTTTCCCATCCGTTTTCTTATTCTTGGCAGGAACCACTTTAGCTTTAGTAATCAACTATGATTCATTAAAAGATCAAAAACAACGTATTCAAGATAATGCAGGAGATGCTGTTCAAGTTGTTATTCTAGTATTAGGTGCCGGTATTTTTATGGGACTTTTCACAGGAACAGGAATGGCCGACTCTTTAGCTGTCAGTTTAACCAGTATCATCCCGGAAAGTTGGGGCAGATTCTGGGGACTTATTGTTGCCCTTTTATCAGCTCCAGGAACTTTTTTCCTATCAAACGATGCTTTCTACTTTGGAGTATTGCCAGTCTTGGCGGAAGCTGGGATTAAATATGGGTTCACAGCTCGACAACTAGGTATCGCTTCATTATTAGGCCAAGCATTCCATCTATTAAGTCCACTAGTTGCCTTCATTTACCTATTATTAAACCTAACTGGTTTGGATATGGGGGAATGGCAAAAAGAATCTGGTAAATGGGCGTTAGGTATCTTTGTTATCTTTATCCTAGTAGCAGGTGCTACTGGAGCGATTCCTTTAATAAAATAAAGTCTCTTAAAAATGCGTTTATTTAAAAGAATAAAAAGTTGATAAAATTTTAATAAGAAATAATACTATTCAACAAGGGGCAAATTCTTAAAATTGCTTCTTGTTTTTTGAAAAAAGTTATCACTTTTCAGCCCATTTTCACATTAGATGAAAAATAGGTATACAAGAAAGGAATAAAGCTGATATTCCCTAGATATAAAATGTCAGCAAGGTAATTATGTAAATTACTCTCTTCGACGGATAAATTATGATAGGATGAAGAAAGATATCCTGATGGAGGAGGTCCAATGGACATTAATACCGATAATATAATTGCTATAATTACCTCTGATTGTAAGTTATGTAAGAAAATTATGGATGGCAAATGAAATCAATAATCGTAGTACTCGAGATACTAAAAAGAGTATTATTTCCACTTGAATGGGTATAGAAGCAATTATTCATTGTTATTAACCGTAAAGCATTATATAACGTTTTCTGAAGTTCAGATGGAGTCCTAAACTTCACCTGAATTTAGAACCTTATTGATTTAGAGAAAGAAGGAGAACGAATGGATTTTCAACTGAAACGTTTATGGGTAAAACGAAATAAAAAGGATAAACAGATATGGGAAACATTGTTGTTACAGGCAGGTATTCGAGCTGAAAAAAATGTGGATTACACTGTGGGACTTTTTGATGAAGAAAAATTGATTGCCGTAGGTTCCCTTTCGAGAAATGTCTTGAAATGTATTGCAGTTTGTGAAAAATACACCGGAGGAGAGGCTATAAGTCAACTAATCTCTCACTTGATGAGTATGGTATTTGATAGTGGGGAGACTGCCTGTTATGTTTACACCAAGCCATGTGCCAAAAAATCTTTTATCCATCTAGGATTTAAGGAAATTGCCAGGGTTTCAAATGAATTGGTGTTTATGGAAAAAGCAGCGTTTGGGTTTCCACATTTTATAGAAAAGTTAGGAACCCAACGTAAAGACGGGAATTCTATTGCCGGTATTGTAATTAATGCTAACCCATTTACCAGAGGACACTTGCATTTAATTGAAACAGCTGCCAAAGAAAGTGATGTGGTTCATTTGTTTGTATTATCAGAAGATGCTTCAGTTTTTCCTGCCAAAGATAGATTGGAATTGGTAAAGGAGGGAGTAAGGCATTTAAAAAACATATTTGTGCACGAGACTGGAAATTATATGATTTCCAGTGCCACCTTTCCATCATATTTTTTAAAAGAAGAAAGCGATGTAATCAAGATACATGCTATGCTTGATGCAATCATTTTTAAAGAATGGATTGCTCCAGCTTTGAATATTACCCTTCGTTATGTGGGAGAAGAACCTTACTCTGAAGTCACCAATATTTACAACAGGACTATGGCGGAGATTTTTAATAATAATATCAAATTAGTTATTTTACCTAGAAAGACTGAACAAGGTGAAATTATTAGTGCATCAAGGGTTCGCTATTTGTTGTCTCAAAATGGATTAGATAAGATAAAAGCTCTTGTGCCAGAAACCACTTTTAAATATTTGCAATCCCCAAAGGGAAAAGCAATACAACAAAAAATAAAGAAGGAGTGAGATCTTTGAAAGCTTTAACAATTCAAAAACAAGCTATTGCTGGAACCATTGAATCATCCGATGTTCAGATTATCATTGATCAAAATCCAGGGAAGGGAATTGAAATCGAATTAAAAAGTAGCCTAGAAAAACAATATGGAAGAAGAATTCGTGAAGTGATTGAGGAAACATTGGCCAATTTGGGAGTTAAAGAGGCAAAATTAGTAGTGGAAGACAGGGGGGCACTAGATTGCACAATAAAGGCAAGAACAATTGCAGTAGTGCATCGTTCAGCAGGAATCACAGAAAACTATGATTGGGAGGGAATTGAAGCATGGAACGTTTAAGAAGAGCAATGATGTTTCTTCCAGCAAGTAATCCTGGAATGTTACGTGATGCATATATATATGGTGCCGATTCTATTATGTTTGATTTAGAAGACTCTGTCTCCTTAAAGGAAAAAGATACTTCCCGTTTTTTAGTCTATCAAGCGGTGAAAACCTTGGATTATGGAGACACAGAAACTGTTGTAAGAATAAATAGTCTGGATGCCGGAGGTAGAGATGACATTCAGGCTATGGTTAGAGCAGGAATAGATGTTATTCGTCTTCCAAAAACCGAAACTGCTCAGGATATTATTGAGATTGAAGAGATTATCGAAGAAGTAGAAAGACAATGTGGCAGGGAAGTAGGATCCACTAAAATGATGGCCGCTATTGAAAGTGCAGTAGGTGTATTAAACGCCGTTGACATTGCTAAGGCAAGTGATCGTTTAATCGGTATTGCTTTAGGGGCTGAGGATTATGTTACTAATTTGCATACAAAACGTTCACCAGAGGGACAAGAATTATACTTTGCAAGAAGCATGATCTTACATGCTGCAAGAGCTGCAGGTATCGCCGCTCTTGATACTGTTTATTCTGATGTGAATAATGAAGAAGGATTAAGGAAAGAAGTAGAAATTATCAAACAATTAGGCTTCGATGGGAAATCAGTCATCAACCCAAGACAAATTCCCATTGTAAATGATGTATTTACTCCAACTGAAGCAGAAATTGAAAACGCTAAGAATGTTATTCATGCCATTGAAGAGGCAAAAGCAAAGGGGTCCGGAGTAATTGCCTTAAATGGGAAAATGATTGATAAGCCCATTGTACAAAGAGCTAAAAGAGTATTAATGTTGGCGGAAGCAGCAAATTTATATAGGAAAGGAGAGGTATAGAAAATGGTGAGAAATAAAATCGGAAGAGAAATCCCAGAGCGATATGCAAAACAATACGGGGTTTTTGAAGGAGCTTGGGCTAGAAAACCTAATTATAAACGTGCAGCTGCAAAAGTATCAACTATTTATCCAGGAGAATCCAAGTTATTATCGTCAATTCGTGAAGCTATTGAAAAAACAGGTTTAAAGGATGGTATGACAATTTCCTTCCACCATCATTTCCGTGAAGGGGATTATGTGATGAATCTAGTTATGGATGAAATTGATAAGATGGGTGTTAAAAACCTATCTATTGCCCCAAGCTCAATTGCAAATATACATGAACCTTTAATTGACTACATTAAAAAGGGTGTTGTTACTAACATTACTTCCAGTGGGCTACGGGATAAGCTAGGATCAGAAATTTCTAAAGGGCTTATGGAAAATCCAGTAGTGATTCGTTCCCATGGTGGACGTGCACGAGCAATTGAATCTGGTGATATTCATATCGATGTGGCCTTTCTTGGTGCACCTAGTTCTGATGAATATGGTAATGCTAATGGATCCCACGGCAATGCAATTTGTGGTTCATTGGGATATGCCCGTATAGATGCTAAATATGCAGATAAAGTTGTTATTATCACTGATAACTTAGTTCCCTATCCGAATACTCCCATTAGTATTCCACAAACAGACGTTGATTATATTGTAGTGATAGATTCCATTGGAGATCCAAATGGAATTGCTAAAGGAGCAACTCGATTCACAAAAAACCCAAAAGAATTACTTATTGCAAAGTATGCTAACCAGGTTATAGTAAATTCTCCTTATTTTAAGGATGGATTTTCTTTCCAAACTGGATCGGGTGGTTCTGCATTAGCTGTGGCTCGTTATCTTAAAGAAGATATGATCAAAAAAAATGTAAAAGCAAGTTTTGCCCTAGGAGGAATTACCCAGCAAATGGTAGAACTACTAGACGAAGGATTAGTGGAAAAGTTGTTGGATGTTCAATCCTTTGACAGGGAAGCAGGCCAATCCATAAAAGAAAATGAAAATCATTACGAAATTGATGCTGCTATGTATGCTTCTCCTGCTTCAAAAAGTCCAGTGGTAAGTAAGTTGGATGTGGTTATTTTATCCGCCTTGGAATTGGACACAGATTTTAATGTCAATGTCATTGTAGGTTCTGACGGAATGATCAGAGGGGCTTCAGGAGGACATAGTGATACTGCAGCTGCTTCCAAAATGAGTATAATTGTTACCCCTCTTATCCGTGGTAGAATTTCCACTATTTTGGATAAAGTAAATACAGTTGTTACTCCGGGAGAAAGCGTGGATGTTGTAGTAACAGAGGTGGGTATATGTATCAACCCATTAAGACAAGATTTAATAGAACACTTTAAGGATTTACCAATACCACAATATACAATCCAAGAATTAAAAAATAAGGCATATGAAATAGCTGGAACACCTGACCCTATCGAATACGATGATAAAATTGTTGCATTGATTGAATATCGTGATGGTAGTTTAATTGATGTAGTAAGAAAAGTAAAGGAATAGCTAGATGACTATGAGGAATAACATGGAAAAGAAAAATATATTTTCTACTGGGACAGAACCTTCCTTAAGGGAAGTTCTTAAAACACGGGAAAATAGAGCAAGATTAGAACAAAGTCTGGTAAAAAGGTTTCTGTCCCCAGTTTTAGCCTTTAAACTGAATATTCCAGGACCAGTAAAAAATAATGATATTATCCGTCAAGTGTTCCAAAAAGGCTGCCAAGAAATTCAAGATGTCTTGAGCAAACATCAATGGTGGACTTTATATGAAAAATTATTGGACTTAAAAACAGGGCCAGAATATTTTTGTGTTGTAGATATAGAAGATGTAAAGATGTTAAAAATTGAAATGATTCAATTGGAAGAAAGCCCATTGGGGCGTTTATACGATATAGATATTCTTCACACAGGGAAAGATGGGATAACTTCAATTGAACGGATCGAATTAGGTTTTTCTCCAAGGAAATGTTTTATTTGTAAAAAAAATGCAAAGGAATGTGGAAGAAATCGCACACACAGTGTGCAAGAGATGCAACAAAAACTAGAAGAAATAATATTGAAAGATGGGAGTATGAAAGTTTGGTAACAAAGAAGTAAAGTTTATGGAACCTATTCTACGAGATGCACACCAAAGTTTGCTCGCAACTAGAATGTCAACTGAGAAGATGTTACCGCTATTTTGAAGGGGGTATTGATTTAGAAGAATAAATATAATTTTTATTTAATATGAATAATTTTGGCTTTTGGCAAGCACTAAAATCAAGCCTTATGAATAATATATATAAAAAGAGTCAATAATTTAAGTAAATAGTTGACAAGGGGTTGATTTTGTGTATTGTGATTTATGCCACAAGGATATGAAAGGTGGCGTTGATTTACTTGGAGCTAATATATGTGAGAATTGTTTCAAAGAAATATCAACTACCTCTGTATCTACTGAAAAGTACGATTATTATAAGGAAATGGTAAAGAAAATTTTAAAAAATTACATATATGAAAAATCTGTTTTTAACCCTGTAGAATAAATACAGGGTTAATTTTTTTCATATTGCGATATAATTAAAATAACTTAATAATTGAAAGGTGATATAAGATGAAGACCCCTATAATTGATTCATTAAAGATATTACAAAGGAAAAATGAGATATCATTTCACACTCCAGGACATAAGGGAAAAGATACTTTAATAGAATGGACAAAGTATATTCCAAATATAGATACTACTGAATTGCCAGGAATGGATAACCTCCATAATGCAACAGGAATCATCAAGGAAAGTCAACAATTAGCTGCAAAGACTTTTGGTGCATTAGAAACCATATATTCTGTTAATGGAACTACTGGAGGTATATATATAGCTTTAGCGGCGATAACCAATCCAGGCGATAAGATTTTAATTCAAAGAGATTCTCATAAATCCATGTACAATGCATCTATATTAAATAGGCTGGACATAGAATACATATATGCTAATTATAATGAAGCTCATCATATGTATACAGGTGTAAATCCAAAATCAATAGAATTAAAATTAAAGGAAGATCCAGATATTAAAGTTGTAGCCATAACCTATCCAAATTATTACGGAATCTGTTCTGATATAAAAAAAATAGCTGAAATAGTTCACAATTATGATAAAATATTATTAGTAGATGAAGCACACGGAAGTCATTTTGTTTTTTCAGATAAATTGCCTTTGTCTTCACTAGAAGTACATGCAGATATAACTATACAGAGTACTCACAAGACTTTACCCAGTTTTACTCAAACATCTATGATTCATGTAGGAACTCATAGGGTAAATATAGAAAAATTAAAAACAATGTCTTCTCTCTATCAAACCACAAGTCCTTCATATTTATTTATGGCCTCCTTAGAAGCAGCTAGGGCATATATGGAAGGAGAGGGAAAAGGACGATTGGATAGAAATATCGATATCATTAGCTATTTAACAGATACGTTACAACGTATTTATGGTGCGTATGTGTTTACAGGTGCTGAAGATGATAATACTATATATGACAAGGATATAACTAAGATATTATTTGGAATAAAAGGGATTACAGGAACAAATTTAAGCAGGATGTTGATGGAAGACTATAATATATATTTAGAAATGGCTGACTTTAACTATGCTTTAGCATTAGCCAGTTTAATGAATGAAAAATCTGATTTTGAAATGCTTATTAAAGCTGTAGAGAACATAGCAAAACATGGACCCAATAAAAGCTCGAGTTCTATAAACTTACATATGCCAATGTCAAGAATAGTATTACCGGTATATGAAGCTTTTTATTCTAACAAAAAAGCAGTAGCTTTAAAGGAAAGTATAGGAAGAGTATCCTCATCTTTTATAATACCCTATCCGCCAGGAATACCGCTTATTTGTCCAGGTGAGGAGATTACTGAAGAATTAGTGGATTATATTACTTTTTCATTGAGCAAAGGTATAGATATTATAGGGCTTATAGGCGATAATAAAGAAAAGATAGAAATAATAGAATAGGAAGGGAATGACTCAAATTTGAAAGGAATATTTATAGCATTAGAAGGGCCAGATGGTTCAGGAAAGAGTACTATAATAAAGCATATAACTAAATATTTAGAAGAGAAAAACATAGATGTTCTTGTTACTAGGGAGCCGGGCGGCACAAAAATAGGTGAAAGTATTAGAAAAATTTTGTTAGACAGTAAAAATAAGAATATGACACCAGAAACTGAGGCGTTGCTTCTCGCTGCAGCTAGAGGGCAGCATATGTATCAGAAGATATTACCAGCTGTTAAGTCCGGAAAGGTTGTCATATGTGAAAGATTTATACTATCTAGTTTAGCTTATCAAGGTATAGGAAGGGATTTAGGCATAGAAGAGGTTAGGATGATAAATGATTTTGCAATCAGGGGGATGAGACCTGATTTAACATTGTTTTTTCATGTAGATCCAGTAACTACTTTAAAGAGAAAGACGGGCGAAAAAGGAGGGGATAGGTTAGAAAGAGAGGGAATAGATTTTCATAAAAAGGTCTATAATGGATATGTAAAACTTTTAGAAATATACCATAAAGACATAAAGATAATAGATGCAACTAAAAGTAAGAAAGAAGTATTGGAACAGAGCATACGTCACATTGAGAATATTTTGAAAAGGGAGGGTTATAGATGAAACTTATAGTGGCTATAGTACAGGATCAGGATGCGGCTAGTTTAATAAATGATCTTACAGAAAATGAATATAGGGTTACAAAGCTGGCGTCAACTGGAGGATTTTTAAAAGCTGGGAATACAACTCTTTTAATTGGAGTAGAAGAAGAATTTATAGAAGATGTTTTAAAGATAATTGAGGATAACTGTAAGACTAGAGATATTACCACTTCATTATTGACAGTATCAATGCCAGGAGATGCTTATATACCTTACCCATTAGAGGTAAAAGTAGGAGGAGCCACCATATTTATATTAGATGTAGAGAAACATATCAAAATATAGATGGGAGGATGATTATGAAACTTATAATTGCTATAATTGAAGATGACTATTCACAAAAGGTTATTAAAAGCCTAATGGATGAGAAATATAGAACTACTAAATTATCTTCTACAGGTGGATTTTTAAAATCAGGTAATACTACTTTATTAATAGGAGTAGAAGATGATGATGTGGACAAGGTTGTAAAGTTAATACAAAAACAATGTAAAGAGAAAAATGTGAATAATGGAAAAGATAAGATAACAGTAGGTGGAGCAAATTTATTTATATTAAACATGCATGACTATAAGAGAATATAATTTAGGTGATTTGAATGAATTTTACTGAAGTAATAGGCCATGAGAAAGTAATACAAGCTTTACAAAGAGCCATAGAGCACGATCACATATTTCATTGTTACCTGTTTGAAGGAGAAGAATCAATAGGTAAAAGGTTAGTAGCTTTATCCTTTGCCAAAGCTCTTCTTTGCAAGAAAGAAGGAATTGACCCTTGTAATAGATGTAATTCATGTTTAAAATTTGACAATTGGAATCATCCAGATTTAGAGTTTGTTGAACCAGAAAAAGGATTCATTAAGAAGAAAAAGATTGACGAGTTAATCAAATCTATAAATATGGCGCCATTAGAGAGTAAAAGAAAAATAATAATAATAGATGATAGTGATAAAATGGGGGTGGAGGCACAGAATGCTTTATTAAAAACCTTGGAAGAACCTCCATCCTATATTAATATAATATTAATAACCTCCAATATGAACAACCTCATATCAACTATAGTATCTAGGTCTCAAGTGATTAAATTTTATCCTGTAAAGAATGAAAGAATCGTTAAGATTTTAATGGACAAATACAATAAAAATTTAGAAGAAGCTAGTTTTATTGCTCATTTTACAAAAGGAAGCGTAGGTAAATCAATTAATCTATCTCAATCTGAGGATTTTTTTACAAAAAGAGAAAAAATCATTGATATAATTTACAGTATATTAAAAGGAGATAGATTAAAGGTATTTGAGTCCCAAGAATTTTTTTCAAACAATAAGGATTTTGTAGATAAAATATTGGACATGATTCTTTATTGGTTTAGGGATTTGATTGTATATAAGGAGATTGGGGATTCAAACCTCATAATAAACAGAGATAAAATTCAATTATTGTCCAGCCAAACTTCTTTAGACATAGATAAGATTAATGATATAATAGATAATATAATAGAAACAAAACAAAGCATTGAAAGTAATGTTAACTTTCAACTTGCAATTGAAACCATGCTTTTAAATATGCAGGAGGTATAATATTTATGATAACAGTAGTAGGTGTAAGATTTAAAAAGGCGGGAAAGATATATTATTTTGATCCTGACGGTTTAGATATAGATAAAGATAATCATGTAGTAGTAGAAACGGCAAGAGGAATAGAGTTTGGTCATGTAATAGTAGGACCAAAACAGGTAACAGAAGAGGAAATTGTGCCACCTTTAAAAAAGGTACTTCGTATAGCTGTTGAAGAGGATTATATAATTCATCAAAGAAATAAAGAAAAAGCAAAAGAGGCTTTGGAAATCTGTGAAAAGAAGATAGATGAACATGGTTTAGAGATGAAATTAATAGATGTAGAATATACATTTGATAACAATAAAGTCATATTTTATTTTACAGCTGATGGAAGAGTGGACTTTAGAGAATTAGTTAGAGATCTGGCATCCATATTTAGAACTAGAATAGAACTAAGACAAATTGGGGTAAGAGATGAAGCAAAAATGGTAGGAGGGTTAGGCCCTTGTGGTAAACCGGCTTGTTGTTCTTCATTTCTTGGAGAGTTTGAACCTGTATCCATAAAGATGGCGAAAGATCAAAGCTTATCATTGAATCCAACTAAAATATCAGGACTTTGTGGTAGACTTATGTGTTGTTTGAAATTTGAACATGAAGTTTATGAGGAATCATTGTCTAAAATGCCATCCATAGGTAGTATAGTGATAACTCCCCATGGTAGAGGAATAATTGTAGATACGTTTACGCTTCCGCAAATGGTAAAGGTTAGGGTAAGGCAAGAAGATGACACTGAGGAACTATACAATCATAGGTTAGATGAGATAATAGTAACGCAAGAAAAGGATCCTAAATATGATAGCGTTACAACGGAAGATGAAATGCAAGAATAAATTCAAACCTAATAGTATTTTTCTCTTTTATTATTATCGATAATTTGATAAAATGGAGTAGGTAGTAAGACAAGCCTTTGGGGGGTGAAATAATTGGCATATAAGATTACTGATGAATGCATTGCATGTGGGGCATGTGAAGCTGAATGTCCTGTAGAAGCTATTAGTGCTGGAGACGATAAATATGTTATAGATCCAGAAAAATGTATTGATTGTGGCTCTTGCGCTAATGTATGTCCAGTAGATGCACCTCAACCAGAATAATAAAACTATACAGAAGAGACCCTAGTATTAGGGTCTTTTTTATAACGAATAAGTATAAAGGAGAATGAATATGAGTGATGGAATTCTCTATGTATGTCCTACGCCTATAGGAAACTTGGAGGATATAACTATTAGAGCTCTTAAGGTTTTAGAAGAGGTGGACCTAATAGCGGCAGAGGATACTAGGCATACTATAAAGTTATTGAATCATTATCAAATAAAAAAAACATTAATATCATATCATGAACACAATAAAAAGGTGAAGGGAGAGCAATTATTAGATAAACTTAAGTCAGGTAAGCAAATTGCTATTGTTACAGATGCAGGTATGCCGGGAATATCTGATCCAGGAGAGGATATAATCAAGTTATGTATTAAAAATGATATTAGAGTAATAGTTTTGCCTGGAGCCACTGCTTCTATAACCGCATTAGTAGGATCAGGATTGCCAACTGATAGATTTGTGTTTGAGGGGTTTCTCTCTTCTAAAAGTAAAGATAGAATAAAAGAATTAAAAAGACTAAAAAATGAAGAAAGGACAATAATCCTATATGAAGCTCCCCATAGGATAAAGGCTCTTTTAAGGGATATGTTCAAAGTCTTTGGAGATAGAAAAATATCTATATCTAGAGAATTGACTAAGATATACGAAGAAACCTTTAGGGGAACAATTCATGAGGCAAAAGAAAGGTTTGATAATGAAAAACCAAAGGGAGAATTTGTCTTAATAATAGAAGGTACAGAAATGGAACGAGAAGATATATATCAAAATATTAGTATTAAAGAACATATAAAAATATATTTGGATGAGGGTTTTACAAAAAAGGATGCTATAAAAAAGGTAGCAAAAGAAAGAAATATTTCTAAGAATTTAGTATATAAGGAAAGCATAGATATATAGATGAGCGTGATAAAACCCGTCGTATGACGGGTATTTGGACTATTCTATTAAATTATCCAGCTCTTCAAGACAAGATGGACATATATTTTTGTTTTTAAAAGTTGTTACATCTTTAGCTTGTCCACAAAATATACATGCAGGTTCATACTTTTTGAGGATAATATGTTCACCGTCTATGAATATTTCCAATGCATCCTTTTCATCAATATCCAAATTTCTTCTTAATTCGATAGGTATAACGACCCTCCCCAATCGGTCTACCTTTCTTACAATGCCTGTTGATTTCATACTCATTCCTCCTATTATATAAGTGATAAATCGACTTTTTTCTGCAATAAAAAGAATACCATAAATACCAAAAATAGTCAATGAAAATATTACGAAATGTTACAGAATTATTAACAAATATGAAATTTAATATTTTTGTATTCCATAAGGGGTGATACAAATGTATAGTATTGATGATGGATTGAAAGAAAATATAAAGCATATTAATAAGATTTTAATGAATAAATATAAGGATGTATTATCTTTAGATAGGGAATTTTCAAAAAAATATATTCAAGAAAATGTTGGACCAATAGTAAAACTTAACAAATTTACTATGGATGAATTATTTAATTTTACAAAATCAGGTGGTATATTAGGAATAGATGGTTCTAAAAATAGAATGGGTGGAGCTTATCCACATTTTATAGAAATATATCAGGGGTTAGCTAAATCGACACTTTATAAGGATAAGGCAATATATAAAACTGATTTCTATACTCCTCTTTATTTAGAAAATGAAGGAGTAAATCTTTTAGAAAATACTGTGGAAAAGGAAGAACAAATACGAAGTAAAAAACTTTCTTCAATAGAGGTAGAGGCTGCATTGGAAGGAATAAGGGAATTCAATCCTTATGCAGTAATGATGGATGGTTCTTTAATAAGATATGATATAGAGTGTTTCGATAAATGGATGGAATTGAGAAGAGAATGTGAGGAACGAGGTATAATTTTAGTTGGAGTCATAAAGGATATAAAGACATCCATAATAGGGGACTTGTTTATGAATGATACATCCTTACAAATAGAAGAGTGCTTTTATGACAGAGAATTATTATATGGTTTACTTGAATATGGAGAGATTATTAGAATTCAATCTGAAGTGACAAAGAAAAGCGAAGAAGGATTTGCATCTTTATTTATGAGAAGCTCTAATGCTCCAAGTGTAATAGGTATGGATATATTAGATAGCCAAAAAGATCATTTAGAAGAGATGGCAAGATTGGTGTTTACACTTACTCCAAAGGATAGTCGAGGAGTACCTCTATGGTTAGATATAGTAGATAGTGAAGTAAAAATTCCTGATAAAATGATAAGAGGATTATTAGAATCGTACTTGGATAGGAGTATACTGGAGATGTTTTTCATATCTGAAAGAGATAAAAGAACAATGTAGGAGGGATAATAGTGAAAGTCGTTGGCATTACCACTCAACAGGAAGTATATATAGGGTCAAAGGATAGAAACTTCAGAATTAATGAATTTTTGATAATAACTGATTCATATCAGGGAGATTTGATGGGAGAAGTAGTTGAAGCTGAAGCATATAACAAATATATACCATTGAGTATGCATGGAGAGTTAGCAGATAGTTCAGTTATAGAGTCATTAAAAGCGATAGGATATAATGTTGAAGAGGATACCATATATATAGCTAAGGTAAGGTTACTAAATGAAGCATTATATCCTGTAGAAGCTGGTTCTGATGTAAGGATTCCAGAGTTTGATGAAGTAAAGGATTTGATGATTAGATCGTCTGTAGATGAAGGTTTAGTGTTAGGAGTAATAAAGAGTACAGATCAGATGGCCAAAGGAATGGATGAAGAATATAAGGATTTATTATATACCTTTGAAGATGGACAACTTAAAAGTCAAAATGAAATTCCATACATATATAATATAAAGTCAATGCATCAGTATCCACATGTTGGCGTTTTTGGCGGATCTGGTTCAGGAAAGTCCTTTGGACTTAGGGTTGTGTTGGAAGAATTGATGAATTTAAATATTCCTACCATTGTATTAGATCCTCATTTTGAAATGGATTTTTCAGAAATAGAAGATTATATGCCAAAAGATAAGGCAGTAATTTATGATGATAAGTTCAAATGTTTGCAAGTAGGGTTTCATGTAGGAGTTAAATTTCAAGATCTATCTACACAGGATATTAAGAATCTATTGGATGCATCAAGTCCATTGACAGATGCTATGAATAATGTTGTTGATATATTATTTAAAAGAAATGATTCATATAATAGTTTTCACAATAGGTTAAAGATGCTTGTAGAAGCGCAAGAAGAAGGTTCACTAGACAGAATTAGTAGACGAATAGAGGAAAGTAATTCAAATTTGGAAAGAGAAGGATGGCAAAAGAGAAAGGAATTATATTTAAATTATGATAAGATTTGTCCCTATAGTTCAGTAAGAGGAATATTATGGAGACTTAATAGGCTTAACAATGAAGGGATATTTAGCAAGGATATAAAGGAAATAGAAGAAGGATTGCATATGGGCAAACTCATAGTAATTCAAGGAAGTACTAGAATACTTCAAGTATTTAGCACCTATTTGGTGAACAATTTATATCATAAGAGAAGAGAATATAAGGATGCATTATATAAAAAGGTCACTGCTGATTATTTTCCACCATTTATAGTGGTGACAGATGAAGCTCACAATTTTGCACCAAAGGGATATGATTGTCCCTCTAAATCCATATTAAAGGAAATATCTCAGGAAGGAAGAAAATACGGAGTATTTTTGATACTGGCAACTCAAAGACCAACATTATTAGATGAAACTATAACAGCTCAGTTGAATACAAAGTTTATATTTAGAACCGTAAGAGGTTCAGATATACAGACAATAAAAGAAGAAACTGATATTACGGAAGAAGAGGCAAGGCGTCTTCCATATTTGAAAACAGGGGATGTGTTTGTATCAGAATCTGCTATGGGAAGAACTATATTCGCAAGAATTAGAGCAGCAAATACTACTAGCCCACACACGGAAAATCCATTTGATGAACTTAAAAATAAAACAGAAGAAGACGATAATAAATTTTTGGAGATAATAAAGGACAAACTACCCATAAATGGAGATGACTTTATAAATGTAATAAAAGAGATAGAATCAGAAACAGGGCTAACTTATCCACTTGATTTATTTGAAGAGAAGCTAAATGATCTAGTAGATAAAGGTATGATAGAAAAACAAAAAACTCCATTTTTCAACGTATATAGATAGCAATTGATAATGAACTAGGTAAAGGAACTAAGTTCGATGATGTTATACTAAAAATAAAATAAATATTGTTTTGTCCCCTTTCATATATTTCTATGAAAGGGGTTTTTTTATGATAAATACTATATGGTTTTTACTAATATTTATTGGAATTATATATGGAATTTTAACGGGGAACCTAGATGAAATAAACAATATAATTATAAAAGAAGCAGGAGAAGGTGTAACCTTTGGGATAGGTCTTATTGGCATTATGGCTTTTTGGCTTGGGATTATGAATATTGCAGAGAAATCTGGTTTAATAAAAACTATATCAAAGGGATTTAGGCCAATGATGAGAATACTCTTCCCTGATATTCCTAAAGATCATTCAGCAGAAAGATGGATACTTATGAACTTCATAGCCAATATGTTTGGTATAGGAAATGGAGCAACAGCATTTGGACTTAAGGCTATGAAGGAATTAGATACATTAAATCATAATAAGAAGATAGCTACTAATTCTATGGCTATGTTTTTAATTATAAATATGTCCTCTCTTCAGTTGATCCCATTGACGGTAATAAAACTTAGGCATGATTATGGTTCACCAAATCCAACAGCTATAGTAGGTATAACTATCTTGGCCACAGGTTTCTCCACTTTAGTAGCTATAATAGTAGGGAAGGCTTTTGAGGGGGGAAGGAGATGCTAGAAATTATCTCCTTAGCAATGATGCCAGCAATTGTACTTATTATATCCGTTTACGGCTACATAAAAGGGGTGGATATATATGATACCTTTATAGAGGGGGCGGTGGAGGGCATTAAAACTGCTATAAAGATAATGCCAAATTTAATTGCTATATTTATAGCTATAGGTATATTTAGAGGATCTCAAGCTTTAGAAATGTTTATAAACTTGTTAAATCCTATTACAAATATTTTGGGTATGCCAGAAGAGGTTTTACCTCTTGTAATGATTAGGCCTTTATCTGGTTCTGGAGCATTAGGAGTGGTAAGGGATATTGTAAGCCACTATGGGGCAGATTCATTTATTGGAATAGTGGCTTCAGTGATGATGGGTTCTTCAGAAACAATATTTTATACTATGGCATTATATTTTGGTTCAATAGGAGTAAAAGATCATAGACATACATTAAAAGCAGCATTAGTATCATATATAATATCCATATTTATAACAATATTCATATGTAGTCATTTGTTTAACTAAAGAAAAATAGAAATTTAGCAAAGGAGTATATTATATTATGATATACTCCTTTGTCCACTTTTTTAGTGTAAAATATATACTTTTACTCTTCTTCTACCAAAATTCTTGACTTCGCTGGAAGAACTAAAAAACAAATCAATTTTATTTCCTTTAATCGCTCCACCGGTATCTTCGGCAGTACAGAAACCATAATCCTTGCTACCATCTAGACTTTCTACATATAGTTTTGTGCCTAAAGGTATCACGTTTGGATCAACAGCTACAACCCCCGCTCTTGCTCTTGTTCCAGAAGCTGTAACTCCATAACCTCTATCTCCTGGCGTTTTTCCAGTACTCTGATAAGATAAATCATATGCTGTAGCTGCCATAGTAAGTGTCTTTCTGTATCTAAAGTTTCCTCTAGAGGAACTTGCTACATTCCTTGTACCCTTTTCTGTAATCTTAGGTATTGGTTTTTTAACAATTTCCTCTTCAATAGTTTCTTCTTTTACAAGTTTATCATTCTCGAATATCTTCTTAGTCTTAACATTCATTAAACCATTTTGTCCTTCTTGGACGATTCTTTCTATTCCAATATCTAAATCATCTGATTTTCTTGTTAGATTTTTATGAGGAATATCCTTTTCAAATTCCTCAATAACTTCTTTAACCTTGATGACTTGAATTTCAGTTTCAGGCTTTACTTTTTCATCAAGGGCAGGTTTAGTATAATCTTTCTGATCTAGTTTTATGTCTTGATCTTTAAGTATATCTTCGACATTTTCATAAGGTGATTTAATTTTACTCTTTTCATTGCCTATAGTTAATGTATAAGATTTAGGCATTTTTATGATAATATTCATATTGTCTTTCAATTTTGTGTCTAGAGGAGTATTTATATATGTATTGCTATCAAAGGCAATTCCCTTTTCTTTTAGCAATTCTTCAACAGTATTAGAGTAAGTAACTATTTCACTTTTTTCATCATCAATAGAAATAGTTATATCCTTAGCTGCTAAACTATATACTCCTAAAGATAAACTTGCAAAAATAGCGAGGACAGTCAATATTTTTAAGGCTTTAGCCTTGTTGACTGAAAAATTATTCATGTTTCTACCTCCTATTTTTTTGACTAGGTAGTATTCTATTCAAAAAGTATTTATCTGTCAACTGTTTTTGGTATAATTTAGTACAAATATGTTAAAAATTGGTGATATTTTAACATAAAGATAGTATTTCCAAAACTATTTAATATATTCTGTAAATTGAAAAAAATTATGTGAGCGGGAATTGAACATTGATTTGTAGGAGGTAATAATTGCCAGAGTAAATAAGATGATCAATTTATCAATAAAATATTAAGTTTTTGTAATATCTAAGAAAGATTGTTAGAATAAAAAAATATCCTCGATATCGAGGACATTTTTTCATTCTGTTTCCTGTTCATCTTGATCATAGTATGGACTTAATTTATGAAGATCTATATATTCCATAAGATCATAGTCCATACCCGCATACCCCGTATCCATTGGATAATCTCCACAACGCATTTTCATGCAAGCTCTAACACAATCTCTAAATCTAGGGTCCATCATAGGACAATCCATGTATGGCATTTGATCCATAGGGGGTCCATACATAGGTGGTTCATAAGGCATAGGTTGAGGTTCATACATAGGTGGTTCGTAAGGCATAGGTTGTGGTTCATACATGGGTGGTTCGTAAGGTCTAGGCTGTGGCATTGGTCTACATGGATCCATTGGATATAATGGAGGTACTGCTGGATGTATTTGATTATTATCTCCTTGATACATAGAAATCACTCCTTTTATACTAACTAATATTATTATATGTATTAGGTATAAAGGCGCTACAATAAATCAATCTTGACAAAGCTAAAAATTTCCTATATATTTTAGAGTAAATTAGGTACTATGAAAACTAGGCCTTCATCTCTATCGTGAGATGGAGTTTTTTGTATATTGGTAATTGATTCCTAGTATTTTCAAACAGTTTCACAAACCTATGTTTTTTATTTATAAGTAGAGGAATAGAGGTGAAGATATGTATCCGTTAAAATTTGAGAACATATACTATGAAAAGATATGGGGAAGTAGAGATTTTGAAAAATTTAGAGACAATGTACCAGAGGGAAGTATTGGGGAAAGTTGGGATGTATCTTGTCATTCTAATGGAGTTAGTGTAATTAAAAATGGTGTATATAAAGGTATGACATTGGAAGAATTATTAAAAATAAAAAAAGTTGATTTGTTAGGAACTAAAGTCAATGGAGATACTTTTCCTTTGCTCATAAAATTATTAAATACCAGTGATAAGCTTTCAGTACAAGTACATCCTAGTGATAGATATGCACTTATGAATGAAGGAGAGATGGGGAAAACAGAAATTTGGTATGTTGTTGAAGCCAAAGAAAATTCCTTTATAATTTTAGGGACTAATGGATGCACGAAAAATGAATTTAAAAAGGCTATAAAAGATGGAGATCCTGAAAAGCTTATGAACAGGATAGAAGCAAAAAAAGGTGATGTGTTTTATGTTAAGAGTGGACTAATTCACACCATGGGGCCAGGACTTATTATTGCAGAAATACAACAAAATAGTAATACTACATACAGGGTATTTGACTATAATCGGGGGAGAAAGCTCCATATAGAGAAAGCTCTAGACGTCATAGATTTTAATCTCAGAGGTAAACGAAGTAAAGGTATAAAAATTGAATATGAAAAGTATCATAAGACCTACTATTGTTTAAACGAGCATTTTTCTTTAGAGCTTTATGATGTAAAGGATAGTTTTCAAGAAACAAGTGAAGGAGAAAGGTTTTATATATACACATGTGTTGAAGGGCAGGGAAAGATAGAATATAATGATGGAATTGAGGATATAAAAATGGGAGATAGTATATTTATTCCTGCAAAAATGGGAGATTACAAAATAACAGGAGAATTGAAATTATTAAAAAGTTATGTGCCATGTATAGAAAAGGTGGAAAATGAAATATTAGATCAAATTAGATAATATTAATGAAAGGAATAAATGATTAGATTATTGATATATAGAAGAGTACATTATGAAACATTGATTAAGGTATCTGATTCTGATAACGGAATCAGATATTTTTAACGAAAAATTGCCATATCAATATGATAGTATGTGTACTCTTAGGAAGAATTTTTCTGTGATAGAATGTAATTGTAAGGTAAAGGTTTTCATAAAATATTAAGGGGGTATAATTATGACAAAGATTATTGATATAAATTTAATAGAACTTGAATTGGATTTGGATAATAAGGAAAGCATCATTAGGCATTTGGCTAAAATAATGGATAAAAACGGTAGACTTAATGATATAGAACAATATATAGATTCAGTTATGGAAAGAGAAGAGCTAGTGAGTACTTCTGTGGGCCATGGGGTATGCATACCTCACGGAAAGACAGATGGAGTAAGAATTCCATCAATAGCTTTTGCTAGGACTAAGAAAAAAGTTGAATGGGGAAAAGGCGAAGAGGATAAGGTGAATTTAATATTTATGATAGCTGTTCCTGAAAAATTTGCTTCCAATGATCATTTAAAAATATTAGCAGCTCTTTCAAGAAAATTAATAGATGAAGATTTTAGAAAAAGGCTCACAATAATTAATGATAAGGAAACCCTTATACAGATGTTGACGGAGGTATTTTAAAGAATTGAATTTAAGTATAAGCTTATATTTAAAATTTTAGAGAGATTCGAACGAAATGGGGTTTTATTTAGTTACCCTTTATAATAAAATAATAAGGAGGTTATTTTGATGAACAAAGAGATTAGAAATCTTAGGATTTATCTTATGACTGGTGTGTCCTACATGATACCCATAGTTGTTATTGGAGGTGTTCTAATAGCATTAGCAATAGCACTAAGTGGTGTTGAAGCAGGTACTGGAGCCAATATTACCAACCCAATTCTTATGAAGATGAACGATATTGGTGGTTTGGCTTTTGGATTAATGGTTCCTGTATTAGCTGGATTTATTGCTTTCGGGATTGCAGATCGTCCTGGATTGGCGCCTGGGCTAGTTGGAGGTGCATTATCTAATGAACTAGGAACAGGATTTTTAGGTGGAATTATTGCAGGACTTGTAGCAGGTTATGTAGCTAGATGGATAAAATCTTGGAAAGTACCAAATAGTTTAAAAGCAATTATGCCAATATTTGTTATACCTTTATTAACATCTTTAGCAGTAGGAATAATAATGAATATAATTGGTGCACCAATAGGAAATTTAATGAAATCTATGACAGAAGGGTTAAAGAATATGAGTGCTGGAAATTCAGTAATATTAGCAATTATAATGGGAGCAATGACAGCCTTTGATATGGGCGGACCAGTAAATAAGGTTGCATTTATGTTTGGAGTTGCAATGATTACTGAAGGAGTTTATACGGTTATGGGACCTGTAGCAGCGGCTATCTGTATCCCACCTTTAGGTATGGGAGTAGCAACACTATTAAAACCAACAAAATATACTGAGGTTGAAAAGGAAGCTGGTAAGGGAGCAATAGCTATGGGGTTAATTGGTATTACTGAAGGAGCCATTCCATTTGCTGCAGGAGATCCAATTAAAGTTATACCATCTATAGTTGTAGGTTCGTCAGTAGGAGCTGCGGTGGCAGCCATAGGAAAGGTAGGAGATCATGCACCACATGGCGGCCCAATAGTGTTACCTGTTATTGACAACAAACTTATGTTTATAGTAGCGGTTCTAATAGGAATAGCAGTAACTGTGCTAATGGTTAATTATTTGAAGAAAGAAATAAAAGAAGAACCAATGGAAGATATGGATGAAGACATAGAAGATATGGACATAAACTTTGACTAATAGTTAAAACTTAAGATTAACTTGAATGGCCGGCTAATTATGTTAGCTGGTCTTCACTAATTGAGAAAGGAGAGATTGACATGAAAATATTAGTAGTAACGGCATGCCCCACAGGCATTGCACATACATATATGGCGGCAGAAGCATTGGAAAGAGAGGCAAAGGCTAGAGGTTTCGAAATAAAGGTGGAAACTCAAGGTTCTATCGGAGTTGAAAATGAAATAACTAAAGAAGATTTAAAAGGAGCAGATGTAGTAATTATTACTAAGGATATGAGTATAAAAGGTAGAGAAAGGTTTAAGAATATACCCACAGTAAAAGTATCTATAAGTAATATAATAAAGAATACAGGGGCACTTTTAGATAAAATTGTTGAAAAATTAGGAGAAAAATAGCTACTCCTTATAAAGGAGGACTTCTATGGATGAAAGATTAATGGAAATTTTAAAAATACTTATCACTTCTAATAAATCAATTACTATAAATAGGATAGCAAATAAACTTGCCGTATCTAATAGGACTATAAGAAATGATTTAGATAAGTTGAATAATGTTGTTGAAAAAGAGGGCCTTATATTGGTCAGAAAGACAGGAGTAGGTATAAGTATAGAGGGAACAGATGAAAATAAAATTGTATTTTTAAAAAAGCTAGAAGAAAAAAATAAGAAATATATAAAGCCATTTTCTCCTGAAAGAAGAAGAATGCATATTCTTAAGACATTGTTTTTGGGTAAAAATAATGTAATACCTAAGGAATTAGCTAAAAAGCTTTACGTAAGTACTAATACTATCTATAAGGACTTCGAACAAGTTGATAAATGGTTAGAAAAATATGATCTAAGATTATATAAAAGACGAAATCTTGTACAGATTATTGGTAGTGAAAATAACTATAGAAGAGCTATTTCTAATTTTATTTCTGAAACCAACAACTTAGAAGGTCCAGAAGAATTATCAATACATAAATATGAAGGAAGAATAGATCTTCACACCTTAACAAAACTTAAAATTCTTATGGAAGTAGATTATGAAATATTAGAAAAATTGCTAGAGGATATTGAAGCTAAGCTAAATTTTAAATTTTCTCAAGAAGCTTTCATTGGCCTTATAATACATATGGCAATAGCCATGAAAAGGATACAAGCAGGTAAGGATATAACGATATCTGATGAGATTTTTCAAAGCATTAAGGATACAGAAGAATTTAAATGTGCAAAGAAGATGATTTATAAGTTACAAAACATATTTAATATTCAAGTGCCAAAGTCGGAAATAGGATATATTGCTCTTCATATTCTTGGAAGTAAAGCATATGAAAAAGATTTTGGAGATATAAATTTTTCTTTTGAACAAGCAGGGGGATTGGGTTTATCCAAGAAAATAGCTAAAGATATTATTTCTATAGCTAGTGACGCTCTAAGAATAGATCTCACTAGAGATCAAAAACTTCTCAATGGATTAATATTGCATTTAAGACCCACGATAAATAGATTAAAATATGGTCTTACACTACAAAATCCTATGTTAGAAGAGATAAAGAGTAACTATCCGAAAATGTATGGAGTATCCTGGATGACTAGTGTAGCATTTGATAAATATCTAGATGTAAAGATAACGGAAGATGAAATAGGGTATATTGCCATGCATATTGGAGCAGCAGCAGAACGAAATAAAAAGAAGATCAGGACTCTAATTGTATGTCATACTGGTATAGGTACTTCACAACTATTATTAGCTAAATTGCAGGGACGATTTCAGGAATTGGATATAGTAGGAGTTGAATCATCAACAAAGATTGATAACTATAAATTAACAAATATAGATCTTATCATCTCTACAGTGCCAATACAAGTAAATAAACAATTTTTGATAGTTAATCCTATATTAAATAAGTATGAGATTAAAAGGCTAGAACAGTTTATTAATCACAAATTCCATTTAACTTCTAGGATACAGAAATCCATTAGTAAGGAGATATTTTATAGAAGTGTTGCATTTAAAAGTAAGGAAGAAATTATATCCCAAATGTGTGAGGCATTAGTAGAAAGACAGTATTTAAAAGAAGAGTTTGTGGATACAGTTCTTAAAAGAGAAAGGCTTATGTCTACAGAGGTAGGGAAAATGCTTTCAATTCCTCATGGTGATCCTAAAGAAGTAAGAGATTCTTGTATTGCATTAACTGTATTAGAATATCCAATTGTTTGGAAATATGAAAAAGTTCAATTTGTATTGATGATATGCCTAACAGAGGATGATCTACAGAGGGGACAGCATATATTTAGAAACCTTAGTAACTTAATGGAAGATGATAATTTCTTTAATGATTTAAAACAAAGCTTTAGAAGTGCAGAAGAAGCTTTAAATCAACTAGATGATAAACAAATATGAAAAATATAGGATGTTAGTACTATAAAGGGATCTTCATATATATGAAAGATCCCTTTATAGTTGATACGTATAGTTTTGCTTATGTTTACTGGGGTTGCGAGTAGCAAGAGTAAATAAATATTGAACTAAAGAGAAATTACCAAAATAATGTGGAACAAGTTATGAATTTGGTACTATTGTGAATATTCATAGGATAAAATAAAATATATATTAAAGGTAGAAGATGCATAATATTACAAGGCATACATTTATTGTAAGGGATAGTATAATCAGTACTATATGCTATATTTAATAAAAAATCTTCTACTTATTTTCACCATTTAATTGGATATAAAAAGTTTAAGGGGGTGAAATTAGTAGTTTCAAATAGTTTCAAAAAATAAACTAAGGGGGAATAGAGATGTTTAAAGTTACAAAGTTGAAGAAAAGGTTAATATCGATAATTTTAATCGTGACATTTACTATACCGACTTCTTTTTCTACAGCCACTTTTGCTGTGGATTTAAGTAAAGAAAAGACAATATATACAGTAGCTACTGCACATCTTGATACCCAGTGGAATTGGGATGTAAAAACTACGATAAATTCGTATCTTCCTAAAACATTTAATAATAACTTTGATCTATTTGAAAAATACCCTGATTATGAATTTAATTTTGAAGGAGCATTTAGATATGATCTTATAAAGGAATACTATCCGGAAGCATATGAGCAAATAAAAGAATATGTAGATCAAGGTCGATGGAATGTATCAGGAAGTTCATGGGATGCAGGAGATGTCAATATACCCTCATCTGAAGCGTTAATGCGTAATATCCTTTTAGGAAATGGATTTTTTAAAGATGAATTTGGGAAAACAAGTTCTGATATTTTCCTACCAGACTGTTTTGGATTTGGATATGCTCTCCCATCTATTGCGTCTCATATGGGGTTAAAGGGATTTTCAACACAGAAATTGACTTGGGGATCAGCTTATGGCATTCCTTTTGATATTGGAAGATGGCAAGGTGTAGATGGTTCTAGTGTAATTGCTGCACTTAATCCAGGCTCTTATACTACGACCTATACAGATTCTTTAAGTGCCCCAGATTCTTCATGGGTTGATAGAGTCAATGAAAACGGATCAAAATATGGTGTAAATGCTGCATATAGTTATCATGGGACTGGAGATACTGGAGGTTCACCAAGTGAGACTTCGGTGGAAACACTGCAGAATGATATTGATAAGGGATTTGATCCTGACACTAATATACAAGTTATAAGTGCTTCATCAGATCAATTGTATAAAGATATTACATCTGAACAAGAACAAAACCTTCCCACCTATGATGGTGAATTAGTAATGTCAACACATGCGGTTGGAGGATATACATCAAGAACCATATCAAAAAGATGGAATAGGCATAATGAGCTTTTAGCTGATGCTACTGAGAGGACAAGCGTTATGGCAGATTGGATTGGAGGAGCACCTTATCCAAAGGGAAAATTGGATACAGCATGGAAACGCTTTATATGGCATCATATGCATGATGACCTTCCAGGAACAAGCTTGCCTTCAGCTTATCAAATAACTTGGAATGATTATATATTGTCTCTAAATCAATTTGCTGGAGAACTTACAAATGGAGTAGGAGCTATTGCTCGTACAATGGATACGGAAACTGAAGGTATTCCAGTAGTGGTGTATAATCCAATCTCAAAGGAACGTAAAGACATAGTAGAGGCAGAAATTAATTTTGATGAAGAAGTGCCAGAATCAATAAAAGTTTTTGATCCTGATGGTAATGAGGTACCTTCGCAGATGAGTACTCTTGAAGGAGATAGTGCAAAAGTATTGTTTCTTGCAGAGATGCCTTCAATTGGATATAAGGTATATGATGTAAGACCATCAGAATCGAAAAGTACAATTGATACAGGATTAGAGGTTACTACATCAACTGTAGAGAATGATTATTATAAAGTAACCATTAATGAAGATGGAGATATTTCTAGTATCTATGATAAAGTAAATGAAAAAGAACTTCTTTCGGCTCCAGCAAGACTTGAACTATTTGATAATAATTCAAGGTCATGGCCTTCTTGGGAAATTCTTTATGATGATATAAATACTTCTCCAAGAGAATATGTAAGTGGACCTGTAGAAGTTGAAATAGTGGAAGATGGCCCTGCTAGAGTAGCGCTAAAAGTTATTCGAGAAACTGCAGAATCAACTTTTACTCAAACAATCAGACTATCAGCTGGAGATGATGCTCAGCGTATCGATGTGGATAATAATGTAGATTGGAAGACTAAGGCAAGTTTATTAAAGGCAGCATTTCCACTTAACGTTTCAAATCCTAATGCAACCTATGACTTAGGCCTTGGTACTATACAAAGAGGAAATAACACAGAGAATTTATATGAGGTGCCAGCACAGCAGTGGGCTGATATTACTGATATATCAGGCGAATATGGTGTAAGCATATTAAATGATTGTAAGTATGGTTGGGATAAGCCAGAAGACAATATACTTAGACTTACATTAATTCATACACCTAAGTACTCTTTTGGTAATAATAAGCAGGATATACAGGATATAGGCGAAAATAGATTCCTTTATTCAATATATGGACATGAAGGAGACTGGGTTGAAGGGGATACAGTAACCCAAGGCGAAAGAGTAAATCAACCACTAAGAGCTTTTCAAACTGTAAAGCATGATGGAGATTTTGGAAAGAATATATCCTTCTTAAATATAGATAATCCACAAATAACAGTTAAAGCATTAAAACAAGCAGAAGATAGCAATGAAGTTATAATAAGAGTACAAGAAACCAGTGGAAATCCTGCTTCAAACGTTACTTTGTCAATTGGTAATGGCATAACAGAAGCTAAAGAAGTTAATGGTTTTGAAGAATATGTAGGACCTGCAGTAGTTGAAAATGGGGAATTGAAATTTGATATAGGAAAATATAAACCTAAGACTTTTGCAGTGACTTTAGCCGATCCAGCTACAACACTTGATGCACCATCCTCAGAGGCTATAGATTTACCTTTTGATAAGGATGTAATCAGCTCAGACAGTAATAGGGAAGATGGTTCACTTGATTCTGAAGGAAGAACAATACCTGCAGAAATTTTTCCTTCCACAATTACAAGTAAAGGCATAGAATTCCAGATGGGCTCCACAGAAGATGGTAATAACAATGCAGTAGCTTCCAATGGGCAAGAGATAACAATACCATCTGATTATAAGCAAGTACATTTATTGGCAACATCAACTTCTGGAGATGTAACTGAAACATTTAAAGTTAATGATAAGCCAGTAGATATTGAAATCCAAGACTATAAGGAAAATGTAGGAGGTTGGGACAACTTTGGTGCTGGGGCGTTCCTCGGGATAAAACGAGCACCAGTTGCATGGGTGTCAACACATACACATACCTCAGATGGCAATAGCGCATATGACTATGCATATCTATTTAATTATAAGATAGATTTACCAGAAGGCGAAACCACAATTACACTACCCGATAATGAGAATATATTAGTATTTGCTATGACTGCTTCCAATAATGATAATGCCGATACTACGCCAGCCGGATCGCTATATGATAAGAAAGAACCTGCAGAAACATTTTCACTAAACGTAGAAAACGGCACTGGAAGTGGAAACTATCCACAAGGTACGGAAGTATCTATTGCTGCAGAAGTTCCAATAGGTTATGCTTTTGAAAAGTGGATAGGACCTGTAGAAGACGAAAATGCAATTAATACTACAGTTAAGATGCCAGCAGAAGATGTTGCTGTTAAAGCTGTGTTAACTGAATTAGGATCGAACTTTGCTTTAGATAAGGAAGCAACAGCTAGTGGCTATGTAAATGAAAGAGAAATTCCTGAGTTCGCTGTAGACGGTGATAGAAATACTAAGTGGTGTCAAACTGGTCGAACAGATAAATGGCTACAGGTTGACTTGGAACAAGAGCACACTATAGATAGATGGATAGTAAGGCATGCTGGTGATGGCGGTGAAAATACAGGTTGGAATACCAGAGACTTTAAGTTACAAGCGAGTGATGACGGTGAAAATTGGTTAGATGTAGATTCAATTGAAGGCAATACTGAAAATATAAGTAATAAAAGAATGGATCCATTTACCGCTAGATATGTGAGGTTATATGTTACCAATCCTACAAATACAAGTGATACAGCTGCCAGAATATATGAGCTTGAGCTTTATGGTCCTGAACTCGATAAAGTAAGCATAGCTGTAGATGACGACACTTTAGAAAGAAACCAAACAGCGAATATTACCATAACTAAAGCAATGCTATCGAATGGTGATATTATAGATTTAACTGATGAAGATGCTGAAATAGAATATTGTAGCAGTGATACTGATGTAGTTACAATAGAGGATGGTGTAATAACAGCTAAAAATGCAGGTACTTCAGAAGTTTATGTCAAGGTTACTTTAGATGGTATAACAGTTGAATCCAATAAAGTAACGGTGACAGTAGGTGCAAGCATTGAATCCATAAAAGGATTGATAGAAGACTTTATAGAATCTGAAGATTTGATTGGTCCAATAATACCTCAATTAAAAAATAGCTTAAAACAAGCAGAACATCATAAAAATATGGGTAGAATTAAACAGGCTATAAAGCATATGGAAAACTTTATAAAACATTTAAATAATCCATCTATGGATGATTATATATCAGAAACTGCAAAAGATATTTTAAATAATGAAGCTGAAGCGATTATTAAGAATTGGTCAGAACTGGTAGACAAAGAAAAATAATCAATCTTGACAAAACTAAAAATTTCCTGTATATTTTAAAGTAAATTAAGCATCATAAGAAAAACCTCTATTTAAACAGTTAAATTGATGAAATTTAAAATCTTCTATGGAATATAAATAAAAGTAGTGAAGGGAAGAGTAGGCTTAACCCGATACTTTAGAGAGCTGGAATTGGTGAAAACCGGCGTTGAAGGTTATTCTGAATATGGCCCCTAAACTTTACAGTTGAAACATTAGTAGGCTGTAACGGTAACGCCCGTTATCATGTGTTGAGTTATGTATGTAACTTGTAGAGGTTCAAACTGTGAAGTTTGAACGAACTAGAGTGGTAACACGAATATAAAGCCTTCGTCTCTATATGAGACGAAGGCTTTTATAAATAGGAGGGACATAAATATGAAAGAAAAATACTATATAACCACACCTATATATTATCCAAGTGATAATCTTCATATAGGGCATACTTATACAACAGTAGCAGCAGATACATTAAAGAAATTTAAAATAGTTCAGGGATATGATGCATATCTGGTAACAGGTTCTGATGAACATGGGCAAAAGATTGAAGAAAAAGCTAAGCAAAATAATGTAGAACCTAAGAAATATGTAGATAGGATAGTCAAAGACATAAAGGAACTTTGGGATATGTTAGAAGTATCCTATGACAAATTTATAAGGACTACTGATAAAGATCATGAAAAAGTAGTTCAAAAGATATTTAATAAATTGTATAAACAAGGGGATATTTACAAATCAAATTATGAAGGATGGTATTGTACCCCTTGTGAGTCATTTTGGACTGAGAGTCAATTAGTAGATGGAAAATGTCCCGATTGTGGAAGGGAAGTTCAGTTAACAAAGGAAGAGGCTTATTTTTTCAAATTATCGAAGTATAAGGATAGAATAATACAGCTATATAAAGATAACCCAGAATTTTTACAACCAGAGTCTAGAAAGAATGAAATGCTAAACAATTTCTTAAATGAGGGACTTGAAGATCTTTCTGTAACCAGAAGTAGCTTTGATTGGGGGGTAAAGGTACCTTTTGATCCTAAACATGTAGTATATGTATGGATAGATGCTTTATCCTGTTATATTACAGCTTTAGGATATGGAAAAGATAACGATGAAAACTTTAAAAAGTATTGGCCAGCAGATGTTCATTTAGTAGGAAAGGAAATAGTGAGATTCCATACCATTATATGGCCAGCATTACTAATGGCATTGGGATTGGAATTACCAAAGAGAGTATTTGGGCATGGTTGGATACTATTTGATGATGATAAGATGTCAAAATCTAAGGGTAACGTAATATATCCAGAACCTATAATAGAACTTTATGGGATAGATGCATTTAGATATTTCTTACTAAGAGAATTTTCATTTGGTCAAGATGGTTCATTTACAAGGGAAAAATTCTTACAGAGATTAAATTCCGATTTAGCTAATGACCTAGGAAACTTAGTAAGCAGAACAGTAACAATGGTAGAGAAATATAATGGAGGAATATTACCTAATGCAGCAAAAAAACAGGAAATGGATGATTCTTTAATAGAAATAGCTATTAATGCTAAATCAAAAGTAGAAAAATATATGGATGAATTGAATTTTTCACAAGCGCTAGAAGAAATATGGAAGGTAGTAAGAAGAACAAATAAATATATAGATGAAACTACTCCTTGGATATTGGCTAAAGAAGATGATAATGAAAGACTTGACACAGTGTTATATAATTTAACTGAAAGTATAAGGATTATAGCAATATTGATTAATCCATTCATGGAAAAAACGTCTAAAGAGATATTAAAACAAATTGGCATTAGTAATAAAATAAATTGGAAAGATTCTCAGGAATGGGGTAAGATACAACCAAACACAAAGGTAAAGAAAGGCAAAGTTTTATTTCCAAGATTAGATGTGAAGAAGGAATTAGAAAAACTTGAAAATGCAAATCAAAAGTTGATAGAAGCGAGGGTGAAAAAATTGGCAAAGGAAGAAGAATATATAACTATAGATGATTTTGATAAGATTGATTTTAAAGTTGCAGAAATTATAGAAGTTAAACAACATCCAAATGCAGATAAATTGTTAGTATTTAAATTAAAAGTTGGAGATGAAACAAGGCAGGTGGTTTCAGGTATAAGAGAATATTATTCGCCTGAAGATTTAATTGGCAAGAAAGTTGTAATAGTTGCAAACTTAAAACCAATTAAACTAAGAGGAGAAGAATCCAAAGGGATGATACTAGCAGCGGAAAAAGATGGAAAGTTAACACTAGTATCTACCTTGGAGGACATAGAATCAGGAGCTATTATATCTTAAGGAGTGAAAGGATGTTAATAGATAGCCATGCGCATTTAGATAATGAAAAGTTTGATCCCGATAGAGATAGGTTGATTAAATCCTTAAAGCAGTCAGGCATAGAATTGATAATAAATCCTGGAGATGATTTAGCATCTAGTATAAGAGCGGTATCTCTATCAGAAGAATATGATAATGTATTTGCTGCAGTGGGGATTCATCCTCACTCAGCTAAGGAAATGGATGATTCAACTATCGATATTTTAAAATCCTTTACAAATAGAAAAAAGGTAGTAGCCATAGGTGAAATAGGTTTGGATTATCATTATGATAATTCTCCTAGGGACATTCAGAAAGAAAAATTTAAAGAGCAGCTTGATTTAGCAAAAGAGGTGGATTTACCTGTAATAATCCACTCAAGAGATGCGACTCAAGATACACTTGAAATATTAAAGGAAGCGCAAAACGATAAATTAGAAGGAGTCTTGCATTGTTATTCTGGTAGTGTAGAGATGGCTATGAAATATATAGATATGGGATTTTATATATCATTAGCAGGACCTGTTACATTTAAAAATGCAAGGATACCAAAAGAAGTAGCTAAAGCTGTACCAATGGATAAACTACTAATAGAAACGGATTCTCCTTATTTAACGCCAGAACCACATAGGGGGAAAAGAAACGAGCCTGTGTTTGTACGATACGTGGCAGGAATTATAGCTGAATTAAGAGGGATAACATTTGAAGAATTAGCGACTAAGACAGCAGAAAATATAAAAAGATTGTTTAGAATTGAGTAGGATGGTACCATTATGATAAAGGAAATAATAGTAGTAGAAGGAAAAGATGATATATCTGCAGTAAAAAATGCTGTAGAAGCAGAAGTAATAGCTACTGGAGGATTTGGATATGATAAAAAATTTATAGAAAATTTGAAGGTAATTGCCGAAAAAAGAGGTATTATAATTTTAACGGATCCAGATCATGCTGGGGAACAGATAAGAAAGGACTTGTGTAAGCATATTAAAAATTGTAAACATGCATTTTTACAACAAGGAAAGGCTTTAAAGAAAGGTAATATTGGAGTTGAAAATGCTATTAAAGATGATATTGTAGAAGCTATTAGTAAAGCTAGGCCTATAATTTCGACAAGGAGAAAGGAATTTGTCAGAGAAGATTTAATAGCGTTGGGATTAGAAGGTAGAGCTAATAGTAGAAAAAAAAGAGAGGAATTGGGTGATATCCTAGGAATAGGTTATTGTAATGCTAAACAATTTTTGAGCAGACTCAACAACTTTGGAATAACAAGGGAAGAGTTTATAAAAGCATTGGAGTTGATACAACAACATGAATGATAAGAGATTGTACTCCCCTAAGTATGTACGAGAAATTCTTGATAGATATGGATTTAAATTTTCAAAAAGTCTTGGTCAAAATTTTTTAATAGATGGGAATATAGTCAGAAAGATTTCTCAAGAAGGTGGTATTACTAAAGATGATTACGTATTAGAAATTGGCCCTGGAATAGGGACATTAACGGAAGAATTGGCTTTAAATGCCAAAAAAGTAGTAAGTGTAGAAATAGATAAAAATCTTTTGCCGATTTTAGATAAGACTATGAGTAGTTATGATAATGTGGAAATAGTACATGGAGATATACTTAAAGTTGATATTAATAAATTAATAGATGAAAAGTTGAATGGTGGGCCTGTTAAAGTAGTAGCTAATCTTCCTTATTATGTAACTACTCCTATAATAGCAAAGCTAATAGAAGAAGATTTAAATATCGAATCTATAATAGTGATGATTCAGAAAGAAGTAGCGGATAGAATGGTTGCTAGCGCTAGTACTAAGCAATATGGTTCTCTTACGATATTTGTAAATTTTTATGCTAATCCAGAAATATTGATTACAGTGCCTAAAACTGTATTCATGCCTAGACCTAAGGTGGATTCAGCTGTAGTTAAGTTAAATATAAGAGAGAATGACCATCAAGTAGATAAAAAGACATTTTTTAAAGTAGTAAGAACGGCATTTAATCAAAGAAGAAAGACAATACTAAATTCTTTATCCTCCAGAGAGTTGGGGCTAGATAAGGAAGATGTTAAGAAAATTCTAGATGAATGTGATATTTCTCAGAAAGAAAGAGCAGAAAATTTAAAAATAGAAGATTTTATTAAGATTAGTAAAACATTACCCTCCTTAGACATATATTAATATAAAGATTAAAAAAGGAGGGTTATTCATGCCACAGGATTTTACATACTTTAGAAAGTATATTATCCTTAAAAATGACTATACAAACATTAACAATATAAACCCGAAAGGTCATGTAAAAATAGAAATAAGAGGTAACAAAGGAAGTATAAGAGTAAATGTAGAAAATTGTGAGAAGGACCAATATTATAAGGTATACTTTTTGAAGGAGAATAACGGAAGAATAGAAGAATTAGATTTAGGTAGGATAATTACTGATGAAAGAGGAAGATCTAGGATAAATATTGGCATTAATTTAAGAGAACTTGAATCAAAAGGTTTTTCAATTAAGAAAGTAAACGCTATTCTTATAAGAAGAGGTATGAATGTATTATTAGGAGGTTATATTGATAAAGACAATAAGTCTATTCATGAATATATTAATAATCAACTTATATCAGAGCAACAAGAGATGCCACTCCCTTTAGATATTAAACCAGAAGAAGTGGAAGGATATAGTGATATAGATCATGAGAATAAGGATATAGAAGAGTCTTCTTCTAGTGAGGAAACAGAAAAAGTATCAGATGAATATGAACCTGAAGCAGATAATGAAATAGTAGAAGAAGATATACAGTTTGAACAAGAGGAAGTATTAGAAGAAGAACAACCAATTGAACAAACGGAAGAATATAAACTTGAAGAAGTAGATGGGGTATCAGAAGTAGAACAACCAATTGAACAAACAGAAGAATATAAATTTGAAGAAGTGGATAGGGTATCAAAAGTAGAGGATTGTATTGAGGAAAAGGAAGAATCTTTTCATGGAGAAACTCAACCATTAGAATCACATCATACTTATGAATCATTGGAATACATTAGACGTTTAAATCATAAAAATCAGATGACCAATTATATAATGAGTGTATTAAAATTTTTCCCAAGAGTACAGCCTCTGAAGATATATCTTCATGGATATCAGTGGTGGAGAATAGATGATGATGGAACTGACCCATGTAGAGGATTTTTACCATATTATAATTATTTAATGAGTTCTAGTTATAAGTATCCATTTTTGCATAACTCCACTACATGTATGAATCAAATTAGAAAACATAGGCATTATTTGTTTGGCTTTTATAACGAAAGGAATGAAACAAAGTATTATGTCTATGCTGTACCAGGGCGGTTTATAACAGAAGAACATCCATTTAAAGGAATTACAGGTTTTAATACTTGGTATGATTCTATTGATGGAATAGGATATTGGCTTTTATATATTGATCCAATGACTGGGAAGATAATATATCCTATAAATCCAATGGTACCAACGGACAATACCATACACTCTTAGAAAGGAAATGCAATAATTTTTAAAGCTTATAAAAATTTATGGAATAAAAAAAGATGAGGGTTATATTATTCCCTTATCTTTTTTATAATGTTTATAAAGTATATCTCTGGCTTCTGCAAGTTTAGCAACTACATTTATTCTTGTTTGTTTATCTAACAAAAAAGCTTTCTTCTTAGCATTATTAACGGAAGATGTGAAGTATGCTGGCTGAAGATTGTTTAATGCAATAGATTTTATATTGTTTTCAAATTCTGCACATTCACATTCTTGAAAGCTATCTTTAATTTCTTCATATACTTCATCTACAAGAATTTCCATATAATTTTTTACCATAGTATCATCCTTTTCTGTTTTATATGATTTTATGCAATATACTAAGTAATTATATTCCTAGGTTTTTTATGTGTCAATATTAAGATAGAATTAGCAAAATATGATTAATTATATATTCTATAGGGTATTATATAGGCAAGAAGAGGACAAATTGCTTGACACAAGATACCTTATGGGGGTATAATATATTATAAAATAAAAGGTTATACGAGGAGGAATTTAAATGGCTAATAATGTAGTAATATTTACGAGCAATACTTGACCATATTGCATAGCTGCAAAGGATTATTTGCAGGAGAAAGGAATATCCTATACTGAAAAGAATATTCAAACAAGTCCTGAAGCTAGAAAAGAATTGATGAGTATGGGACATATGGGAGTTCCAGTTATAATAATTGATGGAGAAGAAATAGTAGGATTTGATAAATCTAGAATGGAACAATTACTTAATTAGGCAAAATCCCTCTTGTAATTACAAGAGGGATTTTTTATGAATTTAATGCTTTCAACAATTTAGGTAAATCTATACCATGAACCATTGCAGCTTCTTCTAAACTCTCCATTTGACTAGCTGGACATCCAATACATCCCAATCCAAAGCTTAGCAAAGTATCTACTGCTTCTGGTTTATTACGAATTACTTCACCTACTAACATATCTTTAGTAATTTCCATTTTGGACCTCCTTACGAGAATTGTAATTAATATATTTGTATTTTAGCATATTTTATTTATTCTTTATAGTATAAGTATAACACAAGATTGATATTAAGAAAATATTTAATCAAAAATGTATAAAAAAATAATAAATGGTTATTCTTATACCAGGAGGTGAGCTTTATGGATAATAATGAAAGAAATAGAGAAAATGTAGAGAAAAGGACAGAAAATAGAACAGGAAACAATACAAATGATTGGGACATAGGAGAAATTTTAATTAGACTATTAGTTACAGCGATAGTCATTGGAATTGCTGCATTTCTTACACCAGGGTTTTCTATAGATAGTTTATGGAGCTTGATATTAGCGGCAGTAGTGATAGCATTGCTGGATTATGTAATACAAAGATTCACTGGAGTTAATGCTACGCCCTTTGGAAGAGGGATAACTGGGTTTATTATAGCCGCAATTATTCTCTATGCTACTAGATTTATAGTACCTGGATTTGAAATATCAGTTTGGGGAGCAATAATTGGAGCTTTAGTCATAGGAATAATAGATGTAATAATACCAGGGAGAGCAATGTAGCACTAACCCCCTAACTTTAGTTAGGGGGTTGTTTTTTGTTAAAAAATAATATAAAATGAATAAAGATACCCGGATAGGGTATATTGACAATAGGAAATAAAATTTGGGAGGAATAATGATGAAAGTTGAAGTAACTGAAAAGGCTCAGCAGGAGCTAAAAAGAATATTAGATTCAAAGAAAGATAAAAAACCTTTAAGGATATATGTAGCAGGTCACGGTTGAGGTGGTCCTTCATTTGGATTAGCTCTGGATGAGCTAAAGGAAGACGATATAAAAACAGAAGTTGATAATTTTACTTTCATTATAGAAGAATATTTAACTGAGAGTTTTGGAGTATTTACTATAGATTATAGTGATAACTGGTTAAGAAAGGGATTTTCAGTTATACCTGATGGAAAAGTATCTTCTTGTTAACAATATTTAATAGTAAACATAATATTTAGCTAAAGGATGATTTAATTATCATTCTTTAGCTTTTTTTATCTTAAAATATATTATTTAATAAATGATAGAATTTGTGTTAAAATAAAATATACTATTAATATATTAATTTTTCCTTAAAGAGAATAAAAGGAGGTGGGGATTAGTGGATTCTGGACCTTTGCCTAGGTATAGTATGGAAACTTATGAATTAAAACTAAATGAAAAGAACACTAGTCATCACCGACTAAAGTTCTTTTAGGGGGGTTAATATGGATGAAAGAAGATTAGAATGTTTAATTCAAGAAAAAAACTATGCTATCTTAAAAAAGGAATTAGAAGAGTTAAATGCAGTAGATGTAGCAGACTTATTAGAACCTTTGAATGTAAATACAGCATTATTGATATTCAGGATGCTGTCTAAGGATTTAGCTGTAGAAGTATTTTCTAGTTTTTCCATTGATAAGCAGAGGGATATAATCGGTTTAGTAACTGATAAAGAATTAAAAAATATTGTAGAAGAACTATTTTTTGATGACATGATAGATATAATTGAAGAGATGCCTGCGAATGTAGTCAAGAAAATACTAATACACGCAAAGGAAGAGGAAAGAAATTTAATCAATCAATTCCTAAGATATCCGCCTGATTCAGCAGGAAGCATAATGACCATAGAGTATGTGGATTTGAAGAAGGGAATGACAGCAAAAAATGCCTTAAAACATATAAAGGAAACAGGACTTGATAAGGAGACTGTATATACCTGCTATGTTACAGATAAGAATAGAAAGCTAGAGGGAATAGTCTCTTTAAGAAAACTGGTTATAAGTGATGAAAATAAAACTATTGAAGAAATAATGGATACCGATGTAATATATGTTAATACACATGATGATCAGGAAACAGTAGCTAGCATATTTAAAAAATATGGATTTTTAGCATTGCCAGTAGTGGATAATGAGAATAGATTGACTGGAATAATAACAGTAGATGATATAATGGAAGTAATTGATCAGGAAAACACTGAGGACTTTCAAAGGATGGCAGCTATTGCTCCATCAGAAGAAAAATATATTGACGCTAGTGTATTAAGCCTTGCAAAGGATAGAGTTTTATGGTTATTGATATTGATGATATCTGCTACTATGACAGCGAGTATAATTAGAAGATTTGAAGATGTATTAGCAACTATAGTAGTATTAACTGCATTCATACCCATGTTGATGAATACCGGAGGAAATTCAGGTAACCAAGCCTCGACTTTGGTGATTCGTGGTATTTCCTTAGGAGAAATAGAATTAAAAGATGCACCTAAGATATTATGGAAAGAATTTAGAATTAGTTTAATGGTAGGTATTATACTGTCAGTTGTAAACTTTTTTAAAAATTATTTATTTGATAGGGTAGGGTTATTGGTTTCCTTTACTGTATCCATAACGTTATTTATAACTGTCGTAATATCTAAAATGATTGGTGGAGTATTACCAATGATAGCTAAAAAATTAAATTTAGATCCAGCCATAATGGCAGGACCATTGATTACTACATTAGTAGATGTGTTGAGTTTGATTATATACTTTTCAGTAGCTCAATCAATATTAAATTTATAAAATATGAACAATAGGGGTATATCATATTTATCACTAATCCGTAACTTTTTCATAATATATATTAATAGTGAAAAATTAGGGGGTAGTGAATATGGAAAGTGTCTATAATATAAGGTATTTTGATAAAGAACGAAATTCCGAAATGGTAATACCCCTAGAAAAAATGGTTGGTATATTATTGAATTCTGAAATTGATTTAAACTTCCATATAGAAGCTTTGAAAGCTCAGGCGATAGTTATTAGGACTAATCTATTAAAATCCCCAAAGCCAATACAAGGAGAAGGACTTGTAGATATTTGGGAGCATGAAGGTGAAGATATAGAAAAAATAATTGAAGCTGTAGAGGAAACTAAGGATATGGTAATAACATTCAATGGGAAACTCATAGAAGCTAAATATCATTTAGCGTGTGGGGGTAGCACAGAAAACTCTGAAGATGTTATAAATAATCAAGTTATATATCTTCGTCGAGTTCTATGTGAATATTGTAAGGACTCTCCATACTGGCAAAATGAAAGATATTTTAGTATTGAGGAAATAGAAAAATTGCTAAAGGTTAAGTTTCCCATGGTGAATGTGAATTTTGAATCGGAAATGACAGGATTTATAGAAGAAGTAAAAAAAGATGAAAATAATAGGATAAAATCAATTAAAATAGGCAACAAAAAATTTTCAGGTGTAGAACTAATGGAGCTTTTAAACTTAAATTCTACCAGATTTGCAATATTTCCAACTGGTATTAAGCTGGTATCTAGAGGTAAGGGCCATGGAATTGGGTTATGCCAATATGGAGCAAATAAAATGGCCGAGGAAGGGCATACTTTTGAAGATATTTTAAAGTACTACTATACAGGTATAGATATAAAGAAAATGACATTGCCTTGTATAAAAAAACCACTATATGGGAAAATAATAGTAATAGATCCAGGACATGGGGGAGAAGATAAAGGATACAGAGGCGATTTATTAGGGCTATTAGAAAAGGATATAGCTCTTAGTTTATCTTTACAACTAAGATCAAAGTTAGATAGTTTAGGAGCTACTGTACACTTAATTAGGAATAACGATACGAAAATTTTAGCAACAGATAGATTAGAACAAGCTAATAAGTTCAAACCAGATTTTTTTATAAGTATTCATATGGATTATTTTCCTAATTCTAGCATGAAAGGTGTAGAAATGTTTCATTTTAGGAATGATATAGAAAGTCAGAGCTTAGGATTGCATATATTAAAAAGCCTAAAAAAAAGACATATTTTCACAAGAGGTATAAAGGAAGGTAATTTTTATGTTTTTAGGGGAATAAGCTCAAGTTCCTTACTAATTGAATTAGGTTTTTTGTCAAATAAAGATGAAGAAATAAAATTTCAAGATGATAACTATATAAAAAAATTAGTTGATGGAATAGCAGAAGGTATTCTAGAATATTTTAAGTTATAGTTTTTTACTAAAACAATTGACAAAGTGAGGTTTTCATAGTATAATGTTAATTTATTTGACAAACTAAGGAAATTATGTTACAATTCTACTATGAGTGTCCCTTTACACTCCTTCTTCCCCCTAAGTCAAGGGGAGAACTCGATGGAAGGTGGTTACTTTGTTAGAAAAGAATAACTTAGCCAAGATTCGTAAAAATGTTGAAGATTGTATTGGTAAAAAAGTAATTCTTAAGGCGAACAAGGGAAGAAAGAAAACAACGGTTAGAGAAGGAATACTAGAAGAAGCTTATCCTAGCTTGTTTGTAGTAAGAATTTATAACCAATTTGACTCAATGAGAAGAGTTTCATACACCTATTCCGATATATTAACACAGACAGTTGAAGTTACAATTTGTGACGATACCGATAGACAACAAATAAAAATAAGTTAAAAAAACAAGGCTAATGGTCTTGTTTTTTTATTGTTTACAAATAAGAATGAAAAACCGGACAAAAGCTTTTGTCCGGTTTTTTGATGGGAATTTATTACAAAAATTTTTTAGTCAACAAACACTACAGGTTTTATTAAATCTTGATGTTTATTCTTCATTAACATCAAAGCTTCTTCTATGTGATCAAATCCATGGAATTTATGAGTAACTAATTTTGATGGATCCACTCTATTGTATTTAACTAGATTTATTAATCTCTCCATTCTGTCTTTTCCACCTGGAGTTAGACCTCCAATTATCTTCTTATGAGCCATTCCACTACCCCAATCAAGTCTAGGAATTGGGATTATGTCTCCTTCTCCATAATAATTTACATTTGAAACTGTGCCGCCAGGTTTTACTATTTTTACAGCTGTTTTCATAATTTCGGGAGATGCTCCAGCTATTATTACCTTATCTACGCCTTTGCCATTTGTTAGATCCATTATTTGTTCATCAATAGGGCCTTCCTTATAATTAACAATATCAGTTGCACCGTAGAAATTTGCAGCTTCTATCAATGCTTTTCTACTTCCTACGCCGAAGATTCTACTTGCACCTAAAATTTTGGCGCCAGCTGTAGCCATTAGCCCTACAGGTCCTATTCCAATCACAGCAACTACATCACCTAATTGAATATCTGCTAGTTCTGCACCATGGAAACCTGTTGTCACCATATCTGTTATCATAACTGCTGATTCAATTGAAATATCATCTGGAAGATATGCTAAGTTCATATCTGCATCATTAACGTGGAAATACTCTGAGAATACACCATCTTTAAAATTAGAAAATTTCCATCCTGCTAGCATACCACCTGAATGTTGTGCAAATCCTTGTACACTTTCTGTAGTTCTCCAATCTGGGGTAATAGCAGGTACAACAACTTTGTCGCCTGGTTTAAAGGTTTCAACCTTATCGCCTACCTCTGCTATTTCTCCTACTGCTTCATGACCTAATATCATGTTTTCTCTCTCACCTAGTGCTCCTTCAAATACAGTGTGTATATCTGAAGTACAAGGAGCAACAGCTATTGGCTTAACAATCGCATCATAAGGACCAGCAACTGGTTTTTCCTTTTCAATCCAGCCAACTTTATTAATGCCTAACATTGCAAAACCTTTCATAAAAATCCCCCTTTATTTGAAATATAATTTTCAATCATATCTTTACACTATCAATTATATAACTAACCGCAGTTTGATACTATTGACAAAAATGTGATATTGTTAAAAAAATAATAAACATATTCGTCGATTATACCTCGAAAAAATAACTTACGTCGGCATGCTGAATTTTTTTGCTTATTATATTTCCAATAGTATTTGCATAATTAAATGAAATTGTATCGTTATAAAGTATGAAGAATTTCCATTTTTCGACAGTTATAATTCTATAACGGTGTATACAAGAATTTAAAAATTTATATATAATATCTTCAAAACATTTTTCCTTTAAATAATGACAATTAAATTTAATATTGATTGTTGAATTAGAAGTTTCACTAAAGTTAACTGATAAATCTATGTTTTGCCAATTGAAGAAGGACTTGTTCCCTTTTATTTTAAAGTTATTTGGATTTAAAACATCAACTATAATATTTCGGGTGGATCTTTGAGAGGGCATTTTATTTATTTTATATAAATATTTCATTTTAATATAGTTATCAAATAGTGATGTAGTATTCCAGATATTATCTTGTGTATATTCAGTAAGTATTATATTTTTAATGTAACTATCAATCTCTTTTGCTATATTAATTAATTTTAATTCATTATAATCAAATTTCTTATTCATGTATGAAAAACATTTATTTCTATGTTCTGATGGGGTGCATCCATACCATCGTTTAAAATGTTTATAGTAATATTTAACATCTGAAAATCCACATTTTTGTGCTATAGATGAGATGCTCATATCAGTAGTAAGCAATAAAAATTCGGATTTTAATACTCTTTTATAATTAAGATATTCATTAAAGCTAAAGCAACTTAAGTTTTTCCAAAAATGAGAAAAATAGTTTTTGGTAATGAATTCTTGGCTTGCGATATCATCTAAAGTTATTTTTTCTGGATAATGTTCATCAATAAACTTTATGACCCTATAGTATCTATTCAATTGTAGAGAACTGATAAGTGTATTATCCTTTTTTATAAATTGAAGCCAATTAAACTCCTGTACCATGGAGTTTATTAATTGACATATTAAGTCTTTGGTTAAATCTTTGGTTAATGGGGTGTTGTTAATGATATTGGTAAGTGTACTAATCAATAAATTTCTAAATCTTGTTTTATATCCCCTTTTAATTGGATTGTTAAGATTATCGCTTTCTATTTTAATGTTACCGTTAGAATACATATTGTTTCTGAAAAACATGTATTTTATATGCTCAAATTGGTTTTCAAAATAATTTAGATCAATATGGAAAAATACTACTATTGATTTTGAGGGGCTTCGTATTGAGTGTATTGATTTGTTATTTACAAACCAAAAATCACCTTCTTTAACTAGAACATGTTCAAAGTTTGAAATTACTTCAATAGAACCTTTGATGGGTAAAAGAATTTCTGTTATATCTTCATGCCAGTGGATAGGGTATTTACTTATAGCTTGTATTCTAATGGAGAATGGCTTATTTTTTGTAAATTTGATTTTTTCCCTATTCATGATATTCCTCCCCAATTGCTTTTACAATAAATTATATCATATTATTTAATCTTTTTGACGTAAAAACAAAATCCGACATGATGTCGGATTTTGCGGGACAAATTATTCGTCCCTTAATTTTAATAAAATAGGGAAATGAGTAATATTTAAATACTCATATGGGGAAGAAAGACCATTCGGAAGTCTTTACATAAATTATATGTCGAAATAACTTTAAAGGTAAATAGGTCTAAGGATGCATTATTTTATTCATGTTTTTGGACATTGACACATATACTTTTTTATAGGATATAAAGTTATGAATGGAGGAGGTCTAGAGATGGAAATAGTTAAGGATATCCTTAGAGTAGAAGAGCAGAAAGGATATGAAAGAATAGAATCTTTAATGGAGACTGAAATATACCTAAGTCAATCAAAACCAGAAATAGATAATATCCTTTGGACAGATGGTAAAATAGAAATTTTAAGTACAAAGATTGTACAGGGAAAGGTTTTAATAAACGGACTAGCAAAATTAAAGGTTGTATATAAATCAAATGAAGAGGAATTAAATATATATGCAGTAGAAACAAACAATGATTTTAAAGAAGAAATAGAAATAGAAGGAATTACTGAATCCATGGCGGTAGAAGTAAAAACAAACTTAGAATATATAGAACATGAACTATTAGATGAAAGAAAGATTTCATTAAATGCTTTGATAAACCTATGGGCAAGAGTAGAAGAAACTAATTCAGTTGAAATAATAAAAGAAGTAGTGGAAAAGCCTGATCTTCAAGTATTAAAAGAAAAGGTAAAGTATAATGATATACTTGGTAGAGAAGAATCATATGCTTTAATCAAGGAAGCCTTTGAAGTAAATGATGATCAGCCGCCAATAGATGAAATATTAAAAATCGATATGTACCCTCATGAGAAGGAATTAAGTATTTCTGCTGACAGATTAATACTATCTGGGATATTAGAGTGCTCCATAATATATTTCGGTGGAAACAAACTTAATTCAATAAATAGAGGAATTCCATTCACCCATTTTATAGAAACGGAAAATATTGAATATGATTCAAAATGCAAATTAAATATGGAAGTTGAAAATGGAGAATATGAAATAAGGGAAAACCTTGAAGGGGATTTAAGAATACTTGACGTAGAAGCTAAGATAAAGATAGTACCTAAGCTATATAGACAAGAAGAAAAAGAGGTAATTATAGATGCCTACTCTATTAAAGAGAAGGTTGATTTGCAGACAGAAGAAATAAAGATAATGGAAAATATAAAGGATATAGTAAATAAAGAAGATATATCTAAAGAAATTACCGGTGAAAATTTTAAAGAGATATATGCAATAGAAGCTGATCCAAGAGTAATTGATAACCAGTATGTGGAAGATAAGATAGTAATAGAAGGAATACTTGCATTAAACATATATTATCTAAATGAGATTAACGATGAAATATCTACATTTAAAGAAGAAGTGCCATTCAAGACATATGTAACAACAGAAGATTTAGGCAATGATGCAATCATAAATACTGAGACTAGTTTAGAAAGTTTAAAACATAATTTAAAGGATAATGTATTGTACATTGATGCAATAGTTAAAAATAATATTTTTATAGATAGGGAGAGGAAAATAAATATAATAAATGATATAGAAGAAAATGGAGAAATTATAGATAAAAAAGATAGACCTAGCATCATTGTATATATTATTCAAAAAGATGATACACTATGGGACATAGCAAAACGATATAATACTACGGTAGATGAAATTATTGAATCAAATGATATAATTTCTCCACCTAATCTAATGCCTGGCGAGAAGATAATAATAGAGAAGAAAGTTGATATAGATTTCTAGTATCAATTTATATTTTATGATATAATGTATCCGTTAATTTTATAAAAGGAGAATTTAAATGAACGAAATAGTTGTAGACTCTTTTGGTAAGGTAAATCTTGCATTAGATGTTTTATATAAAAGAGATGACGGATATCATGAAATAAATACTATTATGCAACAGATTGATCTTAAGGATACAGTTACTTTAAGAGATAGAAAAAAAGGAATAAAGATCGAGTGTAATGATAAGGATGTTCCTTTGGATCATACAAACTTGGTGTATAAGGCTTGGGAAAAAATAGTGAATAAAACTGGGATAAACAGAGGAATACATATAATTATACAAAAAAGAATTCCAGTATCTGCAGGCTTAGCTGGAGGTAGTTCCAATGCAGCAGCGGTGTTTAAAGGATTAAATATATTATGGAATTTAAAGTTATCTGAAGAAGAGTTGATGAAAATGGGATTACAAATTGGAGCAGATGTTCCATTTTGTATAACTGGAGGAACAGCTTGGGCTAAGGGTATTGGAGAAAAGTTAACTAAGATAAAGAGTTTTTCCAACAATATGATTCTTTTAACGAATATAGGGGTACCTGTATCCACTGCTCATGTATATGACAATCTAGATCTATATAATAAAGAGAAAGTAGCAGATATTGAAAAGATAGTTAGATACATAGAAGAAGATAATATAGTAAAAGTAGCTACAAGCATGACTAATGTGCTGGAAGGGTTTGTCATAAAAGAATATCCCATAATTAAAGAAATAAAAAAAGATATGATTGAATATGGAGCGTTAGGTAGCATAATGAGTGGTAGTGGACCCACGGTATTTGGAATATTTGATGATGAGAAAAAGTTATATAATTGTAAAGAGATGTTGGAGAAGAAGGTAGAAAAGGTTATTGTGACCAGGACGATATAAAATGAATAATAAACCCACTTTCTGTTAACTATAAACATAGTGAGCAGGGGGTGGGTTTTTTGTATAGAATTTTACATTTTATAAATGATATATTTAGTAATTATAGTGTAATAGTTATTATGATAGTAGCAATATTATCTTTACTATTTGATGGTCGTGAATTTAAAAAAAATGGATTTATTAAGGAACGTAGAATAGTAGAGGTTATATCCTATTCTTATATAACAATTGCAATAATAATATTTGTACTCTTAAGGCTGGACTAGGAGGATAAAATGAACATATCGAAAAAATTAAAGGAAAATATAGAAACTCTCAAGAGTATATTAAAAGATTGTGATGACATAATCTATAGAAAAATTGAAATAGGAGATAAAGATAAAACAAAAGCTTGCCTTATCTTTGTAGATGGGCTTGTAGATAAATCTCTGATAAGTGAATATGCTATTCAAGTATTATTACAATGCACAGAAAGTAAAGACAATATGAACATAAATATGATTAAAACTAATTTTTTAGACAGAATATCTGCAGAATCCATTGCTGTGCATGATGTAAAAGAGGAAGAAGACCTAGATAAAATTGTAGATGAAATACTAGTTGGAGAAACAGCCTTATTGGTTGATAATTGTAAAAAAGGATTGATTTTATCCTCTAGAGGATGGCCTACAAGGGGAATAGCTGAACCAGAGACAGAAACCGTAGTAAGAGGCCCTAGAGATGGATTTGGAGAAACAATGAGGTTTAATACAGCATTGGTAAGAAGACGTATTAGAGATCCAAAGATGAAACTAAAAGCTACAAAAGTTGGAAGGAGATCCAAGACAGATATTGCTATCGTATACATAGAGGATATTGTAAATGAAAAAATACTTCAGGAAGTCATGAAAAGAATTGATGAAATAGACATAGATTCAATAGGAGAAAGTTCTACCTTAGAAGCACTAATTGAAGACGATTATCTATCTCCCTTTCCACAGATAGAAAGTACAGAACGTCCAGATGCAGTAGCAGCATCACTATATGAAGGAAGAGTGGGTATTATAGTGGACAATACTCCTTTTGCTTTAATAGTTCCAGCTACATTGGGTACTTTATTTCAATCAACAGAGGATTATTATTCTAGATGGCCTATTACATCGGTTATTAGAATTATAAGAATAATATGTGCTTTTCTTTCTGTCCTAGCGCCTGCTCTATATATAGCCATATCTTCATTCCACCCTGGATTAATACCAACTGTATTGACTTTTTATTTAGCTGCAAGTAGGGTAAATGTACCATTTCCAGTAGTGATAGAAGCTTTCTTAATGGAAATAACTATTGAAATTTTGAGAGAGTCTGGTACCAGAATAGCAGGACCAATAGGAAGTACCATCGGCATAGTAGGAGGGCTTATAGTGGGCCAGGCAGCTGTAGAAGCAGGAATTGTTAGTCCTCTTATGATAATAATAGTAGCTATAACTACTATGGCATCCTTTGCATTGCCTAATTATCAATGGGCTTCGGGATTAAGAATATGTAGATTTGCATTTATGGTACTAGCAGCAGTGCTGGGTTTATATGGGATCATGTTAGGAGTAGTTATATTATTTGCCCATTTTGCTAAATTAAAAAGTTTTGGAGTGCCATTTGCATCACCTTATTCGGGTTTAGGAATCAAGGAAGGAGATTTAAAAGATACATTGATAAAGGCTCCATTACAAAGACTCAGGTTTCGACCAAAATTTACTTTCCCTAGAGACAAGAAAAGAATGTGAGGAAGTGAAAGGATGCAAAGAAATACTATATCTAATCAACATATAAAAGCGTTGCTAGTTACTACCATTATAGGTGTGGGAATGTTGTCTTTACCTAGTGAATTAGCTATGATATTGGAGAACGATGGGTGGATAGCGATAATATTAGCAGGATTGATGCTCATCCCATTTCTTATAATAATAGATAAACTATTCAGTATGTTTCCAAACAAATCCATATTTGAAATAGGTAGAGAAGTAATGGGACCAACAATATTTGGTATAATATTGATTATTCAAGCTATTTATACGATTATAGTACTTGCATATACTGTCAGAATCTTTGGAGAAGTTATAAAGGTATATATATTGGAAACTACTCCTATAGAGGTTATCATTATAACCATGTTATTAGCTACAGCATATCTATCCAGATCCAAAATAGAGGTTTTAGGTAGAATGGCTGTGATGATCTATCCAATTATAATAGGTCTTGTAGTGTTTTTATTGGCGGTAACTTTACCAGATATGGATTATACTAATATATTTCCAATATTTAATGCAGATTACAAACAATTACCTAGGGGAATAATGACTGCTGTTTTTTCCTATACTGGGTACGAAATTATTTTTTTATGCTATAATTATTCAGATGATAATAAGAACACATTAAAATATGTTTTAAGAGGGTTAATTGTTGTAACTTGTGTATATTTAATAGTATTTTTTACAAGCCTATCTTCATTTGGAATCTATCAATTGAAAAGGGAAATTTGGCCTTCAGTAGCTGTTGTTAAAGAGGTGAATTTGCCTGGGTATTTTCTAGAAAATTTGGATGGGATTATGTTAGCTATATGGGTCATAGCAATATACGCTTCATTGACATCAATTTTTTATATTGGTGGAGCTGTCCTTTCAAATATCTCTAAGACTAAAACCCATGAATTATTTATATTGCCTTTAATACCAATTATATATACCGTTGCATTGTTACCAGATAATTTGGTTCAAACTAATGAGATAATGGCAAGAATAATAAGCTATGCGGCTATAATAGCGAGAGTTATTCTTCCAATTATTATATTTATTTCAGCAATTATAAGAAAGAGGAGGAGTAGAGCATGAGAAGGAAATTGCTTATTATGTCTATTATCTCTCTAATACTTATGTCGGGATGTTGGGATAAAGAAGAAATAGAACAGAGACTATTTGTAACAGACATAGGAATAGACCTAAATGAAGAAGCCAAAGGCAGTGATGTGGATAGATTAATTGTTACATATCAGTATCCTAATATAAATGCTATTGGTAAAAATGCAACTGAGGAGCAAAGAACATACCTGATATCTACTATTTCTAGTAGTATATTTCAAGCGGGAAGGGAATTCAGAAATCGAGTACCATTTCCTTTTTATTATAAGCATGTAAAAGTATTAATAGTAGGTGAAAGCTTACTTAAAGAGGAAGAATTAGTCAGACAGATATTGGACGAATTGAATAGAGATACTAAGACAAATAAAAAGATTATGATATTAGTAGCTGAAGGAAAGGCGCGAGATATTTTACAGGCCAACTATTCTGAGGATCAGCATACAGATGGAGTAATTTATTCTTCAGTGAGAGACAATAGGAGTTCTGCTAGATTTACTCCTAAAACACTTACAGACTTTATTTCTGATTTTGATATTTCTAATACAACTATTGTTCCAAGGATAATACTTGAAAATGGTAAGTTTAAAATATCTGGTGGTTGTATTATAAAAAATTATAAGTTTTTGGAATGGGTTGATGAAAAGGAAAATAGAGTTATTAATTTTATGAATGGAGAAGTTAATCTGGAGACTATAGATGTTGTTCACAATGATGATTTAATAATTTATACAATTATAAGAGGAGACACGAAGAAAGATGCATATATAGAAAATGGGGTAAAGGCGAGTATAAATGTAGAAATAGAGGGATATTTACAAGGCTATACCATGAATGATAAAAAGACTGCCTACGATAATAAAGTGTTATTAGAAATGGAAAATACAATAGAAAAGGAAATAAAAGCAGAAATGGAAAAGACTATAGATAAGCTTCAAGAAATAAATGCAGATATAATAGGAATTGGAGAACACATGAGTAAATTTCATCCTAGAGATTGGGAAAAAATTCAAGATAGTTGGGATAATATTTTCCCAGAGATAGAATTTGATGTTACAGTCAATGTGCATATAAGAAGAACAGGATTGACTAAATAATAATTAAAGATTGGATTTTTAACTGGCGCTCAGAATTATACTGGTGTTATAGGATATGAAGTGGAAATTTTTGGCTATGTTATTTTGAACGGAATGGAGCATCTCTGTTTTATGGTATAAAAAAACAAACATAGGAAATAATTAATATTAAAGAAAAAAAGAACTTAGGAGGGTTCTAAATGAAACATAAGAATTTAATTCTTATTTTAGCAATATTAATTATTTCTATTATATATATAATTCAACCTTATACATCTAGTAAAAACGCTTATATGGATGATATTAAAAATGAGATAATACGATTTCATGTGAAAGCTAATAGTGATATTGAAGAGGATCAATCATTAAAGCTAAAGATTAGAGATAAAATACTAAAAGAAACACAAACAGAATTAGAGAACAGTGAATCGATACATCAAACTAAAGCTATAATGGAGGACAATCTAGATAATATCAAGTCTATTGCTGAAGAAGTTATAGAAGATGAAGGTAAAGATTATTCTGTAGATGTATATTTAGGAAAAAAAGATTTCCCAACTAAAAAATATGGAAATGTAGTATTTCCTGCTGGAGAATATGAGACACTTCAGGTTACAATAGGAGAAGGGAAGGGTCAAAATTGGTGGTGTGTTATGTTTCCGCCGTTATGTTTCGTAGAAATGAGACATGGCAATGCAGCTAATGTCGAAGAAGGCTTAAAAGAGGTACTATCAGAAGATGAGGTAGGTGTTCTTTTAGCTGAAAAAGCTTCTCCTATAATATTAAAATCTAAAATATTAGAAGTAGTTGAAAAGACAAAGGTTTATATAGCAGATAGAATAGCACAGAGCAAATAAAAAAGCAGCCTAGGCTGCTTTTTTTATTTGAGAAGATTTTCTATCGTTTTATAAATAAGTTTTGGTACTATGTTGAAAGAATAATCTTCTTCTAATCTTTCAGTAAATTTGTGTGCATCCTTTCCAAAAGGTCCAATGTTTACTACAGGAAGATTGAGTGCTTGCATTTCTTCTATAGGAAGAATATATTTCGTTCCAAATCCAGGCATATTGTTCTTTAATGAATCAATTGCATTGGATTCATTTGGAGCAGCTGTATAACTTAAGTCCGATATATATGGATAGAATTTTTTCATCTTAATGTTGTATTTAGACGCTGTACTTTCGATAACGTCATTTACTACATTTAACAAATTCTTCTCCAATTCAGTTTCGCCTTTTACATGTATGTGTGGATAATATGGTGGGGAGAAGTATACAATTACTACTGGGTTCCTATCAGACCACATACTATGAACAGTTTGAACCATTTTAAGTGCATGCATTCTTTCATCTATGCTTTCATCTGATAAAAGAGCCTTGTTCAAATCATCTATTACCTTATCTACTTTATCACCCTGTTCTAATTTAACCTTGTCATATAATTCGGAATAGGATATAACTCTTGGTTTCCATGGTAGTTTTTCATAAGGGAATCCATTAGCTACACAATATTTCTTATACTCTTCATTTAAACTGTTAATTACTCTTTGAAATGCTAAAGTAGTTCCATCAATTATCCTGTTCATCATTTCATCTGGAGCACTACTATGAGTATCAAAATTGAAATATAGATAGCTAGTCTTTGCGGTTTGAACTGAATATTCTGGTTTTAAATCCTGTTGTCTTAATGAAATAGGTGGAACTGTAACTTCACCTTCAACCTCATCGCAATATTTAGTATTGAAATCTATTTCCTCGATTATAGCTGAAGATATGTGATTAGGGTCTAAACCTTTAAATGGATCGCCACCGTGGGCTTCAGAGCCTATCACATAAAATGAAGGCATTAGCTTACCTACGGTTCCTACATATACGTATCTGTTAATGTCTCCTTCATATCTTGGAGCCATATAATCAGCATCTATAGCGGCTTGATATTCAAAATTCTCCTTTTCTCTTAATTTAACTAATTCTGGAACTACAGAAAGCATTCCGCCAGAATTACCTTCCTCATCACAGACTGCAGCAAATACTATATTTCCCTCTAAGTTTTCTACATTATTAGACAGTTCTTCAACTATGGTCATTAAAGTAGCAGTTCCACATTTCATATCAAATACGCCTCTACCAAATAGGTATTTTCCAGATTCTAAATCTTTCAAAGCATCTTCTGGAATGGAAATGCTCTTTAATCTATCTGGCAATTCTAATGGTCTAGTTGCATATTCTTTTATATTACCATAATCTGAAGTGCCTACAGTGTCTGTGTGCCCTATCAATAAAACAGTTTTATTATTATTTCCCTTTTGTCCTTTTACCATAGCCAATACGCTTTTTCTGTTTAAACTGTCATCTATAACATCAATATATCTTACCATTTCGGGATGTTTTTTGAAATACTTCATATTTGTAAATTTATCATAAATTTTTTTTACTACATTGATTTCTTCTCTCGTACTAACGATGCTTGGAATTTCAGTTAACTCAATTGTGAGCTTTTTGATTTTGTCACCTAAATTTCTATACATCTTATCTCCTCCAAGATGATTATATTATTATAAGTCAATATTAATTTCTAACTCTAGTTTTGTTATAGTATTTAGGGTTATTGAAGAATTCATTCTTTAAGTCTTTAACTTCATTGCTTAATAACAATAATCCTATCATATTAGGAATAATTACTAAGCCTAACAATAGGTCTAAGAATTGATACAAGAATTCAATTCCTCCATAAGCTCCTAAGAATATGGCAGCTAAATAAATGACACGCATTACCTTTGAAAATTTAGTGCCAAATAGATATTCTGCTTGTTTCTCACCATAATATATTATAACGATAACAGTGGAAAGTACAAACAAAGTTATACTTATGGTCACAATTATACCTCCTAGTCCATCTCCTAATAATGTCTGAAATGCCAGAGAAGGCATACTTGCAGCTTGATCAGCAGGAACTATTTGGTATATTCCTGTAACTATTACTATCAATGCGGTTGCAGTACAGACTATCAAAGTATCTACTACATTTTCAAATATACCCCATAAAGCTTGACGCATTGGATGATCAGTAACTGCTGAAGCATGAGCTATAGGAGCTGTACCCATTCCCGATTCGTTAGAATATACCCCTCTAGCAGTACCCCATCTTATAGCTTGAGCTATTCCTGCACCGGCGAATCCACCTACGGCAGCCATTGGAGTGAAAGCGTGTTTAAATATAAGACCAATGGCATTTGGCAATTCTGAAATGTTTATAATAATTATTGTTAATGAACCTATTATATATAGTAATGCCATAAAGGGCACTAATTTTTCTGTAACCTTTCCAATTCTTTTTATTCCACCAAATACTACTATGCCTACTATTAGTACAAGAACTAAACCACTAGCCCAATTGGGAATATTGATGGTTCCAGCTGTTTGTACTACTGAAACAGTTTGAGCAGCAATAGAGGGAGCAATTTCAATCATTAAAAAGAAAGAGAACATGAAACCTAGTACTTTGCCCAATGTTCCTTGAATTCCTTTCTTTAAATAGTACATAGGACCCCCTACATACTCATCTTCTTCATTCTTCTCTCTATATTTGATACTTAATATAATTTCTGAAATTTTGGCTCCGGCACCTATTAAAGCTATAATCCACATCCAAAATACAGCTCCGGCGCCACCAAATGCTATAGCCACTGGCACGCCAACTATATTGGAAGCACCAATAGTTGAGGCTAAAGCTGATGTCGCAGCTTGAAAGGCAGTTATTGTTCCTTCTCCGTCTTCAGATTTTTTGAACATTTTACCAAATGTTTCTTTCATAGCAAATGGAAAATATTTAAATTGAACAAATCCAAGTTTAACAGTCAAGAAAAGGCTTCCACCAACCAAGATGATTAGCATCGGGATTCCCCACAGCCAATTGGAAAAACCAATTAGAATATCAGTAATTGTTTGCATAAAGTTTCCTCCTAATTTTTTAAATTAGTGATTTAAACTTAGTAGAATAAATCTTAAGTTCCCTCCCTTCTGTAATTATTAATTGTTTTAATTATTTGTAAATAAAAAACGGGATAAAGGAAATATGATTTGCATTTCCTGTTTCGAGTTGGAATATTAGCTTTTTAAATTTGTATGCTATGAATATCCACTTTATACTTTGAAATTTATTTTAATACTTTATCTGTTTATTTTTATTTATTCTTTAAAAAATTATTTTTAATTTTTTAATAAGATATATAGAAATATATTTATTTTCATAATATCATTGCTTGCTAAATATATCAACAGAATTTTAAACATTCTGAAAATAATTAATTTTTATGATATAATTTGTATTAAATTATTATTGGGGGGATTGTTTTGAAAAATGTTCGGAAAAATATAATCAAGCTATTATCTGATTTAGTTAAAATTTACAGTCCTTATTTTGAAGAAGAACAAATAATGAAATTCACTTATAATTGGCTAAAAGAAAAGAATATTTCGTGTGAGTATCATAGGTATAGTGAAGATAGAATTACAAAATTTCAAGGAACAAATGTAGTAGGGAATATAAAAGGAAAAGAAGGAGGACTTAAAATATTACTTAATGGACATCTAGATACGGTTACTTTAAGTCAAGGTTGGACAAAGGATCCTATGAAAGCAATTATAGAAGGTGATAAGCTATATGGTTTAGGAGCTTTAGACATGAAAGGTGGTTCGGCAGCAATAATGATTGCTTTGGAAGCTTTCCAACGAAATGTAAAAGATTTTAAAGGCGAAGTAGTCTATACTTTAGTTTCTGATGAAGAGGGACCTTATGGATTAGGGACAGATGCTATTATTTTAGATGGAATAACAGATGGAATTGATTTTTCAATTGTGACTGAACCTAGCAGTGGATTTGCAGATATTGAATTTCCATGTCTGTGCTTAGGAGCTAGAGGTGGATATAATTACAAGGTAAATTTTTACGGTAAATCTAGTCATGCCGCAGCACCAGAATTGGGAATGGATGCTATTTTAGATGGAGCTAAATTGATTTGTGAACTTGAGAAGATTGAATTAAAAGAAGATCCTCAATTAGGTAAAGGATCCTTAGTAGTTATTGAAACTTCAGGGGGTGGTCAAGCGTGTAGTGTAGCAGAACAATCAAGTTTTACGGTATTTAGACATGTAGTTAGGGGAGAAGATAAAGAATTTTTAATCAATGAGGTCAAAGAGGCAGCAAAAAAAGCTGGTATTAAAGGTGAATATAAAATGGAATTTAGAGAAGCTCCTCACGATGGAGTAGATGGATTTAAACCTTTTACAATAGAAGAGGATAACATATTTGCAAAAGAATTTCTAGAAGTTATTAAGAAAGTAACTGGTACATGTGGAAATATAGCCTATTTTTCAAGTGTGGGAGATTTTAATTATTTGGGAACTAGAACTGGTGCTCCTGTATTTATTTTTGGTCCTTATGGGAAAAATTATCACTCCTCTGATGAATGGGTTTCTATAGATAGTTTAGTTAAAACTTCTCAGGTTATTTATGATTTACTAGTAAAATTATTAAAAGTATAAGTTATAAAAAAAGCTATTATTGGTAAGCTAAGACAATAATAGCTTTTTTCATTTTACTGCATAAATTTTATATTATTACAAAAAATATAGAAACCCAACAATTATGAATTGTGGAAGGAGGATATCAGTGGATAAATTAAAGAAGCATAAGAAGTTTATCATTATGACAATGGTCTTAGCTTCAGTTTTCTCAAGTATACTTTTATTTTACGAACCAATATATTATTTAGGTAAAGCAGGGTTTGACAAGTCCATTGCCCCTAGACTTCTTTATTGGGGATCTCAAGGGGAAGATGTAAAAAATGTTCAATGGCAACTTGTGAAATGGAAATATTTAATTGGAGATGTAGATGGCATATTTGGGCCAGATACATATAGAGCAGTGCGAAGGTTTCAACAAAAAAATGGATTAAAGGTAGATGGAGTAGTGGGACCAGATACAGCTGCTGCATTGGGGATATCTTTAAGTGAAGCTACACCAGCTTCTGCTCAAGGTGTGAATAGACAAGGAGATGAATATCTATTAGCTAGAGCTATACACGGTGAAGCAAGAGGAGAGCCATATATTGGAAAGGTAGCAGTAGGTGCAGTAATATTGAACAGAGTTAGGAATCCGAATTTCCCCAATACAATAGCAGGAGTAATTTATCAACCATTGGCCTTTACAGCAGTGGCAGATGGACAGATAAATTTGACACCTGGTAAGGATTCAATAAAAGCTGCTAGGGATGCGCTAAATGGTTGGGATCCAACATATGGCAGTCTCTATTACTGGAACCCAGCTACTGCGACTAGTAAATGGATTTGGTCTAGAAAAGTAACACTTAAAATTGGTAAACACTGGTTTGGACTATAGGAGGTGATAGAATGGATAGAAAAAGATGGTGGATTGCACCAAGTATATTAGGATTAGCTCTTATATTATCCTTGGCATGGGCATATTCTGAGTACCAGACGAGGCAAGAGTTGGGAGTAGCCTTGGAAAATCATTATCAAAGACTATTCTTTGACGTAAAAAAACACGTAGAAAATGTTCAAGTAAACCTATCAAAGGCTATGCTATCTAATTCAAGAGAACAAAACGTATTATTATTATCGCAGATAATGAATGAGGCATATTTTGCTCAGGATAAGCTGGCACAAATGCCCATAACTCATGCTAATACCGCTAATACAGAAAAATTTTTAAATCAAGCAGCAGATTATAGTTATAATTTAATCCAAACTCATTTAGATGGGCAGCCTCTAACTAATGAACAAAGAGCATCCTTAGCAAATCTTAAGCAGAACTCTGCTAAATTTAATGAAGAATTAGCAAATCTTCAATCCGAATTAGCAAATCAAGATTTTACAATACGTTCGCTTGTTAAGGAACAAACTGAGGAAGTTGAAGAAGGAAACAAAAATATATTTCAAGCTACTTTAACAAGTATTGAAGACAATATGGCTAAAACTCCTGAGTTAATATATGACGGGCCGTTTGCAGATCAGATGATAGATAGAGAACCATTAGGATTAGATGATAAAGACGTATCTGTAGAAGAAGCAAAAAAAATAGCTAGAGAATTCTTTGGGAATGACAGAGTAGAAAAAGTGACCTCTTTTGAAGATGGAGAAAATGTAACAGAAGTCGTCATACCATCTTATACATTTAGTTTGAAACAAAATGATACTTCTAGAGAACTATCTGCATACATAGGAGTATCTAGAAAAGGTGGCCATGTAATTTGGATGAATAATCCTAGACCTATAAATGAACAGGAGATATCCATAGAAGAAGCTCAAAATAGAGCACTAAGCTATCTTTCTGAAAAAGGATTTGACAACATGGAGCCAAATTATTATCAAAAATATGATGGTGGCGTATTGATTAATTTTGTAAATAAAGTAGAGAATGTAACAATATATCCAGACTTGATAAAGGTTAAGGTAGCTTTAGATAATGGTGAAATAGTTGGTTTTGATGCAGCACAATATTATCTAAACAATCATGAAAGAGATATTCAACAACCTCAATTATCAGTAGATGAAGCAAGAGAAAAGATAAGAACAGACTTTGAAATAAATTCCACTAGACTTGCTATGATTCCTAAGGGAAAAGACGAGGTCCTATGCTATGAATTTAAAGGAGATTATAGAGGCGAGGATTTCATAGTATATATCAACGCTCTTAATGGTAAGGAAGAAGATGTACTACAATTGATTCATAATGAAAATGGTACATTAACATTTTAAAAATTTCCCCTTTATAAAGGGGAAATTTTTTTAATTTCTATTCTCCACTAATTATGGATGGAATCATGGGTTTAATAATTTAATATTACCGATATATCGGTAATATTATCATATATAAAACGATTTCCTAAATGTTATAATAATTTTAGAAATTATCATAGTTAAATTAGTTAAGGAGAATGACATTGAAAACATTTAAAAAAGAGTATGTATTGCTTAATGTAGATATAAGTACGAGAGAGGAAGCTATAGCTTTTATTGCTACTAAGGCTAGTGAACTAGACATATCCAATGATAGAGATAAAACAGAACTAGATTTATGGGATAGGGAAAGGGAGTACAATACTGCTATCGGTGATATGATAGCAATACCCCATACAAAATCCCCTTCAATCAATTTTCCAGTAGTATTGATTATAAAACCAAAAGATATCATTGATTGGTATGGGGAGAATGTTAATCTTATAATTTCCTTCCTATCTCCAAAGAAAAATACTAATAATATACATCTAACTATGCTATCAAAAATATCAAGAAAGCTTGTCAATGAAGAGTTCAAAACTACTCTAAGCGAGTCGAATGATATTGATTTGATATATGAGATGATTATGGGAGCATTAAATTCTTAAAAAGGAGGAGAGAAAATGGGGAAAAAATTCATTGGACTATGTGCCTGTACAATGGGTCTTGCTCATACTTTTATGGCAGCAGAAGCATTGGAACAAGCAGCAAAAGAAAAAGGTTATGATGTAAAGATTGAAACACAAGGAACAGACGGTATAAAAAACAAACTTACACCTCAAGATATTGAAGAAGCCGATATTATACTCCATGCAGTAGCTGTAACACCTGAAGGGATGGACAGATTTGAAGGATATGAAATTTATGAAGTGGGATTACAAGATGCAATTAAGAATTCAAAGGGAATTATAGAAGAGATAGAAGAAGATTTAGGTATTAAATAAAATAGGGGGAGATTTTGTATGACAATTAAAAAAAGAGTTGTAGGTTCATCAAACGATAAGCCCATAACTCGGGGAAACAAGAATACTCAAACTCCAAAAAACGGTAAACAGTCTATTTGGACAGAAGTAAGCCGTCATATAATGACTGGGATATCCTACATGATACCGGTATTAATCATGGGTGGTCTAATTGGTGCATTTTCCCAAATTATACCTTATGTTATTTTAGGGATAGACCCGTCTTTATCCATTACAGATGCATTGGCTACAGGAGAATTTGTCGGATTTAATGAAACATTATTAAAATTAGCGGATATAATGTCATCTTTTGGATTTACATTATTTGGGTTTGCTATACCTATCTTTGCAGCATATACAGCTAACTCAATTGGTGGTAAAACCGCTCTTATTTCAGGGTTTATAGGAGGTTATGTGGCAAATAATCCAATTGGAAGATTGGAAATAGTTGATGGAGCATGGCAGTCAGTACCACCAGTTCCTTCAGGATTTTTAGGCGGCATCATTATAGCTTTTGCAGTTGGATATTTTGTTAAATGGTTGAATGAAAAAATACAAGTATCTCATAACTGGTTGGCATTTAAGTCTACATTCTTGATTCCACTATTAGCAGCGTTATTTACTTTAATAGCAATGATATATATAGTAACTCCAATTGGTGGCGCTTTAAATAATGGTATCAAAAGTGTGCTTGAATCGGCAGGGAAAACAGGTGAAATGGTCTATGCAGTAATACTTTCTGCTACAACTGCCTTCGATTTGGGTGGGCCTGTAAACAAAGCAGCAGGATTTGTAGCAACTGCATTTACAATAGAAAAGACTTTGCCTATAACTGCAAGGGTATTAGCAATAGTTACTCCTTCTATAGGTCTTGGGCTAAGCACTATTATCGATAGGAAATTAGTTGGCAGAAGGGTATATGATAAGCAATTTTATCAAGCAGGGAAAACATCTATATTTCTAGCATTTATGGGGATATCAGAAGGTGCCATACCATTTGCATTAGAAAGACCTGGATTCGTGATTCCACTATATGTTATCTGTTCAGTAATAGGTTCTACTACAGCAGTTATTTTGGGAGCAGTACAATGGTTCCCTGAGTCAGCAATATGGGCTTGGCCATTAATTGATGGCATAATTCCATACATTATAGGGCTTGCTATCGGTTCAATCCTAATTGCCGTAATCAATGTATTCTATAGAAATAGACTAATAGAAAAAGGGAAATTACAAGTCTTTTAATAAAATATAAATCAAGGGGCCATGTTGGGTCCCTTTTCTTTTAAAAAAGGAGGAAAAGATGAAAAAATTAAAGATTGGCATAATTCCACACACCCATTGGGATAGGGAGTGGTATTTTACATCTTCTAAGTCAATGATCTATTCTTTACATGTTTTTGACGAAGTTATAGAATATTTAGAGGAAAACACAAAATTTAAATGTTTTATACTTGATGGTCAAACTTCTATAATAGAGGATTATCTATTGATGAGACCCAATATGGAAACTAGAGTTAAGAAACTGGTCAAGGACAATAAAATAATTACTGGGCCCTGGTATACCCAACCTGATACATTGGTGGTATCAGGAGAGTCTCTAATTAGAAATTTACTCTATGGAACTCGTAAGGCTAAAGAACTTGGAAGAACTATGAAAGTTGGGTATTTACCAGATTCCTTTGGAATGAGTGAGCAAATGCCCCAAATTTATAGGGGATTTGGTTTTAAATATGCAGCATTTAGGAGAGGCATTGCTGATAGATTAATTAGGAATAGAGAGTTTTACTGGAGTTCTCCAAATGGGGATGAAGTATTTGTTCATAATATTTACGCTTATGGAAGTTTTGGGTATCCACCAGAAAACTCAGATGAAATCAAGGATTCTATGATAGAAATTATAGATAAGCTGAAGGATAAGTATAGAACAGGATTGATATTGTTATTTAATGGTGAAGATCAAAAACCTATTAGGAAGAATTTACCTCACATAATTGATAAGGCTAAAGAGGTATTACCAGATGTTGATTTTGAAATAATGTCTATGGAAGAAGGTTTGATAGAGCTCGAGAAGTCTCATGTGGATTTTGAAAGATACCAAGGTGAATTTACTTTTGGACAATATTCAAGAACTCATAAAAGTATTTTTTCAACCCGTGCAGATTTAAAGATAATGAACAATAGGATAGAAAACTATCTTCAAAATATAGCTGAGCCAATATCTTCATTGGCATACATTCTTGGATTTAAATATGAGGAAAATGTATTTGAAAAGGTTTGGAAACTAATGCTTGATAATTCTGCTCACGATAGTATTGGTATGTGTAATTCTGATGAGACTAACAGGTATGTAAAACATAGGTTCATCGAAGCGGCAAATCTTTCAACTTCCTTAACAGAATTAAAACTTAGAGAGATAAGTACAAAAATTCCAGTAAAAGATAATTTCCAATTTCAAGTATATAATCTACTTCCATATGAACGTGGAGGGCTTTTGGAAACACAATTATTTTTACCGTTTAAAGATGTTGAAATATATGATGAAGAAGGCAATGTATATGGATCGGAAATTATTAGTACTGAAGATGTAACGGAAGATATTTTCAAAAAGTCCATCAGGGAAATTGGAGTAGACAACGATTCTTCTACTTCCTGGCATAAAGAAATCAAAAATATATATAATTCTAAAATATTAATAGACATAAAAACTCTTCGACCTATGAGCTATAAAACATTATATATTCGTGAAAACAACAAGGGGAAAAACACATTAGCTGTAAACGATAATTGTATTGAAAATGAATATTATACTATTTCAATAAATAACAATGGAACTATAGATATTTTTGATAAAAAAAGAGCTAAGAATTATTTAGATGCAGTATACTTTGAAGATGACGGAGATGAAGGCGATAGCTATGATTACTCAGAGCCAATAGATAATATTTATTTGAGGGGAGTCAAGGTAATAGATGTAGAAATTGAATCAAATTCATTAAAAAATATAATGCATATAGTCTTTGAAATGTCATTACCTTATAATTTAGAAGAAAGGAGCCAAGGAAAAGTTTCTGTTACTAATATAATAAAGATGGATATTAGTTTAGCAAAGAACGATCCCAATATTGGTATAGATGTAAAGGTATTAAACAAGGCAATTGAACATAGACTAAGATTGATCGTAAATACAGAAATATATGCAAAATGTTCATATGCAGATCAACAATTCGGAACTATTGAAAGGGAAGTATATCTAGAAGAAGTTGAGTTCTGGCGAGATCAGGGTTGGGATGAAAAACCTAGGACAATAGAGCCAATGCAGAGTTTTGTTAGTATTGCAGATGATAATTTGGCAGTTCAAGTTACTACTGATTCAGTAAGGGAATATCAGATTATAGGTGAAAAATTCAATAAAATTGCTATGACTATTTTAAGGTCTACTCCATTCCTTGGTAAGGAAGAGCTTAATGATAGACCCGGTAGAGAATCAGGAACAAAAGCTCCAACTCCTGATGCAGAACTAATGAATGAAGAAATAAATGCAAGATATTTCATAAGATATTATGATAAATATGATGCCTATAAGTTCGCTCAAAATTCAAAAGAGATATTAACGCCAATAATAGCGTACCAAGGTTCTCAATTTAAAAATAATACCACTTATTTTGTCATTACAAATCCTAAAGATAAGAATTTACCTATGGCATATTCTGCATTTGGTATAAAAGGAGAGGCTGTATTATCAACGGTGAAGAAAGCAGAAGGCAGAGATGATTTGGTTATAAGATTATATAATCCTGATAGAATTGTAAATAAGAATATAGCAATTACAGGTACGAATAAAAGACTCTATGAATCTAGATTAGATGAAAAACTAATTTCAAAACTAGATAATAATATGATGGATATTAAGACTTGTGAGGTAAAAACCATTATTTGCTTACAGGATGATTAAAAATTCAAATAATAAGGTGAAAATATGAATAAGAGAGAAGAAAACTTGATAAGAATCCTTTATGAAAAAAAGAATACATTTATAGTAATCCAGGAAATGGTAGAACGTGAAGGTTGTTCTGATAAGACTATTAGGAATTCACTGGATAGGATAGAGGAGTATCTTAGCAAGTTTTCTTCTGATTTAAAACTTGAGAGAATTAGGGGGAAAGGTATTCGCTTAAAAATAAAAGAAGGTTCTAAAATAACCCTTAAGGATATTTTAGGCAACAATTATTTTAATGAATATATGTTATCCAATGATGAGCGTCAATTTGAATTATTATATACATTACTTATGGATACAAAACCAGTAACATTAGGAGAACTTGCAGAAAGATACTATGTGAATAAAAAAGTCATTACTGATGATTTAAATGAGTTGGGAAAGCAACTAGAAAGATTTAATTTAAAGATAGTTTCAAAACAAAAGATTGGGACTTTTATTGAAGGAACGGAAAAGGATAAGAGGGAAGCATTATCTCATGGAATTAAGGTTTTAGGAAATCTAAATAAAACTAAACCTACTTTAAAAAGTATTTTTATGCCTTATGAAATTGATTTAGTCAATAAAGCCATAGCGGATTTACAAAATCACATTAAAATCTATTTTACCGACGAATCCAGCGATGCTTTAGCTATACACCTTCTTTTTATGATAAAAAGAATTAAACTAAACCAAGCTATAAGTATCTCTCAGGATAAAAAAGATTTAGTAAAAAGAAAACCACAATACTCTTGGGCCTTAAAATTAGCCGGATACTTAGAAAAGAACTTCTCTTTAATATTTCCTAAAAATGAAATTATTTATTTAGCAATTCATCTGCTTGGAATGAGGTACTCTAGTGATAGTAATATGGAATCCATGGATTTTGCTCTTGAATCAGATACCAGTATTATGGACGTATTATTAAATAGATTATTGTATAATATGGAAGAAATATATAAGCTACCTTTTACATCAGATGAAATATTGATCAAAGGTTTGAGACTTCATCTATACGGTTCTCTTAATAGGATTAAGTATGGGCTGTCTTTAGAGAACCCACTATTTGAGTATATAAAGCGAATGAATCCATATGTATACTATGAGGCCTTAGCAACTGTTAATGAATTTAATTCTGAATACAATATACGTATTCCAAAAGAGGAAGTAGCATATATAACTGTTCATTTTCAAGCTTCAATTGAAAGACATAACAATGGTTCTTTTAAAAAATACACAGCAGTTGTAGTTTGTCATTTGGGAATAGGTGTTTCTAGTTATTTGCAGATTAAACTAGAAAAGATATTTCCTTGGATGGATTTTAGGGGAAATATTTCTGTTAAAGAGATTCGAAAATATGTAGAAGATAATCCAACAGATTTTATTTTCTCAACGGTAGATATAGATAATTTTGAAACAAGATATATTAAGATAAGTCCAATTATAGACAAGGCAGAAGAGATTAGGATTAAAAAAGTATTAAATAGCAATATGGCTTATGAAGATTTGAATAATCAAAGGAAAATTCATAAATTTATAGATAGAGAATTTATATTTTTAAACAAAAACTTTAAAAATAAGGATGAAATTATAAGATTTATTACATCTAAATTGTATAAAGCAGGAAAAGTGGATTTTAGATTTCACAAATCCGTATTGAAGAGAGAGCTAATGGATCCTACCGAAATAGGTAATTTATTAGCTATACCTCATGGGAATGCCGATTATGTAATATTATCTACTATAGCTATACTTACATTAAAAAAACCTATTTTATGGGATAATGAGAAAGTACAGATTGTATTTCTATTAGCTGTAAGAAAGGAAGATTATTCAAAGGATGATACTATGAGGAACTTTTTTAAGTATTTAAATAGTTTAAGCAATGATAAGGAATTATTAGAAAAACTGATAAAGGAGGATAATATAGGAAGTTTCCTAAAATTACTAAGATAATACTTTGAATTTAGACCATATAAAGCTGTTCATTGCATAATAGTACCTCTAAAGAAGATATAGTTAAAATAATAGAAGGTTTGGATAACACTTTTTAGTGTAAAAAAAGATTGTAAATTTCCTCTTATACTAATAAAATATAATATAAGGGGGAATTTTTTATGGATGACAGACCGATTGGAGTATTTGACTCTGGAGTTGGTGGATTGACAGTATTAAAGGAATTGATAGAAAAATTACCAGGAGAAGATGTAGTATATTTTGGAGATACAGCAAGAATACCTTACGGCTCTAGATCAAAGGAAACTGTAATAAAATACTTTTTACAATCAGTAAGATTTTTATTAACGAAGGATATAAAAGCTATAGTAGTTGCTTGTAACACCGCTTCGGCACTAGCTATGGAAGAAGCCCAAAAAGTGTTTGAGATTCCTATACTAGGAGTTATTGAACCTGGTGCTGAGGCAGCAATAGCAGTAACCAGGAATTCGAAAATAGGAGTAATAGGTACAGAGGGAACTATAAACAGTCAATCATATCAAAGAAGGATGAGAAGGATGCTTCCTTCAGCTGAGATAATAGGCATATCCTGTCCTTTATTTGTTCCAATAGTAGAGGAAGGATGGGAAAATTCAGATGTAGCATTTATGACTGCCAAGCAGTATCTATTGGAATTAAAGGAACATAACATAGATTCTTTGGTTTTAGGATGTACTCATTATCCAACCCTTCGATATACCATAGATAAGGTATTAGAAGGAAAAGTGAATTTGATAAATCCCGCATATGAAACTGCTAAAGCAGCAAAGATTATGCTAAAGGAATCAAATTTAACATCTTCTAGAATTGACGGAGGGAAATGTGAGTTTTATGTAAGTGACGATCCAGAGAAATTTAAAAGAATAGGAGGAAATATATTAAAAAAGGAAATTGCCTCAATTCGAAAAGTCAATATAGAAAACATGTAGGCACCATAAGTGCCTAAAATTTGGCTATATGTGCTTAAAATTAAGCAGAAAGGAGGAATTATTCTATGCAGAACCAAAACCTATTTCTCAAAGAAAATATATTTCAAATATTCGATTATATTGAAGAAGGGATCCATATTATAGATAGCAAAGGGAGAATAGTATATTATAACAAATTTGCTCAAAAAATTGATGCTATAGATACTAGAAAAGCTATAGGTAGACACCTATTAGAAGTATATCCATCTTTAAGTTATAAAACTTCTACTCTATTAAATACAATGAGAACAGGAAAACCCATATATAAAAAAGAACAGACCTTTTTAAATTACAAAGGGGAAATGATAACGACGGTTAATTCATCATTACCTATCATAGGAAAAGATAATAAAATAATAGGAGCTTTAGAAATATCTAAAGATATAACCCAAGTCAGAGAGATGTCTGAAAAGATAGTAGATCTTCAAAGCAAGCTATTTAATAATAATAAACCAAACAATAAAACTAAATGGAACATGGCAAAATATACATTCCTAGATATAATAGGAGAAAATAAAGAGATGTTAGATTTGAAAAAAAATGCATTGAAAGCAGCGAAAACAAATGCACCAGTTCTTATATATGGAGATACGGGTACAGGCAAAGAATTGCTTGTACATGCTATACACAATTCAAGTAATAGAAAAGATAAACCATTCATAGCACAAAATTGTGCTGCTTTACCAGCTAATCTATTAGAAGGGATCCTATTTGGAACAGTAAAAGGTGGATTTACTGGAGCAGAAGATAGACAAGGTCTTTTTGAATTAGCGGATAGTGGGACTTTGTTTTTAGATGAAATCAATTCTATGCCCTTAGAATTACAATCAAAATTATTAAGAGTATTACAGGATAATAGTATTAGAGCAATAGGAGGAACTAAAAATACAGATGTAGATGTAAGAATAATTGCTGCTACTAATATACATCCAGAAGAAGCAGTAAAGCAGAAGATATTAAGAAAAGATCTATATTATAGGCTTAATGTAATAGGTTTTGGGATACCTCCATTAAAGGAAAGAAAAGATGATATACCAATATTAGTAAACCACTTTATAAAGAAATTTAACAATAAATTAAATAAATCTGTTAAAGGAATATCAAAGCAAGTTATGAGTATATTTAACTCTTATTCTTGGGATGGAAATGTAAGAGAATTGGAAAATTTGATAGAAGGTATAATGAGTATATATGATGTAGAGATTATAGAAGTACAACACTTACCAGCCAAATTTAAAGATATAAAAAAACAAAAGCCATGTTTATCTTTAAGAGAAACCTTAGCTAATATGGAAAAACAAATGATACAGCATGCATTAAAAGAAGCAGAATACAATATTAGCTATACCGCAAAACTTTTAAACATTCCTCGACAAACTCTCCAATACAAAATATCTAAATATAACTTAAAATAATTACAATAACTTTCTTTTTTGGTGCCAGGCTTATACAATACACAATTAAAAACGAGATACATCGTTAAGTTTACTCATCTGATTACTGTAATGAATAACTCCTGTGTCATTTCTGACTTTGATTTGCCCAAAATTCAGCAGGGAATTTATTTACAATGTTAACATTTTAACAGATATGCCTGAATTTAGTGTTTATGTAATTTGAAAAAATTGGCACAGATATTGCAATTAATAACAGATAGAAATAATTATAGAGGGAGGCATGTACTATGAAAAAAGGTAATAAATATGGAATCCACAGAGTAATAGATCCAAAAGGGGTTTTACCTCAACCGGCACTTAGAATTGATAATACTATGGAAATTTATGATAATGAAATATTAATCGATGTACAGACTTTAAATGTAGATTCAGCAAGTTTTACTCAAATAAGGGAACAGGCAAAAGATGACGTAGAAGAAATAAAAAAAATCATGAAAGGTATAGTAGCTGATAGGGGAAAGCATCAAAATCCAGTAACAGGTTCTGGCGGGATGTTAATAGGTACTATTGAAAAAATTGGACCAGCTTTAGAAAGAAAAACTGACTTAAAAGTAGGAGACAAAATTGCAACCCTAGTATCATTATCATTAACACCACTTAGAATAGACGAATTTTTAGAAGTTAGGCCAGGAGTAGATCAAGTTGACATCAAGGGTAAAGCAATATTATTTGAGTCTGGAATCTATGCAGTAATTCCTGACGATTTACCGGAAAACTTAGTTTTATCCGTGTTAGATGTAGCAGGGGCACCAGCACAAACAGCTAAATTAGTAAAGCCAGGAGATACTGTAGTAATAATAGGCGGAACAGGAAAATCTGGGATGCTATGTTTATACGAAGCAAAGAAAAGGGCAGGAGTTACAGGAAAGGTCATATGCATAGGATCGAGGGATAAGACAATTCAGAGAGTAAAGGGTATAAACTTAGCAGATATATACATAAAAGCCGATGCTACTGATGCAGTAGGATTAATGAAAAAAGTTAGGGAAGCAACTGGTGGACAATTAGCAGATATAGTTATAAATACAGTTAATATCCCAAATACTGAAATGTCAAGCATATTATGTACTAAAGACCAAGGTTTAGTTTATTTCTTCAGTATGGCTACCAACTTTACAAAAGCAGCGTTAGGAGCTGAAGGAGTAGGAAAAGATGTAACGATGATAATAGGTAACGGCTACACTAAAGGTCATGCAGCAATTTCTCTGGAATTAATGAGGGAAAGTCAAGAGTTAAGAAAGATATTTGAAGATTTGTATGCTTAAATAATATAGATACAATCGTCCTCCTATGTCGTGTGCCTTCCTGAGTTAAAAGGGTTTGATTTTTATGTTAGAAAGGAATAAAAAAAGGAGTGTAAATTGTGAGAAATTTTAAGGATATTGAACTGTGGAAAGACGTTACTGAAGAACAATGGAACGACTGGCAGTGGCAGGTAAAAAATAGAATTACTGATATAGAGACTTTAAAGAAGTTAATAAATGTTACCCGACAAGAAGAAAAGGATATAGAAGCAGTACTTGATAAATTCAGAATGGGTATTACACCATATTATGCATCTTTGATGGATCCAGACGATCCTAATTGTCCAATTAGGAAGCAAGCAGTCCCAACAATAATGGAAACTCATCAGAGTTTAGCGGATATGGATGACCCACTATCAGAAGACGAAGATTCACCAGTACCAGGACTAACTCACAGATATCCTGACAGAGTATTATTTTTAATTACAGATCAATGTTCTATGTATTGTAGGCATTGTACTAGAAGAAGATTTGCAGGACAAAAGGACTCTGGAGCACCAAACGACAGAATAGAAAAATGCATAGAATATATTAGAAATACTCCTCAAGTTAGAGACGTGTTGTTATCAGGAGGAGATGCTTTATTAGTAACTGATGAAAAACTGGAATATATCATAAGGAAATTAAGAGCAATACCTCATGTTGAAATAATAAGAATAGGTAGTCGTACACCAGTAGTTATGCCCATGAGAATTACCGATGATTTAGTAAATATTCTGAAGAAGTATCATCCAATATGGTTAAATACACATTATAATCATCCAAAAGAAGTTACAGATTATTCAAAGGAAGCCGCTAGAAGGATGGCAGATGCAGGTATTCCTCTTGGAAACCAATCAGTATTATTAAGAGGAGTAAACGATTGTCCTAATATAATTAAGGATTTAGTTCATGAACTAGTAAAGATGAGAATTAAACCATACTACATTTATCAATGTGATTTATCTACTGGAATAGAGCACTTTAGAACTAAGGTATCTAAAGGGATAGAGATAATAGAAGCATTAAGGGGGCACACCTCTGGATATGCAGTACCTACTTTTGTAGTAGATGCACCAGGAGGAGGAGGGAAAACTCCGGTTATGCCTCAGTATGTAATTAGCCAATCTCCAACTAAAGTTGTGCTTAGAAATTATGAAGGGGTTATAACTACTTATATTGAACCTCAGTATATTGAAGAGCCATGCGATTGTCCAACATGTAGAGGAGAAATAGAAAAGCTCAATACAGGTGTATCAGAATTATTAGAAGGACGAGAAGTAAAAGCAATGGAACCAGATAATTTAGAAAGGAAACAAAGAAACAACAGACAATGTATAACGTATGATTTCTAGGATTGGGCTCTGAGATTAGAACATATGGGGGTGTTTTATAGTGCTATTAGATATCATATACAATAAATATAAAATAGTATCCATAGTAGGAGTGGCAAAAAATAGTGGAAAGACAGTAGCATTAAATCACTTAGTTGGTGAAGCTACGAATAAAGGTATAATGCTAGGGATTATCTCCGCTGGAAGAGATGGAGAATCTACTGATATAGTTACGGAAACAGAAAAATCAAAAATATTTGTAGAACAAGGAACGATAGTGGGAACTACTGCACATTTGTTATCATTGAGTGATGTTGTAGTAGAAATAATGGAAGTAACAGACTATAGAACACCCTTAGGAAAAATATTAATAGGTAGAGTAAGGGATAGTGGATATATTCAGATAGCTGGACCTCAAACTGCAAGAGAGGTCAGAGAAATTTCAAATTTGTTATTAAATCTTGGTGCCGAAATCATAATTATAGATGGGGCTATGGATAGAAAAGCTTCAGCATCGCCCTCAATTTCTGAAGCTACTATTCTATCCACTGGTGCTGTACTTAGTAGGGATATTGATAAGGTTATTGAAAGAACAGTTCATTTAGCAAATTTATTTAGCCTTCCTTCAGTAGAAGGTTTAAAGGATAGGGAAATTGTAGAAAAAGCTTTAAATAAAGGGAAGGTAGCTATAATAGATGAAGACTTAAATATTGATATACTTAGAATAAAGAGTGCATTAAATAACGGTAAAGTCATAGCGGACAATATTGAAAACAGATCGAAATATGTAGTAATACCTGGTTCACTTGTAAAAAGCACTTTAGAGGATATTATAATGTCTACTGATAAATATAAAGATGTCTCTATTGTAGTAATCGATGGAACTAAAGTGTTTATATCCCCAAAGGATTGGCTTAAATTTAAAAGATATGGTGTTGATGTAAAGGTATTGAATCCAATAAATTTAGTGGCCATAACTTTAAATTCATACGCACCTCAGGGACATTATTTTGATCCAAAAGAATTATTGAATAAGATGAGATACCATATAAAAAGTATTCCTGTAATGGATCTACTATTAGGGGGTGAAGAGTTTGGAGTTTATGGATGAGTCAACAAAGAAATCTTTAGATTTCCAATATGTACTAGATAGGATAAACGTAATCACCTCCTATGGTCAATTTTATAAAAAAAGGATGAAACCCTATATTCCAGGTGAAGAACAAAAATTAATAGAAGAATTAAATAAAGTTGAAAAAGCTGTTGTCTATGCTGAAGATAAAGAACTTATAGGAGATATGGATAGTGTATTACATCGTATAAAGGATTTAAGGGGTTCAATAAAAAGATCAGAAAAAGGATCTATCCTTACAGAAGTAGAATTGTTTGAAATAAAGAATTTTCTTTTTTCAATTAGAGATTTAAAACAGTTATTAGATGAAAATAGAGTCATTTTATGGGATGGTATTAAAATACAACCTATACAGGAATTAGAAGAACTATTGGATCCCGAAAATACTGGTATTCCTACATTTTACATATACGATAGCTATTCAGAAGATCTTAAAATGATAAGACAACAGAAAAGAAATATTGAAAGAGATATTAAATACTCCTTAAAAACATCAGACAATTTAAATTTATTGAAAAGAAAAGTCCAAATGCTAAAAGATAAAGAAGAAAAAGAAGAGATGAATATAAGAAATAGATTAACTAAGGAGATAGCAAAACATAGTAAAAAGCTTTGGATGAATATAGCCAGTATTGGAAAGCTGGATTTCACATTAGGTAAAGCTAAGTTTGCTGTAGAGATAGATGCTATCAAACCAAGTATAGTCAATAAGCACTTATTAACTATAATAGAAGGAAGACACCCTAAAATTGAAGAAATGATAAATGAAAAGGGATTGGAATTCACCCCAATATCTGTAGATTTGCAACAAGGGGTTGCTTGTATTACTGGAGCTAATATGGGTGGTAAAACAGTCAGTCTAAAGCTGATGGGATTGCTAACTGTAATGGCTCAATATGGATTATTAATCCCTGCTGATAAAATGATTTTAGGACTAAATAATTTTGTAAAATCCTCTATAGGAGATTTACAATCTATTGATAAAGGATTGAGTACCTTTGGAGGAGAAATTAAACTTATCCAAGAAGCCATAGAAATATCAAATAATAAAGGATTGATATTAATAGATGAACTTGCAAGAGGTACAAATCCAGAAGAAGGATATGCCATAACTAAGGCAATAGTACAGTATCTACTAGATAAAAATTCAATAACTGTACTAACAACCCATTATGACAATATAGGGAATATAGATGATATAACTCATCTACAGGTAGTAGGGTTGTCCAGTATAGATTTAAACAATTTGGAAACTAAATTAAAGGATATTAATATAGATAAAATAGATATGATAAGTAGTCTTATGGATTATCGACTAATGGAAGTGGATAAAGACAAAGATGTTCCAAAAGACGCCATAAATATTGCAAGAATAATGGGATTGGACTCTAAGATAATAAAATTAGCTGAGGGGAATTTATGAAATAGAGAAATCTTAATGGAGATCGCCCCTTTATATTATTTTCCCATATATTATATTTTCTAATTATGAACTGTATCTAGTACATTGTCTATATATGTTCAAAATTGAAAAGAAAGGTGTTGTGAAAAGTTGAATAAACTAAATCTTGACTCAAAGTTAATAGATAGCTCAAGAGATGCAGCTAAGAAGATAGCTGATGAAGTACAGAACTTTATAGATAAGCATACCACTACTTCTATAGAACGAACAATAGCACGATTATTAGGAGTAGATGGTATTGATAAAATAGGAAAACCATTACCAAATGTGTTGGTGGATAATGTAAGGAGAAGTGGTGGGTTAGGAAGAGGAATAGCATTTTGGATAGGGAATGCTATAGTTCAAACTGGAGACACCCCTCAAGAGATAGTAGAGCAGATATCCAGAGGAGAATTGGATATTACTCACATACAGATAGCTAATGAAGATAGGATAAGAAAAACCGTTTTAGATATGGCAAAGAAGACAGTTGCAAAGATCAGTGAAAATAGGAGAAAAAGAGAAGAATTTATAGCTACCCTTGGAGAGGGTAAGCAACCTTATTTATATGTAATAGTAGCGACGGGGAATATATATGAAGATATGGAACAAGCAAAGTCAGCCGCTCGTCAAGGAGCAGATATAATAGCAGTAATAAGAACTACAGGACAAAGCTTATTGGACTACGTACCGTATGGTCCAACTACAGAAGGATTTGGAGGGACTTATGCTACTCAAGAAAATTTTAGGATAATGAGGAAGGCATTGGACGAAGTAGGTGGAGAGATAGGACGATACATAAGACTTTGTAACTATTGTTCTGGCTTATGTATGCCAGAGATTGCAGCTATGGGTGCAATAGAAAGATTGGATATGATGTTGAATGATGCTCTATATGGAATTTTGTTCAGAGATATAAATATGCAAAGAACTCTAATAGATCAATATTTTTCTAGAGTAATCAATGGGTTTGCAGGAATAATAATCAATACTGGAGAGGACAACTATCTTACAACAGATGATGCAGTAGAAGCAGCGCATACAGTATTAGCATCACAATTTATAAATGAACAGTTTGCATTGAAGGCAGGAATTCCAGAAGAACAGATAGGATTAGGTCATGCGTTTGAAATGGATCCATCCATAGAAAATGGGTTTCTAATGGAATTAGCCCAAGCCCAAATGGCAAGAGAAATATTCCCCAATGCACTATTAAAATATATGCCTCCAACAAAATATATGACAGGCAATATATTTAAAGGGCATTTACAAGATGCTATGTTTAACTTAGCATCCATTATGACTCATCAAGGAATTCAATTATTAGGTATGCCAACAGAAGCTATTCATACTCCACATTTACAGGATAGATATCTATCGATTGAAAATGCTGAATATATCTTTAATAATGCTAGAAACTTAGGAGATGAGATTACCTTTAGAAAAGATGGAATGATTCAAACTAGGGCTCAGGAAGTTCTTAAAAAGGCGGAGGAACTATTAAATCAGATAGAAAAAGAGGGAATATTTAAAACAATAGAGGAAGGTAAATTTGGTGGAATAAAAAGAGCAAGAACTGGAGGAAAAGGGTTAGATGGAGTAATCAAAAAAGATTCTGGATATTTTAATCCATTTATCCAATTAATGGTTGGAGGTGAAGATTAATGGTAGATTTGGCGAAAATCAAACCTTATGGGGACACATTAAATGATGGAATAATTCAATTAAGCTTCACTTTACCTGTACCATATGGCGATGAAGCAGTAGAAGCAGCGTGTCAATTGGTTAAAAAGATGGGCTTAGAGAATCCTTGTGTAGTATATTCTAAGGATTTAACAGGATACAGTTATTTTATAGTCTATGCAAAAGCTACTCAAACAGTGGACTATATGAAGATTGAAGTACCAAAAGTTTGTGTGAATATTATGAGTAAAGAAGAAATAGAAGGGTATATAAATGACAATATTAAAAGGGATCTAGTTATAGTAGGGGCCTGTACTGGAACAGATGCACATACTGTTGGGATAGACGCCATAATGAATATGAAAGGGTATGCAGGTCATTATGGGCTAGAAAGATATAAGGGAATTGATGCATATAATCTAGGTAGTCAAGTGCTTAATGAGGAATTGGTGGCAAAGGTAATAGAATTGAATGCTGATGCAATTCTAGTATCACAAGTTGTAACCCAAAGAGATGTTCATATCCCCAATCTTACCCAATTGGTAGAATTGTTAGAGGCAGAAAACATTAGAGACAGAGTAATATTAATTTGTGGCGGACCAAGAATTTCTCACGAATTGGCAAAGGAATTAGGCTATGATGCAGGTTTTGGAGTAGGTTCTTTTGCTGAAGATGTAGCTAGTTTTATAGTTACAGAAATAGTGAATAGAAAGTTGGTATAATCACAAAGCATTTATATATTTTGTTATTATTCCGAACAATAGTTTTTGACTATTTGAAAAATTCTAAAGTGTGTGAAAAATTGACAAAAAATATTCAAAATATTATAATTATGGTAAATAATAAAATTAATCAAAACAAATGTAGAAAGGAGAGTTAATATAATGGAAAAGGAAATACAAAAGTTTAAGCCTTATATTTCAGCTGACAAAGTAATGCCAGAATTTACAATTACAGCAATCATAGTAGGTGTTTTTATGGCAATTATCTTTGGTGCAGCAAATGCATATATAGGTCTTAGAGTGGGTATGACTATTAGTGCTTCAATACCAGCAGCTGTAATTTCTATGGGTATTATCCGTGGAATTATGAAAAGAGATTCCATATTAGAAAATAATATGGTACAAACCATTGGATCAGCTGGTGAATCTTTAGCAGCTGGAGCTATATTTACAATCCCCGCATTATTTATTTGGGCTAATGAGCTTGGTATGGAACAACCAAATACACTTAGAATTGTAATCATTGCCTTAGCGGGTGGAGCTTTAGGAGTATTCTTAATGCTTCCTCTTAGGAAAGCATTAATAGTGAATGAACATGGGGTCTTACCTTACCCTGAAGGAACAGCATGTGCAGAGGTATTAATAGCAGGAGAAACAGGAGGTTCTAAAGCAAAAACAGTATTCCAGGGTTTAGGGATAGGTTCAGCATTCAAATTTATTACTGATGGAATAAAACTATTCCCAAGTGAAGTCGAATGGGCATTACCATTTTATAAAGGTGCTGCGGTAGGTATGGATACTTTACCATCTCTACTAGGTGTAGGGTTCATAGTAGGGCCCAAGATATCTTCTTTTATGTTAAGTGGTGCTATATTAGGTTGGTTAGTATTGATACCATTAATGGTTCACTTAGGACAATTTATACCGGATATAATATATCCTGCTTCGGTGCCAATGAGTGAACTAGGATATTCGGAAATGTGGGATTTTTATTTAAGATATATAGGTGCAGGTGCAGTTGCGTTTGGTGGAATCTTTAGTTTAATTAAATCCTTACCATTGATATTCAGAACATTTAAAGAAGCAATGGGTGGACTAAGGGATACAGCAGGAACTGCAACTGCCACATTGAGAACAGATGAAGATATGTCGATGAAAATAGTAATTATTGGTATAATAGCTATAGTTGTATTTATTGGTGTTACAGACTTTATTCCAGTTGGAATTCCGGGAGCATTAATAATAGCTATATTTGGATTCTTCTTCGCGGCAGTTTCAGCGAGACTTGTAGGGTTAGTAGGTAGTACTAATAATCCGGTATCAGGAATGACCATAGCAACATTATTAATTACAGCATTAATATTCAGAGCAATAGGTTTTGATGGACATGAAGGAATGATTGGAGCAATAGCCGTAGGTTCTGTAATATGTATAATAGCAGCTATGGCTGGAGATATGTCACAGGACTTAAAAACTGGATTCTTAGTGGGAGCAACTCCTAGAAAGCAACAATATGGAGAGCTTATTGGTGCAGTTGCATCAGCTCTTGTAATTGGATTTGTAATGATTCTATTAAACGAAGCCTGGGGATTTGGTTCATCACAATTGCCAGCGCCACAAGCTACTCTAATGAAACTAGTTGTTGAAGGTGTAATGAGTGGAGAACTTCCATGGACATTGATATTTATGGGAATTGGAATAGGTATATTTGTTGAGTTGTTAGGCATTCAAGTGTTGCCTTTTGCAGTTGGACTATATCTGCCAATTCACTTAAGTACTCCAATTATGTTAGGTGGAATTATTAGAGGATTGTTGGATAAAAGAAAAGAAGAAGCAAGTATCCTTAAACAAAAGGTTGATGGTGGAGTATTATTCTCCTCAGGTCTTATAGCAGGAGAAGGTTTAATAGGAATACTATTAGCAATATTTGCTGTAATACCAACAGCAGCAGGTAACCTTGGAGAAACAATTGCTGTAGGTAATCTGGCATTAGGGCAATGGGGATCATTGATATTCTTTGTTGGACTAGCTTATCTATTGATAAGAAAATCATTTTATGTTAAAACAGAAAAATAATTAGGGGATGTATAATGTTTAAAAAAAGGAAGAAAAAGCAAGAAAACTATCTAGACTATATACCAAAAAAATCTGATAGGATTGATTGGAAAGAAAAAGAAGATGGTTTAATCCAAATAATAATATACAGAGATTCCCTATTTGAAAAGATAGTGAGAAAGTTATTCTTTACCCCTGATAAGTATAAACTTGACTTGGATGAAATGGGCAGTTTCATATGGAAGCATATAGATGGTAAAAGAAATATCTATGAAATAGGTCAGTTAGTTGAGAATGAATTTAAAGATGAAGCTGAACCTCTATATGAACGACTTGCTAAGTTTATGAATTTATTAATCAATAATAAATTTATTGAATTTAAATAATAAAAAGAATGGTTCTAGATTAATTTTTAGTAATCTAGAACCGTTCTTTTTATGTTTATTTATTTAATCTATACCCAGAAATCCTATTCACAATTAGTGCAATGGCACCGTCCCCTGTAACATTAGTAGCTGTACCAAAACTATCCTGAGCTACATATAATGCAATCATCAAAGAAAGAAGTGACTGTGGAAATCCTAACATTGTTTCTAAGAGTCCTAATGCTGCAATTACTGCACCGCCAGGTACACCAGGTGCAGCGACCATAGTAACGCCCAACATCAATATAAATGGGAATATAATTGAAAAGCTAGTTGTCATATTATTCAGCATCATTATTGCCATAGAACAGCTGACCAAGGTAATAGTACTACCAGATAGATGGACAGTTGCGCATAATGGAATAACAAAGTCAGCAATTTCATCTTGAACACCATTTTTCTTAGTTTGAGCAAGAGTAACTGGTATAGTAGCTGCAGAGGATTGAGTTCCAATAGCTGTAAAATAAGCTGGAGTCATGTTTTTTAATAATTTAAAAGGATTTGCTCCTGTAACTGTTCCTCCGATAATAAATTGTATAATGAGAACAGTTATATGAAGTATAAGTATCATTATGAATACCTTAGCAAATACTGATAGTATCGTAGCTACTTGGCCAGCGTAAGTCATATTGGCAAATATCCCTAGTATATGGTAAGGAAGTAAAGGAATTATTATCCTTGATATAAGTTTTTCTATAATGGATTGAAATTCATCCATAAATTTTTTTATTGTATCTCCTTTAATAGTAGCGATTCCTAAACCGATAGTGAAAGCTATTAATAGAGCTGTCATAACTCCAAATATTGGAGGCATTTCAACTGCAAAATAAGGCTCCAATAGGGATTCTTCTGGATTATTGGCGGCCATATCCAAGCTTCCAGGAGTCAAAAACATAGGTAGTACTATGGAAGATGTAAGATATGCCAAAGTGCCAGCAAAAACAGTAGATACATAGGCAATACCAGCTGTAATAGCTAATAGCTTTCCGGCATCTTCTCCTAAGTCTCCAATACCTGGAGCCACAAATCCTATAATAATCAATGGAATACTGAATGTTAGGAAATTACCAAATAATCCATTAAAAGTTGCTAGAATCTGTACTAACCATTGAGGACCAAAATTACCTATTATTATTCCCAATATAATAGCTATTACTAATTTAGGTAGTAATCCTATTTTTCTCATATAAAATCCTCTCCTTTCCTGAAAAGCATTATACCCATATTATATACTAATTCGATAAAAAAATACAAAATCATAATAATAACTTTATTTTTATAGTGCCAGGCTTGTAATACTAAGAAATAAAGCAACCCGGCACTTATTCATTAACTTTTTCAAAAAAAGTTAGTAAATTAGTACCAGGTTGCTATACTTAAGATAAAATTATTTTATACTTGCTTCTTCTATCCAACATTGTTCATCTTTGATATCGAGTTGGAAGATCTTACCCATATCTTTATCATATTTTGCTTCATGAAATTTAAATAACATAGTAGTATCTGACAAGTTTCCTAGTATTTCAATTTTTCCTCTTTTATTAGACATCACATAACGGAAACATTTTCCGTGACCATTAAGTTTAGATTTAGTTTTTTCTACAATGTGATATCCTTCCTTGAGTGGAAGTTGGAATTGATTTTTCACGCCTGAGACAGGTCTGCATTGGAATATATAATATGGGTTAATTCCTATTGCAGTAAGTTTATTAATAAGTGTAGCTAAGACATCTGGGTTGTCATTAACGCCCTTTAGTAAAACAGTTTGATTTTTGAGAACAACTTCGCTGTTTAATAGATTTTTTACTGCTTTTATAGACTCTTTTGTTATTTCATTTGGATGGTTAAAGTGGGTTACTACATAGATTTTCTTCTTTCTCGAATATTCTCTTAAAATATTGAGTAATTCCTGATCTCCATTTATCCTCATCGGGAATGTGACAGGTGTTCTAGTCCCAAAACGGATCAAATCTAAATGTTCAATAGAAGATAGATCTTCTAAGTAAGAGTGAATTATTCTGTTGTTATTTAAAAAAGCATCTCCACCTGATATTAGAACATTATTTATTTCATCATGTTCTTTTATATAGGCGATAATTTCTTTTAAATGGTTCATAATCTCATCACTATTTAATCCAACAAGTCTTTTTCGAAAACAGTGTCTGCAGTACATACCACATTGGTTGGTAGATAACAACAAACCTGTCTGTTTATACTTATGTTGCAATCCAACAACTACTGTATTATTTGACTCTCCACTCGTATCAAAGCTACCTGTTAAGTCTGTCTCTTTTGTGGAAGGAATACACAATTTTCTTATAGGATCATTTTCATCATCTTTGTCAATTAAAGATAAATAGTAATGTGGAATAGACAAAGGATATTGTTTGACTATTTCATTTAATTTCTCTTTTTCTTCCTTTGAAAATTCCTTTTGGAGTGCTTTCTCTAATTCATCCACAGTTGTTATGTTATTGGCTAATTCTTTTTTCCAATTCATCGCAACCCCCCTTCTAAACTAAACAAGTTATTTTGTGATATTGTAATACTATAATTTTAACAGACTTTATCAATTGGGTCAAATTTCTAAACATTGAATAACTTTCTTTATTAGTGCCTGGCACTAATAAAGAAAGTTATTCAATGTTCTGACTATGACTCTATTCCCTGTATTTCTCATAGGTTTTAATCAATATAGGAATCAATATAATTTGTATAATTATTCCAGGGATGGCTGTTAGAGTCATTCCATATACATATATGTCTAATGGTGGCATTGGCAATCCAAATCCTTGGCCTAGCAACAATATGGTTAGGGCAGCACCCATTCTTCCGATTATCATGCTTATAATTAAGGAAAATATCAGATTCATATTTAATCTTTTATAGAGATAACCAGATATAAGTCCATATATTGATAATTCAACCAACATAATCCATAATACTGGGATAGGGGGCATACCTGTCAGAGCATGATTGAGTAAAGGTGATAAAAATCCTACTATTAAACCTAATGAAGGACCTAGTAAAAATCCAGCAATCATAACAGGAATATGCATAGGAAGAAAAATTGATCCATCAATTCCAGACATGTGTATTGCTGTAGATATTACAATGCTTATTCCTAACAGAACTCCTGATGTAACCAAATCTCTTGTTTTATATTTCATAAAAGAATCTCCTTTCCTGTTCTACCTTTTTATTATAATCCTATTGTATTCATTTTCCAATCCATAATTTGTGATGAATCAAAAACTTGCACTCATTAAATGGTTAGTGTAATATTATATAGTAAATTAATAACCTGGTTGGAGGAATAAAAATGTTTTTTAGCATATTGTTACTATTGAAAATAATATTATTTATGAATATAACCAAAATTCAATATAATCAATCGTTAATATTTCTTACGAGTACACTAGTCACTATGTTTATCTTCACTTCAATTTACTTTAGCAACTATAAGAAAAAAAGGGTACTAGGTTTAAGCATATATACTTTTATATCCCTAGTTATGTTTATGGATGTAATGTATTATTCACATTTCAATATACTGCCTTCAGCTAATATGTTGAGTCTACTTGGACAGGTAGGAGCTGTAGGGGATAGCATTGCAGTTTTATTTAGTTTTAAGAATGCTTTATTCATTTTAGATATTCCATTGTTAATAATATACTTGATAAAGACTAACAATAAAAGAGAGCAAAAAACCTATAATAGACATATAAGGTGGGGAGTCCCTGGATGTATAGCAATTTTACTTATAATCTTATTATTATTTTTAAATACTAAGGATTTATTGATTCCAGTAAGCAACCAGGAACTGTTCACCTACCATATCAAGGATATAAAGGATGCTATAACTAAGAAAGGTGTAGTTGAAGGTCGAAGTTTGGTTACTTTAGAGGATTTGGAAAAATTAAAGGATAGGAGCCAGATGATAGAAGGGAAATATACTGGTACAGGAAAAGGTAAAAATTTAATAGTAATACAAGTAGAGGCTTTACAGAATTTCCCAATTAATCGATTTTATGATGGACAGGAAATAACTCCAAATCTAAATAAGTTGATAGAAGAACAAGGCAGTTTATATTTTAATAATTATTATCAACAAATAGGCAGAGGTAATACATCGGATGCTGAGTTTGTAACTAACAATTCATTGTATCCTTCAGATCAAGGATCTATCTATAAAACTTATGAAAAGAATACATTCTATGGTTTGCCTTGGATATTAAGAGATAATGGCTATACATCCTGGGTATTTCATGGATATGAAAAGGAATTTTGGAATAGAGAAAATGCCTATGTAAATCAAGGATTTCAAAGGTTTGTATCTGAAGAGGATTATGAATTTAGTGAAGATGAAACCATAGGATTTGGAATAATCGATGAAGTTTT
>NZ_JAIOUP010000009.1 GCF_019931165.1 Schnuerera sp. xch1
CTTCAATCCATACACTATGCAGACAAGGCATTAGGACAATTTATAGAGGACTTGAAGAAAGAAGGCTATTACGACAATTCAGTAATAGCTTTGTATGGAGACCATTTTGCTATAAGCAGTTTAGACAAGGATCAACAACAATTGATGACAGACTATTTAGGATATGAATATGATTTAGATGATATGATGAATATTCCATTGATAATTCATATGCCTAATTCGGAAGCCAATGAAACCATAACAACGGTAGGTAGCCAACTGGATTTCATGCCTACAATATTAAATATAATGGGTTATGAAAATGAAAAGGGAATAATGTTCGGAAAAGACCTATTAAACTATCAAGGGGAAAACTTTGTAGCCCAACAGACATATGCTCTTAAGGGTTCAGTAATAACTGATGAAATATTTTTGGAAATGTCAAGAGATGGAATGTTTGAAAACAGCCGAGTATACAATATGAAAACTAAGAAATTATTGAATGTAAATGACTACAAATATATCTATGAGAAAGCAATAGAAGAGATAAACAAATCGAATTTTATATTGAAAACTGATTTTTTAAAGAAGTTAAAGTAAAGTAAATTGAATACCTAAGGTTACTAAAAAGTCACGACATATTATAAAGAACGACTCGCCGATTCAAGATTTGTGAAGTATCACGACACAGAAAAAAATAGGTTTGTGAACTCGCTATCGCTCAAACAGCACAAACCTACCGATTTTTTTCTTTAGTCGGATACTTCAATCAAATTTTTCATATGTCGGTCTTATCTTTATAATATGTCTTAAACATTATTAAATGTATACTTTTCAGCAATTTTAAACCATTTCAATTCACTTTTATTTGAAGATTAGAATGTGATGGGAGTCATGTTTTCGTCAACAATTTCCACAGTTACATCCATGTCCCAAATATCCTCAATGTAGTCAATGGCATCTTTGACTTCATTGTTCAATCTATTCTCTCCAGTATCTCCTGCTTCAATCCATTCATCATCTGTTATGGAAAAGTCTGTTTGTACCACTAATTTTAACTCATCTTTGTCTGTTTCATATATATTGTATTCCAATTCAAAATCGTATCGTCTATATGAGAAGTCTCCATATAATCTATCAAGATAGTTTTCAGTTTCTGTAAGTAAATCTACTGATCTTATTATATTATCTTCAATATTGAATTCTATAGTATCATTATCATCATAATAAATTACTCCATCTATTGATACGTTAGGGTTTACTCTTCTTATTTCATAATTTAACTTTCGTAAATATCCAATTTTTTTGTATATACTTTTATTGAAGAAATTCTTAGAATCTACCTCTATATATAAATCTACATTATATCCACTTTGATCAGCTTCGTATTTAAATTCATAATTGCTGTATTTATCCAATTCCTTATTAAACATATCAGCTAAATAATCTGCATCAATTCTATAATCTCTTCTTAACTTACTTCTGGAAAAATCAAAGTCCAGGTCATTATCTTCAGTTGTGAATGTTACATAATTTCTATTAGAGGAACTGGAATTCTTACTATAATATGGATTCTCAATCTCACCTCTTATTGATACATCTTCATTATATAAGATCAATATTGCAGAATATACATTCCATATATAATCCTCAACATCTTTTCTATGTAGTCTATACCATTTATATGTTTTATTCCTTGGAAAGCTAAATGTTAAATTGAGCCTATTGCCAAAGGATTTTTTTATATCTATATCTACAGTCAAATCATCTATTTCATCCAAATATCTATCTAAATGACTTTCAAGGGACGATATATTACCAATATTCTTATAGGGGATTTTTAATTTTTTATACAGTTCTTTTCGTTTTTCAAGATTTTCTATTTGAATGTTTAATAGATAATCTCTACTATTTCTAAATGAAATCAATTTGTCAATTTCTCCGTAATGATCATCACTTATTAAAATTCCATTAGCATCTATAGTTATTCTATTGTTTTTCAAATCCAAGGTAGGGTTTATATATAAATACTGTGCTATATCCATTGTATAACTTTTAGATAAATTGGGGAAAAGTTTTAAAGATTTATGTACATTCTGTCGATAAATATAGTTAAAGGCTAATGGACGAATACGAGGTGATGAATGTTGGGAAGAAGAATTAGATTTAGAAGAATAACTTCATACATATTGTTGTTCTGCATATTGTTGAGTGAGATGATATTTAATATACCTGTAAGCTATAGCGAAGATGTAGCAGAACCTGCAGCCAAAGTGACAATAACTAATACTTATACAAATTTCAATCGAACTAAGAAAATGATTACCATAGAAGACCCTGGGATAGAACTATATGTTAATAAAGGATTACAATTGCAATTAGAAGATGATAATTGGCACACACCAGATAATCTAAAAGTAGTAGGACAAACTATAGTACAGTCTGATTTAAACCCTCGATGGGTAATTCAAAATGCCATAGTAGAAGGGCAAATATCAGAAGGAGAACCACCTCAATATCGAGATGTATCTACTAAGTATTCTGGTATAAATGAAGCTGGAGTGCCAGAGATTATGAATGTAGCTACACCTTTAGTAGAACAAGGTGGGGAAATTATATTAAACATGAGTGGAAGCTTAGATGGATTTAGCAATTATGAAATAACTGTAGGAGGAATACCAGTACAAGCTGAAGTCCAGGGTACTAATCAAATAAGACTTAAACCAGATGAGGATAAAGAATTTTCAGGAGGGATTAATGATATAGTAGTAAAAGCCGATGTTGATAATGAGAAATTTGATCTACAAACTTCTTATGTATATAAAGATGCAGTCACAATAACTGGAGACTTAAATATAAGCGGTGTAACTATGTTCCCTACCATGGGTGAGCCTGGTTCTAGAGTAGAATTTACAATGGATGAATTTCCAAGTAGCGAATATGATATCTACTTTATAAAAGATAGAAATGTTCCAGAATTTACTGAAGAAAATATGGCAAAGAATTTTTTCATGAGTAGGAATTCTAATGATGATGACATAATTACTGTAGAGGTACCTGATCTAAGTTCAGGACCATATTATGTAATCTTTACAAATGCTCAATCACAAGATCCAGATATAGGTGTTTGTAGTTCATATGAATTACCTCAACAATACCAAGTAGTGACTATCTCTCAAAAACCCAGAATAGAAAGTATTCAACCAAGCAGTGCACCAGCTAGTACTTCTACAGAGGTAAGAATCAATGGAAATTATTTTGTAAATCACAATGTTCCAGGATTTGAGCCGGAAGAAGGTTTAATAGATGAAGACATAATAGTAACTTCAAATCAAGTTGTAATAGATTATGGTGAGGGAACATTAGAATTGAAAGATGAAGCAGGTAATCCTATTACACATGATGTAAAAGTAACAAGAGAGATTGAAGTCGATATAGGCGATGTATTAAAATTTAAAGAAGATGGATTTCTTTATAACTTAGAAAATGAAAACGACCCAAATACATTCATAGTCAGTACTAAAACTTTTGATGTAGATGAAACTCAAATTGAAGATGTAGTCGTAAGAGTTACCACAAGGATTGAAGGAATTAATAATAGCGAATTTAATGCAAATATGCTAAAGGAAGCAGTAGTAAAAAATGGATTTACATATTATCCATCAACAGAGATACCAGAGGTAGATAGTGTAGTACCGAATATAGTTCCTGTAGAAGATATAGGAAATGAATATTATATAGACAGTAGCATAGATAGATTAATGCTAACAATAGAAGGAAGCAATTTTTTAGTAACCAGATATGAAGATGGAGAAGAAGAAAAGATTAATTATCCTGAGATAACTTTAGGAGGTACAGTTATAAATCCAAATGCTGAAGAAGGTGATGGGAAATACAAACCTCTAAAGTATGAAGTTCTTAATAATGGACAAATAGTAGATGGAACTACAGGTAATGAGATAGGAAACAGAATAATAATAGAGTTGATAACGGGAGAAGATGGTTTTCCAATTACAAATAAAGAAAGCAGAATTCTATCTGTTAGGAATCCTCTTAGGTTGAGTAAAGAGTATTCAAACTCTAATTATCATTTTGAAGATTTGGTTAAATTCATAGAAATAGACCGAAATGATTTTCCAATTATAGATAATGTTAGACCAAGTTTAGTATCTATAGATGGAGGAGAAGAAGTAACTATTACTGGTTCTAATCTTAGACCTGGAGCTAGAGTATATATAGACAATAATCTAGTAACAAATATACATATATCAGGAGATATGAAACAGATTACCTTCAATGCACCTCCGGGAACAAGAGTTGGAGAGACTTTGTTGCAGGTAATTAATCCAGAAGGAGGTATAGCTAGTCATGTATTTACCTATACTGAAACCTATACTGAACCAGAATTAAGCTTTATAAATCCTAAAGAAGGTACTACTAATACTTTAGTAACAGTAAAAGGGGAAAACTTTCTAGCACCAGACCCAACAGTAGTAATCAATGATATAGAACAAGTAGACGAACATTTAATTTATAGGCTAATAGGGACAAGGGTATTCATGGATGGTTATGACATAAATCAGTATAACAGAGGAGAACAAAACAGAATAGAATTAAAAAACTACGGAAAAGGACCTATATTTAAGTATAGTAACGCAACAAAAGTGATACTAGGAGACGGATATGACAGTGTCATACTATATGATGAAACAAACAATAAATTTTATGTCATAAGAAAAGATGTACGGGATAATTTCTCTATAGAAGCTGGAGAGGGAATTAGCTACGATATATCTTATAATCCAGAAAATGATAAGTTTTATGCAGATAACCATGAAATAACAATAAATGACAATGGAGAAATTGGATTTGATAATTTAACCTTACAAGCTTACACTCCATTTAAAATAGATGAAAATGAAAATATTGTAGGTAATAGGGTACAATTTGTGGACTCTAACACATTAACATTTAAAGTACCAAACTTAAATTTATCTCCTTGGACAGGAGAAGGGGTTTATGATGTATCTATTGTAAACCCAGATACAAAGTCTGAAACTATAGAAGATGGCTTCTATTTCTTTGCATCTTCAAGTACTAGACCAGTTATAGAGGATATAGTACCAGATAGTGGACCAGATGTTGGAGGAAATATAATCCGTATTTTAGGGCCAGAGGCAAACTCAGATGAAAGAATAGGATTTATGGATACAGGAGAAGACAAAACTAAAGTATTCATAGGTGGACAAGAAGTTCCAACAGAAGATGTAAATGTTTTACCTGGTGGTAGAATAATGGAAGTAAAAGTGCCTCCTACTATAGAGGATATTAAAGGAAAAGGAACTGATAGGATTACAGTACCTATAGTATTAGTAAATCCTGATGGAGGAACATATAGTGTATCCTATGAAAATCCAGTAGAAGTAGAGGATAGAATTATTAGAGGATATACATACCTAGTTCCGACTAGTAATCCTAAGATTACAAGTATATTACCTACAGAAGGTTCAGCAGCAGGAGGATATATACTAGAGATATTTGGTTCTGACTTTAGAGATTTCGAGCCATTTATAGATTTGGATGGAGATGGAGAATATGATGAAGAAAATGAAGAATTTGATGATATAGATGGTGATGGAGAATATGATGATAAAGCACCAGATACTAGAGAACAATCAAAATATAATCCAGAATATGAATATTTAACATCTATTTTACTTCCAAAAGTATATATTGGATACAAAGAAGCTGAAATAGTAAACCATGGAACAGGATATCTACAGGTAGTAGTGCCTCCAAATGAAGCAGGAACAGTAGACCTATATGTTGTAAACAATGATTCTGGAATATCCAACAAAGTTAGGTACACATACAATGCATCAAATCCAACTATAAACAATATAGTACCAAGTGTAGGAGATATAAGTGGTGGAACTAAAATTGGTATTTATGGTTCCAATTTAGAAAATAATACTATTACATTAGTAGAAGCTAATGATACAGGTGAAATAGTTAAGAAAACTGAGCATATGCCTCTTATAAGATTTGGAAGTAATACTAATCAAAATTTGCCAAGGGAACATGAAAACAGTGGAGTCCTACGTTCTAATAGAGCAAGTGTTGACCTAGAGGGAAGTATAGAAATACAATATAATACAATTAACAGAAGATTAATTGCTACACTTGAAGACGATGATATAAAATATACATTTACCTATGAAGGATATGATGGTGAAGAAATATTTATAAACACTAAGGATTTCAAACATGGTGATGAAAATTATGTTTATGAGCAGTTAATAAGAATAGTAGTAGATACTAATAGATTAATTGCATCAGCAAATTTTGCACCTGTATCTGAGTACAAAAACAATACACAAATAACAGCTATTACTCCAGTGTACTTCAGAGCAGGATTGACACCAGTATTTGTAATAAACCCAGACAATGGACAAGCTGAGTGGGAATTTGAATTTAAACATCCAGACAGCAATCCAAAGATTACTAATATTACGAAAAACGGTGGAGATAAACCTATATTGGAATATAGAGAAGAGATAGATGGAGAGGTAGAAGTATTAAAAGTAGATTATCAAGGTGGAAATATAGTAACTATTCATGGGACGGACTTTAGGGAAGGTGCAATAATAAAAATAGAGGATTTATTGACAATAACAGAAAAAGATATAGAATACAATCTCCCAAATCAATTGACATTTGTTATGCCACCAGTTCCAGAAGGAGAAGCGGAGTCTCTTAAGAAGGTAGTAGTGGAAAATACAGATGGAGGAACTGCAGATTCAACAACTAATACACCACCAATATATATAGAGTTTATAATAGGAGGCTCAAATCCTGAAGTATATACTATAGAACCAACAGAAGGTTTAGCAACTGGAGGTACTAAGGTTAAGATTATAGGAAATGATTTTAGAAAGGAAATGGAAGAGTTTCCAAATGGAGAGTTAAAAGTTTACTTTGGAGATGTGAAAGTTGAAGATATTGATTATATAGACTACAGAACTATAGAAGTAACAGCACCTAAATCCGATAGATTAGGTCCAGTTCAAATAAGAATAGAGAATCCAGATGGATCTATCACTAGGGACGAGATTTACTTTACTTATATATCCAAGCCAAAAATAAAAACCGTATCTCCAAACAAGATATTCACCAATGATATAGAAACAGAAGTGACATTAACAGGAGATATGTTCATGCAAGGAGCCAAGGTAATAGTAGGTGGAAGGATAGTAGATATAAATGATATAGAAGATGATATGAATATAAAAGGTGAAGGAATTCTAGAAGTAGATGAAGAAGGAAACAACAGACAAGTGGCAGTAGTAGGAGGTATGGAAGCAGCTTCAGTAACAGTAGAAGATGATAATGTTATAAAGGTGAGATTTAATAAAGCTACGGATTTGGAGAACAATGATTTAATAATCATAAATCTAGATGGAGGTATATCCGACCCCTATGATGACTTTGATTATGAAATACCGGTACCTAATAAACCACTGGTACTTGAAGGAATACCAGGGTACGAATCCACAGTGCAATTGATATGGTCTAAATCCGATGATGATGTATTGAACAAAGCTACAAGATACGAAATATATGGAAGACTATCAAAGGATAAGGATTATACATTCATAGGAGATACCACTGAAGCAGAATTTTTGGTAAAGGGATTAGAACCAAATACTGAATATAGGTTTATGGTACGAGCATTAAATGAATACGGTTCAGCCTTAGAATTTGCTACAGTTAAAGTAAAGACATTAACCATACGTGAAGATGATAAGTTAAAAGAAAAAGAACAAAAGTTGGATGAAGAACAGGAAAAAATAGAAAGAGAAGGCAAAGAGGAAATTATAAGTGGCAGGGTAATACAAACGATAGGTTCTAAAACCATAAGAAAAGGAGTAGTGGATTTTAGATTATCACAATATAAGAATTACGATAAACTTACCGTATCTGTGCCAATAGAATATGCAAGGGAAAGCAACAAATTGGTAATAAGAGATGGTACCATGACAACAATGATAAACGTAAAGGACCTATATACATTGGAAGTAAGTAAAAACGATACAGGTGATCAAGATGCATATATAAATATTCACATTGATAGATTGAATGAGTATCACATACCAAGAGGTAAGAAATTAGCATCAAAAGCATATAATATTTCATTTGATTATCAACATAAAAAGGAAACAATGGAAATCAATAATCTAGTAAGACCAGCAAGGTTAACATTAGAACAGGACAAGTTAAGCTATCCAAACACAGTAAACACAAGACTATATAAATTCAATGAACCAACAGGACAGTATACGCGAATAGATTCAGATTGGACTGATGTAAAAACTTCAGGTAAGTATATATTATTAGCGGATAGATAAAATACAAAGGAGCAAAGACTATGAAAAAGAGACTATTAGTTGCGATTACAACTTTATCCCTTCTGATTACCATAATATCAACAGTATGCTTTGGGGCATCCACAACCCGAAGCATACTTAAAGGATCTATTGAGGATATAAACTATAATGACGAAACCATCACAATATTGGATTATGATGGAAAGACACACACTATAGACATTCTTCCATCAACAAGAATCGAAGTAGAAGAAGTACAACAAGCCATCTATGATCTATATTTTGGACAAGAAGTGGATGTGATTTTGGAAGGAGATGAAGCTAAAAAGGTAATAGCCTATCCAGAGGAGGATCCGGGAAGAAATGGATACATAATGCCAGGAAGCAGATTTAGAACAGGAAGGATATTGTTTTTAACAGAAGACACCATTGAGATAAAGGGCAAGGATGATAGGGAAAAATATAGAATAACTCCATATACCACTATCTATAAAAACGGTGGAATAATAAACATAAATCAAGTAAAAGAAGGAGATAAGGTAGTGTTAACCTTCGATGATATATATAGATCAGAGGTAAGCACCATTAGAGTTCAAGACCAAGAAGAACATATAACAGGAGTATTGAGGGGGAAGATATACTCAGTAGATGAAAGAAAAGAACAACTACATTTGATGTCCCCTTATACATATAAAGAAGGACGGGGATGGATACCCTATGGAAACCATGTAGTTGAACTCAAAGTCGAAGATAATAATCTATATAATGGTGGAGAAGAAATTGACTTAAAGGATTTAAATAAATTTAGAAATAAAGAAATCTATGTAGCATTCGATTCGAGCTATGGCAAATTAAGTGTAGCAAAACTCCAAGTAAAAAACGGAGCATCGAGGATGTATCAATCTCCAATAGAAAATATAGAATATGGTACGGGCAAGATGATAGTAGATAAAAACCTAATTCACTTTAATCCTGGGACAATAGTCATTGAGGATGACCGTCTAGTAGATGTGTTAAATATCAATAGATATAAAGATGTATTTGTAAATACGGACATAGTAAAAGGAAGCCCTATTGCCAACTTGGTAGCAATAGAAGGCACATCCATGTTAGAAGATAGATTGGATGGAACCAAGATATCAATATATAGAGGTAAGATTGAGGACATATTCGAATATGAAGTGGAAATAGGAAAGATTAACTATAGACTGGATTATCAAAAATTGACAGAAGATAATAAATGGGTAGAACAAGATGACTCCCAAAGATTTGGACTTACAGATGATACATTGATATATGATAGTGAATTAAATGAGCGGATTCCAGCCAATTATTTCATAAAATCAAGATTCATCGACTTAAATGATATTGAAGATGAGGAATTAAGAGATAGGGTAGAGGACAATTTTTACAAGAATAAGGCTGCATACTTTGTAGTAAGAGAATCTGACTTTGGCAAGGAATTATTAGCAATGAATATAACACCTCATATAAATAAATATAGATACAGAATCAAAATGGATTATTCAGTCATAGGAGAGATAAGGGAAATAGATTATGACGAAAACAATATTACATTTACAGAAGTTAAAAATTATAACACATTGAACGATAGATGGGAGAATGGATCCGATGAAACAATAGAATTGGATCAAGCAGTGATACTATTAAACGATTTACCAATACCACAAGATAAGCTATATACCATAAGACCAGGAACCAAGGCTTATATAATAAAGAATAAACAGTCTTCACATGATACTGGCTATGTAATATTGCTTGAAAATTAAAAAACGAGGTTATTCACTACGTTGAAATGATAGCTCATGTTAAAATGTTACCAAAAATAAAGGAGGAGGTATTACATGAAAAAAATCACACTATTATTAATACTCATATTACTATTAACATCTGCACCTTCCATAGCCATAAATATTCCTGGATACGAAGGAGGTATTCAAAATGAGAATACCTACAAGGAAGTAATATTTATAACAGGTAAACCTATAGTAATGGAAGGCACCTTGGATATAAAGGTAAAGGAAAGAGACAATACAATAACGGAAACCTATAGATATGAATTAGCAAATCTACTAGAGGAAGCTGAATTGGATAGAACAATTAAGGTTACAGCTACGTTGACTCCAAATGGTAACCAGATTACCTCCACCAGAACTTTGGACAGTTTCAAAGAAACTATAGATATAGGGGATACTCGATATCAGTCAAAAGATGAGGATTATCAATGGAATCAAAGTACAGTAACTCATCAAAGGCCAATTCTAGGCTACTTTGCTGGAGATGTATTAGCTAGAAAGACCTATACAATAGATAGGGAGGAGACTAATACAGTAACAGTAGAAACCAGGGGAAAATCAGTAGGGTATGAAAGTCCTTGGTCATCCACTGAAACTCAAACCATAGATTATGTAATTCAATATGAAGATAGATTAAATACAGAAGATAATTGGCAAGGCGTAGCTACTGTAGAAACGTCATACAACATGACAAAGGATTATTCATACGAAGAAAATGTTCCAATTCAGACCAGTTTCAGAGGAGGACAAAATATAGTAGAAAGACATGAGAATGTTTTAAAGTATTCCTATGATCTACCTAGATTAGATGGTAATGCTGTACTAATTGGAAGAAATATAGGACAGGATTCGTTTTCAATGAATACAGTTCCTGTACCAGAAAGATTATCCATACCTGCATCTAAGGATATAATAGGTCATCAATGGGAAGAGGAACTATTCCTATTGGCCAGTATGGATGCTCTACCTATTGACAGTACATATATAGGACCCAATACCCCTATGAGCAGAGGGGATTTTGCTCGGGCTATTGTGCAATCTATGGATATACCTATAGAAAAACAGGAAGAAGAACAATCATCGAGAAGAAGGCGAAGAAGAGAAGAAGAACCTGAACCACCAATATTTAAAGATGTGGATAGAGACCATAGAAATTTTGACTATATTGAGATCGCAGCTAAAAAGGGAATTATGGAAGGCATAGATAAAGGTTACTTTTATCCAAATGAATCCATAACTAGAGCAGAAGCCTATACAACATTGATGAGATTATTGGGCTTGGAAAACTTAGCTCCCATAAACAAAAACTATACAACAGGTTACAAGGACGATGTATCTATACCTAATTGGGCAAAGGACTATGTATATGTGGCAAAGGAGTTGGGAATGACAGAAGAAGGGGATTACTTCTACCCTAACAGATTGATTACAAAGGGAGAAGTATCAAAGCTTATAGTGGATTTAATCAATTACATGCAGAAAGATCTGAGATCAGACTATAGAGAAAACCTATTAAATAACTAGGAGGAATACGATAGATGAAAAGATTTATATCAGTATTGACTGTACTCATTTTTCTAATATCTGGAATCTCATATGCAGCACCAACACAAGAAAATCAACAGGTAACAACTTTAATAGTATATGATAAAGACACATCAAGTTTTTTGGATATATATCAAAACTATAAACAATCTCTATTAACTAATCTGTCTACAGAGCCTATTTCTTTGGATAATTTGGATAAAATGGATCTATCTGAATGGAATATAATCTATTTAGACAAGTCAGTAATAGGAAAGGGAAAATTCAACAACTTTAAACAAGAAATAATGGACTTTGTAAGAGATGGAGGCTTTCTATTTTTAGAAGATGAATTCTATAATCAATTTCCTCTAGAATTCTTAGGCGCAAAAAGCTTTAAGGAATTAGAAGAATTTCCTAAAGAGTTGAAATTTCCTGAAGTAAGGAAAAATCTATCTGGAATTCAAACCGCATTAAGACTATTTCATGAGGATTTAGTTAAATACTATGACGACAACACTTTAGATAATTTAAATAAAGGTCATGGATTTATACCATCTACTTCAATCCCTCTAGCCCATAGTGGGGATTTAGTACTTTATGGGTTAAATCAAATAGGTAAAGGATATGTATTCTATTCAAATAGTATGCTTCCTAATGATGATTATATAACAGGATTTGATATGACTAAAAAGCAGGAAGATCAAGAATATTTTAGCTTTACATTTGCTACAGGAAACTATCTATTTAGAAATGAGTTTCCAGCTTTTGTGTCCAAAGAATTATATGGATTTGCTGCTAAAAAGGTATTAGGGCCATATGGTAGACCAGCTATGGCATGGCAAAATCACTTTGAGGTATCATCAGCAATAGAAAATGGTACGATGGAAAAATGGATAGAGATACTGAAGGAATATCAGCAAATACCTTCGTTTTCATTAGCCAGGTCTCTTTATGAATGGGGAACGTGGAAGGAAAGCATAGTACTCCATACCAATATAGGAACCAATGAAGATCCTAAATTTATAGGAGAAGAGGAAAATTCTCATTATTCATCGGGAAGGCACCTCATAACAGAAAATAATGAATATGTATCATTAAAACAATATGAAGAATATAAAAGTCTAGGAGGTAAATTAAAACTTCCCTATAGGGCATATCCATCAGTAGGTGATTTAGATGGAGATAATATACTTGACATAGTATCTGGCAGTCAAGATGGATATTTATATCTATTCTTAGGCAAAGACGAAGGCATTATGTATCAGGATAAGGTTAAACTGAAGGATCAAACCGGAAATCCGATAAATGTAGGCAAATATTCTACACCGGTATTATATGATATAAATAAAAATGGGACTTTGAATATAATTGTAGGAAATTCTAAAGGGAAGATATTTTTATATTTAAACCAAGGCAATTTAACCTTTAAGATGAATAAAGTGTTATTGGAAGATGAAAGTTTAAAGAATGCTACTCCAACCATAGGAGATTTAGATGGAGACAGTACTCCAGATTTAGTAGTTGGAAATGCTGCAGGAGAAATTTATTTTTATAGAGGGAAATGGATTGATAATGTATTGACCTTTAATAAAGATGGAATAGCCTTAAAGAACGGAAAGGATAAGAATATAAATGTGGGAACCTACGCAGCTCCTACTCTATGTAACATAGATGGAAATAAACAAAATAAATTGTTAGTTGGAAATTCAACTGGGTATATAAAGAAATATGAAATTAAATTTCCAAATTTAATAGATAATGGATATGTGGAAGGGAATACATACAATCAACATGGAGATAAAAAGCTATGGGGAGGATATTATTCCGTACCGGCCTTTGCAGATTTGAATGGAGATGGGAATACAGATTTATTAGTGGGACAAGCAGAGTTTGGAATGCCTACCCCTATAGATTCACCATTATTTCCATATGAAAAGGAATTAAAAGAATCCATAGCTTATGTAAATAAAAATAATATAGACATATATCCTCATGTATATTTCAATAAATATAAATCTTCCTATCAGGAGGAGAAGGAATTAGAACTTCAAAAAAAGGCTTTTGAATACTATAGTATTTCCTGGATGAATGTAGGCACAAATCAGCATACCTGGGACGTGAACAATATTTCAAACACTCAGTCCTTTTATAATCAGATGAAGGCAGGGATAAAGTGGAATTTAGGATTTAGGGCAAGTATCAAGGCTGGAGAACCTAGCCTTTCAAGAGATTATATATGGACAATCCCCTTTAAATTGGGATGTAAATGGGATACTAAGGATTTCATATTATTTTCACCATCATCTCATGTACCTACATTTAAAGAAGTTTACAATAGCTATACTACATTGGATTTACCCATAACCCATTTCTATCATATAGAATATGCGGCAAATGAGGAAGATGGTTTAAATAATTTAAGGTACAAAGCTCAAGTCTTAGACTATATAAGAGATAGAGAAGATTATAATTTTATGACAGAACCACAGATGTTTGACATATTTGAATCAGTAATGAATAGTAATATAGAGGTAATTAAAAATGTGGATGTAGATAAATTTTCATTTAATATTTCATCCGATAAGGATATAGCAGGAATTAAATTTGAAGTAGGAGAAAAGTTTAAAGGTAGTAAATTTGCAGTAGATGCAGACATCTTCTTAAGAGATGGTGAGGATATATATGTAGGACTTAATAGGGATGTAAGTATATATCTGTCCCAAGAGGAGGATAGTTCTCATATAGTAAGAGTGAATGGACCAGTAGAAATAGTACATCAAGAGGATGTAACTCTAATTGAGTTAAAAGGGAAAGGTTTACAACAGATAAAATTATATGCTCCAAAGGGATTAGAAGTCTTAAATAAGGACTTTGCTATAGAAAACTCTGGACACTACTACACCCTAACAAGATACGGAGAACCAACTACAGCCATTCTGAGCAAAGTGAAATTACAAGGAGGTTTACAATGACAAATAGAAACCATAAGAACTTCAAAGGAGCACTTATTTCATTATTAATAGCAGTTTTAATATCAATCCCAGTTCCAACATCTGCATCAGAAAATACTGAAACACCACCTATGGATATGTACTATCTGGAAGAACTGATGAAGGTAATACAGACTAATTATGTCTATGATATTACTGAAGAAGAATTGATAGAAGGTGCAGTAAAAGGATTATTTTATAGCATTGACCCTAATAGTAGTTATTATACTAAAGAGGAATTTCAACAGTTGATGGAAAGTACTGCAGGGGATTTTGTAGGCATAGGAATATATATTACAGAGGTAGACGGCAATATAGAGGTAGATCCTATAGAAGATAGCCCAGCCTATGATGAGGGGCTGAAGTCAGGAGATATAATCCTTGAAGTAGATGAAAAAGATGTAGAAGGCCTTTCAATTGAGGAAGTGTCAGACCTCATAAAAGGAGAAGAGGGAACTAAAGTAAAGCTAAAAATTCAAAGAGGTTCAAAGAATTTGATCTATAACATAACGAGAAAACTAGTACAGGTGAATCCAATAGACTATAGTGTACTTGATAATGGTATAGGATATATAGGAATAAGTGAATTCAACCAGCACACTTATGAAAATTTGGAAAAGGTATTAGATGAATTTGATGATAAAGATGTTAAAGATATAATCATGGATTTAAGGAATAACCCTGGAGGACTTCTGATGGAAGCAGTAAGGTCTTTGAAACTGTTTATACCAGAGGGTCCCATAGTTCACATAAGGTATAAAGATGATATAGAGCAGACCTATTATTCTACCTTAAAAAGGCCCAAATATAATTTAGTGGTTTTAATGAATGAATACTCAGCTTCCGCATCAGAAATATTTGCAGGGGCAGTCCAAGACACAAGTTCAGGTACTATTATAGGGGTTCCCTCTTATGGAAAGGGAACAGTACAAATAATGATGCCTTTACCTTATGGAGATGGAATGAAATTGACTATAGCAGAATATTTAACACCAAAGAGAAGAAATATAAATGATAAAGGAATAATACCAGATATAAAGGTTATTAATAATAGTAGGACAAAGGATATACAATTACAAAAAGCAGTAGATTTATTGACAAAATGATATGATATTCATTCAGGCATATTGATGTCATTCTGAAGGGCATGAAGGATTTTGCCTTTTAACTTTCAATAGTCTGTAATGTTCTTGTAATATAATTGTAATAGTATTCCAGCAAGATTTGTAGTATAATTGTTAATATAATGGAGAAATTATCCATCTCCGTTATATTACAAATAGGTTACAATAGCAGTTAACTTATTGACCCAACAATTGGTTAATGCTATAATACTTTATAGATTGCAAATAACACATACATATTTGCATTTATAAAGGCAAGAAATTTAATAAAATTTAAAGGAGGTCTTTGAAAAATGAAGAGAAAACTATCACTATTATTAGCAGTGGTAATGATCCTAGGAAGTTTCTCCTTCGTACTTGCTGAGGAAGCAGAAGAAGAACCAGCAATAGAGGAAGTAGCTGGAGAATTTCTAATGGACGAAGGTGTCATTGAAGGAATCAATGGCGAACTAAAGTTAGATGATAACTTTAGAAGACAAGATATGGTTGTGATGATCAGTAGACTTATGGGGGCAGAAGATGAAGCAGAAGAGTTCCCAACAGATGAGTTAACATTTACTGATTTCAGTGACCCATATTACAGACCAATCATAGCATGGGCAGTAGCTAACGAACTAATCGAAGGTCATACAGACGAAAGATTTGGTTTCAATGAAGATGTAACTGCTCAAGATTATGCAACAGTTCTATTAAGAGCATTAGGTTATGGCGAAGACGTAGCTGATGATGAAGGCTATGATGGAGCTCTAGAACTAGCTAAAGAACTAGGACTATTAGGTGACTATGAATTTGATAACGATTCAATAATCACTAGAGGTCAAATGTTTGTATTAACAGTAAACACTCTTGGAACAACTATGAAGGATTCAGAAGAAACTTTAGCTGAAAACCTAGGCGTTGAAATGCCAGAACCAGACGAACTAAAAGTAGAAAAAGTATATGCTGACAACTTAAAAGAAGTTGAAGTAGCATTATCAAGTGCTGATTTAGCAAGTGGCAATTTAGAAAATGAAGCTAACTACAGAATTCCTGGAAACTCAGTAGAAAATGCTGAATTAGTTGATGATGTTATTAGATTAACAGTAAAAGATAAATTAGATGATGGAGAAAAAGAAGAATTAATAATTAGAGGATTAGACAAAGAGCTTAACGGAAGATATGACTTTTATGTTAAAGATAACACTGCACCATATGTAGTAGAAGTTGAAGCTCTAGGAGAATATGGTATTAAAGTAATTACAAATGAGCCAATTGAAGAAGCACATGCAAGAGATTTCTTACTAGATGGTAAAAAGGTAACTATGGAAGTTGAAAAATATGGTAGAGATATTATTTTAACACCATATGGTAACAGAACATTTGATTTAGGTGAAGCAGTATTAACAGTAGGAAGTTTAGAAGACTACGCTGGATTCAAATCATCAAGTGAAGACTTTGATATTGATATCGTAGAAGATGATGAGGCGCCAGTAGTATTGGGTGCAGAAGCAAGTGAGAAGGTAGTGACTGTAGAGTTTGATAAAGACGTTTATATCGAATCACTTGATGAAGATAATGCTTTATATGAAGTAGGAAGAAGTGAAGTTGAAGCAACTGGTTATAAAAAAGTAGATAGTAACAAAGTAGAATATAAATTTAACAGAGACTTTTCTAGAAGAGATACATTGGTGATTCGAGATGTAGAAAACCACTCTGGAGTAGCTATGCCAGCAACTGAAGTAGATGTAGTAGAAGTTGATGACGACTTAGAGCCAGAAGTAATTGACTATGATATATATTATGATGATGAGGTTGAGGGTGACTATGACTATAACGCTAAAGTTGTATTAACCTTTGATGAATATATAGATGAAGATAGTGAAGGTGAATATACTTTATGGCTAGAAGAAGTTGATGAAGATAAAGTAGATCAAGATGTAAAATTCGATATAAATAAAGATAAAGTAACTATCTACCTAACAGATCTAAAAGTTGATGAAGACTACGTTCTAGAAGTAGAAGACTTTGAAGACGAAGATGGAAATGAAATGTATGTTTACTATGTAGACTTTACAACACCAGGATCAGTTGGAGATTTTAAAGTACTTGATGTATCTCATGACGATGAAGAAATAGAAATAAAATTAAATGAATCAGTAGATTTAGATGTTGCAGAAGAACTTTCTAACTATATATTTACATTAGCATATGGTGGAACAAAAAATTTAAGAGATATAGAAGGCGAAGTATACGTTGAAAACGATGGAAAGACTATAGTATTAGAAGTTCCAGACTTAGAAGATAAAGTAGAAAATGGAGAATACAAAACATTAATAATATCTTCAATATTGAGAGATGAAGATGGTAACAAATTAGCAAAAGATGTAGTGTATGATTTTGATGAAGGTAAAACTAATGTTGAAGAAGAAGCGGAAAAAGTAGTATCAGATGCAAAGGATAAAGTTGAAAATTCAACAACTGACGGTGCTTTAGAAGTAAAAATATCAGAAGAAGATGTAGATAAAGAAGATGCTGTTAAGACTGCGGTTGAAGATAAAGTAAAAGATATAGTTGATGATTCTTCAGTAGTAGTAAAAGTAAGTGATGTGGAGCCTGTTGAGGGTGAAGATGACAAATATACAGCAACAGTAACATTAACTCATAAAGATTATAAAAATGTAACTGAAGAAATTAACCTAACTGTAAAAGTAGTTGTAGAATCAGAAGACAAATAATAAACATCAACATCCAACAAACTTACTAATCTATAGTAAGTAACAAAGAAAACCAAGAGAATCGATCTTAAATGATTGATTCTCTTTTTTCATGTCAAAACAAGTCATATTTCCTTGATATCACTCATATAACAGTGGTATAATAATATATAAGAGTAAATTTATAGGGGGGATACTATGTTTAACTCTAAGTTTAAAAAAGCATTAGTTATTATGCTGGTATTGGTAATGTCTATAACTACAGTAGTTGTAGCTGCAAACAATATCTATACCAAACAACTAACAGCTACATATGGAAGAATCAAGTTTGAGGTAGATGGCAAAGATGTTACTCAAGAAATCGAGAATAAATATGATACGCCTGCTTTTGTGGTGGGTGAAAGGTCTTATGTGCCTGTAAGGGCTATTGCAGATTTAATGGGTCTAGAAATTGAATATGATAACAGCACTCATACTGCAAAGATTATAGACACTAAATCAGATGCTTATGAGGCAAAAATAACTAAGTTAGAAAAAGAATTAGAAGATTTAAAAAAAGATGTAGTAGAGGAAACGGATATTGAAGCTTTAGAGAAAAAATTAAATAAAGAATTCGGTATTTATGAGGATGTATACTTCGATATAGTACTGAAGGAAACTAGAAACAATATAAGTGTAACTGTAGAAATTGATTTCTCTAATTCTACTGATAGAAATAATTGGAATAGGATGACTACTAGTGTTAAAAGGGGATTAGTAGAAGATATAACAGATATAATAGCTAAAGAATTCCCAAACTTAGATATCACTGGTTCTGTATATGATACTTACTATGAAAATGATCTAATGACATTTAGCCAAAGAAAGAATGGTAGGATAAGTGTTTCATTTAGACGTTCTTCATCAGGGACTGGTATTGATTATTTAGATGAATTAGTGGCTGACGTATTTTATGACGAGTATATTGATGATGCAGAGGTTGATGATTTTAATGTAAGTTCATCTACTGTAAGCATGGTTATATCATTTTCAAATTACTATCGTGATGAATGGGAAGACCTTAGAACTAGTGATATAGAAGATATGCTAGATATAATAGCTGATGAAATAAACTATGATTATCCTGATAAATATGTAGATATAGAAATCTATAGAGGTAATAAATCCCAAGGACGTTATACAAGATCCTATAACTCAAATTATGGAACATTTAGGTAAACATTTAAAAATAAAATAATACAAAACTCTAGTGAAACCTATATGTTGATTGAACATGATGGCATGTGATATTTCTATATATGAATAATAAAATACTGTAATTAAAGCTATATATTAATTAAAGTTTAATATATGGCTTTTTTTATTTAGTAGGGAAGTGTTACTTTTTTCTGATCTTAGAACTTTCCGTAAATGAGTTTTAAGAAAAGCTACCTTTAATGCTTCGTTAGAAGTTCTTCTTATATAAAATCAAGTTGAAGTATGGTATAATATATATTATAACTTTAACATTAATCGTACTGGAGGTATCAGTTATGCAGAAAAGCAAAAGGAAACTCAGTTCACGAAAATATAGCTATACTTCTTTATCAATATTGTCATTAATATTAATAGTAGGTATAGTCCCCTTAGTAGTAAGGTTAAAAGCAGTACCTCTTGAAGGTGCTTCTGCTGCATTTAAAGTTGGACAAGAGGTAAATGCAGACTTTTTCTCCTATTATAAGATGGTATGGTTTATAGTATTTACATCCATTGGAACAGCAATATTTCTTATAAAATACTTTTTCTATGAGAATATATACATAAAGAAAACCAATATCTATTATCCAATGATTGTATATACTGCTTTTGTAATTCTATCCACCATATTTGCAACACATAGGGATGTAGCATTACAAGGATTCATGGATAGGTATGAGAATATGTATGTGCTTATAGGATATATGCTCTGCTTACTTTTAGCTATTAATATGATAGATAATGAAAAACAAGTTAAATATCTGTTATATACACTAGGAGTATCATCCATAATATTATCAGTTATTGGCATATTTCAATATGCAGGTTATGATTTATTTGCTTCAGATTTTGGAAAGAGTTTGATAGTCCCTTCTCGCTTTGCAGATTCCATGGATAGTATGAAATTTCAGTTTGGTGGAAGTAAGAGAATATATGGAACCCTATTTAATCCAAACTATGTAGGCGTCTATATGAGTATTATATTTCCTCTATCAGCTACCATGTTGATATTGGCTAAAGATGTTTTTACAAAAGTATTCTTTGGAATAGTAAGCATTTTATCACTTATAAATCTATTTGGCTCTGGTTCTAGAACAGGAATAATAAGTCTTGGTTTATATATTGTTCTTTTAATTGTTATATTCAGGAGTTTGATTATTAAAAGGTGGAAAGCATCATTAGTGATAATAGCCCTTCTAGGTGGGCTATTCTATGGAGCTAACCAATATACAGATGGACTTTTACAGAAGCGGTTGTTAGCTGTAAAGGATTCTATAGGCACGGTTCAAGTCAACAGTTTAAAGGACATTAACTTAGAGGATAATAGAGCTACTATAGCTATTGAGGATTATGAAATAAACATTTCATATGATGATGAAGGGTACCATTTTAAAAATGAGAACAATGATGATTTAGAAATTACAGAAAAAGAAAATAAGATTACTTTTGCAGAAGAACCTTATAACCAGCATGTATTTACGAAGTATGTTTACGAAGGTACGCCTCTATTAAGATCTCAAATACGTACCAATATCGGTTGGAGGAATTTTGACTTAGTAGTAGATGATGGGGAGTTTAAATTCCTTGGCTCTAAAGGGGAATTATCAGACTTGGAAAAGGCTCCAAGCTGGGGATTTAAAGGACGAGAAAGGATGGCATCTAGTAGAGGATATATTTGGTCTAGGTCTTTACCGTTGTTTAAGGATACATTCCTCTTAGGATATGGGCCAGACACTTATGCTTTACATTTCCCTAATGATGACTATTTCGGTAAACTAATAGGGATGAGCAGGATAAATATATTAGTAGATAAACCTCATAATTATTATATACAAACTGGAATCAACACAGGAGTTATCTCTTTAATAGCTGTATTAGCAATATTTTTTATGTATATTGTCTCCAGCATTAAATTATATATAGATAAGAAGGATTATGGTAATCTATATGAAACTGCTGGTATATCAATATTCTTTGCTGTTTGTAGTTACTTGATGGTAAGTGTACTAAATGATAGTGTAATTTCAGTAGCACCTGTATTTTGGATATTATTAGGTACTGGTATAGGAATAAATATTAAATTAAAGAAAGAAAGAATTGAAAATAAATAGCTACATAAATAGGGATAAAACCTTGTTTTTATCCCTATTTTAGTGTAAAATATGAAATAGTAATACATGGAAATTAATACTAAGATATGGAGGATCACATATGGAGGAAATCAGTTTAAGAGAACTAATAGAAATACTTATTAAAAGAAAAAAGTTAATCATCTTAATTACTGCATTTGCAGTATTAGCAGCTAGTATATTAAGCTTTTTTGTACTAAGTCCACAATATGAAGCAAAGATGATCTTGATGGCATCAAATTTGAGTGAACAGATCCAAAATAATGATGAAAATGGTAATGACAATCTAAATAATGTATTGGATACTATATCTCAATATCCAAGTATGAATTTAGAAACCTATAGACAACAGATAAAGACACCTGAAGTTATGCAAAAGACGATTGAGGATTTAGACTTGCAAGAAGAATATTCAGTGAGTTCCCTAGCAAACAGTATAACTCTTGAAACAGTTGAAAACACAGAATTAATCACTATAAAGATGCAACATACTAATCCAGAAAAAGCTGCTAAAATCGTTAACAAGGTAGGAGAAAATTTTATTTCTATAGTAGAGAGTAATGTTAAAGAGAAAACGAATAAGGCTTCTCAAGACATAGAGAAACAGATGGCAATAGAGAAGGAAAAGTATGATAAGGCTTTATTGGAACAAAAGGAGCTATTATCTCAGCCTAGAAATGCTGATGAACTTCAATTGGAATTAGGCGCAAAGTTAAAACAAATTACAAATTATAAGACTCAGTTGAATGATTTGACTATTAGAAAAGATGAATTGGAATCGGCCATTGCAACAGCAAAAAGTGAACCAAATAGGACCAATAGCTTAACTATAAGGCAATCATCCAGTGGCTCTGGAACTATGAATTTGGTACTTGATGACACTGAGAAAGCTTTAAAAATAAATTTAGCTGAAGTGCAAGCAGGAATAAAAAGCACGACGAATAAAATAGCGGACATGGAAGAGGATATAGAAAACTTAAGGATAGAACTTCAAGATAAAGTACATAAGGAAGGATTAATTGAGCAAAAGGTAGATATTGCGCAGACAACATATGAAGCTTTTGTAGAAAAATATGAAGAACTTAAAGTAACTGGGTCAACAGAAATAGGAGAGGCAAGTATTTCAGTTATTTCTAGTGCACATCCTTCAAATAATCCTGTTGCGCCTAGAAAGATGTTAAATATAGCAATAGCTTTAGTATTGGGAGTTATGGTAGGAGTATTTATAACCTTTTTCGTAGAATATTGGCAAAGTACAGAAGATACAAAATTGAATAAGGAGAAAATTTAATAACAGGGGAGTTTTTATTATGCAAAAAAGTAAAAAAGTCATATTATTATTGATCTTTGATGTTGTATTGATAAATCTATCTTATCTATTAGCGTTGTATTTAAGATTTGAAAGGAATATTGAATTAAGGTATTTAGAAACATATATAAGTAATGCAATCCTTCTAACTATGATAAAACTAGCGGTATTTCATTATTTTAAATTATATAAAAGCATATGGAAATATGCCAGTATAGATGAATTGATTAATATAACGGCGGCGTGTATTGTTGCAAATGCTGGAGCTTTAAGTTTTCTGGTCATTATGCAATCCCATCTTCCTAGATCTGTGTACATAATGGTTACTATATTGGATGTTATGCTCGTTGGTGGTATGAGATTTAGTGTTAGGGCATTAAGAAAGATAAAAAATGGTGTTATCATACCTAAAGGCAGTTATAGAAGGATTATGATAATTGGTGGTGGAGATGCAGGAGCCATGGTCATAAGGGAGTATAATAACCATACCCAATTAAATAGTAAGCCAGTTGCAATAATTGATGATGATGTTAAAAAACAAGACCTAATAATTCGGGGTGTTCCTGTATTAGGTAGGAGGGATGATATACCTAGATTAGCTGAGGAAATGGAGATAGATGAGGTTATAATTGCAATACCCTCAGCCGATAGAAATGAAATAAGAGAGATTGTTGAAGTATGTAGACAAACCAAGTGTAAACTTAAAATACTTCCTGGCATGTATGAATTGATTGATGGAGATGTAAGTATCAAAAAGATAAGGGATGTTCAGATAGAAGACCTTCTAGGCAGAGATGAGGTAAGATTGAATGTAGAGGAAATAAGTTATTATATAAAAGGAAAAGTAGTATTGGTTACAGGTGGTGGCGGTTCTATTGGTTCTGAATTATGTAGACAGATTGCAAGATTTAAACCAAAGGAATTGATTATACTGGATATATATGAAAATAACGCATATGAAATTCAGAATGAGCTATTGAGGACTCATGATGATTTGAATCTTAAAACAGTTATAGCTTCAGTTAGAGATAAACATAGAATAGATGAAATAATGGAAAAGGAAAATCCAGAGGTTGTATTCCATGCAGCTGCTCACAAGCATGTTCCTCTTATGGAGGATAGTCCCAAGGAAGCGATCAAAAACAATGTGTTTGGAACTTTGAATATAGCTAGGTCTGCAAACGAATATGGAGTTAAAAGGTTTGTTATGATTTCAACAGATAAGGCAGTAAATCCAACCAATGTGATGGGGGCTTCCAAACGAATATGTGAAATGATCATACAGTCTATAAATGAAATAAGCAATACAGAGTTTGTAGCTGTAAGATTTGGGAATGTTTTAGGTAGTAATGGAAGTGTTATTCCCCTCTTTAAGAAACAAATAGAAGAAGGGGGGCCAGTCACAGTAACTCATCCAGAGGTAGTTAGGTATTTTATGACTATTCCTGAAGCTGTAAGATTGGTAATTCAAGCAGGAGCCATGGCTAAAGGCGGAGAAGTATTTGTATTGGATATGGGAGAACCTGTTAAGATAATGGATTTAGCAAAGGATTTAATAAAATTGTCAGGATTTGAACCAAATGTAGATATTCCAATAAAAATAATAGGGTTAAGACCTGGTGAGAAACTATTTGAGGAGTTATTGTTAGATGAAGAAGGGATTAGTTCAACTGAACACAATAAAATATTCATAGGTAAGCCTACATTCTTTGATTATAAGCTACTATTAAAATATTTAAATGGATTAGATGATATAATACATAATGAAACAGATAATGATTTAAAGGAATACCTGGAAAACATGGTGCCAACATATAAAAATAAGGACTGTGTAAATGAACAACTATGCAATAATGAAATAGCGGCAACTAAAGAATAGTAAACGTGATGAAAGATTACATACTAATTAATTTCTAAAACATCTTATGTGTAGAAATATTCATAAGATGTTTTTTTGCATTTTTTATTTCTATTGACAAAACTATTTAATAGATGTATTATATAGATATTATATAAGTAAGTACTAACATACATAAAAATTTTAAATATTACAAATGTGGCAGAAGTAAAGGAATCCTTTCTATATAGATAATTGAAGATAAGATATTAAATAATACTTTAATGCAAGGAGTGATTAAGTTATGAACAAAAGAAAGAGTTTTATTATTATATTAGCTTCACTTGTAATTGTAGGAGGTATAATAATTTTTAAAAACATTAAGGATACTGTAGACAGTAAAAGTGTTACAACACACACAGAAACTGAGACAGATCTTGGGATACCAGTTAAGCTAGAAAATGTAAGTAAAGGTGATATTGTTGAATCCATAAACTATATTGGAACAATAGAGCCTAAGAAATCTACAACTATTTCACCAACTATTGCAGGACAGATAGTTGAAGTTTATGTTGAAGAAGGAGTTAAAGTAAAAGCTGGTGATTTATTGGTTAAAATTGATGATAGTCAACTTGATGCAAGCCTTAAAACATCACAGAAAAAACTAGAAACTTTGAAGACTAATTATAACTATTTAGTTGATAAAGTTGATGAGTTTTATGATTCAAATCCATTGATTAAAAAGCTGGAGAATGCTCAATCAAATTATGAATTTTTAAAGGAAGAAAGAGATAAACATGAGAAGTTATATGATGAAGGAGCAATTTCAAAGAGTGCATACGATAAAATTCAACAGGAAACAGATACAGCACGTCTTCAATTTGAGGAATTAGAGGCAACCATAGATGATAAATATAATCAATTAGTACATGAGAAAGATATGGCAGAGAAACAAATAGAAGAATTGAATTCATCAATAAATGAACTAAATAATAAAATAGGAGATACTCTCATAAAAGCACCTATAGATGGAGTTGTAAAAATGGTTGAAGGCAATGTAGGGGATTTAGCTGCTGTTGGTAAACCTTTGGTTGCGATAGATAATAACGAAGAAATAATTGTAAAAATAAATGTACCTGAAAGTGATATTAGCAAGATGTCAATAGGAAGTAAGGCTTTGTTGGGAATGAATGGTGTAGACGATGAAATAACGGCAGAAGTAAGTAAAGTTATTCCTAATATTAATCCTAATACTAGAATAGGCATGGTAGAAATAGGTCCAATAAAAAATGAGAAGCCTGACCTATTGTTTTCGGGGAATAGCACAAATACAAGAATAGTGACAAATGAAGTAAAAGATAAATTAATTATACCTAAGAATTCAATAAAGAAATTAAAAGGGAAAGACGTTGTATATTTATATAAGGATGGTGTGGTCAAAGAAGTTGAAATTGAAACAGGAATTACCGTTGGAGAGAATACAGAAGTCGTAAGTGGGTTAAAAGAAGGAGACAAAATAGCAGTAACAAACTTATCAAAATTACTTGATGGTGCTAAGGTATATGCTTTTAAAGGAGAAGATAAATAATGAATATAGGTGGATTTTCAATTAAAAATAAATATTTCATTTTATCTATTGCCATAGCTATAGTAATCTTTGGAATTTATTCAAGGGTAACTATGAAAACACAGATGTCTCCAGATACAAATGCTCCCACTGTGACGGTGATTACTCAATATCCAGGTGCTTCATCTCAAGATGTAGTAAAAGATGTAGTAGAACCAATGGAAGATGAATTTGGACAGTTAGAGGGTATTTACAATGTAAAATCTACAAGTCAGGATAATATAGCTATAATAACATTGGAGTTTGACTATGCTATAAATACTGACGAAGCAGCGATAGATATACAAAATTCAGTAAGCAGAATTAGAAATAAATTGCCTCCCAACATTAGTGAGCCTAGAATTTTAAAATTTGACTCATCACAAAAGCCAGTAGTTACGCTAAGTTTAAAAAGTGACTCTGTAGATATGAGAACTGTTAGACAAATAGCTGAAGATGAAATTGGCTACAGCTTACAATTGCTTGATGGTGTTGCTTCAGTTGATATGTTTGGAGGATATAATTCACTAGTTAAAGTAAATATTGATAAAAATAAGCTCGCATCCTATGGACTTACTTTACAACAGGTATCTTCAGTTTTAGCTCAGAATAATATAAAGGCACCTGGTGGAAAGCTAGTTGATGCTAATAAGGAAGTGTTAGTAAGAGTTGAGGAAGATTTAAACTCAATAGATGATATAGAAAATATTAGGATACCGTTAAAAGATGGAAACATGGTTTACTTAAAGGATATAGCTCAAGTAGAACTATCTACAGAGGATTTAGAAAGTAATTACAGACATAAAGGAAATGAATCGATTGCATTGATGGTTTTGAAGACGACGGATGCTAATACAGTAGAGATTGTTGAAGATATTAAAGAAGAGGTAAAGATCTTAGAAGAGCAATATCCTTTTATTCAATTTGAGATAGCTCAAGATGATTCAGTATTTACCAACCAAATGGTTGATAATATGTCATCTAGCGTATTGATGTCAATGATATTTACAATAATTATTATAATGCTTTTTATCTCCAATATTAGTCAGTCATTGGTAGTTTCCATTTCAATGCCATTGGTATTTTTAACGTCCTTGACATTAATGAAGTTTTCAGACATGAAATTAGACATGGTTACCCTTTCGGCGCTGATATTGAGTATAGGATTTGTTGTTGATACGTCAATAATTGTTGTTGAAAACATAACAAAGCATAGGCAAGAAAATGGCAAGGAAATAGCTTTAGCAGCTATAGAAGGTACTAATGAAATAGCGATGCCTAGTATTGCAGGAGCAACGACTACATTAATAGTTTTAATACCTCTTTTATTTATAGAGGGTTTTGTTGGAGAGATGTTCACGCCATTGTCTTTAACTGTAATCTATGCAATAAGTGCATCTCTAGCAATAGCGCTTTTGATTATACCGCTTTTAACGGTGATGTTTAATAAATTCAAATTTACAAAAGCGGAGAAGTTAATTACTAGAATTACATTACCTTGGAACAAAATAATGGATAGGTTAAGGGAATTTTATATTAAAGTTCTGGATTTAGCTTTAAAAAACAAGATAAAAACACTATTAATAGCTTTATTTCTTTTAGTTTTAGGGGGAAGGTTCTTAATTAGTAATGGGATGGAAATGCTTCCTCAGTTTGATAGTGGAACGACATATGTTTCAATCGAGATGGAGCCAGGAACGATGCTAGAAGAAACAAGTGCTGCAGTAGAACAAGTTGAAAATTTCCTAGCAGAAGAACAGATTGTTGTAAATCATGATGCTCAGATAGGTTATGAAAAGGGCAGCAACTTGCTTGGTGATTTTGGAGTAATGGGTACTAATCAAGCTCTTATGACCATTAATTTAACGCCAAGGACAGAAAGAGAAGAAACCATATGGGATTTTCAAGAGAAGCTGCGTCGAGAGATAGAAGGAATTGCTGGAATCAAGAGGTATTCTGTTAAAGAGTTAGGAGGAACTGCAAATGCAAATGCCAAGGCGCCAATAGATATAAAGATAAGCGGTTCTGATCAGGAGATACTTTATGATATTGCAGATAATTTGCAAAAAGAGATTAGTAAAATAGAAGGAACTACAAATTTATATAAAAGCTTTAATATGGATAACTTACAGCTTAATGTAAAGATGAACGAGTCACGCATTCAAGAATTAGGGCTTACAAATGCAGCGGTAGCAAATCAAATCTATACCTCAATAGAAGGTATTGTAGGAACTGATATAGATATAGGAGAAACGGAAAATGTAGGGATTTCAGTTCAATATTTGGATGAGTACAAAGAATCTGTAGATAGTTTGTTGGATGTTTATATTGACACCCCTATAGGGGTTAAAGTGCCTCTAAGAGAAGTTGCAGAAGTGGAATTAAACGAAAGAGCAAATATTATCACTAGGGAGGACCTAGAATATACAATTGATATATTAGGATATACCCATTCAAGGGCTTTTAGTCATATAACTAGAGATATTAATGATGTAATTGAAGAGTATCCTCTACCAAGCGGATATTCAGTTGAAATAATAGGCGAACAGCAAAATATGTCAGATTCAGCTCAAGATATGATATTCCTTTTATCATTATCCATAGTATTTATTTACTTAATACTAGTACCACAGTTTAAGTCCTTTTTGCATCCTATTACAGTAATGGCAGCAATACCTCTTGTTGTTATAGGTGTAGCTCCAGCATTAGGATTGACAGAAAAGTATATGTCAATGCCTGTACTTTTAGGATTTATTCTCCTGGCTGGTACAGTTGTTAACAATTCAATACTTCTTGTAGAATTTATTGTAGAAAGAAGAAAAGAAGGAATGGAATTAAATGAATCCATATCAGAAGCAGTAAAATCTAGATTTAGGCCTATAATGATGACTGCACTTTCTGATATTACGGGTATGCTTCCTCTAGCAATGCAACTTGCATTAGGGTCAGAAAGATTTTCGCCTCTTGCAATTACAGTTATAGGAGGTATGACTGCAGCAACATTTTTAACAATGGTTATAATCCCAGTAATTTATGCACTCTTTGAAGGAATTAAAAACAGATTTAAAAAACATACTACTAATGCGTAAATAATAATTTTAGAGCATCTTATGAATAGAAATATTCATAAGATGCTTTTTTAGTACTAATATAAAATGAATATAAGGAAGAAAGATATAGGTAGTTATGACTATTATTATAAGGATGTTTGTACATTATACACAGTAAAATGGCATATAATACAGTTTTTCTTAGACTAAATGTGCTAGTGAGGAATAATATACATAAATTCCAATACTTGACACGACATTACAATTAATGTAAACTTTTTATAAAGACAGATAAGGTAAAATATTTTACTAGACTAAAGGTAAGGAGGTGCACATTAGGTTAATAAGTTTATAAAAACCAAAGGGGGTAACTATTGATGTTAAGAAACAGAAGAGTTTCAAAAGTGCTATCTCTAATAATCGTTATGATTATGGTATTGGGAAGCTTTACATCGATTGTTAGCGCACAAGAGAACAAGATTAACTCAGCAAGGGTAGACCTAGAAGAAAAAGCATCAATGAAGATTGAAGCTGACGTTAAGGATGACTTAGAAAAAGAAGGTCAGGCAGAAGTTTTAGTATATATGGAGGATCAGGTTGATACTAAGATGATTGCTAAAGCTACAAAATCTGCAGTATCAGAAAAGATGACCCCATATAATACTAGACTTGAAGTTAGGAAAGGTGTAGTAGAAGCTTTAAAGGACAAGGCAGACTCAACTCAAACTAATCTGTTAAACTATCTAGAGCAAGAAAAGGAAAAAGGGAATGTAGAAGAATTTAAATCCTATCATTTAGTCAACATTGTATATGTAAAGGCTACAGAAGAAGTAATAGAAAACATATCCTATATGACAGAAGTAGGAAAGATCTACAAGAATAATACTTATCAAATGGACATATCCATAACTGACAGAGATGTACGATTAACATCTAAAGATATACAACAAGCATCTACAGAGCCAGAATGGAACATAACAAGAGTAGGAGCAGATCAGTCTTGGGACTTAGGAGTTGATGGAGCAGGTATAGTAGTGGGTTCTTTAGATTCAGGAGTGGATTGGACTCATCCAGCACTACATGATAAGTGGAGAGGGTATGATCCAAATACAGGAGAAACCGATCCATCTAAGAGCTGGTTTGACCCAGTATATGGAGCTAACTTGCCAGAGGATTCAGATAGCCATGGGACTCACGTAATGGGGACAATGGTTGGACAAGAACCAGATGGAAGCAATCCGGTAGGTGTAGCACCAGGAGCAAAATGGATAACAGCAAGGGTATTTAATACAGCTGGTTCAACCACAGATAAGATTCTTTTAGATGCAGCAGAATGGATGTTGCACCCTGGAGGAGATTCAACAGCAGCACCAGATGCTGTTAATAATTCTTGGGGAGGACTCGATGGAATCGATGACTGGTATAGAGATGCTGTAATAAATTGGAGATCAGCAGAGATATTCCCAGTATTCTCAGCAGGGAATCAGAGACCAGGGGAGCCAGAACCATGGCCAGGATCAATATCATGTCCAGCAAACTATCCAGAGAGCTTTGCAGTAGCAGCAGTCAACCGAAATGATGAAAGAGCAAGCTTTTCAAAATTAGGTCCATCGCCATATGATGAAACGCTAATTAAACCGAACATATCAGCACCTGGAGTAAACATATACTCATGTATACCAGGGGGATATACAAGCGGATACTCAGGCACATCAATGTCAGCACCACATGTAACAGGAACGGTAGCATTGTTATTGTCAGCAAATGCTTCTTTAGCATTAGAAGACATAGAACAGATTCTATCAGAAACAGCAGACCCATTAACAGATGATGAATATCCAGAATCACCAAACTTTGGATATGGATACGGTATGGTTAATGCATTTGAAGCAGTATCACAAGTAGCATCAGGTACAGGGATAATAGAAGGTAAGGTACTAAAAGAAGGAGAAGACCTAGAGGATTTAGTAATAGAACATGAGCAAGAGATAACTGAAGTATATGCAGGCTCAGAGATAGAAATTGAAGCAAGAATAACAGATGACGTATCAGTAGTAGAAGCAGAATTATTGGTAAAACCAGAAGGTAAATCCTATTGGTTCTTAGTACCAATGGATAGGATATCAGGGGATCATAAGGACGGTATTTATACAGGGACAATAACTCACGATATGCTCTTAGGAGATGGATTAGTATACAAGATAAGAGCAAGAGACTATGCAGGAGAAGCGGTAGTAACACAAGATTATAACATAGATATAAATTTTGGTGTAGTTCCAGATGAATATACTCAAGGTTTTGAAGACAATGCTTTAGGTTGGACAATGGAGGGAGATTGGGAATGGGGACCAGCAGTAGCTGATTTCGATCCTGTTCCATATGAAGGAGAGAATCTTGCAGGTACAGTGCTTGGTGCAAATCATAGTAATAGTGCTGATGATTGGATGATAACTCCTCCAATAGATTTAAGAGATGATACGCTAGAAGCGGCAACATTAAGATTTAATCATTGGCTTAACACTTATCATGATTATGACTATGGTACAGTACTTGTAACCAATGATTATGGTGAAACATGGACACAAATAGGGCCAGAATATACAGGCGATCTATCCAATTGGCAAGAAGTAGTAGTCAATCTTGAGGATTATATTGGTTCTACTAATCCAGTATTTGTAGCATTTAGATTTATATCCAATTCCTATACTCAAAGAGAGGGATGGTATATTGATAATGTTAGATTGGTAGGAGTGGATACGGAAGCTCCTGCAGCACCTTTAGATCTTAATGCAGAGGCGAATATAAGAGGAATCAAGTTAACTTGGGAACCTTCATCTGAAGGAGACTTAGATCACTATAACGTATATAGGGCAGAAACTGCAGGAGGCCCATATACTCTAGTATCTGAAGTAGCAACCAATAAATTTGTAGATATGGAAGCTCCACATGATGTAGAACAATTCTATGTAGTAACTGCAGTTGATTTTTCAGCGAATGAAAGTTCATATTCCAATGAATCAAGTGCAGTAGCTGTACCATATACAGAGTTATTTGGTACTGATTTTGAAAAAGACAATGGAGAATTTGTAACAGGAGTGACTGAAGGAACTGCTAATGATTGGGAATGGGGAATTCCAACCTCTGGACCAAATGCAGCAGCTTCAGGAGAAAAATTATGGGCAACAAATCTTGATGGAGACTATACGGGAAATAACAATTCATATATTGAATCTCCTGCTATAGAAATACCTGAAGATAATGATGTTGTATTAACATTTACTCATTGGTATGATTTTGAAGGAACAAGCACATTATGGGATTATGGTCAAGTAATGATCTCTAATGATGACGGAGAAACATGGGTAAACATTACACCAACAGAAGAAGGAAAATATGGTAGTCGAATACAAGAATGGTTTACTGAAGAGATATCATTAAATGAATATGCTGGAGACACTATAAAGATAAGATTTTTCTTCCATTCAGATGGGATTATCTATTATAGTGGTTGGTATGTAGATGATGTCTATGTAATGGCAGCAGCTCAAGAGGAAGAGCCAGAGATTAATCCAGAATCAGAGCATGGAATTGAACTTGAACCAAATCCAGAAGAATTAGCTAGAAGAGAGGATTATGTAGAACCAGCAGAACCAAGCTATAAAATAGAAAGAAGTAAAGTAGAAACAGACAATTATGAAACAGTATCAGATGAGGAAGTTGCAAACACACCTTTAGCAAGAGGTACTGGAATTCCAGTAGAAGAAGGTGTAATTACAGTACTAGAAACAGGTAGAAGCGTTAAAACAGATCCTGCTACTGGTGAATACAGTATGAGAGTTCCTAAGGGAGATTATACTCTAAGAGCAGAAGCTTATGGATATTATGCAGAGGACGTAGAAGTTAGTGTAGATGAAGACGAAATCGTAAGTGAAACATTCATACTAGATCCAAAACCTCGTGGAACGATTACAGGTACAGTATTTGATAGATACTATGGTGATCCAGCATCTAATGCTTTAATAACAGTAGTAGAGGATCCAAAGGTAGAGCCAGTTGTTGCAGATGAAGATGGTAACTTTACTATACCAGATATTATAGTGGGAACATATACATTAAAGGTAGTAGCAGATGGATTTGAACCAGGGGAATTTACTGTAGAAGTAGAAGATGAAGGAGTAACAGAAGTTGAACTAGGATTAAAGAGATTCGTAGGTTATGAAGAAGAAATAATCTATGATGATGGAACTGCAGAAAATGCATTGGTATTAAACGAAGCACCAAATGGATTGGCAGTAAGATTTACACCAGATGAATATGGAAAAGTAAAAGGTACCAACATATACCTCTGGGGTACTGATTGGCCAAGTCCAGGAGGAAATAGGTTAGGATTTACAATATATGATATAGATGAAAATGGCAATCCAGTACAGGTAGGAGATCCAATATTTATAGACGATTTAGTAAGAGGGGATTGGAACTATATAGATTTATCAAGCTTTGGATTCTCAACAGAAGACGATTTCTATATATCAACAATACAAGATAAGCCAGGTACTAGTTGTCCAGGAACAGGAATAGACGAAGCATCTGAATACGCAGATAGATCATATATGAACATTGATGGAGAATTCCAATTAATATCATCCGAGGGCATAGTTGGAGGACTCATGATAAGAGCAGTCATGGAATATTCCGTATCAACTCCAGAAATAACAAACCTTGAAGAGATAAACTATACAAACCAAGATAGTATAACTGTAGAAGGAACAGTTACAGCAGACGGTAAGGTCAATGTATATGTTAACGGAGAAAAGGTAACTTCTATAGATTCTGAGAATAAGATGTTTACAGCTGAAGTAGAATTACCAGAGGCAGAAAACACAATAATGGTAACAGCTGAAATGGATGGAGTAGAGACAGAACCTTGCCCAGAGGTAACAGTAATAAAAGACCAAGTGCTACCAACATTGGAAGTAGAAAGACCACTAGATAATGCTAAGATCAATGAAGAGGTTGTCCATGTAGAAGGAAATGTAACTGACGATATTGGATTATCACAGCTATTAATAAATGAGAAGGAAGCAGAAGTAGATGAAGAAGGTAACTTCCACGAAAGATTAATTGTAAATGAAGGTGAAAATTTAATCACTGTATCAGCAATTGACTTAGCAGGTAATGAAACAATTGTTGAGAGAACAGTATCTGTTGAATTAGGAGAACCTACTATTACAAATATCTTACCTGATGAAGATGTAGAACTTACAGCAGGAGATGAATTAGAAATAAGCTTTAATGCTCCTACAGGAGGTTCAGGATATTATAGGATACTGCTTCCATTTGGATCATCAGGTGACGATTTAGGAACTCCAATGCCTGAAACTGATGGAGTGTATTCAGCAACTTGGACAGTACCAGAAGGCTTAGTAGCAGCAGATCTACAAATTCAGGTAATATATGTAAGTGAACATGGAACTAAGGTATCAGAAATAGCTCCAGGAAGAGTGACCATTGTAGATGATGAAGATGAAGAGACAGCTATTACTAATATTCAGCCAGAGAATGATGTAGAGCTTACAGCAGGTGATACATTGGATATTAGTTTTAATGCTCCAACTAGTGGAGAAGGATACTACAGAATATTACTTCCATTTGAAATGGCAGATAATAATGGAATTCCTATGACTGAAATATCAGAAGGATTATATGCTGAAACTTGGACAGTACCAACAGGACTAATAGCAGCCGATATGCAAGTTGAGGTTGTATTTATAGATAGTGACGGTACTAGAGTATCTGAAATAGCAGATGGAAGGGTAACAGTAATAGAGGATACCAACAATATCCAGTTAATGTAGTAAATAATATGTGATAAGGTATAAAATAAGGACTCTGAGATAATCTCAGAGTCCTTATTTTGATTAGGGGACGGTACTTGACTTTTATTTATAAGTAATATATAATTCAACTGAGGAGTGTGAATAAGTTGCCAAGAACTGCTAGAGTAAAAGATATATATGGAATTTATTATATTAATCAAGTAGGTACTGAAGATAGAGATCTTTTTTGTAATGATTTAGATAGAGATAAATTTTTATCTATTCTAAGGAGCTCCAAAAAAGTGAATGATTTTAAACTTTACGCTTATTGTGTTTCTGATTCAAATGAATATCATCTCGTTATTTGTGCTAATGGTTCTGATATTTCAAAGATAATGAAAGAGATTAATATCAAGTATGCCATGTATGTAAATTACTCAGCTCCCATATTTAAGGATAGATATAGAAGTGTATTGATTAGAGATGTAGATCATTTGATTTCAATATTAAATAAAATTCATGCTACTGAGGAGAAATGTAATAATAAATTTAATAGTTATTGTTTGTTTAATGATGGGTATATATGTGACAATAGTTTGTTGGATAAGATAGATTTTAATTCACTAACCGAGACTGATGATTGCTTGACTGAGATATCTGAATGTAAAGATTGCATTAAAACTCTAGAGGAAGGTTTAGATAAGCTTAACGAAATAGCAGATTGTAAAGGGATTACTACAGAAGAACTAATGACTAATAAATCTTTAAGAAATGACCTAATAAGACAATTTAGGAGAAATTCTACTTTATCTTTAAAAGAATTAGCAGAAATCTTTGGTGGTCTATCCGAATCTTCTATTTGCAAGATATTAAATTGTAATTAGTATTATATGATAAACTTAGAATTTTCATTTGGGGGCAATTGAATTTATTTTTACTAATACATTCAAGTACCGTCCCTTTAAAGTTATAGGAGGTATGTTATGAATATTGAAGTTAATATTAATTTAACAAACAATTTACAAAAAGATAATAGATTGGACGGTAATATAGTCTATGACATTATAGTAGTTGGTGGAGGCCCGGCAGGGCTTAGTGCAGCTTTATACTCAAGGAGAAAGGGTGCAAAGGTAGGGCTAATTGTTAAAGACGTTGGAGGTCAAGTAGTTAATACTTCCACTGTAGAAAATTATTTAGGCTATTCATCCATAAGTGGGGAAGATCTTATGAAAAGATTTCAAGAACATGTTAACAACGTAGATGTTCCTATTTCTAAGTATTCTGCTGTTGAAGCGTTGCGAGTAGTAGAAGATTCACCTATAAAAGAGGTTCTTCTATCTGATGGTTCTTCATATAAAGCAAGATCAATTATTCTTGCTACTGGGAGTAGGTCCAGAAAACTTAACGTTCCAGGAGAAGAAGAGTTTTTAGGTAAAGGTGTTGCATATTGTGCTATTTGTGATGGACCTTTGTTTGCAGGTACTGAAGTAATAATAGCAGGAGGAGGTAATTCTGCTGTGGAGGCAGCTATTGATTTAGCTAAAATTGCTAGTAAAGTAACTCTTGTACATCGAAGTCAATTTAGAGCAGATGAAATACTAATTGAACAACTAGAGAAGTTGGATAATGTAGATATTCATTTAAATACACAAATACAGGAGATTGTTGGCGAGAAAATGGTAACAGGAGTTAATGTATTAGATAAACTCGCAGGAGATGCTTATACTATACCTGCTAGCGGTGTATTTGTGGAAATTGGATATATACCAAATAGTGAGCAGTTCAAGGATGTTATTAAGTTAAATGACAGAAGAGAAATTGTTGTAGATAAATATGGGGAGACCAATGTTAAAGGAATATTTTCAGCTGGAGATGTTACTGATAGTGCGTACAAACAGATTATTATAGCTGCTGCAGATGGAGCAAAGTGCGCTCTATCAGCTAATGGATATTTAAATACTTTATAAAAAATTAGGAGGGTTATTATAAAAATGTTAAATGAAGATGCTAGAACACAATTAAAAGGGATATTTGAAGGAATGGATAAGGATGTAACCATAGTATTGTTTACGAAGAAAGAAGCATGTCTACATGTGAGGAAACACAATCATATATTGAGGAAATATATTCCATAAGTGAAAAACTACATTTAAAACTTTACGATATAAATGTAGATAAAGACTTAGCTAAAGAATATAATGTTAGTCTGGTGCCAAGTATTATAATACTTGATGATAATGAGAATTATAAAGGTATAAAATTTAATGGAATACCTGCAGGTCATGAAATAAATTCATTAGTAACTTCTATACTTGAAGTTTCTGGTAAGTCAGAGCGTTTGACAGATAAAACCATAGAAAGGCTTAGCAACATTTCGAACCCTATAGATATAAAAGTCTTTGTTACACTTGGTTGTCCTCATTGTCCTGGAGCAGTAGGAAAAGCTCATAAATTAGCATTGGAGAATTCAAATATAAATGCGGAAATGATAGAAGCTGAAACTTTCTTTGAGCTTTCTCAAAAATATAATGTATCTAGTGTTCCTAAAATAGTAATAAATGATAAGTATGAGTTCGTAGGAGATCAACCTCTTGATGTATTCTTGGATAATATTGAGAAAGCAAATAAAAGAGCATAGAATAACAATGATTTTGGGAAAACTATTTATTCTAGGATAAGGATGACGCCCTATTGATAGAGATATCAATGGGGTGTTTTTTATATGATGTTATTCAAATTTCTTATGTAAACGTATTGACTTAATATATAGAATATGATAAATAAAAAATATGGGCTAGCACTCTATGCATAAGAGTGCTAATGTAAGATGATATATATAATAAATTTTTACTTATAAAGGAGAGGTTTACTATGGGAACAAAAGCATTTAAGGCAGAATCTAAAAGACTGTTGGATTTGATGATTAACTCGGTTTATACCAATAAGGATATATTCTTAAGAGAGCTTATTTCAAATGCCAGTGATGCCATAGATAAGATATACTATAAGGCATTGACTGATTCTTCATTAAAGTTCAATAAAGATGATTATTATGTCAAGATTATTTCTGATAAGGATAACAGGATTTTAAAAGTTCTAGATACTGGAATAGGTATGACTAAAGAAGAACTTGAGGAGAATTTAGGTACTATTGCTAAAAGTGGGTCCTTTGATTTTAAAAAAGCTAATAAATTAAAAGATGGATATGATATTATAGGACAATTTGGAGTAGGATTTTATTCAGCTTTTATGGTTTCGGATACTGTTACTGTAATAACTAGGGCATTAGAAAGTGACCAAGGCTATAAATGGGAATCTAAAGGAGCTGATGGGTATAGTATAGAGCCTTATAGTAAGGATTCTGTAGGGACAGAGATTATATTAAAGATAAAAGAAAATACTGAAGATGAAAAGTATGATCAGTATTTAGATGAGTATAAATTAAAGTCTATTGTTAAGAAGTACTCTGATTTTGTCAGATATCCAATAAAGATGAATCTAACTAAGCGTAAGCCTAAAGAAGGTAAAGATGACGAATATGAAGAATATGTTGAAGAAGAGACTGTAAATAGTATGATTCCAATATGGAGAAGGAATAAGAAAGAGCTTAGTAAAGAGGATTATGAAAATTTCTATGCTGAAAAGCGTTATGGTTTTGATAAGCCAGTTAAATATATTCATATTAGCGTAGAGGGTATGGTGAAGTATAATGCAATATTGTATATACCTGAGAAGATTCCATATGATTACTATACAACAGAATATGAAAAGGGATTGGAGTTGTATTCTAACGGAGTATTGATTATGAATAAATGTGGAGAGTTATTACCTGATTACTTCAGTTTTGTCAAGGGAATGGTTGATTCTGAAGATTTATCTTTAAATATTTCTAGAGAAACGCTACAACATACTAGGCAGCTTAGACTAATAGCCAAAAATATTAAAAATAAGATTAAAAGCGAATTATTGAATTTACTTAATAATGAGAGGGAAGAATATGAGAAATTCTATGAATCCTTTGGGAGACAGTTAAAATATGGAGTATATAGTGATTTTGGTAGAAATAAAAAAATGTTGCAGGATTTACTAATGTTCTATTCTTCAAAGGAGAAAAAGTTAGTAACCTTAGATGAATATATTTCTAGAATGCCTGAAGATCAGAAATATATCTATTATGCTACGGGAGATTCCAATGAGAGGATAGAGAGATTACCACAAACTGAATTAGTATTGGATAAAGGATATGAGATATTATACTTTACTGATGATGTAGACGAGTTTGCTATAAAGATGATGATGGAATATAAGGATAAAGAGTTTAAATCAGTATCCAGTGAGGACTTAGGTATAGAACCGGAAGAAGATGAAAAGATGAATGATTCTGATGAAGATGAGAATAAGAAGCTATTTGAAGAGATGAAAAACATATTGTCCGATAAGGTTAAGGATGTTAGAGCATCACAGAGATTAAAAAACCATCCAGTATGTTTAACAAATGAAGGAGAAGTTTCAATTGAGATGGAAAAGGTGCTTAGTACTATGCCAAACAATCAAAACATAAAGGCGGATAAGATTCTAGAAATCAACATCAAACATGATGTTTTTAAATCTCTGTTGAATGCATATGAAAATGATAAGGATAAGCTAAATATCTATACAAACTTATTATATAATCAAGCACTTTTGATTGAAGGATTGGATATAGATGATCCAATAGAGTTTACTGACAACATGTGTAAATTGATGATCTAATAGTAAAAATTCCTTTCCAGTTTATATATAATAACTAGAAAGGAGTTGAAATATTATGAATAAAAAGGAATTCATAGAAGTGGTAGGCAAGGCAGCACAAGAAAATTATCGTGAATACGGTATATTGCCTAGTTTAGTTATAGCTCAGGCTATCCTTGAATCAGGTTGGGGAGATAAGGCCATAGAAAATAATATATTTGGAATTAAAGCAGGTTCATATTGGACAGGAAAGATTACCATAAGGGAAACAAAGGAATGGGATGGCTGCAAATATTTTAATAAGAAAGCTAAATTTAGAGCATATGATAGTATTAAAGATAGCATAAGAGACTATTTAGAATTGATAGGTAAATCTAAAAGATATAAAAGGATTAAAGAAGCTAAAGACTATAGAGAAGCTGTAAAATTCATATATGAAGCAGGCTATGCGACTGACCCTAAATATGGTGATAAACTGATACAGATAATCGAATATAATAAACTATATCAATACGATAAAATACAGGAGCCACTAAGTCCTTGGGCAGTTGAAGCATGGGAGTGGGCTATGGACAATGGTATAACTGATGGAACCAACCCTAAAGATAATATGACAAGAGAACAGGGCGTTACCATGCTATACAGGCTAATTAATGAATAATAGGTTTTTCGCTGATGCTTATAGGATGATACTTTCCTATTCTGAGCGTCAGCGAGTTTATAAACCTATTTTAAATCACAAGAGGCATTATGCTTGGAGGAAAGCATTATAGCCTTTATATGTCATATATACATCCACTTTGCTTGCAATTTCATAAGGTGCGTGTACGCTTAGTAATGCTACTCCGCAGTCTACCACGTCCATTCCATAGTTTGCGAGTATATAAGCTATAGTTCCTCCACCACCTTGATCGACTTTTCCTAGTTCACCCATTTGCCATATTACATTATTATCATTGAATATTTTTCTAATCTTACTTATATATTCAGAATTTGCGTCATTGCTTTCTCCTTTACCTCGTGAACCAGTATACTTGACTATGGTTACCCCCTTACTTATAAAGGGAGAATTTCTTTTATCTAGGACATCAGGGTAATTGGGATCAAATGCACCTAGGGTATCTGCAGAGAGCACAGAGGAATTTGCCAATGCCCTTTTTACGATTAATTCTGAATAGTTTTCTTCTGTAAGATCAATTAATTCTGAAACCACATTTTCAAAGAATTTTGACTTCATACTTGTATTTCCGACGCTACCTATTTCCTCTTTATCCACAAATAAAGCTACAGCTGTCTTGTTTGGAGCATCCACATCTAATATAGCTTTAAGAGAAGTAAATGCACAAACCCTATCATCCTGCCCATATCCTCCAACCATGCTTCTATCTATACCGACATCTCTTGATTTACCTGCAGGGACTACTTCGAATTCTGCAGTGGTAAAGTCTTCTTCTTTCATTCCATACTTTTCATTAAGTATATTGAGTACATTTAATTTGATTTTTTCACCTATTTCACTATCATCATAAGGTATACTTCCGATAATGATATTTAAGCCTTCACCAGAAATTCCTTCATCCATTTTCTTTTTCATTTGATCTTTAGCTAAATGTGGTAGAAGATCAGTTATGAAGAACACTGGATCGTCTTCATCCTCGCCAATCACAACATCAAATTTTTCTCCATCTGATTTTATTACGACTCCATGTAATGCTAATGGTAATGTAACCCATTGATATTTTTTTATTCCACCATAATAATGTGTTTTCAATAGAGCGAGGTCTTCTTCTTCATAAAGAGGAGATTGTTTTAAGTCCAATCTTGGAGCATCTAAATGGGATCCAATGATATGCATTCCCTTTTCTAGGTTTTCTTTTCCTAGTACGAATAATGCAACAGCTTTATCCTTGTTATTTGCATATATTTTCATACCAGGGGTAGGTTTGATTCCCTTCTTCTTTATTTTGTCTATTGATATGTACCCCTTTTCAGATGCCGTCTTTATTATTTCTTTAGCTGATTCTCTTTCAGTTTTTCCTTTATTCAAAAAATCTTTATACTCTTCATTAAATGAAAAAACCTTTTTTCTTTCGCTGTTATTTAATGTTTCCCATGCGTTTTTCCATTTATGAGTCAAAGTTTCTTGAAGCTTTTCCCCTTTTGATTTATTAGCCATTTAAATCCCTCCAAATATATTTATAAATTTTAAATATTATGATATATCCATATGTTTCTATTGTCAATAGCATGACCAAATGAATAAGAGTTTTATTCATTTAATATAGAAAGTATTGAAATCTTTGTGCTTAATACTTATATAAAATTAATTAGGTAGTGATTATTGTGTTTATTTTCCCTAATAAGAAGGAAAAGAGCAATTTAATGTCTAATATATTATAGAAGAGTGGATTAGGAGTGAAATGTATGTTTAAACACATCAGTAGGATAAAAATTTGGATATCGCTTTTGATTTTAGTACTTATGTTGACCGTTACATCTTCTAAAATGATAGCACAGAGGGATACGATAACGGAAATGGAAGAAAAGCTGATGGATATTTCTGATGAGGAGAGAATAATTCTTGAGTCATTGTTCATTCAAGCCCAACAGATTGAAGAATTAGAAAGAGAAAAAGGTAAGCTTACTGAAAAGATAGAAGTAATGAAAGAAGAGATAGCCAATATAGAAACCCTAATTGAACAGGAGACCAACAATTATGAAGGAAAGCTTAATATTTTAAAACAAGTACTCAGGAGTTATCAGAGAATGGGGCCTAGTTCGTATATAGAGATCATATTAGATGCGGATAGTGTGACCAATTTGCTTAGGAGAATAAATACCTTGAGGGATTTAACCAGAAATACTGGAGAATTACTTGAGTCAATTGATGGTATCAAGAATAACCTTTTAGTTAAAAAGAATAATTTACATAAAAAGTTGTTACTTTTGGAGAAAACAGAAAATGATCTTGAAATAACAATGAATAAAGAAGAACAGAAGATTAAGGAACTGGAGAGACAGTTAGCCTCCCTAAAAGGTGATCTCGAATATTATCAAGAGAAACTAAATAGTGTAATGTCAATGATGGACAAGCTTTCAATTTTGATGACTGACATGACTAGGGAATTTTCAAATATTATAGAAGAAGGAAATTTACCTGAAAGTGCGGTTAGATATGAGCTTACTTCTGAAGGTATAAAGGTAAGTATAGAAGAGGATATACTTAATAAGGTAATTAATCATAATCCCAATTTACCTGATATTATATTACATTTTTATCCTCAGAGAGTTAAGATGGAATTACCTGAGATGGATCTTGTTTTAAATGGTTCGTTTGTTATATTGGATCAGCAAACTTTAAGATTTGAAGTAAAGGAAGGTAGTTTATATGGAATGTTGCTTAATAACGAGACTATTCAAGAGTTTTTTAAAGAAGGAGACTTTATATTAAATTTGAAACCTTTAATATTGAAAAATATTTTAAAGAATGTGGAGACTTTTGAAGGATATATGGAGTTGACTGTTCAAATAAATTTAAATTAATGTATTTAGTGGAGGTTATAGAATATGATTGAAGCGAAAGATGTTTCATTGATATATGAAAATGATGTCATAGCTTTAAAGGATGTGAATTTAAAAATTAAACCCGGTGAGATAGTGTATATAACAGGACCGAGTGGTTCGGGTAAGACTAGTTTACTAAAGCTCATAATGGGGATGGAGTATCCTACGAAAGGGCATTTAAAGGTTATGAATCAGAATATAATAAAGGAACAGAGTTCAAATATTAGAAAATTGAGGAGACATCTAGGTCCTGTTTTTCAAGAGTTTAAACTGATTAGAGGGAGAACTGTTTTAGAAAATATAATGCTAGGAATGAGATTTCTGGAATTTTCATCGAGTAATATGAAGAAAGGAGCGATGGATGCTATTAGGAGAGTTGGGCTTGAACATAAAGCTATGTCTTTAATTGAAAAGTTATCTTGGGGTGAAAGCCAAAGAGTTGCTATTGCCAGAGCTATAGCTAGAAAGCCTGCATTAATCCTTGCGGATGAACCGACTGGAAATTTAGATGTTGACAATGCTCTTAACATATTAGACATACTTACTTCATTTAAAGATGAGAATACCACAGTAATAATAACTACCCATGCTACCCATCTAATAGAAGATAAAGATGAAGGAACCTTCATTAAGATAAACAATGGAAACGTTGAGGTGGAAAGAAGGGAGACAATGTCTAATGAAGAATTCAGTATATAATTTAGGCTATTTCTTAAAGGAAGCAAAGATTTTATTTAGTATAGATTTACTTTCCAATATATTTTCCATACTGAGTATTGGATTAATTTTTTTCATCCTTGCTTTAGTAATATCAGGGTGGAACATAAGTGATTATGTAATTGATGTAATAGAAGATGAAGCAGAGATAAATGTATACTATAGAGAAGATTTAGGAGATGAGGATATATCTCGACTAATAAATGATATAGATTCTATAGATGGTGTAGAAAATACTATTATAGTTGATAAGGTGGAATCCTTTGATAGAATGAAGAACATATTAGGGGATGAAGCCCATATATTGGGGTTATTTGATGAGAATCCTTTTACTGCATTTATAGAAGTGCAGATACATATTGATGAATCTGATTACATATTAAATCAATTGGAAACTTTAGATAATATAGATTATATAAGAGACAACAAGAGAGTAATAGACCGTCTCCAAGATATAGTTATGGTACTTAAATTGATAGGGATATTAGCTATAACGGCAGTTGGAATATCAACTCTGATGGTAGTATCCCATATAATAAGGCAGGGGATATACAACAATAGGGAACAGATAAATACATTAGAATTACTTGGAGCTCCGCGAACATTTATAGATTTTCCATTTATATTGGAAGGAGTATTTTTAACTTCAATAGGAGGCGTTTTGGCTTCTATGCTATTACGGTTAGCAATAAAATATGGATATGGTCAGATAGAGATGGCTATTCCATTCATTCCATTACTACCAAGCCAAGAATTAACTAAAGATATCATAATATTCATTATGGGTATTAGTGGAATATTAGGGATAATAGGAAGTTTAGTTGGTGTATTTAATGCTAGAAATAAATGAGATGGTTATAGATTAAAATAGAAATATTATTTGTTTCTAAATATGGCTATCAGTTTGTCAATATTAATTTAAATGTTAGTATTCTGGTCTATTATTATATTTGAAACAATATAATATACTTGACTATACATATAAATTAAAACGAAAGGGGACTGTGCTGGGAAATTAAATTTTAAATCTAAATATTATGTATTAGAAAGGATGATAGAATGAAAAAATTTATTTCAGTCATGTTATTAGTTGTTTTAGTTACAACTCCATTAACTGTATTAGCTAAACAAGATTCAAGTTATACAAATTTAGTAGAGGTAAATTGGGACAAACGCCATGATTTTGAATTTCACGAGAAATTATTACAAGATCTTGAAAAAGAACATCCTAAAATCGCAAAGACATATTCAATAGGCCGTAGCTGGAGAGAACAAGATATATGGTGTATTGAATTAACAAGCAACAAGAAAAATATTGACAATAAAACTAAAATAGCTGTATTTGGCAATATACATGGTAATGAACAAGAATCTGGGGAAGCTGCTGCATATACTGCATGGTGGTTAGTCACAAATTATAATAATGATAAAGAAGTAAAAAATATATTAGATAATTATGTAATCTATGTTGTTCCAATCATAAATCCTGATGGATATGAGCAATCTTTTATATATCCTACTAGGGAAAATTTAAGGCCTACCGATCATAACGGCAATAATAGGGTGTTTAGTGACCCCTATACTGACATCAATGGAGATGGAGTAATTGCACAAATTTACACAGGAGCTAAAGATTCAGAGATTTATGAAAGAGAATATATTGGGATGGAAAGTCCAGATTGGAATGAAAATGGAATACCTGGCGATGATCCGAAACAGAGTAATATTGACCTAAATCGTACTTTCAATTATATGTGGAATTATATGGATGTAGATTCTACTCCTGTTCAAGGTTCAAATGCCTATACACGTGCAGGAAATAATCCAGCTAGTGAACCTGAAGTTAAGGCGGTTCAAAATTTTCTAATTAAACATCCGGTACATGCAATGGTAACTCTTCATACTGGAATTCAGTGTGTACTTTATCCTTGGTGTTATACAGACGAAGAACCAGAAGATGCAGAGTTCTTAAAAAAAGTTTCAACTGAAATGGCAAAAGCTTTTGAAAAGGCAACAGGCAGAAAAAGTTATGTAAAACAATCGTTTGATGATTATCCTACCTCTGCAGAAATGATTGATTGGACATATGGACGCTTAGGTATACATTCTTATACTATGGAAATATATCGACCTGGCAAACCTGTTGAAGATGGAGCAATAGAAGAGCAATGTACTTGGGGCAATGAACTTCCTGAAGATGAGTGGATTTATATGGGAAATTGGAATGGTATGGAGGATATTTGGTTTAGAAATACATCTAAGGCACAAATGGTTGGGGTAGCACCACCCGAACAATCATTAATGTTAAAGGGTACAAAAAATGCAATACTTAAAATGATTGAAAATGAACCTTATGGGTCAGGACCACAGGTTCCAGAGTATATAAAATAGTAAATTTTAAAGAAGACTCCTAATTTGGTTTTGAACACCAGATTAGGAGTTTATCTATAATCATTCAATTTCATTTTTATTTCAAGCGATTACGTGACTTTATTTAATGTTTTGCAACAACTTTTTCATTTTTATTTAGGAATCCTGTTAACTTAGCTAAAATAACTAAGATTATAGTTATAACTAGAAAAACTAGCCCCGTCTTTAAAGAACCATATTTTACTGCTAATATAGGAAGAATTGATGTTATTAATCCTCCACCTAAAAGCGGTTCAAATAAAGGCGTTCTTAGAGCAAATGCTTGTCCAACGTCTGTTTCCATATTTGGATCTACAGTACGATAGAGCATTAAGCCTACAGCTGCAACTCCTGAGAGAAATCCAAAGTTAATTATAGAATTTTCAAACCAATTTTCTTTAAACATCTTTGGACCTACGAAAAAGAAAAATGCTATTAGTAGAATACCATCTACTACCATTAATATTAAAAATGGAAACGCATATTTTATAACTACTGGTATCTTAATAGAGGCAATAGCACTAGCTATTAAGAAATCTAGAGCAATTCCTTGAATTCTTTGTAAAGTATTCACATCAACGGCTTGAGCAAATTCAGTTTTACGTATAGCTAATTGGACAAATACTCCTCCTATCATGGCCATTGGGAATAAAGGCATTTCTATACCAACATATATTTCTATTAGACCTTGGATTATCCAACCAATAAGTATAGCTATTGCTATTAAAGATGAGTGGAATGCAAAAGATTCAATTACATCATTATTCACAGTTCCTATGGAGTTGGATGTCCTTTTAGAAGGATGAATGATATCACTTTCTTTATTAGTTTTAAGTTGAGTTTCAGACTTTATAACTGAAGTATATCCTTTTCTTACTGCATAATTAATGATTATCATTCCACCTATTATTCCTACAAATAGACCTACTGTAGCAGAAGTAAGTCCTAAATCTCCACCATCTGCCCAATTTAAGGAGTTATAGACATCAATCATACCACCAGCTGTACCATGACCTCCTGCCCATCCGACTTCAACAATAGAACCAAACATTTCATTTACATTCCATACAGGTTCCAGTATTAAAGCCGAAATAATAAAAGGGATTGCAATTTGGAGAAGATCTGCTATAAAACCAAAATATAGGTGTGGGGTTATAATATTTCCTACCTTTTTGATATTTGGAAGTTCCATGCCAATTAACATGGGTGCGAAAACAACTGTAATAAGTTTTCCAGGCAAAGCTCCCCAACTTTCAGTTATTTCGATGGGTAAAAATCCTATACCATATTTTCCTAAAACAAGGCCTATAACGCCTGCTATTAGAGAAGCTGGGATAAAGAATTTTTTGAAAATCTTTAACTTAAGTCGTAATACTACACCAACAAACAGTAATATTCCTAATAACGAACTATAGAATAATAGGGAATCTAAACTTGAGGACTCTATAATTTCACGTGGGAACATTGTTTCACTCCTTTCTTAGTATGAAGGTCATATTAATAAGTAAGTAAAAAATTTTAACACATTATATCATAGCATTATGCTTACAAAATTATACTAAAAAAGTCAAAAACATACTTTGAAAATTCTAAAAATGGAATATTAATATTTATAATCCTCCATTTTTCAATTCAACAATTGTTTTTTCGAATAAATTTTTTTATTAATTTTTCTTACTATATGGAAGTTTTGATGGTAAATTAATTTATTTTCCTAAATTATTAGAAATTTTAATTTACAATTGATATTTATATATACGATATTCCTTCTGCTACTATATTGACTAACCCATTTAATCTAACTTTTGATATATTATCATCGGTCCAGTTTGCTGAAATCTCTAGGATTCCGCCAGGCTGTTGAATTTTCTTCGCTATAGAATCTTTCTTTTTATATGCTAAGGCTATTGCTAATGCAGCAGTTCCTGAAGCGCAACTTCTTTCCCAATAGAGACTATTTGTTGCCCTTACATATACCAAGGGACTTAAGAAATTTTTTTCATAATCATAATACATTATCCCAAAGGCATCATATTTTTCTTCATCCATTTGTTCTTTAATTATGTTATAAAATTCATTTTTATTATTTATTCTACTGCTATCAACTATGAAATGAGCTATGCCAGGCATATTTACTTTTATGGTTTTTATTCTCTTTTCATCTTTGTAAAAGTGATAGTTTTCTATAGATAAAGGTAAAGGCATATCTATTTGAGAGAAATAGCTATTTTTATTATCTGTAGAAGTTACTATACATTTAACTATTTTATCAACTCCTGATACACGTAAAGATACTTCATATCCTCTTTGCACTCTCTTTACATCAGAATATTCACTATGGACCATATACGCCGCTAAGGATCTGGTGGCATTTCCACAAAATTCTCCACCCATCATTTGAAGCCTAATATGTGAATCTTCTTTCTCTATAAATCCCACTTGTTCACCATGAATATTGTTATAATTCATTAATTTATTAGCGATTTTCAGGTGTTCTTTTCTTGGAACTGGATCCAGTACAAATATTGTCATGTTTTCTACTGGATTTATCTTGACAAAATGTAATTTCAATATAATCATCTCCCTTTAGAAGTTCTTCTGTTCAATTATATTATACAATACGATTGGTTGATTTAGACAAATGATAGCACATTATTGTATAATTGACATTTTCTAAACATTCTGATAAAATGTTTTTTAATATCAACTTTCCGAAGATTATATTTATGCTTTTATAAGAAATATATTAATCATATTCTTTTCAATCATATAAATGGGAGATTTTTTGCATACCATTTATATTAATGGAGAAAGTGACCAGAATTGCCTATAGGGAAATTCATGAAATGGTTGATAAATTGCTATAAAATTTTAAAGAGAGGTGAGTTTACATGAATCCAGTTGTAATTTCAGTTATTGTAATGGTAGTATTGTGTCTTTTGAAGCTTAATGTAATTATAGCATTAATTATATCTGCTCTTGTAGCAGGATTAACTTCTGGTATGTCTCTTACGGATACTATGTCGACTTTAATAGGAGGAATGGGCGGTACTGCTGAAACAGCCCTTAGTTATATCTTGTTAGGGGCACTAGCGGTAGCTATAAATAAGACAGGAGCTGCTAAAAGACTTGCAAAGAGTTTATCTTCGGCAATGAAGGATAAAAGGACTATGTTGGTATTCTTAATTGCAGTTATTTCATGTTTTTCACAAAACTTGATTCCAGTTCATATTGCCTTTATTCCAATATTGATTCCGCCACTTCTTGGACTTATGAATGATTTGAAAATTGATAGACGTGGAGTCGCATGTGCATTAACTTTTGGGTTAAAAGCTCCCTATGTTATGCTTCCTGTTGGTTTTGGATTGATATTTCACAATACAATAAGAGATTCCCTTGTCAGTAATGGTATGGAAGTGGTTACAGGCATGGTTTGGAAATCAATGTTATTGCCAGGAATAGGTATGATAATAGGATTATTTATAGCTATATTTATAACATATAGAAAACCAAGAGAATATAAGTCTATAGATTTTGACGAAACAGCAGCAACTTCTGAAGAGTCATCTAAGATGTCTAAAGCAGAAATAGGAGCTCTAGTTGGAGCTGTAGTAGCTTTCGTAATACAAATAATAACTGATTCTATGCCGTTAGGGATACTTTCAGCTCTATTGATAATGTGGATTTTGGGGTCTTTTAAGTTTAAAGAAATTGATACTTTAGTAGATGATGGAATTGGGATGATGGGTTTTATAGCCTTTGTAATGTTAATAGCATCTGGATATGGAGCAGTTTTAACAGAAACTGGAGGAATTAATTCTTTAGTTGAAGCAGCTGCAAGTATAACAGGAGGAAATCAATTAATCGCAGCATTTTTAATGTTGTTGATAGGCTTAATAATAACTATGGGTATAGGAACTTCATTTGGAACTGTACCGATAATTGCAGCAATATATGTTCCTCTAGCAGTAGAATTAGGATTTAGCCCTGCAGCCACAATAGCGTTAATCGGTACTGCAGGTGCATTAGGAGATGCAGGCTCACCAGCTTCTGATAGTACATTAGGACCAACATCAGGATTGAGTGTAGATGGACAACATGATCATATATGGGATACAGTTGTACCTACATTTATCCATTACAATATACCACTATTAATCTTTGGAACGATTGCGGCATTAGTACTATAAATTAATGAAAACTCCTAATTTGGTGGTTAACCACCAAATTAGGAGTTTATTTATAATCGTTTAATTTCATCTTTATCTCATTAGTAAAGTAGCTGAAATTTTCTTTCCACATTTTATAGCTCATTACCTTTTTTAATATAATATTGATTTTGTTATTCATACAATCAATATTATCATCATTTATAAATTCTATTTCTCTATTATTTATGAAACTTTCTGCGATCAGATTCATTATATACAGAGTTATTTCCTTTTTTTCTACACTGTTAAATCTAGAATTTAAGCCTTCACTTAATTCTAAATTGTCTAAGAATCTATTTCTTAGAAATAACAAAAACTTTTCAAATTCTTGTGCGTTATTTCCTGGTCCTAGTTGGAATATGATTTTAAAGAAGAGATTCCATTTGAAATCCTTATTTATTATCTCTAATATAGCTTCTCCAATTTTTTTGCAGAAGTTATCTTCATATTGGATTTCTCTTTCAAATTCAATATATTCATCTAAGAATACTTCATTTTGTCTTAATTTATTGAGCCTTGCTAATATTTTGAGGTAGACATTGTCATAAGCCATAGGATCATGATATCCATTTTGATTCAATACATAGGAAACTATAACATCACAGGATTTTCTATAGTCCACAACAAAACCAAATTCCTTCTTAGTCTTCTCAGAATACATATCATATATTGTCTTAGACAAAATTGTTTCGAGTTGTTCTTTTTTCTTATCAATATTGGTATCATCTAAATCCTTCAGATGGTTGAACAAAATCATAAGCTGCTTGTCTACCATACTTAAATTTTCCTTTAATGAATACATTATATCCCTAAATAGGTCCTCTGTGAGAAGATATTTGTAATTCTTATACAGTACTTTATGTTCTGCTTCTCCCCAAAATACATTTACCAGCGATTTTATTTGTAATTCAAACTTTATTACTATATTTTCTCTAATATATTTTCCATCAATTTTATATATGCCAAATCCATTTTTTTGTATTTGGGGTTGTTTATCATCAAGTTTAAGCTGTATATTAGGGTTATCTTCATCATAATAACAGCCTTCTTCCCCTGGAACATTGAATGTTTCTAATAGTTTTGAATATACATCTGATTCGTCTTCTATGAATCTGCACTCCATTCTTATTCCTATTAAATCAGAGAGGCTCGCAATAAGCCTTCTTGGAGTTTTATATTTCAAATAAAAGTTATTTCTAAATATCTTTTCCTTTAAACTTGTTGAAGTTTTAACTCTTGAAGTTATATTTAAAATATTATCATAGTCTGCAAATTTATCTCTAAAAAAGTATTCTAACTCTCTATTTACTTCTTTCAATACATCCCTCATATCATCAACCATGGCGATTGTTTGATCTATAAAATCAAATATTTCTAATCGCATATTTTTGGGCCCCCTTGAAATTTTATTCCTTAACCACCATTATATCATAAATAAGAAAACTGATTAGTTAAATTTATAATTCTAAAAGTTCATCTATGGATTGTAACATTTATTTAACCTTATTGTAACCAATTTTAAACTAAAAATGGATATACTAAAAATATATATGGAAAGGAGTGGATTTAAGTGAAATTATTGAGAAAAGTAATTGCGCTATCTTTGATGGTTTGTTTATTATTAGCACCTCTTATGAGCAACGCTGAAGTTAGTGATAAAGTAGTAAAAGAAACAGAAGAATTACAAAAACTACAAAGGGAGTATACTTCATTTAATGGGACAATAAGTGAAGTGAACTCTGAAGGAGAAAGTTTATCTATTTTAGTTGAAAATGATAATGAGGAACCTTATGATAAGATGATGTTCTTTATATCTCACGATGCTACATTGGTAAGTGATGAAACTATGAATTTGGTAAGCAAAGATACTTTGAAAAAGGGAATGGATGTAACATTATATTATCATAAGAGTACTCCAATATTAGAAAGTTATCCAGCTAGATTAGGCTGTGATGTTTTAGTAGTTAGGGAAAGTGAAGAACCAACAAATGTAGAAGTATATAGGTTTGATGAAGATTTGCTTAGTACAGATAATATATTAAAGATATCTCCAGATGATAAAACTGTGATAGTTGATACTGAAGGGAACAGTTTAGATATAGAGGACATAAAGAATAGGAATGCAATAGTTTTCTACAATATAGCAACTTTAAGTCTACCGGCACAAACAGTTCCTAAAAAGATAATTGTGTTGGATGAAGATGAATTGAAGACTATGGATAAAGTGATTATAAATGGAGCGGAAATAGATTTAGACAACTCGATTTACAAGATAGAAGATGAGGTTGTTATGGTACCACTTAGACAGATAGCCGAGACTTTAGGATATAAAGTTTTATGGAATGAAGAGGAAAGATCAGTGGAATTAACAAAGGGTGCTCATTGGTTTCTTGTCAAAATAGGAGAAGATGATTATAATTATGCACGTAAGAAGGTACAATTAGGAACTGCTCCAGAATTAACTGATTCAAAAACTTTTGTACCATTGGATTTTGTTGAATTGATTGGTGCAGAAATAGGGTTGACAATAGATGGAGTTCTTGAAATAGATCAATAATATTTGAGTATTGAAAAAGCTTTTTATTTAGCAATTGCTAAATAGAAAGCTTTTTTCTTTGTGTACTTTCTCCATATGCTTATTTATAATCAAATACTATACTATAATAAGAGAGTGCCTAAGGAGTGATATATGTGAAAAAAGTTATATTTAAAGGGGATATAGTATTTACTCCAACTAAAGATAAATTTCAGGTACATAAAGACTCATACTTGATATCAGAGAATGGAAAGGTTGTAAAAATACTTAAACAATTAGGAAATGAATACAATGACTATTCTATAAAGGATTTTACCGATAAGCTGATAATTCCAGGGTTTATAGATTTACACTTACATGCTCCACAATATAATAATATAGGGTTAGGGTTGGATAAAGAGCTTATACCATGGCTTAATACATGTACTTTCCCGGAAGAAGCAAAGTTTTATAACGTAGAGTATGCTAAAAAAACGTATAAACAGCTTATAAGAGATTTATGGAGATATGGAACTACTAGTGCTGTCATATATAGCAGTATTCATAAGGATAGTACAAAGCTATTGATGGATTTGTTTATCGATTCAAATATGAGGGGATATATTGGAAAGGTTAACATGAATAGAAATGCAATTCCTGAACTTTTAGAGGATACTAAGATATCCATTGAAGAAACAGAAGAAATAATTTTTGAATATAAAGATAAATCGTCTTTAGTTAAACCTATAATTACTCCAAGATTCGTACCTTCATGTACAGAAGAACTTATGGAAGGGTTGGGGCAATTAGCATTAAAATATGACATTCCTGTTCAATCCCATTTAAGCGAAAATATGTCTGAAGTTAAATGGGTTAAAGAACTTCATCCTGGGTTACCTAATTATAGTTCTGTATATAATCAATACAATTTGTTTGGACAAACAAAGACCATAATGGCTCATTGTATATATAATACAGAAGATGAATTAGAATTAATGGCTAAAAACCAGGTATACGCTGCTCATTGTGTATATTCTAATTATAATCTATCTAGTGGAATAATGCCTGTTAGAGAGTTCTTGGATAGAGAAATTCCAGTAGGCTTAGGTTCAGATATATCTGGTGGGAATAGCTTAAGCATTCCTAGTATAATGTGTGGTACTGTTCAAGCATCAAAGATAAAATGGATTGAAACCAATAAAAGGTTAAAACCTTTAACTAGCTCAGAAGTATTCTACTTAGGAACAAAAGGTGGAGGTAGCTTTTTTGGTAATGTTGGAAGCTTTGAAAAAGGTTATGAATTGGATTGCTTAATAATAGATGATTCTAATATCTGTGATGTAGATAAACTGACACTACAGGATAGGATTCAAAAGTTTATATACACAGGAGATGATAGAAATATTATAGAAAGGTATATCCATGGTGAAAAGGTGCATAAACCTCTATAGACAGAAAATTCGCGCTATGTTATAATTTTACAAAAGGTCTTTCTTGGCGAGGGTGGTGACATATGACTAGACAAAATGGGATTAGTGTAGAGGATATGCTTAAGTTAGAAGTCATGGAGAACTGCGATATAATTGCAGGATTTAAGGGAATAAGAAATACAGTGTCTAGGGTTAATATAGTTGCAGATCCAGATATATTCGATTGGGTTCAAAATGGAGAATTTTTATTGACTACAGCTTATTCCATTGCAAAAGATGATATAGAATCGCAAAAAGAATTAATTAGAAATGCATCTGATAAAAAACTTGCTGGCATTGGGATAAAGGTGTCTCCTTATTTAAATTCTCTGCCACAAGAGGTTTTAAAATATGCAGATGAATTAAATTTTCCTATGATTGATATTCATCATTCCATACCTTTATCAGATATAATGATGGCAGTATTAAAGGAAATATTTAATAAGCAGGCTTCATTATTGGAAAGGATGGAGAAAGTTCATGAACGTTTTATGGAAGTGATACTTGAAGGTAAAAGTATCGGAGAGGTAGTTCAAATAGTGAATGAAAATATAAGAAATCCTGTGGTTTTAAAATTAAAGCTTTCTAACGAAACCTATAGTCATTTGGATGGTTTAGGAGATGATACGAAGAAGGAACTTTTTCAGGATGTAAGAGGTTTTTATGAGGCAAAGGATGGTAAAAGTAGAACTAAAAGACTATATGAAAATAGAATTTTAGCAAATGGCAAATTTGTTAATAGAATGGTTATGCCCATAGTATTGAAAGATGATGTATATGGGCACATATTTACATGGTCTACAAATACTCCTTTAGGAGGATTTGATTTGTCCATTGTAGAGTCTGCTTCCACTATTATAGCCCTATTTATATTGCAGGAATTGACGGTTAAGGAAGTAGAAATAGGTTATAGATCAGAATTCTTTGAGGATTTGATTTCAGTAGATTTTAAGAGAAGAAAAAAGGCATTGGAAAGAGCGCATTTTTTCAATTTGGATTCTAGTGCTCACTATGTAGTAGAGGTTATGAGTTTTAAGTTGAAATTTGAAGGTGAAAAAGATGATGAGTATTTCTTCGAATATTTGAAGAATTATGCGAATGCTACTGTGTCAGTTATAGAAGAAATAATGAATTATATGAACTTGAATGGTATAGTTTCTACCAAATTGAATGGTGTACAAGTCCTTTTGGGATTTGAAAATAGAGAAAACCTTGAAAGCAGATTAGATGAATTTAATAGTTGTATAATTGATTCATTGGAAGAGAAATTTAAAAACATGGATGTCAGGATTGGCGTGGGAAGAATATATGAAGGGTTAGACAAGGTGAATAAAAGCTTTTCTGATGCTTTAAAGACTATAAGAACGGGAAAGGAACTAACTGATAAAAAGGTAATAACCTTTGAAGAACTTGGTATATTCAAGATTTTATGTCAAGACTTTTTAACTGATGAGTTAGAGGATTTCTACAATATTACATTAAAACCTCTATCGGATTATGATATTAAAAAATCCACAGAATTAGTAAAGACATTAAAAGCTTACTTTAAATATAATGGAAATCTAACAAGAATGTCAGAGCATCTATTCACTCATTATAATACCATCTTGTATAGGGTCAATAGAATAGAAGAAATAACAGGTATGAAGTTAGATGATGAAAATGATAGATTAAATTTAGAGATAGCATTAAAAATAAGTCAACTACTTTAGGTAATTTACAATTATTGGTTACGATTTGGAGTATAAAATCATAGGGCAATTATAATTGCCCTATGATTTTCAATTTGTCACTCTTCTATAAGTGCTACTGCTCTTATCGGTGAACCTGAACCATCTCTTATCTTTAGTGGCAGTCCAATGTATAGAAACCTTTTATTTATTAATTTATCTAAATTACACAAATTTTCAGTATTAGTTATATTATATTCTCCACAAATCATATGCCCAGAAAATTTGATATCGTCTGGAGTTTGATCTATGGCGGGAGCATCTACTCCTATATTTACTACTCCTTTTTCTGCTAACCATTTTGCACCTTCATAGCTTAAACCTGTATAATCCGTTTGAAATTTATCTGTGCCATAGGCTCTGTCATGATGACCAGTATATAATAGGACTATATCCCCTTCCTTTATATCTTGTCCAGAATGTTGTACAGCGCTTTCCAAATCTTTAGGCTTTATATAATTAGGATATCTTATGTGGCTTACATCAATACATATTGCACTACCCCAAAAATACTCTATTGGCATGGTGTCTATAGTAGGTCCTCCTGGTTTGAATTCCGATACTCCATCGCTATGAGTTCCACAATGTTCGCTCATAAGCAAGTTTCTAGCTGAAAAGCCTACAGTAGGACTACCTGTCATTTTCATATTTTCCTCATGGCTCATATTTGTCATAATGAATGTTCTTTGATGCATTGGAAATATGGACATGCCTTGAAATATTTCCTGTGATAAATCGATTAATTTAAGTGCCATTTTGCGTCCCCCCTCATTCATAATACTATTAGTTTTATTATATATTTGGTATGAGAAATTTCTATATATAAAATATACAAAAGTATTATTAGATTCCAACAAAAAATTTGGATTCTTTTTTTGAATTAATACAAAATTTTATAAAAAACTTACAAAGTTTATTTATGGATTATATGATATCATGTTACAAATGATTTGGAAAATTATAGGGGGGATATTTAAATGTATGATGTTATTGTAAAGAATGCTAGAATTCCACAAGGAGATGAGACAATTCTAACTAATATATTAGTTAAGGATGAAAAGATAGCTGGATTTGTTGATCGAATAGATGGGATAAAGACAAAAGAAACTATCGACGCTAATGGTCATTTAACTTTACCTGGATGCATAGATTCTCACACTCACTTTATGTATCAAGGATTTCCACACAGGGAAAATTTCTTAACTGGTTCAGCTGCAGCTGCAGCAGGTGGAGTTACTACAGTTATAGATATGCCTTGCTGTTCGGTGCCATCAGTAAGGTCTGTTGAACAGTTAAAATTAAAATTAGAATTAGTACAGCCTCAATCCTTAGTAGACTTTGCTTTCTGGGGTGGAGTTACTGGAGAAGATGTTAGAAATGGTTGGCTTCATAATGTACAAGAACAGGCTGATTATGGTGTAACATCTTTTAAGGCCTATATGACACCTTCAGTACCAACTTATCCAAGAGTGAACGACCCAGAAATGTATGAAGCATTTAGTGCTGTAGCTGATACAGGTCTTCCAATAGGTATTCACGCAGAGAACTTTGCAATGTGTGATTACTTTGTGAAGAAGTTTCAAAAAGAAGGTAGAATGGATGGGCCAGCGTGGTCAGAAGCTAGAATGGAATTGGCAGAAAAGGTTGCTATTCAGCTAGGAATTAGCTTTGCAGAGGATACTGGAGCAAGACTTCATATAGTCCATATGAGTACAGGAATAGGTTCAAAATTAGTAGGAGAGGCAAAGAAGAAGGGATTAAATGTAACTAGTGAAACATGTCCTCATTATTTGACCCTTAACTATCAAGAAGCAATGACTAAATATGGTCCATTAGCTAAGATTGCTCCACCACTTAGGACTAAAAAAGATAATGAAGAATTATGGGAAGGAATTAATAATGGTAGTGTAGATTTTATAGCTACAGACCATGCACCTTATGAAATAGAAAGTGAAAAGCATAAAAAAGGAATGAATATCTGGACATCATTCCCTGGAATACCTGGTGTTGAGACCATGGTGCCTGTACTGGTTAGTGAAGGTTACAACAAAGGAAGAATATCCTTAAGTAAATTGGTGGATATATTATCAACTAATTCGGCTAAACATTATGGATTATATCCAAAGAAAGGGGCTATGCATATAGGTTCTGATGCAGACTTTACTATAATAGATCTTGATAAAAGATGGGTTATAGATCCTAAGAAACAAGCCTCAATGTGCGGATATCTACCAATGGAAGGTATGCAGTTAAAAGGAAAGGTAGCTAAGACAGTAGTTCGTGGGCACCTAGTATATGAGGATATAGATGAAAGTGCATTGGCAGATCTATCTGATAAAGATCTACAAAAAATAGTTCATAAATATCCAGAAGGCGTAGAGGACAAATATGCAAAGATATTTGAAGAATTTCCTAATCTATACAGTAAAGAATATGAAAAGAGTTATAGAAAGGAACATCCAGAATTAATAGATGAACATATAAGGGGCATTAGAGGAATTAAAATTCAGCCAGGATTTGGACGATTTGTTACGAGACAGAATATACAGGTGTTACCTAGAAATATAACTTATTAATTAAATTTTATTAAATATTTAGCAGATAAAAATATAGAAAAGGAGAGAGATAAAATGGCGAGACATGGAATTCTAATTATAGATATGTTAAATGATTTTGCAGATCCAAAAGGAGCACTTTATTGTCCAAATAACAGAAAGATAATACCAAACCTTCAAAAACTTTTAAAATGGGTTAGAAAAAGAAATGCTCAGGGCAAGGATGATGTTCAGTTGATCTTTATACAGGAGGCTCATAGGGAAAATGACGCTGATTTCAAGGTAAGGCCAGTTCATGCTGTAAAGGGAACCTGGGGTTCCGATTTTATAGATGAGCTTCGCCCTGAAAAAGGAGAATATATTGTTCAGAAGAGAAGGCATAGTGCATTTGCTCATACTGATTTGGATTTATATTTAAGAGAGGAAAACATAGACACAGTAGTTGTTACTGGTACATGGACAAATGTATGTGTCAGAAGCTCCGCATCAGATGCTCTTTATTATGCATATAAGGTAATTGCTTTAGAAGATGCAATCCAATCAAAAACTGATGAAATGCATCAGGCAGGAATAAAGGATTTGAGCATATTCTCTAAAGTAATGACAATAGATGAATATATAGATGGATGGGAAAAAGGACTAGACCCATGGGAAGGTGGAGGAGATCCAGAAAACAAGGTAGAATAATTTAATGTGAAATGTGTATTGCATAAGGGAGGTACACTGTGAAAATAGTAGTAGGAATATCAGGAGGAAGTGGCTCTATATACGCTATATCCTTATTAAAGGCATTACAAGAATTGAATATAGAAACTCATTTAGTAGTAAGTACAATGGGGGAATATGTTACTGAACATGAATGTGGAGTATCTTTAGACGAATTAAAGGATATGGCTACCCATTTTCATGATAACAATAATTTTGCTGCTCCTATAGCCAGTGGATCCTTTAAAGTTGATGGGATGGTTGTAGTACCTTGCTCTATGAAAACTTTGGCTGCAGTAGCAAACGGTTTTTCGAATAGTTTACTCTCTAGGGCTTGTGATGTTGCTATAAAGGAGAGAAGAAAGCTGATATTGGTAACTAGGGAAACTCCTCTTAGCCCAATACATTTAGAAAACATGTTGAAATTATCCAAGATAGGAGTCACAATTTTTCCACCTGCTCCTGGATTTTATAATCATCCTGAGACTATTGAAGATGTAGTAGTAAATATGACTGGAAGGATGTTGGATATGTTGGAGGTAGATAACAAATTAACTGATAGATGGAAAGGCATCTAGAGAGGAGGGAGATAATTGGAAAGGCAAATGCTTAGATATACTCTAGATGAATTGACCAAAATGAATGAGTTATTGGTATGTAAAAAACAAGTAAGTTCGGAGTATGAGTTAGGTGCAGTGCTCAAGTATTTTAGGAATAAAAAGCCGATATTATTCGATCAAGTGGATAGAAGTTCAATAAGAGTTGCAGGTGGACTTTATGGTGATAGAGATATTATTTATAATTTATTGCATATGAATGAAAACAACAGATTGTTTAAGTTCATGGAAACTATTGCAAACCCGAAGCCCTATAGAGTAGTTGCTAATGGTCCTATTAAAGAAAACATTATAAGAAGAAATATAGATTTACCTAGAATACTACCTATTCCAAGGTATCAAGAGAAGGATTCATCCAGTTTTATTACTGCAGGAGTTGTGGTGGTTAAAGATCCTGAAACCAATAGATACTTTACTTCTATTAGAAGACTACAAGTAAATGGAGGTAATAAATTATCGGCACTTATTGCATCACCTAAGTTGACTAATGATTTTTTAGAGATGGAAAAGAACAATAAACCTCTGGAAGTGGCAATTATCCTTGGGTATGATGCATATTTCTTAATGGCTAGTCAAGTAAGCTCTGCTACGTATGGAGTTGATAAATATGAAATTGATAGCGCATTAAGAGGGGAGCCTTTAGAATTGGTAAAATGTGAAACTGTGGACTTACTTGTGCCGGCATACGCTGAAATAGTACTAGAAGGTAGATTAGTGCCAGGCAAAAGAGAAATGGAGGGTCCTTTTGGAGAACTAATGGGCTATTATGGTGGAGTAGCTCCTCACCCAATAATAGAAATAGATGCCGTTATGCATAGAAATGAGCCCATATTCCAAGCAGCATTTCCATGTAGAGAAGAGCACTTATCTAATGGACTCATTAGAGAAATGGAATTATTTAATAATTTAAGAAATCAAGTGGATGTAATAGATGTAAATGTTACGGAAGGTGGTGGATATAGATTCAATGCCTTTGTGTCCATAAACAAGAAGAATAAAGGGGATGGGAAGTCAGCTATTTTAGCGGCATTAGGTTTTAATAAAGAACTAAAGCAGGTGGTAGTAGTAGATGAAGATGTGGATATATATGATGTTCAAGATATTGAATGGGCTGTTACGACTAGGGCACAGGCCAGCCGAGATTTTATAATAGTACCAGGTGCTTTAGGTTCACCTTTAGAACCATCTCATGATTTGAGAGGGGTAACAGACAAGGTGGGGATAGATGCAACTAAGCCTGTAGAGGATGAGACAGAAAGGTTTGAAAGAGCAATAATCCCTGGCTATGAAGACATAGACATTGAAAGATATTTTCCTAATATTTAGATAGAGAAGGTGAGGTAATATGAGAGAAGCTTTAGGTATGGTAGAAGTTAGGTCCTTAGTAGGAGCTATTGAAGCTGCAGATGCTATGATGAAGGCTGCGAATGTTAGAATTATAGATTTTCAATTTGTAGGATCAGGTCTTGTTTCTGTTACTGTAGCTGGAGATGTAGCTGCTGTTAAGGCCGCAGTAGAAAGTGGAGAAGAACATGCAGCTAGAGTAGCACAAGTTATTTCTACTAATGTAGTTCCAAGACCTCATGAAGAAGTGGATAAAATATTATAACACGGTGGTGAGATTCTATGGTCAACCCATTAGCGAGAGTTGTTATGAATAATGTATCTAAAAAGAATGGATATACTAAAAACTTTGGTACTGAAAGGAAAGTAAATAATCTAACTAGTAAAGATGAGGATATGTTAAAAGAAATTATCAATAAGGATAGACAAGTTCAAAGTCACACAAAAAGAAAGACGATTATAACTTTAGACGAGGCAGTTAACAGGGTAAAAGGAGGCGATAGATAGTGCAAAAAGCGATAGGGCTAATTGAAGCAATGGGTCTTTCTACTGCTGTTGCTGCATTGGATGCCGCTAGTAAAGCAGCAGATGTAACCTTAGTAGGTGTTGAAAAGGTAATTGGTGTGGCACAAGGAGTAGGAGTCAACATCCAGATGGCTGGAGAAGTAGCAGCTGTAAAATCGGCTGTAGACGCTGGAGTAGAAGCCGGTAATAGGGTAGGGAAGATAATTTCCAGTCATGTAATTCCAAGACCACACGATGAAATAGATAAGTTGTTAAAAAAATTTTCAGATAATATGAAGGAAAATCAAGAGACCAAAGAGAATAATAAGAAAAAAGATAGTGCTAAAATGAAAAATAAAAAATCAGATAAGGAGGAATAGATTATGAGTCAAGCATTAGGAATGGTTGAAACAAAAGGGTTGGTAGGTTCAATTGAGGCTGCAGATGCTATGGTAAAAGCTGCTAATGTAAATTTAGTAGGATATGACAAAATAGGATTTGGTCTTGTAACAGTAATGGTTAGAGGAGATGTAGGAGCTGTAAAAGCTGCGGTAGATGCAGGAGCAGAGGCCGCTAGGGCAGTTGGAGAGCTTCATTCAGTTCATGTAATTCCAAGACCTCATTCTGAAGTTGAAAGAGTTATTATGAAAAAATATGAATAATTTCCTTGCGTGGAGTGTGTTAGATGGCTAAAAACAGAATAACTTTAAATGTTTTAGCAAATATCACCAAAAAAGTGAGCGACAAAAATGTTGTTGATCCTGAAAATATTGTATTAGTGGTATTTACAGGTTCAAACATTGAATTGAATAAAAGGATTGAAGAATTAAAAGGATTAAGAGATAAAGGGATGATGTTTTCATTGGCTTTTTCCTTTATGGCTGAAAGGATTTTAAATATAAACTACATCTGTAATTTATTAAATCCTATTGAAATATATAAAGAAGAGAACATTTTCCAATTGAAAGAAATAGTAGAAAAATATTATGCAATAATAGGCCCAAATATTACTACTAACACTATTTCAAAGGTATCCTTAGGGATGGTGGATAGTTTCGTGTCTAGCTTGATATGGACTTTTCTTTATAATGAAAAGCCAGTTTATCTAGATTTTACATCGGTTAAGAATTATCTAGGTATACCGTCCAGTAATAAAGCAATAAATAAAATTATTAACAATCATATAGAAACATTAGATGATATGGGTGTAATTGAAATAGAGCCAGATAAATACTTGGAAAAAATTAGAGTCACTCAAATTTCTGATGTAAGAAAAACAAGTAAAGTAAATAATGACTTCAAAAAGGTAGTAACGGAAAATGATTTAAAAGATGTTCAAAGAGGAGAACGTTTAATTTTGCCTAAAGGCACCATTATAACCCCATTGGCAAAGGATAAAGCTAGTCAATTAGGAATCAAGTTAGAAATAGAGAAATAGGGAGGCGCAAAGATGTATTTAGGAAAGGTAATTGGAACAGTTGTAGCAACAAGAAAGGATGAAAATTTAATAGGAACAAAGCTTATGATTACTCAGCCTCTCGATATTGATTCAAAGCCTAAAGGAGAGCCAATAATTGCTGTGGATACTGTAGGGGCAGGTATAGGAGAGTTGGTTATCTGTGTAAAGGGAACAGCAGGTAGAATTGCAGCCAGAAAGATGGATGCACCTATAGATATAGCAATAGTAGGAATTGTAGATGAGATAACGATCAGTTAGACTTGATGGCGAGTTGTAACATATTTAAAAAGAATGATCCCAGCAATTGTAAACTGTGAATTATGAATTGTGTATTGAGAGAAGGGAGGATAGAAGTGGATACAGAATATTTGAAGACGGCAATGGAATATAGAAATATGATAGATGTGCTTATGGGAGATAAGGATTATGCTGATATTGTACTCTATAATGGACAAGTTGTAAATGTTATCACTAGAGAAATATATACTGCCAGTATTGCTTTGAAGGGAAAATATATTCTGATGATAGGAGATTGTGATGATTTAATAGGACCAGATACTATGGTCATAGATGTAAGTGGTAAATATTTATCTCCTGGATTTATAGACTCCCATATGCATTTTGAATCTAGTATGCTAACTATTACTGAGTTCTCGAGATTGTCCATTCCTTCAGGCACAACAACTTTAGTGGCTGATCCTCATGAGATAGGAAATGCTCTAGGACCTATAGGCATGAAGGCTATGGCAGATGAAATAGATAATGTGCCAAATAAAGTTCACTTAGTAGTGCCAGCATTAACTCCAGATTGTCCAGATTTAGAAACTGCTGGTTATGATACTACATCAAAGGATATGGAAGGGTTACTTACTTATCGTAACATTATAGGCATAGGTGAATTGCAAGGATTCAGTAACGCTAAACATGTGTATAGGAATACTCCTGAAATAATTACGGATTTATTAGCATCAACTATGTATGCAAAATCCAATAACATGGTAGTTGATGGTAATGCACCAGAGTTATTTGGAAATGAATTAGCAGCTCATATAATTGCTACAGGAGGGAGATGTTCCTGTCATGAGACTACAACTAAGAAAGAGGCTTTAGAGAAGTTAAGACAGGGAGTATATCTATTTATGAGGGAAGGATCAACCCAAAGGAATATGGCTGAATGTATTAGAGCGGTTACAGAGGAAGGTATGGATTCTAGAAGATGTATATTGGCTACAGATGATATGGTAGCAGCAGATTTAGAGACTTTAGGACATATGAATGAGATAATCAAAAGAACTATAAAAGAAGGAGTAAACCCAGTAGAGGCAATACAAATGGTTACAATTAACCCGGCCACCTACTTTGGACTTGATGATGTAGGGGTTTTGGCTCCAGGTAAAATAGCTGATATAGCAGTAATAGATGATCTAGAAGGAATGATGGTAGAAGGAGTATTTATAGATGGTAATTTGGTGGCTTCAAAGGGAGAATTATTAATTGATCTGCCTACCTATACCTACCCTGTAGAGGTTAAAACTTCGGTTAAGATAGAACCTATTTCTGAGAAGGACTTGGAGATTGAAGCTGAAGGGAGTACCACTAAAGTTAGATGTATACAGCTTATTCCAGATCAAAATCTATCAGGAAAATTAGAGGAGATTGTTAAGGTTAGGAATGGTGTTGCAGAGCCAAATGTATCTGCTGATATTTTGGAGATAGCTTGTATAGAAAGATATGGCAGAACGGGAAACATTGGCAAGGCTTTTGTAAAAGGCTTTGGTATGAGAGAAGGGGCTATTGCAGAATCTGTTGCCCATGATACGCACAATATTATAGTTATGGGAACTAATATTAGAGATATGACATTGGCGGTAAACAGGATTATTGAGTTAGGAGGAGGCATTTCAATAGCCAATAGAGGAAGAATATTATCAGATATGAGATTACCTGTAGGTGGACTTATAACTGATGAACTAAATGGACATGAAGTAAGCCAAAAAATTGCAGAGTTGGAGAGTATAGTAAAAGAGGATTTAGGGTATAAAGTACATGCACCATTTATGCATCTATCATTCCTATCCTTATCTACATCACCAGAATGGAAGATAACAGATAGAGGACTTATAGATGTAAATAATTTCAAGGTTCTTTCGCCAGTAATCGAGTAAAATTTTTATAAACATCAGTTAATATACGACTATCATCTTGATAATAATTTTTGCTTCACTACTAAACTGGAGACTCATAAAGGAGATAAAGATTTTAGTAAATCAAGTTTAGAGGAGGGTGTTTTGTGGATAATGTAAAGGATAATAGTTTTTTCGAAAGGAGATTCAAGCTTAAAGAAAACAACACCGATGTGAAGACGGAAATTTTAGCAGGTTTGACAACATTCATGACTATGGCATATATACTTATAGTTAATCCAAATATGCTGACGCAAACGGGAATGGATTGGGGTGGAGTATTTACTGCTACAGCAATTTCAGCTATTATAGCTACTCTCATGATGGCTTTCTATGCAAACTATCCATTTGTATTAGCACCAGGTATGGGGCTTAATGCTTTCTTTACCTATTCAGTAGTGCTTGGAATGAGTAAATCGTGGCGGTTTGCTTTAACGGCAGTATTTATTGAAGGGATTATATTTATCATATTGTCTTTTTTCAAGGTTAGAGAAGCTATATTTAATGCCATTCCAATAAATTTAAAGAAAGCAGTATCAGTAGGTATTGGGCTTTTTATTGCTCTTATTGGTTTTATAAATGCTGGTATAGTTATAGCTGATGAAGGAACTGTAATTGCTTTGGGTACTATAACCGATGTAGGACCTTTACTAACATTAATAGGATTGATAATCATGGGAGTATTGCTAGCTAAGAATGTAAAAGGAGCATTATTAATTGGTATCCTTGTAACAACAGTAATAGGTATACCGATGGGAGTTACACCACTTCCCACTGGGTTAATCCAAGTTCCACCATCATTGGCTAAAGTTGCATTTCAATTTGAGTGGTCAGAGATCTTTACATTTGACATGTTTGTAGTAGTATTTACTTTCCTATTTGTAGATGTATTCGATACTGTAGGAACTCTAGTAGGGGTGTCTTCCAAGGCAGGTATGCTTGATGAGAAGGGCAAACTTCCAAGAGCAAGTCAAGCATTGATGGCTGATGCTATAGGTACTACTGCAGGAGCTTGTTTAGGAACTAGTACAGTTACTACTTATGTAGAATCTGCATCAGGTGTAGCTGATGGGGGCAGAACTGGTCTTACTGCATTAGCTGCAGCTGGGATGTTCTTCTTAGCATTGTTTGTATCTCCAATTTTTTCAATAATACCAGGAGAAGCAACTGCACCTGCATTGATATTAGTTGGTCTATTTATGATGAGTCCAATTAAGGAGATTGACTTACAAGATTATACGGAAGCAATACCAGCATTTTTGACAATAGTCATGATGCCTTTTGCTTATAGCATTGCAGAGGGAATAGTATTTGGTATGGTCTCTTATGTAATATTGAAGCTTATAACTGGGAAAAGCAAGGATATATCAATTGTTATGTGGGTATTAGCAATACTATTTATATTTAGGAGTATATTGCCATTAATTCAAGGTTGATTTAGCCAAAGGCTGCCTTCTTCTAAGGAGGGCGGTTTTTTTGACAAAGATTTGAGGGGGTTTTAGATGATAGTACATCGAGGAAAAACCATAGAGGAAGTTATAGAATTGTTAGCCAAGTATAAAGACAGTAAGATAATAGCTGGTGGTACTGACGTAATTTTAGATATTAAGGATAACAAAATATTCCCTGAAGCATTAATAGATATTTCAAGCATTGAGGAATTGAAAGGGATTGAATTGAAAGGAGATTTTATAGAGATAGGAGCAGGAACTACATTTACTGAGATAGCGGAAGATGAAATCTTTGAAAAAAATCTACACGGACTCAAAAAAGCTTGTAAATTAATAGGCTCACCTCAAATAAGGAATAGAGGAACTGTAGGAGGGAATATTGTCAATGGTTCACCTGCTGCTGATTCCATTCCACCTTTACTATGTTTAGAAAGTACGCTTATATTTGAAAGTTTAGAAGGAATACGGAAGGTAAAACTTGAAGATTATCTTAAATCCAAATATAGAATAAAAGAACATGAGCTACTGACAAAGATTCGCTTTAAGAATCCAGAAGGATTGCTAAATTTTATTAAATTAGCGATTAGAAAGGCACTAGCCATATCCAGAATGTCTATTGCTACTTTAATTGAATTAGACGAAGAGGAAAAAGTAAAGGATATAAAGGTAGCCAGCGGATCCTTAGGTAGATATCCTATGAGGGAACTGGAAGTAGAAGAATTTCTTCTAGGCACAATTTTAGGTGAATATACAGTAGATGAAGCTGTGAATATCTTACAAAATGCTATGGAAAAAAGATTAAAGGGGCGACCTACTCTTCCTTACAAGAAAAGAGCAGTTAAAAGTCTATTAAAGGAAGCTTTAAACCAAAGGATTAGAAGCTCAAGAAGGGTGATATCATGATAGAGATACAATTAACTGTAAATGGAAAGGATTATACTGTAAACATAGAGGAAGATAAGAGATTATTAGATGTACTCAGGGAAGACTTAGGCTTTACAGGAGTCAAAGAAGGTTGTAGTGAAGGTGAATGTGGTGCTTGTACGGTTATAATGGATGGAAAAACAGTTAACTCATGCATGGTAATGGGGTTTCAGGCTAATGGAAGTAATATAGTAACAATTGAAGGATTAGAAAAAGACGGACAACTGCATCCTATCCAACAAGCGTTTATAGATATAGGAGCTGTTCAATGTGGATACTGTACTCCTGGAATGATTCTATCAGCTAAGGCTTTATTGGATAAAAACCCAAATCCTACTAAAGAGGAGATAAGAGAAGGCATTTCCGGTAATTTATGTAGGTGCACCGGATACAGTAAAATTGTAAAAGCGGTAGAGAAGGCTAGGGGGTATGAGGATGAGTCTTGATATAGTAGGCAAGAATATGATTAGAGTAGATGCTTTAAGTAAGGTTACGGGAAAGGCTATATACCCTGCAGATGTATATATGGACAATATGCTTTATGGTAAGACATTGCGCTCAAAAGTACCACATGCATATATAACTGTAAATACGAAAGAAGCTGAAAATATTGATGGAGTAATCAAGATATTCACATGTAAAGATGTGCCTACTAACGAGCATGGAGTTGTATTTAAAGATCATGAAGTTTTTTGTAGTAAAAAAGTGAGAAGAATTGGAGATCCTATCGCATTTGTGGTAGCGACAGATATAAAAACCTGTGATCTAGCTTTGGAAAAGATTAAGGTTAATTATGAAGAGATTGAAGGAGTTTTTGATCCTATATCCGCCATGAAGGAGGATGCGCCAAAGGTACACGAAGGTAATAATATAATGTATCATTATAAATTGAGAAAGGGAGATACAGAAAAGGGCTTTGAGAGTAGTTATGTTATAGCTGAGAATACGTATAAAACTCATATGGTAGATCATGCATTTTTGCAACCAGAGTCAGGGGTGTCCTATATAGATGAAGAAGGAAGGGTAACAGTGGTAGTGGCTACTCAATATCCTCATTATGATAGAGAAGAGATAGCACGTGCATTAAATATATCAGAAGATGAGATTAGAATAATTAATGCAAGTATAGGAGGTGCTTTTGGAGGAAGAGAAGATATTAGCCTTCAAATACATCTGGCATTGGCAGCTAAAGAGATTAAAAGGCCTATAAAGGTCGTATACAGTAGAGAAGAATCTTTCATATCTCACTCTAAAAGACATCCTCTAATTATGAAATATAAAACTGGTGCAGATAAAAACGGGAAATTATTAGCTATGGAGGCAGATATAATAGGAGATACAGGAGCCTATGCTTCTTGGGCTACAAATGTTCTTAGGAAGGCTGGAGTCCATGCTACAGGACCATATTATATTCCAAATGTAAAGGTGGATAGTATTGCAGTATATACTAACAATCCATTTGCTGGAGCTATGAGAGGTTTTGGAGCAACTCAACCTCCTATCGCTTATGAACAACAGATGGATATTTTAGCAGAAGAATTAGGGATAGATCCAATAACAATAAGAATGAAGAATATGTTTAAAAAAGGATCTGAAACAGCTACAGGACAAATACTGACAGAAAGTGTACCTTTAGAGGAATGTTTAAATAAGGTATTGGAAGATATGGATTTAAACCTGGATAGAAAGGGGGCTTATTGATGAAAAGAATAGGAAGGGGAATAGGCTTATCTTTTTATGGAACCGGGTATGGTAATGGATTTCCTGATGTGTCTAGAGCAAAGGTTAGACTATTAAAAGACGGTAATGTAGGAATATATGTAGGCGGTACTGAAGTAGGGCAAGGAGCTAGAACTATATTTTATCAAATAGGCTCTGAAACATTGAAACTTTCCTCTGATAACATTTCCTTTATTACTGAAGACACTAGCTTAATGCCAGATTCAGGAACAGCTGCAGCTAGCCGCCAAACTTATAATACTGGTAACGCTATTAAAATTGCTTGTGAAAATTTTATGGATAGATTAAGAGAAGTTGCTAAAAGGGAATTGAAATTGAATTCCACTCAAGGGTTAAAAGTGAATAATGGAAAAATATATCTGGAGTTTTTCCCTCGAAAAGTCATTTCTTTTAAAGAGTTAGCTCAGAAACAGAAAGGTAATGTAATAGAAGCAGAAGGGGAATTTGTCGCACAGACTGTTGAAATGGATTCAGAAACTGGTCAAGGGGCACCCTATTGGCCATATACATTTAATGCTTGTGGAGTTGAATTAGAGGTAGATGTCCTCACAGGAAAGGTAGAAATATTAAAAACAAGATTTGCTCAAGATGTAGGAAGGGCAATAAACCCTCATCTAATTGAAGGTCAAATGGATGGAGGATTCGCAATGGCTTTAGGATATGTACTTTTTGAAGATTTAAATATAAATGAAGGCAGAATTAAAAACCAAAAATTTTCTAAATATCTGATTCCAACAGCAATGGATATGATTGATTTAGAAAATGTAATAGTTGAAGATCCTGAATCCACAGCGCCTTTTGGAGCTAAAGGGGTAGGGGAACCAGTTATGATACCTATAGCTCCAGCCATATTAAATGCTATATATGATGCAGTAGGAGTAAGAATTACAGAGTTGCCAGCAACTCCGGAGAAATTAATAGAGGCTATAGAAGATAGTAAGGAGGGAAGGGTAGTGAAGCATGGATAGAATAATTAAGATTGCAAAGGGAAAGGAAAAGGCGGAATTGGTTTTAAAAAATGCCAATATAATTAATGTATTTACCAATGAAATTATAAGAGGGGATGTGGCAGTAGAGAAAGGTGAAATTATAGGTATTGGTGAATATTATGGGATTGATGAGATGGATTTAGAAGGGAAGTATTTATCGCCTGGATTTATAGATGGGCACGTTCATATTGAGTCTTCTAAGGTGATCCCTGGTCAATTTGCTAAAGCTGTAGTTCCCAGAGGTACTACTTCCATTGTAGCTGACCCCCATGAGATAGCTAATGTAAAAGGTTTAGAAGGAATAAGGTATATGCTTGATGAAAGTGAAGGTTTACCATTAGGAGTGTATATGATGTTACCTAGTTGTATACCATCAACTCCTTTTGAAAACGCTGGGGCAGTATTGGAAGCTGAAGATCTAAGGGAACTTATGGAAAATGATAGGGTACTAGGATTGGGAGAAATGATGAACTATACTGGGGTTATCAACAGAGATAGAAAGATATTACAAAAAATACAATTGGCTAATGAAAAGGGTAAGATAATAGATGGACATGGACCGTTGATATCCGACAAAAATTTAAATGCTTATGTGGCTGCAGGAGTCAAAACGGAACATGAATGTTCAACAGTAGAAGAAATGTTAGAAAGGCTCCGTTTAGGAATGTATATCCATATCAGGGAAGGTTCGGCTGCAAGGAATCTAAAGGAACTGATAAAGGCTGTAAACAAGGATAATTTAAGAAGATGTATGTTCTGTACTGACGACAAGGAACCCAGCGATTTATTAGAAAGTGGAAGCATAGATAACAATATAAGATTAGCTATAAAAGAAGGGGTAGATCCTATTGATTGTATAAAGATGGCATCTTTGAATACTGCTGAAATATATGGATTAAACGGATTAGGAGCTATAGCTCCGAGGTATAAGGCAGATTTGTTAGTAATAGACAACTTGGAGAACTTTAATATATTAAAGGTTTTTAAAGAAGGCAAAATTGTAGCGGAAAATTATAAGCCATTGTTCGATATTCCGCATAGATATAATGTTAATATGAAAGATACTGTGAATATCCAAAAGGTTGAAAAAGATGATATTAAAATATTCATTGAAGGTAAAAATGTAAATGTAATAAAGCTTTTTTCTCATAGTTTGATTACCAAGAAAGTCATAAGAAAAGTTGGCAGTGATATAATAGTTAGAGATGGAGAATTTATACGTGGAACTAATATATTAAAAGTGGTTGTAATAGAAAGACACAGAAAAACAGGAAATATTGGATTAGCTTTAGTAGAGGGCTTTGGTTTAAAAAATGGAGCGATAGCATCAACTGTGGCCCATGATTCTCATAATATTATAGTCATCGGGGATAATGATGAGGACATAATGTTAGCCATAGATGAGCTAGAAAGAGTAGGGGGTGGGATTACTTTAGCATCAGAAGGAAATATACTCGATACTTTACCTCTGGAGATAGCAGGCCTTATGTCGGAATGCCCATTGGATGAAGTTAATAATAAATTAAATAGAATGCTCAAAATTGCTCATGATACATTGAAAGTAAATACGAATATGGAACCATTTATGACATTATCCTTTATAGCTTTACCAGTCATACCAGATGTAAAGATAACTGATATGGGGTTGTTTGATGTAGGGGAATTTAAGTTTATTGATTTAGCTTATGAATAAATTTGGGGGAAAGATTAATATGATAACATGAATATTTTCTATAATAGTTTTATCCATAATATTATTGGGATTAATATAATTGTTTATAGATGAAAATGAAAGGTTATATGAAGTGGGATTTTCTCTGGACTTATTGCTAAATGAACTATAGATGGTAGTAGAATACTACCATCTTTTTCATAAAGAAAAATTGATATTATAATGGAAATAATATTTTTTAGTACTTGTACTATGCCATGAAATATATTAGGATAATTATAAGAATTAATATTCAGTTATAGTTACAATACAAGGGAAAATTTTTAAACACTTTTTTTAAAATTAAAAAAATGAAGTAACCGAAAACTTCAAAAATAGCTGTTTATAGATTTTAGTAATTTGGCATAAAAAGCATGTAACTAATAGTTAAAATTGTGGGAAAATTGATGAATTAGGAATTTAGTCTGCGCTTACAACCAATAAGACGAATTTTTTGGAAACAGGTATAGGAGAAGTATTTGAAAAAGACAGATGGGAGAAAGAATTGGAGGATACATATGATTATTAAATTAATGGTTAATGACAAAATGGTTGAAAGGGATGTAGACCCAACAAAAAGGCTTTTGGATTTTCTGAGAGAAGATTTAAATTTAACCGGTACAAAAGAAGGATGTTCAGAGGGAGAATGTGGAGCATGTACAGTTATTGTTAATGATAAAGCAGTAGCTTCCTGTTGTGTTCTAGTTGGACAGGTCAATGGTGACAATATACTAACAATTGAGGGGCTAGAGAAAAATGGAGAACTTGATATTATTCAAAAAGCCTTTATAGAAAAAGGTGCCATTCAATGTGGATTCTGTACTCCGGGAATGATAATGTCCTGTAAAGCTTTATTGATGAAGAATCCAAAACCTACTGTAGATGAAATTAAAAGATCTATAGAAGGTAACTTATGCAGATGTACAGGTTATACAAAAATTATTGAGGCAGTTCAGCAAATTGTTGAAGAGAGGTGTAATAATGAGTAGCAATTATATAGCACCTAAAAATATTGAAGAATTATGTATGGTTCTCAAAGATAAGGATGATAGAACTCATATTATTGCAGGTGGAACAGACTTAATAATAAATTTAAGAAAAAAAGGGATAATTGATTACAAGATAATAGATATTAGTAAGTTTCAAAGATTTAAGACAATAGATTTTCAGGAGGATAGGATTATCATTGGTTCTTGTGTAACTATGATTGAGCTAGAAAATAATGAAGAAATCAAAAAATATATACCTGCTTTAACTAGCGCTGCATATAGCTTAGGTTCGACACAGATTAGAAACAAAGCAACAATTGGCGGGAATCTAGTTAATGCATCACAAAGCGGTGATACAATACCTGTACTATTTGCATATGATGCAGATGTTAGGATAATGAACTCATCCAATGAGTATAGATATGAGAAGGCAAGTGACTTTGTATCAGGTATTGGACAAACTTCTTTAAGAGATGATGAAATAATAACTAGCATTATAATCAAAAAGTCAGATAGCATTTCAGCATTTTCTAAAATTGGTTCAAGAAAGACAGTAACAATTTCAAAAATTAATTGTTGTGGAAAGTTTGATATGGGTGAAGAAGATAGAATTAACAACGCTATTATATATTTAGGCGCAGTAGGAGTAAAACCAGTTAGATCAGATCTAATTGAAAACGAATTAATCGGATTCAAATTAGGACAAGGTTTAAATGATGGCATGAAAAAAGTGATACAGCTACAGATAGAAAATGCGATTCCAAATAGGAATTCAAAGCACTATAAAAAGGTAGCTACTATTGGATTAATTGAAGATATGCTTTCTCAGGTAAGGGGTGACTTGAGGATATGAAAGAATTAAAATATGTGGGCAAAAGTTTAGTAAGAGAAGATTCTTACGATAAGGCTACAGGAAAAACCATATATGTAGGGGATATGAAAAGGACTGATATGCTCTATGCTAAGCTTGTTTTAAGTGAAAAAGCTCACGCCGACATAGAAATAGATAGAAGTGAAGCTATGTTAGTTGAAGGCATAGAAGCTATTTATACACATGAAGATGTGCCTAAAGTATTTTATAATTCTGCTGAATGGTATCCTGGAATTAAAGGAATTAGAGATGAATTAATATTAAATAACAGGGCAAGGTTTGTTGGAGATAGAATTGCACTTGTAGTTGGTAGCAGCAAGGAAACTGTTGAAAAAGCTATATCAAAATTAAAAATCATTTATAAGGAACTAAAACCTGTAATTGGATTGAAACAAGCTAGAAAAGATGAAGTTATTATAAAAGAGAATACAAATCTAGCTTTTTCAAAATCCATAAATGTTGGAAATTATGAAGAAGCCTTAAAAAAAGCAGATTATGTAATCAAAGATATAGGTACTACACCTAAAGTTCATCATGCGGCAATAGAACCTCACGTATGTCTTGCAGAATTTGACTATCAAGGGAATCTTGTTATTTGTACTCCCTGTCAAGTAGCAACTCAAGTTCAGATGCATGTAGCAAATGTGTTAAATATTCCTTTAAATAAGGTCAGAACAGTAAAGGCCGTTATGGGAGGTTCTTTTGGAGGTAAAAGTCAACCTATCTTAGAACCAATCGTAGCTTTTGCAGCATGGAAGTTGAATAGGGCAGTATTGCTATATATGGACAGAACCGATGTGATTACAGGGACTGTGTCAAGAAATGCTACTGAAATTGCTGTTGAAACTGCTGTAAACAAGGAAGGGAAAATTTTAGGAAGAAAGGTTGAAGTTCGTGTAGATGGCGGTGCATATAATACGAATGCATCGAATGTAACCATGGCATTAGGGAAGAAATTATACAGACTCTATGACATACCTAATCAAACTTTTGAAGGTAAGGCATATTACACTAATACCCTACCAGGAGGAACATGTAGAGGTTATGGTTCACCACAAGGCCATGCTGTTACTGAAGTCAATATAGACAATATAGCAAAAAAATTGAATATGGATCCATGCGAATTTAGATTACTAAATTTAGTTGATGAGGGAGCGAAAGATCTAACTGGCGCTCCTGAGATTGGGAATGCGAAGATTAAAGAATGTGTTAAAGTTGGGATGGAAGCTTTCAACTGGAAGGAAAAGAGAGATACTATAAAAAATAAAAGTGCTGATAGATATGCTTATGGGGTAGGTATGGCCTGTGGAACTCATGGAAATGGATATAAGGGTGCTTATCCGGATTTTACCAATGTGGACATGAGAATATATGCTGATGAAGGTGCAATTGTAAAGATAGGGGTGCATGATCTAGGTTGTGGTACCATAACTACTTTGAAACAAATTGCTGCTGAAACCCTAGATATAAACATGGAAAAGATCAGAATTACAGAAGCTGATACTTTTGTCACTCCTTATGATTCAGCAGGAACTCAGGCTAGTAGGGTTACATATGTATGTGGAGGTGCAATTAAAGAAGCTGGAAAAAAATTAAAGGCGAAGTTAATTAACGCTTTTTGTAAGCTTAAAAATGTGCCAATAGAAAATGTAGAAACTGCGAATGGTTATATATATGATAAAAACTCAACTGAAGAACATACTTATGGAGATATAGTTACAGAATATGAAAAACATTTTTCTGAGTCAATGAGTATATCTTTAGAATATAAATCCCCAGCTAATCCAGCATCTTTTGCAGCATTTTTTGCTGAAGTGAAGGTAGATAAATATACTGGCTTGGTAGATGTAATAGATTGTTTGGCAGTACACGATATAGGAAGAGCTATCAATCCAATGCTGGTAGAAGGGCAAATTCAAGGTGGCGCTCAGTTTGGTTTAGGTATGGCATTATATGAGCAGATGAAAATTAACAAAAATGGAGATGTAAAGTCAAATAGTTTTTCAAAATATCACATTATTAATTCAACATCCATGCCTAAGGTAAAAATAATACTAATTGAAGACAATGAACCTTATGGACCGTATGGCGCAAAGAGTGTTGGCGAAATGGCTACAGTTGCTCCAGCACCTGCAATTATAAATGCAATAAACTTTGCCTTGGATACTAATATTACAACTTTCCCCGCAACGCCCGAAGTAATAGTCAATGAAATTTTAAAGAAAGGCATCTAGAACTTATCTGCAACTATAGAAGGAGATGAATTAAAAGAAAGTATTAGAATGAATATAACGTTTAAGTAGTGATGGGGGTTAAACATAGAGAAGAAGGTGAGAATTATGACGGAAAAAACTAATATTCCAAAAAAGAAAAAATTTAAATTTCCTCATGCCTTTGTATTGTTGTTTGCAATGATCATATTGGTTGGTATTTTAACTTATATAATACCTGCTGGACAATATGACAGAATACAAATTGATGGAAGAAGTGTTGTTGATCCTGATAGTTTTCATTATATTAAACAAACACCAGTAAAACCTTTTGAATTTTTTATGGCAATACCTAATGGGTTACAAGAAGCTTCAACGTTAATTTTTATGATTTTATTAATAGGTGGAGCTATCAGAGTATTTGACGGCAGTGGAGCTATAAGGGCAGCAATTATGAAATTAAGTCAAGTGGTTGGAGAAGATAAAAGTAGCTATATTCTTGTAGCTATAATGATTTTTTTCACTTGTTTAGGAGCTTTCCCAGGAATGCTAGAGGCTGTTATTCCATTTGCTCCATTATGTATTGGTATTTCTTTGGCTCTGGGATATGATATTTTAATTGGAATAACAATCTCATTAGGTGGGATAGTAATTGGATGGACTGCAGGGCCATCCAATCCGTGGACAGTTGGGATTGGGCATACACTTGGAGAACTTCCTATGTTTTCTGGAATTGGATTTAGAGTATTAATTTTATTAGTATTTATTGCAATATTATCCACGTTTGTATTAAAGTATGGAAAAAAGATAAAAGAGGATCCCACAAAGAGTTTAGTGTATGGCATTGATACGGACAATCTCATAGTTGAGCATGATAATAGTAATGAGTTTATTATAAGGGATAAGTTGGTATTAATTACCTTTGGAGCTACTATTTTCTTTATAGTATTTGGTTCTTTAAATTGGGGGTGGGCACTTCCTCAGATGTCAGCAACTTATATAATCGGTGCAATAATTGGTGGAATATTTGCAGGATATAACTCTGAGAAAATTGCAGATGAGATTATAGAAGGTGCAAAATCTATATTAATTGGAGCACTGGCAGTTGGGATTGCTAGAGGCATAAGTGTTGTGATGACAGACGGAAATATTATTGACACCGTAGTTTATGGTATTTCATCTTTGTTAGATGGTTTGCCTACAATGGTTACAGCAATTGGAATGTTTATTATACAAACAATAATAAATTTTTTTATTCCCTCAGGTAGTGGACAAGCAATGGCAACTTTACCAATTATATTACCAGTCGCTGATATTATAGGTCTTAATAGACAAATCGCAATATTGGCATTTCAATTTGGTGATGGGTTATCTAATTTAATTTATCCTACAGTTGGACCAGTAGTTGCGTGTTTAATGTATGCAAAAGTACCTTTTAATAAATGGCTAAAGTATATTATGCCGTTTGTATTAATTTCGTGGTTAGTTGCTACTGCATTATTGATTATTTCCGTTTTGATTAATTTTGGACCGTTTTAATTAAGTTCTATATTAAAGTTATTGAGTTTATAATTTTTGATTTTAAAAGTATTTAAAATTAAAGAAAGGAGTGAAAACGGTGGAGAAGCTAGTTTTAACTGGTAAAGGTCTTATTTTAAATGACATATATGATGTAGCTTTCAATTATAGAGAAGTTGAAATTGATGAAGAGGCTTTAGAACTTGCAAAACATGCACGACAAATATTATTTGACCTTGCAGCCAAGGGGGAACCCGTTTATGGATTAAATAGAGGAGTTGGATGGAACAAGGACAAGGAATTTGACCAGGACTTTTTCGAAGAATATAACAGAAATTTATTGAGCAGTCACTGTTTAGGAGTAGAACCTTACAATACTGATGAAGAAGTAAGAGCCATGCTATTAATTCGACTTAATAAAGCATTAGCAGGCTCAACAGGAATCTCTACTGAAATATTGGATTTATATAAGGAATTTTTAAATAGACGGATCCACCCTCATGTGCCTAGAAGAGGCTCCATAGGCGAAGGGGATATAACAACTCTTTCTCATATTGGACTTTGTTTAATAGGAGAATGGGAAGTTAGCTATAAAGGAAAGATTGTTCCAACAATTGAAGCATTAAATGAAGAAGGTATTAAACCCGTTGTACTTGGTCCAAAGGATGGCCTTAGCATAGTATCTTCAAATGCACAAGGAGAGGCAATGGTTGCAATTCTAATAAAGGAAGTAGAAGATTTAATATCAATTTCCAATTTGATCTACTGTTTAAGCTTAGAAGGGTTAAATGGTGTAATTCAATCACTTGATGAAAAGGTGAACACTTTAAGGGGACTTAATGGACAAGCAGTATCTGCTAAACAATGCAGGGAATTTTTGGAAGGGAGTTATCTGTATAAACCTCATAAGGATAGGGCTTTGCAGGATCCATTGAGCTTTAGGTGTGCATTTGCAGTTAGTGGTACTGTAATTGATGCATTAAATTTTGTGAAGGAATATCTACAGGTACAGATAAATGCGACTGATGATAATCCTTGCATAGTATATGACGAAGATCGAATATCTGTAAGCTGTAATTTTGAAACAACAACTTTAGCTGTAGGGGTTGAGATGCTTGGGATAGCATTAAATCATATATCAAGTGCAGCGTGTCATAGAATAATAAAGCTTAGCGACCCTGGTTTTACTGGTTTATCAAGGTTTTTAACTCCAAAGGAAATTAAAACAATAGCTTATGGCACTATACAGAAAGCATTTACATACCTTGATGCTGAGAACAGAATGCTAGCTAATCCTTCATCTATGGATTATTATTCTTTAGCAGGTCAAATTGAAGACCATGCAAGCAATCTTCCACTAGTAGCAGCTAAGGTTGCGAAAATAGTCGATAATATTAGATACATAATAGGTATGGAAGCAATACATGCAGCGCAGGCAATTGATCTAAGAGGCGATATTGAGCTTGGCAACACTACAAAATTAGCATATGAAGAATTTAGAAAATCAGTACCATTCTTAGACAAGGATAGAAACTTAAGCGTGGATATTAAAAAGGCACATAAATTTATTTGTTCCAACGAGCTAAAGGATATAATTTCACATAATTTTGGATTGTCTGAAAGCATTTCAAATTAGTAAATTACTCAGATTTTATTTTGATCTAGGGAGGGAAAATATGGAATCAAAAATTAAAGTTAAAAAAAATATACGCATGGGTGTATTTCTTCCAGCATTTATATTTATTGCTGGAGCGGCAATATTAGGAATAGTAAGCAATGAAGCACTAGCAAATTCTGCTTGGGCTTTCTTCGATTGGTCTTTACAATCCTTCGGATGGCTATACCAGATTGCTAGTATTGTTGGTCTACTAGTTGTATTGATTATTATGTTTTCGAAACTAGGCAAAATTCGTATAGGTGGAAAGGATGCTGAACCTAAGTACAAATTCTGGACTTGGTTTGCTATGACCTTAACTGGAGGAGTGGCAACCGGGATTGTAACATGGGGAGTTAATGAGCCTCTAATATATTATGGTAATGTTTGGGGAGAATTAGATGCTTTAGGGATTGAACCTTTTACTGCTGAAGCAGCAAGGTTTGCAATGGGAAGAAGTTTTTATAACTGGACTATTATTCCATATGCAATGTATGCCTTATGTGGACTAGCAGTTGCTTATGTTTACTTTAATAAAAAGGATAAACTTAATGTAACTGCAACATTAAAACCTTTATTTGGGGAAAGAATCACTAAAGGGTTATGGGGAGGCCTTATTGATACATTATCAATGTTAGCAATAGCACTTGGTTTAACTTCAGGTTTAACAATGTGTATAACACTTGTAACAAGTGGATTACATTATTCCTATGGAGTAGAAAAGACATTTACACTCTTCTTGTTAGTTGGTATAGCTATTATCTTTTTATATACATTTTCTACATATATAGGAATAGATAAAGGTATGAAAAAGCTAGCCAGCCTTAATGCTTATTTCTATTATGGATTACTTTTTTTATTAATTATAATAGGTCCAAAATTATTTATGATTAGAACTTCTGTAGCTGGAATAGCTGAATGGCTTGATAATTTTTGGTTATGGGGGTTAGATCCTATTGACATAGGTGGTGTTCCGTTAACACAATCATGGACTCTGTTTGACTGGGCTTGTTGGATAGCATATGCACCAGTTACAGGAATATTTTTAGCTATGATTTCGCGTGGTAGAACTATAAGAGAATTTCTAATGGCAAATTTAGTCCTACCAGCTGTATTTGGTATGTTATGGTTTGGAGTATGGGGTGGTTCAGCATTAGGAATGCAAGTAGCAGGACAAGCGGATTTAGTAAATACGATAGCTACTAACGATGCTATTTCTGCTCTATGGCAATTTATAGAAAGCCTTCCATTTGGATTAGGAACTATTATTGTACCAGTCAATTTGTTTATTATTGTAGTTTCTTTTGTAACCTGTGCTGATGCGACATCTACTGATATTGCATCTATGTGTTTAAAAGATGTTCCAATAGGAACTGAACCACCAGCTTATTTAAAAGTTTTATGGGGTGCTACTATAGGAATAATTGCAATAATCATGGCAGCCTTTGGAGGACAGGAACAAGGAGTCGAAGGAGTTAAAGCATTGGCAACGGCAGGAGGTTTTGTAGTATTATTCATATTCATTTTACAGATAGCTTCTGTAATCAAGATGTTTTTTATAGATAAGATTGAAGAGTAAATATACATTTCAAACCAAAACCTAGAAGAATTCTTCTAGGTTTTGGTTAAATAAGAAGAATTTTAATAGTCTAGTCTAAGGGCTAATTATATCGGTAATACAATACAAGGGGGCAAGAATTTATGGATGATTCTAAAAAGTATAAAAAATCTATACTTGGAAATTACTTAACATTGGATTCATTTATGGACATCGTAAGACAAAAGAAACCAGTAGAGCTTTCAAATGAGTACATATCTAGAGTTAATAATTCAAGAAGTCTGGTAGACAAATGGATTGAACAAGATAAGGTAATGTATGGAATAACTACTGGTTTTGGTGTAAATAGTACTAAAACCATATCGCAAAATGATGTGATTAAATTACAGGAGAATATTTTAATAACCCATGCAACTTCTGTTGGACAACTCATGACCGAAGAAGAAGTACGTGCAATAATGTTAATGATACTTCAAAATGCTGGAATGGGCTATAGTGGAATAAGAATTGAAACTTTAGATAGATATAAAGAGTTTTTAAATAAGAATATCATCCCCTATGTTCCCAAAGAAGGGTCAGTAGGGTATTTATCTCCTGAAGCCCATATTGCTTTATCAGTAATTGGTAAGGGCAAGGTTATCAAGAATGGTCAGGTTATAAGTTGTGAGAGGGTATTTAAGCAAAATAACTTAGATAAATATAAATTGTCGTATAAAGAGGGTTTGATTTTAATTTCTGGAACTACAAGTGTTACTGGATTAGCTGCTATTGCTTTATTTGATATAATTAAAGCTGTAAAGATTGCAGACATAATTGGAGCGATGACTTTAGAAGTATCTAAAGGAACTCTTAGAGCTTTTGATGAAAGGTTGATGAAAGTTAGACCGCATAAACAACAGTATGATACAGCAAAAAATATAAGAAAAATATTGGAAGATTCTGAAATAGCAAAGAAATATTACAACTATCGTCTACAGGATGCATTGTCTATACGATGCATACCACAATTACATGGTGCTTCTAAGAAAACGCTATATGATGCATTACGAACGTTAGAAATAGAAATGAATAGCTGTACTGATAATCCAATTATTTGGAGACACGGTGAAGATGGAGAAGCTATTTCAGGTGGAAATCCAGATTCAGCTTATATAGGAATAGAAATGGATTCTGTTTGTATTGCTGCAACTATGGTAGCAAAAATGTCTGAGAGGAGAAACAATAGATTAATAGATGGAAATTTATCTGAAAATCCCTGGTTTTTAGTTGATAATCCTGGTTTGAATTCGGGGTTGATGATACCTCAATATACTCAGGCAGGTTTATTAAATGATATGAAAATATTATCAACATCATCTGTGATTGATAATATACCGACTTGTGGCAACCAAGAGGATTATGTAGCTATGGGATATAATGCTTCAAAGAAGGCACTTGCTATTGCAGAAAAGCTGGAATATATTTTAGCGATTGAGTTATTATCAGCTTATCAATCATATAGGTATTTGGATAATAATCTTAGAAAAAGTGTAGTTACTCAGGCCATTATCGATGAGATATCAAAAACTGTTCCTATTATGGAAGATGATATTTACTTGTATCCTCATATAGAAAAATTAAGATCATTAATACATGATGGAGTAATTTTAAATATAGCTGAAAAAGTTGTAGGTGAAATTTTATAAAGAGGTGATTATAAGATGACATTTCAATAATAGATAATAAATGTATGATAAAATATATATATAAATATAACGGATATTGAGAGGGTATTTTGGAAATAGTATTTTGATATTAAATACGCATTTAACAAAAAATATTTTAGGAGAATTAATATGATAATAGGAATAATACAAGCTTCTGGATTTTCGAGGAGAATGAATAAGGACAAGCTTCTGATGAGTATAGATGGAATTCCAATGATTGAAAAGGTTATCAGAAGTTGTAAACTTTCATCTCTTGACGATTTAATTATGGTATATAGAAGGGAGGAAGTAGGAAGAATTGGAGAAAGATGTGGGATTAAAACAGTTTATAATCCTAATGCTCATTTAGGTCAATCAGAAGCTTTAAAAGTAGGAATAAGAGAGGCAGAAAATGCTGATGCGTATATGTTTTTGGTGGGAGATCAACCCTTTATAAATAGCGAGCTAATTGATAGATTGATATTTGCATATAGAAATAACGATGCATCTATAATAGTTCCTTATTTTAATGGTAAAAATGGCACACCTACAATTTTTTCATCCAAGTATAAGGAAAAATTATTAACTATTAAAGGCGATAAGGGAGGAAGAGATATTATACGAAATAATTTTTCTCTAGTAAAGAGAGTTCATATAGATAACCCAAGATTAGGTATTGATATAGATACATTAGAAGATCTGAAGTAGTTGTATAATAAAATGATGGATAGACATGAATTATCAAAATGATAATGGTTTTTGTTCAGTTTTTTTGGAAGTCTATAAAACAAAGGATAAGGCGTTTATCATAATGGTAAATATATTTTTCATAATGATAAATTTAATTATATTTTTACAATTTAATAGTGTCATATTACTGTTTATAAATTGAGAAATATTAAGTTTAAGAATTATCGGAAGGTTTCCATAATATTTTCAATAAAATTTATCTTATGTTAATAAGCTATTGAATTGGGAACATTTCATTTAGTAATAGGATATATTTGCGAGTTGGGTGGCATGTAAATTGCAATCATAATAAAGGTAACAGTTGATAATTGTGGAAAAAGAAAGGAGGCATTAATAAATGCATGGAGACAGAATGATTTTATCAAAGCTTAATGAATATATGAATAAAAGCAAACCTGTTGCAACAGTGACTATTGTAAACACTGATGGATCCACGCCAAGAGGAATTGGAAGTACCATGTTAATCGATGAAAAAGGCAATCTATTAGAAGGGACTATCGGTGGTGGTGTTTTAGAGGAAAAAGCTAAAAAAGATGCAGCTAAATGTATAAAGAATAATAAGAGTCTATTAATTGACTATGATCTTAACCATTCTTCAAAAGATGGAAATGTACTTCCTATGGCATGTGGTGGTAAGGTTAGTATATTTATAAAAATCTATAATTCTGAGGAAAAGTTAATTATTGCAGGAGCAGGACATGTTGCCGAGAAAGTAGCTAAAATGGCAAATATACTTGGTTATTCTATTACAGTTTTGGATGATAGAAAGGAAAGATTAAACACTCGACTATTTCCCGATGTAGATAATCTTGTATTTGGGAATATTGTAGAGAACTTGAAAAATATTGATATTAATGTAAATACCTTAATTATAATAGTTACTCATGGTCACAAATATGATCAAGATTGTTTAGAGACAGTAATAAAATCTGACGCTAAATATATTGGTGTAATAGGAAGTAAGAACAAGGTTAAAACTTGCTTTAACAATCTTTTAAGAAAAGGGTATTCAGAGGAAGAATTATCAAAGGTTTATACACCAATAGGAATAGATTTAGGTGGAGAAACTCCAGAAGAAATAGCACTATCTATTATGGCAGAGATTCAAGCAATAAAATATGATAAAAAAGTACCTCACTTATCTGATGATAGAATAGGATTTGACTAATTTTATTAGGAGTGAAAGATTTGAAATTAGAAAGCAGATTTTGGATTGCTCATGATGGGAAAAAGGTATTTGGGAGAGGCCCGTGTATATTGTTAAAAACAGTAGATAGATTAGGAAGTTTAAATAAGGCAGCAAAGGAATTAAATATGTCTTATAGCAAAGCTTGGATAATTATAAAAAGGGCGGAAAAAATGCTAGGATATCCACTTTTAAGAACAGAAACGGGTGGTGCAAATGGAGGTGGATCTTATTTAACCTCCAAGGGAGAAGTTTTAACAAGAGTTTATGAAGAATTCTCTAGAGAATCAGAAAAATGTATGGAAGAACTTTATAAAAAGTATTTTGATGATATCTAATATTTTTTGACGTCGTTATATTAACGAAAGAATAACGAAGGAGAGGGACTACTGTGAAGATTGCAGGGACTGGGGTATTTTCCCTAAAAATCAATTAACACTATTCTTTTTAGAAAAATAGATTCATATTTTTAATGTGGATAAAATAGCAGATTAGAAAAATTCCAATCTGCTATTTCTTGTTAATAGTTTTGATACCCTTTTATAAATATGGAGCTTTACGATATTTAGTTGCATTTTCAAATCCATATGCAATTTCAAATAGTGTAGGTTCACTCCATTCCCTACCTAAGATTTCTAATCCTACTGGAATTCCTATTGGTGCTGTTGACGTTGGTTTTGTAAATCCGGCTGGAACTACACAAGAAGGAAAACCTGTTACAGAACCTATAACTCCATTTCTATCCACTTGAACCTCTCCTACCTTAACTATTGGTCGTTTTTGATGAGGATAAACCATAGCATCTAAATCGTATTTTGCCAAAATTTGCATTATGAAATCTCTAAGTTTCTTTCTTTTGATAAGACGTTCATTATATTCAGGCGTATTAATATCTAAGGTTTCAGCAACCTTTATATTATTCTCTATACCCTTATGGTATTTTCCCGATGCGATTATGTCGGAAAGAGAATTTACCTTTGCCATAGATCCTAGCTTTTCTAAATATAGATTCAAATGAGCTTTGAGGTCATAAAGATGAACACTTACTTCATTGACTAATTGATCTGTATCTAAATTTTCTTTGATATCTATTAAAAAGGCTCCATTTTTTTTCATATCTTCCAAACTATTATATATAACTTCATTTACTTCCTCATGTATTTCTTCATTTCCAAAAAAACTTTTCAAAATTCCAATTCGCTTTCCTTTTAAACCTTCTTTATTTAAAAATCTAGTATAAGTTTCGGGGATACGTCCGATAGACCATGCTGTAGCTGGATCAGCAGTATCATAGCCTACAATGACATCCAATACCTTGGCTGTGTCCTCTACTGTACGCATAATAGGACCTGCTGTATCCTGAGTTAAAGAATAAGGTATAATACCATTTCTACTTACCAAACCAATAGTTGGCCTAAATCCTACTAAACTGCAAGCTGATGCTGGTGAGCGTATTGAATTAATAGTGTCTGTCCCTATGCCTATTATTCCAAAATTTGCAGCTATTCCAGCAGCAGTTCCCCCACTTGAACCTCCTGGCGTCCTAGTAAAATCATAAGGATTTAACGTTTGTCCTAATATAGAACTTATAGTTTCGCCCCATACTGCAAATTCATGCAAGTTTACCTTTGCAATTATAATAGCTCCTGCTTTCTTTAATTTTCGGGTAATAAAAGCATCTTTCTTAGGAATTACCCCTTCTAAACTAAGAGAACCTGCAGTAGTTGGCATATCCTCTGTATTAATGTTATCCTTTAACAATACAGGTATCCCATGCAAGCTTCCTGTTAATCCTGATTTTTCAAATTGCTTATCTAACTTATCTGCTACTTCTAATGCATTCGGATTGACCATAATTACAGAATTAAGTCCAGGTTCCTCCTTATCATAATCTTTAATTCGTTTTATGTACATCTTTACTAGTTGACGACAAGTTAGTTCTCCCTTCTCCATTGTAAAGTGGACTGATGCAATAGTTGCTTCTTCTAAATGAAAATTTTTATTTTCTTTGTTCATATTAATCACCTACCTTATAGACATTTATTGTCTTTATCGCCTTAATCATTATACTATATTTACACTACTAATCTTTTGACAAATTTTTTACCTTTTAAAGCTATAAATTTAGTCTTAACTACCAATGATTGCATTGCACATCATTCTCTACTTGAAAAATCATATTATTTGTATTGAAATCTAAAGTAAGCTTCAATTAATTTATACTGGATTGTTTTCAGGATAACTAAGATAAATTTATAAATCAACTTTTTCATATAATAGTTGTTTTAAGTAAAGAACATATATAATAAAACTAGGAAAGTGAATTTTATGATATGAAAACAAAAAATTACAAGAACTTCAAAAATTATTTAATGAAGAGAAAATATATTTTTCATTATTAAATTTAAAATTATTTTAGATTGTCTTTATGAAATATTACTAAAATTAAGAGACAAATTAGTTAAAATTTATAATATTCTGACATATAGATTTTTGTTATAATGTCAACAAGAATAGATTCGTATTGGTGAAAAACGTTTTCATAGAATGTCAAGGGATATTTTTATATTAATTTATAGATTTCAATCTTTAATCCCATGTTTCAACTTTAGAATATTATATTATCCAAACAAAAAATATTTAGGGGGGGTAGTTTTGCTAAGTAAGTTTGCTTATTACAAACCGGAAAGTTTAGAAGAGGCGTTATCTTATTTAGAAAAAAATCCAAGAACTAGGATATTAGCTGGAGGCACGGATATAATGCTCTTACTTCGTAGAAATGTGGAGATATGCGAACATCTATTAAATATTAAGGGAATACCAGAAGCAAATACTATGTCATATACGCCAAATGAGGGTTTATTCATTGGTGCAGCAATTACAGTTAATGAAATATGTGAGGATGTTGGAATTCGTAAAAGATACCCTTCATTAAGTGGGGCAGCTGATAATTTGGCATCTTATCAAATTAGGAATCGTGCAACTGTGGTAGGAAATATCTGCAATGCTTCACCTGGTGCAGATTTAGCAGCTCCATTGCTTGTATATGATGCAAAGGTTCATATTGCTTCTACGGAAGGAAATAGAATTGTAGAAATTAATGAATTTTTTGCAGGAGTCAAGAAAACAGTTCTTAAAGAAAATGAAATAGTAACGGGTGTATTTATTCCAGATGTAGAACTAGGAGATAATAGTGTATATTTAAGAAAATCTCGCATTAAGGGACATGATCTATGTAATGTAGGACTAGCTCTACGTTTAACTCCGGAGAAAAGACTGTTAATGGCCATAGCAGCAGTGTCCACAACGCCTTTACGCCTTACTGAACTGGAGAAATCAGTAGAAGGTAAGGAAATAACCCCAGAATTAGCCGATTGGATAGTAGAAGAAATCAAAAAATATATGAATCCTAGGCCTAATAGTGTACGTTCCTCAGCAGAATATCGATACCATATAGCTGGTGTATTAATTAAGAGGGGGTTAAAAAAACTTTTAGAGAAGGAGGCTAATTAATATGTGTAATCACAACAGAAAGAAGGATTGCTTTGAATATGTTGACTCACAATTGCCTCGTGTGCCGCTGGAACTAGTAGTAAATGGTGAAAAGGTTTATGAATTAATAGATCCTACTATGACACTTTTAGACTTTTTGCGCAACAACTTAAAACTTTTTGGCACAAAAGAAGGATGTGGCGAAGGAGAATGTGGTGCCTGTACTGTTATTATGAATAATAAAACTGTAAATTCGTGTTTAGTATTAGCTGTTGAAGCACAAGAGGCAGATATACTTACAATTGAAGGCCTATCAAAAGGTGGAGAACTTTCTATTTTACAACAAGAGTTTATCAAACATGATGCTTTACAATGTGGATTTTGTACACCAGGAATGTTAATGTCTGCCAGAGCTTTATTAGATAGAAATCCAGATCCAACAGTTGAGAAGATCAAAGAAGGAATATCAGGCAATTTCTGTCGTTGTACTGGTTATCAATCTGTTATTGATGCAGTCCTATCTGCGGCAAAACGGGAAAGGGAGGAGTTAAGATGATGGATAAAAAAGAATTTAGGCATATTGGTAAGCCTTTAGATAGGGTAGACGCTTTAGAAAAAGTAACGGGAAAGCCTATTTATGTTCACGATATGGAGCTACCAGGAATGCTTTATGCAAAGGTTCTACACTCACCATATGCTCGAGCAAAAATCAAATCTATTGACACTTCTGCTGCAGAAGTGCTTTCAGGAGTTAAAGCTATTTTAACAGGAAAAGACACTTCTCATAAAATTGGATTATATTTAGTAGATAAACGAATAATAGCAAGGGATATAACAAGATATCAAGGTGAAGTAGTTGCAGCTGTTGCGGCTGTTGATGAAGCTACAGCAGAACGTGCAATCTCTTTAATTAAAGTTGAATATGAAGAGCTACCTGCAGTATTAACCATTGACGATGCTTTAGAAGGAGAGATATTAGTTCATGAAGATATTAATGAATTGGATGGAGGGGGAGTATTTTTTCCACAAAAAGATTCAAATATTGCTAGTTGGAACAAGACAATAGTAGGTGATGTTGAAAAAGCCTTTGAAGAAGCTGATCTAGTTGTTGAAAGTAAAATGTATTTACCTGCAGCAGCTCATACTCCTTTAGAAACTCATGTTGCAATCGCAGAAGCCGATCCTTATTCAGATAAAATTAAAATTTGGACATCAGCTCAATCGCCCTTTGCAGTAAGACAATTAATGGCTAAATCCTTTGGAATATCTGAAGCAGCTATACAAGTAATTGTACCTAGTATAGGTGGAGGATTTGGTGGAAAAGCAGGAGTACATCTTGAACCATTGATAACTTTGCTTTCAAAAGCTTGTAATGGACGACCAGTTAAATTGAAAGCTACTCGTAGGGAAGAATTTAACCAATTACCAACGAGAGCAGCCATGCGAAGCAGAATTAAAACAGGCGTGATGAAGGACGGAAAAATTACTGCCCTTAAGGTGTATTATGATTGGGATAGTGGCGCTTATGCAGATTATGGTGCAAACGTTGGAAGGACTGCTATTTATTCTGGAGCAGGTCCTTATGAAATCCCCAATGTTGAAATACATTCCCGTACCTTATATACAAATAAAGTATTTAGCACAGCTTATAGAGGCTTCGGCCATCTAGAAACCCATTGGATAATAGAAAGACAGATGGATATTATTGCTCAAAAGTTAGGAATGGATCCCTATGATTTCCGTATGAAAAATGTATTAAAACCTGGTAAACGTACTATAAGTGGAGAAATAATTACAGAATCTACTGGAAGTCCCTCAGACTGCTTAAAGGCAGTTGTAGAAGAAATCGATTGGGCTGGCTATCAGAGCGATGAAGAGCGTAATAGACAGTTAAAAACTGGAAAAGTTAGAGGGAAGGGATTTGCCCTTTTACATAAAGCACCTTCTATGCCAACTAACACTGCTACTTCCGTGATAATGCAAATGGATGGAGACGGAAAGGTTAAGGTATTAATAGGTGCAATAGATATGGGACAAGGTGCCAATACGGTAGTAGCTCAAATTGTAGCAGAAGTACTAGATATACCAATAGAAGATGTTGAAGTAGTATGGGGAGCTGATACTGATAAGCATCCATATGATTGGCAAACTGTTGCTTCCAAATTCACCCTAATGGGTGGAAATGCTGTAATAAGAGCTGCCAATGATATGCTTGGTCAAATGAAAGAGGTAGCAGCTCAAGTATTCAGATGTAATGTTGATAAACTAAGACATAAGGATAGTCATATTTATCATGTTCATCACATGGACAAAAGTTTGCCATATAGTAAATTAGCTAGAGGTTATGTCTATGAAGATGGTAGTGCCATTGGTGGAATAGTAATTGGCCGTGGCTCCTATATTGCTGATGGATTGACCAACCTCGATCCAGAAACTGGTCAAGGATTGCCAGCTTTATCTTGGACCTATGGTGCTCATGGAGTTGATTTAGAAGTAGATGTGGAAACTGGTGACATTCACATATTTAAAATAGCATCAGCCTTTGATGTAGGGCGGGTCATTAATAGAAAATTGATCGATGGTCAAATAAAAGGAGGAGTAGTGCAAGGATTAGGTTCAGCTATATTTGAAGGATATATATTCAATGAAGATGGTCAAGTAATGAATCCATCATTTACAGATTATAAAATTCCTACAGCTATGGATATCCCAGATGAAATGGTATCAATATTCATAGAAAACCCTGAATTTGATGGACCTTTTGGTGCTCGTGGAGTAGCAGAACATCCTATGATTTCTGTTCCTTCTGTGATAGGTAATGCTCTTTATGATGCTTTAGGTATTAATTTCTATGAATTACCATTATCTCCGGAAAATGTTGCCCTGACTATTGTAAATAATACACAGAAGTATTAACTATCATAATAGGAAATGATTCCATTAGTATCCGCTACAGCCAATGCACTGGATATAAGAATTTATCAAATACCATTGGCTCTCGAAAGAGTATTTGAAGTTCTAAAAGAGAAAAAGAACTTCAAATACATACTTAATTACAACCTAGGTTGTAACTAAGCGGTGTACTTATAGCACAGTTAAATAATCTGTACTAAAATAAATGAAAGGAGTGTTATAAAATGGCAGAAGTTAAGATGCAAGAGCCTATTAGAGATGCTATGAAGCTTTCAAAAGGGAAGGCATTGGTTTTAGGGTTGCAGCATGCATTTACGATGTTTGGGGCTACAATTTTAGTGCCAATTCTTACTGGTTTAGACGTCTCAGTATCACTGTTTATGGCAGGAGTATGTACTTTACTTTTCCATTTTATTACCAAGATGAAGGTTCCAGTATTTTTAGGTTCATCCTTTGCTTTTGTTGGACCCATATTGGCAGCTGCCGCAGTAGCTGGAACTGATAGTCTTGCATATGCAAGAGGAGGTATAGTAGTAGCAGGATTACTTTATTGTATTATAGCTTTTCTTATTTACAAATTTGGCGTAGATAAAGTGGTTAGCTTTTTCCCACCTATTGTAACAGGGCCTATAATAATGGTAATAGGAATTACTCTTGCACCTACAGCTATTAATATGGCTGCAGAAAATTGGTTTTTAGCAATAGTTGCATTTATTGTGGTTTTAATTGTAAATATGTATGCAAAAGGTTTTTTACAAATTATACCTGTAATAACTGGTTTGGTAATAGGATATATAGTAGCAATGGTAACTGGAAATGTTGACTATACACCTATAATTGAAGCATCTTGGTTAGGTTTACCTAATTTTGAGATAGCTAAATTCAGCTGGGAAACAATTATTATAGTCGCCCCAATTGCATTGGCTACAACAGTTGAACATATTGGAGCTGTTATAGCAGTAGGTGCTACTATAGAAGATGACTTTTTAGAAAATCCAGGTTTACATAGAACTATGATTGGAGATGGAATAGGTACTTCCCTTTCAGCTTTGTTTGGAGGACCAGCCAATACAACATACTCAGAAAATACTGGGGTATTAGCACTAACTAAGGTATGGGATCCTGTAGTTATGAGAATAGCAGCTGGTTTTGCAATTATACTAGGTGGAGTTCCTAAGCTGGCAGCGATGATTAGTACTATTCCGTCAGCAATTATTGGTGGCATATCAATAATTTTATTTGGAATGATAGCTGCAGTTGGTGCAAGAACCCTCATAGAGAACCAGGTAGATTTTAAAAAGTCGAAAAATCTGTTAATAGCTGCTACTATTCTAATATTAGGATTTGGTGGTGAGGCTGTACCTGGTGGTATGGCATTAGCGGCAATAGTTAGTATAGTATTAAGTAAAGTTTTACCTGAAAAATAACATAGCCTTAAATTAATAAAGTAGATTAAAATAGAGTTTTGCTTCTAAATTATAGTATTCTATAGGAATAACAGGATATGAAATGAAGAAATTTTAAATTAATACAATCCAATTATATGCTAATTATATATAATGTGGCTAAGACCCTTAATTTAAGAGATAGTTAGGGTATAGAAGAAGGAAACCTTGCAGTTTCATAGTTTTAAATTTAGATGATTTTTGTAATGAACTTAACCGGAAAAAAGGAGTATTATGCAACTTTAGCAAAGGGAGATTAATAGCTAAAGCATCACCAGCCAAAAAATGTTCTATTTGAGTGAGTAAATTCACCCCCTGATATTGGAATAGGGGGTGAATAATATTCAATAATGAGTAGATTTTAAGAAACACATAATAGTTAGCAAAGTTGTCAAATAGAATAGTTTGCAATAAAGTTTTTTTATAGTATGGAGGGGTATATACGACATAATTATTAAAATCACAAAGATTATTAATGAAAGTATTCAAAGAAACTTTTAATTAATGACCTATCTTATAATTATAAAAATATTGTATTTTCCCCTATATAATATTATTGGTGAGGTGATATTTTGCATAAATATTCAGGTATTACAGTAAAAGAGCTGTTAAATATCGGATCAATGAAAAATGCTAAGGTTTTAACTGGAGAAAAAGGATTAGATAGAAAGATAACTAAACTAAATATAATGGAAGTGCCAGATATTATAAATTGGGTAGAAGAAGGTGAATTTTTATTAACTACGGCTTATAATATGAAGGATAATGTAGAGCAGCAGTTAATGAATTTGATATTACAGTTAGATGAGAAGGGGTTGGCTGGCTTAGGAATAAAGACAAGGCGATATATAGATGAGATTCCCAACAGTTGTTTAGATGTGGCTCAGAGACTTAAGTTTCCTTTAGTAGAAATACCTTATAAAATTTCATATTCTACTATTTTAACTGAAGCATTAACAGAGATCGTTAATGCCAACACTAATACTCTCCATAGGATAGATAATATTCAAAACAGGCTTATAAATGTAATGTTAGATGGGGGAAGTTTAAAAGAAATAGCTATAGCGATACATAGTAGTGTTGGTGAAAATTCAATTGCTATACAAGAATATTTTTTTCAAACTAATGTAATATTGTGCGATGACGATAAAAGAAAACATGTAGAAACCATTATTGAAGCAGAAAGCTTAAAAAGAAAGAAAGTTAAGGAAAAACATGACTATGAAAATATTTGTGTAAATAATATAGACGTATTAGGAAAAGAAAAAGTAAAAAGATACAATATTCCTATTTATTCAGAAAACATGGTATATGGCTGTATATTTATATGGGAAGATAAAAAGCCTTTATCACCTGTAGAACTAACAGTAATAGAGGCCTCCACATCTATAATAGCATTAGATATTTATAAGAAGGTTTCTATGTTTGAAGCAGAAAGTAAGCATAAAATTGAATTCTTTGACGATTTATTTTCAGGTAGTAAAAATGGACATAAAAGGGTTATAGAAAGAGCTGATTATTTTAAGTTTGATATTAATCAAAGCTATTCGGTTATAAATATAGCTATACACGATGACAATGTATATGAAGAGTATGACCTAAACAATGCGAATCAAATTAAACAATTGAAAGTTAGATTGTTTAATATTATAGAAAGAATTAGCAAGAATAGGGAGCAAAATGTAATATGTGCAATTAAAAGTAATAGCATTATAATTTTATTCGGTTCTAGTCCAGATAAAAAGGAAGGGAAAATCAAACAGGATATTAAATATTTTTGTGAAGAAATTTTAAGATATGCTGAATATGAGTGTTTTAACCAGGATATTTATATTGGAATTGGAAGAAATTATAGGGATATACGAGAGATTTGGAAAAGTTACAAAGAAGCTAATAGGGCTGTAGAGTATCAAAAAAAAGGTTCTAATAAAAAAATAAATTATTATGATGAGCTAGGAATTTATAGAATTTTATCGTTTGAGGGCTTAGAATTAGAGTTAGATCAATTTTATATAGAAATGTTAGAGCCTTTAGTAAATTATGATAAAAGAAAAGGCACGGATTTAGTATTAACATTAATCAAATACTTTGAAAGCGAAGGAAATTTAAAAAAGGTATCAGAGCAATTATTTATTCATTACAATACTGTTGTTTATAGACTGCAAAGGATAAAGGAGATTACAGGAATGGATTTGGATAATTACAACGATAGACTTAATCTCCAAATATCTTTAAAAATACTTGAAATGTATAGAAATTAAAACTTTAAAACATGAAGAAAAATATAGTTTATCTAGTGACTGTTCACAAAAACGCAGACTGATATTTGTAAAAGGTAGATGATGAAACTAGAAGTTAAAAATGGTACCATTAACGTAGAGGCTAGTAAATCTTTATTATTTAGAGGATTTGATTTTATGAACAGTTTAATGATTTGCAATACTCTATATAAAAAGATACTAAAAGGAGGTTTGAAGGGAAATATCCATTCTGTTTTTAATAGCAGCTTTAATGTTCTAGATCAAAATCATCAACTTGTTTCATTTTTAAATTCTAAAAAACCAATGTCACCAAATTCTATAAAAATAGATAATGATATATCATTTCTAAGTCTAGGAATTGAACCAAAATTGGAACTTCAATTTTTTCAATCTTTTGCTTTGATTGAAGGTTTAAATATTAAAATTACTTATGATAAAGTTAATTTTTGGGATAAAAATCCAGTGTTGACTTTTACTAAAGATTCTAAAGAAAACGTTTTTAGAAAGCTAAGAATAATGAGTAAATTACTAATAGAAAATGGGAAAACTGAGGGGATTCTTCCGCTTTTAAGTACTCTACAGGGAAAAATAAAAGGATTAGATTTATTTTTAAATAGCAAGACTAATTTAAATAAAAGGGAAAAGTTTATTAAAGAAAGATTTTTAAAGTTTCTTGACAATTATATAAGAGAAGATATTGATAATCTTTCCTTATATGCAAAAGACATAGTAGGTTTTGGGAGAGGGCTTACTCCTGCAATGGATGATTTTTTATGTGGGATTATGGTTTCTCGCATATACCTATCTAGCTATTTAGATCATGATATGGAAAGAAATTACAAAGTAAATAGAGCTATTGTTGAGATGATTAAAAACAAGACAACAATAGTTAGTGAAGAAATGCTTAACTATTCTTCGCTAGGAGAAACAAATGAAGATATTAGACGGCTAATGCTTTCATTTTTAGGAGAAGATCCGTTTTACTATTTTGTTAAGAATGTGAAAAATGTGGTTAAGATTGGAGAAACGTCTGGAACAGATATACTTTCAGGGATTTATATAGGGTCTTCTATCTTGCTTAAATGGATTTAGGAGGTGTAATTTAATGGGTAAAATAAAATTTGAGATAAAAAAGAACACTTATTATGATTCTGTTACACTAATGCTAATCTCAAAGGAAGTAGAAAAAACAAATGGAGTCCACGAAGCATTGGTAGGCATGGGAACAGATTTGAATAAGGAATTAGCGCGAAATCTTGGGATAATAAGTGATGAAATTGAAAATATTGGACCAAATGATTTTTTTGTAGCTGTACTAGCAGATGATGAAGTTAAAATTGAAAAAATAGTCGAGAAAGTAAACAAATTACTTAGTCAAAAGAAAGAGAATGCTGGCTCTGATTATATGCCACCAACGTTAAATTCTGCTTTAAGGCATAATCCAGAATCCAATATTGTACTAATATCGGTTGCAGGAGAATATGCTACTGAGGAAGCAAGAAGAGCCCTTAATAATAATTTACATGTTATGCTTTTTAGCGATAATGTGTCTTTAGAAGATGAAAAAGAGCTTAAAGAGCTGGCATGCGAAAAAGGCTTACTGATGATGGGGCCAGATTGTGGAACAGCAATTATAAATAATGTACCGTTAGCTTTTGCAAATGTAATTAAAAAAGGAAATATAGGAATAGTTGGAGCATCAGGCACAGGGATACAGGAGATAACAGTTGCTATAGACAAACTAGGGGAAGGTGTGTCTCAGGTAATAGGTACTGGTGGCAGGGATTTACACAAAGAAATTGGTGGGCTTATGATGTTACAGGGGATAGAAGCTCTAAAAGGGGATTCCCAAACAAAAGTTATAGTATTAGTCTCAAAACCGCCATCTGATGAAATAGCAGAGAAAGTAATAAAATCTACTAAAGATACATCTAAGCCGATAGTCATAAATTTTGTAGGTGGAGATAACGCGATTATAGAAAAATATGGTGCATATGTTGGCGTTTCATTAGAGGATACTGCACGAAAGGCAGTCGCACTTTTAAAAGGAGAAAAAATTGACGATTTTAATGGATTTAATAAGTCTATCGAAAAAATACATAAGATAGTAAGTGATGAAGTTGGAAAATTAACTGCAAACCAGAAATATTTAAGAGGATTATATACAGGTGGAACTTTAGCTGATGAGGCTATGCAAATACTTAGAGGAAGTATAGGTGAAATATATTCAAATATTCCTCTTAGCCCTAAATATAGGCTTAAGGATTTAAAGACTAGTCGAGAACATACATGTATAGATTTTGGAGAAGACGAGTTTACAGTGGGAAGGCCACACCCAATGATAGATCCTTCAATTAGAGCTGAGCGGTTAGTAAAAGAGGGGGAAGACGAAGAGGTGGCAGTAATACTGATGGATTTTATTTTAGGATATGGAGTTCATAAAGATCCTGTAGGCGAAATGATTCCTGCAATAATTGAAGCTAAGGGAAATATGAAGAAAAAGGACAGGCATCTTTCTATTATAGCTTCAATCTGTGGTACTGAGAATGATCCACAAGGCTTGAGAGAATCACAAAAAAGATTAGAGGAAGCAGGAGTAATAGTCATGCCTTCAAATGCTCAAGCTGTACGATTAGCAGGGCTCATTCTCAGTAAAGGTAAATAGATGTGGAGGGTATAAAAATGACAAAGACAAAGATAAATGAACTTTTTGACAAAGAGCTTAAAATTATAAACATTGGATTGGAAACATTTTATAGAGATTTAAAAAACCAAGAGCATCCTGTGATACATGTAGACTGGCGTCCCACTGCTGGTGGCAATAAGAAAATGGAATCTTTTTTGTCAAAATTACAATAAAAAATATATGAAAGGAAGTTGAGAAAATGATAGGTGAAAAGATTCAACAGGCTAATAAAGAAGCTGTTAGAAGATTGTTAAATGCTCAACCAACTATAGTTGGCATGGGAATAGCAGGTAAAGATATACCAGGAATGACAAAGAATACTGTACTACATGCAGGACCGCCTATTACATGGGATAAAATGAGTGGACCACTAAGAGGAGCAGTTATTGGTGGACTTATTTATGAGGGTCTAGCATCAAATGAAGAAGAAGCAATAGCTTTAGTTGAATCAGGGGAAATAACTTTTGACTCCTGTCATCATCATAACGCTGTAGGGCCAATGGCTGGAGTTACAACCTACTCAATGCCAGTATGGATAATTCAAAATAAAACTTATGGTAATTTTGCTTATTGCACTCTAAATGAGGGGTTAGGGAAAGTTCTTCGTTATGGTGCGTATAGTGAAGAAGTAATAATTAAGCTTAAATGGATGGAAACTGTACTTGCTCCAGTATTAAAAGCTACATTAGAACTTTCAGGAGAAATCGATTTAAAACCTATGATAGCTCAAGTTCTTCAAATGGGTGATGAAGGACATAATAGAAATACAGCTGGCACATCATTACTTATAAGAGAATTAGCATCATACCTCGTACAAACTGATTTCTCAACTGATGATAAAGTTGATGTATTAAAATTTATGCATAGTAATGATCACTTTTTCTTAAATATAACCATGCCTTCTGCCAAATGTTCATTGGATCCATTGGAGGATATAAGATATAGCACAATAGTTTATACAATGGCTAGAAATGGTACTGAATTCGGTATTAGAGTTGCGGGACTAGGTAATAGATGGTTTACTGCCCCCGCGGAGATAGTAGATGGATTATACTTCCCAGGTTATTCCTTAGAAGATGCAAATCCAGATATTGGGGATAGTGTTATAACAGAAACATCTGGAATAGGTGGATTCGCTATGGCATCTGCTATACCAATAGTACAGTTTGTTGGTGGTACTCCACAAGATGCTATAAATTATTCAAAAACTATGTATGAGATAACTGAAGCGGAAAACAATACCTATAAGATACCAGTACTTGATTTTAGGGGTACAGCTACAGGTATAGATATAAGAAAAGTTGTAGAAACTAGTATATTGCCAATAATCAATACGGGTATTGCACACAAAGAACCAGGAATAGGACAAATTGGAGCAGGATTAGTTCGTCCACCGATGAAATGCTTTGAGGATGCATTAGAGGCATTTGTAAATAGACTTGAAAAAGAAGGAAATTTATAATAATAAATTATCTAATTCCTATAGAAGAACATTATAATCATAATATTTTGCGTTTCTAATAATAGGACCTTTAGTATGTGAAATTAAAAGATATATAACAAAAAATATAAAGTTTTAATCATGTTTAACAGATTTCTAAATTAAGGTTTTCATTTTGGGGTGTTCCTCCTTTTTATAAATTTAAGTTTTTTAGCTCACTAAAATCATATCAAAAAGAAAAGGAGACAGCCAAATTAAGATAAGGTATTTAAAAATTAAAGTTTGGGTGTCAAAATATATCTTTATATTGACACTACGTAAAATTTAAGGGGGAGTTAAGTATGAATATTTTTGAACAATGGGAAAATGTCAAGATGTATGATTTAACTCAAACAATTAGTCATTTATCACCACCTTGGCCAACCTATGAGCCATTACAAATTAAATTCTTTAAAAGGTTAGCACCAAATGGTGCAAATGGGCAGTTGATAACTACTTCTAACCATGTTGGAACTCATTTGGATGGTCCCATGCATTTTGATACTTCTGGAAGAGATATTGCATCACTAGAACTTGAAAAATTAGTTGGCCCAGGAGTTATAGTAGACATATCAGATATAGCTGAAGATTATAGTATTTATACTCCAGAAGATATTATGAAAAGAGTCGAAGTTAAAAAGGGTGATATATTAATAATTAATACAGGGTACCATAAATATGGATATGATCAGCCAGAAGCAGATGAAAGAAGATATATGCTTAGGCATCCAGGTCCGTCAATGGATTTTGTTGACTGGGTAAAAGAAATGGAAATTAAGTGGATTGGTGTCGATTGTGGTTCAGCAGACCACCCAATGAATACTAAGATTCGTGATTGGGAACCAGGAGAAGCAAAATTAGCAGATAAATACTTAAAAGAAAAATATGGTAAAGACTTAAATGAAATATATCCATGGCCAGATGTTTATCAAGCAATGCATGTGCAAGTATTTCCACAACCACATGAAATAATTCATGCAGAAAATTTAGGTGGAGATATAGATAAAGTTCTTAATAAACGTATGATAATTGGATGCTTCCCATGGAGATTTGTTGGTGGAGAATCGTCAATCTGTCGTATAGTAGCATTTGATACTGAGTAATAAAAGAGAAAAAGTATTAAACAATTACCTACCTTAAGGTAGGTAATTGTTTAACTCATGTTAAAAAGAGCCAGAAGATTATATTTCAATGCTAAAAATATAGAAATAGCACAATATAAATTTGTTCATGTTACATGAGGAGGAATTTAATGAAAACATCGTTAGAGAATATAAAAGTGCTTGATCTTACTAGAGTTTTAGCGGGCCCTTTTGCAACTATGGTATTGGGAGATTTAGGGGCGGATATAATAAAAATAGAAATGCCAATTAAAGGTGACGATGCAAGGCACTTTGGTCCCTATATAAGCGATGAAAGTGCTTATTTTATTAGCCTTAATAGAAATAAGAGAAGTATGACTTTAAATTTAAAGGTTGAAAAGGGAAAAGAATTATTTTTAGAGATGATTAGAAATGTGGATGTTATTGTAGAAAACTATAGACCAGGAACTATGGAGAAGTTAGGCATAGGGTATGAAGCTTTAAAGAAAATAAATCCTAAACTTGTATATGCTGCAGTATCGGGATATGGACATACAGGTCCTTATAGTAAAAGGGCAGCGTATGATGCAGTAGTACAGGCGATGGGCGGAGTGATGAGTATTACTGGAGAGAAAAATGGACGGCCAACAAGAGTGGGGACTTCTATTGGAGATATAACAGCTGGATTATATGTAGTTATAGGAATTTTGGCAGCTCTCAATATTAGAAATGAAACAGGGAGAGGACAAAAAGTTGATGTAGCAATGCTAGATTGTCAGGTTGCAATTCTTGAAAATGCCATAGCTCGTTATGTGGTAACTGGTGAAATACCTAAACCTGGTGGGAACAGACATCCATCTATAGTACCTTTTGAAACTTTTGAGACTAAAGATGGAGAAATCATGATTGCTGTAGGAAATAATTCGCTATGGGCAAGCTTTTGTAATGTAATAGGAAAACAAAAGTTAATAGAAGATGTGAGATTTAAAACTAATCGTTTAAGAAATGAAAATTACGATGAGCTAAGGCCTTTAATAGCTAGAGTTATAAAAAAGAAGACAATTAAGGAATGGCAGGAGATACTGGATGATGCAGGAGTCCCTAATGGACCTATAAATACAATAGATAAGGTTTTAGAGGATCCACAAGTGATAGCAAGAGATATGATACAAGAAATAAATCATCCGATATCAGGACAATTAAAAGTGCCAGGGATACCTATAAAACTGAGTGATACTCCGGGGGCGATAAGAAGGGCAGCACCAATTTTAGGTGAGCATAGAAACGAAATATTGAAAGAAATTTTAAGCTATGATGACAATAAGATTGAAGAATTAGAAAAGGAAAATATATTTTAAATATAATAGGCTCTTTCTAGAGCCTGTAACTTTGGAGGAGTATAAATTGGAAAAAGTAGTAGTTGCATTGGGAGGAAACGCTTTGCAGGATGGTGATAGCGATACTACAGCGGAGACCCAGCTAAAAATAATAGAAAGAACCATGAAATGTTTAGTAGATTTAATAAAAGAAGGCTATGATCTAATTATAACCCATGGTAATGGACCTCAGGTTGGAAGAATAGTTATTCAAAATGAAATAGCAAATAAAGTGACTCCAGCTATGCCCCTTGATGTTTGTGGTGCAATGAGTCAGGGAATGATTGGGTATCATATGCAACAAACTTTGAGGTATGAATTGGCAACTAGGGGAATTAAGAAGCCAGTAGTAACAATAATTACACAAGTAGTAGTAGACAAAGAAGATCAAGCTTTTAAAAAAGTAGCGAAACCTATAGGTCCTTTTTATACAAAAGAAGAAGCAAAAGTACTTAAAAAAGAAAAGGGATACAATATAATAGAAGATTCGGGTAGGGGATATAGAAGAGTAGTAGCATCACCACAACCAAAGCGAATAGTAGAAATAGAAACAATAAAAACTTTAATAGATAATAATAATATTGTTATAACGGTAGGTGGTGGTGGAATACCTGTAATTGAAGAAAAAGGGAAAATAAGAGGTGTAGAAGCAGTTATAGATAAAGATTTAGCTTCAGAAATACTTGCAGAAGATATAGATGCAGATACGTTAATTATACTGACTGCAGTAGAGAAGGTGGCTATAAACTTTGGAAAGCCAAATCAAAACGAATTGGATGAGGTAACGGTAGATGAAATGAAAAAATATGTTGCAGAGGGACATTTTGCTCCTGGAAGTATGTTGCCTAAGGTATTAGCGGGAATAAAATTTACAGAATCAAAACCTGGAAGGAAAACTATAATAACATCACTAGATAAAGCTAAAGAAGGCCTTGAAGGTTTAAGAGGAACAATTATAGTTAATTAATTGTCTTATTTTATATCAGGAATATCATATGAGGAGGACCAAAATTGAATGAGAAAATTGAAAATCTCCTAGAAACCAAAAAAAGAATAGAACTTGGTGGCGGAGAAA